>CAWDLE010000014.1:0-207088 GCA_963803085.1 uncultured Thermoleophilaceae bacterium | reverse complement strand
CCTGCGGCCTCTAGGCCGAGTTACGCACATGGTGAGGGCCGCCCAGGGCGGCCCTCGCTAGTGCCCCCAGCCCACGGGCTCCTCGTGGCGCACGCTCTCCTCGCCGCTCTCGCCGGTGCGGATGCGGACGGACTGCTCGATGGGGTAGACGAACACTCGCCCGTCGCCGACGTTGCCCGTCCGGGCCGCTTCGACGATTGCCTCGACCGCGCGGTCGACGAGGTCCGTGGGGACCACGGACTCCACCTTGATCTTCGGCAGCAGCGAAATGTTCGCCTGGACGCCGCGGTACTGCTCGGTGTAGCCCTTCTGGCGCCCGCAGCCCACCACCTCGCTCACGGTGAGGCCGGAGACGCCGAGCTGGTCGAGCGCGTCCTGCACCTCCTGGAGTCGCTCGTGGCGGATGATCGCCTCGATCTTCTTCATGGCGCTCTAGCCCTCCTGGACTCGTGTGGTGGCTGACAACGTGACCGGCGCCGGCTGCCGCGGTGGCCAGCCCTTCGGCATCGCCGGCGGACGGTACTCCGATCCCGGGACGGGCATGAACGCCTCCGGATAGCCCCACATGCCGTGCTCGACGATGTCGAGCCCGTAGCGCTCCTCCTCGGGCGCCACGCGCAGGCCGTGGCTCTTCTTGATCACCCAGAAGACCAGGAAGCTCACGCTGAATACCGACGCGAACGCGGCACCCACGCCGAGTGCCTGGACGCCGAGCTGGTGGAAGGAGCCGGTGTAGAAGAGCCCGCCATCCCCGATGGCGTTCAGCTCCGCAAGCCTCGGGCTCGTGAACAGACCGCATGCGAGCGTTCCCCAGATGCCGGCGATGCCGTGTGCCGACAGGGCGCCGACCGGGTCGTCGAGCTTCCGGTCGATCGCGAGCACCGCCGCGACCACGATCACGCCAGCCGCGAAGCCGATCAGTGGCGCGGCCCAGAACTCCACGTAGCCCGAGGGAGCGGTGATCGCCACCAGCGCGGCAATCGCGCCGTTGGCGGTCATGCTCATGTCGAACTTGCCCATCTTGAGGTAGCTCATGAGCATCGCGCCGAGCACGCCGGCCGCGGCGGCGAGCTGCGTGACGACCACCACATCGGCGAAGCGGCCGCCGATCGCGCCGAGCGTGGAGCCCGCGTTGAACCCGAACCAGCCGAACCACAGCACGAGCACGGCAAGCCCGACGAGCGGCATGTTATGGCCGGGGATGGCGTTCGGCTTGCCGTCGTCCCCGTACTTGCCCTGGCGGGCGCCGAGCAGCAGCAGCGCCGCCAGCGCGCCGGTGGCGCCGATGAGGTGGACCACCGTGGAGCCGGCGAAGTCCTGCATTCCGAAGTTCGCCTGAAGCCAGCCGCCGCCGAAGATCCAGTGGCTGATGATCGGGTAGATCAGCGCGCTGAAGACCACCGCATAGATCAGGTACGCGCCGAACTTGATGCGCTCGATGGTGGTACCCCACACGATCGCCAGCGATACCGCGCAGAACACGAACTGGAAGAAGAACTTGGCAGGAACCACCGCCTGCGAGAACTCCATCGCCGGGAACGCGCTCTGATCGGTGGTGCCGAGGAACGTGCCCTCGGTACCGGCGAACCAGCCCGTGCCGCCGAAGGCGAGGGCGAATCCGACGGCCCAGTAGCAGAGCGCCGCGATCGAGAAGTTCGCGAGGATCTTCGGCACGGCAGTGCCGGCGTTCTTCATCCGCGAGAAGCCGACCTCGAGGAAGAGGAAGCCGACCTGCATGAACATGACGAGCACCGCCGCGATGATGACCCAGATGGTGTCGATCGCCGGGATGGCGTCATTGAGCGTGGGTTCCATGACCGAATAGTCGAATCCAGCCGTCACGCCGTCTTTCGCCCTCGGTACAGAATTCGGCGGCCGGGGTTGTACAGACGGACGGGGGCCGAGCCTGCCCGGCAATCTGCCGCCTGAACGGCGCGCTCAGCGTCACGCCAGTGATGCCAGGATCTGGGCAGACTTGGCACTAGACGTCATGCAATGGGGCTGACCCCGAGTATCAGCATCGAAGGAGCACCAATGTCACTCGCCCGCGTCCACAACTTCTCCATCTCGCTCGACGGTTTCGGCACCGGCGAGCCTCAGAGCCTCGACGCACCGTTCGGCCACGCCGGCGAAAGGCTGCACCAGTGGATGTTCGCCACCCGGATGTGGCAGGCCGGCGGTAGCCGCGGCGTCGACGACGCCTTCGCCCAGCAGCACGAGTCGGGGATCGGCGCCGAGATCATGGGTGCCGGGAAGTTCGGCTATCCCGGATGGCACGAGGACTCGGACTGGAAGGGTTGGTGGGGTCCCAACCCACCGTTCCACACACCGGTCTTCGTCCTCACCCATCACACGCGCCAGTCGATCGAGATGGAGGGCGGCACGACGTTCCACTTCGTCGACGCTTCGCCTGCCGAGGCACTCGAGACGGCCCGCACGGCCGCGGACGGCCAGGACGTACGCCTCGGCGGCGGCGCCACCATGATCCGCGACTTCCTCGCTGCCGGGCTCGTCGACCACATGCACACCGTGGTGGTCCCGATCCTGCTCGGCCGAGGCGTACGGCTCTGGGACGGACTGGAGGGCCTCGAGCAGGACTACGAGGTCGAGGCCACCTCCTCGCCCAGCGGAGTCACGCACGTGACGTTCACCCGTGCGGGTGTCTGAACCGCCTCATCAGGGCATCCGCCACCCGGTCGCGCCTGCGGGGGCTGCCCTTCACGACCAGGACGGTCTACGACTCCCGCGGCTGTTTCAACGGCGAGTCGCCCGCCCGACAGCGCAGCCCCACCGGAGCTCCAGCCGCTGATCAGCCAGTACGTGTTCCGCACCCAGGATCGGGACGTGGCGCGGCCAGGCTGTGCGGAGCAGGGCGCGTACCCGGGCTTCGGCACGAGCTTCCCCCAGCTGCGCGCAGAGCCGTAGGCCGCTACTACTCGCCCAGATCGACGATCCGGGCGCTCACGCAGCCGGCCAGCTTGTGCGGGTCCACGCAGAAGAGGCTGTGCGGATCGCCGGCCGCCGCCCAGACGCGCTTGTGGTTGAGGAGCGCCTCGTCGAAGAGGACCGGGAGATCGTGCCCGAAGGGCGGCACGCCGCCGATCGCGAAGCCCGTGGCGGCGCGCACCTCGTCCGCCTGGGCCTGCCGGACCTCGGCCACGTCGAGTGCATCGGCCACCTTCTCGACGTTGATGCGGTGCTTCCCGGAGGCCACGCACACGATCGGATCGCCGTCCGCGACGAACACGATCGATTTCGCGATCTCAGCCTCCTGGCAACCGACGGCGGTCGCGGCGTCGGCGACCGTGCGTGTTGACGCCCCCAGCCGCTGCACCTTCACCTCGATCCCCAGGTCGCGCGCGCATTCCGCGAGCCTGTCTCTCACGCACGCACCGCCTGGGCGGGGTTCGCCGCCACGGTCAGCTCGACGCCGGCCTCCGCGGCCAGCTCGGCGAGCGAATCCTCGATGTCGTCCGCGAAGTCGTCGAGGTCGTACATCACGTCGTAGTCGCCCACGAGGCCGAAGTTGATCCTCCCGGCGTAGGACAGCAGCGCGATGCCGAGGCCCTGGTTCTTGGCCAGCGGGACCATCGGGAACGGGTCGATCATCCGCCGCCCTGCAAGGAACAGCGGCTGCTGCGGGCCGGGCACGTTCGTCACGACCACGTTGAAGAAGCGCTGGCGCGACATCAGGCGCGAGGCCTGACCCATCACGGTGGCGGGCGCGAAGCCGGACAGCTCCGTGAGCACCTGGGCACCGACCGCCTGGCCGCCGGACTTGAGGCCCTTCAGCTCCTCGCGGACGATGTCGAGGCGTGCGACCGCGTCCTGGCACCAGACTGGGAGCGGCGCCATCATCGCCGCCACGCGGTTGCCAAGGGCGCCGCTCTCGACGTCCGCGCGCACGCTCACTGGCACCATCGCCTTCAGCTCGAGGCCATCGGTGTTGTGGCCGCGGCGGCGCAGGTGCTTGCCGAGCGCGCCGGCCACGGTGGCCAGCACCACGTCGTTCACGGTGCCGCCGAGCTCGTTCTTGATCGCCTTGATGTCGGCGAGGTTCGCGCGCACCCAGGTGTAGCGGCGGTGCGGGCCGATCGACTTGTTGTAGGGCGAGGACGGGGCGGGGTTGAGCCCGGCCCAGGCCATGGCGCCGACTCCCACGGCGGCGTCGCGCAGCCCCTCGACCACGCGTCGCGGACCGCGGAAGATCGAGCGGACCGAGCGCACCAGCTCGCCCGGAATCGTGGCGCGCTCCATCAGCGCCTCACCCAGGAGCTGCACGGGGGAGGGGAGCGGCCGCGGCAGCCAGCGCTCCCCGGTGTCGGTAGGTGCGGCGGGGTCGGGGGAGGTGTCGAAGAGCACGGACATGATGTCCACGCCGGAGATGCCGTCCACGAGCGCGTGATGGGTCTTCGACAGCATCGCGAAGCGATCGCCCTCGAGTCCCTCCACGAGCCAGATCTCCCAGAGCGGCTTGTCGCGGTCGAGCGCCTGCGCGAACACGCGGCCGGCGAGGTCCTTGAGCTGCTGCTCGGACCCGGGGGCGGGGAGCGCGGTCGAGCGCACGTGATAGCGCAGGTTGAGATGGGGGTCGTCGACCCACTTCGGGCGGCCCTGGCCGAGCGGCACGAAGGCGAGGCGCTGGCGGTAGCGCGGCACGAGGCCGAGGCGCCGCTCGATGGCCTCGAGCAGGTCGTCGTAGGGCGGGGGAGACCCCTCGAAGATCATCACGCCGGCCACGTGCATGTGGGCGGCGCCGTCCTCCAGGTGGAGGAACGACGCGTCGAGCCCTGTCAGGCGATCGGAGGACATAGCTCAAGACTAGATCAGAGCGACAGGGTGAGCTGATCGTCGGCCAGGGCCTGGGCCAACTCCTCATCCAGCCCGGCCACCCGAACGCCCAAAAGCCGCACCGGGCGGGCCGGATCGAGCCGCCTGAGGAGGTCGAGAGCGACGGTTCCAACCGCCTCGGCCTCGTTCACCGCCCCATCGAGGCTGCGGGCGCGGGTGACGGTCGTGAAGTCGTTAAAGCGCACCTTGATCCCGATCGTGCGACCGCGCCGGTCCGCGCGGGCGAGGGTCTCGCAGAGCTCGGATGTGAGCCGCTCGAGCACCGGCTCGAGCTGGGGGAGGCCGTTGAGATCGCGGTCGAAGGTGGTCTCGCGCGATTCGGACTTGGCCACCCGCACGGTTTCAATGAGGCGCTCGTCCTCGAACCGGGCCAGCGCTCCGAGATGCGGGCCGAGCCGGGTCCCGAACCACTCGGACAGCTGGGCGTCCGAGGTGGTGCCGAGGCGCCCCAGCGTTGCGATGCCGAGCTGACCGAGGCGGGCCACCGTCTTCGGCCCGATGCCAGGCACGAGCCCGGGGGAGGCCTCGGCGAAGCGGATCCGCGCCTCCTCGTCGGTGAGCTCCACGAACCCGTCCGGCTTCTCGGCATCTGAGGCGACCTTCGCCACCAGCTTGTTGGGCCCGAGGCCGAGCGAGCAGGTGAGCCCCGTCTCGGTGCGCACGGCATCCTTCACACGGCGGGCTGCCGAGCGATGGCGGTCGAGCCCCGTCAGGTCGAGGTAAGCCTCGTCCAGCCCCACCACCTCCACGCGCTCAACGTGGCTGCGAAGGACGGCCATCACGTCGCGTGAGCGCGCGCGGTAATGCTCGAAGTCAGGCGTGACGAAGATCGCGTCGGGACACAGCCGCCGCGCCCGCTCAGCCGGCGTGGCCGAGAAGACGCCGAACCTGCGCGCCTCGTAGCTTGCGGTCGTGACGACCGCCCGAGGCCCACTGCCGGCCACGACCACCGGAAGCCCGCGCAGCTCCGGCCGCCGCTGCAGCTCCACGCTCACGTAGAAGGCGTCCATGTCCAAATGTGCGTAGACGCGGGGGCTCTCGACGGTCACGCGCCAGAGCGTACGCAGCAGCATGGACGCCACCACGACCCAGGTTGCTACTCCCGCAGCTCCACGGCGTCGAGGGCTTCGTGGCGATCAAGGAAAACCTCGGTCCGCGTGACTCGGCCGTCCTGCACCGTCACCACGTGAGCTGCGGAAATCTCGACCGCCGCCCCACTTTGTCTGGCGGTCCCGGATGTGCGAACGAACACCGCCACCTCGTCGCCCGCATCGAAGAAGTGCTCAGCCTCAAAGTCCCAGTCGATCCAGATCTCATCGATCAATCGCTCCCACTGGTGCACGCCTTCGAGGCCCCGGTAGGACGTGGCGGCGTCGGGATAGGCGGGCGGCGGAATCAGCTCGTAGTCGGCGGAGCAATATTCAAGGAACACGTCGTCGTACTCGCGCCGCCGCCAGGCGCCTCGGTCCGTGAGAAGCGAGTACAGCCGCCGCACGACCTCGACGTTCTCCTGCGACATCGCCCACCCAGTATCCCGCGCACGGCTAGGACTTGGCGATGGGTTCCGCTGGCTTTGTCGCCGGGGTGCGCTCGGGCACGTCTCCGTCGTTGCGCTTGCGTGAGCGCGTCCCGGACTCGTGCTTTTCGATGGTCGAGCCAAGCTCGCCTTGGAGGTGCTGCAGCTCCTGGAGCGCGCTATGGCGGGTGGCCTCCAGTTCGACGATGGCCGCGTCGATCTGCGCTCTCCGGCGCTCCCCTTCGTCGACCAGCCGCTTCGCCTTCGCGCTGGCCGCCTCGCCGGTGCGGCGGGCGTCCTCGTCAGCCTTCTCACGCACCTTCGCCGCATGCTCGTCCGCTGCTCGCCGCACCTCCCGCGACGCGGCCTCCGCCTGGTCGCGCAGGTCCGCGCATTCCTCCTCCGTTTGGCGGAGCATCTCTTCAGACTCGTTCTCCGTCGTCAGCAGAATCTGCGCGGTCGACTTGCCCGCGAGCTCAAACTTGCGCTTGACCGCCATTCCTCCGAGGTCCTGCGGCGCGTCCGTCTCGAGCCAGTCCAACAAGGCGCTGAGGAACTTGTCGACCTCGCGCCGGTCGTAGCCGCGGCGAGCAGGCGTAAAGCCGTCGATACGCAGGCGCTCGATCTCGTTCCAGTCCATTGCTCGTCCGTCCCTCCCTACCCGCTTCGGCGCCGCGTCCGCAGGAGGGAGCCTATACCTACGACGGCTGGTGGATGGGTCGGATCAGGATCTCGTTCACGTCCACGTGCGGCGGCTGCGTGAGCGCGAACATCACGGCCCGGGCGATGTCATCGGGCTCAAGCGCTCCGCTCGGGCGGTTGTCGAAGAAAGGCGTGTCGACCATGCCGGGCTCGATGAGGGTCATCTTGATGTCGGTGTCCGCGATCTCCGCGCGCAGGGCCTCGCCCATCGCAGTCACCGCGTGCTTCGTGGCCGAGTAGAGCGAGCCGGGGAGCGTGCGCCGGCCGGCGACGGAGCTGGTGATGATGAGGTGCCCGCTGTTCTGCTCCCTGAAATGGCCGAGCGAGGCGCGGATCGAGAGCGCCACGCCGAGCACGTTCGTGTCGATCATCGACTTCCAGTGCTCCACGGACTCCTCGAGGAAGCCGCGCGCGGCGCCGAAGCCGGCGTTCGCGAAGTAGGAGTCCATCCGGCCGAAGCGGTCGAGTGCCGCCTGGACGAGCGCCTGCTGGTCGTCCCAGCTGGACACGTCGCAGCGGACCGCTATCGCCTTCTCGTCGCCGCCGAGTTCCTCCGCGAGCGCCTGGAGCTTGTCCTCCGAGCGAGCGGCGAGCACGACGCGATGGCCGAACTCCACGGCGCGGTGCGCGGTGGCGGCGCCGATGCCGGTACTGGCGCCGGTTATCACCAGGACTGGATCGTCTGCCATGGGCGCAGGTTACGCTGCTGCGCGCGTGGCCCCAGTCGACCCCACAGAGGCTCGCTTTCCGGCTGTGCCGACCAGGGCGGGCCACTACGAGAGCTTCTACCTGAAGCTCTGCCACCCCTCGGAGCCGCTCGGCGCCTGGATTCGCTACACGGTGCACAAGCGGGCCGGCGAGGCGCCCAAGGGCTCGCTCTGGTTCACGCTCTTCGAGCCGAGCGGGCCGAGCGCCGCGAAGCTCACCGTGCCCGGCCCTGAGAGCGGGGGCGGCGACTGGCTGAGAGTGGGGGAGGCCCGCGTGGGCGCGGACGGGGCGAGCGGCCGGATCGGCGACGAGTTCGCCTGGGAGCTGACGCTCGAGAGCGCCGAGGAGCCACTTTTCCACCTGCCGCGTGCATGGATGTACCGGGCGCGGCTGCCGCGCACCAAGCTGCTGTCGCCAGCGCCGGCCGCGCGCTTCTCCGGCCGTCTCTCTGTGAAGGGCCGGGAGATCCCGGTGGACGGCTGGCGTGGGATGGCGGGCCACAACTGGGGCGCGCAGCATGCCGAGCGCTGGATCTGGCTGCACGGCATCACCCCCGACGGCGATTGGCTCGACGCGGCGATCGGGCGCGTGAAGCTGGGGCCGGTCACCACTCCGTGGGTGGGCAACGGCGCCCTCAGCATCGCGGGGGATCGCTATGCGCTCCGCCGGGCGAAGGTCACCGAGGCGCCTGGGCACTGCACGTTCGTGCTCTCGGGGAGCGGCGTGCAGGTGCGCGGCAGCGTCTCGGCGCCGCCGGAGCGTTTCGTGGGCTGGGTGTACGCGGATCCGGACGGGTCCGAGCACCACACCGTGAACTGCTCGATCGCCGACATGCGGCTGAGCGTGAGTCGTGGTGGGGGGGCCGCGTCGGAGCTCGTGGTGCCCGGCGGTGCCGCATACGAGCTCGGCATGCGCGAGCACGACCATGGCATCCCGATCCAACCGTTCGCGGACGGGTGAGGGCGAGCGCGGAGATCGTGGTCGACCGGCCCCAGGCTGCGGTGTGGCAATGGGCCTCCGACCCCCGCCACTGGCGCGAATGGCAGGAGGCGGTGACCGACGTGTCGCCCGACGGCGACCGGTTCACGAGCCGTTACGCATACGGGCCGCACTCCGGCACCGCGGTGTACGAGATCGCCGAGCGCACGCCGCCGCGGCGGCAGGTGGTGCGGTCGGTGTCCGGCCCGTTTCGGTTCGAGGGCACGCTCGAGCTCTCTCCGGATGTCGGCGGCACGCGCGTGCGCCAGACGGTCGTCACGGGCCCGGAGGACGCACTGGCCCGGTTCGTGTTCGCCGTCGCGGCGCCAATCGTGCGTCGCAGCATCCGAAAGGGGATCGCGCGGCAGCTGGAGCGGCTGAAGACGCTGGTCGAGCTGGAGGCGGTGCTCTAGGTCGAACGCATGCTCGACCGAGCAGTCCGGCCAGCACGAGCGCCTCCATCAGCGGCGCCGTGAAACGCGTGAAACGGGGTCAGACCCCGTTTCACGGTTCGTTTCACGCCTAGTGTCCGCGGCTAGCTAGAAGCGCGCCGCCGCCTCTCCCCAGACCGCCTCGATGTACGTGCGCACCGCGTCCACGCCGTGGTCCTGGAGCCGGTAGAGCCGGCGTCTTCCCTCTGGGCGGTCCGTCACGAAGCCGGCCTGTTTCAGCACACGCAAATGTCGAGAGACGGCGGGGCGGCTGATCGGAAGCGCGTCGGCGAGCTGCTGCACGGAGCGGTCGTGGGTACCGAGCAGGGCCAGGATCGCCCGGCGGTTGGGGTCACCAAGCGCGTCGAACGGGTCCACGGCCATTGCCCTATCGTAACGCTGCTGTTACCGTAACCGCGAAGTTACGGATGAAGGGCTTCGAGACCAGCGTCGAGGCATTGGGCTAGGGCCCGAGCCGCTCCACTCGCCAAGCGCCGCCGTCGCTCTGCTCGTAGCGAAGGCGGTCGTGAAGGCGGTTGGGGCGGTGCTCCCAGAACTCCCAGGCGCGCGGCTCCAGGCGGTAGCCGCCCCACTCGTCCGACACGGGCAGCTCGGCCCCGGCGTGCTCCCTGTCGAGGGCCTCCACGCGCCGCTCGAGCCATGCGCGATCCGGGACCGGGCGGCTCTGGGGCGACGCGAGCGCGCTCAGCTGGCTGTCCCGCTCGCGGCTGCGCGCGTATGCCTCCGTCTCGGCGCGCTCCACGCGCGACACCGGTCCCTCGATCCGGACCTGGCGCCCGAGCTCGGGCCAGTGGAACAGCAGCGCGGCCTGGGGGTTGGCCTCGAGCTCGCCGCCCTTGCGGCTGGCGTAGTTGGTGAAGAAGGTGAACCCGCGCTCGTCGAAGCTCTTCATCAGGACCATGCGCGCCGAGGGGACGCCGTCGGGCGTGGCCGTGGCGAGCGCCACCGCGTGCGGCTCGAAGGCGCCCTGCTCGCGTGCATCCTCGAACCAGCGCCCGAACAGGGCGAGCGGGTCCTCTCTCAAGGCCCGCCGCCGCACACGGCCGGGACGGTTGGGCCAAGACGGCGCTTCAGCTGGCCCTCGGCGGGCCGGCCGGCGATCCTGCAGAACGCATAGCGCCCAGTGTCGAAGTCGATCCGCGCGCGGTAGGCGTGGCCGAGCAGGCCGCCGGTGGTGCTCTCGGACTGCTCGAACCTGGCGGTGACCGCGAGGCATGAGTACCGGCCGTAGCGCTCGTCCGTGCTGTCCTCGGCGCCGATCCCCGCGACGTTGCGCGGGAACGGCTCGCAGTCCACGCCCTCGATCGGCCCGTCCATCGTGCCGGCCTCGACGCGGCGACGAGCGTCCGCGAGGACCGACGCGCTGGCGGCGTCGACGAGTTTCCGCCGCGCCGGCACGCCGGAGGTGGCCGCGGGGCCGTTCTCGACGCGCGGCCGCTGCTCGCGCCGTATTCGCGCCTCGCGGGCGTTGCGGGCACGGAGGCGCTCCTGCTGCTCGGCCTTCGCGCGCTCACTATTCGACTCGCGGATGCCCGGGCCGATGATCAGAGCCACGGCAATCAGGCCCACGAACGCCAGCACCAGTGCGACCTTGGCGACCGGCGGCATCTTGCGCCACAGCCAGCCCGGCAGGTCGAGGAACCCAGGCATGGGCTCGTAGCGCTCCGGCTGTTGTTCTGCGTGGGCACCGAGGACGCATTCTCGCCAACATCGGGGATGCTTCCCGTTAAGCGAACGCAAAGGGAGAGGTTCGGACATGCCTACACGAACTGCAAACGCCCGCTGGAACGGCTCGCTCACCGGTGGCGAAGGCATCATGCGCATGGCGAGTGGCGCCTACGAAGGGCCGTACTCGTTCCAGTCCCGCTTCGAAGAGGGCGACGGCACGAACCCGGAGGAGCTGATCGCCGCGGCGCACGCCGGCTGCTTCTCAATGGCCCTCTCGGGCGAGCTCGGAGGGCACGGCCACGAGGTCGAGAGCGTCGAGACCGAGGCCCGCGTACATATAGACAAGGTCGACGGCGGCTTCGCGATCAAGCGAATCGAGCTGATCACCCGCGCATCGGTGCCCGGAATCGACAACGACCACTTCCAGGAGCACGCCAAGGCGGCGAAGGAAGGCTGCCCGGTATCGCAGGCACTGGCGGCCGTAGAGTCGATCGAGCTGGACGCGCAGCTGACCGGCTAGCGGCCATCTCTCTCTCGGTTTGCACGATATGTCTGCAAAACGCGGCCGCAGCTGACTATCTCTGACTTAACCGCGATATACGCGGGAAACCTGGATGGGGTCGGTATCGCAGGCACGCGCGGCCGTGGAGTCGATCGAGCTGGACGCGCAGCTGACGGGCTAGCGGCCACTCTCGCTTGGTTTTGCACGATATGTATGCAAAACCTGGAGAGAGTGGGCGTCCAGCCTCTTAGGCGCAACTTTCGGACGCAGGTTTCCGGAACGCATCTTATCGAGCATTGATGTCGCGGCAGCGGCTTGATCGGGAGTATGCGGGTAGGACCCGCCCCCGGCGGGGATACTCTGCTCACATGGCCGACTCCGATACCACTGAGTTCGAAACCAGCCGCTTCCGCCGCAGCGCCACCGAGCGGATCGCCAATCGCGATTTCCCGCTCGCCGTGCGCGGGTATGACCGTGGCGCCGTTGACGCCTTCGTGCAGGAGGTGCTCGAGGTTGTCTCGGAGCTCGAGGGACGGCAGACGCGCGAAACGGTCGTGCAGCGCGCTCTGGACGAGATCGGCGAGGAGACCGCCGGCATTCTTCAGCGCGCCCACGAGACGGCCGACGAGATCGCCGCGCGCTCGCGTGCGCAAGCGGAGGGTCGCATCCAGCGTGCCGAGCGCGAGGCGGACATGCTGCGCCAGCAGGCCGACGAGTACTCGGAGCAGCTCATCGTGGACACGCGCATCCTGTGGGAGGAGCGCCAGCGACTGATCCAGGACATCCGCCAGCTCGCGGACGAGGTGCTCGCCACGGCCGAGGACGCCAGCGAGCGCGTGACCCAGCCGGCGATGATCAGCGAGCCCGAGCCCGAGCCCGAGTCCGAGGCCGGAGTGGCGATTGAGCCTGACACCGAGGAGGAGCCTCCGCCCACCAGCGAGGTCGACCTCGACGTCATCCCCGGCGGCGCCGACGACACCGACGAGGACGATCGCCCCCGACACCCGCTGAGCCGGTGGGCCGGCTGGCACTTCGGGTTCAGCCGCGCTCGCGCAGGAACGAGATCGCGGGAGAGCGAGCGGGCGCGCTACTTGTGCGCGTGACCGCTCCGCCCGTCGATGGAAAGGCAAACGAAGCCGTCCGTCGCCTGGTTGCGAAGCGGCTCGGCGTCCCCGTTGGCCGCGTCGCCGTGATCCGAGGCGAGTCGTCGCGCGACAAGCTCGTCGAGGTCGACGGGATCGACGACGACGAGCTGCGGCGCGCCCTGAGCGCCTAGAGCGGCAGCTTGCCCCGGGCCCGGCGGCCCGTCGACGCGCTCTTGTTCGTGGCCTTCCGCGAGGACCCGAACGACTTGGAGAAGAGGCGGCCGATCGGCCCTGGCGCCTTGCCCCCGGCACGCTGGCCGACTCCCAGGGTGCGATCCACCCCGCGTTGCGGCCTGCTCGACAGGCGCGGTACGAGGAAGCCCAGTATCAGCAGGATGATGCAGACAGCGACGATGATTGCGATGGTCATATCGACCCGGTACCCCCCGGCTCGCTCCCCGCAAACCGTCTGCGAGACTCTCATCCGTGGCGAAGCAGAAGCAGGTCAAGATGCAGATGCAGGTGGGGGCCCTGGCGGCCATCCCGCAGCTCGAGTCGCGGACGGACGAGCAGCTCCAGAGCGAGTCGAAGCACCGCGTGGCCGCCAAGGCGATCCTCGGCGCCCGCGCCGCGGAGCGCTACGACGCGAAGACGGCGCGCGCCTACTTCAACGAGGCGCTGGCGGGCTGCCACCCGCAGGAGCGTCCCGCGCTGCGCCAGATGATGAAGGCGTCGCTGGCGCTCGCGGAGCGCCGCCCGGACGAGCTTCGCGACGCCATGGAGAAGCTCGGCCAGGAGGCCCCGTCGGGCCGGCAGATGTTCATGCTCCGGATGATGGGCCTGCTGCTCCCGCCGGCGAGCGCGGGCGTGTTCGCGCGAATCCGCGGCATCCTGCTGATCATCGCCCTCGTGATCGCCCTGCTGGCGATCGGAACCGGGATCGTCCAGCTGATCGGGCTCGCGTTCGGCGGCATCGGCACGGGCAGCTCGATCTTCTTCGGCTTCCTGCTGGTGGTGGCAGTGCTCGGAGTGCTGGTACTGCTGGGCAGGCGCAGACAGGCCAGAGCCCAGGCCGCGCGCGCCAGCGGCGGCTAACTCAGTACAGCGCCGCGGAGAGGCGGCGCCGGTGGTCGCGCGCGAGCGGGTCTTCCGGACCCAGCTCGGTGAAGAGCCCCACCATCACGCGCCGGATCAGGTCCCTGCGGTCGGGATCGCTCTCGCGCTGGAACGCGTCCTGAAGCTGCTCGAGCGCCGCGCCATGGTCGCCCTCGTCCCACGCGTCGAAGGCTGGCCCCAGCGCCGGATCGTCGCCAAGCGTCGCGCGTGCGAGCAGGCCGTCCGCCACGAAATCGCCGCGCACTTCCTCGAGCAGCTCGGTCGCCTCCGCGGTGTCCCCGCGCTGCAGCAGCAGCTTGCCGAGCTCGCGCCGGGCGGTCGGGTGGCTCGGGTCGAGCTCGAGGGCCCGGCGGAGGGCCTCCTCGTCGCCACTCTGTGCGAGCTCGTCGGCCTCGGAGGGCACGAGCGCGTCGAAGAAGCGCTCCACCTCGGCGGGCGGCAGGGCGCCGGTGAACTCCGCCGCCACCTGCCCGTCCTTGAAGGCCTTCACCGCCGGGATGCCCTGGATGCGGAAGGCCGCCTGGAGCTGCTTGTTCTTCTCGACGTCGACCTTCGCCAGCTCCACCTTGCCGGCCCGGGACTCCGCGGCGCGCTCGAGCACGGGGGTCAGCTGCTTGCACGGACCGCACCAGTCGGCCCAGAAGTCCACGACCACCGGGACCTCCTTCGAGCGCTCGAGCACGCGCTGCTGGAACTCCGCCTCGTCGACGTCGAAGACAGCGCCGCTCTGCGCCTCAGCGCTCACGGACCTTCGTCCCCTCGATCACAACGGACTGCAGCGGAGTGCCGGCGCCGCCGCTCGCGGGGTCCCCGAGCTCGCCGATCGCCTGCACCACGTCAATGCCCTTGGTGACCTTGCCGAGCAGCGCGTAGTCCGGCGTCAGCCCGGTGTCCGCGCCGGTGACCACGAAGAACTGGCTGCCCGCTGTGCCGGGCGGCTCGTTGCCCGCCTTTGCCATCGCCACCACACCGGGGTCATAGGCCGCGTTGGCCGGAACGCCATCCCTGGTCGAGTAGCCGGGGCCGCCGGTCCCGGTGGCCGTGGGGTCCCCGCCCTGGATCACGAAGCCGGGGACGATGCGGTGGAAGATCGTGTCGTCGAAGAAGCCGCTGCGCGCGAGGGACACGAACGACGCCGCCGCGTTCGGCGAGGTCTTCTGGTCGAGCCGGATCGTGAAGTCGCCGCAGCTCGTGGTCATGTCGATCTCGTAGGTCTTGCCGGAGTCGAGCGGCTTTTGCGGCTTCTTCTGGCCGCCGTCCTCGCCCGGCGGCGGCTGCGCGACGTCCTTGCAGCCGGCCTTCTGCTCCGCTGCGGGAGGCGCGGCAGCCTGCTCCTTCTTCGCGGGCTGGTCCTCGTCGTCGCCGCAGGCGACGAGCACGAGCGCCAGGGCGCAAAGCAGCACTGAAAGCGGCTTGAGCATGGCGGCGTAGGCTAGCGACGTGCCGCTCTCCCCCCTCGCCGCCGCCTACGACCAGTTCATCCTCGATCTCGACGGCTCCGTCTGGATCGGCGAGGAGCCCACGCCGCGCGCCGTGGAGGCTGTCGAGGCGCTGCGCGACGCGGGCAAGGAGATCGCGTTCGCGACCAACGATCCGCGCAGCGGGACCGAGGACTACGTGGCCCGGCTGTGGAAGATCGGCATCCGCGCATCCCTCCGCGACGTGGTGACCGTGGGCGGCGCCCTCCAGCACCTGCTCGCGGAGACCCGCTCGGGTCGCACGGCGTTCGTGATCGGAACGGACGCGCTGCGCCGACACGTCGTCGAGGCGGGCCTGAAGCTGCTCAACGGAACCGATCTCGCCTCGCGCGCCGAGGTGGTGGTGGTCGGGGGCACCGAGGAGCTCACGTATGAGGACCTCCGCGTGGCCTCGCTCGCCGCCCGCCGCGGCGCCGACTTCCTGGCCACCGCGCGCGACCCCACCTACCCGCAACCCGACGGCCTCTGGCCCGGCACCGGAGCAATCCTCGCCGCGGTCGAGGTGGCGAGCGAACGAACCGCTGAGATCGTGGGCAAGCCGCAGCCCCAGCTGCTGTTCACCGCCCTGGACCGCCTGGGCGAGGGTCGCACTCTGGTTGTTGGCGACCGGGTGGACACGGATTTGGCAGCGGCGGCCGCCGCCAAGCTGGATGCAGCCCTGGTCCTGAGCGGGGGCACGCCCCGGGAAGCACTGAACGGGTTCGAGCCGGCCCCCGTGGCAGTAACTGAGACCCTCGCGGACCTGCTGCTGCGCTAGCTCCGCATCCGCAGGTCCACGTCCGCCGGCTGCACGCCCAGCAGTGCGCATGTGTAGCCGTTCACGGTGAGACCGGCCGCCGCCGCCCGGGCGAGGGCGTCCGCGGGATCCACGCCGCGGACCTCGTGCAGGTGCGCGGCGCACACGGCGGCCACGAAGTCCGTGTGCCGGTTCCCGTGTACTGCCACCGCGCCGCGGCGCCTGAGCTCGCGGCGCAGCAGCGGCAGGATCTCCTCCAGCGCCTCCGCGCCGCGGTTCGCCGACTCGACGGGCACGTGGTGCCACTCCAGTCCGGCCAGCTCGTACGCGCCCAGGTTGTGGCGCGTGCTCATCGTGGAGATGCACATGCGAACGCCCTTGCCGAGCAGGTAGGCCAGCTCCGCGTCGCGGCGCTCGGCTCGATGGCTCCTCCCCCCTCCCCCCGGGCGCTCCAGCCCACAGAGCTTGCCCGGCCGCGCCCACCAGATCCGCTTCGGCTGCTGCTCCTTGGTGCTCATGGGCCGCTAAGCCGAGCGCGGACCAGATTCGCCCCCTGGGCGGGCGGGTGGATACCATCAATCACCTATGTGCCGCGTGTTCGGTTGCGTCGCCGCGGAGCCGGTTTCGATCCGACACGAGCTCCTGGAGGCCGAGAATCCGCTCATCCGCCAGTCGGAGGAGCACGACTCCGGCTGGGGCATGGCCGTTTACGAGCGAGCCGAGGGGGCGGAGCCGGAGCTGGTCCGCTTTCCCGAGGCCGCCCACGCGGACCTCGAGTTCGTGAAGGCGACGACGATGCGCGGGCGCATCTTCAACGTCCACGTGCGCCGCGCGACGATGGGCGAGCTCAGCCTCGAGAACACGCATCCGTTCTGCCTCGGCAACTACACGCTCGGCCACAACGGAACGATCGTGCGCTATCCGCGCCTCCTCGAGCCCGGCATGCGCCGCCCCGAGGGCAACACCGACTCGGAGCACCTCTTCCGCCGGCTGATGCATGACTTCGACCCCGGCGCGCCGGTTGAGAGCTTGAGGGCAACGATGCGCGCAACCGTGAAGTGCTCGCCGTTCAGCGGCCTGAACGTCCTGTTCTGCGACGGGGAGAAACTGTTCGCCTACCGTCTCGGCATGTTCGAACTGCACTGGCTGGCGCGCCCCGGGCAGCTGCTGGTGGCGTCGGAGCTGGTGACCGACGAGCCCGGCTGGCACAGCGTCCAGCAGGACGTGCTGCTCACGCTCGACCCGAACGACCTCGAGGAGCCGCACGCCGAGCGCCTGCTGGGCGACGACATCGTCGCGGCCGCCCAGATCCAGAAGGTGGACCTGGCCCCGCACCTCCGGGGTGCCGAGCGCGGCCAGGCCGCGGCGGAGCGAGCGCGGGCCGCGGCGGCCGCCGGGTGAGCGGCGGAGAGGCGCGCGGTGCCCGCCGTTTCGCGCTGCTTGTGAACCCCACGTCGGCCGGCGGCCGCGCACTCAAGGCGCTCCCAAAGGTCCATGCTGAGCTCGACCAGCTCGGCGCCACCCACCGCACGGTCACCACGCGCAGCATCGACCACGCCTATGAGGAGGCTGGCCGGGCGGTGGCCGCCGGCGAGACCGTCGTGGCGCTTGGCGGCGACGGGCTTCTGCGTCCAATCGCAGGCGCCGTGAAGGGCACGGACAGCGCCGTGGCCATCATCCCCTGCGGCCGGGGCAACGACTTCGCGCGCGTGCTCGGCATCCCGAAGGACCCAGCCGAAGCGGCGCGGGTGGCGGTCGAGGGTGAGGAGCGGCTCCTGGACGTGGCGAACGTCGAGGGCACGCCGTACATGGGAATCGCCAGCTTCGGCTTCGACTCCGAGAGCAACCGCATCGCCAACGAGGCGAAGCTGGTGAAGGGCAATGCCGTCTACGTCTACGCGGCGCTGCGCGCGCTGGCTGCCTGGAAGCCCGCGACCTTCACGGTGAAGGTCGACGGCGAGCGACACGAGATGACCGGCTACACCGTTGCCGTCGGGAACTCGAAGGCCTACGGCGGCGGCATGTTCGTCCTGCCCCAGGCCGAGCTCGACGACGGCAAGCTCGACGTGATGCTCGTGAAGGAGAGCTCGAAGCCGCGCTTCGTCGCGGAGCTGCCCAAGGTCTTCAAGGGCGCTCACCTCGACTCCGAGTACACCGAGTTCTTTCGCGGCGAGGAGATCGAGGTGAGCTCCGACCGACCCTTCGTGATCTACGCCGACGGCGACCCGATCGGCGCGACGCCGGCCATCATTCGCGTTGAGCGCCGCTGCCTGCGCGTGATCGCCCCGTCCTGATGTTTCGCCTCGCCCGCCTGCTCGCCCGGCTGACCCGGGCCACAAGTCGCCGCCTCGGCCACACCGGCGGCACGACGGCGCCGGGCCGCCTGCTGCTCAAGGCCTCGCCGCGCGCGCTGGCGCGCATGTCGAGTCAGCTCGAGGCGGGCTCGGTACTGGTGTCTGCCACGAACGGCAAGACCACCACGGCCGCCATGATCGCCGCGGCGCTCGAACGCTCAGGCAGGCCGCTCGTGCACAACCGGGCCGGCTCGAACATGTCCTGGGGAGTGGCCACCGCGCTGCTCGACGCAGGCCGCGAGCGCGGCCAGCTCGGCCTCTTCGAGGTCGACGAGGCGTGGCTGCCGGCCGTCGCGCAGGACGTGGAGCCCCGCCTGCTGCTCCTCTCCAACCTGTTCCGAGACCAGCTCGACCGCTACGGCGAGCTCGACCTGCTCGCCGACCGCTGGGCGCAGCTTGTGGCCGAGCTCGACGGCCGGGCTCGCTTCGTGCTCAACGCCGACGATCCGCTGGTGGCCGACCTCGGCCGTGAGCGCAGCGGCGTGACGTACTTCGGGGTGGAGGACGACTCCCAGGCGCTCCCCGGGATGCAGCACGCGGCCGACTCAAAGCACTGCCGCAACTGCGGGCATGCCTACGAGTACGAGGCGATCTACCTGGGCCACCTGGGGCGCTACCACTGCCCGAACTGCGGCCGCACTCGGCCCGAGCCGCAGGTGGCCGCCACCCACGTGGAGCTGGAGGGCATGAAGGGCTCGCGCTTCACGCTTCGCACGCCGCACGGCGAGCTGCCGGTGCGGTTCCCGCTGCCCGGCCTCTACAACGTCTACAACGCCGTCGCCGCGGCGGCCACCGTACTCGAGCTCGGTGTCCCGCTCGCCACGCTGGGCGAGGCCCTCGAGGGCTTCGGCGGCGCCTTCGGCCGCGTGGAGACGATCCCCATCGACGGCAGGCAGCTGTCGATCCTGCTCATCAAGAACCCGGCTGGCGCGAACGAGGTCCTGCGCACGCTGACCCTCGAGGACGGCGACCTCGACCTCTGGATCGCCCTCAACGACAACATCGCCGACGGCCGTGACATCTCCTGGATCTGGGATGCCGACTTCGAGGTGCTGGCCGGACGCGTGCGGCGGGTGACCTGCTCGGGCACGCGCGCGGAGGAGATGGCCCTGCGGCTGAAGTACGCCGGCATCGACGCGGGGCTCGACGTGGAGCGCGATCTCGCCGACTCGCTGGATAGCGCGTTGAGCAAGGCGGGCAGCGAGCGCGTCTACGCGCTCCCCACGTACACGGCCCTGCTCGAGCTGCGCGACCTGCTGGCTGACCGCGGGCTCGCGAAGCGGTGGTCCGAGTGACGGGCGAGGCCGTGACCTGGCACGACGTGGAGCACGGCTCCTACGACGCCGACCTGCCGCTGTGGCGCCAGCTCGCCGACGCGACCGGCGGTCCGGTACTGGACCTCGGTGCGGGCACCGGGCGCGTGTCCGTGGATCTGGCCGCACACGGCCATGACGTGGTGGCACTCGACAGTGACCGGGAGCTGCTCGCGGAGCTGTCAGAGCGGGAACCGTCGGTGAGGACCGTGCACGCCGACGTGCGCGCGTTCAGCATCGACGCCCAGTTCCCGCTGGTCATCGCACCCATGTCGCTCGTGCAGATCCTGGGCGGACACCGCGGCAGGGTCGCCATGCTTCGGAACGTGCATGCGCACCTCTCCCCTGGCGGCCTCTTCGCCGCCCCCATCTCCGATCCCAAGGACGCCGTGCCGGCGGAGCTCATCCCTCCCCCGCTTCCCGACATCCTCGAGCGCGACGGTTGGGTGTACTCGAGCCAGCCGCTCTCCATGTACGAGCAGGATGGGTGCGTGGTAATCGAGCGCAGGCGACAGGCCGTCTCCCCCAGCGGAGAGATCCAGGAGGAGGACGTGCGGATTGAGGTGGGCGTGGTGAGCCTCGATCAGTTCGAAGCTGAAGCCCGCGAGGCCGGCCTCCGCCCGGTGGCACGGAAGACGATCCCCGAGACGCTCGATCACATCGGAAGCACGGTGGTCCTGTGCCGACGCTGAGGGTGCTCTCGCTCTATCCGGAGCTGATGAACATCTACGCCGATCGCGGCAACATCGCCGTGCTGCGGGCGCGCTGCGAGTGGCGCGGGCTTGGTTTCGAGCATGCCGCCACGAGCCTCGGCGAGTCGCTCGACCCGGACGCGCACGATCTCTTCTACATGGGAGGCGGCCAGGACCGCGACCAGGCGGCCGTGGCCCAGGACATGGTCGAAACGAAGACGGCCGCGCTCCACGCGGCAGCGGGGCGCGGCGCGGTGGTGCTCGCCGTCTGCGGCGGCTACCAGCTGCTCGGCGATTCGTACGTCGTGGACGGCGTGGATGCTCCCCGGCGTGGGCCTCGTGGACCTGCGCACTATCCGCGAGCCGGGCGAGCGGCTGATCGGCAACTGCGCGATCGAGGCCGACCTCGGCACCGGCCCGCGGGTGATCGCCGGCTTCGAGAACCACGGCGGGCGCACCTACCTGGGGCCGGACGAGCACGCGCTCGGCCGCGTGCTCAGCGGACACGGGAACAACAACAGGGACGGCTTCGAGGGCGTGCACCGGGGCAACGTGATTGGCACCTACCTGCACGGCCCGCTCCTGCCGAAGAACGTCTGGCTCGCCGACCGCCTCATCGAGCTCGCGCTCGGCATCGAGCTCGAGCGCCTGCCGGGCGACCAGCTCGAGGACGCCGCGCACGCATCCGCGCGGCGCGCCGCAGGCGTCTAGTCCTCGACTATGCCGACCACGCGCAGCACCTCGGGGATCGAGGTGATGCCGCGGCGGATCTTGTCGAGCCCGTCCTCGCGCAGCGTGCGCATGCCCAGCCGGCGGGCCTCCGCCCGCAGTTCGTCCTGGCTCGCTCTGTCGAGGATGAGCCGCCGCAGCGTGTCGGTCATCGTCATGACCTCGTAGAGGCCGGTGCGGCCCTTGTAGCCGCTCTGCCCGCAGCGCACGCACGTGCCGGGCTCGTAGGCGGTGAATCCGCGAGGCGAGTCGAAGCCGTTGTCGGACAGCATCGTCTTCGTGACCTTCACCGGGACCTTGCACTCGCACAGGCAGCGCACGAGCCGCTGGGCGACCACGCACTCCACGCTCGACGTGACGAGGAAGGGCTCGATGCCCATGTCGATCAGCCGCGCGGCCGCGAGCGGCGCACCGTTGGCGTGCAGCGTGGTGAGCACAAGGTGTCCGGTGAGCGCCGCCTCGATCGCTATCTGAGCCGTCTCGACATCCCGGACCTCGCCGACCATGATCACGTCCGGGTCGGCGCGGACCATCGCGCGCAACCCTGTGGCGAAGCTCAGGCCTGTCTTTGCGTTCGTCTGGATCTGCTTGACGCCCTCGATCTCGTACTCGACCGGATCCTCAACGGTCACGATCGTTCGATCCGGGGTGTTGAGGGAGCTCACGGCCGCGTACAGGGTGGTGGTCTTGCCCGAGCCGGTCGGGCCGGTCACGAGGATGGCGCCGTGCGTGGCCCCGATCGCGGCCTCGAGGCGGACGCGGTCGGCGTCGCCCATCCCAAGGCGGTCGAGATCGATCACGACCTGCCGCGAGTCGAGGATTCGCATCACGACGCATTCGCCGCGCACCACCGGCAGGGTCGCCACGCGCAGGTCCACGTAGTGGCCGTCGACCGAGAGGCCGATGCGGCCGTCCTGGGGCGCACGCTTCTCGGCAATGTCGAGCTCGGCCATGATCTTGATGCGGGAGACGAGGCCGGAGACGAGGTGGCGCGGGACGGTCGTGGAATCGAAGACCACGCCGTCCACGCGGAAGCGCACGCGCATGTCGCTCGCGCGCGGTTCGAAGTGGATGTCCGAGGCGCCGCGGCGAACGGCGTCGGCGATCACGGCGTGCACGAGCTTCACGACCGGCGCGTCGTCCGCCGACTCGCGCAGCTCGATGACCTCCGCCTCAACCTCTTCTTCGATCTCGTGGACCGAGTCCGCGAGCGTTCCGAGGTTCTCGATCAGGGCGTCGATGTCCTCGGGAGAGGCCACCGCGCGGCGCACCTCGTAGCCCGTCGCCATCGTGATGTCGTCGAGCGCGAGCAGGTTGGCGGGGTCTGCGGTGGCCACGAGAAGCGTGCGCTCGGCGAGGAAAGCGATCGGGATCGTCCGGTATTGCCGGGCCTTGGCGCCGTCGATCATGCTTGTGGCGCCCTGGTCGACGTCGAAGACGTTCAGGTCGACGTAGTCGAGCCCGTTGCGTTCCGCGAGCGCCTGTGCGAGCTGCCCGGAGTCCACGACGCCGGCTGTGATGAGCGCCTGCCCCAGCGGTAGACCGGCACGGCGTCCGTCGTTCACCACCGTCTCCACGCGCTCACGCTCGGCAAAGCCGAGCTGAACGATCACATCACCGATACGCCGCTTGGCTTCGGTTCGCTTCGTTGGAGGAGTGAGACCAGGAACCGGGAACGGGCCGGCCGAGGGAGCCTGAGCTTCCATACCCCTGTGGTATCGGCACGACGCCGCCTTTGTTCAACCCCGCACAGGCTTGGTGGCCGTGCGGCTGGCACTGGCGTGATCGGGGCAGACGTGGAGGCGTTCGACCATGTCTGCGATCTCGAACACCCTCGAGATCGGACCACGCGGGCAGACGATCGCGAACCCCTGCCCGCGACGCTTCGCGCGGCGGTGTGCGTTGATCAGGAGCGCCAGGCCGGTGGAGTCCATGAAACCCACGCTCGACAGGTCGACCACGACCGGCCGCTCCAGGTTGACCAACGCCTCGTTCAGGGCGGCGATCATGCGGGGAGCCGTAGCGATATCGAGCTCACCCTCGACGGCGAGCAGCTCGTATCCATCGACCCGGCTCCGCTCCACGGCTAGAGCGATCACGGCAGCGGCCAGTCTATGTGACTTCTGTCGCCCGCGCGCGCTACGGTCGGGTTGTGGAGCTCTCCGACTACCAGCGGCGCTCGCGCGCCACGGCCGTTTATCCCGACGCGGGCGACAACCTCACCTATCCGGCGCTCGGCCTCTGCGGCGAGGCCGGCGAGGCCGCCGAGAAGGTCAAGAAGGCGCTGCGCGACGACGGCGGCTTGCTCACCGACGAGCGCCGCGAAGCGCTGGCAGGCGAGCTGGGAGACGTGCTCTGGTACGTGGCCCAGCTGGCCACCGAGGCCGGCCTCGACCTGGATACGCTCGCCGAGGAGAACCTCGCGAAGCTGCTTTCGCGTCAGGAGCGGAACGTGCTCCAGGGCAGCGGGGATACTCGCTAGCTTCGCTGCGTTGGTGGCCGCGGGGCCTGTCTCCGGCAGCGCTCCCGGAGCAAGGCGCGCACAGCGCGCCTTGTCCGGAATCGCCGCCGTCACCACCCGCGGGTGCTACGTCTGTCCTCCCGACCGGGCTGGCGATAATGCGGGCGTGATGGAGCGGCGGAGGTTTGGGCGGTCTGGGTGGGATGTGCCGGTCATTGGGCTCGGAACGTGGCAGACCTTTGATGTCGGGCCGGGCGGAGAGGCGGCCGCGGGTGAGGTCGTTGATGTGGTTTGGGGGGCGGGCACGCGGCTGTTCGATAGCTCGCCGATGTACGGCCGCGCCGAGGAGGTGTTGGCGCGGGCGCTAGGTGAGCGGCGTTCCGAGGCCATCGTCGCCACGAAGATCTGGACGCCCTCGGCCGCCGAGGCACGTGCCCAGTTCGACGAACAGGTCGGCCTCTACGGCCGTGTCGAGATCGAGCAGATCCACAACCTCGTGGCCTGGCGTGAGCATCTTCCCTGGCTCGAGGCCGAACGCGACGCCGGCCGGGTGGACCTCATCGGCGCCACGCACTACTCACCGTCCGCGTTCGACGAGCTCGAGCAGGTGATGCGCACCGGCCGGATCGACGCCATCCAGGTGCCCTACAACCCGCACGAGCGTGCCGCCGAGAAGCGAATCCTCCCTCTCGCGGCGGAACTCGACCTCGGCGTGATCGCGATGCGACCGCTCGGCGGTGGCGCGCTCGTACGCCGCTATGGGGCCGCAGAACTCCTCAAGTGGACACTGTCCGACGAGCGCGTGCACGTGGCCATCCCAGCCACCGCCAACCCCGAGCACGCACGGGCGAACGTCTCGGTGGCGCTACGGCGCCCGACGTAGCACCCGCGGGTGGTGACGGCGGCGATTCCGGACAAGGCGCGCTGTGCGCGCCTTGCTCCGGGAGCGCTGCCGGAGGCAGGCCCCGCGGCCACTAACGCAGCAGCCCTAAGCCGAACGGCCGCTAACGCGCTAGCCGTTCGGCGCCAGCAGCGCCTTCTTTCCCTCGAACGCGAACAGCAGCAGATCGACCATCCGGAAGGTGGTGTTATTCGGGCCGAGCGTCGGTTTGAAGCTGGCGTCGTTCACAATCGAGTGCTCGCTTCCTTCCATCGCGCGGTGGACGGTCTCCGCGACGATGCGCCCCCCGACACCCTTGAGCTTCCCGTTGTTCAGCTCCGCCTCCCGCAGGATGTAGAACCAGAGCGGCGTGTCCTTCACGAGCGCCTGCCGCTGTGCCTGCGTGAGGCCGCTCAGGTCGGCGCCGTTCTTGCCGTTCCGGATCTGGGCGCTCGTGAGCTTGGTGAGGTTCACGCCCTTGCTCTTGAGGAAGGTCGCCATCTGCTGGCCGGTGGCGAGCTTCAGCATCTTCGCCCGCGTGAGGTTTCTGAACGCGAGGTTGCGGCGCGGGTCGTTGAAGCCGGCGTTCGCCGGTAGCCCGATCGCCCCCGGGGGCAGGTGCTGGAGCGGGTCGACGATCGTGGTGTCGATCCGCATCGCACGGTTGAACTTGGCGGGCGGCACGGTCAGGCCCGGCTTGTTCGCCTCTCCAAAGTTGTACAGCCGCCGGAAGTCCGCGATCCAGATGCTCGCGAGACGCGTGTCACCCCCGAGGTCGCCGCCCAGCGCGGAGAAGATGAACAGGAACTCGAGCGTCCCACCGCCGTCGTCGAAGACGGCGTTCCAGTTGTAGCGAGCGCGCACCATCGCATGGCCGAGGCGGAACGCCGCCACGGAGAACTCGATCGGCATGGTCGGCACGTCGGTGGTGGCTGCCCCGACCTCGAACGCCTTGCGCCCGTTGTTGAAGACGTCGTTCACCACGCCTTGCGCGCAGATCCGCGGCAGGTAGTCCGTGCGGATCATCCACTGGTAGTGCTTCGTCACGATCTCGCGCGCCTTGGCGAACTTCTGCGCCGCGGGCACGCCGCCCAACTGCGTGTCGACCACGCGGTTGTGGAAGCGGATCATCGCGCAGTGGTGCTGCGCCACCGCGAGGTTCTCGTCGTTCCGCGGGTCGGGGATGATCGCCTTGCGTTTCTTCGCGTTGGTGTTCCCGGCGCCCCGCGGGAGGTCGAACCCGACCTTCGTCGGCCCAGTGCTCTTCCCCACCTTGAGGTGGACGCCGTCCGCCTCGAAGAACTTGGCCGACGCCGGGTCCGCCGGGCCGGCCCCGTAGAGCGAGTCGAGGTCGAGGCTTGGTGAGCGTCCCTGGAGCAGCTGGATCGGCGTCACGTTCGCGCCCAACATGACGCTGGTCTTGTCGAACGTCAGGTCATGGTCGATGAACTGCCCGAGATAGGTGAACCCGGCCGGGATCTGCGACTGCCCGCCCCCGCCCACCGCCATCGCGCCACCGATCTTCTTGCGATTCGGCTCGCCGAGCTGCTTGTTCGCGCCCTTCGGACCGAGCCTTGAAAAGCGGAACGGCGGCGGTGCCGCAGCGGGTCCGGCGCCCGCACGCGCGGCGGCCGCGACGATCGGCGGATCGTCTCCCAGCTCCCGTCCGCCGACGCTCTCTGAGAGGAGCCCCTCCCCTATTACGTAGTAGCTCTCGGACCCATGTGTTGGCATGGCGCGACACTTTCACTCTGCACAGGGCGAGTCAAATCGGCTGACCAGAAAGGTCGAATTTGCACGGTTTGTGTCGTGGAAGCGTCTAGCCGGGCGAGTCGCCGTTGCGCTCGAACCGCTCGAAGCGCTGCGCCGCGGCCACCGGGACGCGCGCGCTTATGCGGACTCCCTCGGGCGTGTCCTCGCGCTCCAGCTCGCCGGCGAGGTCGTGCAGCTCCGAGAGGCTTCCGCCTTGGTCATACGGAACGAGCAGCTCCATCGGCCGCAGGGTGGCGAGAAAACGCGCCTCGATGGCGTCGCGAAGGTCGTCGACGCCCTCTCCCGTTGCCCCGGATACCTGTACCGCGTCCGGGAAGCGGAACGACAGCGCGCGCCGCTGCTCGTCGTCCAGCAGGTCGACCTTGTTCAGCGCGAGCAGGCGCGGCCTGTCCCCCGCGCCGATCTCGTCGAGCACGTCGTCCACCGCCGCCATCATCTGGTGCATGTCGCCCTCGGGCGCCGAGGCGTCCACCACGTGGACGATCAGATCGGCGCCCATCGCCTCCTCGAGCGTGGCCGAGAAGGCCTCCACGAGCTGGTGCGGCAGCTTGCGGATGAAGCCGACCGTGTCCGTGAGCAGGTACTGCCGACCAGAGATCTCGAACGACCGGGTGGTCGGGTCGAGCGTGTGGAACAGGCGCTCGCGCACGCCCACCTCGGAGCCCGTGACGGTGTTGAGGAGCGTGGACTTGCCTGCGTTCGTGTAGCCGGCGAGTGCCACCGTCGGCAGGCCGGCGCGCTCGCGCTCGCGGCGCATGGTCGCGCGCGTGGCCTTGGTCTCGATCAGGCGCTGCCTCAGCGCCGAGATGCGGTCACGCGCGAGCCGGCGGTCCGTCTCGATCTGGGATTCGCCAGGACCCCTCGTTCCGATGCCGCCGTCCATGCGGCCGGCGCCGAGGCGCTCGAGGTGCGTCCACAGGCCGCGCATGCGCGCGAGGTTGTACTCGAGCTGGGCGAGCTCCACCTGGAGCTTGCCCTCGGCGGAGCGTGCGTGGTCCGCGAAGATGTCGAGGATGATCGCCGTGCGGTCGATCACCGGCACACCCAGCTCCTCCTCGAGATTGCGCTCCTGCCGCGGCAGCAGCTCGTCGTCCACCGCCACGAGGTTCGCGTCGGCGTCCTTCACCGCCTGCTTCAGCTCGACGAGCTTCCCGCGGCCGAAGTAGCGGTCGGGGTCGGGGCGCTCGCGGCGCTGGACCATCTCGCCGGCCACCGCCACCCCGGCGGTCCGGAGCAGCTCCCGAAGCTCGGTGAGATCCAGATCGCCGGGCGCGACACCGATCGTCAAAGCGCGCTGAGCCGCGCGTCGGGTATCGCCGTTTGGGGAGTGCTGCACTGCTTCCAGTCTAGGGATACGATCCCGCGCCGTGAAAGCTTTTGTGACGGGTGGAACGGGCTTCATCGGGTCGCGCGTGGTCAAGCGACTGCGCGATCGGGGCGACGAGGTGGTGGTGCTCGCGCGCTCGCCGGAAAAGGCTGCAGGGCTGGACGCCGAGGTGGTCCAGGGCGACCTTGGGGACGCGGACGCCATCCGCCGCGGCATGGAGGGCTGCCAGGCGGCCTTTCACATCGCTGCCGACTACCGCGTAGGCATGGCGGCGTCGAAGCGCGATTCGATGCGCGACTCGAACGTGGGCGGGACCGAGCGCGTGCTGGACGCGGCCGCCGACGCGGGGGTCGATCGGATCGTTTACGTCTCGACGATCAACACCTTCGGGAACACGAACGGCCAGACGGTCGACGAGAGCTACGAGCGCGACGAGGCAGACGGCTTCGTCTCCACCTACGACGAGACGAAGTACCGCGCGCACAAGCTGGCCCAAGAGCGAGCAGCGCAGGGCGCTCCGATCGTCATCGTGCAGCCCGGCTCCGTCTATGGACCCGGCGACCATGCGCTCGTCGGGCAGATGATCGAGCAGGCCAGCACGGGCAAGATGCCGGCGAAGGCGTTCCCGGAGCTCGGGCTCAACATGGTGTATGTCGACGACGTGGTGGACGGGATCCTGCTCGCGCACGACAAAGGCAAGCCGGGCGAGTCCTACGTGCTCGGCGGCGAGCTGACGACTCAGGGCGAGCTGATCGACAAGGCGGCGGCCATTGGTGACCAGAAGCCGCCGCGCATGACGGTCCCGCCGCTGGTATTGAAGGCGATGATCCCCGTCAGCCGCTGGGTCGGCCCGGCGATGGGGTTGCCGCCGAACTTCCGCGAGATGATCTCGGCCGCGCACAACGTGACCTACTGGGCCAGGGACGACAAGGCGCGCCGCGAGCTCGGCTATCAGCCGCGCGACCTCGATACGGGTCTGCGCGAGACGATCCAGGCCGGGAGCTAGGGCTCTCGACTACAGCATCGAAGGGCGTCCGGAGCGGGGCGTTTGTCTTCAAGCGTCCTGCCTGGAGTACCTATACGGTCCACTAGGCAGGACACTCGATCTATTCGGTGCCCTCGGCCGGGAGTTGGAGGCGCTCGACCGGCGGCATCACCCCAGCGCTTCGGAACGTCTCCGGCAGGTCGCTGCCGGGCAGGACGACCGGGCCGAGCCAGCTTGCGTGGCCCACGGCGTAGCGGTGGGCACAGAGCGCACAGGCGGCGGCATCGAGCTCCTCGATCCGCCGGTGCCAGAGGTCGCCGCTCTCGTCGGTCACCCGATCGCCGAGCAGTTCCTCGATTCGAAGCTGCATTCCGTAGGGATGGCGCTTCGCCGGGAGCCGCCGTCCCTGGAGCGCGCTGAAGACACCGTCGGCGTTCGTCTCGAAGACCGGGTAGTCGTGATAGCTGCCCTCGTCGACGGTTCCCTCCTCGTCGTCCAAGTCCTCGGGCGTGAACACGGGCAGCCCAAGCAGCTCCACCAAGCGGGCCGCCTCGGGACTCTCCGGATGCGGCGGCACCCCGCGGCGCTCGAGCTCAGGGTGGCGACCCGAAAGCGGCGCCCCAACCCCAACCACAACGTTTCCGAGCGAGCCCAGCTCCGCAGCCACCTGCCCGGCCGACCCCGGCTCGAAGAAGATCGCGCTCAGCCGGATCGGCGGCTCCGGCGTGCGCACCTCCTCGAGCATCGCAAGCTGGAGCGTGCGCTGCGCAGGGACGATCCCGCAGTAGTGCACGCCTATCCCCCGAGGCTCCCGCGCAGCCGCTCGACCGCCTCGGCCAGGCGCTCGTCCGGCACCGTGAGCGAGATGCGGAAGAAGCCCTCGCCGTTAGGGCCATACGAGCTGCCGGGCGAGACCACCACGCCGGACTCCTCAAGCACCAGCTCGCAGTACGACGCCGAGGTGTGCCCCTCGGACACGGGCGCCCAGACGTAGATGGTTCCCTTCGGCGGGGTCACATCCACGCCGATCTCGGCGAGCGCACCGCACACGAGGTCGCGGCGGCGCTGGTAGACCTGGCTCATCTCGGCCGGCGCCCCTGCGTCGAGCGCGGCCGCGGCGGCGAGCTGAACCGCCTCGAACATGCCCGAATCGATGTTCGTCTTCAGCTTCCAGTAGGTGGCGACCGCCTCGGCATTGCCCACGATCGCTGCCGTGCGCCAGCCCGTCATGTTCCAGCCTTTGGAAAGCGAGAACACCTCAACGCCTACGTCCTTCGCCCCCGGCGTCTCCAGGAAGCTCGGCGCCACGTAGCCCTCGAACGTCGTCTCGGTGTACGACGCGTCGTGCACGATCAACACGTCGTGCTCGTGCCCGAACTCCACTGCGCGTTCGAAGAGCCCGTCCGGCACGATCGCTCCGGTCGGGTTGTTCGGGTAGTTCAGGTACAGGAGCCGCGCGCGCTCGGCCACGTCCCCGCCGATGGCGTCGAGATCCGGCGCGAACCCGCGCTCTGGGAGTAGCGGCATCAGCACGGCCTCCGCGCCCGCGAGCAGCGGGCCGCCGGTGTACACGGGATAGCCGGGGTCGGCCGCCAGCGCCACGCTGTCCGGGTCGAGGAAGGCGAGGTTGAGGTTGAAGACGCACTCCTTGGCGCCGAGCGCCGGGATCACCTCGGTCTCGGGATCGAGCTCCACGCCGAAACGGCGCTGGTAGAAGCGTGCGAACGCCTCGCGGAGCTCGGGGCGCCCGCGGTTCGAGGGGTACTGGTGCGTGCCCGGGTCGTTCGCCGCCGCGGCCAGCGCGTCGATCACGTGCTTGGGCGTCGGCGTGTCGGGATCGCCTATGCCGAGGCTGATCACGTCCACTCCCGCCGCCTTCTTCTCCCGGATCTTCCGCTCCAGCTCGGCGAACAGGTACGGGGGCAGACGGTCGAGTCGGCTACTCGGTTGCATTCAGCTCCTTCAGGAATTCCTCGCTCAGGGTGCCGGCGTACACCGGTCGCGCCCAGCCGGTCAGGTTCACTTGCAGGTCCTCGCCCACGTCCACCACGAGCTCGCCGCCGTCGAGCACCACGGTCACCGGGCTCGCGACGCCGCGCAGCGTGGCCGCCACGGCCGCGCCCGTGGCGCCGGTGCCCGACGACATCGTCTCCCCCACGCCGCGCTCGAAGATGCGCGCGCGGATCTCGGCGTCGCCGGTGCGCTGCCAGAACGACACGTTGGTGCGGTTGGGGAACAATTCGCTTTGCTCGATGAAGGGCCCGTAGCGCTCGAGCACGAGCTCCTCGAGCCCGTCGGTCACCTCGATCGCCACCTGCGGGTTGCCCACCTGGACGAACTGGAAGTCGAACTGACGACTGCCGGACTCGAGCGTGCCGGTGCCGTCCTCGCCGCCGCTAGGGAAGTCGGTCTCGGAGCGCAGGCGCACCCGGCCGATGTCCATCGTGCAGAGCTCTCCGTCGATACGCGGGCGGATCTCGCCGGCGGCCGTGCGCACGGAGAAGCTGTCGTCGTCGGTCCAGCCCTTGCGGCGCAGGTACATCACGGCCTGGCGCACGCCGTTCCCGGACAGCTCGGCCTCTGAGCCGTCCGGGTTGTAGATCTTCACCTCGGCCACGAAGCCGGGGTCATCCGTCTCCCTGATGAGCAGAACGCCGTCCGAGCCGATCCCGGTGTGCGGCGCGCAGATAACGCGAACGCGCCCGGGAGTCAGCTCGAACGGCAGCTCACGTTCCTCGACGATCACATAGTCGTTGCCCAGCGCCTGCCACTTCTCGAAATGCACGGCGCGGGACTCTACGCAAGCGCTGCGGAGGTCCTACGTCTTGTCGTCGAGCCAGGTATCGCGGCCGGGGTCGTCGCCGCGTGCGACGATCGCGAGGCGCTCCAGGTAGTGGTCCCACCCGTGCGCGTGCGCCTGGGCGGCGTCAGCGTTGGGCAGGCCGCTGTGCGTGAAGCGAAGCAGCGTGCCATCGCCGTCCGGCACCAGCTCCACCTCGATGGTCGTCGAGCCGGATGCCACGGGCATCGTGGTCCCGGGCTCCCAGCCCCAGGTCCAGACGAGCCGGTGCGGCGGGTCCACCTCCACGAACTCGCCTGCGGCCACGTTGCCGGAAATCACCTCCACGCGGTACTCGCCGCCCGGCCGTGGATCGAAGGACGCCGACCGGCCCATCCAGCGCGTGGCCTTCTCGGGGTCCACGAGAAACTCCCAGATCGTCTCCGGACTTGCCGCAATCGCGATCTCCCGCCGGACTGCTGTCTCAGTGCTGGCTTCCATCTTGCTTCTTCCTTTCTTCGATCTCCGCCTCGCGCTTCAGCGCGTCGAGCCGCTCGTCCCAGAACTGCTCGAGGAACTCCCTGACCGACTGGAGGCCCTCTGGGCGTGCGCGGTACATGCGCTTGGTGCCGTTCCGCCGCTCGTCCACGAGTCCCGCCTCCTTCAGTACGCCCAGGTGCTGCGAGACCGCCGGCCGCGTCACGTCAAAATGCGCTGCGATCTCACCAGCGGAGAGCTCCTCGTCCCGTACGAGCGACAGGATCTGGCGCCGATGCGGCGCGGCGATTGCCTTGAGGGCGGCTTCCATGACGAGTCTATGTAAGCAGATCCTAACGTAAGTGTCAACTTAACCTTTGCTACCCTGCCCCAATGGCCTTTGACGAGGGATTGGCTGAGCGGATTCGGGCCGTGCTCGACACCCGCTCGGACGTCGACGAGCGCAGGATGTTCGGCGGGATCTGCTTTCTGGTCGCCGGAAAGATGGCGTGCGGGGTTATGGGAGATGACCTGCTCGTGCGCGTCGAGCCGACACAGGCGGCGGCGCTTGAGTCCTCGCCCGGCGTCCGTCGCGCCGACATGCAGGGCCGGCCCATGAAGGGCTGGCTCCTGGTGGCACCCGAGGCCACCGCCGACGACGGCGACCTCGGGAACTGGGTCAGGCGCGGTGAGGCCCGCGCCTCAGCGGTGGCCTGAGAACTCGATGACCTGCTGGATTCCGCTCGGCCTGTTCGTGTAGCGCATCGTCTGGCTAAGCAGCCCCGGGGCGAATGTGATCCGCTCGCGGGTGGCATCCGCGCGCCAGGCGGCCGGGTCGGCCCCCTGGGTCGCCTCGAGTTCCACGCCGGCGGACTCGAGCGCCGCCCACAGCGCGGCCCGGCACACGTTCACGTCGCCGCCTCCGCAGTAGCGGTTGGCGAACGCGCCCTTCACGGACTCGCCGAGCAGGGAGCGCAGGTCCTTGCTCATGTACATGTGCCACCCACCGAACTGGCCGCCCGGCGGCAGGTCGTAGCGACTGTGGAGCGTGCTGGCGAGCTGGTCGGCCAGCGGCTTGCCCAGCACCGGTGTCATGGCGGCGTCGGCCAGCCTGTTCCACGCCGTGTCGAGGATCGCGGCGCCCGGGTCGTCGATCTTGCCGTCGAGGTCGCGGTCGAGCCGGCTTCCGCCATTCGCACGCCAGGCCTCGAGCAGCTCGAGCATGCGCGTCGCGCGTGCGGTCGGAGAGGTACCGCCCTTCAGCAGACGTGCCAACAGCGGCACGAACCTCATTGCGCGCACGTCCTGCGTGGCCGCGGCGTTCATCGCGCCCGTGAGCGTCGCAAGCGTGTGCTTCTTCACCTTCGCCGTGTTGCCGTTCAGCAGGTCCACGCGCCCGATCGAGCCGTATGACCACTGATCGTCCGCGGCGGGGAAGCCGGCAGCCGGCTTGTTGTTCCAGTTGTTCAGCACCCCGCTCTTGACGATCCCCTGGGGGTGCGCCTTGGCCTTCATGAAGCCGCGCCACTCGTGCTGGCCCTTGCCGTCCGCGGGTAGGCCCGCGTCCACGCTGGCCGGCCGCACCGGCAGGCGCCCCGTGGTGATCTGCGCGACCTCCTTGTCGTCCGCGTAGAAGGTGTTGAACGTCTGGGGCGAGACCGCCGCCGCCTTCAGGAACGCCTTGGCGTTCGGCACCCTGCCGCGCGTGAGCTTCTGGAACAGCAGCAGGTCGACGCCGTCGAGCAGGTAGCTCGAGCGCTTGCGCGAGACCGCCACGCGGCGGCCGTTAACGGTGGCGTATCCCACCACCGGCCCGTGCACGGTGCGGTTGAACTCCACCGCCTGGTTGTCGAGCGTGCCGGCGTTGAAGTGCTTCATGTCGAGGCACTGGCCGCGGTAGAGGTACTTGGTGTCGCTTCCGCCGCAGAGCGTCTCGACGTATATGTCGACGATGTCCGCGCCAGCCGAGGTGAGCGTCCAGACGAAGTCCTCGCGACGCCCGATCAGGATGTAGCCGGGGAACGGTGCGGACGTTGCGCCGCGCGCGTTCCAGCCCGGGCCGTGCAGGTCCATCTCGAGCGTCAGGCCCGGATAGAAGTAGCCGATCTGCGGGCCGCCGACGAACAGCGGGTGCCCCGACTTCGAGCGCTTTCCGGCCACCATCAGCACGTTGCTGGCGTGTTCGCGGAAGTCGCCCTGTGCCGCCTTCGAGGCGGTCACTCCTGGCACGGGCACGCGCTGGAACGAGCCGTTGTCCAGCACCACGTTGCCGCTGCGGCTCGACTTGTTGGGTCCGTACGGGAAGCGCTTGTGGATCGACACCGGTGTCTCAGGATCCTGGCGCAGCCGCAGGTCGTTCCAAACGGACAGTCCCTTGGTCGCGCCTAGCGAGTCCTGGAGCCCGTCGAGCATCTGTGCGGCGTCCACCTCGCCGCCGCCGCCCTGGCCGAACAGCTGGCTCTTGATGGCGTTGAACGCGATCACGTCGCGGATCGTCCACGGCTTGATCGGGTTGTTCAGCTTGTTGGTCGACTTGTAGTAGGCGTTCACGCCCTTCACGTACACGGCCATGTCGTGCAGTAGCTGGCGGCCAGGCTTGCCGTACTTCTTCAGCTTCCCGACCTCCTTGGCCAGCTCACGCTCGGTCTGCGCGCTCGGGTTGAAGGTCTTCAAGCCCACCACGAGCCCAATGGCGCTCAGGCCCGGCGCGTCCACGACCGCGACACGAGCGTTGTAGCGCGCCTGCTCGAGCAGCAGCTCGCGGTCATGGGCCACGGCCCAGCCCGAGCCCCAGGTCACGTCGTCGTTCGTGCGGCCGTAGATGTGCGGCACGTCGAATTTGTCCCGGAAGATGCGCACGCCCTTGCGCGGCACGCGCTCGCGCGTCATGGGCCCCTGGCCCTTGATGCCGAGCTTCTCCGACTTGAAGTTGCGGAGGAGGTCCGCGTTCGTCACGTTGTCGAACAGCGGAGTGAGCGCGTCGTACATCTTGGCCTGGTCGTTCGCCTGCGGCGGTGTCGGCACCGCGCCCCACTGGCCCGACGGGATGATGTTGCGCGCCGTGCTCGAGTAGTCACGGACGGCATAGGCAGGGGCAACCATGCCCAGACAAAAAGCGGCCACCATGGCCGCTACGACGATGCGCTTCACGAGTCCTCCTCCGGGGTAAGACCGACCACCCTACCTGCGGGATCGGCTTCCGCGTCAAACAAGTTGGCGCGCTCGAAGTTGCGCATCCAGGTGAGCTGGCGCTTCGCGTAGTTGCGCGTGGCGCGTTTCATCGCCTCCGGATCGCCGCGGAGGAGGTCCCCGAATCCGAGCGCCTTACGGGCCGTGGGCGACGCGCCCGCGGCGTCCGCCCGGCGCACCTCCTCCTCGACCCCGGCGGCGATCATCGCGTCCACGCGCGCCTCGATGCGCGCGTAGAGACGCGCGCGCTCCATGGTCAGCCCGCAGAGAATGGTCGGCCTGCGCAGGGTGGCGGTCCAGAGCCGCGACGCATCGCCGACCGGCGCCGGCTCCTCCCCCATCTCGAGCAGCTCGAGCGCACGCACGATTCGCGTGCGGTCGCCGGGGTCCACCGCCGCGGCGGCGCCCGGCGCACGCTCCGCAAGCTGGGCGTGAAGCGCCGCCGGGCCCCGCGCGTCGAGTTCGGCGACGATGCGCTCGCGCACTCCCGGCGGCGGCGGCGGGCGCAGCTCCAGGTCCGTGAGCGCCGCCTGCAGGTAGAGGCCGGTGCCGCCTACCACGATTGGGCGCCGTCCCGCGGCCAGCGCGGCGTCGATCTCGGAGTGCGCCAGCGCGGCGAACTGCCCGGCGGAGAACGTCTCAGTGATCGGCACGAAGGAGAGCAGCCGGTGCTCGAGCCGCGCGCGCTCCTCGGCCGTGGCGGCACCGGTGAGGATCTCGAGGCCGCGGTAGACCTGAAGCGCGTCCGCCGAGATCGCGACAGGGTCCTCCCCGCGCTCGCGCAGTCGCTCGGCAATCTCGATCGCAACGGCGGTCTTGCCGACCCCGGTGGGGCCGAAGATCGCTATCAGGGGCTCAGGGCTCGCCACGATCGCTAGTAATACCGCTCGTGCGCGGACGCCTTCTTATCGCCCTTGCGGTCGTGGTCGTGCTCGCGGGCTGCCAGGAGTCCGGCTTCGACGAGTCGCGGGAGACTCAGCGGCCGCTCAAGGTGCAGCACGCCCTCGACCCGCTCACCGGCACCAAGGTGCCGGGCGTGGCCGAGCGCCCGATGACGCTGAGCGCCGACACGCTCGGCGACGCGCTCGCGCTGGGCGTCCGGCCCGTGCGCGCCGCCCTCCCGGGCGGCCGCCTCCCGGACTACCTGCGCTCGGAGGCGAAGGGTGTGGAGGTGGTGCCGCCGATCACGAAGCTCGACCTCGCCGCCACGGAGGCCGCCGAGCCGGACGTGATCCTCGGGACCAAGGAAGCGTACGGCGACATGTACGACGACCTCAAGCGGATCGCGCCGACGGTCATGAGCGAAGGCGACGACTGGAAGCTCAACCTGCGTCTGCACGGCGAGGCGCTCGGACGAACGAACGACGCCGAGAAGCTCCTGATCGACTGGGACAACCGGGCCGCGAAGGTGAGGAGAGCGTTCGCGGATACCGCAATCGGCGTGGTGCTCGTGAAGCCAAATGCCTTCGGCCAGAGCATCCTCGGCGACGTAGGAGTGGAGCCCTCAGCCAAGCGCGACGTGATCATGCGCATCAAACCAGCACCCGAATGGTCCGGTGGCGGCGTGCTTGCGGCCCGCGCGGCGCTTGCAGACCTGGAGCGGCTTCTTTAGGAAGTTCTTCTCCCGACCCTCCGGGAGCACCCCTTTTCTGCCGATCAAGACAGAGAAGGATGAGCACACAGATCCTCGACGCCCTCTCCCGCCTCGCCGCGCGCCGCTTCGGCAGCTTTGCCGATGCCGCGACGGACGTCCTCGACCTGCTCGAAAGCACCACCCCCGGCGGGAGTCTCGCACTCGGCCAGTTGGACTGGGACGAGGGCTCATGCCGCATGATCGACGCTCGCGGCGACGCCCTTCCGCGCGGCTCGGTGATACCGCTCTCCAGGGGCGTACCCGCCACCGGCTCGGCCGCCGGCGATCTGCTCGACGGTGAGTCGCTCGCGGCGCTTGGACCGGCCAATTGGGTGACCGCGCCACTCGACGCGGCGGACGGCCGCGTGATCGGCGTGCTGCTCGTGACCGGCGCGGACGGCGCCGTCCCGGCGCGAGAGGTGGCTCAGCTGCTGCTCGTGGGCGCTCGGCTGCTCTCGTACGAGTGGGAGAGCATCTCCTCACGCGCTGAGCTGCGGAGGCTCGCAGAGGTGGCGCGCGACCGCACCAGCACCGATCCGGTCACGGGACTGCCCAATCGTGAGACGCTCCTCGCCGCCATTGAGCGCGAATGGGAGCTGAGCAAGCGCGGCACTGTCGAGTCGTACTTGGTGGTATGCCATCTGCGCGATCGCGAGGCTCTCATCGAACGCTACGGCGAGGCGATGACCAACCTGCTTCTGAAGGACGTGGCCGAGGTGCTGGGCGGTGCGATCCGTCGCACCGACTACCTCGCGCGCGTCTCACCCGACGGCCTCACCGCCGTGCTCCTGGGCTACAGTGTCGCTAGTAATACCGCTCGTGCGCGGACGCCTTCTCATCGCCCTTGCGGTCGTGGTCGTGCTCGCGGGCTGCCAGGAGTCCGGCTTCGACGAGTCGCGGGAGACTCAGCGGCCGCTCAAGGTGCAGCACGCCCTCGACCCGCTCACCGGCACCAAGGTGCCCGGCGTGGCCGAGCGCCCGATGACGCTGAGCGCCGACACGCTCGGCGACGCGCTCGCGCTGGGCGTCCGGCCCGTGCGCGCCGCCCTCCCGGGCGGCCGCCTCCCGGACTACCTGCGCTCGGAGGCGAAGGGCGTGGAGGTGGTGCCGCCGATCACGAAGCTCGACCTCGCCGCCACGGAGGCCGCCGAGCCGGACGTGATCCTCGGGACCAAGGAAGCGTACGGCGACATGTACGACGACCTCAAGCGGATCGCGCCGACGGTCATGAGCGAGGGCGACGACTGGAAGCTCAACCTGCGTCTGCACGGCGAGGCGCTCGGACGAACGAACGACGCCGAGAAGCTCCTGATCGACTGGGACAACCGGGCCGCGAAGGTGAGGAGAGCCTTCGCGGATACTGCAATCGGCGTGGTGCTCGTGAAGCCAAATGCCTTCGGCCAGAGCATCCTTGCCGACGTAGGAGTGGAGCCCTCAGCCAAGCGCGACGTGATCATGCGCATCAAGCCAGCACCCGAATGGTCCGGTGGTGGGGTGCTTGCGGCCCGCGCGGCGCTTGCAGACCTGGAGCGGCTTCTTTAGGAAGTTCTTCTCCCGACCCTCCGGGAGCACCCCTTTTCTGCCGATCAAGACGGAGAAGGATGAGCACACAGATCCTCGACGCCCTCTCCCGCCTCGCCGCGCGCCGCTTCGGCAGCTTTGCCGATGCCGCGACGGCCGTCCTCGACCTGCTCGAAAGCACCACCCCCGGCGGGAGTCTCGCGCTCGGCCAGTTGGACTGGGACGAGGGCTCATGCCGCATGATCGACGCTCGCGGCGACGCCCTTCCGCGCGGCTCGGTGATACCGCTCTCCAGGGGCGTGCCCGCCACCGGCTCGGCCGCCGGCGATCTGCTCGACGGTGAGTCGCTCGCGGCGCTTGGACCGGCCAATTGGGTGACCGCGCCACTCGACGCGGCGGACGGCCGCGTGATCGGCGTGCTGCTCGTGACCGGCGCGGACGGCGCCGTCCCGGCGCGAGAGGTGGCTCAGCTGCTGCTCGTGGGCGCTCGGCTGCTCTCGTACGAGTGGGAGAGCATCTCCTCACGCGCTGAGCTGCGGAGGCTCGCAGAGGTGGCGCGCGACCGCACCAGCACCGATCCGGTCACGGGACTGCCCAATCGTGAGACCCTCCTCGCCGCCATTGAGCGCGAATGGGAGCTGAGCAAGCGCGGCACTGTCGAGTCGTACTTGGTGGTATGCCACCTGCGCGATCGCGAGGCTCTCATCGAGCGCTACGGCGAGGCGATGACCAACCTGCTTCTGAAGGACGTGGCCGAGGTGCTGGGCGGTGCGATCCGTCGCACCGACTACCTCGCGCGCGTCTCACCCGACGGCCTCACCGCCGTGCTCGTGGGCTGCAAGGGCCCGGAGGGCGCCCTCGCGTTCCTCGGCCGGGCGGAGCGCGCACTCGAGCGTGCGACCGAGGGCCGGCCAGCCGGGCTCCAGCTCTCGTACGGCATCCAGCGGCTCGCTGACTCGGAGTCCACCAACGAGGCGCTCGAGCTCGCGGAGATCTCGGCCCGAACCTCACCCGCTCGCGACAACGGCACCCCGCTCGGCGTCGCACCTCCCGAGGCGGCCTCATGAGCAGCGATCCTCTGCTCGGTGCACCGATCGCCGGCCCCGGAAACGGCTCGCCGCTGTCAGGCGCCGGCGTCACGGCGCCGAGCCTGAATCCGGCCAGCAGCAGGTTCCTCAGCGACATCCTGGTGGAGCTCGGCTTCGTGAGCGAGGTGAAGGCGGACGAGGCGGTCCAGACCGCCCGCAACCCCGGCCAGCCGACGCCTGAGAAGGTGCTGCTCGCGACCGGAGCAATCAGCGAGGACCAGCTCGCCCGCGCGCTCGCCGAGCGCTACGGGCTCGAGCACATCGACCTGGCCGAGTTCCCGGTCGACACCTCCGCCGCCGGGCTGCTGCGCAAGACGGCCGCGAAGCGCTACCTGGCCGCGCCGGTGGGCTTCGCCGACGACGGCGCGCTTGTGCTTGCCGTGGCCGACCCCGGTGACGCTCTGGGGCTCAGCGATATCGCCGTGATGACCAAGCTCGCGGTGCGCCCCGCGGTGGCCGCGCGCAGTCAGATCGTGAAGCTGCTGGACACGCTCGTATTCATGGAGGAACCGGCGCCGGGCGAGAGCCGCTCGCTGAGCACTGTGATCGTGCCGCCGGACGACGGGTCCGCGGGCGCTGCGCCCGAGGCTAACGGCGGCGAGCCCGCGCCGGTGGAGGTGTCCGCGCCTGCCGCGCCCGACGAGGCGCTCGAGCGCGAGCTCGCGCGCCTGCGCGAGGAGCTTGCCCTGGCGCTCGTGGAGCGCGACCAGGCTCAGGCCGAGGCCGCCTCGACCGGCAAGCACGCCGAGTCCGCCGCACAGCGCGAGCGTGAGGAGGCGCTCGAGGCACTGCGCGCGGAGCACGAGCGCGTCCTCGCGACGAGCGAGCACGCCGCCGAGGAGGCCCTGCGAGCCGAGCGGGCGAGCGCGCAGCAGGCGCTCGCGTCGCTGCGCGCCAACCACGAGGAGGCGATTGCCGAGCTGAAGTCAGAGCACGAGGCGGCCATCGCCGAGCTGAAGGCGGCCTACGAGGCGGCCGTCGAGGGCCTGAAGGCGGGCCACGACGAGGAACTCACGGCCGAGCGCGCGCGCCGCGTCGAGGAGGTCGAGGCCGAGCGTGCCCGCACCGCCGCCGCGATCGACGCCGAGCGCGAGCGCGCGGAGAAGGAGCTCAAGGCACTGCGCAAGCGCGGCGAGAGTGCGCTCGAGGAGGAGCAGGCGCGCCACGAGCAGGCGTTCGCCGAAGAGCAGGGGCGCAACGCGCAGGCGCTCGCCGACGAGCAGGCGCGCCACGAGGCCGCCCTCGAGGAAGAGCGCACGCGGCTTGAATCGGAGCTCGAGACCGCTCGCGCGTCGGCGGCGGCCTTCTCGCCCGAGGATGCCGAGCGCGTGAAGCTGCTCGAGCGTGAGCTGGCCGAGGCGCGTGACCAGATCGAGCTGACCGCCGACGCCGACCGCCGTGCCGAGGCCGCCCGTGCGGCGCTGAGCGCGCTGCGCGACGAGAGCGAGCGTCAGGCGCAGGTGCACGCCCTCACGGAGCGCGAGCTGAAGGCTGAGCTGGAGAGGCTGCGCGCCGAGCTACCCGAGGCGAGCCACAAGTAGCTCGTCGCCCGCCAGCGTCGTGCTGGTGGCGGATGCGATCTCGACCTCGGTGAGCTCTCCCGGCGCGGCCACGCCGGCGAAGTTGACCGTCTTGTTGTGGCGCGTGCGCCCGCGCAGGCGCGACGGGTCGGTGCGAGACGGGCCCTCCACGAGCACGTCCATCGTCCGGCCCACGAAACGCTGCGCGCGCTCGCTGGCGTGCCGCTGCACGGCGTGCACCAGCCGCCCCATGCGCTCGCTCGCCACCTCGTGCGGGATCTGCCCGGGCAGCGTGGCGGCGTCCGTCTCGCGACGCGGCGAGTAGATGAACGTGAAGGCCGAGTCGTAGCGCACCTCGTTCACCACGGCCAGCGTCTCTGCGAAGTCCTCCTCGGTCTCCCCCGGGAAGCCGACGATGATGTCGGTGGTGAGCGAGCAGTCCGGCACCAGCTCCCGGATCATCGCCACGCGGTCGAGGTAGCGCTCCCGGTTGTAGGTGCGACGCATCGCCTTGAGGATCCGGCTCGAGCCCGACTGGAGCGGCAGGTGGATGTGCTCGCAGACGCTCGGCAGCTCGACGTGCGCCGCGATCACGTCCTCGCGGATGTCCTTGGGGTGCGGACTCGTGTAGCGGATGCGCTCGATCCCGTCGACCTCGTCCACCATCGCGAGCAGCTCGGCGAAGCTGGTCTTCTCGCCCTTGGGCAGGTCCCGCCCGTATGAGCACACGTTCTGGCCGAGCAGCGTGACCTCCTTCACGCCCTCCGCCGCCACGCGCTCCACCTCGGCCACGATCTCGGCGGCCCCGCGCGACACCTCACGACCGCGAGTGGACGGGACGATGCAGTACGAGCACGCGCAGTTGCAGCCCACGGAGATCTGCACCCAGGCCTGGTACTCGCGCTCGCGCTTCATCGGGAGGTGGCCGGTGAATCCCTCGAACTCGAAGAACCCCTGGGCGGTGAGGCTGTCGCTCGTGAGGAACTCGGCGAGCTTGTGCACTTGGCCGGGGCCGAACGCCACGTCCACGAACGGGAACATCTCGAAAACCTGGTCCTTCAGCGACTGCGACCAGCAGCCGCCGATCCCGATCACCCGCTCGGGGTCCTCCCCCTTGAGGCGCTTCGCCTCGCCGAGGTGCCCCACCAGCCGGTTGTCGGCCTTCTCGCGGATCGAGCAGGTGTTGAAGAGGATCAGGTCGGCGTCGTCGCGCTCCGGCGCCTCCCGGTAACCGAGCGACTCGAGCATGCCCTTCATGCGCTCCGAGTCGTGCTCGTTCATCTGGCACCCAAAGGTGGTCAGGTGGTAGCTCTTGCGCGCCGGCTGCATTGACCGCCGAGGATAAGGGGTCAGACCCCTTGAGTCGCTCCCACTGAAGGGGTCAGACCCCTTGAGTCGGTTGCACTCAGATCCGCTCGGCCAGGTCGGGGTAGTAAACGACCAGGCCGTCGTCGTCGAGCTCGAGCACTGCCTCGAACGTGGGATCCACGTAGCGGACGTGGTGCCGGTCGATCGGCTCGTAGCGCTGCTCGGCGCGGTGGACCGTCAGGTCGGGCACCGCAACCCAGGCCATCACGAACTCCTGCGGCTCTGCGCCCGGCGCCAGCAGCCCGGCGCGCAGCACCGGCATCGTGTTCGTAAGCGGGCACAGGCCCAGGTCGCAGTCGAGCGCACCTTCGACCTCCGGGATCGGTCTGTCATCGGCGATCCAACTCCCCTCCGGACGGCGGGCGAGGAGCAGGCGCTTCAGGGCGCCGTCCCGGAGCAATGAGAGCTCCAGCGTATGGGTGACGAAATCGGGTCCCGTGAGCAGCCGGTAATCCAGGCGATACGGGTCAGCACCGAACTGGGTGCCCTGGGCGCTCAGCCGCCCCGCCTCGAACCGCACCTGCGCGCCATCGGTGCGCCACGCGTCGAGGCCCCGCCAGATCACGAAGCGGTCCACTACTTCGCGTAGTCCGTGGCCCTGCTCTCGCGGATCACCGTGACCTTGATCTGCCCGGGGTACTCGAGCTCCTTCTCGACGTCGCGGGCGATCTGGTGGGAGAGCAGCGTTGCGGCGTCGTCGTCGATCTCCTCGGGGTGCACGATCACGCGGATCTCGCGGCCGGCGTGCATCGCGTAGACCTTGTCCACTCCGGTGTGCCGGCAGGCGATCGCCTCTAGCTCGTGCAGCCGCTTCACGTAATGCTCGAGCGACTCGCCGCGGGCACCGGGGCGCGCGCCCGAGAGCGCGTCCACGATCTGGACGATCACGGCCTCGACGGTCTGGAGCTCCACCTCGTTGTGGTGCGCCTCCATCGCGTGCGCCACTCCCTCGGACTCCTTGTAGCGGCGCGCCAGCTCGCCGCCCACGAGCGCGTGCGGGCCGTCTGTCTCGTGCGAGACGGCCTTCCCGATGTCGTGCAGCAGCGCGGCGCGGGCCGCCACGCGCGGGTCTGCCCCCAGCTCGGCGGCGAGCATTCCCGCCAGGCGGGCGCACTCGATCGAGTGGTGGAGCACGTTCTGCCCGTAGCTCGTCCGGAACTTCAGGCGTCCGAGCAGCTTCACGAGCTCTGGGTGCAGCGACCCGACGTTGGCCTCGAACACCGCCTGCTCCCCCACCTCCACCACGTGCTGGTCGATCTCCGACTTCGCCTGGTGGAAGGCCTCCTCGATGCGGGCCGGGTGGATGCGGCCGTCCGTGAGCAGCCGCTCGAGCGTGAGCCGCGCGATCTCGCGGCGGACGCCGTCGAAGCCCGACAGCAGCACCGCTCCGGGCGTGTCGTCGATGATGAAATCGATCCCGGTGAGCGTCTCGAGCGAGCGGATGTTGCGGCCCTCTCGGCCGATGATCCGGCCCTTCAGCTCGTCTGACTTCAGCTCCACCACCGACACGGTCGTCTCGACGGCATGGCTCGATGCCACCCGCTGCATCACTGCGGCGAGAATGCTGCGAGCGCGCCTGTCGGCGTCCTGGCGCGTCTCCTCCTCAACCTGCCGGATGATGCGAGCGCTCTCGTGGCGCAGGTCGTCCTCGAGCTCGTGCATCATGATCTGCTTCGCCTGGCCGGCGCTCAGGCCCGACACGCGCTCCAGCTCGCGCAGCTGCCGCGCCTTCTCGCTCTTCAACTCCTCGCGCGTGTGCTCGAGATTGCGCTGACGATCCTCCATCGAGCGCTCACGCTCGTCGAGCTGGTGGGCCTGAACCTCGATCGAGGCCTCCTTTGCGCGCAGGCGCTCCTCGAGCCTGGCAAGCTCAGTCCGGCGGGCGAGCAACTCCTCCTCGAGGCCGTCGCGCCCGGCTGCCGGTCGCGCCTCGGCGGGCGCAGGCGCGGGCTCGGCTGTCGCGGCCCCCGCCCCAGCTGCCTCGACGGTGCGTGGCCGGTGCACCAGCATCACCACCGCCACAGCGACCAGTGCCGCCACCAGCGCCGCCAACACGATCTCCATCTCCGTCTCCTCGCACGGCGCACGCAGCGCCCGTCTCAGCACTCAGTTCCGTTGAGCGGTGCGGCGCGGGGCCGCGAGACTCCAGACATCGCCTGGGAACGAAGCACGCGCCCGGACGGGCGCGCACGGTGCTACGTCTATGGACCCTCCCGAACGCTCCTCTCGGGCTGGTCGTTGGTTGTGGTCAGAATCAAGTTCAGGTAAGGCATAAATCGGGCGAATTGCTCGTCTTTTGGTCTCGCGCCGGCCACGCCGACCGCGTTAACTGGAGACTAGACCCGGAAGCCCTCAGTGGCAACAGGCGACAGGCGCTATGCGGCGCGCCGGCGCTCGCGGGCGGCCCGCTCGAACACCCTGATCGCGTCGTAGGCGATCTCGGGCGTGTAGCCGCGCCGCACCAGCATCTGCCAGGCGCGGTCGCGCTCTCGGTCGTCCTCGGGTGCCGATGGGTGGCGCTGCTCCAGCAGCAGGACGGCGGTGCGCAGCTCGGAGTCGCGACTGCGGGTGGACACGATCTCCTCGATGAGATGCCGTGCGATCCCGCGCCTGTGAAGGTCGCGCGCGATCCGTTCGCTGCCCCACTGGTCGAGCTCGCGCTTGTCCTCGGTGAACTGGCGCGCGTAGCGGGCGTCGTCAAGGAAGCCCGTGGCCTCCAGCTCCTCGACGGCGTCGTCAATGGCCTCGGGCGGCACCCGCTTGCGCTCCAGGCGCGTGCGCAGCTCGGCGACCGTGAGCTCACGACGGGCGACCGCCTTGTACGCCAGGTCGATCGCCCGCTCGCTCTCCGTTCGTCTCACAGTGCCCTCCGTGACCCGTGGCGCTAGGCCGCCTGCTCCTCCGGAATCGTGGCGTCGGCGCCCGCAGCGTCCGCGCCCGCGGCCTCCACGCCGGGCTCGACCTCGCCCTCCGCATCCGGCGGCAGCTCGACCACGCTCAGCGAGCCGGGCGGATCCACTCCGAGCGTCTCGTAGATCTTGCGCTCGATCTCGTCAGCCACCTGCGGGTTCTCGCGCAGGTAGCCCTTGGCGTTGTTGCGGCCCTGGCCCAGGCGGTCGTCGCCGTACGAGAAGAACGACCCGGACTTCTGGACGATGTTGTGCTCGATCCCGAGGTCGAGGATGCAGCCCTCGGAGCTGATCCCCTGGCCGTACTCGATGTCGAACTCGGCCTGGCGGAACGGGGCGGCGACCTTGTTCTTGACCACCTTCACGCGCACCCGGTTCCCGACCGCCTCGGTGCCCTCCTTGAGGGTCTCGATGCGGCGGATGTCGAGGCGCTGCGAGGAGTAGAACTTCAGCGCCCGGCCGCCCGGCTGAGTCTCCGGCGAGCCGAACATCACGCCGACCTTCTCGCGGATCTGGTTCGTGAAGATGCAGAGCGTGTTGGCCCGGTTCAGGTTGCCTGCCAGCTTGCGCATCGCCTGGGACATCATGCGCGCCTGGAGGCCCACCGTCTGGTCCCCCATCGCCCCCTCGAGCTCGACCTTCGGCGTGAGCGCGGCGACCGAATCGATCGCCACCACGTCGACCGCGCCCGAGCGGATCAGGAGGTCGGCGATCTCGAGCGCCTGCTCGCCGTGGTCCGGCTGCGAGACGAGCAGCTCGTCGACGTCCACGCCGATCCGCTTCGCGTATGCCGGGTCCATGGCGTGCTCCGCGTCGATGAACGCACAGATCCCGCCCTGCTTCTGGGCGTTGGCGAGGACGTGGTAGATCAGCGTCGTCTTTCCGGACGACTCTGGCCCGAAGACCTCGACGATGCGTCCGCGCGGCACTCCACCCACGCCGAGCGCCAGGTCCAGCGACAGTGCACCCGTCGGGATCGCGGCGACCTGCACCCGCATGGAGTCGTCGCCCATCTTCATGATGGACCCCGCCCCGAACTGCTTGTCAATCTGCATGAGCGCCCCCTTGAGGGCTGCCTCACGCGCCTTCAGGGCCTTCTCTTGCTCCTTCTCCATAACTGTGTTCTCCTCTAAGTCTTGAGGTCACAAAGTAGGAGTGCGGTCGGATGGATCCTCGCCCCGCATACAGCCATGCCGAAGCAAACCCCCTGAGGCGTGCGATTCGCCGCTCGGCGGGTTGGAAGCCGCTCTCGTTGTTCTATGCCCGCACGCTGCACCTGCTCGATCGGGCGGTGTTCCGGCTTACCCGCGGCCGGGCCACCTTCACGTCCTGGCTGGCCGACCTCCCGGTGGCCTGGCTCACCACTACTGGCGCCAAGAGCGGGGAGCAGCGGACCTCGCCAGTGCTCGCGATCCCGGCGGACGACGGCAGGCTCGTCGTGATCGCGTCGAACTACGGGCAGCGGCGCAATCCGTCCTGGTACCACAACCTGCGCGCCAACCCGCGGACGCGCGTCCTGTTCGACGGCGACGAGCTCGAGATGATGGCGCGTGAGCTCCACGATGACGAGCGCGACCGGTGGTACGAGCGCGGCATCGAGATCTACCCGGGCTGGGTCCAATACCGCAAGCGCGCCGAACGGCGCATCCCGGTCATCGAGCTGAGCCCGGGGCCTTGAGGGCGATCCTCGGGCTCGCGCTCGCCGCTCTCCTCTCTTTCCCCACGGCCGCCTCGGCGGACGCCGAAAACCGGCCAATCGCCCGACTGCAAGCGATTCTGCATGTCCGTCGAGCCTCGCCAGGGACCGGAGGGCAGTGTGTTCCGCATCCAGGGCCGCCGCTGGCAACCGCGGAAGCGGGTGGAGGTGGTCTACGGCGTCTACTGCCGGCCGGACGAGGCCTGCATCGAGATCGCCTACTTCGCCCGGGTGCGGACGGATCGCCGCGGGCGCTTCACGTTCCGTGCGCGCGCGGGCCAGCCCCAGGCGGGCGATGAGGACCGGAAGATCCGCTCCGGCAGCGGCTTCACGTTCTCCCAGCGGACGGTCACGCGCAAGCCGCGCTACCGGGTCACTCCGGCAGCTCGATCGAGCCGTCGTCCCGGATCGTCCAGCGCGGGTTGTGGGCCACCTCCCAGGGATGGCCGTCCGGATCGGTGAACGCGGCCGAGTAGCCGCCCCAGAACGTTTCCGCGGGCTCGCGGACGATGCCGGCGCCGGCCGCGCGCGCCTCCTCGATGACCGCGTCCACCTCTCCGGGCGAGCGGACATTGTGGGCGAGCGTCATGCCGCCCCAGCCGCCCGAGTCCTCCACCCCGCTGTCCTCCGCGAGCTGCGCACGGTCCCAGAGTGCGACCACCATTCCGCCGGCCTGGAAGAAGGCGACATCGTCCTGCGGCGCCGCGCGCGTGGTCCAACCGACCGCCTCATAGAACGCCCTCGCGCGGGCGAGGTCGCGAACGCCGAGCGTGATCAGGCTGACGCGCTGCTCCATGCGCTCACTCTAGATCCTCGGCCAGCAGAGAGAACATCACGAGGTCCTCGCGCACGCCGTGGCGACGGCGGTAGCGGCGCAGAGTTCCCTCGCGCGTGAAGCCGGCGCGCTCGGCGAGCCGTTGGGACGCCTCGTTCTGCGGGTGGGCCAGCAGCTCCAGCCGCTCGAGTCCGAGAGAGGTGAGCGCCCACTCGGCGAGCATGCGCGTGGCGCGCGCTCCGATTCCGCGCCGGCGGGCATCGGGCGCCATCCAGTAGCCGATCTCAGCCTTGTGGTCGTCCCAGTCGAAATTCGAGATGCCGAGCGCGCCGAGCAGGCGGTCGTCGGCGTCCACTATCGCCAGCGCCAGTTCGCGGCCGCTGGCGAGGTCGGCGGCCGTGCCGCTGATGAACTCTCGCGCGTGCTGCTCGGTGTAGTTGGGCGGCACCACCGTCCAGCGCGGTATCTCCGGGTCCTGGCACGCGGCTGTGACCGCCGGGGCGTCCCGCGGGTCCCAGCGTCGCAGGCGAATCTCGCCGTCAGTCAGCGGAGGGTTGGGAAGCGGTATCGCCGGCATCCACTTCCAAGTTACGCGCCAGCGGCTCGTACAGCGCCCCCTGCGGTCGCAGTGTCGAGCGGTAGAGGGTCACGACCGGCGCCTCGAACGGCTCGCTCGGGGGCGCTGGCTGATCCGGCAGCGGCGCCACGCGGCGCTCGCCCCTCTTCACGCGCGCGAGCGTGAGGTGCGGCCAGAACGGCCGCGCCTCTGGGCGGTACCAGCCGCCGGCCTCGAGCGCAGCCGCGGCCGCTGCCTGCAGCGCGCTCGCGCGACCGTCCTCGTCCTCGAGATCGAGCGCGAACAGGCGCGGGCTGCGGGGCGGCAGCCCGCGAACTCCGGCGGGAGTGAGCCGCGGCGGCGGGCCGCCCGGCAGTGGCGCGAACGCAGCCTCAGCGATCTTCGGCGCCGCCGCCTCGTCCTGCCAGCCCAGGAACACGAGCGTCATGTGCAGCGCCTCGGGGCGAACAGGCCTCAGATCGCTACGACCGGACACGAGCGCGTCGCGCCACGAGGCGAGTGAGGTGCGTGCAGGCTCGGGAAGGTCGAGCGCGAGGAACAGCCGTGCACGCGGCCCGCTCACTCGGACAGCAGGCGATGCAGAAGGTGCATCGCCACGGTGGTCGAGCGGTCGCGGATATCCGCCCTGTCGCCGGGCAGCCGCACGGTGCGCGTGATCGCGCGCCCGTCCGCGAGCCGCACGCTCCAGCACACGGTGCCCACGGGCTTCTCCTCGGTGCCGCCGTCCGGCCCGGCGATGCCGGTGATCGCCACCGCCGTGTCGGCCCCGAAGCGCTTGAGCGCGCCGTCAGCCATGGCCTCGGCAACCGGCTCGGACACCGCGCCGTGCTCCTCGATCAGCCGCGGGTCCACGTCCAGCAGCTCGACCTTCGCGTCGTTCGCGTACGCCACCACGCCGCCTGCCACGTACGAGGACGAGCCCGGGCGCTCCGTCAGGCGGGCGGCGAGCAGCCCGGCGGTGCACGACTCGGCCGTGGCCAGCCGCCGCCCCGCGAGGAGCTGGGCCACCAGGTCGTCCACCCGCGAGCCGTCCTCGGAGAAGATCTCGCGGCCGTGGCGCTCGCGCAGCAGCGCGAGCAGCTCCTCGTAGGTGTCAGCCGCCTCGGGCTCGTAGCGCGTGACCATCTCGATCTCCCCGCGGTGCAGGCAGGTGGTGATCTCGAGTGTCTCGAAGGTGGCGATCCCCTCCTCCGCATCGCGCAGCGTGTCGGCCAGGCCGGACTCTGGGAGCCCGAACATCCTCACCGTCTCGTGGATGTAGGTCGTGCGCCCGGAGATCGCCTCCTGCACCGCATCGGTGTTCACCGCGGTGCGCCACATCGGCTGAAGCTCGCGCGGAGGACCGGGGAGCACCACCACGGTCGGCGTTGCCGGGAACCACCACGCCCGGCGCCGTGCCCACCGGGTCGATGATGTATGCGCCCTCGGGCACCAGCGCCTGCTTGCGATTCGCCGAGCGCACCGCATCGAAGTCCCAGTGGCTGAAGCGCGCCATCAGCGGCTTGAGGATCGCGGCGATCTTCTCCTCGAGCTCGTCGTCGAGAACGAGCTCCCGCTCACAGAAGCGGGCCACCGTCTCGACCGTCATGTCGTCGGCCGTGGGCCCCAGACCGCCGCTCGTGAGGATCAGATCCACGTCCTGGTCGGCGAGGAAGCGGAGCTGAGCCTCGATGTCCTGAGGGCGATCGCCGCAGATCGTGATGTGAGCGAGCTCGACGCCGAGCTCGAGCAGCCGATCCGACAACCACGGACCGTTGCGGTCCTGGATGCGGCCGGTCAGGACCTCCGTCCCGGTGACGACGATGCCGGCGCGTGCGCTCACGGCCTATGACACTACGCACGAGCTACGCGCACGGACGCTCGCCGATCGGGAGCTCGCGGCTCCCGCGCGGCGTGAAGGCGAAGCCGACCGGGTCCGGGCCGGGCGTGACCTGCACGGACTTGCCGTTCATCCGCAGCTGTACGTCGCGCTTGCCCAGGTTCACGCGCAGCCGCTTGCCACGGAACGTCTCGGTGCCGTCGATCGTGTTCTCGAACACCACCGGGGTGCCAGCTCCGCGGTCCACGCAGATGTACGTGGGCGATGCGGGCGTGACCCTCAGGGACACGCGCGTCGGCCGCGCGGGCTTAGGAGGAGGCGGCGCGGCCTCGGTCTCGGACCGCGTGGTCTCAGGCGCCGACGCCTGGTCCCTGTCACCGCTGTCGTCGCTCGCCAGCCCGATCGCCACCAGCGCGGCCACGATAGCCACCAGCAGCAGCAGGATCAGCGAACCGGGTCCGAGCCGCGGCCCGTGCCGCCTGTCGCGGCCCGCCACCGCCGGCGGCCCCAGCGGTGCCTCCATCTCGTCCTCGCGCTCGAAGCCGGCGCGGTACTCCTCGACAAGCACGTGCGGGTCGAGCCCGAGCATCTCCGCGTACGTGCGCAGGAATGTCTTGACGAACGTGGGCCCGGGCAGCATCCCGAACTCCTCGTTCTCGAGTGCACGCAGGTACTTCGCGCGAATCTTCGTACGCGCCTCGACATCGGCGATGTCGAGGTGCTGCCGCATGCGTGCCTCGCGCAGCGTTTCGCCAATGCTCGGCATTGGCGCCGTAGTGTGACGAAAGGCGCAGTGGGGCAAGCATCGGGCGGCGCCCGGTGCGCCGCCATGCTCTTAGTCCTCGACGGGTCCCGCAACTGCTGGCTCACCGAGGTTCTCGAGAACCCGCGGCAGATCCGCCTCGGTGATCAGCACCTGGCGCGCCTTCGAGCCCTCGTACCCGGAGATCACGCCGCGCCGCTCCATCATGTCGATGAGGCGGCCCGCGCGGGTGTAGCCCACGCGCATCCGGCGCTGCAACATCGAGGTCGAGGCCGTGCCCATCTGCACCACGGTGGCGATCGCGTCGCCGAGCAGATCGTCCTGATCCGGGTCGAAGTCGCCGTCCGGGCCGTCGCTCTCCTCGGGCTCGACCGCCTCGAGCAACTCCTCCTGGAGCTCCGGCTCGCCCTGCTTGCGCCAGTGATCGGTGAGCCGCTCGATCTCCTCCTCGGCGATGAACGCGCCCTGGATCCGGGCCGTGCGCGACTCGCCGGCGGGGCGGAAGAGCATGTCTCCCTGGCCGAGCAGCGACTCGGCGCCGTTCTGGTCGAGGATCACGCGCGAGTCTGTCTGCGAGGACACCGCGAAGGCGATGCGCGCGGGCACGTTCGCCTTGATCATGCCGGTGATCACGTCCGCGCTCGGGCGCTGGGTGGCCAGCACCAGGTGGATCCCGACCGCGCGCGACTTCTGCGCCAGGCGGATGATCGAGTCCTCCACGTCCGCCGGCGCGACCATCATCAGGTCGGCGAGCTCGTCGATCACGCACAGGATGTACGGCAGCGGCGCCTCGCCGGCGCGCATGCGCACGCGGTTCAGCTCCACGAGGTTGCGCGTCTTGGAGCGGCTCATTACGCCGTAGCGCTCCTCCATCTCCTTGATCAGGTTGCTGAGCACGTTCGCCGCGAGGCGCGGCGAGGTGACCACCGGCGTGAGCAGGTGCGGAATGCCCTCGTAGTGGTTGAGCTCCACGCGCTTCGGGTCCACGAGCACCAGCCGGACCTCGTTGGGCGACGCGTGCAGCAGCACGCTCGACAGCATCGAGTTCACGCAGCCGGACTTACCGGAGCCCGTGGTTCCCGCGATCAGGATGTGAGGCTGCTTGGCGAGGTCCGTGCCGATGGCCTTGCCGGCGATGTCCTTGCCGAGCCAGACGGACAGAGGCGACCAGCCCTTCGGCGCGTCCTGGAACACGTCGCCGAGGTGCACCATCGTGCGCACGCGGTTCGGCACCTCCACTCCCACGGCCTGCTTGCCGGGGATCGGCGCCAGGATGCGCACCTGCTCGGCCGCGAGCGCGTAGGCGAGGTCGTCCTTCAAGGTGGCGACCTTCGACATCTTGATGCCCGGCGCGAGGCGCAGCTCGTAGCGGGTCACGTGCGGGCCGCTCACGGTCCCGACGAGGCGCGCCTCCACGTTGAAGTGGCTGAGCGCCTCCACGAGCTGCGCCCCCGTCCGCTCGATTCCCTTCGTGTCGAGCTTCTGGGCGCCGTTGGCGCGCTTCAGGAACGACAGCTTCGGCATCCGGTAGTCGATGTCATCGGACTCGGTGACCGGCGAGCGGCGATTGCCCATCGGCGTGAGCTCAGGCTCCTCGATCTCAGTCTCCTCGACTTCGGGGGTCAGACCCCCTGAGTCGGGGGCACTCAAGGGGTCTGACCCCTCGTCGTCGTCGTAGTCGGGCTCGGACTCCGGCTCGTACTCGTCGAACTCGTCCGTTACCGGCATCTCCACGTGCGTCGCCCGGACCACCGGCTCGCGGTCGTCGGGCTCGGGCGGCGCGATCGCGGGCATCGGCTCGTAGGGGACGCGCACCGTCGCGGTGGTGCGGCGCACGCGCTCGGTGGTGGTGGCCGCGGCGTCGCGCGTGGCGGTCACGATCCCGGCGATCGACGCTCCGGTGAGCAGCAGGATGCCGGCCAGCAGCAGGAACGTGAACAGGATGTGCGACCCGGCGGTCGAGAACAGCTTGGCCGAGGCCCAGAACAATGACTCGCCCACGAGACCGCCGTGATGCTCGAGGTACCAGGCGTCCAGGAAGCCGTCGCGCGGCGTGTCGCCCGGGCCGAGGCCGAGTGAGCCGGCGGCGAGGCCGAGCATGAGCGCGGCGGCGAAGCACAGGGTGCCGGTTCGGAACGGGTGGACCGCGGGGATCATCGGGCGGATCACGATCAGCGCCCCGGCGGCGAACAGAAGGACGGGCGCGCCGTAGCCCACGCCGCCGAACATGAACAGGATCGCGTCGGCCAGCGCCTGGCCCACCTCGCCCCCGGCCCAGCCGAGGTAGAAGACACAGGCGAAGAACGCGGCGAAGCCCACAAGGCCAAGGCCGATCAGGTCCCAGTGGCGCTGCTCGAGCGTGGGCAGCTCGAGATGCGGCATCCAGGCCGTGCGGGCACGACGACGCTTCCTGCGGCGGCTATTGGCCATAACGCGTGCATTCGACGGCAGAAGCCCGCACCCTCCCTACCATTGGACGCATGAGCGGACGCCCGCGTGTGCTCGTGGTCGAGGACGACGCCGACATCGCCGGCGTGCTTCGTCGTTCCCTCGACAAGGAGGGTTACGAGGTGCGCGTGGCGGGCGATGGCGTGGAAGCGCTCCACGTGTCGGACGTGTTCGAGCCCGACGCGGTGGTCCTCGATCTCGGGCTGCCCAAGCTCGACGGCATGGAGGTTGCGCGGCGGATGCGCGCCGAGAACGACGTCCCGATCCTCATGCTCACCGCTCGCGACGCACTCGACGCGCGCGTGGAGGGCCTCGACTCGGGCGCGGACGACTACCTGGTCAAGCCCTTCGAGCGAGACGAGCTGCTCGCTCGCATCCGTGCGCTTCTGCGGCGGCGCCCGCCGCGCGGGAGCGCATTCATGGAGGTGGGCGACCTTCGCCTCAACCCCGACAGCCGCGAGGTGTTCCGCGGCGATCGGGCGCTCGAGCTGACCGCGCGTGAGTTCGAGCTGCTCGAGCACCTGATGCGAAATGAGCGCATCGTCGTTTCGCGCCAGGCGCTGCTCGACGAGGTCTGGGGCTACCACCCGTTTGCCGAGACCAACACCGTGGACGTGTTCATCTCGAACCTGCGCCGCAAGCTCGAGGCAGGTGGCGAGCCGCGCGTGCTGCACACGATGCGGGGCGCGGGCTACGTGCTGAGGGAGCCATGAGGACCCGGCTGCCCGTGAAGCTGAAGGTGGCGGTGCTGAGCGCGGCGCTCACCTTCGTGATCCTCTGCCTGTTCGCCGTGGTCGTGGGCACGGTGGCCGAGCGGCGCATCGTCGGTGGGTTCGACGACGAGTTGCGAGCGAACGCGGGCGACCTTCAGGATCGCATCACGCTCCAGCAGGCAAGCGACGGCAGCATCGAGCTGAGCGCGTCCGACACGAACACGCTGCGTGGCTTCGCCGCTGGCGACGCGATCGTGCGCGTCGTCGATACCTCCAACATCCCAGTCTGGGCAAGCGATCCCGCTGTGAACCTGGGTCCGCCGATCAGCATCGGCGGAGTCACCGACATCGGTGACCTTCGCGTGACGTCCCGCGAGCTCGTGGTCCCCGGGCCCCCGCGCTCAGCCTCGCCCTTCGACCTCGGGCAGCCGGTCGCACAGCCGATTGGCTACGTCCAGTACGCGAAGCCGGAGGGCAGCATCCAGAACACCGTGAACCGCGTACGGCTCTTCCTTGGGCTCGGCGTCCTGGGCGGCACGCTCCTGGCCTTCCTCGGCGGCCTCCTGGTGGCAAAGCGCGCGATGAGGCCGATCGCCGGGCTCACGCGTGCCGCTCGCGAGGTCGCACGCACCCGCGACCCAGACATCACGCTGCCGAAGTCGCGCGCGAATGACGAGGTCTCCGACCTCGCGAACACCTTCGAGGACATGCTCGGCGAGCTCAGCGCCGCGCGCGGGGAGACCGAGGCCACGCTGGCGCGCCAGCGGAAGTTCGTGGCGGACGCGTCACACGAGCTGCGGACCCCCCTCACCAGCATCCTGGCGAACCTCGAGCTGCTCGAGACGGAGCTCGCCGGCGAGCAGCGCGACATGGCGGACTCGGCTCTGCGCTCGTCGCGCCGCATGCGGCGTCTCGTGGGCGACCTGCTGCTGCTCGCCCGCGCCGACGCTGGCCGCGAACTGCCGAGCGGTCCCGTGGACCTCGCAGCCGTGGCCGCCGAGGCGGCCCGCGAGGCGGCGGCCCTTTCCGCCGAGCACCCACTCTCGCTCGACTTGCCCGGCCCGGTGATGGTGAACGGGGTAGCCGACGATCTTCACCGCCTCGCCGGCAACCTGATCGAGAACGCTCTGATCCACACGCCGCCCGGCACGCCCGTGACGGTGTCGGTGCGCCGCGACGGACCCCACGCGGTTCTTGAGGTGGCCGACCGCGGGCCCGGCGTGCCCCGTGACATGCGCGAGCGGGTGTTCGAGCGCTTCGCACGCGGCGACGGCGACGCGGCGCCCCAGGGCAGCAGCGGCCTCGGGCTGGCGATCGTCCAGGCCGTGACGGACGCCCACCAGGGCCGCGTGGAGCTCGGCGACGCCGAGGGCGGCGGCGCGCGCTTCGTTGTAACCCTTCCGGCGGCCGACGCTACCCGCTCCGATTCCGGCGCTAGCGTGTTGGTGCAGCCAAGGCAGGTACCCGAGACCTCGAAGGAGTAGTGACCGTGAAGTCGATCCTGCGCCGGCGTCCCTCGCCGGCCCTGGTCATCTCGATGATCGCCCTGTTCGTGTCCCTGAGCGGCGTGTCCTACGGCGTCGCGACCGGCTTCATCGACAGCCGCGAGATCAAGAACAACGAGATCCGCAGCCTCGACATCCGGAACAACCAGATCCGCACGCGCGACCTGCGCAACAACGAGGTGCGCGGGATCGACATCCGCAACAGCACCGTCCAGGGCCGCGACATCGCGCTCAACACGCTGACCGGCGAGGACGTCAAGGAGGACACGCTCGGGAAGGTCCCGAGCGCGGGCACCGCCGACTCCGCCACAACGGCAGGGGGCGTGAACACCCTCAAGATCATCCCCCAGACCACGCTCGCCGAGGGTGCGCCGCCCGTGACCCTGGCCACGCACGGTCCGCTGACGCTGTCGGGCGAGTGCGCCGCAGGGACTCGGACGCCAGGCTGACGGTCTCCACGACCGAGAACGACTCGGCCGGAGCGGGCACGAGCCGCCTCGGGGCACGACCGACAGCGGCTTCCAGGAGCCGGACCTCGACATCGCGGATAGCCCCGTCCAGATGCGCGGATTCTGGCCGCCGGGATGACCAGCCCGGCGTACGGCGTCGCAGCGTCTCCGCCTTCGCGCCGAGCGGCAAGGGCTTCAGCGGGGCAGTCGGCGCTGTATCCGCGACGCCGCCGGCGCCGGCTCCTGCAGCTTCCACGGCTCGCTGGCCCTACAGGGCTAGACCTCGACGACCACAGGCAGGATCATCGGCCGCCGCTTGAGGCGGTCGTAGACGAACTCGGCGATGTCGTCGTGCAGGTGGTCCTGGAGGAGGTCGATCTCCGAGATCTCCTCCTCGGCCGAATGAGCGAGCGACTTGTCGACCGCCACGCGCAGCTCGCCGACGAAGCCGTCGGCCTCGTCGGCGAAGGGCACGCCGCGGAAGATGATCTCCGGCGGGACGACCGAGCGGCCGTCCTGCTCCGAGATCGTCGCCACCACGATGAAGATGCCGTCCGCCGACAGCATCCGGCGGTCGCGCAGGGCCACGTCCTCGATGTCGCCCACCTCCATCCCGTCCACGAAGATGAGCCCGGCCTGCTCACGCTCGCCCCAGCGGGCGCCTGACGAGTCGATCTCGAGCGGAAGCCCGTTCTCGCCGCGGAAGATCGACTTCGGCGGGATCCCCACGGCCTCCGCGAGCTCCGCGTGCAGGCGCAGGCGCTTGTGGTCGCCGTGCACCGGCATCACGTAGTGCGGCTTCGTGAGGTTGAGCATCAGCTTCAGCTCTTCCGCGTAGCCGTGGCCGGACGCGTGCACGGGAACGTCGGCCGCGGTGATCACCCTCGCTCCGAGCCTGTAGATGCGGTCGATCGTCTCGTTCACCGCTCGCTCGTTCCCCGGGATCGCGGTTGCCGAGAAGATCACGGTGTCGCCGTCGTGGAGGTCCACGTTCGGGTGATCGCCGTGGGCCATCCGGCGCAGTGCCGAGAGCGGCTCGCCCTGGGATCCCGTGGAGATGATCACGAGCTTGTGGTCCGGGAAGTCCTCGATCTCCTTCGGGCCCACGAGCAGCCCGTCCGGGATGTCGATGTGACCGAGCATCCGGCCGATGTTCGTGTTCTTGCGCATCGAGCGGCCGATCAGCGAGACGCGCCGGTTCACGGTGGCCGCGGCATCCACCACCTGCTGGACGCGGTGGATGTTCGAGGCGAAGCAGGTGACGATGATGCGGCCCTGGCAGCGGGCGAAGACCTCCTCCAGGCGCGGCCCCACGCTCGACTCGGACAGCGACACGCCGGGGCGGTCGGCGTTGGTCGAGTCGCCACAGAGGAGCAGCAGCCGCTCGCGGCCGAGCTCGGCGAGCCTCGAGACGTCCGCGGGCACGCCGTCCACGGGCGTCTGGTCGAACTTGTAGTCGCCCGTCATCAGCATCGTGCCGAGCTCCATCGTGATCGCCACGGCGAAGGCGTCGGGGATCGAGTGGGCCATCTTCACCATTTCGATCGAGAACGGCCCGGCGTTGAAGCTCTGGCCGGCCAGCACGTCCTCCACCGCTACGTCCTTGAGCCGGTGCTCGTCGAGTTTCGAGCGCACCATCGCCGCGGTGAGCGGGCCGCCGTAGACCGGTGGGACGGTGTCCAGCTCGCGAAGCACGAATGGCAGCGCGCCCACGTGGTCCTCGTGCCCGTGCGTGAGCACGATCGCGTCGATGTCGTCCGCGCGCTCGCGCAGGTAGGTGAAGTCCGGCAGCACCAGGTCGATGCCGAGCTGGTCCGGCGTCGGGAACATGAGGCCGGTGTCGACCACCACGATGCGGCCGTCGTACTCGACGACCATCATGTTCTTGCCGATCTCGCCGAGCCCGCCGAGCGGCAGGACGCGGAGCGTGCTCGGACTCAAACCGCGGCGAGCAGCTTGTGCCGCTCGAGCGCCTCGCGGATCACCGCGCGCTCTTCCTCGGTGGCGGCCACGAGCGGTAGCCGCAGCCCCCCGGCCTCCAGGCCGACCATGTTCACGGCGGTCTTGATCGGAATCGGATTCACGGTCACGGTCAGCGCCTTGTAGAGGTCGCGCAGCCCGTCCTCGATGTCGTGCCGGCGGTCGGGCTCGTCGATGATCTGCCGCATCTCGCGGCCGACAAGGTGCGAGGCCACCAGGATGCCGCCGGTGCCGCCCATGTCCATCACCTCGGCGAGCACGTCATCGTTGCCCGCCAGCAGGTCCATGCCATCGATCGGCGCCATGTCCTCGTAGCGGGCCTGCTTCACGGCCGCGACGTTGTCGATCTCGGCCAGCTCGGCGAGAAGGTCGTTCGGCATGTCCGTGGCCGTCCGGCTCGGAATGTTGTAGAGCACGATCGGGCGGTCGGTGGCGGCTGCGACGGCCTCGTAGTGCGCGCGGATGCCGCGGCGGTTCGGCCGCACGTAGTAGGGCGTGACCACCAGCATGGCGTCCACGCCGACCTCGTGGGCGCGCTCGGTGAGCTCCACGGAGTGGCGAGTGTCATATGTGCCGGTGCCCGCGATGATCGGAGCGTCGCCGGACTCCGCCACCCCGATCTCCCAGAGGCGGACCTTCTCCTCGTCGGTGAGCGTGGCGCCCTCGCCGGTGCTGCCGGCGAGCACGAGCCCGTCGGATCCGTTCGCCAACAGGTGGTGGATGAGCCGCACGGCGGCGTTCTCGTCGAGACGGCCCTCCGAGTCGAACGGGGTGACCATCGCGGTGAGGATGCCGCCGAGGCGCATGCTGTCGCGGGAGAAGCGCTCCGCCACTACTGGATCGGCTTGAATGGGTCGGGAGTGGTGTTCGTATCGCCGCTCGCCGGTGCCGGCGGAGGCGGTGTGGGCACGTCGGCGGCCGGCTGCTCCTCCGTCGGCTCCGCGGCCGGCGCGGCCGGTGCGGCGGGCTCTGCTGCGGGCGGCGCGGTGGCTCCCGCGGGTGGAGCCTCCTGGATCGGGCGTCCGTGCGCGTCGTACTTCACGCCGTCGCCCTGCGGCTGCCCCTCCGGCGAGCTCGGCTTGTTGAAGTTCTGCTGCGCCTCGTCCAGCTTCTGCTGCGCCTGCTCTGCGAGCTGCTTTGCCTTGTCCATAAAGCCCATGCGGGCCTCCCCTTGTTGGCTCCGTCGAACCTTACCGTGCAATCCGGGGGTCACCCCTTCCGAAAGGGAGCATGCAAATGGCAGAATTCCCTTCGGCAATGGCCACCGAACGCGACTACAGCCACCGCTCGACCGTCCAGAAGCTGGGTGTGACGGCGGATCAGCGCGTCGAGATCGCGGGCGATGTCGGTCCCGGGCTCCGGCGCGACGTGAAGGAGGCCATCGGTCGCGGCCTCGTGCGCTCCGGCGACCTCGACGGCGCCATCGTGCTGGTGGAGTCCGAGGACGAGGCCAAGGAGACGCTGGTCCGCTACCGCGCCCGCCTGCGCGACACCGGCTACCTGTGGGTGATCACCCGAAAGCGGGGACACGAGAACTACCTCAACCAGATGGCGCTCGTGCCCTACGCGAAGCGGCTCGGCCTGATCGACAACAAGACCTGCTCGATCGACGACGAGCGCTCGGGGATCCGCTTCGTGATCCCCCGCACGCTGCGCCGAAACGGCAACAAGAGCGCGGCCTAGCGGCGCGCCACCCAGACCTCCTCGCAGGGCCAGCGCTGCGCCCAGCCACGGACCAGGTAGTGACGGACCTCGTCCGGGTCGCCTTCCGGGGCGTACAGCTCGTGAAGAGCCTCGATCTCGAAGCCCGTGTCGTGCAGGAGCTTGATCCGCTCGCTGTGGGCCTGATGGAAGTCGATCCCGTCGTCGTCCGGCCACTCGATCGCTCCCAGTCCTCGTTGCGGCCGGACGAGCGTCTCCCCGATGGGTTCCTCGCTGAGCGGGTAGCAGAGCCCGGCCAGCGGCGAGTGGGCGAGGAAGATCAGGCGTCCGCCCGGGCGCAGCAGCCGGTGCGCCTGCGGAATCCACACGTACGGGTCGCACCAGATCGCCGCGCCGTACTCCGAGAAGACGATGTCGAATGACCCATCCTCGAGGGGCGGCGCCTCTGCACTTGCGTGAATGAGCGGGAACTCGATTCCGTGCTCCGCCTGTAGCGCCCGGGCGGTGGCCAGCTGCTCCTCGGACAGGTCGAGCCCGACGGGCCGAGCGCCCAGCCGGGCGAACCAAGCGCACCAGTAGCCGGTTCCGCAGCCCAGGTCGAGCACGTCGAGGCCGGCAACCTCCGGCAGGATTCGCAGCTCCCCCTCGGGTATGTGCCACGCCCCCCACCACGGCGTCGGGCTCGCCCACGACTCGCGCCCGCTCTCGACCCAGTTGGGGGCGTCGGTGTTCCAGACGTCGCGGTTGCGGGCGGCGTGGGCGGACAGGTTGGCGGGCTCGGGCACGTGGGGAGCCTATGCGGCGGGGGAGCGCAGCGGCTTACGTATCGGGCCCCAAGAACCTCACAACATCCGCCGCCTCCTCCTCAAGCGCGGCGGCGTCCGCCTTGCCGAGGCGCCCAAAGGGCTCCAGCGCCACCTCGCCGCGCGGCATGCTCCAGCTCGCCGCCGCGTGCCCTTTCACCAGTGCGAACGGGCGGAAAAGCCCGTTCACGGTCACGAGTTGCTGATGGGCTCCCAGCACGAACTCGCGCGAGGTCCACCCGAGCAGCAGTGGGTCGTAGGGGCCGAGTAGCCGCGGCGGGGGCAGCTCGGCGGGCTCCGGGCGGCCGCGTAGATCGACGAGGCCGTCGCCGCTGTCCTCGATCTCCGAGGCGATCGCGCTCAGGCCCGCCCGGGCATCTCGCAGCGGCAGACCCGCCCAGCGCGCGAGATCCCGGTCGCTCGCCGGGCCGTGTCCCGCCAGGTAGCGGCGCGCGAGCTCGGCGAGCGCCTTGTCGCGGTCCACCGGCTTCGGCTCGCCCAACCAGTCCTTCACCAGGACGAACGTATGCTTGCCGTCGACCATCGGCCCGCGCACGATCAGCCCGCGCAGGGATGCCGCGAAGAGGATGTGCACGAGGGCCTGTCGTGCCGTTCTCACCCCAATGGTGTCTACGCGCTCGCGCAGCTGATCGCGGTTGAGCGGACCGTCGGCGAGCGAGCGCTCGACCTCCGCGATGGCGCGCTCGGCGTCCTCCGGGGGCACGCCCTCCTGCGCAAGCCGCCGGCTGCTCTGCGTGACGAGCGGAGGCGTGGTGAGCGCCTGAAGCCACGGGTAATCCTCACTACGCACCAGGTGGAGCGTGCCGCGGTTCAGCCAGGTGATGAGCAGCGAGCGCTCCTCGGTGAGGGCGCGGTCCACGTCCGCCGCCGTGAGCCCCTCGCTGCGAGCGCGCACAGCGAGCCGCGCGCCGCGCGGGTCCTGGCCCTGTACGGCGAGCAGCCGCTCGGCCACCGCCACAGGGTCGCGCGCGGGTGGGCCGGCGAGCAGCTGCGCGGTGAGTCGGGCGCGAAGCACTGCGCGACGCTGCCAGCTAGAGCAGGTTCTCGAGGCCGACGGTCGGCGAGCGCTCCAGCGAGCCAACCTTCCTCACGGCCAGCAGCACTCCGGGCATGAACGACTCGCGGTCGACCGAGTCGTGCCGGATGGTGAGGGTCTGGCCCGGGCCGCCGAAGATGACCTCCTGATGCGCCACCAGGCCCGGGAGGCGCACGGAGTGGATCGGCTCATGCACGTTGCCACCCGCGGCGCGGATCAGCTCCGCCGTGCGGGCCGCGGTGCCGGACGGGGCGTCGACCTTGCGGTCGTGGTGCAGCTCGATGATCTCGCACTCGGGCATGTGCTCCGCCACGCGCTGCGCGATCTCCATCATCAGGACCGCTCCGATCGCGAAGTTCGGCGCCACGAACAGGTTGGCCGTGCCCACGCCCTCGAGCTCCGAGAAGTCGGCGCCGGTGGTGCCCATCACGCAGTGCACGCCCGCCTCGATGCAGTGGCGCGCGTTGGCGAGGGCGGTGTCGGGCGTGGAGAAGTCCACGACCACGTCGGCGTCGCCGAACACGTCGAGCAGATCGGTGTCCAGCAGAGGGTCCGCACGCCCCACGAGGGCCATGTCCTCTGCGCCCTCGACCGCGTCGCACACCGTCTGCCCCATGCGCCCGGCGGCGCCGGAGACGGCGACGTTGATCATGCCGCGGCGAGCGCCGGCGACACGGACTCGAGCGCGCTGCGGAAGGCGGCCTCGTCGCCGCCCACGCCGGCAGCCGACATGCGCTCGGGGACCCAGAGCTCCCTGGCGAGCCCGTTCACGTCGTCGAGCGTAACCGCGTCGAAGGCGGCGAGCAGCTCGTCGACCGTGAGGAGCGGAACGCCCATCAGGACCGAGCTGCCGAGCCGGTTCATCCGTGTGAGCGTGGACTCCATCGAAAGCACCGTGCGGCCCTTCACGTTGTCGCGGGCGCGCTCGAGCTCCTGCTCGCTCACGCCGTCGTCCTGCAGGCGGCGCAGCTCGGATCCGATCACGTCCACGGCCTCGGCGACGTTCTCCGGCCGCGTGCCCACATACACCGCCACCTGGCCGCTGTCCGCGTAGTGGCTCGCGTACGAGTAGACCGCGTAGGCCAGCCCACGCTTCTCGCGCACCTCCTGGAAGAGCCGCGACGACGTGGAGCCGCCGAGGATCGTGTCGAGAACGCGGAGCGCGAAGCGGCGGTCGTCGCCGCGCGGCACCCCGAGCCCACCGAGGCAGAGGTGGTACTGCTCGGTCTCCTTCGTGTGGAAGCGCAGCACCTGGCCGTGAGGCTCCGGCGCACCCAGCTCGGCGGGCGGCGCGGGACCTGAGCCGCCAACGGCAGCCTCGGCCAGCTCCACGATCCGCTCGTGCTCGAGGTTGCCGGCCGCGGCCAGCACGATGTTCGGCGGCACGTAGCGGCCGTCGTGCCACGACGAGATCTCGGGCACCGGCACCGAGGACACCACGTCCGCGCGGCCGATGATCGGCCGGCCGAGCGGGTGGTCGCCGAAGATCGCGCCCGCGAGCACGTCGTGGACCTTGTCCTGCGGCTCGTCCTCGTACATGGCGATCTCCTCGATCACCACCTGCCGCTCGGAGTCGATGTCCGGATAGACGGGCCGCAGCACCATGTCCTGGAGCACGTCGAAAGCCCGCTCCAGGTGGTTGTCGAGGAAGCGCGAGTAGACGGAGGTGGTCTCCTTGCCGGTACCGGCGTTCACCTCCGCACCCATCGCGTCGAACGCCTCGTCTATCTCGCGTGAGCTGAAGCGGTCCGTGCCCTTGAAGAGCAGGTGCTCCAGGAAGTGCGAGATGCCAGCGTGCTCGTGGTCCTCGTCACGCGAACCGGCCCGGACCCAGAACCCAAGAGCGATCGAGCGCACCGAGGGCATTGCCTCGGTGACTACTCGAACGCCTGAGTCCAGGGTTGTGACCCGGGCCGACTCGGTACTCAATGCGCTACTCGCTGCGCTCGCGGTCCCGGTCGCGCGGACGGCGCTCCCGGTCACCCCGGCCACCGCCGCGTCCCTCGCGGCCGCCACGGCCGTTGCCGCGGTCGCCGCGTCCGCCACGGTCGCCTCCCTTGTTGCCGGTGCCCATGGCAGCCAGCTCCTCGGGGGTCTTGCCCGCGATCTCGGGGTCATCCGCCAGGCGCAGCCCGATGCGGCCACGCTCCGGGTCCACCTCGACGACCTTCACCCTCAGCTCGTCGCCGCGGTTGATGACCTCCTCGACCGTGTTCGGGCGCTGGCCCGGAGCGATGTTGGAGATGTGGATCAGGCCGTCAGTGCCCTTGGCGAGCTCGATGAAGGCGCCGAAGGTCGTGGTCTTCACGACCTTGCCGGTGAACTCGTCGCCGAGCTCCACCTCCTTCGTCATCGACCGGATCCGGTCCACCAGGGCGTCGCCCTGCTCGCCCGTCTGGGCGTAGATGCGGACCATGCCGTCGTCGTCGATGTCGATCTGCGCGTCGAACTCCTCCGACAGCGCGCGGATCGTCTCGCCGCCCTTGCCGATGACCGCACCGATCTTCTCGGTGTTGATCTGAATCGCCGAGATCCGCGGCGCGTAGGACGACAGCTCCGAGCGCGGCTCGGAAATGGCTTCCTTCATCTTGCCGAGGATCGTCATGCGCGCGTCCTGGGCCTGCTCGAGCGCCCCGCGCAGGATCTCGAACGTGACGCCCGTGATCTTGATGTCCATCTGGAGCGCGGTGATGCCCTCCGAGGTACCGGCGACCTTGAAGTCCATGTCGCCGAGGTGATCCTCGACACCCGCGATGTCGGTGAGCACGACGTGGTCCTCACCCTCCTTGATGAGCCCCATCGCCACTCCGGCCACCGGCGCCTTGATCGGCACGCCGGCATCCATCAGCGACAGCGACGAACCGCAGACCGAGGCCATCGAGCTCGAGCCGTTCGACTCGAGGATGTCCGACACCACGCGGATCGTGTACGGGAACTCGTCCACCGATGGCACGACCGGTACGAGCGCCCGCTCAGCGAGCGCGCCGTGTCCGATGTCGCGGCGCTTCGGGCCGCGCATGAAGCCGGCCTCTCCCACCGAGAACGGCGGGAAGTTGTAGTGGTGGAAGTAGTGCTTCTCCGTCTGGAGGCCGAGCGTGTCGAGACGCATCTCGTCACGCGTCGTGCCGAGAGCGACAACCGAGAAGGCCTGCGTCTGGCCGCGGGTGAAGATCGCGGAGCCGTGCGTGCGCGGCCCCACCCCCACCTCGATCCAGATGTCGCGGATCTCCTCAGGCGCACGGCCGTCGGGACGCTTCTTGTCCACGGCGATGCGGCGGCGGATGGTCTCCTTCTCGAGCTTGTCGAAGGCAAGCTGCACGGCGGCACGGTGAGCCGAGGCGCCGTCCTCGTCGACCTCGACGCTGGTGCCGAGAGCCTCGAGCACCTCCTCCTCGACCTTCTTCGTGGCGTCCTGGCGCTCGAGCTTGTCGACCACCTGGGTCGCAGCGTCGAGGGCGTCGCCGAAGCGCTCGCGGATCTGACTCTGGATCGACTCGTCCACCTGCGGCGGCTCGATCAGGGTCTTCTCCTTGCCGGCCTGCTTGCGCAGGTCGTGCTGGGCCTCACAGAGGCGCTTGATCTCGGCGTGCGCGATGTCGAGCGCGTCGAGGATCTCTGCCTCGGTGATCTCGTTGGCGCCCGCCTCGACCATCAGGATGGCCTCCTCGGTGCCGGCGACCACGAGGTCGAGCGGCGACTCCAGCAGCCACTCCTCGTCAGGGTTGACGAGGAAGTTGCCCTCGGCGTCCTGGCCGATCCGCACGGCGCCCACGGGCACCGGGAACGGGATGTCGGACACCATCAGCGCGGCGCTTGCGCCGTTCATGGCGAGGATGTCGTAGGGATGCTCGTGGTCGATCGACATTGGGATCGACACGAGCTGCGTGTCGCGGTTCCAGCCCTTCGGGAAGAGCGGCCGCAGTGGGCGGTCGATCATGCGCGCGGTGAGGGTGGCCTTCTCGCCTGCCCTGCCCTCGCGGCGGAAGAAGCTGCCCGGGATCTTGCCCGCGGCGTACATCCGCTCCTCCACGTCGACCGTCAGTGGTAGGAAGTCAACATCGCGAGCCGCTCCTGCGGTCGCGGTGCACAGGACCATCGTGTCGCCTGCCTGAACTACGACGGCGCCACTGGCCTGTCTGGCGTACTTGCCGGTCTCGAAGCTAATCGAGCTCCCGCCGATCTCGAGGGAGACCCGGCTAGTGCCATCAGTCATATGTTTCCTTTCAGGCCGCCTCCGGTTGGCGGCACTCCTAAGTACGTTCCGTTGCGAACCCGAGCGACTCTAGCAACAGGCTGCCGCTCGGGCCCACCACGGAACTCGTCACTACCTCCGTATCCGGCAGTCCCCGCGCAGGTCCAGTGTGCGCCGCTCGCCACGGGCGACGAACACCTGTCGCGCTGAGCGGGTCGTGCCTTCCGGAGTCTCACAAGACGGTGTTATGCCCTGACCTCATGCGTTCACCCTTGTCGAGCCCGAGCGAGTCCAGGGAATTGCCGTCTCGCTCGGGCTCGCGGGCGTTGTACCCCCATGCCAAGTTCCAATCCGTTCAGGGGGTGGAACGCAGCGCTTCGATGAAACTTGCGGCCGGCACGCCCGGATGCGCGGTGCCGTCCACGAACTGAGTGGGCGTGGTCGACACCCCGGCCCGGATGCCGCTGTTGAAGTCGCGCTCCACCCGCTCCGCCGCCTCCGCTGAGCGGCGGTCAGCCTCGAAGCGGTCGAGGTCCAGGCCAATCAGCCTGGCCCGCTCCCACAGGTGCGGGTCATCGAGGTGGCCCTGGTCCTCAAGGAGTGAGTCGTGCATCTCCCAGAACTTGCCCTGCTTTCCCGCCGCCTCCGCCGCGGCCGCGAGCACCCGCGCCCGCGGGTGCTTCGAGGTCACGGGGAAGTGGCGGAAGACCCGCCTCACCGGCAGCTCCTTGAGGATCAGGTGCGCCTTCGCGCAGTACGGGCACTCGAGGTCGGCGTACTCGATGACCACCGGGCCGTCGCCGCGGACGTGGTCGTCGTCCGCCGGCTCAGGCGGGGGTGCGCTGCTCCAGCGCGTCAAAGATGAGGTTCGCCCCCGGCACCTCGAGCGGCGGCGAGGAGTAGGACCACTGGACCACGCCGTCCGGAGCGACCATCACGAGCGCCCGTTTCGCGACGCCGTACTTGTCCGCCCAGACGCCGTAGCTCTTCGCGACCTCCCCCTTCGGGTGGAAGTCTGCGAGCAGCGGGATGGTGGTGTTGAGCTGCTGCTGGAAGGCCTTGTGGCAGAACGCGCCGTCGACCGAGATGCCGAGGAGTGTGGTGTCCCGCTCCTCGAACTGAGGCAGAACCTCCTGGTAGACGCTCAGCTGGTCCGTGCAGACCGGGCTGAAGTCGGCCGGATAGAACACCAGGACCACCGTCCGCCCGCGAAAGTCGCCGAGCGAAACCTTGTTGCCGTCCTGGTCTGGAAGCGTGAAGTCCGGCGCCGGAGAGCCGGGCTCGATCATCGGCGGAGGCCGAGCTCCTGGATGAGCGACCGGTAGCGGTCGATGTCGGAGCCCTGCAGGTAACGCAGCAGCCGGCGCCGCTTACCGACAAGCATCAGAAGGCCGCGACGCGAGTGATGGTCCTTCTTGTGCGTGCGCAGATGCTCGGTGAGCTCATTGATGCGCGCGCTGAGAAGCGCCACCTGGACCTCCGTGGACCCGGTGTCGGCATCGCCGCGCCCGTACTTGGCGACGATCTCCTGCTTCTTCTCGGCAGCAAGGCTCATGCGAGGCGAAACCGTAGCAGGCATTTCGCGGGTTTCGGGGGTGTGGCGAGGGGCGATCGGCAGCGCCGCCCGCCTGGCCTGCTCGCCATTGCGGCGTGCTCTGACACGTCTGCGTCCCAGCATGCGGCGCGCCCGTTTCAGACGCTGCACGGTCCGGGCGCCCACACTCTGGAGCCGGCCGTCCTACTCAGTGTCGGTTTCACGTCAAAGCGAAAGTGCCGACGGACGGCGCCCGGGCGTACGGCTAGACCGGGGCCCGGCCTACCAAAGTCTGGGACGCCAGCCGTCACATCTCATCGCTGGGCTGTCACGTTCGCTCGTCGCCATGCGTCATACCGGTAGCGACCACCAACACCGGAGGAAAGACAATGCTGGAGAAGATCTTCTACTCGAGCGTGCTCGTCAGCGACCAAGACACCGCGCTCGACTTCTACACGAACGTCCTCGGCCTCGAGAAGCGGGCCGAGAACCCGACACCCGACGGACCGCGGTTCCTGACCGTCGGCGTCAAGGGCCAGGACTTCATGCTGGTCCTCTGGCCCGGGACACCGGGGCAGGCCCAGCCGGTACAGGGCGGCATCCCGGCGTCGGTCACGATCGAGACCGACGATATCCGGAAGACATACGAGGAGCTACGGTCGCGCGGCGTGGAGTTCGAGACGGACGTGCTCGAGTTCCCCTGGGGCTACGTCGCGCAATTCCTGGACCCGGACGGCAACCGCCTGCAGCTCCGAGAAGGCCGCTAGCAACGCGGTCATCTCGATCCGCGCCAGGCCTGGCTGCTCTTTCCATTCAACGCAGGACTGCCGCGTCTCGTCCCAAGCCGTAGTCGCTGCCGATCACGCCTGGCCCGCCGCAGCCACCCTCCCAGGATCAATCCGCCTGCGTGGCCGAACCCTTATTGTCCTGTCGGTGCTGGCGGCGCTCGCGGTCGTCATCCCGCTTGGTCTGGGCGGAGCGGTCAGCCCGGTCATGTTGACGGAGCAAACCACGCTCCTCGCCGGCCCCGACGGTGGTAGGGCAGCGGTACGCTACGCCGCCGGCGTGGTCCTCACCGCGTTCGTGATCGTCGTCGCCATCGTGCTGTTCGGTCGCGCGATCTCGCTTCCGACCGAGCCGCACCTCGACGCGTCGCTCGACCTCGTTCTCGGCCTGGTCTTGGTCAACGTGGCTGTTCTCGTGCTCGTCTCGGGACGGCGAGGGGCCGGGTCGCCGAGTAGCGGGGGCGGAGGCGACCGGGGTGCGAGTGGTTCGCGCCAGGCTCGGGCGGCGTTTCCGTTCGGCGTGTTCTCCATGGCGACTAACGTCACGACGCTGGCCCTGATCGCACCGGCCGCCAAAGAGATCTCCAGAGCTGACGTTGAGATCGCGGCTGAAGCGGTGCTCGTCCTCGTGCTCGTCGGACTGGTTTCCATGCCGGCGTGGGTGCCCCTCGTCCTGACCAGGGTTGCCCCCGGTCCCAGCCAGCGTGGGCTCACTGCTCTGCGCGATCAGATCGCTCGCCGCGGTCGCGGGTTCACTGTCGCCCTGCTCAGCGCCGCCGGGCTGTTCTTCATCGGACGCGGGCTCATACGCCTGCTCGGCTGATGATGCCGCCGCAGAGCGCGTCGGTCGGCCATCGCATCGCGGGCAGCAAGTGCGCGTCACGCTTGACGCCCAGCAGCGTTGTTACGGCCGGTGGCAGTCCGCGCCCCTCGGCGTGGTCGCTCGGCGGCGCTCCCGCGATCGCGCTGCTGTCCGGCTAACGACGCGGTGGGTCAGCCGCGATCGCCGACGTGAACGACTTCGCACTCGTGCGGCTCGAACTCAATCGATCCGGCGAAGCCGCCTGCTATCGCCTGAAACTCAGGTGAGCGTTGCATTTCCGCGAGGTGTTCGGCGGACTCCCATTGGAGGTAGTTGAAGACGCGCGTGCCGTCGGCGCTGCGGTTGACGGTGGCCGAGAAGCTCGCGCGCCCCATTCGCGATCCTCGACGCCCACGGCGAGCTGCACATTGGCTTCGGCGCGCTCAGTCGCTGGTGCGGGATCTCGCGACTGCGATGAGGTCGCTGAGCACGCCCTGTCCCGCGAGCTGCGGCCCGGCGCCGGGTCCGACGATGGTGACCTCTCCGATCGGGCTTGCGCGGCACACCACGGCGTTGGTTGTCCCCTCGATGTTCGCCAGCGGATCGTCGCGGGGAACGAGCTCGCGCTGCACGCTAGCGCTGACCTCGCCCGCTCCGTCTGGCTCGGAGAACTCGAGCGTGGCGACGTGCTTGAGCCGTGCCCCGCTGGAGGCCGCCTGGTCGACCTCGGAACGAGCGATGTCGGTGATCCCGCGGCAGGCGACCTGCTCGCGCCGAAGCTGCCTGCCAAAGACGAGGGCCGACAAGATCATCACCTTCGCTGCGGCGTCGTGGCCCTCGACGTCTGCGGCCGGGTCCCGCTCGGCAAGGCCCGCCCGCTGTGCCTCCGCGAGCGCGTCCTCGTAGGGCGTGCCTTGCGCCATTCTGGTGAGGATGAAGTTGGCGGTTGCATTGAGGAGGCCTCGAAGCCCGATCGGGGTCGCGCCCGCGAGACCCTCGAGCAGCGCTCTCAGCAGTGGCGTTCCGGACATGACGGTGGATTCCGCGCAAAACGCGACGCCGCGGTCGCGCGCCAGCGCGGCAAGCTCCACCCCGCCCAGGGCCACGGGCCATTTGTTGGAGGTAACCACCGGGATGCCGCGTCCAAGCGCCTCGCGCATGTGCGCCAGTCCGGGCTCGCCGTCGGTCGAACGGCTCGCCGTCACCTCGACGAGAACCTCGGCTTCCGTGGCGCGGAGCCCTTCGATGGTGCTCGGCCAAAAACGCACACCAGGCTGATCCGCTATCGACCCTCCACCCGAGGCCAACGCCAGGAGAGATGGGAGCTCGAGCCCGTCCTCCTTGTAGATGAATCCGTCCCGTGCGTTGGCGAGGCCAACGACGGTGACAGCCACGCCGTACCGGCCGGCGAGCCGCTCCGCCTGCGAGTCGAGGGCACGCACGAGCCATCGGCCCACCGTGCCAAAGCCGACGAGCCAGATCCGCACTGGCGTCACCGCGCGGCCGATACGTTTCGCATCCGTCAAGCGTGACGGCTCAGCCCATCGCCGTACAGGGCAAACGAGATGCGAATCCGCCCGTGTTCGGGTCGACCTACCGGGACGGAGGGTCGAGAGCGTCCGCGCGCCCCCCGCTCCCGGTCGGGAGCCGCCGAGGCCCTCAGCCCAGTCGTGAGGAGGCGCGGCCTATCGAGTACCGGCAGGTAGGCTCGCGCTCGGCGGAAGGTTTCGATGACAGCGGCTGAGCTTCTGAGCTTCTTGCGCGAGCATTCGCGGGTGGTGCAGGTCGACACACCCGGACCCGAAGGTCCCGAAGTAAGTGCGTACGACATCCGTGCTCGCGGCCCAAAGCCTTACGCCTAGCTGACCGTCTGCACCGGCACCTCGTAGAACTCGACCGCGGTGCGGCGCTCGCTCGCGCCCGGACTCATCGCGTTGAGTGCCTCGTCGCCGCGGCGCATCGCTTCCTCGCTCTCGAAGATGGTCAGGCCGAGGCCCTTTCCGGTCTCGCGGTTCACGAGCATCATCATCTTCGCCCCCTCGAGGCCCTCGGGCGTGTCCGAGTCGACCTCGGAGCGCACCATTTCGATCGCGTCGTCGATCTTGGAGGGATCGCTTTCGAAGGTGGCTATCCGTGCGTACATCTCGCCTCCTTGGCTCAGGTTTGGACGAGCAGGTTACGCCGCTGCCGCAGCGGTACAGAGTTGTACTGTTCGCCGTATGTCGAACTACGCGAAGGTGAACCTACTCGAGCTGGAGGACTCGGTCGGCGACCGGGCCCCCGAGATCGAGGGACGCTTCGGCCGCACGGCGCTGGGGTCGCGAGACCTTGGCGTGAGCCACTGGCGTTATGCGCCCGGGTTCCGCAGCAAAATTGGGCACCGCCACCGCGAGCAGGAGGAGGCCTATGTGGTGGTCGCCGGCTCGGGCCGCGTCCTGGTGGACGGCGAGCCGGTTGAGCTCAAGCAGTGGGACACGGTGCGCGTCGCACCCGAAGGTGTACGGGCGTTCGAGGCAGGTCCCGACGGGCTGGACTTGATCGCGATTGGGGGCCCGAAGCCTGAGGGCGGCGACGGCGAGCAGGTCCCGGCAGAGTGGCCTGACTGAGCCGCACCGCCTTATCCAGGGGCGTGACAGACCGCCTCGACGTTGTTCCCGTCCGGGTCGAGCACGAACGCCCCGTAGTAGTTCGGGTGGTAGATCTCGCGGACGCCTGGCGCGCCGTTGTCGCTGCCGCCGGCGGCGAGCCCGGCCGCATGGAAGGCGTCCACCGTCTCGCGGTCCCCGGCCGTGAATGCCACGTGTACGCCGCTGTCCGGGCCGCGGCCGCGCCGTCCGATCCAGAAGAACGGGAAGTCGTCACCGAACCCGCCGACCTCGGGCACCGGCTCCATCAGCATCCGGATCCCGAGCGGCGCGAGGGCGCTCTCGTAGAAGGCCTTGCTGGCCTCGTAGTCGCTCACGTCCAACCCGATGTGGTCAAGCTTCGGCTTCATGGGGCCGATCCTACGACGGGCGCGGCGCCCTCGATGCTCAGATGACGGGCTTCACGTCGAGGATGGGCGTGCCGTCCACCGCCTCGAGGTCGCTCACCCGGACGCGTGCGCCGTCGAGCGAGAGGACCTCCACCTCGTGAAGGCCGATCGGATTCGGGCGGTCGGCTGAGCGGGTGCTGAACACTCCGCGCTGGGCATTGCTCGGGTCATCCCGTGGGTGCACTCGGAGCACGTCGCGACGGGCGCGATCCAGCCACGTCAGGACGATCACGCGGGCGCCTGGGACGACTCCCTCTAGCCCCTCCACCACGCCCACATCGAACACGAGCCATGCGTCCGGCCCGCCCTCGTGGCCCTGCTTCGGCGCGTCGGCGGGATCCGTCAGAGACGATTCCACCCGTCCGATCGGGGTCACCGAGAAGTCCGCCTGCATCACGGCTCCAGCGTAGAGTCTCGACCAATGCGAAAGCTCCAGAGCCAGGGTGTCCACCACATCACGATCGTCGGTGCCGATCGCCAGACGTCGATCGACTTCTGGGAGGGCGTGCTCGGCATGCCGTTCGTGTTCGAGCAGCCCAATCTCGATAACGAAGCGGAGAGCCATCTCTACTTCGATCCCGGTGACGGGCGCCTCATCACGATCTTCGCCAACGAGGAGCGCCAGCCCGATTCGAGCCGGACATCCACGGATCCCGGCGCCGTGCACCACCTTGCGTTCGCGCTCTCGCAGGCCACGTTCCAGCAGGCGGTCGAGCGCCTCGACGAGCGTGGGATCGAGCACAGCGGCGTGAAGGACCGCGGCTTCATGGACTCGATCTACTTCCAGGATCCGCTCGGCCTTCTGATCGAGCTGGCGTCCTACCGCTTCGAGCCGCCGAACGGCTACACCCATGCGGAGGTCCTGGCGGAGGCGCACCGGATCAGGATCGAACGCGGTGACTACAACATCGCCGAGGTCCACCTCGCAGATGCCATCGAGACACTCGTGACAAGGAGGACGGAATGGCTGACAACTCGCTGAGCATCCTCACGCCGAGCGTGAACAACCTAACCGCGCGCATCTTCGTGCGGGCCGCCGGGCTCGACTTCGAGGAGACGGACGTCTGGGGTCAGACGACCACGCCGGAGTTCCTCGCCAAGGATCCCGCGCACCTGACGCCGCTGCTCGAGGAGGACGGGCTGCCGCGCGGCTCGCTGTGGGAGAGCTGCGCGATCATGCAGTACCTGTGCAACAAGCACGGGCTGGACCAGTTCTACCCGACCGATCCGGGCCGGCGGGCGATGGTCGACAGCGCGATGTTCTATTTGATCGGCACCTTCTATCCGCTGGTCGCGCGGGCCACCTATCCCGCGCTCGGTTTCCCCCAGTACCCCGGCGAGGCGGCCACATCCGAGGCGTCGGACCAGGTGAAAACGCAGGCACAGAAGGACGCGCAGGATGCGCTCGCGGAGCCGCTCGAGGCCTACCGCCTGTTCTTCCTCGACGGCAAGCAGTTCATCGGCGGCGACTCGCCCTCGATCGCAGACATCCGGCTCGCTGCGACGCTCGAGTTCCTCCAGTCGATTGACTACGACTTCCCGAGCTGGGCGCGCGACTACATGAGCGCCGTCGAGGCCGCCCTCGGCGATGCCTATTCGGAGCCGGCTGCCGACGTGCGCGCGTACGTGGCCAACGCCAAGTCCCAGAGTTCATGAGCGTCCCCAACATCGAACTCAACGACGGCCACTCGATCCCCCAGCTCGGCTTCGGCGTCTTCCAGATCCCCCCGGCGGAGACGGCCCGCCCCGTGAGCGTGGCGCTCGAGGTCGGCTACCGCCACATCGACACCGCCGAGATGTACGGCAACGAGAAGGGCGTGGGCGAGGCGATCCGCGCGTCAGGGCTCGACCGCGCCGACTTGTACTTGACCAGCAAGTTGAACAACGGCTTCCATGAACCGGACGTCGCCCGCCGGGCGTTCGAGGACACGCTCACCGCGCTTGGGACCGACTACGTGGACCTCTTCCTTATCCACTGGCCCCTCCCCACGCTCTATGACGGCGACTACGTCTCAACCTGGAAGACACTCGAGGAGTTCAAGGCGGACGGCCGCTCGCGCTCGATCGGCGTGTCGAACTTCCAGGTCGAGCACCTGGAGCGGCTCGCGGCCGAGGCCGACATCGTGCCCGCGGTGAACCAGATCGAGCTGCACCCGTACCTCCTAAACAGCGAGGTGCGGGCCTACGACGAGGAGCACGGGATCGCCACCGAGGCGTGGTCGCCGATCGCTCAGGGCGAGGTGCTGGACGACCCGGTGGTGGCCGAGATCGCGGCGAAGGTCGGCAGGACGCCCGCCCAGGTGGTCATCCGCTGGCATATCCAGCACGGCAACATCGTGTTCCCGAAGTCCGTCACGCCGGACCGAATCCGCGAGAACTTCAAGATCTTCGACTTCGAGCTCGAGTCCGGCGACATCGAGCGGATCGACGGGCTCGACCGGGGCGAGGCCGGCAGGACCGGACCGAACCCCGATCAGATGGCCTACGTGCCCGGCTGAGCCAGCTTTGGCCGCGGCCATCGAGGTCATCGAGCGAGGGCGGCCCATCGCGTTCTCGTTCGACGACCTGCTCCGCTATCACGGCGGCGGCTCGCCGGGTGGCGTGGCGCACGCCTTTAAGGTGCTCGAGCGGGCGCTCCCGCTGCTCGCTCCGGACGCTCCGTGTGAGCGCCGCGAGATCGTTGTCGAGACTGCATTTGGCGGGCCAGGTGCGCGTGACGCCTTCGAGCTCGTCACCCGTGCGGTCACCGGCGGCCGCTATCGGATCGACGAGTCGCTCGCGCGGCCGGAGCGCGGCCGCACTCTCGAGCGCTTCGTCTTTCGGCTGAGCTATCGAGACCGCAGCGTGACGCTCGAAGTGCGTGACGGTTTCGTTACCGAGGAGTTCATCGACCTTGCGCGCACCGATGAGCGGACCCGCGAGCAGGAGCAGCGGCTCGACACCCTCAAGCAGGAGATGGCCGACCGCGTGATGGCAACGCCGGCCGACGAGGTCTACGCCGTGAGCGCCGCGCCCTAGGGCCTCTGGTTCTCAACGAGGCCGTGCTGGTACGCGAACACCACCACCTGCACCCGATCGCGGAGCCCCAGCTTCGAGAGCACGTTCGCCACGTGCGTCTTCACCGTGCCCGATGCCACAACGAGGCGCTCGGCGATTTCCGCATTCGATAGTCCCTCGGCCACCAGCTGGAGGATCTCGTGCTCGCGCGGCGTCAGCTCCTCCAGCGCGGCCGGCGCCTCAGCGACGCCTGTCGGGTGGAGGCGAGAGCACCCATCGGGACCAACGCTACCTCGGCGAGCGGCCCTCGCCATCAGCCGCGAGGCATACGCGAAGATCGCTCGCTGGACAGATGCGCAGCCGCATGATCGGATCTAGCTTGGCCGCATGCTCACAGCAAAGACACTCAAATACCTGGCCGTCGCGACCGCAGTGTTGTTCGCGGTAGGCGCCCTCATCGGCGAGGACCGCGACTTCCTCTTCATCGTCGACGAGCTCGTCTTCGTCGGCTTCCTGCTCTGCGCCGTCGCGCTGATCGTCCTCAGCGCAGGAGTGCTCGTTCGCAGCGTGAAGTCCCGGCAGACCTAACGCACGCCGTTCAGGGTGTCCACCACCCGGAACACGTCCCCTCGGAGGTAGAAGTCCACCGCCACGAGATTGGGGAGGTGCTTGCGGATCCGCTGGCACTCCCGCGCTCGCTTCAGCAGTGGCTCGTACGCGTTCACCTCGCTCGACTGGGAGGGCAGTGGCAGCGGGTCGGTCGTGATCCAGTGGTTCAGGAGGAACACGGGAGAGCCGGCGGATCCCCGGTTCGCGGCGCAGCTCGCAGGCAGCTTGGCCGGGTTCGTGAGCTGCGCCACCTTCGTGAACGCAAACGGCGTCTCCTCCGTGATGCCGTCGTAGGCGAGGTGGTACCAGGGCGCCGCGCCGGCCTCGTTCTCCGCAAGGAAAACGACGCGCTTGCCCGAGTCGACCATCTCGCGAAGCGCGGGCCAGCGGCCACTCACCGGCCCTGTGTACGCGAACTCCGCGACGCCCGCGTCCTGCACCGCGCCGACGAAGTCCTCGGGACTCACATAGTCCTGGTTGATCACAACGACGACCGCGCCCGGGTTCGCGACCAGGAACGCTTGCAGGTCGTCGAGCACCGAGTCGAGCGGCGTGGCCCCGAGCTCGCAGAAGGAGTGGCAGAGGTACATCCCACGCTCGCCCTCGCCCGCGAACCCGAGCCGGTCGCGGATGCGCAGAGCCGCCGCCAGGCTGTTCTCGCTCACGCCATCGAGCTCGGCCTGCTCGCGCAGCTGAGCAGGGCTTCCAAAGAAGGTTCGAACCTTCCCGTTCGGAAGTTTGTCGGCGTAGTGAGTGTCGATCAGGAGGCCCCGTACACCGTCGTCCAGCTGGTCGCCGATTGGGCGCTCCTGCAGCGAGGAGTACCAGCCGGGCAGCGGCACCGACATCGAGTTGTGGGTGGCCACGAGCGCCACGTCGTCGAGTGGTCGGTCGCACAGCTCCCTGTGACCGTTGCACGCACCCCTCGCGGGCGCCGCGGTCGTGGTGCCGCCGCTGCCGAAGAACGCGCCGACGATGACCGCGATCACCAGTCCAGCGATCCCCACCGGTGCCAACTGCCTGCCGAATCGCAGTCCCGCGTGCCCCAACGCCTCGCGCGACTGCTCCTCCTCCCTGGGCCGGTACACCAGCCGGAGGACCGCGCTCATGCCTTCGTAGATCAGGTAGACGCCAAGCGCGCTCATCAGGAGAGCAAGGACGGCGTCTCGCTCGACGAGCACCACCACTCCGGCTGCCGCGAAGGCCACTCCGCGCAGCACCCGCAGGACGGGACGCCGCGGCTCCGTTCCGAGCCAGCGGCCGACCACGCGCAGTGGCTCGCCGAAGGGACGAGGCTCGATCAGCGACGCCGCCGCGGCCGCCACGACCACGCCGCACGCGGCGAGTATCCAGGCGGCGGTGCGAAGGTCGCCCAGGAAGGCGTCCCAGACCGCCCGCGCTGCCGCCTGCTCGTCCGGCCCGTCGACGTGGTCCACCGCGAGCGAGCGCGCGACGGAGTACGCCACCACGAGCAGCACGCCCGCGGCGGCCACCGCCACGCCGAGCTCGACGACCGCCTGTCGCCTGTCCGGCGCGAGGAGCAGCGCCCCCGCCACCAGTACGAGGGAGAGGACGAGCAACAGCACCGCGAGCAGCTGGACGCGCTCGGCGATGTTGGCGAGCGTTGCGCTGAGGCTGCCTATGTTCCGCTCGACCAGCTCGACCCGCTCAGTCGACTGGAGCTTGCGGGCGAGCTCGGGACGCACCTGCTCGAGCGCGGCCGCGAGCACCGCCCCGACATCGGCGACCGTGAGTGTGACGGTGTTCTTGTCCCGCTTGAAGAGCGCCCGGTGCACATCTCGGACGGCCTTCCGGAACAGGTTCGTGAACGCGCGGCCGCCGACGACATCGGACGCCACCGACTCGATGATCGGCCGGGCCGCGATCAGATCGGCCTGGTTCTTCAAGACCACCTCGTCGGTGAGCTTCTGCGCGATGAGCGAGCGCACGCTGTCGTCACGCAGCGCCACGGTTGCTCGGTTGGCGAACTGGTCCGAGTTCACGGCGGCGTGGCGCGCGTAGGCCGCCACGAGCGCAAGCACGATTGCTATCGAGGCCAGAACCACGAGCACCCTCGTCGCGAGCTGACGCGAGTCCACGTGCCCAACGTACAGCCTGCCGGTTAGGCGCCGATTACATCGATCACAGCGCGGGCCGCGAAGCACATCGTCGCCGCGAAGCCGAAGAGCACAACGAACAGCGAGCCGGCATATGACCAGGCGAGCGACGGGTCGCGCTCCAGCGGCTCCATGCCGCTCGCCACCCACCGGGCGACCTCCTCACGCATCAAGAGCTCGGCACGGACAGCGACTTACTGAAGAAGCGGACCACCCTCCGCTCGTACTCCCGTGGCGCGGCGTCGTAGCCGCCCGTGTGGGCGCTGTTGGTCTTCCACAGCTGCTTTGGCCGCCCGGCGACCTCGTGGTAGTCCGCCGAGAGCTTTTCGCCGCCCTGACCCCGATCGGCGTAGATGAAGAACACCGCCTCGGGATCTATGCGGCTCGCCAGGTCCTTAAGGTTCGGCGGCGGGCTGTGATTCGAGAAGATCGCAGCGCCCGCGGTGATGGCGCCCCACGTCGGAAGGCTGGCCCACTTCTCGGCTCCTGACTGCTCGGAGGCCTCGCGGACGGACCGGATCCCGGCGCCCTCGGACACGACCGCCTTGAGATCGTCCGACTCCGCCGCAAACTGGAGCAGCATCTCGCCTCCGACCGAGAGCCCTATGCCTCCGATGCGGTTGGGATCCACGTCGGGCCGCTCCCGAAGGAACGCCACAGCCGCCTCGAGATCCTTCGTTCCCCCCCACCCGAGCGCGTTCGGGTCGCCCTCGCTGTCGCCCTCGCCGCGACGGTCGAAGAGGAGGACGCCGTATCCGTGGCGAGCGAGGAATCGCGCGGGCTTCCGAGGACCGCTGCGGCCGGGGAACGCGATCACCGCGGCACCGTTCTTCGACGGGATGTACCAGCCTTCGAGCTCCAGGCCATCGCCGGTCTCGAACTTCACGTTCTCGTAGTCCGCGCCGCCGAGCTTCGGGTCGGGCACCACGGCGCGGCCCAGATGGGTGTAGCCGTAGGCCATCATGAACGGCGCGACCAGGGCGATCGCAACGACGAGGCCGGCAGTGCCGACCAACGCACGCCGCAGGTAGCGGCGCCCTCGGGTTCCCTCCGTCCGCCGCGACTGCCACAGCGAGACCAACCCGAGGAGCACGAGCACCACGCCTGCAGGCAGGGCGAGCAGGCCGGTGTAGTCGTCGCCCGACGCGCCGACCTTCATCGTGTAGTGCCAGCCCTCGAGACCGGCCATGATTCCGAACAGGCCGATGACCAGAGCGAGCGCGGCCCGCCAAGCCGGGGCAATGCGCCCGTAGGCGACGGCCGCGATCCCGAGAGCAGCCAGCGGCACGAGACCACTCACGAGGTGGTCGCCCGCCGATGTGCCGGGCTCCGGCTGGATGAACGAGTCGTCCAGCACATGAAGCGCAATCACGGCAACCGCGACCAGGAATACGAGCCGCTGCCGATGGAGCCGGGGCGAGTCCATGCGCCCTCCTCCGAAGCGGGGCAGAGGATCGACCCTACACCAGCGCTGGACTACGCCTCAGGGTGTACATGGGCGCTCTTGCACCGCGCCGGTCGCAACGCGAAGAGTTGGCCCCAGACCGACGACAGGCGCGCTGCATTCGGCCAGCATTCGCAGTAGTGGCTACTCACCCCCAAGCCAAACAGGACGGCATCCTCGGCATAGACCTTCCTGAACCGAGTCAGCATGTCTTGGCGCGGCGACGCTGGCAGGCGCTCGCCCTGCTCAGCGTCGCTCAGTTCATGGTTGTGCTCGACGCTTCGATCGTGAACGTGGCGCTGCCCTCGATCGGGCGCGCGCTCAACTTCTCGCAGTCGAGCCTCCCCTGGATCCTGAACGCCTACGTACTCACCTTCGGCGGGTTCCTGCTGCTCGGCGGCCGGATGGCCGACCTGCTCGGGCGCCGCCGAGTGTTCATTAGCGGCCTTTTGCTCTTCGCGGGCGCGTCCCTGGTCGGGGGCTTCGCCCAGTCCGAGGCCTGGCTGATCGCGGCGCGGGCGGTCCAGGGCCTGGGCGGCGCGCTTCTGTCTCCCGCCGCGCTCTCGATCATCACGACCACCTTCCGCGACGGCGCCGAGCGAAATAGGGCACTCGGTGTCTGGGGCGCGGTAGCGGGCAGCGCCGGCGCCGCCGGCGTACTGCTCGGCGGGGTTCTCACCCAGTGGGCGGGCTGGGAGTGGGTGTTCTGGGTCAACGTCCCGATCGGGCTTGCCGCGGCTGCAGTCGCGCCGTCGCTGATCGGGGAGAGCCGCTCCGAGTCGGCCACGCGCTCGTTTGACGTGGCAGGCGCTATCAGCGTCACTGGGGGACTCTCCCTGCTGGCCTATGCGCTCCTCGACGCCAGCAGCGCGGGCTGGGGATCGGCGCGGACGATCGGGCTGATCGCCGCCTCGGCGGCGCTGATCGGCGCCTTCGTCGTCATCGAATCCCGCTCCCGGGCGCCGCTCGTACCCTTCCGGATCTTCCGCGCGGGCTCGCTCACCGGCGCGAACGTCGTTGGGCTGCTGCTCGGTGCCTCGCTCTTCGCCATGTTTCTCTTCCTGACGCTGTACATGCAACAGGTGCTCCGCTACAGCGCGATCAAGACCGGCTTCTCGTACCTGCCGCTCGCCCTCACGATCATCCTCTCGGCGGGGCTCGCGTCGCAGCTCGTGACTCGCCTCGGGTTCAAGCCGGTGGTGATGACCGGCATGGCGCTCCTCACCGCCGGCCTCGTCTGGTTCGGGCAGGTCTCCGTGGGCGGTAGCTATCTCGGCCACATCCTCGGCCCGTCGCTGCTCGCGGGGGCCGGGCTTGGTCTGGCGTTCGTGCCCGTCACGATCGCCGCAGTCGCAGGCATTCGGGAAAGCGACGCCGGTCTCGCGAGCGGCCTGATCAACACGTCGCAGCAGATCGGCGGCGCGCTCGGATTGGCGGTGCTCGCAACGATCGCGACCTCCCGCACGAACAACCTGTTAGCGGCCGCGCACGGTAACCCGGCCGACCTGCCCCAAGCGCTCACTGAGGGCTTCCAGTCGGCATTCCGCATAGGCGCGGGCTTCGCCGCCCTCGGCTTCGTGCTCGCCTTCGTGCTGATCCGCGACAGCGACAGCAAGGCGTATCAGCGGCAGGAGCAGGCGACGGCCGGCCGGCCGGCCGATGCCCCCGCGTAGAACGGGCCCGGCGCATCCATGAGGAGCGTGAGCGCGACGTCAGCGGGACTCAGTGATCCGCTTCGCCTCTTCCACGTCGCGGTTCATCTGCTCGACCAGCTCGTCGACGGACTCGAAGCGCTTTTCGCCCCGCAGCCGGTCGAGGAATGCGATCCGCAGGATCTCGCCGTAGATGTCCTCGTCGAAGCCGATCAGGTGTGCCTCGACCAGCAGGCCGCGGCCGCTGGCGAACGTCGGCCGCACGCCCACGTTCACGGCGGCCGGGTGCCCGTTCGCCCACGCGGCGTACACGCCGTGGCCGGGGCAGACGTACGCGTCGTCGGGGATCAGGTTGGCCGTGGGCACCCCGAGCTCGCGGCCGCGCTTGTCACCGGGCACCACCTCTCCCTCGAACAGGAACGGGTCGCCGAGGAACTCCGCCGCCTGGGCCACCTCGCCTGCGGCCACGAGGCCGCGGATGTGGCTGGACGAGATCGTCTCGCCGGCGGCCTCCACCAGCGGCACCACGCGCGTCTCGAACCCCTCGTGCGAGCTGAGGAACTCGGGGGTGCCGCGCGCCCCCTTTCCGAAGCGGAAGTTCTCGCCCACCGAGACCTGTCCCGCGCCGAGCCGGTCGAGCAGCACGTGCTGCACGAAGTCCTCGGCGCTGCGCCCGGAGAAGTCCTTGTCGAACGGGATCACGACCAGCTCGTCCACGCCGAGCCCGGCGATCAGGTCGCGCTTCACCGGGAAGGTGCTGATCAGCTTCGGCGTGGCCTCCGGATGGATCACGGCCAGCGGGTGAGGGTCGAAAGTGAGAACGGTGTCGGCGCCGCGGATGACCTCGCGGTGGCCGCGGTGAACGCCGTCGAAGGTTCCGATCGCGACGCTGCGAGGGCGCGGCCCCGGCTCGACGTCGTTCAGTGACACAACCCTCATGCGGGGGCGAACACTACGACGGGCTTGAGCTCAGCCGCACGCGGCTCGGCTATGGCCACAAGCTCGCCCTCGAAGGTGAGCCGCACCTGCTCGTCCGAGTCCGCCCTGGCGGCCACGGCTCGGCCATGGCTCACGGTCCGCGCCTCATCCGCCGAGAGCACTCGTTCCGGGATGAAGGCGAGCGCGTCGCGCAGCGGGACAAGCCGGTCGGGATCCGCGTCCTCCAGACGGAACGCGCCGATGGCCGTGCGCTCGAGCTCCTCGCAATAGGCGTCGCCCAGGTCCGTGACCAGCGAGCGCACGTAGGTGCCCGAGGAGCACTCGATCTCGAACCGCGCCCGCTCGTCGTCGTGCGAGAGCAGCTCGGCGCGATGGATCGTGACCGGGCGGGCAGCGAGCTCGGGCGTCTCGCCGGCGCGCGCCATTTCATACGCGCGCCTGCCGCCCACCTTCACCGCCGAGTACGCCGGCGGCGTTTGGAGCTGCTCGCCCGTCGGGATCGAGAGCTGCTCCGGCACACGTCCCGTGTGCACCAGCTCGCCGTCGCGGTCACCCGTGTCCGAGGTCCAGCCGAGCCGCGCGACCGCTCGGTAGGTCTTCGGCAGGGCCATGAGGAAGCGCTGCGCGCGCGTGGCTCGACCCACCAGCACCAGCAGCAGGCCCGTCGCGAACGGATCGAGCGTGCCCGCGTGGCCGACCTTCGTCCCGCGCGGGAGCGACCGCCGCACCTCCGCCACCACGTCGTGGGAGGTCACGCCGGCCGGCTTAGCGCGCAGCAGCACGCCCTCCATAAAGGTTCTAGGAGGCCGGGAGCTGGTCGCGCACGTAACCGCGCAGCCTCTCGACCAGCTCGGGGTACGGCACCGCGGTCGAGAAACCCGCTGCCTGCGGGTGTCCGCCGCCGCCGAACTCGCGGGCGATGCGGGACACGTCCACGGAGCCATCCGTGGCGCGCAGGCTGACCTTGCGCATCCCGTGCCGGTCGTCCGAGAGGAGCTCGCGCACGAGTGAGGCCACCCGGGTTCCCTCCACCGCGCGCATGTGGTCCACCACGCCCTCCGAATCGGTCTCCAGCGCGCCTGTGGCCTCGTAGTCGCCCTTTGTCAGGTGGGCGATTGTGAGCGCCCCGTCGTCGTGGCGCTCGATGCTCGCCAGCGCTCGCTGAAGCAGCTGGAGCCGGCGGAAGGGCAGGTCCTCGTAGAGCTCGCGGTACACGACGTGCGGCTGCACGCCCGCCTCGATCAACTCAGCGGCCATCCGATGCGCCGCGGCCGTCGTGTTCTCGTACATGAAGCGGCCGGTGTCGGTCACGAGGCCCACGTACAGCGCCTTGGCGATCTCCGGGGTGATCTCAGCGCCCAACTCCTTCGAGATCCGCCACACCATCTCGGCGGTGCAGGATGCGACCGAGCAGACCAGGTTGACCGTCCCGAAGCGGGTGTTGTCGTGGTGGTGATCGATGTTGAGGATGTGCAGGCCTTCGGCCTGCAGGAAGTCCACCGGCATGCGGTCGATGTTTCCGCAGTCGAGAAAGACGATCGTGCGCTCGGCCACGTCCTCGGGCGGCGCGCCTACGAGACCGTCGAATTGGAATCCGCGGTACTCCCACGGCAAGGGGAACTCGTCCGGCGACATGTACATCAGCGAGTCCTTGCCGAGCTGAGTGAGGATGCCGTGCATCGCCAGCAACGAGCCGAGAGCGTCGCCGTCGGGGTTCTCGTGGGTGGTGAGGAGGAGCTTCTCGGCGGAGCGCAGCTCGTGGACGACCTGGTCCTGCTCGGTGGCGACGCTCATGCCTCGTCGTCCCCCAGAAGCTCTGTGATTCGCATCCCTCGGTCTATCGACTCGTCGAACACGAACTGAAGCGTGGGAGTGCGCTTCATGCGCAGTTCGGTCGCCACGGCCCGCTGCAGAACCCCGTGCGCCGACTCGAGCCCCCTGAGCGTCTCCGCGCGCTCATCCTCGCTTCCGAGCACGGACACGTACACGCGCGCCTGGCGCAAATCAGTGCTTGTGTCCACAGAAGTCACGGTGACAAATCCTATGCGCGGGTCCTTGATGCCTTCCGCGAGTCGTGCCGACACTACCTCGCGCACAGCCTCGTTCACACGGCGCATCCGGTCGGCCATGCTAGAGAAGGTCTTCTTTCGACACCATTTGGCATTCCACACGGGCGCCGTCAGGAAACATCGAGATCACATAACGCTCGACAGCCGCGGCCTTATCCCGCAGCGGGCCGGCCTCTCGTCCCACCAGGGCGGCGGTGAGCTCCGAGCGTTGCCACAGATCGTGGTAACCCGTTTCGGCTACGGCCGCGCCGAAGCGTCGCTGCAGCTGAGCCTTCACAGAGCTCAATTCCTTCCGCTTGCCCTTGAGACTGCCGTTGTCCGGGAAGTGCAGGTGGATCTCGAGGAGGCAGACGAAGCTCAAGAGAGCGTCTGCTCAACCTGCTTGATCTCGTAGGCCTCGATCACGTCCCCCTCCTTGGGGTCGGGGTAATTCTCGAGCACGATTCCGCATTCCATGCCCGCAGTCACCTCGCGCACGTCGTCCTTGAAGCGGCGCAGCGAGCCGATGCGGCCGTCGTAGACCACGGTGCCGTCGCGCACCAGGCGGCACTGCACGCCGCGGCGGATCAAGCCGTCGGTCACGTAGCAGCCGGCGATCGTCCCCACACGCGAGGCCTTGAAGGTCGCACGGACCTCGGCGGTGCCGACGGACTCCTCGACCTCCTTGGCGTCGAGCAGTCCCTCCATGGCGTCCCGGAGGTCCCCGATGATGTTGTAGATCACCGAGTAGGTGCGGATCTCGACGCCCTCGCGCTCGGCCACCTGGGCAGCGTTGCCCACGGGGCGCACGTTGAAGCCGATGATCACGCCGTCGGACGCGGAGGCGAGCATCACGTCGGACTCGGCGATGCCGCCGACGCCCTCGCGGATGATGTTCACCTGGACCTGGTCCTGCGGCAGGCGCACGATCTCGTCGGCGAGCGCCTCGAGCGAGCCGGCCACGTCGGCCTTGAGCACGAGGTTGAGCTCCTTCTCGCCGCGCTCGGCGCGGGCGAGCACGTCCTCGAGCGACACCTTGCGACCGCCCTGGCGCGCGAGCGCCTCCTGCTTCACGCGGATCGAGCGCTCGTTGGCCACGCGCTTCGCCTCGCGGTCGGTCTCGACCACACGGAAGTGCTCACCGGCGTCGGGGACGCCGTCGAAGCCGAGCACCTCGACCGGCATGCCGGGCGTGGCCTCCTCGAGCGCCTGCCCGTGGTAGTCGTGCATCGCGCGCACGCGGCCCCAGGCCTCGCCGGCCACGAGGGAGTCGCCGACCTTCATGCGGCCGCGGTGGATGAGGAGGGTGACCACGGGGCCGCGGCCCGGGTCGAGCCGCGACTCGATCACGAACCCAGAGGCCTCCGCGTCCGGGTTGGCGCGCAGCTCCTGGATCTCCGCGAGCGTGACGAGCGTCTCGAGCAGGTCGTCCAGGTTCTGCTTGGTCTTGGCCGAGACGTCGACGAACTCGGTGTCGCCGCCCCAGTCGGCCGGGGTGAGACCCTGCTGGGCGAGCTCGCCGCGAACGCGGTTCGGGTCGGAGCCCTCCTTGTCGATCTTGTTCACCGCGACCATCACCGGCACCTCGGCGGCCTTGGCGTGGTCGATCGCCTCCACGGTCTGCGGCATCACGCCGTCGTCCGCAGCCACCACGATCACCGCGATGTCCGTGACCTTCGCGCCGCGGGCGCGCATGGCCGTGAAGGCCTCGTGGCCCGGTGTGTCGAGGAACGTGATCGTGTGGTCGCCGTGGTGGACCTGGTAGGCGCCGATGTGCTGGGTGATGCCGCCGGCCTCGCCGGAGGCCACCTCGGTCTCGCGGATCGCGTCGAGAAGTGACGTCTTGCCGTGGTCGACGTGGCCCATGATCGTGATCACCGGCGGGCGCTCGATCAGCTGCTCGTCGGTGTCCTCGTAGGTCGGCTCCTCGTCCACGTCGTCTGACGCGGAGTGGAAGGTGACCTTCTTGTCGAAGCCCTCGGCGAGCACCTCGATGGCCTCGTCTGAGAGCGTCTGCGTGAGCGTGGCCATCTCGCCGAGCTCCATCAGCTTCTTGATGACCTCGGGGGCCGGCAGCTTGAGCGACTCCGCGACCTCCTTGACGGTCGAGCCCGAGCGGACCGGGACCGGCGGGTCCTCCTCGAGCGCCGCGGCGGCTGCCGCCGCTGCCTGCGCCTCGAGATCCGGCTCCACCCACTGCGGACGACGCCTACGACCGCGCCCACGGCGGGCCGGCTGCTGCGGAGGCGGAGGAGTGCGATCGCGCCGCGCAGCCTGAGAATCGATTACGACGCGCCGGCGTCCGCCGCCGCCGCCGCCGCCGCCGCCACCCTCGCCGCCGCGGCCGCCACGGGTCGGACGGGCACCGCCGCCGCCACCGCCGCCACCGCGCTGGCCACCACCCGGACCACTGGGACCGCGACCGCCGCCACCACCGCCGCTTGGACGGTCGCTCTGACGCGGGGCACTCGCGGGCTTGGGCGGCTCCGGGGGCGGAGCCTCCTGAAGAATGCGTGGGCCGCGTCCCTCGGGGCCGGCGCGCTTCACATCGCCCTCGGGCGTGGGCGGGCGCGCAATCGGGGGTCGGGCCGGCTGCGGCTTGGCCTCCTTCTTCGGTGCCTCGGCCGCGGGCTTCGCGGCAGCGGCCTCGCCTGCGGGCGCTGCTCCGCCGTCGCTGGCGTCGGCTGCGGGGGCCGCGCCGCCGTCAGCCTTCGCGCCGCCTGCCTTTGCCTCGGCCTTCGCGCCGCCCTTCGGCTTCGCGCCATCGGCCTTTGCCTTCGCGCCGTCGGCCTTCGCGGCCGCCTTCTTCGGCTTCGCGGGGGCCTTTGTGGCCGTCGCCCCGTTGCCGAACGCCTTCGCTGCGTCGGTCTCTTCCACGCTGGATGCGGCTGCGGTCACGCCAAGGCCGGCCTTCTGGAGAACTTCCAGGGCCTCCTTCGAGGTAATCCCTCGCTCTTTAGCTATCTCGTGGACGCGCTTCTTTGCCATTCGGTGATGAAGTCTAAGGTCTCCTGTTGCACAGTTACCGGCGCACGGAAGGTCCGTGCCAGCGGTCGGCCCGTTCCGAGCCTAGCGGCGCAGTCGGGGTTGGCACAGACGTAGGCGCCGCGGCCTTCCGCCTGTGCGGCCGGGTCCACTCGGGCCCGGCCATCCTCGCCCCGCACCAGCCGCAGCAGCTCGCCCTTGGGAAGCGAGCGTCCGCAGCCGACGCAGCGGCGAAGCGGCTCTACGACTCCTCCGCCTCCTCGGCGGAAGAATCCTCGTCAGCGGCGACCGCCGCCTCCTCCCCGTCCGGAGCGTCCTGCTCGGCGAGAGGCTCGTCCGCGTCGGCGGGCTCGTCCTCGGCGAGAAGCTCGTCCTCCGCGACAGCGGGGTCGCCCTCGGCGTCCGCGGGCTCATCGTCCGCGACAGGCTCCGCCTCGGCGACGGGCTCCTCGTCAAGCGGCTGGTCGGCCGTCGCAGCATCCTCGACGGACGCCTCGTCCTCGACCGGCGACTCCTCGAGGACGTCCTCGACCGGAGCCTCCTCGACCGCGGCCTCCTCGACGAGTGCGTCCTCGACCGCGGCCTCCTCGACGAGTGCGTCCTCGAGCTCGGCCTCCTCGACGGGCGCGTCGTCGACGTCGACCGCCTCGTCCAGGGCGACCTCGCCATTACCGGACGCGGCCAGCTCGCCGGCCTCGTCCTCGCCGTCGCCGGCGGCCTCGTCACCGTCCTCCGGTGGCACGAGGTAGTCGGTGTCCGTGTCCTCGAGCGCCTGGTGGGCGGGCAGTCCGCAGTAGCGCGAGCCGGGCAGCGAGGCGTTCGGGCAGCGCTTGCCGTTCGCGAGGATGGCGGCGCAGCGGCCGGCCACGTCCTCCTCGGCGTAGCCCATCTCCGACTCCTCCTCGGCGAACTCGGTCTCCGAGCGGATGTCCACGCGCCAGCCGGTCAGCCTGGCGGCCAGCCGGGCATTCAGTCCGTCCTTGCCGATCGCGAGCGAGAGCTGGTCGTCGGGGACGATCACGGTGGCCTGCTTGGCCTCGTCGTCAACGAGCACCTCGCGCACGCGCGCCGGCGACAGGGCCTTCGCGACGAAGCGCGCGGGCTCCTCGTTGAACGGGATGATGTCGATCTTCTCGCCGCGCAGCTCGGACACGACCATGCGAACGCGCGAGCCACGCGGACCCACGCACGCGCCGACCGGGTCGACCCCGCTCGCGTGCGAGACAACAGCGATCTTCGAGCGGTAGCCGGGCTCGCGCGCGACGTTCTGGATCTCCACCAGGCCGTCGGCGATCTCCGGCACCTCGAGCTCGAACAGCGCGCGGATCAGCTCCGGCGAGCGCCGCGACACGATGATCGACGGCCCCTTCGCCTGGTTCGAGACGTCGGTGATGATGGCCTTGACGCGCTGGCCGTGGTCGTAGCGCTCACCGTGCACCTGCTCGCCTCGAGGCAGCAGCGCCTCGACGCGCTCGCGCAGCTGCACGAGCGTGTAGCGCGAGTCGGACTGCTGGACGATGCCGGTGATCAGCTCGCCCACGCGGTCCTGGTACTCGTTGAACATCATGTCCCGCTCGGCCTCGCGGATCCTCTGGAGGATCACCTGCTTGGCGGTCTGCGCCGCGATGCGCCCGAAGTCCTCGGGCGTCACGTCGCGCTCCTCGATCTGATCGCGGTACTGGGCGAGGCGCTCCTGGTCGATCTCCGGCGGCTCGGGGTAGACCATCTCCCCTGTCTCCGGATCGACGGTCGGCTCGCCGGCCTCCTCCTCGACCTCGTCGAGCAGCTGCTCCTCCAGGTCGGGCGGAAGCAGCAGCTCGTACACGCGGAAGTCACCGCTCGAGCGGTCCACCTCCACGCGCGCGTACTTCGCCGCACCCGGCGTCTTCTTGTAGGCCGACAGGAGCGCATCCTCCAGAGCCGCCATCAGGCGGTCCGCGGAGATTCCCTTCTCGCGCTCGAGGACGCCCACGGCCTCCACGATCTCCTTGGTCATCGCTCTCCGATCTCGGACCCTGCGCGGCCGCCGGCCGCTTCGGGCAGCAGGTTGCTGCGGTTGATCTCCGAGTAGGGGATCGAGACGACCCCCGTGTCGGCGGCCACCGTGACCTCTTCGTCACTGGCGCCGACGAGTTCCCCGGTGAATGTCTTGTGGCCGTCCCTTGGCTGGCGCAGGCGCACACGCGCGCGCTTGCCAAGGAAACGGCGGAAGTGCTGGGGCTTCGAGAGCGGGCGCTCCGGCCCGGGCGAAGAGACCTCGAGCCCGAAGTCGACCAGCAGGTCGGTCAGATGCTTCGTAACCCGCTCGCAGAGCGCAAGATCGACTCCATCCGGGTGATCGATGAACACCCGCAGGCGGTCGCGGCCGGCGGGCTCGCATGCCAAGACCTCGACGTCCGGCTCGGCCGTCGAGAGGCGCTGCTCGATCTTTGTCTGGAGGGTGTCTATCTGCATCTGCTCACAAAAAAGGTGGACCTCGCGGCCCACCTTCAGGCGCCGCCCCGAAGGGCGGCGGACGACTGAAGTTGTAAGACGAGTGTAGAGGCTCTAGAGCTGAAGCGACTTGGCCACGAGGAACTCCTCGAGGCCGTAGCGGCCGAGCTCGCGGCCGTGGCCTGACTGCTTGTAGCCCCCGAACGGAGCCATCGGGTTGAAGGCTCCGCCGTTGATTTCGACCTGGCCAGTGCGGATCCTGGCGGCCACGCTGCGGGCGCGGTCCTCGTCAGCTGACCAGACTCCGCCGGCGAGGCCGTAGACGCTGTCGTTGGCGATCCGGATGGCGTCGTCCTCGTCGTCGTACGGGATGATCGCGAGCACCGGGCCGAAGATTTCCTCCTGCGCGATCGTCATGTCGCTCGTCACGTCCGAGAAGACCGTGGGACGCACGAAGTAGCCCTTGTCGAGACCCTCGGGCGGCTCGGCGCCGCCGGCCACCAGCCGGGCGCCCTCCTCCTCGCCCTTCTCGATGTAGCCGCGCACGCGCTCGCGCTGTATCTCGGATACGAGCGGACCGAGGGCGCTGCCGTCCTGGAACGGGTCGCCGGGCGTGAAGGCCTCGTCGGCGATCGTCGCCGCGATCTTCTCGGCCTGCTCGAGCTTGTCGCGCGGCACGAGCATGCGGGTGAGGGCGCTGCAGGTCTGGCCCGAGTTGAGGAAGCACTTCGCGACTCCGTCGGTGACCGCCTCCTCGAGGTCTGCATCGTCGAGGATCACGTTCGGCGACTTTCCGCCGAGCTCGAGCGCCACCGGCTTCGGCGCCTGGGCGGCCAGCTCGGAGACGCGCCGGCCCGCGCGAGTGGAGCCGGTGAAGGAGACCATGTCGGTCTCGGGGTGCGAGACGATCGCCTCCCCCACCACCGGCCCGGTGCCGGTCACGAGGTTGAACACGCCCTGCGGCAGCCCCACCTCCATTGCAACCTCGGCGAGCACGAATGCATTGAGGGGAACCACCTCGCTCGGCTTCAGCACCACTGTGCAGCCCGCCGCGAGCGCCGGGGCCACCTTGTTCGCGATCTGGTGGAGCGGATAGTTCCAGGGGGTGATCGCGGCCACCACGCCGGCCGGCTCCTTCACGATCAGGGAGTTCCCGACCTCCTCCTCCCACTTGACCTCGCCCACCAGCTCCGGCATCGAGGAGAACGTGAGCGACGGCAGCCCGGCCTGGATCATCTTCGACAGGCCGATCGGCATCCCCAGCTCGGTGGTGATCAGCGCCGCGAGCTCATCGCCGCGCTCGCCGAGCTTCTCGCCGATGGCGGCGCAGAGACGGGCACGCTCCTCGGGCGGGGTCTGCGACCACGAGTCGAACGCGGCCCGCGCGGCGCGCACGGCGCGGTCGGCGTCCTCGGGCGTGCCCTCCGGGACGCGGCCGATGACCTCCTCGGTCGTCGGGTTGACGACCTCGATCGAGCCATCTCCGGCCGGCTCCACCCACTCCCCGCCGATGAAGAGCTTGTCCCGTACGAGTGCGTCCGATGCGATGGCCATGACGCGAACGATATGGGTTGGGCGGCGCTAGGTCTCTATCAGCAGCGTCACGGGGCCGTCGTTCACGAGCGAGACGTCCATTCGGGCGCCGAATACGCCGCCCTTTGCGCCGAGGGCGGCCCGCACTCGCTCGTAGAGCGGCTCCGCCTCGTCGGGCGGCGCGGCCTCGATGAAGCTTGGGCGGTTGCCCTTGCGGACGTCGCCGTAGAGCGTGAACTGACTGACGCAGAGAACCTCGCCGCCCACGTCGCCGACGGACAGGTTCATCTTCCCGGCCTCGTCCTCGAACACCCTCAGTGCAAGCAGTTTTTGCGCCAGCCGATCGGCTTGGTCGATGCCGTCGCCGTTGCGGATGCCGAGCAGCACGAGCAACCCCGGGCCGATGCGGGCGACCTCGTTGCCGTCGACCGTCACCGAGGCCTGGCTCACCCGTTGCACCAGCGCGCGCACGCGTCCGTACTCTGCCGGAATGGCCGCGGTGGACGAGGTGGATGCGTATTTGTCGTCGATCGACGCGCTCGGCGTGCGCCGGCTCGCCCACACCGAGTGGGGCATCCTCGTGCCGGGCGACAACACGGGCGGCGACCCGATCGAGGCGAGCGTGCGCATCGCCGACGGCCTGCTTCGAGTGCAGGCCCTGGCCCTCCACGCAGCGAGCGACCTGGACCCCTGGATGCTGCTCTGGTGGAACCGCCAGACGCGCATCGTGCGCTTCGGCTGCACGCGCACGAAGGACATCTGGGTGCACGCGGACATCCCGGTATCCGATGCGGACGAGCGCGGCGTGGACCGCGTGCTCGGGCTCGTGACGGAGGCCGTGGTGGCGGTCCGGGCCCGCCGCGCGCAGGGCTAGGCGGCCGTCTGCAGCCGCGCCGCGAGGGCCTGGTAGTCCTTGCGGTCCGGGCGCATGTGGGCGGCGAGGGCCGCGTGGCGGCGCGCCTCCGTCCTCCGGCCGGTCTTCTCGAGCGAACGTCCCAGGCAGAAGTGCGCGTAGTCGTTCACGGGGTAGCGCTCGACCACCGCAGCGAACTCCTCCGCCGCCTTGTCGAAGCGCCGCGAGCGGAAGTAGGCCCGGCCCAGCGCCTCGCGGATCGAGCCCTTGTCGGGCTCCAGCGAGCGCGCCCGCTCGAGTGGCACAGACGCGGCCATGAAGTCTCCGCTGTCGAGCAGTTCGCTGCCCTTCTTGAAGAGTTCGTATGCGCTCTGTTCACTCATGTATCCGTTTCTAAGGTACTCGCCGTTCGGGGGCGCGTCCTCAGCCGTTCGACCTCGTCCAGGATCGCAGCCGCAACCTCTGCCTTGGGTCGCCGTCCGACCTCGCGCTCGCCGTCGGGCAGCACGATCGTGACCTCGTTGTCGGTGCTGTCGAAGCCGACGTCGGAGCGGGAAATGTCGTTGACGACGACCGCATCGAGGCCCTTGCGCGAGAGCTTCGCGCGACCACGCTCCACGGCTCCCTCCCCGTGCTCCGCGGCGAAGCCGATCACGGTCTGGTCGGGACGCCGCTCGGCGGCGACGCCAGCGACGATGTCTGCGGTCGGCTCGAGCTCGATGCTGAGTCCTGCGCTGCCCTCCCTCGAGATCTTCTCGTCGATGCGCTCAGCGGGCCTGAAGTCCGCGGGCGCAGCGGCCATGATCAGGACGTCGGCGTCGCCGAAGCGCTCGCGTACCGCTGCCTCGAGCTCGGCGGTCGTTTCGACGGGCACGGCGGTCGCTGGCAGCTCGAGTGCCACGTTCGCCGCGATCAGCGTCACGTCCGCACCGCGTCGCGCGGCCTCCTCCGCCAGCGCCAGACCCATCCGGCCGGACGAGCGGTTGCCCACGAAGCGAACCGAGTCGATCGGCTCGCGAGTCCCTCCAGCCGTGACGAGCACACGCAGGCCGTCGAGGGAGTGCGGCGTGTAGGCCGTGCCGGCGCCGAGCGCGTCCTCGACCGCCGTGAGGATCTCCGGGGGCTCCGCGAGCCGCCCCACCCCCCACTCTCCCTTCGACGCGAGCCGCCCGGTCCCCGGATCCACGATCCGGGCGCCCCTCGAGCGCAGCAGCTCCAGGTTCGCCTGGGTGGCGGGATGCTCGTACATGTGCGTGTTCATCGCCGGGGCGAGCACGAGCGGCGCGGTGTTGGCGAGCGCCGCCGAGGTGAGCAGGTTGTCGGCGAGCCCGTGGGCCAGCTTCGCCACCGTGTTCGCCGAGGCCGGCGCCACTACGAGCACGTCGCAGCGCGCCACGAGCTCGAGGTGCGAGATCGGGTTGTGGTCGAGGGCGGGGTCGCCCGGGAAGGCACCGCGCGCGGGGTCCGGCTCGAACTCGTCGACGAGCACGGGCGCGCCGGTGACGCCCTCGAAGGTCGCGCGCCCGACGAACTGAAGGCTCGCGGGCGTCTGCACCACCCGCACCGAATGGCCCGCCGCGGTGGCGAGCCGCACAAGCTCGACCGCTTTGTAGGCGGCAATCCCCCCGCTTACGCCGAGCAGGATGCGGGCCACGCGCCTCCTAGCGGTAGCGGTACTTGATCTTCCCGGCGGCGATCTCCTCGAGGGAGATCTTCAGGTAGTTCTTCGACCCGGTCTCCACCATGGGAGGCGGGTACTCGTCGAAGGTCCCCTCGCCGAGGTTGTGGTAGTACGAGTTGATCTGCCGCGCACGCTTGGCGGCCACGAGGACCACCGCGTAGTGGGAGTCGACTCGCTCGAGCAGCTTGTCTAGACGTGGCTTAATCAAGGCGGACACATCGTAGCGGCAAGCTGAGCGATCTCCTCCACAGCGCGCTCCAGGTCGTCGTTGCACACGTGGTGCGGGAACTCGTCGCGCGCCTCCAGCTCCTCCCGCGCAGCGGCCAGCCGGCGCTCGATCTGCTCGGGTGAATCGGCGCCCCGGGCGGTGAGCCGCTCGACGAGCGCGTCGAATGACGGCGGCTCGATGAAGATTCTCGTAGCTTCCGGGAGCGTTTCCTGCACCTGGCGCGCACCCTGGACATCGATCTCGAGGACTATTCCGCGGGCCGGGCGCTCGAGCTCGCTCCGCAGCGTGCCGTAGCTGTTGCCCGCGTAGACCGCGTGCTCCACGAACTCCCCGGCCGCGACGCGGCGATCGAAGTCCTCCTGGCTCAGGAAGTGATAGTCGACCCCATTGACCTCCCCGGGGCGCGGATCGCGAGTGGTGGCCGAGACAGCCAGCTGGAGGCCAGGAACCCGCTCCAGGAGCGACTTTATGAGCGTTCCCTTGCCAACGCCGGAGGGCCCCGTGATGACGAGGATCGGGGCTATCGGCGCAGGTACGAGACGAGCTCGTTGCGCTGCCGCTCGGAGAGCCCGCCGATGGTCTTGCTCGGCGATATACGGCAGTGCGTGAGAATGCGGTTCACCTTCACGCGCCCGTATTTCGGCACGGCCAGGAGCAGATCGAAGACCTTGGCCGTGAGCACATATTCGGGCGGATCCAGCAGGAGCCCGTGGATATGGGCGCGTCCCGCCTTGAGGTCTCGCTTGAGTTTCGCGCGGCGCGTCCGGATGTCATTTGCTCTCTCGAGAGCGTCCATTCGCTGGGTTAGCGAGCGTTCGGGTGCGTGGCCCGCCGGGTGAGCTTTGGCGGGCGACTGAGGGGCGGCCGGCATGGGCGGCGATAGTACACGCTGTGCCGCTGGCGTCGAGGGGGAACACGCAAAAAATCCGCGAATTCAGCTGGACCTCGACCTGAGCTTCAGGTTGGTTACGGCTCCTTGAGCGTTTTCCATTCGTTTGCAGGGCTTTTCGTGAGCAAATTCGCACTTTCCCCCGCAACTGGCGGAAAGTTCCCGCATCTTCCGCAGATTCAGCGTGCTCGTGTCACCCAAACGGGCTCAGACACGTGTCGAGGCGGTGGTATCTCCACTGCCGGGAAGGGACAGCTCGCCGAGCTCGGCCCCGATCCGTCGTCCCGCGGCCGGGTCGCGGAAATTTTCTGTGCCCACGGCCACCGCCGAGGCCCCCGCGGCCATGAAATCGGCCGCTTGGCGGCCACTCGCGATTCCTCCCATGCCGATCACGGGGATCTGCACGCGGCTTGCTACGGCCGCCACCTGCTCGAGCGCGATCGCCCGGATCGCGGGGCCCGATAGCCCTCCGGTGCGGCCGCCTAGCCAGGGCTCGCCGGTGTCCGGGTGGAGCGCCATGCCCTTGAGCGTGTTCACGAGCGAGACGGCGTCCGCGCCCGCCTCCTCGGCGGCGGCGGCCACCGCGCCGGGGTCCGTGGCGTTGGGAGTCAGCTTCACGATCAGCGGCTTCGTTGTCTCCAGGCGCACCCGCTCCAGCGCCAGCGCGGTCTCGGCGGGATCGGCGCCCATGATCAGGCCGGTCTCCACGTTCGGGCAGGACACGTTCAGCTCCAGCATCGAGACCTCGTCGCGCTCCCCCACCGCCGCCACGAGGCGTGCCAGTTCGTCGCGGCCGAAGCCCATCACGGAGACCACGAGCGGGACGGGGAGCTCCGCCAGCTCCGGCAGGTCAGAGGCCAGGAATCCGTCAAGACCCTTGTTCGGCAGCCCGATCGAGTTGATCATGCCGGCCGGTGTCTCCCAGAGCCGCGGCGGGGGGTTGCCCTGCCGGGGCGCGCAGGGTGATCGTCTTGGACACGAACGCGTCGAAGGGGAAGCGCTCCAGCAGCGCGTCGCCAAAGGCGCGCCGGGCGGCTATCGCGTCGAACGTCCCAGAGCCGTTGAGGAGGGGGCCGCGCAGAGCCACGCCGCAGAGCTCGAGCCCGCTCATCAGTGGCCGCTCCCCGCGTACAGCGCGGTCTCGAGGCGGTCAGCGTCGAGCACCGGCCCGTCCACGCACAGGCGCACGTAGCCGTCCGCGGTCGGCACGACGCACCCGAAGCAGGCGCCGAAGCCGCAGGCCATGCCCGACTCGAGCGCGAGCTGTGCGGCCACGCCGCGCTCGGCGCACAGCGCTCGCACCGCCTCGAGCATCGGCGGCGGCCCACACGCGTAGACCGTCACGTCGGAGCCGGCGTCGAGCTCAGCGGCAAGCAGCTCCGTCACGAATGCCTGGGAGCCGACGGAGCCGTCGTCCGTGACCACACTGGGGTCTCCGCTGAACAGTGCAGCCGCCTGCGCGTAGCCGGCGCTGCGGAAGCCGAGCAGCACGGTCGGCTCGTCGAGCTCCTCCTGGAGGCACAGCAGCGGGGCGGCCCCGATGCCGCCTCCCACGAGCAGCGGCGGAGCCCCGGCGGGCGGTGGGCGGAATCCGATCCCGAGCGGTCCCACCAGGGTGAGGCGGTCGTCGGGCCCGAGCTCCGACAGGCGCTCCGTGCCCGGACCGATGGCCTCGAGCAGAAAGCCGAGCGACACACCGTCTGGCTCCACGTGCGCACGGGCGTACGAAAACGCCCTCGGCAGGTACGGACGCTCGTCGCCTCCGCCGCCCCAGCACTCCTCGGCAGCGAGCATGTAGAACTGCCCCGGCCGTGGGTCCCTTGGGCCGGACGCGTCGTGCGCCGTGACGAGGTGGTAGGCGCCGAGCCGCTCGACGCCCGACACGATCGCCACACGGCGCTCGGGGGGCGCAAGCGTCCGCGGCTCGCTCAAGTGGTGCGCTCCGCCTCCGCGGCCGCGGGCACAGCGCCCTGGAACGACGCACCGCCGTGCAGCTCCTGAAGCGAGATCACGGACGTCTCGCCCGAGCGGCTCGAGCGGATCGCCCGCTGCGCCGCGCTGGCGCCCGACATCGTCGTGATGCACGGAATCCCACGGCCGATCGCGGCGCGGCGGATCTCGTACCCGTCCGCGCGGGCGCCCGAGCCCGTGGGCGTGTTGATCACGAGGTCGACCTCGCCGGACTCGATTCGCTCCACCACGTTGGGCGAGCCCTCGGACAGCTTCTTGATCCGCTCGACCGGCACGCCCATGCGGCGGATCGCCGTGGCGGTGCCGCCGGTGGCAACCACCCGGAAGCCCATGTCGTGGAAGCCGGCCGCGAGCTGGGTTGCCGCCGACTTGTCGCCGTCGGTGACGGAGATGAAGACCGTGCCCGACTGCGGCAGCTCCGCTCCGGCCGCGGCCTGCGCCTTGCCGAACGCTGCGGGGTAGTCGGACGCGACCCCCATCACCTCGCCGGTCGACTTCATCTCGGGACCGAGCAGCGCGTCTGCGCGCGGGAAGCGCCCGAAGGGGAGCACAGCCTCCTTCACGGACACATGCTGTGGCTGCCTCGGGATGTGGATCTCCATGTCCGCCAGCCGCTCTCCGAGCATCAGGCGACACGCGATCTTCGCGAGCGAGACGCCGATCGCCTTCGACACGAAGGGAACCGTCCGCGACGCGCGCGGGTTCGCCTCGATCACGTACAGCTCGTCATCGCCGGCCACCGCGAACTGGATGTTGATCAGGCCGATCACGCCGAGCGCCTTGGCGATCGCCGCGGTTGCGTGCTCCACCTGGCGCATCATCTCCGGGCCGAGCGACATGGCCGGGATCACGCATGCGGAGTCGCCCGAGTGCACGCCCGCCTCCTCGACGTGCTGCATGATCGCGCCGATCTCCACGTCCTCGCCGTCGCAGAGCGCGTCCACGTCGATCTCGATCGCGTTCTCGAGGAAGCGATCCAGGAAGATGGTCCGGTCCGCGCCGCCGTTGGTGCGCTTCAGGTAGCCCTGGAGCTGCTCCTGCGAGTAACAGATCTCCATCGCCCGGCCGCCCAGCACGTAGGACGGGCGCACGAGCAGCGGGTAGCCCACGCCGTCCGCCACCTCGAGCGCCTGGGCGTGCGACTCGGCCGTGGCGTAGGGCGGTCCGCGCAGGCCGAGCTCATCCAGAAGCGCCCCGAAGCTCGGCCGGTCCTCCGCTCTGTGGATCGAGTCCACGGGGGTGCCGAGCAGCGGCACGCCGGCGGCGGCGAGTCCCGCCGCGAGCTTCAGCGGAGTCTGGCCGCCGAACTGCACGATCACGCCCTCGGGCTGCTCCAGCTCGATCACGCCGAGCACGTCCTCGAGGGTGAGCGGCTCGAAGTAGAGGCGGTCGGAGGTGTCGTAGTCGGTGGAGACGGTCTCCGGGTTGCAGTTGATCATCACCGCGTCGCGCCCCGACTCGCGCACGGTCATCGCGGCGTGCACGCAGCAGTAGTCGAACTCGATCCCCTGCCCGATCCGATTCGGCCCGGAGCCGAGGATCACCACGCTCGGGCGCTCGCCACGTCGCACCTCGTGCTCTGCCCTGCGCTCCCAGCCCGAGTAGTAGTAGGGCGTCTCCGCCTCGAACTCGGCCGCGCAGGTGTCCACCGACTTGAAAGTGCGCTCGAGCCCCGCCTCGGGATCCTCGCCGCGCGCCAGCGCCGCCATCTCGGCCATGTACCAGGGGTCGATCCCCGTGCGCTCGCACAGCTCGGCCTCGCCGTGGCCCCGCCGGACCGCCTCGAAGAGCACCTCGTAGCGGTCGGCCGACGGCGTCTCGAGCTGCGCCAGCAGGTCGCCTTCGAACGCCTCGGGCGTCACATCCAGCTCGCGGGAGCGCATCGCCTTCACGAAGGCCTGCTTGAACGTGCGCCCGATCGCCATCGCCTCGCCCACCGACTGCATCGAGGTGTGCAGCCCGCCGTCCGCGCCGGGGAACTTCTCGAACGCGAAGCGCGGCCACTTCACCACCACGTAGTCGATCGTGGGCTCGAAGCTCGCGGGCGTCTTGCGCGTGATGTCGTTGTCGATCTCCTCGAGCGCGTAGCCGACCGCGAGCCGTGCCGCGATCTTCGCGATCGGGAAGCCCGTGGCCTTCGATGCGAGCGCGGAGGAGCGCGAGACGCGTGGGTTCATCTCGATCACCACGATCTCCTCGGTCTCCGGGTTGACCGCGAACTGGATGTTCGAGCCGCCCGTCTCCACGCCGACCGCGCGGATCACCTTGAGGGCCTGGTCGCGCAGCTGCTGGTAGAGCGTGTCCGAGAGCGTCTGCTGCGGCGCGACGGTCACGCTGTCGCCCGTGTGGACGCCCATTGGGTCGATGTTCTCGATCGAGCAGACGATCACGACGTTGTCGTTTCGGTCGCGCATCACCTCGAGCTCGAACTCGCCCCAGCCGATCACCGACTCCTCCACCAGCACCTGCCCGATCGGGCTGGCCGCGAGCCCCTCGGCGATCACCTGGCGGTACTCGGTCTCGTTCCACGCGATGCCGCCGCCGGCGCCGCCCATCGTGAAGCCGGGCCGCACGATTGCCGGGAGACCCACCTCGGGCAGCGCGCGGTCGGCCTCACGCATCGACTTGACGGCCGCGCTGCGCGGGACCCTGAGCCCGGCCCGCTCCATCGTGGAGCGGAACAGCTCGCGGTCCTCGGCGCGGCGGATCGCCTCGTAGTCGGCGCCGATCAGCTCCACACGGTGCTTGCCGAGCGTGCCGTCCTCGGAGAGCTGGCGGGCCAGGTCGAGAGCCGTGCCGCCGCCGAGCGTGGGCAGCAGCGCATCGGGCTTCTCGCGCTCGATCACCTTCGTCACGGACGCCGCGTTCAGCGGCTCGATGTAGGTGCGGGTGGCGAACTCGGGGTCGGTCATGATCGTGGCCGGGTTCGAGTTCACGAGGATCACCTCGTAGCCCTCCTCCAGCAGCACCTTGCACGCCTGCGCGCCCGAGTAGTCGAACTCCGCCGCCTGCCCGATCACGATCGGCCCGGAGCCGATGATGAGGATGCGCCTGATGTCGTCCCTACGCGGCAACGAGGCGCTCCAGGAAGCGGTCGAAGAGGTGCAGGGCGTCGTGCGGACCCGGCCCGGCCTCCGGGTGGTACTGCACCGTCGAACCCTCCACGTCGCGCAGCACGAGACCCTCGACCGTCCTGTCGTAGAGGTTCAGCTGCTGGAGCTCGGCCACGCCGAAGTCGGTCTCCCAGCGAACCGCCTCGTCTGTGTCGATCGTCCGTTGGCCGCCTGGGCCGAGCACCGCGAAGCCGTGGTTCTGCGAGGTGATCTCGATGCGACCGGTCTCGAGGTCCTTCACCGGATGGTTCGCGCCGCGGTGGCCGAAGGGCAGCTTGTAGGTCTCGAGCCCAACGGCCCGGCAGAGCAGCTGGTGGCCGAGGCAGATGCCCCAGACCGGCGTCTTCCCCACGACTCCGCGCACCGCGTCCACGATGTAGTCGAGCGCGGCCGGGTCGCCCGGGCCATTTGCAAGGAACACCGCATCCGGCTTTCGTGCGAGGAGCTGCTCCGAGGTGACCGTGCAGGGGTGCAGCTCGAGGTGCACGCCGCGCTCGCGCAGGTTGCGCACGATCGAGGTCTTGATTCCGGTGTCGATCGCGATCACGCGCGGCCCGTTGCCCTCGAGGATCAGCGGCTCCGCCGGCGTGACCTCTCGCGCGAAGTCGGCGCCCGTCATCGACGGCTCGGCCATCACCCGCTCGCGAGCCTGCGCCTCGGGCACGTCCGCAGCGAAGATTCCGCCGCGCATCGCCCCCTTGTCGCGGATATGGCGAACGAGCGCGCGCGTGTCGACGCCCGAGAGCGCCGGGATGCCGCAGTCCGCAAGCCAGGTGAGCCAGCCGCCCTCCGCGTGTGACGCGTCCTCGCGGTCGATGCCCTCGCGCATGATCACCGCGCGCGCGTGGATGCGGTCCGACTCCATGTGGGCCTGCGCCACGCCGTAGTTCCCGATCAGCGGGTACGTGAAGACGATGATCTGACCCGCGTAGCTCGGGTCGGTGACCGCCTCCTGGTAGCCCGACATGGCTGTGTTGAAGACAACCTCGCCGGTGCCGGGGCTGCCGGCCGCGGGCGAGGCGGGCGCCGCCCCCACAGACTCGCCGTCGAAGCGGGTGCCGTCCTCGAGCAGCAGGTAGGCCGCGCTCATGCCACGGCGCCGAGCGCGAAGCTGCGCTCGCGGTAGGCCACCGCGCCGTCGGCGATCGTCATGCGCACGCGGCCGGTGAGCCGTCGGCCGGCGAAGGCGCAGTTCGCAGAGCGGCTCTCGTAGCCCGCGTCGCCCACGTCCCAGTCCGCCTCGAGGTCCACGAGGCAGAGATTTGCAGGTGACCCGGGTGCCAATGTCGGCACCACGAGGCCGTAGGGCTCGCCGCCCGCGGTCATGCGCTCCACGAGCAGCTCGAGCCCGATCACGCCCGGCAACACCAGGCCCGTGTGCAGTGCCGCGAAGGCGGTCTCGAGGCCGGTGACCCCCATCGGCGCGAGCTCGAACGGCTGCTCCTTCTCCTCGCGCGCGTGAGGAGCGTGGTCGGTGGCGATGCAGTCGATCGCGCCCGAGCGCAGCCCCTCGATCAGAGCCTGGCGGTCCGACTCCGCCCGCAGCGGCGGGTTCATCTTCATGTTCGTGTCGAGCGTGCGAACCGCATCGTCGGTGAGCAGAAGGTGGTGAGGCGTGGCCTCGCAGGTCACCTGCGTGCCCGCGGCCTTCGCTCGCTCGATGGCGTCCACCGTCTCGCGCGCGGACACGTGCTGCACGTGGATGCGCCCGCGCTCGTAGAGGGCGAGCGCGCAGTCGCGAGCCACCATCGTCGACTCGGACACCGACGGTATTCCCGCCACCCCGAGCAGCGCCGAGATCTCGCCCTCGTGCATCGCACCGTCGCCCGACAGCGAGGGATCCTCCTCATGGAGCGCGAGCACCCGCCCGGCCAGCAGCTGGTACTGGAGCGCCTGGCGCATCACTCCGGCGGAGCGAACGGGCAGCCCGTCGTCCGTGAAGCCGGCGGCGCCCACCTCGGCCAGCTCCGCCATCTCCGTGAGCCGCTCGCCGAGCTGGCCTACGGTGATCGCGGCCATGAAGCCGGTCGGGATACGGGCCTCGCCGCGCGCCTTCTCGCGCAGCGAGCGCAGCACCGGCGCCGAGTCCACCACCGGCTCGGTGTTCGGCTGGGCGAGGATCGCGCAGAAACCGCCTGCCGCGGCGGCGCGCGTGCCGGAGTCGATGTCCTCCTCGTCCTCACGCCCAGGTGTGCGCAGGTGCACGTGCGGGTCGACGAAGGCCGGGAACGCATGCAGGCCCCCGGCGTCCACCACCTCGGCGCCTTCGGGCGCGCTGAGGCTCTCGCCCACCTCGGCGATCCGCCCGTCGCGCACCAGCACGTCGCCCAGCTTGTCGAGTCCCGCGCGCGGGTCCAGCACCCGGGCGCCTCGCACCAGCACGGTGGTGGGCGGCGCGGAGGCGCAGTCGAGCTCGATCGGGGCCCGCGGTCCGGACCCGTTCATCGGCGCGGCGCTGGCACTCATGCGGGCTGGGGCTCCGTCTCGGCGCCCTCGCGCACCCCGGATGGCGCGCCGCGCCCCGCGAGCAGCTCATAGAGCACCGCCATCCTCACCACCACTCCCGACTCGACCTGCTCGGAGATGAGCGCCTGCGGCGAGTCGATCACCTCGGCCGCCAGCTCGACACCGCGGTTCACGGGACCCGGGTGCATCAGCAGCTGCGCGGAGCCGAGACGGCGCCCATTGATCTGGTACTGCGCCGCGTACTCGCGCAGCGACGGCACGAATGACCCGGTCATGCGCTCGTTCTGCATGCGAAGGGCGTAGACGACGTCGGCCGAGGGCAGCTCGTCGAGGGTGTGGCGCACGCGGCAGCCGAGCGACTCGATCCCGCGGGGGATCAGCGTGGGCGGCCCGCACACGGTGACCTCGCAGCCCATGCGCGTGAAGGCCAGGATGTTCGAGCGGGCCACGCGGCTGTGGAGCACGTCGCCGACGATCCACACCTTCAGGCCCTCGAGCGACCCCGCGCGGCGCTTCAGCGTGTAGAGGTCGAGCAGCGCCTGGGTCGGATGCTCGTGCTTGCCGTCGCCCGCGTTGATCACGGCCGCCTGCGTCCAGCGGGCCACGAGGCCGGCCGCTCCCGCGTGCGGCGAGCGGATCACGATCGCGGCGGGGTCATAGGCCGAGAGGGTCTGCACCGTGTCCTTGAGCGACTCGCCCTTCTCAACCGCCGAGCCCGTCGCCTTGAGCGTGATCAGGTCGGCGCTCAGCCGCTTGGCGGCCAGCTCGAAGCTCGACTGCGTGCGGGTCGAGGCCTCGTAGAAGAGGTTGATCACCGTGCGGCCGCGCAGCGTCGGGACCTTCTTGATCTCGCGGCCGGAGACCTCGGCGAAGCTCTCCGCCCGGCCCAGGATGCGCTCGATGTCGTCGCGCGAGAGATCGTCGACCGACAGCAGGTGCGGGTGCATCAAATCGTCTCCTCCATGTGGGCGGCCGCGTCGATGGCCACCTCGTCAACTCCGTCGATCTCCTCCACTCTCACGTTCACCCTCTCGCCCCGGGCGGTCGGAAGGTTCTTGCCGACGTAGTCCGGGCGGATCGGGAGCTCGCGGTGCCCGCGGTCGGCCAGCACCGCGAGCTGCACGCGACTCGGGCGGCCGTAGTCGAACAGAGCGTCGATGGCCGCGCGCACGGTCCGGCCCGTGTAGAGAACGTCGTCCACCAGCACGACGGTGGTGTCCTCGACGGGAAAGTCGATGTGCGTGGAGTGGACCACCGGTTGGTAGTCCGCCCCGCGGATGCCGACGTCGTCGCGGTAGAAGCTGATGTCGATGTCGCCGAGCGGCACGGGCTCGCCGACCAGCCCGGCGACCAGGTCGCGCAGGCGCGCGCCCAGCACTGCGCCGCGACGGTGAATCCCGACTACCGCGACGCCCTCGCCACCCGTGGATTCGACGATTTCGTGTGCGATGCGTACCAGCGTGCGCCGCACGTCTTCGCGGTCCAGGACCGTCTTCTCACTCACTTAACTATCCCTTCCTGGCCTCTCCGGACCTGGTTAAAGGAACCGCGGCGAGACTAGCACTCGGGGTCGGACGCCAACATCGGTCCCAGCCGGATGACACCCATGGAAAGGGCCGCTACTGTGGAAGCAGTGACGCCAGAGCGTTCTCAGGCATACGGCAGGCTCATGACGGTGATCTCCGCCGAGGGGGACACCGAGCTCACGGCTGCCGAGAAGGAGGTCCTCCGCGAGGCCGGCGATGCGCTGTTCTTCTGCGAGGACGTCGCGCTCGACGACGACGCCCGCGAGGCCCTCAGCCGCGTGAGCGACTTGGCCGGACAGCTCGTCGGCGCGGAGCGCTGGGACCCCGAGCTCGCGGAGCAGGTCCTCCAGGACCTCGAGGACGCCGGCCCGCCGCAGCTGGTCCGCCTCGGCGACCCGCGCTAGGCCGCGTACGCGGCGTCGAGCGCGTGGTGTCTGCCGTGGGTTTGGCGGTCTGTCGCCGCTATCGCCTTTCGTCCATAGCGCAAGCGCGGCCGGGCGTTGCCGTCGCTATCGCGAATGCCTCAAAGGAGCAGTCACGCTCCGGGCGGAGGTCCAGTTTCCTGGTCAGTCGTTGGTCCGGTCGCGTAACAGGCTGCGACTAGGCTCGCGGCGTGGGATCGGAATGGCTTCCGTTCGAGTTCGACGGACCCAGCCCTCAGGTGTCCGAGAAGGCGGGGGAACTCCAAACCGCTCCCAGCCGGTGAGGAGGATTTCGCCTCGATTCTCGACCGAATGCGTCCCCCGACGGCGAAGGGTGACGTGACCGCCGGCGAGGTCTGGCGCGAGGCCATCAGGGGTTCTCACGCGACACGCTCCAGACCGCGACGATTCGCGATGACGACGGTGGAGCGGGACGATGTGTCTCCATGCGACCTGTCATGCCGGGCACACTCCCTTCGTGCGGTCGTAGATGGCCTTCGCGCCGATCGAGAGCGGCTTGACGAAGTCGCCCTCGCCCTCGTTGCCGAGCACCATCTCGCAGCGGCCCTGCACCCAGAAGACGTGGCCGATGGGATGGTCGTGCCTGTCCCGGCCGGTCCAGCCGCGCGCGCCTGGCACGCCGGGGACCGTGAAGCGCTTCGGTTTCGCCCCGGGGACCATGCTGTCGATCCCCTCGTCGCTCGTCTCGTACTCCAGCCAGTCGCGCGCGCCCTCGGCGGTCTTGAACAGAAGGACGGTGGTGACGCCGGCGTTGCCGTCGTCGCCGTTGAGCGGCTGGAACGTGATCGAGATGAACCCTGCGCGGCGCAGCCGCTCCACCTCGTCGGCAGAGAACCCGCCGGCAAGCGACCGCACGCCGTGGTCCGTCCGGGGCTCTTCGATGGGTTCGAAGCCGGGCTCCTCGCCGGCCTGCATCAGGAACCGCTCGAGGTTGACCTTCGCTGGCTGCGCCTCGTCGCTCTCTGCGGCGGTCGTCGCAGTAGTTTCGACGTCCGGGGCGGCGGTCGTCGCGCCCTCGTCCCCGTTGTCGTCGCCGCAGGCCGCGATGCCGAGGAGAGAGACCATCAGCAGCACCGTGAAGGCGGCCCTGACCATCGCCTGAACGTATCCGCGCAGCCGCGTTGCGGTCAAATGACCCACTACCGCACGAGCGGCCAGCAGGGCGTCGACGCCCTGGGTGGGACCATCACCGAGGCGGCGTGGCGGAGCAAGCCGAGCTGGTACCTCCTCACACCGAGACCCGGTGGCTCTCGCCGCCACTCTTTCTCAGCGGAGCCCCGAAGCCCAACGCCAGTGAGTCGGGTGTCTGCGGATGCGCCGCGCACGTGTCCGCTGCCCGAGAGCCTCTGGCCCACCGGCGCCGGGACTCGGGAACGTCGCGCCTCTGCCACAGACAATCGCGCCTTCCGCGAGCGTGCCGCCCGCCCCGGGATAACACCAGGGCCCGGCGCGGGGCTCAAAGTTGCTCCTGAGGTTGCGGCGGTCGGTCCGATGCCCTGATGTGGACGGGCTCGCCTCGCTCGGGGAACGGGATCTCGACCCTGTCGAAGTCGCGCGGGACGATCACGTTCTCGAACGCGGCGCGTGCCTCGTCTCGTACCTCGCCGCCGGAGTAGCGCGGCGAGATGTGCGTGAGCGCCAGCATCTGCACGCCGGCCGCGGCTGCCAGCTCCGCTGCCTGGGCCGCGGTCGAGTGGCGCGTCTCGGCCGCCCGCTCGATCTCGTCCTCCATGAAGGTCGCCTCGTGCACCAGGAGGTCGGCCTCCCAAGCCACAAGCCGGGTCATGTCGCTCGGCGCGGTGTCGCCGGTTAGCACGACCTTCCGGCCACGGCGCGTCTCCCCCATCACCTGATTGGGCTGGACGCCGTTCACTGCCTCGCCCCGCTGCAGGCGGCCGAAGTCGGGCCCGAACTCCACGCCGAGCTCGCGAGCGCGGTCGGGGTCGAACTGCCCCGGACGCGGGTTCTCCACGAGCGCGTAGCCGATGGAGGAGCCGGTGTGATCGACCCCGAATGCCGCGATTCGGTAGCCATCCCTTTCAAGCTCGTCGTTCGGCTCCAGCTCCACCAGCTCGATCGGGAAGGTCACCCGCCCGATCACGGGATCGAGCAGCTTGAAGAGCCCGGCGAGGCCGCGTGGCCCGTGGACCGTCAGCGGGCGTTCGCGCTGGCGCAGGGCGAACGTCTTCAGCATCCCGGGCAGGCCGAGCACGTGATCCGCGTGGAAGTGGGTGATGAACAACTCCTCTAGCTCGACCAGCCCGACCGAGCTCATCAGCTGCCGCTGCGTGCCCTCCCCGCAGTCGATCAGCAGCCGATCGCCGCCGCGCCGGACGAGCGTGGCGGGCAGCCCACGCCGCGGGCTCGGCGAGGAGCCGGCGGTGCCGAGGAAGAGAACGTCGAGGTCCATGTGGCGCCTATGTTGACTCGCCGGACTCGCGAGCGAGTTCGTCGTCCGATCTCGTCAGCGCCCGGATATCAGCGCGGTCGATGTCGCGCGCCGCGACTTTCTTCATCTTGATGAGATCGTCGAGGCGCCGCCACAGGGACTGTCGTGTCGTCGAGCCGCACCTCAAGGGCGCGCTCCCTCAGCTCGCCGTAGCGGCTGGGCATGCCCGGCGTGGACTCGATGTTGAGTAGATCAAGCCGTCCGTGAATCGTGAGCAGCGGAACCAGAGCAGCGCGCTTCAGGACCTGGGGATCGGTGATGTCCACCGGACGTGCAGCGCGGTGAAGTCGCGCCCCCAGCGCGGCGAGCGCCTCTCCCAGCCGACTGAGATTGGCGAGATCCGGAGCCGGAACAATGTCGAGATCCTGCGTCGCTCGGATGTACCCGTGCGTCTGCACGGCCACCCCTCCGACCACGACGTAGTCAACGCGATGCTCGCCGAGCACACGGAGAATCTGCTCCGGGTCGAAGACCTCATCCACCGCTGCGGGCCGCCCGGCCCGCGACTGCGAGCCGGCTGCTGAACTTGTTGAACGCCAGCCCGTTCGCGAGACGCGCCTCCGGCGTACGCCGTCGCTGTTCGAGCAGATCCCAAGCGTCGTAGCGTGACGGCACGGCGTTGCTCCCGAGCACGGGCGCTTCCCCCATCGCCAGGAGGATCGACTCCAGGCGTGCCCATGTGACCTCCTCGTCGCCGGCCTCGATCCTCGCGATCGCGCTCTGACTGGTGCCAGCGCGGTGCGCGAGCCGCCGCTGGCTGAGACCCTGGCGAAGGCGTGTATCCCTGATGAGCTCGGCAGGAGACATGACGCCGTATACGGTATCAAAGGGCCAAGAGTTCACATCGTGAGCTAAGCCCGCGCTCGACGTGATTAGCCCCATCGTGTGCCTCGGCGCGCGGCGGCGCTCGGTCGGACTTCCTGGGTTGAGGATCTGGAAGCCGTCCTCGGCCTGCTCGTGCAGCGGCATGTGGGAGTGGCCGAAGACCACGAGGTCGGCGCGCTCCCCGAAGCGGGTGCGCATCCGTGCCAGGCGACCGGCCCTGGGTCCCGCGTCGTGCACCATCGCGATGTGGGCGCCGTCGGCCTCGACCAGCCGCTCCTCCGGGAGCAGCCGGCGCAGCTCGGCGCTGTCCACGTTGCCGTGCACGCCCACCACAGGCGGGCCGATCGCCTCGAGCTCGCGAAGCACCTCGAGGGTCGAGAAATCGCCAGCGTGCAGCAGCATGTCCGCCGCCGCGATCCGCTCGACGCACGCCTCCGGCAGCCGCCGCGTCCCGCGTGGAAGGTGCGTGTCGGAGATGACGGCGATCAGCATGCGCGGACTACACTGGATTTTTCCCGCGCCCGTAGCTCAGTGGATAGAGCGCTGCCCTCCGGAGGCAGAAGTCGAAGGTTCGAATCCTTCCGGGCGTACTTAGCTAGACCCCTAAGCGGACCCACGCGGCGGTCTGGCTGAGCAGCAGGGATCACGGGCGACCTTCCCTCTCCCCGCGGGATACTGGGTGGGCGATGTCGCAGGAGAACGTGGAGATTGCGACGCGCTGGTACGAGCCGGCCGCTAGCAAGCAGCAGCTGCTCGCCGCGATGCCCAGAACGATGGCGTTGTGCCATCCAAGGGTCGAGTGGACCGTCCCTGAAGACGGAACGACCTATCGAGGCCGTGAGGGAGTCAGTCAGCGGCTCAAAGAGTGGCTCGAAAGCTTCGATGACTACAGATACGAGGTCCAGCGGATCATCGACTGCGGAGGCAATGAGGTGCTGGTCGAGGGAACCGAGGTGGGCCGCGGCGCAGCGAGTGGCGCCGAGGTTCGCTCGACCAACTACGAGCTGCTCACGATCCGGGACGGGATGATCGTGCGCATTCGCGAGTTCTACGACACGGGTGACGCCTTCGAAGCCGCCGGGCTGCGGGAGTAGGCGATGTCGCAGGAGAACGTGGACCTGGCATATCGAGCGTATGACGCGTTTAACCGGCGTGACTGGGACGCCCTGCTGACGCTGATGGACGATGAGATAGAGATCGAATCGCGCCTGGTCGGAATGGAGGGCGCCTACCACGGCCACGAGGGCCTGCGTCGCTGGTGGACCGATTTCCTCGGTGCCTTCCCGGATTACACCGTCGAGGTAGAGGAACTGCGCGACCTCGGAGACATGACGCTCGGTCACATCCGTGGTTGGGGACACAGCGCTGGCAGCGACACGCCGATCATCGATCCCTTCTGGCAGCCGAGCAGATGGCTCCACGGAAGGTGCGTCTGGTGGCGCAACTGCTCGACCGAGGCGGAGGCCCTCGATGCCGTGGGGCTGCGGGAGTAGGCGATGTCGCAGGAGAACGTCGACATGGTGCAGCGCGCCTTCGAGGCCTGGAACCGGGGGGACATCGAGGGCTACCTCGCCCACCTCAGCCCCGACGTCGAAGGTGTCCCGGTCGGCGCCACCTTGGAAGGCAAGGTCTACCGGGGGCACGACGAAGTCCGGACCTGGTGGCAGACGCAGTCGGAGGTCTGGGAGAGGTTGTTGCTGTGCGCCGAGGAGTTCAAGCAGGTCGGCACAGAGCTCGTGGTGTCGGGACACTGGGAGGCGGTTGGACGCAGCGGTGTAGACATGTCCGTACCGGCAACCTGGGTGTTCGGCTTTCGCGACGGCAAGATCGCCTACTGGCAGGCATACACGTCTAGAGCTGCCGCCCTCGATGCCGTGGGGCTGCGGGAGTAGCTCCGGCATCAGTTGAGGTCCGCCGGGTCGTTGCGGCGTAGCGCGTTCATGTCGAGCGCCGCCTCGGGCTCCGCTGCCATTACTGCCAACTGGGGCGCCCTCGACCAGCACCCGCAGACAGTCCTCGGCATATCCGAACCACGGCCGGGTAACTTCGCGGGCGGGCGGGGCGATGTGACGCTCCGTGGGGGGGTGCCTTCGCCCCGTCGCATCAGTTCGTCCGCCGGGTGGTTGGCCCACTCCCAAACCTCTCGCCCCGTAGTGCGTTTCAGCAGGTGGGCCCGCAGAGGGTCTGGCGCTGTTGGGGCCCTAGGCGGCCGTTCGGCAACGGGTCCCATCAGCGTCCTCTCGCCACCGCGGCGGGGCGCGTGTTCCCCCCACAGGTGCCCTCCGGGCAAGGATGCGCGCCCCGCTTATTCATGTCGCTCGGCGTAACCGGACCGTCGTCGGGTAAGTGCGCCGGGCGGCGGGAGCGAGTGACACCCCCGCACGGCACGGGGCGTGCCCGCTTCCGCCGCTTCTGCACCGGTCGCCCATACTCGGCAAGGGTGATCCTCCCCCCGGGAACACCCGCGAGGGGCGGCCGGTGCCCTCGCGCCGCCGGCGTTCATCACCTCGCCACCACCCGCCGTTAAGGCGGGCCCAGAGCGGGAATAGGCTCCGGCCCCCAACCCTGGAAGGAGTCCCGATGCCAAGCGATCACCGAGCACATGCGGTTGCCGATCCAGGTCAGAACGGCAAGACGCTCGGCAAACGGCTGCACCGCTTCCTCATTCCTGTCCCCAAGCTGGAACCCCCGATCAATCCCGCCCTGCTCAAACGCGAGGAGGAGCGCGCGAAGGCAAGGCAGAACCGGATCGCCGACGCGATCACCGTCTTTGCGGGATCGATGCTGTTCGTCTACCTGCACATCATCTGGTTCGGCTGCTGGATCGGCTTCGGGGTGGAGGACTATCCGTACGGCCTCTTGACGATGATCGTCTCGCTCGAGGCCATCTTCCTCTCGACCTTCGTGATGATCTCCCAGAACCGCGCCGACGCCAGGCGCCAGGTGATCGCGGACCAGCAGTGGAAAACGGTTCAGGAGGAGGACAAGCAGAACGAGGAGCTGCTTGACCTCTCCCGGCAGATCCTGTCGCTGACCAAGGAAGTCCGGTCGCTCGCGGGCCCCGACGGCGGGACGGGCTTGGCTCCCTCGAAGAAACCGGCTGAGTGACTCGCTACTCAGGCGCTCGCTGCGAGCTCGTCGGCCTCTGCCCGCGTACGCGCCGCATCGAGCACCGCATTCTCGGCCTCCACGACTGCGCTATACGCGAAGTCGATGGCATTGGAAGCGGGGCCGGGGCCGGTTAGGGCCGATGCGTCAGCTTGCCTCCGGAGGCAGAAGTCGAGGGTTCGAATCCTTCCGGGCGTATCCCGCTAGACCCTCAGCGCCGGCCGGGCGGTTCTGCGCTCTGCGCCGTTGGCAATCCACCCTCGCCCTCGGGATACTGGGCGGGCGATGACGCAGGAGAACGTCGAGCTCTTTCACCAGGCCTATGACGCTGTCAACCGACGCGATCTTGATGCGTTCGTGAGCCTGATGGACGCCGACGTGGAGGCTGTTCCGATCCTCTCAGGGATGGAGGGCGACTACCACGGCCGCGCTGGAATCCGCCGCTGGTGGGAGAACCTGCTCGACGTTTTCCCTGACTTCGCCACCGAGGCTGTCGAGGTGCGCGACCTTGGAGACGTGACGCTCGCACGCTTGCGTGTCCACGGCCACGGCGCCGACAGCGACGCGCCGCTCGACGCGCCCTCGACGCACCGCTCTGGTTGTCAGCGCGGTGGCGGCAGGGGAAGTGTGTTCGGTGGGGTGCCTACGGAACCGAAGGCGACGCCCTCGAAGCCGCGGGGCTGCGGGCGTAGGCGATGTCTCAGGAGAACATGGTGCTTGCGAGGAACGCGGTCGCCGCCTTCAATCGGCGGGACGTGCCCGCCCTGGTCGAGATGACCACGGACGACTTCCAATGGGTGACGTGGACCGGGACAGTGGAGTCCACCGTCTACGACGGGGCCGAGGGGCTCGTGGGCTACTTCCAGGACGCCGACGTCTGGGAGGTCCTCAACCTCGATGCACAGGAGTTCCGCGACCTCGGCGACAAGGTGCTGGTGGTCGGAATGTTCCATGCACGAGGCGGTGGGAGCGGCGCCGAGGTCCGGGCTCCGTACTACTCCGCGTTCTTCGTCAGTGAGGGAAAGCTGGCGCGCGTTCTCAGCTTCCGAACGGAGGACGAGGCCCTCGAAGCCGTCGGCCTGCGCGAGTAGGCGATGTCGCAGGAGAACGTCGAGCTGGCTCACCAGGCCTACCACGCGTTCAATCGACGCGACCTCAGTTCCCTCCTGGCACTCATCGATGCCGACGCCGAGGCCGTCCCGCGCCTGGCTGCCGTGGAGGGCGTTTTCCACGGCCACGACGGCATCCGCCGCTGGTGGAAGACCCTGTTCGCCGCTTGGCCCGATTACCAGGTCGAAGTCGTCGAGCTGCGGGACCTCGGCCACATCACGCTGGGAAACGTTGAGGTTGGGGGTCACGCCGCCGACAGCGGCATCGCTGTGAGGCAAACGGCCTGGCACGTTTGGCGGTGGCGGCGGAAGAAGGCCGTCTGGTTCGGTTTCTTCCCGACCGAAGCAACCGCCCTCGAAGCAGTGAGGCTGCAGGAGCAGCTCGGCTAGCAGCGCAACTCGACCCGCCTAGTCGTCGAGTCGCTGCGACTTGCGCACGACCGGGCCGCCCGTTTGGGTCCACTCGATCTCGCCGCCCTGGAAGTTGCTCGCGCGGCCGCCTGGGATGTCGTGCTCGTCGGTCGTCGGGTACCGGAGCTTGCTGCGCTCCCACCCCATCGACTGCCACTTGTCGCGGATCGCGCCGTGCACCTCGTGCGCGCCGGTCTCTGGCGTCCAGTAGATCGAGCCGTGCTCGAAGTGGTTGAAGCGCCCCACTCCGTCGGGGCACCCGGTCTCGTCCGTGGTCGGGTAGCCGATCCACTTCCTGGTCTGGCCGTACTTGTCGCGGATAGCGCCGTGCACCTCGTGGGCACCCGTCTCCGGCGACCAGTAGATCGAGCCGTTGTCGAAGTCCCTCACGGTGCCGCGCCCGTCCGGAAGTGGCCCCTCCTCGGAACCCGCCCCCTCGTCCTTGGGGTTGCCGATCCACGGCAGCTGGGCGTGCTTGTCATCGATCGCGGTCATCCGTAACCCCTTCCTGGCGTTGGCGTTTGGAACGCTCTACAGGAACCGCCTGGAGGGGTCAACCGTTGCTTCGCAACGGTGTCATGACGAAGCCTGCGCCGATCGAGAGCAGTGCGAGACCGATGCGGTAGCGCGATCAGCGCTTCAGCGTTCTAGTTGGTCACGCGCCGCCGGCGCCTTTGTCCGGCTCAGGCCGGCGCCCACCCTTGGCAGCCTAGATCGGGCGGGAAACTGGTCGGGCGATGCGCAGGAGAATGTGGAGGGTGTGCGCGCCATCTACGACGCGGTCGCCCGGCAAGACAATATGACCCTCCTTCGAGATCTACGCCGACGACGTCGGTGTGCGACCTCTCGAATTCGCGCCGGACAGCTTCGGGAATCGAGCCCGTCTACTCGGACGCGAAACCGTGAGAACGGGACCGTCGCCGACGTTGATATGGAAAGCCCGGCGCGCCGATCCGCGGCGCTCCCTGGAACGGAGCGGTATGTCACGGACCTCCCTTTGCTTGCGGGTGTATGCCGCGCTGATCGCGGTCGCGCTGGTGGTTGCGGCGCCCGCAAAGGCGGAAGCGGTGATCGGGGGCCAGCTGTTCGCGACTGGCGGCACCGTGGACATCGTCGTGCAGTCGGGCACGGCCGGGTTCACCAGCCGCTCTTCCTGCTGCTCCCGGACGGGACCCGCGACGACATCGCCCTCAACACGGAGGTGGGCAAGCATGTGACGGTTGGGCCTTTCCCCGCGGGCCGGGAGCTGGTGTTCGGGATCACCGTGCTCAACGACGGCCCGACGTTCTTCATGGGCCCAGCGAGCCGGAACCCGGACGGCATCGCACACGCCAACGTCACGGAGACCGGCGTGCGCACGTTCCTGGCCGGCTTCGAGGACCAGTTCGGCGGCGGCGATCGGGACTACGACGACAACGTCTTCCAGTTCACCGGCAACCTCGCGCCGAACAGGCCTCCTCTCGCGGACGACAAGACGCTGACTTACCCCGACGGAAACGCGAAGTCCAACAAGCGGCCATTGAAGATCCGTGATGCCCGGCGCCGGTTGCCACGTGTGCTCCGCAAGCAGTACGGCAGGCGGTTCACAAGGCGCCGCGGACCTCTTAGGAAGCTCTGCTACCGACTATCGACCGAGAAGGTGCACTGCCGAGTTCGCTGGAACACCAGGCGCCATCGCTATTCGGGCAACGCAACGATGTGGAAAGCCCAGGATTATCCGAACTCGATCGTCTCCACCACATCGATCCATCGGACGCGTCGAGCGACCTCGGCTGTCCGGGGCGCGCCTTGATGCCTAGTGCGCCTTCTGCCTAACGCGCTTCTTGAGCTCCCAGAACGCCGCGTCTGATGCACAGACCCTAGTTGGTGCAGCTGCCGCCGGCGCCGTTGTCTGGGGGGAGTAGGGCGTTGGTGGTGGCGTCGCGGTTGTCGTTGAACTCGGTGACGGTGTTGCCGAGCTTGACGCAGGCGGTGTAGCCGTAGCCCTTGAGCATGCGGTTGCGGTTGATGTGGACGTTGGGCGAGGGCTGGCGGTTGGCGTAGATGGCGTAGGCGGCGCCGTTGCCGTCGAGGTAGTTGTCCTCGATCCAGACGTTCGACTGCGACCCGTTCACGCCCATGATGATCGGCGCCGTCACACCGCCACCCGGGGACGGGTCGATCGTGTTGTGGCGCACCACGATGTTGTCCGCACCGGGCGACATCTGCAGCCCGTCGGTGTGCGGATCGTTGCCCCACACATAGCTCGGCCCGCTCGTGTCGAGATCGTGCATCCAACTGTCCACGAACGTGACGTTGTCGCCACCGACGTTCGCCGCGTTCTCACACCCCGTCAGCTCCGTGCGGCGCACCGTGAAGTTGGCGTCGCCGATCGCGTTGTGGCAGTTGTTCTGGCCCGCCACCGGCCGGTTCATGATCTCGCTGTCCTCGATCACCAAACCGGTGCTGTTGTTATCAACAACCCACATCGAATTGGAACGAATACGCGACCTGCGGATCGTCACGTTCGGCGCGTTCACAACCACCTGCCCCGTGATCTCACGCGCATCGATAACCGCACCCGCCGTCGTGATCGTCATCCCACCCGAAGCCGACAACACCGTCCCCGCAGGCACACCCGTACTCGAAGCATCCGGGAACGCCACCGCTAGGCCGGGGAGTCGCCGGGCGCGGGGTTCGTCGGCGGCGCCTGCCGCGATTTCGAGCATCGACGCTTGGGGCGACTCCCGCGCTTGCGCGGGTTCGTTCCCTTGCGCAGCTCGCAGCGGTCGCTGAACCTGTCGCCGTCGGTGTCCCGCTTGCGCGGGTTCGTGTGGAAGCGGCGCACCTCGGCCCCGTCGCGCAGGCGGTCGCGATCGGTGTCGGCGCGCCGCGGGTGCGTGCGCAGCCGCAGCTCGCGGCGGTTGTTCAGGCGGTCGCCGTCGGGATCGCGCTTGGCGGAGGGGCTAGTCGTCGAGAGGTGGTGGCTTCCGTTCCCAGCGATCGGGCAGTCGATCGTGATCGCGATCGCGAGGGGCGCCTGCGCTCACCGTCGCGGCGAGGTACGCGAAAACAACCATCGGCAACACCAGCCATCTCAACATCGGCTTGTTCTCCTCGGGTTTGGGCCGCGTCGCTGCGGCTCATGCCGAATCACAGCGGCAGTACCGCCCGTTCACCTGCATCGAAATCGACCGGTTTCGGCACCCGGTCGATCGCGGCCACACCCTTCCCCCGTCGGACGTGTGACCTTCCGGAGGACCACCCTAAGGACAGTCACTCCGATGCGGCGGCGGGCACTATAGCGACTCGCCCGACGGAAACACCGCCCGCCGTCAGGACCGCGCTGATGCGCGTCGCTTACCCGCAGTGATCAGTCAGCGCACGTGCCGACTAACGAAGTCCGTCAGGCTGCCGAGCGACTCGAACGCCTCGACGGTTACGTCCTCCCCCTCGATCGTGATGCCGAACCGCTGCTCGAGCGCGAGCAGCACCTCGAGGACGGCCATGGAGTCAAGCTCGGGCAGCGAGCCAAAGAGCCGCGTGTCCGCGTTCAGCTCGTCGGCTTGATTCTGCAAGCCGAGCGTGTCGACCAGCACCTCCCTGACCGTGTTCAGGCTCACCGTCGAATCCAGCTGCATTGGGTCCTTTCTAACTTGCGACGAGAGGGCCATGTCTAGACCAGCACCTCGACTGGCGCCGGGTGGCTGAGGAAAGCTGTGGGACTGGCCGTTAACCCGTAGGCACCGGCCTGGAATACGACCACCAGGTCGCCGATGTCAGCCACCGGAAGCTCGACTTTGTCGGCCAGCAGGTCGAGTGGCGTGCACAGGCACCCCACGACGCTGACGGTCTCCCGTGCGTCGACCTCGGTGGGGTTGCCGATGGCCACCGGGTAGTTGCGGCGGATGACCTGCCCGAAGTTGCCCGACGCTGCCAGCTGGTGGTGCAGGCCCCCGTCGACGACCAGGAAGGTCCGCCCGCGTGACTCCTTGCGGTCGACGACGCGCGTGACATAGATCCCGCTCTCGCCGACGATGTATCGGCCGAGCTCGACGACGACTCTCAGATCCGGGAGACGTGGCCGGATCGAATCCGCCAGGAGCTCTTCGAGGTTTTGCCCGATCGCCACGATGTCGAGCGGCTTGTCCTGCTCGAAGTACGGGATGCCGAAGCCACCACCGACGTTCAGGTACCGCGTCGGCATCGGCGCCTCGTCCGCAAGCCGCAGCGCCAGCTCAACCGTCTTCTGCTGCGCCTCGCACAGGAGCTCGGCGTTCAGGTTCTGCGACCCAGCGAAAATATGGAAGCCCATGAAATCGACGTCCTCCCGGGCGAGCTCGACAAGGAGCGCGGGGACTCGTTCCGAGTCAACGCCGAACTGCTGCGAACCGCCACCGAGACGCATGCCGGATCCCTTTACCTCGAAGTCCGGATTGACCCGTACCGCGACGCGCGGCTGAATGCCGAGGCGCTCACCGATTGCCACGATGCGTGCCGCCTCGGTCTCGGATTCCATCTCGATTGTGACGCCGGCTGCGACCGCCTGCGTGAGCTCGTCGACGGTCTTGCCCGGCCCGGCGAAGCTCACCCTGGTGGCCGGGGTCGGGGTGTCGAGTGCCGTTCGCATCTCCGCGGCCGAAGCCACGTCGAACGAGTCGACGAGACCGCTGAGGTGCTGCACCACGGCGGGCATTGGATTCGCCTTCACTGCGTACGAGAGATCGAGTCCGGCGGGCAGGACGCCTCGCAGCAGGGCGATGCGTTCCGTGAGCATGGCACGGTCGTAGGCGAAGAAAGGAGTGGCGCCGACCCGCTCCGCCAGGAGTTCCAGGGGGATTTCACCGACGCTGACGCCGTTGGCGCGCGCGGACTCGATGTTCTTCTGGATCACGGAGCTCCCAGCTCCTGCCTCAGGAGGTTTCGGTCGAACTTGCCGTTCGGCGAGCGAGGAAGCGCCGGCCGTATCACCACGTGCTTCGGAACCATGTACAGCGGCAGCTGCCGCCGGAGCTCGGTGAGCAGGGTCGCGGAGTCGAGCGGCTGACCGTTCGCGGCGCTCACGGCGAGCACCACGTGCTGTCCGAGCAGCGGGTCCTCGACGCCCAGCGCCACGGCATCACCTACCAGTCCCGTGCCGTAAGCGACCTCTTCGATCTCGGTTGGGCTTACGCGGTAACCCGACGTCTTGATCATCTCGTCACGGCGGCCCACGAAATAAAGAAATCCCTCTTCGTCGCTGACCACGATGTCTCCGGACCACACCGCCGGCTCCGGCACACATACCCCTGGGTCCGTGCCCGGCGCCGGTCGAAACCGTTCCGCCGTTCGCTTAGGGTCGTTCCAATAGCCCATGGCCGTCGAGAGCGCCGCGGTGCACCAGTTCGCCCTCCTCTCCGGCCTCGCAGACCGTCCCGTCCTCGCGGACGACCAAGATCTCGGCGTTGGGAATCGCCTTTCCGATCGAGCCCGGCCGACGATCGACCTCTGACGGGTCGAGGTACGTGGATCGGAACGCTTCCGTAAGGCCGTACATCAGGAAAGGCTTCGCATCGGGAAAGAGGGCCCTCAGCTTGTCCAGCGTCGGCTTCGGCATGCGCCCGCCCGTGTTCGCGAAGTAACGCAAGCTCCGAGTGGCGTCATCTGGCCAGGCCTGATCGCTGAGCTGGATCCACAGCGGTGGCACGCACGTCAGGCCTGTCACGCCGTGCTTTGCGCAGAGCCGGACCACCTCGCTCGGAAGCAGGTAGTTCACGAGGACGACGTGGGCCCCCACGGTGAATCCTGTCGTGAGCTGGCTGAAGCCCGCGTCGAAGCTGAGCGGCAGCGCAGCGAGGATGCAGTCGTCCTCGGTGTTGTCCAGGTACTGGCTCACGCTCTCGCCCCCGACCAAGAGGTTGCGATGCGAGAGCACAACGCCCTTCGGCTTGCCCGTGCTGCCCGATGTGTAGAAGATGGCCGCCATGTCCAGGTCGACGGCGACGGTGTCTGCGACCTGCCCGTCGGCACGGAAGTCGTCCCACGCTTGCGCGCCCTCGATCGCCTGGGATGTGTCACCAACCAGGACGACCTGCTCGACCGACGGGATCGCGTCGAGCTCCTGACACATTCGCTCGAAGCGTTCGGGCGAGGTCACGAGTACCCGTGCGCCGCAGTCCTCGAGGATGTACGCGACCTGCTGCGCGCGCAGCAGTGGGTTCACCGGGACGAAGACACCACCCGCGGCCGATGTCCCGAAGACGGAGGCCACGGTCTCAATGCCCTTGTCGAGGTAGATCGCGACCCGCTGCCCACGCTCGAGTCCAATCGCACCGAGTCCGGCGGCGAACGCCCGGATCTCGCGCCAGAGGCCGGCGTAGGTGACCGTGTTGTCTCTGTAGGTGAGGGCCGGTGAATCGCCACGCAGCTCGGCCACGTCGCCAACGATCTGGTGTAGCTGCGTCCGCATGCTCCCGGGCCGCCGCGTCGTTCTCCGGTCCATCGTCATCACCATGAAACGCACACCAGCTCGCTGTAGAGGTCGTCGATCTGAGCCGGTTCCAGGTCCGGGCTGCGGAACATCTTGCGGCGCGGCGACCGGAGTCGGAAGGATGGTCTCGGCCGACACCGCACTATCCGTTCCTCCGCGAGGGTTGCCAGCGCGGCGTGGTGGACGAGCAAGTGGCGCGAGAACGGCCGCGCGAGCCTGCGGAAGAGGTCCGGGTTGCTCACGTGGAGAATGCTGGCGAACACTGGGAGGTTCTTCCGCGAATCCTTCCGGAACACCACGTAGCACCACTCGTCGTCCTTGATCAGCACGACGTGGCGAGCCGCTCCGGCTGAGAGGTGGTCCCGGTAGAGCTCGAGGTTCTCGCCCGTCAGCGTGCGGTCGATGAGCTCCGGGTCGGAGGAGATCACCGCGCGGCGCGGCCAGCTCGGCCAGGGAATGTTCGGGATCAGCGCGGTCGCCGTGTCGAGCTGCCGGAACTTGAGCCTCGAATTGATCGCGGGCACGTTGCCGCTCGGGGACAGGTCCGTGAAGTGGTAGCCCTCCTGTGCGAGCAAAGCCTTCAGCAGCCGGAGGCTGTGGAAGCGGTACTCCGGCAGCACGCACCAGGCGCCCAGGTTGCAGAACCGCTCGCGCCGGCCATCGATGGTTCGGTCGGAATAGAACGCCAGCTGTACCCCCACGACGGCGTCGCCGTCGAGGAGCATGACGCCGGCGTTGGGTCGGTCGACGCTCCATGGCATGTCGAGCGCGCGTTCCCAGGCCTCGGCCGAGACCCGTGAGTTGAGCTGGGCATGCAGAAACGCGGCGGCCCGAGCCACGTCAGCGTCAGTCAGGGGGGCAACCTGGACCGTGCCCGCCAGGATTGTCGAGGCGTGTTGCACCTGGCCAATCAACGGCGGGGTCGGGCGCGCACTTCTGCGCCGCTGAATGCTTGGCGCCGCCCACGTTCGGGTATCCGGCCCTAAACCGAAAGGGGGGAAGCGTGTACATCAGCATCGGCGCAGCAATCCTCATCCTGATCCTGCTCATTCTCTTCGTCTTCTGAGTTTCGGCTCCCCGGGGCCTAACCTGGGGCGCGTGACGCCCCACGACATCGACACAGAGCGGCTTCTGCGCGGCCGGCTCGCAGAGCTCCAGGCGCGCATCGCCGAGCTGGCCAAGGCTCCCGAGCCCGGCGCCGGCATCGGCTTCGGCAAGCGCATCGGCGACGGCACCAACGAGGCGATCAGCCGTCGCAACGAGATCGGCGTCGGCAACAGCCTGCTGGTGACCGAGGAGAAGCTCGAGCGCGCCCTCGCGAAGCTCGAGGAGGGCAGCTACGGGCGCTGCGACAGCTGCGGTGGCCCGATCGCCCCCGGCCGGCTCGAGGTCGCGCCCGAGAGCTCCCTCTGCATCGACTGCGCGCGCTGATGAGCGCCACTGACTTCTTCGGCGTCATGGCGTCCGCGATGGGCGTGGCGATGGCGCTCGCGCCGCTCTTCCAGGTCCGGCGCGTGCTGGAGCGCGGGCAGGCGGACGACGTCTCGCTGGCGTTCCTCGCGGTGATCGCGGTCGGCTCGAGCGCCTGGTGCGCCTACGGCATCTCGACGGGCGACCCGTACCTGATCATCCCGAATACGCTCGGCGTAATCACGAACGTCGGCACGTTGCTCGTGGTGCGGCGCTACCAGCAGCGCTCCGGGTCGTCTTTGGCTCCCTAGGCGAGCGTCCGCTCATACCACTCCAACGCGGCTCGCAGGCCGCTGTCCAGGTCCCATTTGGGCTCCCAGCCGAGCTCGGTGCGGATCGCCGTTGGGTCGAGGTACTGGCGGTCGATCTCGCCGTGGGGCACTCGGCTGCCCTGGATGTCCGGCTCCACGTCGCGGCCCGAGATCCGGATCAGTCGCTCCACCACCTCGAGCACCGAGCGCGGCTCGCCGGAGCCGGCGTTCCAAGCCCGGCCGTGGTGCGCGGGGTCGTCCAGGGAGTCGGCCACGGCCACGTAAACCTCGGCGGCGTCCTCCACATAGATGTAGTCGCGCTCGGGCGTCCCGTCTGAGCGGATCACCGGGCGCTCGCCACGAACCAGCGCCCGTGCGGTGTCCGGAATCACGCGCGCCCAGTTCACGTCGCCTGGCCCATAGACGTTCGCCAGGCGCGTCACCGCCACCGGCATCTCGAACGTGGCCGCGTACGAGCGGGCTATGAGGTCGGTGGCAGCCTTTGACACGTCGTACGGGTAGGAAGCCTGGAGCGCGAAGTCCTCGCGATAGGGCAGCTCGTGATGCGTGCCGTAGGCCTTGTCGGACGACGCCACCACCACCCGCGTCCCCGCCCCGTGCTCGCGGACCGCCTCGAGCAGCGTGTACGTTCCGCGAACGTTGGTCTCCCAGGTCGCCAGCGGGGCACGGTTGGCTTTCCCGACCTGTGTCTGAGCCGCGAGGTGAAAGATCGTGCGCGGGTTGTGCTCGGCAAGTGCGGGGCCAAGGGAGTCGAGCTCAGCGGAGACAAGCGTGCAGCGATCACGGAGGCCCTCGCTGTCAAAGCGTGAACCCACGAGGTCCGAGCGACTGAGCACGACGACGTCCTCGCCGCGGGCGAGCAGCTTCTCCACGAGCGCGCAGCCGATCAGGCCCTGCGCCCCGGTGACGAGGACGCTCAGCTGCCGCCGGCCACTGCCGGGAGGATCGTGACCTCGTCGCCGTCCTCGACCTCGGTGTCGAGCCCGTCGAGGAAGCGGATGTCCTCGCCACCCACGTAGACGTTCACGAAGCGACGCAGGTCCCCGTCCTCCGCGATCCGGTCGCGCAGGCCGTCGTAGCGGTCGTAGAGGCCGTCGAGCACCTCGCCGACGGTGGTGGCGCCGTCGACCGCAGTCTCCGAGTCGCCCCCCGTAACGCTGCGCAACTGCGTGGGAATCTTGACCGTCACGGACATCGGTTCGGCAGACTACACAGCGCCGACGGCGGCTCCGGCGACCGCGTTCTCGAACGCTTCGACCGACGGCTCGATCTCGTGCTTCTCGAACGTGCCGCGCACCGCGTCGAGCGTCTTCAGGCCGTCGCCGGTGATCACCGCGACCACCCGCTCGTCCGGGCCGATGTCGCCGCGCTCGGCCAGCTTGCGCAGGACCGCCGTCGTCACGCCGCCGGCCGTCTCGGTGAATATGCCCGTGGTCTGGGCGAGCAGCCGGATGCCGTCGCGGATCTCGTCGTCGCTGACGGAGTCGATCGATCCCGACGAGCGCCGTGCCAGGTCGAGCGCGTACGGCCCGTCCGCCGGGTTCCCGATGGCGAGCGACTTGGCGATCGTGTCGGGTTTCACGGGCCGGCAGATGTCCTGGCCCGCCTCATACGCCTGCGCGACGGGCGAGCAACCCTCGGCCTGCGCGCCGTTGAAGGTGGGCAGCGAGCCGTGCAGCAGCCCCACGTCGAGCCACTCCTGGAACCCGCGCGCGATCTTCGTGAACAGCGAGCCGGAGGCGATCGGCGCCACCACCCGGTCCGGCAGCTCGAAGCCGAGCTGCTCGGCGATCTCGAACGCGATCGTCTTTGACCCCTCCGCGTAGTACGGCCGGACGTTCACGTTCACGAACGCCCAGTCGCGCTCGCCGGAGATCTCGGTGCAGAGCCGGTTCACGTCGTCGTAGGTGCCGCGCACGGCCACGAGGTGCGTGCCGTAGACACCCGTGGCGAGCACCTTCTGCTCCTCGAGGTCAGACGGGATGAACACGTACGACTCGAGCCCGGCGGCCGCGGAGTGCGCCGCCACCGCGTTCGCCAGGTTGCCCGTGGAGGCGCAGGCCACCACCTGATAGCCGAGCTCGCGCGCCTTGGCGAGCGCCACGGCCACCACGCGGTCCTTGAACGAGTGCGTCGGGTTGGCGGTGTCGTTCTTCACGAACACCTCCCCCACGCCGAGCGCCTCGGCGAGCCGCGGCGCGCGCTGGAGCGGGGTCAGACCGACCGGCAGGCCGGTCTGCGGCGGAGCCGCGAACGGGAGGAAGTCGGCGTAGCGCCAGAGCGTCTGCGGGCCCGACTGGATCTTCCGCTTGGCCTCGGCGGCGTCGAGCCCGCTGTGGTCGTACGCGACCTCGAGCGGCCCGAAGCAGTTCTCGCACACGTAGCGAGCGTCGAGCGGATAGGTGGAGTCACATTCCTTGCACTGAAGCGCCTGAACTGGCATTGAAGCCCCTTATGTCGAAAAACCTCCGCCGCTGTGTGACGACGGAGGCCTCGATCAGGCGCCCGGTCACATCTCGTGGAATTGGCACCTTTCCCCGCGGACATGAGCGTCCGCTGAGTGGTTGCCGGGGTTTCGCAGGGCCATGTCCCTCCACCCCTCTCGATGCAACGGCTATGTAGCGCCGCAGGATACCAGCAGCTCGAAGTAGAATGGGACACGTGAACGTGCTGGACGACCCCCTCAGACCCTATGCCGAGCCTGCCGAAGCCACGTCTCAGGCGCTCCGCCCGCGCACGGGTCGATCCCGCACGCCTCGCAGCAAGCGCTGAGCCCCAGGTCGAGTCCGTCGAGTGGGGCGGGCTGCGCTGGGTCAACATCGAGCGTCCCGGCCCCGCCGAGCGCGCATGGCTCGAGGAGCACTACGAGTTCCACCCGCTGGACTACGAGGACGTCCTCTCGCGCAACCAGCGCCCGAAGATCGACGAGTACGACGACTACCTGTTCATCGTTCTCTACTTCCCGGTCTTCGACAAGACCGTCGGCCGGCTGAACGCGGCCGAGCTCGACATCTTCATCGGGCCGGACTTCCTGATCACGATCCCGAACACGCCGATCCCACCGGTGGAGTACCTGTTCGAGCGCTGCCGTTCCTCCGAGGACGTGCGCGACTCCCTGCTCTCCAAGGGCTCCGGCTACCTGCTCTACAAGATCGTCGACGACTCCTTCGACTACTGCTTCCCGATGCTCCGCAAGATCGGCAACAAGCTGGAGCGGATGGAGGAGGAGATCTTCGAGGGCAAGGCCGAGGAGGTCGTGCGCGACCTCTCGAACTCGAAGCAGGAGATCATCAACTTCCGCAAGATCATCCGCCCGCAGCGCGCGGTGCTGCGAGACCTCGAGCGGACCAAGCAGCGCTACCTCGCCGAGGAGATGGAGGTCTACTTCGACGACATCGTCGACGCCTCCGAGCGCATCTGGGACATGCTCGAGAACTACAAGGAGGTCGTGGAGGCGCTCGAGGACACGAACGAGTCCGTGCTCTCCCACCGCGTGAACGAGGTGCTGCGGGTGCTCACCGCGTTCAGCGTGATCATCCTCCCGCTGACACTCCTAGCGAGCATCTTCGGGATGAACGTGGACTTCCCGTTCGAGGGTGGCGTCGAGGCCTTCTGGACCATCCTGGGAGTGATGGTCGTGGTGCTGGTCGGGATGGTCGGCTACTTCCGCCGGCGCGGCTTCCTGTAGCGCCGGGCCGCCGCGAGCGAACTGCAGCGGTGACGGTGGCGGGGGTCCAAAACCCGTCCCCCTTTAGTGCTGCTGTTCGTGAAAAGGCCGTTAGGGTCCCTTCAAATGGACCCCTCGATCTTCAAGGCCTACGACGTCCGGGGCACGTACCCCGATCAGATGGACGAGCAGCTCGCGTACCGGATCGGGCGGGCCTTCGCGCGCGTGCTCTCCGATCTCCAGGACACGCCGGTCGAGGAGCTCACCGTGGGGCTCGGGCGCGACATGCGGCTGTCGGCGCCCAGCATGGCGGCGGAATACGCGCGTGGGATCGCCGACGAGGGCACCGACGTGATCGATATCGGGATGGTCGGCACCGAGCAGCTGTACTGGACGGTCGGGGCGCGCGAGCTGGACGGCGGGCTCATGTGCACCGCCTCGCACAACCCCCCGGCGTACACGGGCGCGAAGCTCGTGAAGCGCGGCGCGCTCGCCCTCTCGGGCGACTCGGGCATCCGCGAGGTGCGCGAGATCGTGACCGCGGGCGAGCCGGGCCCCCCGGCTGAACGGCCGGGGCAGATCACGACCGAAGACGTGGGCGACGCCTTCCGCAAGGACGCGCTCGGCTTCATCGACCCGACGCTCATTACGTCCCGGAAGGTGGTGCTCGACGGCAGCAACGGCATGGCCGGTCCGATGGTGGGACCGCTGCTCGACGGCTTCCCGATCGAGCAGGTGCGCACCTACTGGGAGCCTGACGGCGAGTTCCCCGGCCACGGGCCCAACCCGATGCTCGAGGAGAACCGCCGCTTCATCATCGACAAGCTGCGCGAGACCGGCGCCGAGCTGGGTATCGCGTGGGACGGCGACGCCGACCGCTGTTTCTTCATCGACGACACCGACCGCTTCGTGGCCGGCGACTTCCTCACGGCGCTGCTAGCCGACTCGATCCTGCGCAAGGAGAAGGGCGCCGCGATCCTGTACGACGTGCGCGCCTCGCGCGCTGTCCCCGACACCATCGAGGCGGCCGGCGGCACGGCCCTCGTCAACCGGGTGGGGCACGCGTTCTTCAAGACGCGCATGCGAGAGGTGGGCGCGGCCTTCGGCGGCGAGGTCTCAGGCCACTACTACTTCCACGACTTCTACTGCGCCGACTCCGGGACCATCCCCGCGCTCCTGATCCTGGAGCTCCTGTCCGTCGAGGGCAAGAAGCTCAGCGAGCTGCTCGAGCCGCTGCGCTCGCGCTACTTCATCTCGGGCGAGATCAACTCAGAGGTCCAGGACCAGGACGGGAAGATGAAGGAGCTCGAGGAGCGCTACTGGGACGGCAGCGTGAGTCACCTCGACGGCATCTCGGTCGACTACGACGACTGGCACTTCAACGTCCGGCCCTCGAACACCGAGCCGCTTCTGCGCCTGAACCTCGAGTCGCTCGTCTCCGAGGACCACATGAAGGAGAAACGGGACGAGGTCCTCGGCGTGATCCGCGCGTGAGCGACGACCCCTTCGCCCCGGCGGCCGCCGCCGGGATTCATCGGCTCGCCATACCCACGCCGTTCGCGGTGGGGCGCGTGAACGTCTACCTGATCGACGACCAGCCGCTCACATTGGTGGACGCCGGCCCGAACTCAGGCACCTCGTTCGACGAGCTCCAGCGCGGAATCACCGGCCTCGGTCATCAGCTCGAGGACATCGAGCTGGTGATCCTCACCCACCAGCACATCGACCATCTCGGGCTGGTGTCGCTCGTGGCGGCGCACTCAGGCGCCGACGTCGCGGCCATCGACGCGGCCGTGCCTTTCGTGGAGAACTTCTCGGTGGAGGCGCAGGCCGACGACGACTTCGCCCGCGAGACGATGCTGCGCCACGGGATCCCCGAGGACGTGGTGAGCGCGCTGACCTCCGTGTCGCGCGCCTTCCGGGCGTGGGGCGCCCGCGCGGAGGTCACCCGCGTGCTCCGCGACGGCGACGAGATCGGCTTCCGCGACCGCAGCCTCCACGTGCACCACCGGCCCGGACACAGCCCCACCGACACGGTCTTCCACGACCGCGAGCGGCGCATCCTGATCGCGGCGGACCACCTGCTCGGCCACATCTCCTCGAATCCGCTGATCACGCGGCCGCCCGAGGGCTCGCATGAGCGACCTCAGGCGCTCGTGACCTATCTCGACTCGCTGAGCAAGACCCGGGAGATGGACGTGGAGCTGGTGCTGCCGGGGCACGGCGACCCCGTCACCGACCACCGCGCCTTGATCGACGAGCGCTTCGCGCTCCACCGCCGCCGCGCCGACAAGATCCACCGTCTGCTCACCGAGCGCCCGCGAAGCGCCTACGAGATCGCGCAGGCGCTGTGGGGCAACATCGCCGTGACCCAGGCGTACCTGACGCTGTCAGAGGTCCTCGGGCACGTCGACCTGCTGCTGAACGACGGTCGCGTCCGGGAGGTCAAGCGGGACGGCCTGAGCCTCTTCGAAGCGGCTTAACGGATCGCCGCCGCGGCGATGTTCCGCTGAAGACCTGCCTCCTCATCGAGGATCTGCTGCTTGGCGACGTCGAAGTCGACGGGGTCGCCGCCGAGGATCGCGTCGGCAAGGCCGTCGTAAGCGCCAGCCGTCGCATCCAGCGCGCCCACCACAGCGGACAGGTCGGTCGTACCTTGCGGAGTCGGGATGGCAGCGATCGTCTGGGAGGCGAAGCTGAAGCTCAGCGCGAGGGACTTGGCCGCGTTCGCCTGCTCGTCGGCGAGGGGTGCCGTGGCGAGTGCTTGCCGACCTTCGATGCGATCTTCGCCGAGCACCGAAAGTGCCGACCGGAGCTCGCGTCGGATCTGCTCTACGGAGGCGAGGGACACCGGGCGCGGGCCGGTCAAACGGAGCGTTTCCAGGACGGCGGAGCACGGCGCGCCGTGTGCGGAGGTGCCGCCCGCCGGCTGGTGACAGATCGCGACGAGCGGGCCGCTGGAGGTGTACCCGAGGAAGAGCGCCGCCGGCGTGTCACCGGACACGCGCGCGTTCGTCCACCGCTGCGCCTCGAGGCCACCGAGCTGGACGTTGCGCGGGCTGGCGCCCTCCGCTGCGGCGGACCCAACCAGGCGGCGCACCTGTGCCGAATCGCGCGCCAGACCGACCACGAGGCGCGCGTGCTTGTCGGATGAGCTGGTGGCAACTGCGCCGGCGAGAGCCATTCCGCGCGGTCCCGGGAACTCGCGACGGCTCCCATCCCGAGGGCAGGTCGAGCTTCAGCGCTGCCGAGGCCACGCGCGCATCGCCGGCGGTACCACCACCGACGCCGAGCATCGGGACGATCGCGATGGCCCCGACGGCGGCGACCGCAGCGATGCCGGCTGCGGCTAGGTGCCTCTCCTGAAGCCGCGACACGCTGAGCCGCGACACGTTCAGCCGCGGCACGTTCAGCCGCGGCACGTTCAGCCTCGGCAGGGTCACCCGCGGGACGGTCAACCGCGGCACGTTCAGCCGCGGCACGTTCAGCCTCGGCAGGGTTACCCGCGGGACGGTCAACCGCGGCACGTTCAGCCGCGGCACGTTCAGCCTCGGCAGGGTCACCCGCGGGACGGTCAACCGCGGGACGTTCAGCCGCGGCACGTTCAGCCTCGGCAACCTCACCCGCGTCGCAAGTGCGGCCGCATTCGCCATGGCCTCTCGAAGGTGGCCGTGGGGCGCCGGGCGTCCCGCCTGCTTCTTGGCACCCACCGCGGGTTCGGGCATCGGCGCGGGCTCGGGTCGGGGGGGCGCGGGGCGTGATTGTGGGCGCCGTCGTCTCGGGCCGAGGGCCTGAACTCCCGGCATCGCGGCGGCGGCGGCAAATGCGAAGGCCCCGGGATGCTCATAGCGCTCGTCGGGATCCTCGGCGGTCGCCTGTTCGATCACGCGCTGGAGAGGCCGGGGGGTGTCCGCCGGCACGCTGTCGCGCAGGATCGCGCCCAGTGTGTAGACGAGGCTGCCGGGCACGGGGGCGCCACCGCTGAGCTCCTCCGGCGACAGGTACCCGCGCGCGGACGGCGACACGACCTTCGCACGAGGCCCGAGCGTCCTGGGCACTCCTGGGTCGTCGAGGATCGCGCCACGGGTCCGGTGGAGATGGATCGACTCGGGCGAGAGCTCCCGCGGGGCCAGCCCGTGGGCAGCCAGCGCCTCGACGGCGGACGCGACCGTGCCCATCACGGTCACCGCGTCGCGCACCGGCAGCGGGTGCTCGGCCAGCTTTTGGGCGAGAGTCGGGGCCGGGCAGAGCTCGGTCACCAGCGCCGGCCGCGATCCTCGCCGCTGGAGACGAACGCGTATCAGGTGGGGGTGGCCGATCGACGCGCGGACTCGGGCCGCTTGAACGGCCCAGTCGGCTGGTCCGTTTTCCCAACCCCCGTTTGTGGCGCTTGGTGACCCAGTCACCATCTCGACCAATGCAACGGGGCACAAGGGCGTCAGCTTTCGCGCGAGCGCCGTCCGGGCACGGAAGCTTCAACGTTCCGGTGACGTTCTATCAATGGACGATGCGGTTCACCTCGCTCAGAACGCCGAAGGTCGACGAGCTCGCACAAGCAGGCGACGTTGCCGGGCTGCTTGAGGCCGCCGGGCACGGCGACGCGGAGATTAGAAAGGCGGCCGTCTCAGGCCTTGCCGAGATTGGCCCCTCGGACGGGTTGCCGGCGGTCATCGAGGCGCTCGCGCATCCGTCAGACCGCGTGCGCTGCGCCGCCATCCGCGTCCTCTGCGAATGGGGTGAGCCCATGCCGCTCGCGGAGGCCGTCGCCTGGCTGCCTCCGGCTGGGTCGTCACGGCAGCTCGCACTCGCCGCAATCGCTCAAATCGACGAAGCGGATAGCGCCCCCACGCTCACCCGTTCGCTGGTTCGCGGCAACGCGCAGGAAGGGCTCTGGGAGGACGAGGTCGAGCTCGTTTGGAACCTATGCGACTCCACGAAGCCCCACGATGCGCTCGATGGAGTCATCGACCTACTGCTGGAGGCGCTGGAGGACGACCGCGACGACATCGCAGCACGCGCGCAGGATTTCCTTCTTTGGCTCAAGGAAGAAGCGGTCCCGGCGCTCACCGCACTTGCTCGATCCAGCCCCGCCCCCGACCGGGCGGTGTGGGCTCTTGGTCAGATCGGCGGCGCGCCGGCGCTCGACCCGTTGATCGAAGCCGTCGAACATCCGGACGCGCGAACTCGCGAGGAGGCATGCGTCGCCCTCGGCGAACTGCGCGATCCCGTCTCAGTTGAGGCGCTCCTTCGGGCGACCCGAGACTCGGAGCATGGTGTCCGCGTCAATGCCGCAGCCGCCCTGGACCGCATCGGAACCGTCGCCTTCGTGGCCGGCGTCTCAGCCATGATCAACCCACCGATCGCGGCGCCGAGGTCCCGCCCACGTCTGCCCGCCGGTGCGCAGAATGGATCGGGTGGGGCCCAGAACGGGTCGGCTCGGGCGCAGAACGGGTCGGCTGGGGCGCAGAACAGGTCGGCCGGGGCGCAGAACAGGTCAGGTGGCCGGAAGAACAGGTCAGGTGGCCCGAAGAACAGGTCAGGTGGCGCGCGGAACGGATCAGCGGGCAAGGCGAGGTCAGCCCGCAGCGCGCGCAGGTCCTCCCGAGGCTCCTGACGCGCGAGCGCTCTGCAGGCCGGCCGTCGCTATCAGCAGCCCGAGCGCCGCTGAGCGAGCGATGCCCCCATGGTCGTGTCCGAGCGCGAGCGCGTCCGGGTCGGCAACGGAAACTACGGTCACGCCGGCAAACGCTGCGACGAGGACCCACATGACCGCCGCTTCGCCGCGGCGTGAGGCGACCAGTGCGAACCACAGCGCCACGAGGGTTGGGCCGATCAGGGTGTCCGACGGTGTGAGCGCGGCATCGGCGGCGGATCCCGCCACGAAGAGGGCGACCGGCGGCCAGTACCAGAGCCTCCGTCCCCGGACGGACGGAGCGCGGGCGCCCGCCAGCGCCAGGCAGCTCCAGATGGCGGCGATGATGAGCAGAGGTACGCGAACCCCGTCGATCGTCTGAAGGCGCCCTTCGCGCCGGCGTCCGCCTCCTGCCATCAGGAAATACGCGTCGGTCTGACGGGCCAGGACCGTCCGCCATCCGGACTGCGATTCGGTCGGCCGGACCCAGGCCGAGAGCGTCATCGCGGTGCTCAGATCCAGCGACGCCGAGGCAGGCACGCGCACCACATCGTCGCCGCCGTCGAAGCGCAGCGCCCGATGGAACCGTCCCCGGGTCGTCCAGCTCGCTCCGCGGATGGTCGCAATATTGCGGTTGCCCGAGGCGTCGGCAGCCGTGGCCCCCGAACCCGCATCGAATCCGTAGGCCCCGACGAGGCCCGCCGCCGGCGAGGTGTCGCCTGCGACCGGCGTCGACATCTCTGCTCGCACCTCCGAAGCTCTCAGCGCTCGGTTGTACACGCGCACGTCGTCGATCACGCCCTGGAAGTGCTCCCCGTAGGGACGATTGCCCCCGATCCACAGGGGGTCCTTGGTCTTCAGGATGGTGCCGGAGATCGCTTGGCTCGATACCGGTGTGCCGTCCTCGTACAGTCGAAGCGTCTTCCCGTCGTAGGTCACCGCCAAATGCGACCACCGCCCTACAGCCCCGGACCGTTGCCCGTTGTCGTGCTGCGTGCTGCCGGCGAAGGTGCCACCGCCGGCCGGCACGAGGCGCGGGGTGCTCGTGGGGTCGATAAGCCCGATCAGCAACAGCGCGCCGAGAAGCGCCGCGGACGCCGCGCGCGCACGCCGCCCCACCAGCCAGTGCGGTTGTGGCCAGGCGCTCCGGGCCGGCCCATGCGCAATGGCGACCGCGAGCGCGAACAGCAGGACGGCAGGAAGGTCTCCGGCGTCGACGCCATGGCGCTCCGACAGCGACAGGACCACCACTCCGTGCCATGGCTCAAACCGCAGGAACGCGCAGGCGCCAGCAAGCAGGAGCACGACGGCAATCCCGGCCTTGAGACTTCGAGTCAGCGCCGTTGCTTTACCCAGCGCTTCGCCCTGTTGACCGGCGAGGGCCTCTCATCTGATCCATTCAGCATCCGCTCGACCGACTCTGCGGAGTCGGAGCGGCGCACTGTGTTCCGAGCGAGGAGCCAATCCCTCGAGCTCGCCCGTCCGCCGTCACTCGTGTATACGCGGTTGAACCCCGCCGTGCGAAGGGCGCTCAGAGTCCGCCGGTCGTACTCGCCGAACGGGCATGCGGCCGCGTCCACCGGCGCTTGGAGCGCGTCCTCCAGGACCTGCTTGGCCTGAACGATCTCGCGCTCCATGGATGGCTGCCTCAGCCTCCGCCACTGCACGTGATCCATCCCGTGCGAACCAAGCGACATTCCAGCCAGGTGCAACTCGCGAACGTCATCCTCCGACACAAACCCAGGCGTTCCGAACCGGGCGGGACAGACGAAGAACTCCGCTCGCCACCCGCGGCGTATCAGCTCAGGGAGCGCTTCGCTCACGTCGGAGCTGTTGCCGTCGTCGAAGGTCAGGTGGACATCGCTTCGACCGGCAATCGCGTCGAGAATCTCGAGGAACTGCGCCCGATCGACGCAGACGTCCTCTTCGCCATCGGCGAGCTTCCGCCGCGGTATCCCGATGCAGTGGAAGTTCAGAACGAGAATGGAGCCGAGGATCGCGCCGTTAGCGACGTCCGACGGATGAGGGATCACTTGTCATCCAATCCGCTTAACAAACGTGAACGCGCCCGACGTTCTTTTGGGCCCCTAACGCAAGTGCACCAGCCCGGCAAGCGTTGATGGGCGATGACTCTCGTCGTCCTGCTCGCGATCGCACTCGGGCTTCCGGGACTTGCAGCTGCCGCGCATCTGGGCCTGCTGGCGGTCGGCTCGCTGTTCTATCGCGAGCGGCGCCAAGCGGACGGGGACGAGGTCCGTTTCCTCGTCCTCATACCGGCTCATAACGAGGAGACCGTTATCGGGCGCTGTCTCCAGGCGATCTATGCCGACGCGCGTGCGCGTGACTTGGTGCTGGTCGTGGCAGATCGCTGCACGGACAAGACGGCGACGATCGCTCGCCAGTTCGGCGCGTCGGTGCTCGAACGAGGGCGCGAGCAGGAACCCGGCCGCGCGGCCGCCCGGCAGGCGGGCTTGGAACAGGCACGGGCGCTCGAGTGGGACGCAGTGGTGATGCTCGACGCCGATTCCGTGATATCCCCGGGGTTCTTCGACGCGTGCGAACAGGCCCTGGACGGGGGGGTGGATGCGGTTCAGGCGCGGAGCGAGGGCAGGCGCGGCCGCACCCTGGCCACCGAGGCGTCCGTCGCAGCGTTCGCTCTGCAAGGCATCACACTTCCGCGCGGCCGCGATCGGTTGGGCCTCTCGGTACGGCTCCGCGGCACTGGAATGGCGATCCGGCGTTCGCTTGCGCTCGCTCACCGATTCCGCGCACCAGCCTCCGAGGATCTCGTCTTCACCCTCGACCTGATCCTGGACGGGGTCCGGTGCAGGCACGTCGACGACGCCCGGCTGCGCTCTGAGGGCGAAAGTGGCTGGCGTACGTTCGGGGGCCAGAAGGTCCGCTACGAGGCCGGACGGATGGCCGCGGCGCGGGCCTATCTGCCTCTCCTTCTGAAGCGGGCGATCCGTCACCGCGACGCCGCGTCACTCGAGGCGGCTTGGTTCCTGGCCACGCCCCCGTTCGCGCTCGCCGCACTCTCTCTCCTGGTAGCCCTCGCCGTGACGGTGATCGTGGGGGCTTGGCCCGCCGCAGTCATATTCGGCGCCGGCCTCGCCATGCTCGCCCTCGTCATCCTCATCGGGCTGACTCAGGCTCGAGCCGGCGTGCGCACGTGGGTAGCCCTGCTACTGGCGCCCTGGTATCTCGTTTGGAAGGCCGTCATCCAGTTGCGTGCCCTGGCGAGCGTGCTCAGGCGAGACGACTATTACCCGCCAACCGCCCGCGTCTGAGCCTCCCGCCTACCGAGAGACGAGAGTTGCGCGAAGGAACGGCTCGTTCCCGCGAGGGTCGAACGTCGGCCGGTACTGCTCTCTCGCCGCCTCGCTGAGTCGCGCGCCGCAACTCTCGCAGGTCCAGTGGTAGACGAGCACGCCGCGATCGCGGTCGTAGGACGTCGAGATTCCGTGGAAACCGTCGTGGGCGCAGAGCATTTCTCTCAATGGACAAACGGCGCGACCAGGGCTCAGCTAACGCCATTCCGCCAAATCTCCCCCTGCTCCAGCGCGGGTTTCCGGCCCCTTTTGTCCCCCTGACGAGGGCGCAATGATGCCCGTCTGGACCCGGCCTCCCAGACCAAGGCAGGTTAGATCAAACGTCCATAGTCCAAGCGTCCAGGGAGCGCGGTAAAGACTCCCCGCCCGGCTTTGGCCACCCGAAGCGGACGCCATGGCGTGCCCTCCCAGAGCCATCGACTGGTGTGACGTTTTGTGTTCGCGAGGACGGGTACCCACCCGAGCTCCTGCCTACGGATCGTGGCTGAGAGGGCGTGCGGTCCTTGCTTCCATCACCGTGCTCGGCGCCCTGTTGGCGGTCCCGTTGTCTGCAGAGGCCGCTCCCCGCGATCGGGATCACGATGGCCTGAGCGACCGTTACGAGGTCAAGCGCTCGCACACGAACCTGCGCAAGCCGGATACCGACAGGGACGCGCTCCGCGACGGGTTCGAGGTGCGCCAATCGCACACGAACCCGCGCAAGAAGGACACCGACGGAGATGGCCTGACCGACGGTTACGAGGTCGAGCAGTCGAACACCTCCGCGCTGCGCCAGGACACGGATCGCGACGGCACCGCGGACGGCATTGAGTTGCTCGTGGGTACGAATCCGCGGGAGCGAGGCAAGAAGAAGGGCGTCCTCCCCCCGCCGCTCCCGCCGCCGCCGACGCCGGATCTGCTGCCGCCAGAGACCCAGATCAACTCGGGCCCGTCCGGCACCGCCACCAGTGGCGGCGCCAGCTTCACCTTCTCCTCGTCGGAGACCGGCTCGACGTTCGAGTGCCGGCTCGACACGGTCACGTGGACGAGCTGTTCCTCGCCCAAGGGCTACTCCGGCCTTGCGAACGCCTCGCACACGTTCGACGTGCGCGCCGCAGACGCTGCCGGCAACACCGACGCGTCACCCGCCACCCGCACCTGGACGGTGGCCGTGCCGCCGCCGGACACCACCGCGCCCGACACCACGATCACCGGGGGTCCCTCCGGCACGGCCACGACCGGTGATGCCAGCTTCACGTTCAACGCGTCCGAGGCCGGCACGACCTTCGAGTGCCGCCTCGACGCAGGAACCTGGGGCGGGTGCGCCTCTCCGAAGAACTACTTCGGGCTCGCCGACGGCTCGCACACCTTCCGGGTGCGCGCCACCGACGCGGCCAGCAACACCGACGCTTCACCTCGCGACTCGCACGTGGACCGTCGCAGTGCCGGCGCAGCCCAACGCCCCGACGGCGAGCTTCACCTGGTCGCCGCAGAACCCGCAGGGCCCGCCGGCAACGGTCACCTTCACCTCGACGGGAACCTGTGCCGCCACGCCGTGCACGTACGAGTGGCGGCACGGCCCTCCCGGCAACGAGCCCCTCGGGACCGGCCAGAGCGCTAGCTGGACCTATCAGTCCACTGGCTCCAAGACGGTCGTCCTGCGCGTGACGGACTCACTGGGCCGGTTCGCCGAGGCGAGCAACACGTTCACCGTCTCGGCCGCGACTCCGCCGCCCCCGCCAACGGACGCCGACGGCGACGGCGTTCCCGACAGCTCCGACCAGTGTCCGAACACGCCGGCAGGCACCCAGGTGGACTCCGTCGGCTGCCCGGTCACGCAGCCACCGCCCCCGCCCCCGGGCGCATTCCCGGACGCATCCAACACCGGTGTGCCTGCAGGCACCGTGTTGACTGCGTACACCGGCCCGTCGACGATCTCGACGCCCGGCACCGTCATTGACCGCAAGACGATGGGCTGCGTCCGCGTGACCGCCCCGGGTCGTGACCATCCGCAAGTCCAAGATCTCGTGCAACAGCGGCTATGCGGTCCTGTCCGGCGACGGTGACTACACGGGCACCCCGCTGACCGTCGAGGACTCCGAGGTGGACTGCAAGAACCTCGGCGGGAACGGCTTTGGTGAAGCGAACATCGTGGTGCGCCGCGTGAACGTCCACGGATGTGAGAACGGCCTCGACATCAACCAGAACATCACCGTCGAGGACAGCTACATCCACGACCTCTACAACCAGGGGAGCGCGCACACCGACGGGGCGCAGCTGGCCTCCGGCCATTACGAGAGCGGTGTGCTCAAGCCCGCGGCGCGGAACGTCACGTTCCTGCACAACACGATCTACGGGATGGGCTTCGACGGGTCGTTTGGCACGAGCGCGATCATCAGCAACTCGGGCGGCGACCAGAACGTCCTGATCCAGAACAACCTGCTCGCCGGCGGCGCCGTCGCCATCTACTGCGAGCAGCACGCGAAGGGCACGAACTACCGCGTGCTGGACAACCACTTCAGCCGCAAGTTCGGTCCGAAGGTCGGCTTTTACGGAGTGTCGACCGAGTGCTCGGACGAGACGCAGTCCGGCAACGTCTACCACGAGACCGGCCAACCCGTGACCCTCCCATGAGGGCTCGAGGGGCAGTCCTGGCTTCGGTCAGCGCGGTCGTCGTGGCGTGCGTGCTGCCCGCGTCCGCCGACGCGGCGCCACGCGACTCGGGATCACGACGGTCTCACCAACCGGTACGAGCTCAAGCGCTCCCATACGAACTCGCGCAAGGCGGATACCGATGGCGACAGGCTCCGCGACGGGTTCGAGCTCCGCCGCTCGCACACGAACCCCCGCGCCAAGGACACCGACCGCGATGGCCTGACCGACGGTTACGAGGTGAAGCAGTCGAACACCTCCGCGCTGCGCCAGGACACGGATCGCGACGGGATCGCGGACGGTGTGGAGCTCCTCGCGGGGACCAATCCGCGGCAGCGAGGCAAGAAGAAGGACCTCATCCCACCGCCGCCGCCGCTGCCTCCCCCGCCGGATCTGCTGCCGCCGGAGACCCAGATCGACTCGGGCCCCTCCGGCACCGCCGCCAGTGGCGGAGCGAACTTCACCTTCTCCTCGTCGGAGACGGGGTCGACGTTCGCATGCCGGCTTGACGCGGGCAGCTGGGGCAACTGCTCCTCGCCCAAGGCGTACTCCGGGCTGGCGAACGGCTCGCACACCTTCGACGTCCGCGCCACCGACGCCGCCGGCAACACCGACGGGTCACCCGCCACCCGCACGTGGACGGTCGCGGTGCCGCAGCCGGACACCACGGCCCCCGACACGACCATCAGCGGCGGGCCCTCAGGTACGGCCACGAGCGGCAGCGCGAGCTTCACCTTCATCGGGTCCGAGACGGGCTCTACGTTCGCCTGTCGGTTGGACACGGGCGCGTGGGCGAGCTGTACGTCGCCGAAGGTCTACTCGAGCCTGGGGAACGGCTCGCACACGTTCGACGTGCGCGCCACCGACGCCGCAGGGAACACCGACGGCTCGCCTGCCACTTGGACCTGGACCGTCGCGCTGCCGCCCCAGCCCGACGCGCCGACGGCCAGCTTCAGCTGGTCGCCTCAGAACCCGCAGAACCCGCCCGTCGCGGTCACCTTCACGTCAACCGGCACGTGCCCGGCCACGCCCTGCACGTACGAGTGGCGGCACGGCCCGCCCGGCAACACGGCGATCGGGACGGGCCAGACCTCGAGCTGGACCTACCAGTCGACCGGCTCCAAGACCGTCGTGCTGCGCGTGACCGACTCACTCGGCCGGTTCGCCGAGGCGACGCAACACCTTCACCGTGTCGAACTCGGCGCCGCCGCCCCCGCCACCGGACGCGGACGGCGACGGCGTCCCCGACAGCTCCGATCAGTGCCCGAATACGCCCGCCGGCACAGCGGTCGACTCAACCGGCTGCCCCACCACCACGCCCCCGCCCGGCGGGTGGTTTCCCGGGTGCTTCGAGTACGGGTGTGCCTGCGGGGACGGTGTTGTCGGCTTCGGGTGGGATGACGATCTCGACGGCGGGGGCGGTGATCGATGCGCGTGAGATCACGGGGCAGGTGGTTGTGAACGCGCCGAACGTGACGATCCGCAGGTCGCGTATTCGTTCCAATTCGATGTGGGTTGTTGATAACAACAGCACCGGTTTGGTGATCGAGGACAGCGAGATCATGAACCGGCCGGTGGCGGGCCAGAACAACTGCCACAACGCGATCGGCGACGCCAACTTCACGGTGCGCCGCACGGAGCTGACGGGGTGTGAGAACGCGGCGAACGTCGGTGGCGACAACGTCACCTTCGTGGACAGTTGGATGCACGATCTCGACACGAGCGGGCCGAGCTATGTGTGGGGCAACGAGCCGCACACCGACGGGCTGCAGATGTCGCCCGGTGCGGACAACATCGTGGTGCGCCACAACACGATCGACCCGTCCCCCGGCGGCGGTGTCACGGCGCCGATCATCATGGGCGTGAACGGGTCGCAGTCGAACGTCTGGATCGAGGACAACTACCTCGACGGCAACGGCGCCGCCTACGCCATCTACGCCAACCGCCAGCCCTCGCCCAACGTCCACATCAACCGCAACCGCATGCTCAAGGGCTACGGCTACACCGCCTGCGTCAAGCTCGGCAACACCGTCACCGAGTTCAACGACAACCGCGACGCCACCACCAACGCCCTACTCCCCCCAGACAACGGCGCCGGCGGCAGCTGCACCAACTAGACGCGCGCAAAAGAAGCACTCCTCCGGCCCCGTTTGTTGGTCAATCGGGCTGTCAGAGGAGCTGCATGAAGATCAGCGTTATCGGGCTGGGCTACGTGGGCGCCGTTTCGGCGGGCTGCCTCGCGAGGCGTGGCCATGAGGTCATCGGAGTTGACGTCAATCCGCGCAAGGTCGCGATGGTCAACGACGGCCAGGCACCGGTCCTCGAGCCGGGTCTGCCCGAGGCAATCGCCGACGCAGTCGCGTCGGGTGGCTTGCGCGCCACCGACGACGCCGCCGAGGCGATCCGGGCCACCGACGTATCCCTCATCTGCGTAGGCACGCCGTCAGGCTCGCAGGGCTCGCTCTCGCTGGATGCGCTCGAGCGCGTCTGCTCGGACATCGGGCCCGCACTCCGCGACTCCGGCCGCCGGCACACCGTCGTGGTCCGCAGCACCGTGCTCCCAGGTACCACGGAGGAAACGGTCGTCCCGGCTCTCGAGGCCAGCTCCGGGCTCAAGGCCGGTCGCGATTTCGGTGTCGCGATGAACCCCGAGTACCTCCGCGAGGGCAGCGGCGTCGCGGACTTCGACAACCCCGAGAAGACCGTGATCGGGCAGCTGGACGCAGCGAGCGGCGATCCGCTCGTCGAGATCTATGGCAGCCTCGCGGACAAGCTGTTCCGTGTCCCGATCCGGGTCGCCGAGGCCGCCAAGTACGTCGACAACGCCTTCCACGCACTCAAGGTGGGCTTCGCCAACGAGGTGGGCGCGCTCAGCCTCGAGTTCGGCATCGACTCGCACCAGCTGATGAACATCTTCAAGGCCGACCACAAGCTGAACATCAGCGAGGCGTACCTGACGCCGGGCTTCTGCTTCGGTGGCTCGTGCCTTCCGAAGGACCTCCGCGCCCTGGTGCACAGGGCCAACGGAGCCCACGTGGACGTGCCGATCCTCGAGAGCGTGCTGAGGTCGAACGAGGCCCACTTCCGGCGCACCTATGACCTGCTGACGGCGAACGGCCGCCGGCGCATCGGGCTGTTCGGGCTCGCCTTCAAGGCGGGGACCGACGAGCTCCGCGAGAGCCCTTACGTGGAACTCGCCGAGCGCCTGATCGGCAAGGGCTACGACCTGCGCATCTACGACCCGTCGATCCACCTGCCGAGCCTCACCGGCACCAACCGGGACTACATCGAGGAGCACCTGCCGCATCTGAAGCAGCTCCTCACCGAGACCGCCGGCGAGGTGGTCGAGCACGCCGAGACCTGCATCATCGCCTCCAAGGACGCTGAGGTGGGCCGCGCGCTCGCCGGCGCGGAAGGCCGCATGATCATCGACCTGGTCCGGCTCCCGGATACCGCTGAGCTCGAGCGTGTCTCTGAGTACCACGGTGTCGCCTGGTAGGGCACTGATAGTCGTCGAGAACCTGTCGGTGCCGTTCGACCGGCGGGTGTGGCAGGAATGCCTTGCGCTGCGCGAGGCCGGCTACGACGTCTCGGTGATCTGTCCGCAGGGGAGCTCGCAGGATCGCGAGCCGTACGCCGTGATCAACGGGGTCGAGATTCATCGCTACCCGCTCACCGCGGCCACCGGCGGGTCCTCCGGATACCTGCGCGAGTACCCGACGGCGCTTTGGCGGTCCTGGAGGATCGCCCGCCGCCTGGGCCATTTCGACGTCGTCCACATCTGCAACCCGCCGGACCTCCTGTTCATGGTGGCGCTGCCGCTCAAGCTGCGCGGCGCGCGCGTGATCTTCGATCAGCACGATCTGGTGCCTGAGCTGTACCTGTCGCGGTTCGGCGGTGGGAAGGATCTGCTCTACCACGGCGTTGTCGCCCTCGAGCGCCTGACGTACCGGGTTGCAGACGTCGTCATCGCCACCAATGGCAGCTACCGGCGCGCCGCCCTCGAGCGGGGCCGGAAGGCGCCAGAGCAGGTGTTCGTGGTGCGCAGCGCGCCCGACCTGAGCCGCTTCAAGGACGGCGTTCCCGATCCCGCGCTCAAGAAGGGAAAGAAGCACCTCCTGTGCTACCTGGGCGTGATGGGCCCCCAGGACGGGGTCGACTACGCGCTTCACGCGCTCGCCGCGCTGCGCGACATCCGCCCCGATGACTGGCATGCCGCGTTCGTGGGCTCAGGCGACTGCTTCGAGGAAATGCGCGAGCTGTCAAGCCGGCTCGGACTGGACAGCCACGTCACGTTCACTGGACGGATTCCCGACGAGGAGCTGCTCAGCTACCTCGCGACGGCAGACGTTGGGCTGTCGCCGGACCCGAACAACCCGCTGAACGACGTGTCGACGATGAACAAGGTCATGGAGTACATGGCGGTCGGCCTCCCGATCGTCTCCTTCGACCTGTGCGAGGCCCGCGTCTCGGCTGGAGGCGCCGCCCGCTACGTCGAGGCGGACGACACCGACGCGTTCGCAGCAGCGGCATCCGCCCTTCTCAACAACCCCGAAGAGCGGCGCTTGCGCGGGCGGATCGGCCAGGAGCGAGTGGCCGGCGCGCTCAGCTGGGACGAGTCCAAGAAGCACCTCCTGGCGAGCTACGACGCAGCAATGGGCCGGGCCACAGAGCCCGAGCCGGCCACAGAGCACGAGCCGGCGGCCATCCTCGAGCCGGCGACCCTCGCCGAACCGGCCGAGCTGCCCGCACCGCCGCCCATCCCCGCCTAGCCGAGCCCGGACGTCGAAGCGAGCGCGAGAGCGGCTACGTCTCTCGGCTGACGTCTCTCGGCTAAGCGACGACCACCCCGACCTACGGGAGCTTCGTCTCGGTGTACTTCGCGATCGCCCCACCGGTGAACTCGAAGTACTCGACGACGCACCGTGTGCTGGCCGGCGGACAGCGGAACATCCGCTGAGTACGTGGTGGGCGACTGATAGAACCAGCCGTTGACGACCAGCGCGTCGTCAACGAACACCCGGATTCCGTCGTCTCCGGTCACGCTGAGCCGGTACGTGCCGGCCATGTAGTCCTTCGTCCGGGTCCACCGCGCCGAGAACTGGTTGAACGGGACCGCGAAGTTGGGTGAGCCCGTGCCCCAGTCGAAGTCGATCGAGTCGTCGCTCCGGGTCAGTACCGGGGTGCCGGCGAGGTCTTGGTTGTCGAAGTACTGCGCGTTGAATGGGTCGGGCGGCGGGGGCGGAGGATCGGCGGTCTTCTCGTAGTCAAGCTTCGCGACGGCGTCTCCCCCCGCCTCGAAATACTCAAGGACAACCTGGTGCGCGCCGGCAGTCAGGTGCTTGGTAACGGTGTACGTGGTTCGGCTCTGCGTGGTCCACTTGTCGAGGATCTTCTCGCCGTCCACGAACAGGCGGATCCCGTCGTCCGCCGGTGACGGTGAACTTGTACGTGCTCGGGTCGGCCACGTTCAGCGACTTGGTCCACCGGGCCGAGAAGTTGTCGGTGGGGACGCCGCCGCCCGGCCCGCCGCTGCTCCAGTCGAAGTCGATAGCGGCGTCGCTCCGAGTCAGAACCGGGGTGCCGCTGAGATCGCGGTTGCCGAAGTACTCGGCGGCCCACGGGTCACCCGGGGGCGACAGTGGTGGCGCCGGCTCCGTGGTCGGCTCGTAGCTGAACTTCGCAACGGCGTCGCCATTCGCCTCGAAGTACTCGAGCACGATCTGGTGCGGGCCCTGCGGCAGCTGGCGGTTAACGGTGAAGGTCGTCCTGCTCTGGAAGTTCCACTGTCCAGCACCTTCACCCCGTCGATGAACAGCCGCACGCCGTCGTCGCTCGAGACGGTGAACTTGTACGCGCTCGGGTCGGCCAGGTTGATCGTCTTGGTCCACCTCGCCGAGAAGTTGTTCGCGGGCAGTGAGTCGGATGCCGGGCCGCTGCCCCAGTCGAAGTCGATCGCGTCGTCGGTGCGAGTCAGTGCCGGCGTTCCCGCGAGGTCGCGGTTGGCGAAGTACTCGGCGGCGTACCCGCCGTCGCCCGGCACGACATCGCCGATCCGCTCATACGTGAACTCGGCCTGCGCCCCGCCGCCGGCCTCGAAGTACTCGACCCGCAGCTGGTGTTCGCCGCCCGTCACGACCTTGTCAACGCTGTAGTTCTCGTGGCCCGTGGTCCACCTGTCCACGACCGGCACGTTGTCGATGTAGGCACGAATGCCGTCGTCGCGGACGCCCGAGAAGCGGTAGACGCCGGCCGAGAGCTTCACCGTCTTGGTCCAGCGCGCCACGAACATGTTCGAGCCAATCCCGGCGCCCGGTGACCCGTCGCTCCAGTCGAAGTCGAGGGTGTCGTCGTCGCGGACCAGGTCCGCAGGGCCCGTCGGGATGTGCGGCGGAAGCACGCCGTCCGTGATGTTCCAGTACTCGGCGTGGTACGGGCTCTCATCTCCCTGCTCGTCGACCTGGTGGTAGTTGAGCTTTGCGACCGCTCCGCTCCCGTTCTCGTAGTAATCCATGACCACTTTGTGCGGGCCGCCGTCGAGTGGGAGCGTCTGGCGGTAGCGTGGTCGGCCCCTGATCGACCCATGCATCGATCACGCGCACGCCGTCGACGTACAGCCGCACGCCGTCGTCGGCCGTGGCCGCGAACTCGTAGTCACCCGGCGTCAGGTTCAGTGTCCGCGTCCACCGGGCCACGAACCGGTTGTTGCCGATGGCCGGATTCGGCGACCCCTGAGCCCCAGTCATGGTCGATCGTCTCCTCGTCCTGCGCGAAGTCGGGCGCGCGGTCCGGGATCGCGTTGACGAGCGGGGCGTTCCAGTACTGCGCCCGCCAGGTGTCCGGCGGCTGGTCCGGCGCGGCGTCCCAGATCAGAGCCGCGCGTCGCGCCGCCGCCGAACTCGACGTACTCCATCTTGATCTGGTGCTTGCCCTCGCCGAGGTCAACCGTGTAGTTGAACTGGGTATTGACCGGCCCCTGCCACTGGTTGATCACCCGCTTGCCGTCGATGAAAAGCCGGACACCGTCGTCGGCGAAGGCGGTGAACTTGTAGCGGCCGGCACCGAACCACTGGGTCTTGGTCCAGCGCGCCGAGAAGCTGTTGACGGGCACGGCCGGGTCGGGCGAGCCGTCTCCCCATGCGAAGTTGATCTGCGGGTCCTGCCGGGTCAGGACGGGCGACCCCGAGAACGTCGGGTTGTCGTAGTACTTGGCCGTGAACGGCTGCTGGGGCACGTACTTCGCGGTGTAGGTCGTGTCGTCCACCGGCGTCGTGATGACGTGGCGGATGCCCTTGCCGTCCGACCAGCCGGCGAACTGGAGCGGGCTGCCGTCCTGGGCGACCGCGCTGTTGGGAGCGGCCAGTTCGCGCTGAAAGCCCTCGACGCCGGTCGACGTGCGCGGAGTGCTGACCGGCACGCCGTCGAGTGACACGCCTAGGCCCGGGGGCGAGCTCGCGAGACTGATCTCAGACTTCCTCGGGACGACGTTCACGATCTTGCTCGTGAACAGGCCGTTTGTGTCCGTCGCGGTCACCTTGATCTCGTACGACGTGTCCGCCGATGCTTCGCCGGTCGTCGGGATCGGTGAATGTGCCAGCGCGTCCGCTCACCGGGCCGAGGAACGGGTGGAAGTGGGTCCCGTGGTGCAGCCTCACCTCGGTCTTGATGTCCCCGTCGTCGATGTCGAACCCGGCGGCGTCGCGAGCGAACGCGTTCCAGGTGATCGTGTCGCCCTGCCCGGTACAGCTGTCCCACGGTCGGCGCGGACACGGTCAGCTCGGGCGGCAGGCCCACCTGGATCACGATCGGCTGCGCCACCGACTCGTCCCCGTTCGCCGACACCCTGAGGCGCGCGGTGTAGACGCCCTTCTGGCTGTAGGTCTGGGTCGGGTTCTCCTCCGTGCTCGAGGTTCCGTCCCCGAAGTCCCAGCTGAAACTCAGCGCGTCGCCGTCCGGGTCCCGGCTGCCGGCGCTCGAGAAGTGGACCGTGAGCGGCTCGACTCCCTTCGTGACGTCGGCCGCGGCGTTGGCCACCGGCACGTGCGACCCAGTGTTGTACGTCACGCGGTACAGCGCGCCGGGGAAGTAGGTGATGTAGTAGAGCGAGCCGTCAGGGGCGACCTTGAGGTCGACCACGCTGCCGGCCTGCTCGTCGAACTCGTGGACGGCCGTCACGTCGCCGTTGGCGTCGAGGTCCGCGTTCCGGATGAACCCTCTGGCGTAGTCCCCGAAGAAGAAGTTGCCCTGGTACTCCGGCGGGAACATCTGGCCTCGGTACACCGGGCCGGCCGTGATGGCCGCGCTCTCGCCGGCGTGCGGATAGGCGAAGCTCGGGTCGATGAACCCGGCGCAGTTCGACTGGCACACTCCCTCGTGCAGCGGCCAGCCGTAGTTCCCACCCTTGACGATGCGGTTGACCTCCTCCGACGAGAAGTCGCCGACGTCGCCGTCGTAGAGCCGGCCAGTGGCGCTGTCGAACTGGAAGCGCCAGGGGTTCCGCATCCCGTACGCCCAGATCGCGCCCAGCTTGCCGGGTTCGCCGGCGAACGGGTTGTCGTCCGGGATCGAGCCATCCTTGTTGATCCGCAGGATCTTCCCGTGCGGGTTGCTGAGATCTTGCGCGTTCGTGCCCTGCCCGTTGTCGCCCACGGCGAAGTACAGCTTGCCGTCAGGCCCGAACCGGATACTGCCGCCAACGTGCAGCAGATTCGAGGGCGAACTGGTCCTGAACAGCTCGAAGGGGCCATCCGCGCCGACGTTCGTGGCCGCGCTGAACCGGACCAGGTGGTTCAGCAGGTCATGCCCCGTGTAGTAGAAGTAGACGAAGTGGTTCGACACCCCGAAGTCGGGGTCGAACGCGATTCCGATCAGGCCGCGATCGCCGGTGTCCTCCGACGGCAGGTCGGCGAACGGGGTCGGCAGCAGTTGGCCGTTCTTGACGATCTTGATCTTGCCGCTGCGTTCCAGGACGAAGATCCGCCCGTCCGGCGCGATCTCGAATCCCGACGGGCCGTTCAGCCCGTCGCCGACTACCAGCGAGCTCTGGAAGTTGTCGGGCGGCGCCGGCTGCGCCCCGGGAACCACGATGAGGCCGACCGCCACCACCACGAGGATGATGAGGCGAGCCGCCCGCCCCCGCCGTGTACCAGAATCGAGGTGTGCTCGACCAAATGCGCCCACCACGTAAGCAACGAGTGGCAGGTGGGGTTCTTACGCTCGAACGTGATGTTTAGGACAAGGTGCGCCGAAGGCCACGGCGGGCGCGGTAGAGGCCCTGCGCCGCCAGCCGCGAGGCGATCCGGGCCCGCTCCTGAAGGTGCGAGTGGCCGTTGTGAGCCGCCGGAGCCTCCGAGGGAATGCTGCGCAGCGGGAAGTGGGCCTCCGCCGCGGCAGCCACGTCCGCTGCGGACACTCCGCTGCTGCTCTGAACCACGGCGAAGAGTCCGGGATCGGCGGCGGTGAGCAGCCTATCGACGTCCGCGCGCGTGGCCCCCGCCTCCCCCCAGATGCTGAGCGCCGGGTCGGCGTGCAGGCGCGCGGGGGCGGCCGGGTCGTCGGCCCAGATGTGATCGCGAGCCACCAGCGATGCACGCTCGGCCGCCAGCAGATAGAGCGTGTACTCGGTCCAGTCGCAGTAGCTCGTCAGGAGGATGTCCATCCAGGGGCGCCCTCCGACCGCCTCGAGCCTCTCGCTGGACCTCGCGCAGGATCGCGGTGGACAGAAGCGCGGGAGTCACGTTCATTCCGGGCCGCTCGAGCTCGGGCTGCGACGTCGAGCAGGTCGGCCGAATCGCGCCACCAGCGGGGGTGCACGGACCGCGGCTCGGGCTCGATGAGCGCCCGGCCGCCTGGCACGAGCAGCTCGCGCGTGATCGGCTTGCGGCGCCAGCACATCCGGGTCGAGCGTGAGCACGAAGCTGGCGTCCGTCATCGCCGGCGCGTTCAGCTTGATCAGCTGCTGGCGCTGCCACGGCCGCACCTGCCACGGCCGGGTGTAGCGCCGAAAGGCGGGGAAGTGCTCATCCTCGAGGACCAAGCGAATCGGCAACTCGCTCCAGCCCGAGAGGTGACGGCCGATCTGGTCGGCCTCGTCGGCGCGGACGACGATCAGAAGCTCGTCGAGCAGCCCGGGGGCGAACTCCAGCAGCGAGCTGAAGAGCAGGTCGAGGCGCGCCAGGTTCTCGCCGTAGTGGCGCCCGCTGACCTTCAGGGGCAAGCAGCGCGCTGACCGTCGGTGGCCTCCTCGTTGAGCTCAGTCACGAGCGGCTCCCGCGGGTGCGACGAACGGGGCGGGCGCCGGCCTGCGGCCCTGCGGGCAGCAGGCGCAGGATCGGCAGCGTCCGGAGCGCGCCGAAGTCGCGACGCCGCAGGAACGGCGCCTCGAAGAGCAGATGGAATCCGTAGCAGAGCGCCAGAATCACCGGCAGGCCAAGCACCAGCGTCGCTCCGAAGGTGGCGAGGGGCGACAGGTCCATCGGCCCGAACGCGTACTTGTCGAGGACGCCCACGATCGGGTCATGGATGAGGTAGATGCTGTAGGAGAACAGCCCCAGCCACAGGGCGACGCGAGACGCCAGCACGCGTCGCAGCGGCAACGAACCCGCCGGCGTGTACCAGCGCCAGCATCGCGGCGACACCGAAGCCGAACAGCAGGTCCATCCAGAAGAAGTGAGCGACCATCCACTCCGACCCCTGGGCGACCGCGATCGCGACGAACAGCCCAGGGGCGCGATCGCCGCTACGGCGAGCGGACGACGCAGCGACGGCCGCGCGGTCGCCACCTCCGAGCCGCACCGCGAGCGCGCCGAGCGCGAAGAGGGCGAGGAACTGCGGCGTGAGGCCGTTGATCTTGTCGAACACGCCGCCGGCCGAGGCGAGCTCGTGTGCCAGGACCACCACGACCGCCGGTGAGCAGGACAGCGGTGTTCAGGCTGGTCCGGCGGCCGACCAGGAGAAGGAGTGGGAACACGAAGTAGATCTGCCACTCGATTGCGATAGACCAGAGCGCGCCGTTGGCGCTCTCGCTTCCCACCACGTCCTGAAGCAGGAGGCCGTGTACTCCGATGGACCGGGCGATCGCCTCCGGCCCGAGCTCCGGGCGCAGGAGAAGCGCCGATGATCGAGCACCGACAGAATGTAGGGCCGCCCAGTACGCGGGGAGGATGCGCCAAGCTCGCCGGCGCAGGAACCGCCGCACGCCCCCGGGGAGGGTGCCCCCGTTGCGCATCGGAGCCAGAGCGAGCGAGAACCCTGAGACTACGATGAAGATGGCGACGGCCATGTGGCCGTAGAGCAGCCACCCCAGCCACCAGGGTCCGGTGGTGCTCGGGTAGCTCGGCCAGCTCGCTCAGCCAGATGTGGTGAAGGACGACGAATACCGCGGCGGCGCCGCGAACTGCCATCGAGCCAATGGATCCGCTCGTCCCTGCGTTGGACTTCGCCCGTCACCGTCCCGCGACATCAACGTCGGGGTCTTGGAGCGACCCGCCGCGTCGGCGCCGGGCCCTCCGCCGAGGCTCGCCATTACCTCCCACCGGCACGAGCGGCTCGATCGGGGCTCCCACCGCGATCGGGAAGCCCAGGCCATCGTCGATGGGGGCGCGGCCGCGCTCCTTCCGCAGCGCGCCGAGGGCGTCGGCCACGGAGAGGACGATGAAGAGGAGAACCAGCCCCAAGCGCGAACACGGCGACCAGCGCGCGGAGCTTGCCGGATGCCTTCAGCTTCGCGTCGTGCGGAGCGACGACCTGCTGGGTGACGATCCTGTACCGGGGCGACACGCGCTGGGCCGCCTGCATTCGGTCCAGCTCCTGTCGTGACCGCCTCGCCGACGAGGTTGGCGGTCCGCACCGCTGCGGCCGCGCTCGACCCGGTACCGCTGATCTGCAGGATCGGCGCGCTGTACCCGAACTCCGCGCTCGGGGCAACGGTGTAGTTCGGATCGGCCCCCCGCCTCGCGAGCGCCGCCGCTGGCCTCTTCGCTGCTCAGCCGCCCGGCGAGCACCTGCACGACCACGGACTGGTCGGAGTAGCGGGTGTAGGGATTGTCCGAGCCCGAGACGACCCAGGCTCGGATCGCGAGCGATGTCGCTCTCGGTCGGCGGCGCCGGCGGGTTGACCAGGATGTAGGTCGACCCCGCCTCGTAGACCGGCGTCTTGATCGCGATCACGTAGAACGCGCCGACGAGCACGAAGGCGAGGATTGGGAGCGTGGCGAACTTGTAGCGCCACATCTTTCTGCAGGATCAGCAGCAGATTCATGAAGTGGCCCTCCTTGGCCATAACGGTGCAGCCCGGCGTGTTTCTTCCGCTGCGGCCAGACGCCAGCAGGCCCCGATGAGGCCGATCACCAGCGCGTAGAGGTTGACGAACATCGGGAACGACATGGAATCGAAGGTCACGGAGGTCATGGCCGCGGGCATTGCGGCAGCGGCCAACGCGGCGCACACGAGGCGCAACTCGGGATTCGTGCTGGACCGCCAGGCGACGATCGCGACGATCGGCGGAACGAGCAGGAAGACCAGGAGCGCGAGCACTCCGACGAGCCCAAGCTCGACCACCGAGCGTCAGGTACTGGTTGTCGAAGATGTTCAGCGAATCAGCGGGAATCCAGGTGCCGGGACCCTGGCCGAACCATGGCGCGCTCTGCCAGAGCTGCTCCGCCAGCGGATAGTCGTGGGTCCGATACTGGATCGACGGGTCGCTGGAGGCTCCGGAGAAGAACGATGCGAGGGTGCCGATCAACCCGTGCGCGGACCATGAAGATTGCGCCGAGCGCTATCGGTAGCGCGGCCAGAGCCGCCACGCGCTGCCGCGGCGGCAGCAGCACCACGAGCGTCGCGAACGCCACGACAACCGAGAGGATCGCCGAGCGCGACACCGAGGTGGCGACGCCGAGGAGGATCAGCGTGAGGGGAGCCCACCGCTTGAATGCCGTCTTGTCGCGGTCGTACAGCCCGAGACAGGATGGCGAGCGGAATCATCATCCCGGACACGACGCCGAGCTCGATCGCGTGGATGGCCGTGCCCGCGACGCGGTTCAGGGACCCGCGGGCCAGGATGGCGGGATTGTCGTGATTCGGAACGAACCCGGGCAGCTCGCGCAGGTACTGGGCGAGGTCGAGGCTCATCCAGTACTGCAGAACTGCAACAAACCCGCAGAACCGCGCCGCCCCAGCAGAGAACCCGCACCACGCGCATGACGTCGACCACCGAGCGCAGGCACTCGGCAGCCACCAGCGCGATCCCGGTGATCACCGCAAACCGGATCAGCATGCGATCGGCGCTCGCGATTTCGATCCCGGTCAGCCGCCCTCGGTCCATCAGGATGTAGGAGGCCAGCAGGGCGAGCCAGATCACGCACAGCAACCCGCGGATCGGGTGTGGGGCCGGATCGTGGAAGCCGAGCAGGACGCTGGCGAAGTAGACGCCGAACACGATCACCCCGATCAGCGAGGCCGGATAGCCGGCCGCCCCGATCGCGGGAATCACGGTGTCCGATGGGATCACCATCACCGCCACCGCGAACAGTTGGAGCAGCACGACGGCATCCGAACGGGATGCCCGGTCGAACGCGATTGCTCGGGGTTGGGAGGCTGCTGCGACGGTCACTGGGCGACGCCAAACGAACGGCTCGCCGACGGGGAAACTTCTGCCCTGGCGACCCCATTCGTAAGCCCAGCGGCCGCGCATCCGTTGGACAGTCGTATGGACCGACCCGAGGCCGAAGCTGCTCCGCGCATGGAGCGCCTCGTGGGCACAGGCATCAAGTGGAAGTTGGGCGGCCAGATCGCCATCCAGCTCAGCCGCCTGCTCACGGTTGCGGTGCTTGCGCGCCTCCTGACTCCCGCGGACTACGGTGCGGCGGCGATCGCCATCGTGCTCGCGGCGTTCGCCCCGACCGTGGCCGACATGGGCATCGGCGCCGCGCTCGTGCAGGCCGAGACGGCGTCGCAAAAGATCCGTTCGACGGCGTTCTGGGCGTCCGTCATGTTCGGGATAGGGCTCTTTGTGGTTGCGGCGGCTGCGGCGGAGCCCGTTGCACACTTCATGGGCGACCCGAAGGTCGCTGGGATGGTGGTCGCCGGCGGGCTCACCTTTGCGATCTATTCCGTGGGATCGGCGAGCCAGGCCGTGTACATGCGCGAAATGAAGTTCCGCAGCCTCGAGCTCCGCAACTGGCTCGCGCTCATCACCGGTGGCGCCGTTGCGATCACCGCTGCGGCAGCCGGCGCCGGGCCGTGGGCCCTGGCCCTGCAACAGCTCGCGCTCATGAGCACGCTCGTGGCCGCGCTCTGGTTCCGCGCGGGCTGGCGCCCGACGTTGGAGTTCTCGCGCCCGGTGTTCCGTGAGCTGGGTTCGTTCGCGATCCGGATCGCGGGCGGCCGCTGGGCGAGATTGATCGAGCTTCTCGTCCTGACAGTGCTGATCGGAAGGCTCGCGAGCGTTCCCGAACTCGGAGCCTGGTCATTCGGGATGAGCATGGTGATCCTGCCGCTGAGCCTGATCGCGATCCCGATCGCGGAGGTGCTCTTCTCGGCCTTCTCCCGCCTCCGCGACGAACCGGAGCGAATGGCGGCCCTTTGGCTCGACAGCATCGGCTACCTGGCCGCGGTGCTCCTGCCGGTGATGCTCGGCCTGATCGTCGTGAGCCCCGACCTGATCCCGGCCGTGTTCGGGTCGCACTGGGAGGTCTCGGTTGGCGTCGTGCAGATCCTCAGCATCTCCGTGCTCATCCGGGGCCTCCAGTCCTGGGGCTCCGTGTACATGGATGCCGTCGGCCGCCCTGAGGTCACGTTCTGGACCCAGCTCGCCTCCCTCTGCCTGACGCCGATCGCTGTCGTGGTCGGCGTCCACTGGGGGATCGAAGGGGTCGCCGCGTGCTTCGTCATCTCCCAGCTGATCGCGGTCGAGATCCCGATGTTCATCATGGTCCTCGCGCAGATGCGGGTGTCGCCGCGAACCCTTGCCGGACGCCTGTACGGCGTCGCCGCCGCATCGCTCGTCATGGGACTCGCGTGCCTGGTGGGACGCGCCGCACTCGAGGCGGCCGGCGTTGGTCAAGGCGGGGCGCGCCGCGCTGACGATTGCGCTTGGAGTGGCGGTATACGCACCCGCGCTCTGGTGGCTTGCTCCGCACGTCAGCCGGCGGGTCGGGGGGATCATCAGGAGCCGCATCACGAAGCTGATCGCGGCCAGCCGGCGGCGGCGGGCCGTCCTGCAACCGGAGCGCGGATGAGCGCCGGCAACGCTCTCCCCTCCCTCTCGGTCGGCCTTGCCGTGCGCAACGACCCTCAGGGCGTCAGGCGCTGCATCGAATCGGTGCTCTCCCAGGACTTCGAGGACATCGAGCTCGTGATCTGCGACAACGCCTCGGACGACGACACGGTCGGAACGCTCAAGGAGTACGCGCGCGAGGACCGGCGCGTGACCGTGGCCGTGAATCCGGTCAACATCGGATCGCACGAGAACATGAACCGCGTGCTCGAGCTGTCGCGCGGCACCCTGTTCCGCTGGATCAGCGCCGACGATTGGCTCGAGCCCCACGCTCTCACGCAGGGCGTGCGAGCGCTCGAGCGTCACCCGGACGCGGTCGGAGTGACCTCCGGCTTCACGATTCACACACCGGGCGAGGCGCCGCGCTCCGAGCAGTACCCGGGCGAGTTCCCGACCTCTCCAGACGCGGCACGTCGCTTCGAGCGCATGGTGTGGTTCTTCCACGCCGGCGACGCCAAGTACGACGCCATCTACGGGCTCTATCGCCGCGACCAGCTGATGCTGTCCGGCCGGATCCGTCCGTCCGAGCGGACCGACTGGCTGCTCGGCGCCGAGCTCGCGCTGATGGGTCCGATCGTTCACATGCCCGAGCTGCTCGCGCATCGCACCTGCACGTACCCGGTCGGCGTCGACCGCGCCGCGTTCAGGCGTCGTCTCGACCCCATGCGCAGCGACCAGCTGGAGACCTCCGCCACCCGCATGTACCGCGACCTCTACGAGCTCGCGCTGTCAGCGGACCTGACGGACGCGCAGCTGCGTCGCTGCAGGAGGGCGCTGCGGCGCTTCTGGGTGCGCGAGGTCAAGCGCACCAACCGGGTGCGCCTGGCGGACGCCTTGCATCGGAAGATGGCGCCGCCCCCGTCCGTTGTACGCACATGACGCACCGCATGCTCGCGCGGTACCAGAGGCTGCTCACCTGGCTCACGCTGCCCGTAATCCTGTCGCGCCTGTTCGCGGCGAACGCCCGCCGGGAGCGTCCAATTCCGGCGCTTCGGCTCCTGCGGATGGCGCTGAAGACGACGCTGACGCGCCGTCGCGTCGAGACAGCGTCGCACTACTACGAACACCTGACGATGATCTCGGCGTTCCTCGGCATGTCCGAGGACACCGAGGGCGTCGTGGTCGAGTGCGGCTGTTTCAAGGGCGGCAGCACCGTGAACCTCTCGCTCGGGTGCGACCTTGCGGGTCGCGAGCTCCACGTCTACGACTCGTTCGAGGGGCTCCCCGACCCCACCGAGAACGACGTGTCCCACACCCTTCTCGGCCGTCCGCTGATCCACACCTACGAGGCGGGCATGTACGCCGGCGCGCTCGAGGAGGTCCGCGGCAACGTCGCCCGGCACGGGAAGATCGACGTCTGCTCGTTCCACCGAGGCTTCTTCTCGGAGAGCATGGCCGACTTCGACACCGGCTGCGTGCTGGCGTTCATCGACGTCGACCTGCGCAGCTCGCTCGAGGACTGCGTGCGCGCCATCTGGCCCCACCTGGCCGACGGCGGCAGCATCTTCATCCACGAGGCAGAGCACCTCGAGATGGTGGACTTCTTCTACGACCAGGACTGGTGGCGCGCCGAGCTGGGAGTGGACGCCCCCGGCCTAATCGGCGGCGGAACGGGCCTTGGCCTCTCGCCCCAGGACGGCCTGTGGGGCAGCGGCCTCGCGTTCACCGTCAAGAACCCGCTGGTCAACGAGTACGCCGCAGTCGCCGGCTAACCGCTGCGTCAGACAGGCGGTTCCCGATCGTGTGGCGGCGAGCTCTACTCGTCGGGTAGGGCTCGCCGCCGCGCAGCGTTCGTGACGCCGCCGATTACGTGCGGGGCAGGGCGCCGTCGGCACCCGCGCTGCTGTGGGTGAATGGCAGTTCTGCCTCGATGTCCCGCAGCAGCGGCGCGCTGGCGTCGCGCTGCGAGGGGATCAGCTCTTCTACCGGAAGGGGCCACTCGATCGCCACGTCGGGGTCGTTGTACGCGATCCCTCGCTCGGTCGCATCGGCGTAGTAGTTGCTCTGCTTGTACATCACGTCGGCGACGTCGCGACACCACGCAGAAGCCGTGGGCGAAGCCGACGGGGCAATACACCGAGCGCATGTTGTCCTCGTCGAGCTCGAACGCCTCCCACTCGCCGAAGGTCGGCGAGCCGCGGCGGATGTCCACCATGACGTCGACGATCGCGCCGCGCGCGCAGCGCACGAGCTTGGCGGCCCCATCTCCGATCTGGAAGTGCATGCCGCGGACGATGCCCCGGCCCGAGCGAGAGTGGTTGTCCTGCACCATCTCCTCGGGGATGCCGAGCTCGCCGAAAACTCCTCGTCGATAGGTCTCGCAGAAGAAGCCGCGCTCATCTCCTATGACGCGCGGCTCGATGAGAATCGGCCCGTCGAGCCGTGTTTCAAGGCGCTGCACGATTCACCTCACAGGTCGGCAGGTTCGTGTTCAGGCGGCGGCGGCAAGCAGGCCGGCGTGCTCGAGATAGTCAGCGAGGGCCGTCCGCCAGGGCCGCAGCGGAGCCAGCCTGGCTCGCTCGGAGGCCGGTGAGACGAGCACGCCGTTGAGCGGCCGGTCCGCGGCGCCGGGCTGGCGCACCGTGCGTGACCGGCTCGACCGGCACGCGACACGCCGGCCAGCTCCATGATCGCCTCTGTGAAGCCGTGCCAGCTGGTGGCGCCCGAGTTGGTGACGTGCAACGTGCCCGTCACGCCCACCTCGACGGCCTCCAGGATCCCGGCTGCCAGATCCGACGTGAACGTGGGCGTCAGCCGCTGGTCAGCCACCACCTTGAGCGCGCCCTGATCGCGAGCGCGGTCGATCATCCGCGTCACGAAGTTCCCGCCCTTGGACACGCTGCCGTGCAGGCCGTAGAGACCCGCGGTGCGGACCACGAGCGCGCCCGGCGCGTACGCCAGGGCGGCGTGCTCGCCGGCGAGCTTCGAGATCGCGTAGATGCTCCGAGGGCTGGGGAGCTCGTCCTCGCCGTACGGCCGGTCTGCCGTGCCATCGAACACGTAGTTCGTGCTGAGGTGGACGAACCGTGCGCCGTGGTCGGCGCACGCCGTGGCAAGTCGCTTCACCGCCCGCGCGTTGACCTCGAACGCGCGATCTTCCTCGGACTCGCAGACCTCGACGTTGTGGAAGGCCGCGCAGTTGTAGACGACCGTGGGCCGGACGCTGTCGACGCACGGCGCGAACGGCCGCATCGTCGGTGATGTCCAGGTCCGCGCGCGACGGCGCGACGGACCTCCGCATCGCCGCGGAGCTGCGCCTCGAGATCTGAGGCGAGCTGCCCCCCGCCGCCGGTGATCAGCACACGTTCGGCGCTCACAGGGCGGCGCGGTACTGGTCGATCTGCGGCGTCATCTCGCTGAGCAGCTCGAGCCAGCGGATGTTGTAGAAGCGCGGGTCGGACAGCATCGTCTTGTCCTCGAGGTCGAGCGACGCAAGGATGCCGTCGATCGCCTCGACGACCGAGCGCGAGGGCTGGAAGCCGAGCCGGCTCGCGAGCTTCGTGTTCGAGCACTCGTAGTCGCGGGTGAGTCGCGGCGCGGGTGCCTCGGGCAGCGTGACCGGCTTTCCGAGCAGCTGAACCGAGCCCGCCACGAGCATCGCCAGCTCGCGGATCTGGTAGTTCGAGTGGAGCACGTTGAAGATCTCGCCGCGCACGAGGTCGGACGGTGCCTCGAGGACCGCGATGAGCGCGTCCGACACGTCCTGGACATCCACCAGCGGCCGCCACATCCAGCCGCCGCCGTGCAGCGAGAGCTGGCCCTTGAGCAGCGCGTCCTTGACGAACGTGTTGACCACCAGGTCGAAGCGCATGCGCGGGCTGTGGCCGTAGACGGTTCCGTTTCGCAGGATCGCCGGGCACAGGCCCTCGCTCACGAGCGACAGCAGCGCCTCCTCGCCGTAGCGCTTGGACGTCGCGTATGCGCCCCGCGGGACGATTGGCGCCGTCTCGTCGTGCATTCCCGGCGGCAGGCCGTCGTAGAGCGAGCACGAGGACGCGAACACCAGGCGCTCCACGTCGCGATCGATGCAGTTGCGCGCCAGCGTCTCGGTGGCGATGGCGTTCATCTGCCAGTTCGCCTCGGGGTCGTACTCCGCCGTCGGATCGTTCGAGAGCCCCGCGAGATGGATCACGCCTTCGACGCCGTCGAGCGCGCTGGCGGGCATGTCGCGGACGTCGGCCTCGACGATCTCGACGCGATCGATGACGTTGCGCCAGAGGCTTGTGTCCCCAGTACAGCCGGTCGAGGATCCGCACGCGGTAGCCGCGCTCGAGCAGGCGCTCGGTCAGGACGCAGCCGATGTATCCGGCACCGCCGGTTACGAGAATGAGCCGCCCGGGCTCGGGGGCGTCGGGGCTGAGGCCGTTGGTGCGACGGGCCTCTCGGGCCAGCGCCTGCGGCGAGGTGCCGTTGTGGCTCATGCGGATCTACTCCTGGTCGGGTCGTCCTGCGATCTGCTCCACAAAACGTCCCGGCCCGGAGGCTTCTTCCGCCCGTCCGGCAACGTCACGAAGCTCCCGGCCGGCCGGTCTGCACCGACACCGGGGACGTGATCTCCGCGTACGGCACGGGCGCGCGCCCGATCAGCACGGCGATCGCGCGCCGATTCGAGGCGCGCTTGAGCCTTCCGGTCTCGCCTCGGCCGGGGTATACCGAGCGCAGCAGGTGCCGGAGCATGACGGCGCCGAGGTAGACCGCGCGGTGCGCGGGCGAGAAGAACTTGCGGGCGTACATCAGGCGGGTGTGGCCGCCGAGGCTCGCGATGCTCGGCTTGATCCCGGCCTTGCCGTCGTGGTGGAGGATCGTCATCTGCGGCAGGTGTCGCACCTCCCAGCCCGCGGTCTTGATGCGCCGGCAGAAGTCGGTCTCGTCGGAGTACATGAAGTAGCGCTCGTCGAGGTAGCCGGCGCTCTCGATCGCCTCACGCCGAACGAGCATGAAGGAGCCGCTCGTCCAGTCGCAGTCGAACTCGCGCTCGTACGAGGAGGGGTCAACCTCGCGCTCTCCGAGCCAGTGAGGGCGCCGCGGGAGCCGCTCGGCCGACAGCGCGTCGCCGAGAGCGCGCAGTGCATTGGGGAAGTGGCGGATCGTCGAGTCGAGACGGCCGTCCGCGGTTACCTGGCGCACGCCGATCAGACCAACGGTCGGCCGCTCGTCCATCATCCGCGACCAACTCCGCGAAGGTCCCCTCGAGGATCTCGGTGTCGGGGTTCAGGAAGAGGACGTACCGCGCGTTGCAGGTCATCAGCCCGCGGTTGTTCGCGTGCGAGAACCCGTGGTTGCGCGACCACACGACGCGGGCGTCGGGGAACTCCGAGGCCACGAGCTCAGCGGTCCCGTCGCGCGAATCGTTGTCCACGACCACCACGTCGGCGCTGATGTCGCCGAGGTGGGCGAAGACCGTGCTCAGGCACGGCCTTAGCCACTGCGCCTCGTTGGTCGAGACCGTGATGATCGCGAGGTCGTGCACGCGCTACCGCTCCGGGCGGGAGCTCCGGTCCGGGCCCCCCATGGTCACCATCGGCAGCAGCACGCCGGTCGTGTCCGCCGGGGGCGGCGCCGGCTGCTCGACGCGCTCGAGCCATGCCTCGCGCCAGTACGCGTAGATCTCGCGGCAGCAGAACCAACGACCGGTGCTGCACTCGCCCGAGCACACCGAGCCCTCGAGGATGATCGTGTCCTTGGGGATCCGGATCAGGCGCCCGCTGGACTCGTCGATGATGCGCTCCACGCGTTCCTTCACGCGCATCGTCTGCCCGCAGTAGGGCAGCATCTCGCGATCGAACGAAAGCCCGCGGTTGAACCCGCGGTCGTCGAGCGTAGCCTGGATCTGCTCCGGCGAGCGCACCTTCACAAACTCGCCCGGCTGAAGGTTGAGCGGCTCGTACGGGGCCGCCTCGGCCGCAGGGCCCTGCAGCGGTAGGTCCTTCATGAACCCGAGCCGGAAGCGAACCTCCGTCACGAACGCGCGGATCAGCAGGCCGATGAACCGGACCCGGCGGAAGTTGCCGTTGGTGAACTCGCGCCAGTACTGGCCAGGGTCCTTGAAGACCCGTAGCTGGTCGGACGCCGTGAGCGCCTCGGTGTTCTGGCAGCGCCAGAGCTCCTCGGTCTCACCCTCGCGCACGGTCCGCGTGCCGGTGTGGACGATCGCCTCGAGCTCGGGGGACGGCTCAACCACGCGCTCCTTCGGCTCGGAGTCGGCGTCCACGCGGCGAAGCCAGGCCTCGTTCCAGTACAGCTTGCAGCCGGCCTGGCAGCCGCCGTGGGCGGATCCGTCGCAGCGCAAGTCCTCCAGGTACACGGTGTCGTACAACCGGCGGCTGCCCGTGGCGGTGACTGTGTCGCAGATCTTGTCGACGCGCCGCGACACCGTATAGCGCTTGCCCACGTGCTTCAGCATCTCGGGCATGAACGGCATGCGCCGCCGAGCATCGCCGTCGTCGAGCGTGGCCAGGATCTCCGCGGGTGACCTGACCTCGACAACGTCGCCCGGTCGCAAAGGCCGTTCACCCTCAGAATTCGCAATCGCCACTGAGATCTCCTGTTCAAGCATCGTTAGACGGGGTCGGGCACCCCACTAACGAGCCCGGGGATCGACTACTTACTCGGTGGCAGCGAGTCGAGTTGCGACCGGTAGAAGGCCACCGTTTGGGCCAGCCCGTCGTCCAATGACGTCTGGGGACGCCACCCCATGGCGTCGGCCGCCGGGGCGGGATCCGCCGCCCTGACGCGCTCCAGGGCGCGGTCCGGTATCGCCCCGAAGGCCGGCTCCGCGTCCCCACCGACCAGATCGCTGAGTCGTTCGGCGAGATCCCGCGCGGTCACCAGCTCGCCCGAGCCGACGTCGAGCGAGCGGCCCCCCAGGCCCGGGGTGACGGCCGCCCGCAGGAACGCCTCGACCACGTCGTCCACGTAGATCCAGTCCACCGCGCGCGTGCCGCTGGTCAGCCGCGGCTCCTCGCCCCGGAGGAGCGACACGGTCACGTACGGCACGAGCTTGCGCCGGTCGAGCTGCCCCGGCCCGTAGACCATGAACACGCGGAGATGAACCACAGGCAGGTCGTGGAGGGCGTGGAAGTGGCGCGCGTACGCGACCGAGCACCACTTCGCGGCCGCGTACGGGGATTGCGCCACGGCGCCCGGATCGCCCATGTCCGGCTCCTCCATCGAGCCGGCCAGCACCACCCGCGGGCTGCCCGCGCCGGCGCTCGCCACCATCACGTTCACCGCCGCCAGGAGATCCGCCCGCAGCATGGGCAGCACCAGCTCGAGGTCACGGCCGCCGCTCACCTCGCTGGCCAGGTGGACCACGGCGTCCGGCCGCACGCGCTCCAGAAGGTCGCGTGCGAAGCCTTCGTCGGTGAGATCCCCGCGCTCCCAGTGCACCTCTCCCTCTCCGGCGCCGGGCCGGCGCGAGACGCCATGAACGATCGCGCCCTGCCTCGAGGGCGCGCTGGCAGAGCCGCGTGCCGATGAACCCCGAAGCGCCCGTCACAAGCAGGCGTCGGCCGGACAGCGAGTTGATCGGGTCGGCGGGCATTTGAGGGCGCCGCGCACGAATCGGCCGTCGGCAGCCGTTGACAATTTATCGGCCCTACCAAGGGCGTATCCGACATCGTTCGTCAGGCTCCCAAGGAGGGCCCCTTGCGCGTACTCGTCACCGGTCACAACGGCTATATCGGCTCAGTGCTGGCTCCCCGGCTCGAGCAGGCCGGTCATGAGGTCGTCGGACTCGACTCCGACATCTTCGCTGCGTGCACGTTCGGCACCGACGTGGCCGACATCGAAGGCCTGCAGAAGGACGTCCGCGACATCGAGCCCGAGGACCTCGTGGGCTTCGACGTGGTTGTCCATCTCGCCGCCGTCTGCAACGACCCGGTCGGTGACCTGAACCCGCAGGCGACCTACGACATCAACCACCTCGCCTCCGTGCGCGTGGCCGAGGCCGCGAAGGCGGCCGGCGTGTCGCGCTTCCTCTTCGCGTCCTCATGCAGCCTCTACGGCAAGGCCGGGGACGACATGCTGGACGAGGGCGCCGAATTCGCGCCCGTCACGGCCTACGGGCAGTCGAAGGTGCTCGCCGAGCGCGACATCTCGGCGCTCGCGGACGACTCCTTCAGCCCGACCTATCTGCGGAACGCCACCGCCTACGGAGCATCGCCGCGGCTGCGGGTCGACGTGGTGGTGAACAACCTGGTGGGCTACGCCCACACCACCGGCGAGGTCCTGATCCAGAGCGACGGGACGCCCTGGCGCCCGCTCGTGCACGTGGAGGACATCACCGGCGCCTTCCTGGCCGTCCTCGACGCCCCGCGCGAGCTGGTGCACAACGAGGCCTTCAACGTCGGCTCGAGCGACGAGAACTACCGCATCCGCGAGCTGGCCGAGATCGTCGAGGAGATTGTGCCGGGTGCCCGCGCATCGTTCGCCGAGGGCGGCGGGCCCGACAAGCGCTCGTACCGCGTGGACTGCTCGAAGATCACCCGCGTGCTTCCCGACTTCGAGATCAAGTGGTCCGTACGCCGTGGCGTGGAGCAGCTGTACGACGCGTTCGCGAGCAACGACCTCACGTTCGACGAGTTCACCGGCACTCGGTACCTGCGCATCAACCGGGTCCGCAACCTGCAGGAGGCCGGCCGGCTGGACGACCAGCTCCGCTGGCGGGTGCCGGTGGGCGCCGCCTGACCAAGCCTTTGATCTTCACGCGGACCCACCTCGAGAACGCCTATGTGATCGACGTGGAGCGCCACGCCGACGAGCGCGGCTTCCTGGCGCGCACGTTCTGCGAGCGGGAGTTCGCCGAGAACGGCGCGCCGATGCGCATCGTGCAGAGCAGCACGATCCACAGCCCGCGGCGCAACACGCTCCGCGGCCTCCACTACCAGGAGGTGCCGCACAGCGAGATCAAGCTGGTGCGCTGCACGCGCGGGTCGATCTTCCTCGTGATGGTTGACCTCCGCCCCGGCTCAGGCACTCGCAATGGCTGGTTCGGCGTCGAGCTGAAGGCCCGCGACGAGCGAATGGCATACGTGCCCGAGGGCTTCGCGCAGGGGTACCAGACGCTCGAGGACGACACCGAGGTGCACTACCAGATGTCGCACCAGTACGTGCCCGAAGCCGCCCGCGGCGTGCGCTGGGACGATCCCGCCTTCGGGATCGAATGGCCCGCCGCCGAGGAGCGCATCATCTCCGAGCGCGACCTGGCCTGGCCCGCGCAGTCCGCCTGATCCGGCTCAGGCGAGCAGGCCGGCCTGCTCGAGCCGCTCCGCGGCGCGACGCACCACCGCGTAGCGGAGGCCCGAGCAGCGCGCAACGTCCAGGAGCGTCGGCGTGGCCGTCGCTCTGGTTGAGGACCCACAGCAGCGCGCGCTCGTCCTCCGGATTGGCCACGGCCCCGCCGGCAGACCGGTAGAGGCCGCGCCGGCCGAGCTGGGGCTCTCCGTAGGGGCTCAGGTTCGTGTAGCGGCGGTTGCTCTCGAGAACGTCCACAAGCTCAAGACCGGTGCGCACCGCGCCGGCGAGCGATTCCGGCTGGATGCGGTCCAGCCCGTCCGCCGAGGTGTGGTACCCCGAAAACTCGCCGTGCGGCGTTCGCGTGAGCGTGCCGACCGGCAGGTTGAAGCCGGGTGAGCCGAACTGGCGCTCGTCGCCACCCCAGGGCTCCCACGGGAGCACGCGGTGCGGCAGCCCGGAGTCGCGCAGCACCGTCTCCATCGCCACGTCGATCTCCGCGTCGCCGCTCCGGCTGCGCTTGTAGGTCAGGTTCCCGGCGTCGCCGATGCAGGACAGCGCGATCCCGTGCCCCACGCGGTCGAGCTGATCTCGGTTCTCGTGGAGCCACGCGAGCGGCCCGATCGTGCCCGGCGCGAACAGGAAGCGGTAGGTGTTCCGCAGCTCTCGCCCCAGAAGCTGCTTCGCCAGCATGGTGGCCACCGCGATCCCGGAGAGGTTGTCGTTGGCCAGGGACGGGTGGCAGACGTAGGTCGAGAACAGCACCTCCCCCTCCCCCTCTCCCTCGATCACGAGCTCCGCGTAGCTCACGTGGCCGGGGCCGAGCGTCGAGTCGATGACGACCTCGTAGTCGCCCTCCGGCAGCTCGAGGAGCTGCTGGTGAGAGAGGCAGAAGCCCCAGGTGCGGTCGTAGTAGGACGTGCGGTAGGGAACGACCTCCGGCTGATCCGGGAGCGTGTGGAGGCGCGGCCGCAGCTCGTCGAGCGAGAGCGTGGTCCGGACCGGCTCGCTGTACGAGACCACGTGCAGGGAGGAGCGCTGGAAGTCCACCACGCGCGTGCCGTCCGGCGCCGCGATGTACGCGTCGCGGATGTTCCACTCGTCCGGCGCGATCCAGTCGAAGATCCTCGTGCCGCTGGGGATCTCCGTGCGGGTGATCGGGATCTCGTCCTCGATCAGGTCGAAGGTGGCCCGCACCCCGTTGCCGGTGAGGCTGCGGCAGAGCGGAAACAGGCGGACCATCAGCTCGTAGGCGTCGCGGCCGACCGTCTCGGCCTCGTGCGCCCCGCCTGTCAGCACCGTCGTCACGCCAGAACGGCTTTGCGGCAGAAGAACGCCTCCGCGTAGGCGGTCGGCGAGTTGCACTCCATGCCGCGCAGGCGGAGCAGACTCGAGAAGAGGTCCTCCTGGAACCAGCGCTTCGAGCGCTGAGACTCGAAGTAACTCATCAGATGCTCGATCTTCCGCTCGCGGATGTGCTCCTCGAGCGGCACGAACGCGTTCGGCGCGCTCATGTCGCCGTCGTACTTGGGCACCTCGTACTCGAGGATGAGGTGGTCGCGGAAGGTGTTCCAGGTGAGCTCGCAGCACACGCGGTGGTCCTGGTGGAGGTCGGCGCGCTGGTGGGTGAAGACGAGGTCCGGCGAGAAGTCGGCCTTGAGCTCCTCGAAGAAGTCCTTGATCCGCTGGCCCTCGTACGGAAAGAAGCCGTCGGGAAAGTCGCGCACGATCACCTCGCTGCGCGGCACGCCCTCGACCATCGCCTCGGCGCTCTCGGCGCGCCTCCTCGGCGCGCTCGGCCTTGCCGCTCAGGACCACCCAGCAGACCTCGGAGATCGCGCCCTGCTCGATCAGCTTCAGCAGCGTTCCGCCGCAGCCGATCTCGATGTCGTCGGGATGGGCTCCGATCGCCAGCACGCGGGACGGCGCGCCCTCCGGCCGGCCGATCGACAGCGGCAGCATCACCCGGACGCGGCGCAGCGCGTCAAGGTCGAGCGCCGCGCGGTCCGCGTTCCACAGCTCCCAGGGTGCCTCGCCGCTCTCGTGCAGGGTCTCGAGGCACTGCTTGTCCTTGAGCGTGTCCATCGGGGCCCAGAAGCCCTCGTGGCGCTGGGCCAGCAGCTGCCCCGCTGCGCTCAGGCGCTGGAACGGCTCCTCGACCATGTCCTCGCCGGGGCCGATCTGGTCGACGAACTCGGAGCGCAGGACGAAGTAGCCGCCGTTGATCCAGATGTCGGACTTCGTCACGTCGCTGATGCTCGCCGACCACGCCGTCGTCGTCGACCGAGACCACGTGGAAGCTGTAGTTCGGGCGGACCGCGAGGAAGCTCGCCGATCGCCCCCGCGTCGCCTTCGCCCGCTCGATCATCGCCGGAAGGTCGCGCGTCCGTCAGCGTGTCGCCGTAGTTCGCGAGGAACAGCTCGTCGTCGCCGAGCAGCTGGCGCACGGCCCGCAGCCGCTGCCCGATCGAGCTGTGCAGCCCGGTGTCGACGAAGGTGATGTTCCAGTCGTGGATGTCGGTCTTCAGCACGTGCACCTGGCCCCGCCCTCGGAGAGCACGAAGTCGTTCGCCATCGCCTCGCTGTAGGTCAGGAAGAAGTGCTTGATCGCCTCGGCCTTGTAGCCCAGGCACAGCACGAAGTCGGTGAAGCCGAAGTGGGCGTAGTACTTCATGACGTGCCACAGGACCGGCCGGCTGCCGATCGGGATCATCGGCTTGGGCGCGACCTCGGAGGCCTCGCGCATCCGCAGGCCCTGCCCGCCGCAGAAGATCACGACCTTCACAGGACCTCCACCTCCGGGATCGGCACCACGCAGCGCGCGCCCCAGCGCGGGTGTCGGCGAGCTGCTCCGACGATCTCGTCCTTCAGGTTCCAGGGGAGAATCAGGATGTAGTCGGGCCGTGCCTGCTCGAGCGCGTCCGGATGGCGAATCGGGATGTGGGTCCCCGGCAGGAACTGGCCCTGCTTGTAGGGATTGCGATCGACGGTGAACTCGAGGAGGTCGGTCCTGATGCCGCAGTAGTTCAGGAGCGTGTTGCCCTTGCCGGGCGCGCCGTAGCCGGCGACCGCTTGCCCTCGCGCCGCGCCTCGATCAGGAACTCGAGCAGCCGCCACTTCGTCTCCATCACCTGCGGCGAGAACGCGCTGTGGCCCTCGAGCGTGTCGTAGCCGAGCGCTCGCTCGTGCTCGGCGAGCGCGCCGACGCGCGGGCCGACCTGGTGCGGCCGCTCGTCCGCGTCGCTGCGCGTAGAGGCGCAGCGAGCCCCCGTGGCTCCTGAGCTCGTCGACGTCGAAGACCTCGAGACCGTGCGCCGCGAGCACCTTCGTGGCGGTCAGGAACGAGAAGTACGAGAAGTGCTCGTGGTAGATCGTGTCGAACTGGTTGCCCTCGACGAGGCGCACGAGGTGCGGCACCTCGATGGTGACCACCCCGCCCGGAGCGAGCACCGGCTCCATGCCGCCGACGAAGTCGTTCAGATCCGGCACGTGCGCCATCACGTTGTTCGCGACCAGCAGGTCGGCCTGCCGCCCCTCGGCGGCCAGGCGCGCTGCGAGCTCGCGGCCGAAGAACTCCACCACCGTCTCGATGCCTCGCTCGCTGCGCGGCAACGGCGACGTTGGCCGCCGGCTCGATGCCCAGCGCCGGAATGCCGCGCTCCTTCACGTGCTGGAGGAGGTAGCCGTCGTTGCTCGCCAGCTCCATCACCAGGCTGTCCGGACCGAGGCCGAACCGCTCGACCGCCATCTCGACGTAGTCGCGTGCGTGCGCGACCCAGGAGTCCGAGTACGACGAGAAGTAGGCGTACTCGCTGAAGATGTCCTCCGGCGCCACGAACTCCTCGAGCTGAACCAGGAGGCATTGCTCGCACACGCGTGCATGGAGCGGGTAGAACGGCTCCATCGGCACCGAGCCGCTCGGCCGGCACGTAGCTCTCGCACAGCGGCGACATTCCGAGGTCCACGAACGTGTGCCGCAAAGGCGCTGCGCAGAAGCGGCAGCTCGGGAGGTCGAGTGTGGACACAGGCAGTGAGAAGTTCTCTTGAAGATCAATGGTCATGGCTCTGCGCCATCAACGGGGGAAGGTGCCTGTTTCTCCCGCGGCCGGTCTTGCCCGATTTCGCGCCTCGGCCGTTTTTCCGCCCACCCTCGCGAAGGCAGAGGGATGCGGTGGCCGTTGGTCACGTGAGGAATGGCAACCCACCAGGCGTCGGACATCCCAGCTGTGTCGATCTCGCAGGCCGCAAACGGCTCAGGGGTCTCAACGGCCACCCTGCCCATCCCGGTGTCGGTCGGGAGCGTGCCCGAAGCAACCGGAAGGCCCGGCGACGAGCGGGGGCGCCGGCTTCGCCGCCTGCTCGTGGGAGCCGACATCGGGGCACTCTGCGTGGCTTTCGCCGCCACGCAGATTGCGGTCGGAAGCTTCCCGTCGACCGAGCTGCCACTGCTCGTGCTCAGCATCCCGCTGTGGGTACTCCTGGCCTACGGACACCGTCTCTACCACCTGGACAGCTACAGGGCCGACTACCGAGCGGCCGACGAGTTCGGCCCGGTGCTGCAGATGGCCACCGTCTGGAGCTGGGTTACGCTCCTTGGCCTGGAGCTCGTGGGCTCGGGCGGAGTCCCGCTGGCCAGGGTTGCAGTCTTCTGGGGGCTAACCGTGGTGCTTCTGACCTGGTTCCGCTCGATCTCGCGTTCCTTTGCGCGCAGTCAGCCCTGGTATCTGCAGGACGCGCTGGTCGTCGGCCCGGCGGATCAGACCGCCGCAATCATCCGCAAGATCGAGCGGCATCCGGAATGGCGGATCCGGGCGACCGCACATGTGGAGGTTTCGGTCGACCAGGTCGGGCCTGGGCGCTTCGGGCGTTCCTCCGCCCCGGCGGACGTGCCGCCGGATAACAGACAGCTGATTGCCCTCGTACGACAGCTGGGAGTCGACCGCGTGATGCTCGCCCCGGCGCTGAGCGAGTCCCTGCGGCGTGCCGCGCTCGTATGTGAGCTCGGGGATCTTGGAGTCCACGTCGACCTTATCCCCAGCTGGTCGGACACTGTCGGCGCGCGGCTCCAGCTTCATGAACTGGAGGGGATGCCGCTGCTGACCGTCCCCCGCCCTGTGTTGGGCCACTCTGCACTTCGCCTCAAGCGCGCATTCGATCTCGTGGCCGGCGTGGTTGCGGTGGTGGTGCTGTCACCGGTGCTGGCGGCGTGCGCACTCGCAATAAAGATGAACTCACCCGGTCCGGTCCTGTTCCGGCAACGCCGCGTCGGGCGGAACAACGAGCGCTTCGAAGTCTTCAAGTTCCGTTCGATGTGCGACGGTGCTGACTCGCAGAAGCAGCGTGTCGCCGCTCTGAATGTGCACGGGGGGGGCACCGAGACCGGCATGTTCAAGATCCGCGCTGACCCGCGCGTGACCCATGTCGGGTCCTTCCTAAGGCGCTACTCGCTCGACGAGCTGCCGCAGCTCTTCAACATCGTCCGCGGCGAAATGAGCCTCGTGGGGCCGCGGCCCTTGATCGAGACCGAGGATCGCCAGGTCGAGGGTCGTTTCCGTCGCCGTCTGGGCATCACCCCAGGCCTGACCGGACTCTGGCAGGTCCACGGTCGCTCGGACATCCCGTTCCAGGAGATGGTGACTCTCGACTACCTGTACGTCACGAATTGGTCGCTCTGGGGCGATGTCAAACTCCTCATGCGGACGGTTTCCGCCGTGCTTCGCGGGCGAGGTGCGTACTGATGGCGGAAGTGCTGCCGGCGTTCACGCGTTCTGTCCCCGTGGACCCGCCAAGGCTGGATGTCGAGGTGAGGGCTACCGGGGCACTCGGTGAGCGAATCGTTGCGACGCTCCGGGCCAGCGGAATTGCCGTGCACCAGAACGGGAGCGGCGCCGCGGCGCCGGTCCGTGTCGTTGCCGAGGATCTGGCGAGGCACGTGGCCGTCGGCCCACTGCGACGGCGCCTCAGGGCCGGCCAGGGTGCACACATCGTGATCGTCTCGCCGGAGTGCAGTCCACTGGCGGCACGCCGGGCGATCCGGGCAGGCGCGGACTCGGTCATCTTGGAGTCCCACCTCGAAGAGACGCTCGCGCCGGCCGTACGAGCGGTGGCAGTCGGTCTGAGCGCGCTGCCCGTGCCGCTCCGGAACGCAGCTGACCGCCCGGCGCTGTCCCACCGCGAGCGCGAGGTCCTCAGGCTGGCGATCGCCGGGAACACAAACAGCGAGATCGCCAGCGGGATGTTCCTCGCGCAGAGCACGGTCAAGAGCCACCTATCGTCCGCCTACCGAAAGCTCGGGGCCGGCGGCAGAAAGGAGGCCACGTCGCTGATACTTGACCCGGACGAAGGGCTGCTGGAAGTCGTGTTCGGGATGCAGACGAATGGCGGGCACCTGGCCGATGTTCTGGAAGCGCCCACTGCGGCCAGCTCGCACCTTCCGTAAAACACTGGGGAGGCACCCCCAGCGCGGCGAAAGCATTTCGCGCCTACGCTCGACTCAGTTCTTGGCGGCACCTCTCTCAAGGCCCTACGGCCGCCACACCTCTCACACCTCTACTACGGGACTGACTCACATGACTTCACGCTTCGCTCGCCCGACCGATCGCACGAGCGACTCACGGCTCGTCACAGAGGCCACTGCTCGCGCCAAACAAGGCGATATGAGCGCGCTCCAGTTCCTCTACGTCCGCTTCGCCGACGACGTTTGCGGCTATGTCAACAGCATCGTTCACAACTCCCACGACGCCGAGGACATCACCCAGAACGTCTTCGGCAAGCTGATGACGGCAATCCACAAGTATGAGCCCCGGGAGGTCCCGTTCGCAGCCTGGATCCTGCGTGTCGCCCGCAACGCAGCTCTCGACCACGTGCGGGCACGACGCCAAATCCCCTTCGAGGAGGTCCGCACCGACGACGGTGGACACGAGGAGGATGGCTTCGAGCGCTCGGAGTGTCTCCGGGACGCGCTGATGCGTCTCCCCGACGAGCAGCGCGAGGTCCTGGTCCTGCGGCATCTGGCCGGCCTCTCGCCAGGGGAGATCGCCGAGCGGCTCGGTAAGACCGAGGGTTCAATCCACGGGCTTCACCATCGCGGCCGCAGCGCCGTTCAGCAGACTCTCCGCGAGATGGATGCCGCGCCAGTGGTCGCAGCGCCGGCCTAGCCTGGCCCTAGACCTCGGTCGCCGCTTACGGGAGGCGTAGGGGTTTGCCCGTCTCGTGGTGGACGTTGCCGGATTGCGTCTCGTCGGAGCACTCGGTCGAGGCGCCGTAGTAGCCGACCTTGGGGCCGAACTTGCGGCTGAAGTGGTTGTCCAGCACGCGGTAGTTGATGCCCTTCGCGTCCTGCTCGCAATACAGGGCGACCGCGCCGCCGGCGAGCAGGTTGTTCTGGATCAGGATGTCCCTGTCGCCGCCCGAGTTGCTGATGATCGCGCTCGTGCCGAACGACCCGTCAAAGCCCATCCCGTAGATCGTGTTGTGCAGGAACGTGACGTTCCGCGCACCGGGCACGACATGCCCGTTCTCGTAGTGCCCTGAGGCGAGCTGCGCGCCATCAGTGTGCGCGCTCCCTTGGTTGTAGAGATCGTGGATGTAGCTGTCCTCGACCGTGACGTTCTGGTTGATGTCGAACCCGTTCTCGCAGCCGTGGATGTCCACGCGGCGAACGACGATGTTCGCCTCGCCGAACGCGTTCCCGCCGGTGTTCTTGCAGTCCACCTCCGAGTCCTGGACCGTCAGCGGGGCGCCCGTGTAGTCGTCGTCAAACGACGCGACCGCATACCCGCCCGCGCAGGACACCTTCGAGTTGCGGATCACGACCCCCGGCGCCGAGACGCGGATGCAGCCGATCGTCTTGCCGCTGATCACCGTGCCAGGCTTCGAGATCGTCGAAGGGCCGCTGTAACCAGTCAACGCCGTCCCGGCCGGCACACCCGTGTTAGACGCGTCGGGAAATCCGCCGCCGGTGGGTGGCGGCGCAAGGGCCCGCTTGTTGTCGCAGTTGGACGCGATCCGGTCGGCGCGATCGGCGCTCAGCACGTCGCGGCCGGCACCACAGTCGATGGTGTCGCGCTCCCCGTCCTTGGCGTTTATGCGGTCGTTTCCGGACCCACCGAAGAGCCGATCGCGACCCCGTCCGCCAACAAGCCGGTCGTTCCCGGCGCCGCCCTTGAGGCGGTCCTTGCCCGACCCTCCGAGCAACACGTCGGCGCCGCCACCGCCAGAGCCGCGGTCATTGCCCCTACCCATCACGAGGCAGTCCTTGCCGGCCCCGCCCCCGTACGCGTCGTTGCCCCCGGAGCCGATCATGAAGTCATTCCGCCGCGTCCCAGCGCGCCGATCCGTATGCCCGGTCCCGACGACAGTGTGCTTGGTCGGCGCACAGCCGGCGGGGGCATGGACGCGCGAGGACTGCCCGGACGGCAAGCCGACCAAGGCCAGTCCTGCCACTAGGGAGGTCGCGATGGCAAGCGGCACGAAGCGCGGCATCCTATAGAGCGTGGCTGTCAGACAGGTTCTTCGTTCGAACTTCGTCCCTAATTGGCCCGGGCCCCAAGGCAGATCGGCGGGGATCCGCGCGTTATTTGAGCGTGAGCCCCACAAAGGCTGTGCTACTTGCCCGCGGGCCGCAGGGAGCACGGAGGCGGGGTTACACCGGCCCTCGTCTCCGTCGCGAACCGTCCGCTCCTCCATCACGCCCTCGACTGGCTCGAGGAAGGAGGAGTGCAGGAGGTGGCGATACTCGCGAGCGACGACATAGCTGAACGGGCGCGGGACGGCATCTGCACCGGTTCAGACTGGAGCTTCGCGACGAGCTGGCTCGTCCAGGTTCCGGGCGAGAGTCTGGGCGAGTCGCTCGCGGCGCTGACCAGCTTCGTCCAAGCCGAGCCGTTCGTCGTGCACCTCGCCGATAGCCTTGCCGAAGAGCGCCTCGCGGGCGTGCTCGGGAACGCGGACGTGGACCCCCTCGGGGCCGTTGTCCTTACGCACGGTTGCGAAGCATCGATCGCGCCCGTTGTGGACATGCACAGCCGGCGGCAAACGCATGGCAGACGCACCGCGGGTGTCGCGGTCGTCGGTAGAGCGGTTCTCGCGACGACGGCCACAATCGATGCGCGTCCTGGAAACGAGGTGAACCAGCTCGTGGACCACTTGACCGGGATAGGCGGCAGCGTCGAGTTCCGCAGCACCGACGCATGGTGGCGATTCGGCGAGGCGACGGACACCATGCTCGCCGGGAACCGGTTCGCGCTCGAGCGCCTGAGGGCTGGCCCGATCCACGCGCACCTAAGGGACAGCATTGTCGAGGGGGCCGTTTCGATCCACCCGTCGGCGCGGGTCGAATCGAGCACGGTGCGGGGCCCGGCTGTGATCGGTCCCGGCGCGCGCCTCGACTCGGCGTATGTGGGCCCGTACACGTCGATTGGCGCGGATGTGCTGATCGAGGGAGCCGAGATCGAGAACTCGGTGATCCTCCCCGGCGCGGCCGTCACACATCTCGCCACCAGGCTCGAGGGCAGCGTGATTGGGCCTGGGGCACGCGTATTCAGGGACTTCCGCCTACCCCGAGCGATGCGGCTGAACATCGGACCCGGCGCGGAGGTCGCCGTCACTTAGCAGCAACAGCGACGCTGCGCTGAGCAGCATCCCTGCCCCCGCTCGGGCGTCGGCAGCCCATACCGGTAGCGCTTGACCCACCATATGGGGCATGCTGCGGTCAGGAATGGGGTTACCGGTACCGCAAAGATTCATGCTTTTGCCCGCAATCTGCAGAAAACTGGGGTTGCTGCCCTAGTGCGGAGAACGGGTGGGTTGGCTTAAGGTCGCAACTAAGGCCCTCCAAGCTCCTGCGTCGAAGTCAGGCGCGGCTCCCCCCCTATCAGAGGACTTAACGGCATGACTTCACGCTTTGCGAAACCGCTCCCCAGCGGTGCTTCCCCCGAGTTGACTTCGGAGGCGGCTGCGCGTGCGAAGGCAGGCGACATGTCGGCTCTGGACTTTCTCTACGTCCGCTTCGCGGACGACGTGTGCGGCTACGTGGACAGCATTGTCCGCGACCACCATGCCGCGGAGGACATCACGCAGAACGTCTTCGCCAAGCTGATGACGGCGATTCAGAAGTACGAGCCCCGGGACGTTCCCTTCGCCGCGTGGATCCTGCGCGTTTCCCGGAACGCCGCACTCGACTACCTGCGCGCCCGCCGGCAGATTCCGGTCGAGGAGGTGCGCAAGGACGACGAGGGCGAGGAGCAGATCGGATTCGAGCGCTCGAGCTGCCTGCGCGACGCGCTATGGCGCCTGCCGGAGGAACAGCGCGAGGTGCTGGTTCTCCGCCATCTGGCCGGCCTGTCTCCAAGCGAGATCGCCAGCCGGCTCGGGAAGACCGAAGGCTCGATCCACGGACTTCACCATCGCGGCCGGGCCGCGCTCCAGCACCTGTTGCGGGAGATGGACGCGGCACCCGTGATCGCAGCCTCGGCCTAGTCGAGCTCCTGTTCGAGGCGGTCGCCCACTCGACCGCTGTCGAGGTCGGCCAGTAGGTAGAGCAGCGCATGCACGGCGAGCGCCTCTGGCGTGACGCCCTGCTCCTCGGCTTCCGCCTCCAGGGCCACCCACGTTTCATCGTCGAAGGCCACGTCCACTCCTCCGCCCGATTCCGGCTCGCGACGGAACTGAGGCGCCCGCCAGGACGCTCGCGCATCTCCCTTGTCGGCCAGGTAGTAGATGACCGCCGTCCGGAGGGCGTTGTTCGGAGACCGGCGTATTCCCCTCACGAGCCGATCGAGCGACGTCTGCGCAAACCCTCCAAAGTGCAAAGTGGCGGTCCGCGTCATGGCTTGGACTCTCCCCGACCAGGCGGACGACTAACCGTCAATCGGGCTGCGTTCCCTCCGCGGTCAACTTTCCGGCCAGGTCGTGCCGCGAAGTCACTCCGAGCTTGGTGTAGGTGTGGCGCAGGTGCCATTCGACGGTCTTGACGGTTACGACAAGAGCCTCGGCAATCTCGCGATTCGACAGGCCTTCAGCCGCAAGCGAGGCCACCTGAAGCTCCCGCGGAGTCAGCGCTTCGTGACCGTGGATCGCCGGACGCCGCGGGCGTCCGCCGGCCGCGTTTGTTTCGCGCATCGCCTTGCGCACGAGCACATGACCACCGCAGCGCTCGGCGCGGTCCATGCCTTCCTTGAGCATCTCGAGCGCGTCCCGCTTGCGACCTGAGCGTCTCAATGCGGCGCCGAACTCCACCATCGCCGCCGCATGCTCGAAGGCGGCCTGGGAGCTCTCCAGCGTTTTCACCGCCTCCTCCAGGGCCTCGAGCGCGGCCGCGGGGCCGCTGATGGATGCGAGCGAGCGCAGCGCTCGACCGATGGGGCCGGGCGCGCCGAACGACCGTGCACGTTCGAGCTCACTCAGGATCATCCGCTCGGCCTCGGCCCAGTCTCCGATCACGGCCGTCGCAAGTCCTGCGTCCGCCTCCCAGGGTGCCACCGCTGGATTCGCAATCCCTGCCCTCACCGCGATCTCTCCACACGCAACGAACTTCTCGAGTGCCGCCTCGGCGTCCCCGGTGTAGAGCGCCAGGCGGCCTCGGACCGAGAGAAGCGACAGCCGGAAGGGGTCGTGCTCGCCGTATGCAGCCTCCGCCGCGTCAAGATGGCGGCTCGCGCGCTCCAGATCCGCCTGCTCGATCATGACGCTGGCGAGCACCATCCGCGCTCCGCCGAATCCGAGCTGCAGGCCATGGCGTTCAACCGCAAGTGCATGCCGGGCGTCGGTGGCAGCGCCGTCAAGCCGGCCGCGCATGAGAATTGTCATCGCGCGAACGTGAGAGGCCGTCGCGAACCCGAGCACCGACCCGCGCGACTGCGCATCGTGTATGGCTGCGGTAAGTGCGGCTTCCGCGGTCTGAAAGTCCCCTGCGAACGCCAGGGCGCTAGCTGCGAGGTAGTAACTCAGGCCGTCGGAGCTCTCGTCGTCCAACAGGGCGCCGCGTGCCAGCGCCCGCTCGCCGAGAGCGCGCACCCGATCGCAATGGTCGCCACGCAGCGCCGCCTGCATCGCGTGGAGCGCCAGCAGCGTCCGATCGCCGGGGGTCTCGTTGCCGTCGGGCGGCGCGGGCAGCTCCGCGCTCCCCCTCGGCAGATTGAGCAGCCAGAGCGCGGTCGTGCGACCCGCCTGGAGACGGCTGACCAGGTCTGCGTCGGCGTCCTTTGCCTCGTCGAGGCCGGTCTCAAAAGCGGCCAGCGCGTCGTTGGGGCGACCGAGAGCGAACAGCGTGGCACCTGCCTCGAGGGCCGCCAGGGGCTGCCTCGGCAGGTCTCGCTCGCGCTGCATCGCGTCCTTGAGCCGCAGTGCGGCCTCAGGCTCGCCCGCCATGGCCTCAGCTCGCCCAAGTTCGAGGATCACGTGCGCCCGTTTTCCTCGAGGCGGCGGCTCCTCCAGGGCGCGCCGCAGGTATCGGACTGCGTCTGCCGGCGCGGCTCGGCCCAGGGCGACGGCAGCGGCAACACAGAGCGTGTCGACCACCCACCCGCTGCCGGTCCTGGCAGCAGGGAGCAGGTGCTCGGCCACCCGCTCAGGAGTCGCCTCCTCCGTACCAAGGAGGCGCGCGGCGCGCAGGTTGTTGGCGGCCCTCTCGCCCTGCGCCTGCGCACGCTCGACCGCCTGGGCAACGACCGGTTGTGCGAAAGACAGGGTCTTACCCGGGGTGAGAATCCCTATCTCGACCAGTCGGTCAAGCGCGGCGATGGCCACGGTCAGGTCGAGATTCGCCAGGGCGATTGCATGCCGGGCCTCGCAGCGTGGCCCGAGAACGGCGATCGCGGTGAGCAGGGCAGGCGCGCACGCGTCCACCTCGGCAGCCCGAACCAGGGCCCACTCGGCAATGCATTCCGGCGCAGCGTCGTGCACCAGTCGGCTGGGTGGGACCTCGTCCCGCTCGGCGAGATAGGTCGCGAGAGCGTTGACGAGAAACGGGCTGCCTCCGCTCGCCTGGTGTATCTCGGCGGCCGCTTCATCCGCAGCACTGTCTGGCCAGCGCTTCGCAAGCGCACGCTTCGTTCCGCGGGGGCTGAGCGGCTCGAGAGTGCAGCGCGTGGTGTGTTGGTGTCGGGCGATGTCCGAAAGCGACTCGGGTGCTCGCGAGGCCGCGACCGAACCGGCGGCGAGCAGGACCGCCACCGGTAGCTGAGCGACGCGCTCCGTGAGGTACAGCAGGCATCTCAGGCTTGTCTCGTCGGCGAGGTCGGCGTCATCGACGAGGAGCACCAGTGGGGCTGTCCGAGCGAGGTCCCGACACAGCGCGTACAAACCGTGCACCTCGTCGAACGACAACCCCGCAGCCTCGTCACCATTTCGCGGTGCGAAGAATCGGGCCGCAAGCGAATCAGGGGCGGGGGGCGGCTGCTGGCCCACATGCGCGAGCACGTACTCCAGGAGCTGAACCATCACGCCGAAGCGAAACTCGCCCTCGCGCCGACGTCCGCTGCCCATCAGGACCTGCATCCCGGTCTGAGCCGCGAGGGGCCGGATCGCGGACAGCAGCGCCGACTTTCCGATCCCGCTCGGTCCCTCGAAAAGCACCACGGAGCCGGCGCCCGCACGAGCGCCGCCCAGCATCTGGGCCGCAAGCCTCCACGCATGATCTCTTTCGATCAGCGCAACGCGCGGCGGATCGACAAGTGGCGGCTGCGAGTCCAGGCTCGTTGGTGACGACCCCAGCACCTAACCAGAGTAGGTGCGGTGCTTCTGGGGCGCAAGCCTGCCCGTTTACGGTTGGTTCGCGGCTTGCAGTGCGTGCTCGAGACGGCCGCCAAGGCGGCCGCTGTCGAGATCGGCCGCGAAGTAGAGCACAGCGTGCGCCGCGAGCACGCCGGGTCGAACGCCCTGCCGCTCCGCTTCCTCAGCGAGTGCTCGGCGCGTCACCTTGTCGAGCCCGACGCTCACGCCCTTCCGGTGTTGCTCGGCCGAGGCGAACGAAGGCACCTGCCACGCCGTACGTCCAGCCTCGGCATCGCCCAGGTAGTAAAGCGCCGCGGTCCGAAGCGCGCCCCCACGCGAGCCCCCGCCCCGCATTGCCAGACGATCAAGCGCTTCCCTTCCAAAGGTGTCGAGGTAGACGATCAAGGCGGTCACGGGATCAACGTGAGACCTCGGCAGTTGCGGACGCGGATGGGCCTTTTACCCACCCTGGCGGGCCGGTGCAATGCGGAGCGCGAGGTTTCCATAAGGCTGGAATGGGGGAAGCCCTCTCAGCTCCCCCCATTCCCGTGCACTCGCCGGGCGCACCGCGAGCCAGCCGCGGTTCTACCCACTCTCGGGAGCGCACTTTCGCGCAAGCACTCAACGGTTGGGGCGTCGCGGTACTTGCATCGTCAAACGACCCGGCCCCGATCGTCTGAGGGAGGGTGGCGACTTACCTACTTGGGTGGGCGAGTGGTCCGCTCGGGGATGTCAAGGGTGACGGGCGGAGCGCTGTCGAAGCGGCCCGACGTCACGTCGCCCTGGGGCGACAGGCGTCCCTGGCACACCGGGCAGTTGTTGCGCCGGAGGCTCTTGCTCGCGCTGTAGAGGCGAGCGCCGCAACGCTCGCAGTTCCAATGTGGCATCGCGTCTCAGAGTAACTCAGGTCGCAAGTAGTGTTGATCACTTCGTGACCACCGATACTGCCCTCGAGCGCGCGGAGGGTCTCGCCGAGCGCCTTCTTCCCGATCGCACGCCCAAGCGACGCATGCTCGTCATCGTGAACCCGTACGCGACGACGGTGTCGGACAGGCTGCGCAACCTCGTGGTCTACGCGCTCGGCTCGCGCTACGCGGTCGAGGCGATCGACACGCAGGAGCGCGGGCACGCGACCCAGATCTGCCGCGAGGCAGCGAGCGAGGGCTACGACGTGGTCGTGGCGTTCGGCGGCGACGGCACCGTGAACGAGGCGGCCAACGGACTCGTGGGCTCACGCACGCCGCTCACGGCGCTGCCCGGCGGCTCCACCAACGTATGGGCGCGAACGCTCGGGATCCCGAACGACGTGGTGGACGCCACCGAGCACCTGCTGCGCATGGCGGATGACTTCGAGCCCCGCCGCGTGGATCTCGGCCGAGTCAACGACCGGCACTTCGTGTTCGCCGCCGGAGCGGGCCTGGACGCCTCCGTGGTCGAGCGCGTGGACGCGCACCCGTACCGCAAGGCGCGCTTCGGGGCCTGGTACTACAGCTCCTCGGCGGTTGCGATCTTCACCAGCCGCTACCTCGTGAACCCCCCGCGCGTGCGGATCTCGAGCGGAGGCCGCACCGAGGAGGGCGTCACGGTGATCGTCCAGAACTCGGACCCGTTCACGTACTTCCGCAAGCGCCCGATCCGCGTGGTCGAGCCGGCTGGGCTCAACACCGGCTCGCTGTCGGTTGCCGTGCTGAAGCGCGCATCGGCCCTGGAGCTCCCCACGCTGATTCCGCGGCTGCTGTCGGGCCGCGCCGGGAGCGTGATGCGCCACCGCCAGGTGGCACCGATGCCGGAGCTGGCGGCCGCCCGTGTGGAGGCAATCGACGATCGCCCCTTCCCGGTCCAGGTGGACGGCGACTACATCGGCGAATACTCAGAGGTCGAGTTCGGGGTCACTTCCGGCGGCCTGCTCGCCGTGTCCTAGCCGGTCGGCGTGACGCGGTACGCGTCGAAAACCGACTCGATGTTGCGTATCCGGGCGATGCACGCCCTCAGCGATTCGGTGTCCCCCACCTCGACCACGAAGCGGTTCTTCACCATCGGATGGACGACGGTGCAGCGAGCCTCGAGGATGTTGATTCCGGTCTCCGCGAAGGTTCGCGATAGGTCCTCGAGCAGCCGGTGGCGGTCCCAGCCGTCGATCTGCAGCTCCACCCGGAAGGAGGATGTGGTGTCCCCCTCCCACTCCACCGGCGTGAAGCGCTCGGGGTTGCGCATCAGGGCCTTGGCGTTCGGGCAGCCCTCGTGGTGGATCGTGATGCCCTTGCCGAGCGAGATGTAGCCGACGATGGGATCGCCCGGCACCGGGCGGCAGCACTTCGCCAGACGCAGCATCACGTCGTCCACGCCCTCGACCTTGATGCCGAAGGTGGAGGAGGCAGCCGTCTTCCGCGGAGCCTCCTTGCGCTCCAGCAGCTCCGCCGCCGGCGACGGGTCCTCGACCGCGGACTCGCCCTCCTTCAGCCGGTTCATCAGCTTCTGCGTGACGGTCTTGGCGGAGATCTTCGACTGGCCGAGGGCGATGTAGAAGTCCTCGCCCTTGCGGAAGCCCATCTCCCGGATCACGTCAGCGAGCAGCGGCGATCCCGCCATCTTCTGCGGCGGCAGCCCGGCGCGCTTGAGGTTCTCCTGGAGGATCTCGCGGCCCGTCCGCTCCGAGTCCTCTCGGCGCTCACGCTTGAACCAGGCGCGGATCTTCGACTGGGCGCGCGTGGTCTTGGCCAGCGCGAGCCAGTCGCGCGAGGGACCGCGCTCCTTCTTCGAGGTGAGCACCTCGCAGATGTCGCCCGACTGGAGCGTGTAATGGAGCGGCACGATCTTGCCGTTCACCTTGGCGCCGACGCAGCGGTGGCCGACGTCCGTGTGGATCTCGTATGCGAAGTCGAGCGGCGTGGCGCCCGCGCCGAGCGACTTGACCTCGCCCTTGGGCGTGAAGACGAAGACCTCGTCCTCGAACAGGTCCGCCTTCAGCGTCTCGGCGAACTCCTGGGGATCAGCGGTCTCCTGCTGCCAGTCGAGCAGGTGGCGCAGCCACTCGACCTTCTCCTCCACCGGCTTGTGGCCGTCCTCCTTGTAGATCCAGTGCGCCGCGACGCCGAACTCGGCCGTGCGGTGCATCTCCATCGTGCGGATCTGGATCTCGAGCGGGCGGCCCTCGGGCCCGATCACCGTGGTGTGGAGGGCCTGGTACATGTTGAACTTGGGCATGGCGACCCAGTCCTTGAAGCGGCCGGGCAGCGGCTTCCAGAGCGAGTGGATCACGCCGATCGCGCCGTAGCAGTCCTTCACGGAGTCGACGATCACGCGCATCGCGGTGAGGTCGTAGATCTCGTTGAACTCGCGGCCCTTCTTCGTCATCTTCGAGTAGATCGAGTAGAAGTGCTTTGCGCGGCCTGAGATCTCGGCGTCGATGCCGACCGCCTTCAGCTCCTTGCGCAGGTACTCGCCCGCGCGGTCCACGTAGGCGTCGCGCTCCTCGCGCTGCTGCGAGACCATCTGCCTGATCTCGTTGTACTTGCGCGGGTGGAGCGTGTTGAAGGCGAGGTCCTCGAGCTCCCACTTGATGGCGTGGATGCCGAGCCGGTGCGCGAGTGGCGCGAAGATCTCGAGCGTCTCCCTCGCCTTGTCCTGCTGCTTGTGCTTCGGCATCGAGCCGATCGTGCGCATGTTGTGCAGCCGGTCGGCGAGCTTGATCAGGATGACCCGGATGTCGCGGGCCATCGCGACCATCATCTTGCGGTAGTTCTCGGCCTGGCGGTCGTCGCGGCTCTGGAACGTGACGCCGGACAGCTTCGTGAGGCCATCCACGAGCTGGGCGATCTCTTCGCCGAACTCCTCACGCACCTCGTCGAGCGACGCGCTCGTGTCCTCGACCGTGTCGTGCAGCAGGGCGGCGCAGAGCGTCTCGGTATCGAGCCGCATGCCCGCGCAGATCTTGGCCACGCCGATCGGGTGGGTGATGAAGTCCTCGCCACTGGCGCGGCGCTGGTCGGCGTGCCGCTCGCACGAGAAGAGGAACGCGCGCTCGACCAGGTCCCGGTCGATCCGCTCGACCGACTCGTCCGAGTACTCCTCGACCACCGCGAAGAGGTCACCGAGCAGAACGCGCTGGTCGTTGGTGAGCTTGGTCTTGGGGCCCGCCGGAGTGTGCTTCGCGTGACGGTCTACCGGGCGGTGCCTGAAGTCGGTCTCGGGCGCCTTCGCCTTGGTCTTGGCACGCCCGTTGCCGCTGCCGCCGTTCGCAGCCGGCTTCTTCTTGGGCGCCGCGGTGCGGGACTTCGTCGCGGCCGAGCGGGTGGTGCGCTTGCTCGGCGTGCGGGTGCCCTCCTTGGGGGCCGCTGCCGCCGCACGCTTCGCTGCGGGCTTCTTGGCCCGCTCGCTGGTGCTGGCCTTCCCGCTCGTGCGGGGCAGCTTGGGCATGTACTCGAGTTTAGAGCGGACTCCCGCCGCTTCCCATCAGGCCGCCACGACTGCCCGTGGCCCCCGGGCACCTGCGGTGAGCGGATCCTCGCGGAGCACCCGCAGCACGGCCTCGACGACGGCCGGGCTGAACTGCGTCCCCGAGTTGGCCTCGAGCTCCTCGATGGCGTCCTCGAGCGGCATTGCGTCGCGATACGAGCGGTCGGTGGTCATGGCGTTGAAGGCGTCGCAGCAGGAGACGATCGCGGAGCCCACCGGAATCTGCTCACCCACCAGGCCGTCGGGATAGCCGGTGCCGTCCCACTTCTCGTGCGACGAGCGCACGACGCGGCCCACCTCGCTCAGCAGCCCGCCAACGCGGTCGAGCATCCTCTGGCCTTCGATGGTGTGGGTCTTGATAACCATCCACTCGTCGTCGGTGAGGGGGCCGGGCTTGTTGATGATCTCCTTGGGCACCGCGATCTTGCCGACGTCGTGGAGCAGTGCGCCGAACTCGACGTTGCGTCGCTCCTTGGGTCTGAGTCCCATCTCGTCTGCCACCGCCACCGAAAGCGAGACGACGCTCCGGCTGTGGAAGCCCGTGTACTCGTCGTCGACCTCGAGGACGTCGCTCAGGAGCAACGTGGTGCCACGGTATGCGCGGCTGAGCTCGATCGCCTGGCGCACGCGCGCGCCGCGCTCGAGGGCGAAGACGAGCAGCAGTCCCGCGAGTGGGAGGACGAGCAGCACGGCGTAGGGGTCGACGACGGCGGCCATGGCGGCCAGCAGGCCGACGGGCGACAGGAGCACGTCCACGAGCGTGACCCAGCCGAACAGCGCCGGCTGGAGCTTGGGCGAGACACCCAGCCCGGCCCAATCGCGGAACGTCGCGACGCCGTTGTCGGTGACCACCTGCGCCGCGAGCGCGGCCAGCAACACCGGCCATGCGCCCAGCTCCGGCACCGTGGTCCCGGCGGCGGCGAGCACGGCCACCGGGCCGACGGAGTGCCAGGCGTCGGCCACAGCTGCCACGACGCGGTTCGGATGGCGCTCGCGGCGTAGGTACTCCGGCAGGGTGCCGAGCACCATCCCGGCCGCCACGAAGAGCGGCACGGACCCCAGCGGGAGGAGAAAGAGCATCGGTACGAGCACGACCTGCGTGGGGATCGTGAAGCCGTAGCCGATGGGGAAGCGCACCTGTGCCAGGAGCGCGTAGGTGGCCACCAGCGTAAGCGCGAGGGGCGCGTCGAACGCACGCCCCGCCGGAACCAGAATCGCCATGAGCACGGCGACTGCGAGGAAGGCAGCGGCGACCCCCGCCTCGACTGCGAGCTCGCGACCGCGCAGCGGGTCGGGGTTGGCCCGGTCCCAGGACTCTCGAAGCTCCTCCACGGCAGGGGTGAGCCCGGAGCGGAAGTCCTCGAAAATCCCCATAGTTGAGGGGGTTATCGGCACCCGGGCGCGTGCCCCTTATGGACGTTTGTTCGGTAGACGGACGTTGCCCCCCCAAATGGACGGATGTCCGTGGCGGAGCAGGGGTTTCTGCCCGATGGTGACTGCATGAGCAATCGAGGTCTCCGCACTCTCTTCGCCGCCGCAGTCGCGACCGCTGCATTCGCCGTCGGGGCCCCGGCCGCCAACGCCGGCCTGCTGGTGGCCTCGGCCAAGAACTGCAGCCCGCAGCCGACGAAGCAGGCGTTCGCTCCTTGGGGAGACCAGTTGAACTACCAGCTGGCGCCGGGCGGTTCCTTCGAGGTGGGCGCTGAGCCCTGGACCCTGAACCGGGCTTCCCTGGTTGCCGAGAACGAGCCGTGGAAGGTCAACGCCTCAACCGACAAGCGCTCGCTCAAGCTCCCTCCCGGCGCCTCGGCCACGTCTCCGGTCATGTGCGTGGGTATCCATGAGCCGGTGCTCCGACTCTTCGCGCGCAACAACACCGCGCTGCTCTCCACCCTCACCGTCGAGGTGACCTTCCAGACCTCCCTTGGGCTGAAGGCCACGCTGCCGATCGGCGTGATGCTGCCCTCTGGTAAGTGGAAGCCGAGCCCGCGCTACCTCATGCTGGTCAACCTGCTGCCGCTGCTGCCGGGCGAGAAGACGCCGGTGCAGTTCACCGTGCGCTCGGTCGGGCTCGGCACCTGGTTCGTCGACGACTTCTACGTCGACCCCCGCTGCCGCTAGGCAGCTAGCCGGGCGGACGCGAGGGCGCTTTCGATCGCCGCCAGCTCGTCGCGGCTCGCGCGGTAGGTCTCTGAGCGCTCGAGGTCGCTTCGGCTCGCATCCAGGACGCGGCAGGTACGCGCGCCGGGATCCAGTTCGATCAGGCTGAGCTCGCCGAGCACGCGGACGAGGCGGGCGCAGGCGCGCGCGCTGCGGGGATAGCGGCCGGCCCCGCGCAGGGCGGTTTCGAGGTCGGCTTCGGCTGCGTCGGGCGGCAGCTCTCGCAGGGCGCGGTAGAGCTCCGCCAGCTGAGGGCGCAGGTCGAGCTCGGCGCGCCAGGCCGTGATCGCGAAGTCGGCCTCGGCCGGGCCCCAGGCGAGATGGGCGCGAGGGCCGATGCGTAGGAGCGGATCGCCGATCCCGCCGGGTGGCGGGTCGAGCGCGACGAGATGGTCGAAGCCCTCTGCCAGCTGGCGGTGTGCGGCCAGCGCGCCCCAGGAGGTGACGGGCATCGGTTGTTCGGACAGGCCCGCGACAACGGCCTCCAGGCCGGCGCGCCGGCGCGGCACGTCCGCCACCGCAACCAGCACGGTCTCGCCGCTCGAGAAGAGATCACCGGCCACGCCCGCGAAGCCCTCGCCGCGGCGATCCTCGACGATGCCGGCCGAGGCGGCCCCGTCGCCCACGGGCGCGCCCGCGGGAGCGGCGAGCAGCGCGCCGAGCTCGTCCCAGAACGGCGCGTCCTCACCGAGCACGGCGAGCGGCCCCGGCTCGGTCGGGCAGAGTGCGCGCAGGATCACACGCGGCTCCACCATTCCGTTCCAGCGGTTGCGCTCGAGCCTCAGCGCGATGTCATGAGCCCGGTCGGCCGCCGGCGCGAGCGCCTTCGGGGGCGAGCCGAAGGCCACGCCGCGCGACTTCGCGCCACCGGCCGTCACGAGCGTGAAGCGCGAGTGCTGCTTGTCCTCCCCCATGCCGGTCACGCGCTCGAAGCGCGCCGCGGGCACGAGCAGCGTCGGCTGCGGGTTGCCCATCCCGAACGGGCGGAGCAGCTCGAGGTCATCGGCCAGGTCCAGGCCGAGGTCGCCGCCGGGCACCACGGCGTCCACACGCTCCACAGGGATCAGGTCTTCGGGCGACAGCGCCGCGGCGGCATGGGCCGCGAGCGCACGCCGGAAGGGCTCCACGGCAGCGGCCTCCAGCTCCACTCCCGCCGCCATCCGGTGACCGCCGAAGCGGATGAGCTGCTCCGAGCAGGCGGCCAGCCCGGCGTGGAGGTCATACGCCGAGATGCTGCGACCCGAGCCGCGGCCGCCGCCCTCGCCGTCGAGCGCGATCACAACGCAGGGCCTGCGCCAGCGCTCCACGAGCCGGGACGCCACGATCCCCACGACCCCGGGGTGCCAGTCCTCGCCCGCCACCACGATCGCGCCCTCGTGCGCCTGCGGTGCGCACGCGGCCTCGGCGGCGAACAGGATGCGGGTCTCCGCCTCCCGCCGGTCGCGGTTCAGAAGGTCGAGCTCGCGCGCCACCTCGCCGGCGCGGGCGTCGTCATCCGTGAGCAGCAGCTCGAGGGCGGCGTCGGCGCGCTGCATGCGGCCCGCGGCGTTGATGCGCGGCCCGAGCCGGAAGCCGAGCGAGTGCTCGGACAGCTCGGCGGGCGCCACGCCGGCGACCTCCATCAGCGCACGTAGGCCTGGCCTGCGGGTGCGCCCGAGCGCCACGAGCCCCTCGCGCACGATGCGCCGGTTCTCGCCGCGCAGCGGCACCAGGTCGCAGACCGTGGCCAGCGCAGCCAGGTCGATGTCCTCGGCGGCCTCGGCCGCGTCGCGGCCGGCGGCGGCGAACAGCGCCTCGCTCAGTTTGAGCACGACGCCCGACGCGCACAGCTCCGGGCAGCCGTAGTCGCCGAGCGCGGGATGCACGACCGTGCAGTCCGGCAGCTCGTCCCCGGCGCGATGGTGATCGGTGATCACCACGTCGAGTCCCGCCGCCCGGGCAGCGGCCACCTGCTCGACGGCAGTGATGCCGCAGTCGACGGTGACGAGCAGCTCCACCCCGCGGGCGACCAGCCGCTCGACCGCCGGCCCGGAGAGGCCGTAGCCCTCGTCGAAGCGGTTCGGAAGCTCCCACAACGGATCGGCCCCGAGCGCCCGCAGGGTCCGGAGCAGCATCGCGGTGGAGCAGACGCCGTCCACGTCGTAGTCGCCGAACACCGCGATCTGCGAGCTGCGCCGGACGTGGCCGAGGATCAGCTCACACGCGGCCGGGACTCCCGGCACGGTGCGCGGGTCATGGGCCTCCTCCGCTGCCAGGAAGCGGCGCGCCTCCTCCAGATCGGCGAATCCACGCCGCGCGAGGATCGAGCCGACGACCGGCGAGACGCCCAGCCCCTCGGCCAGCCGCCGACCGCCGGCGACCTCGTACGGATCGCTCCTCCAGCGCGACGGCTTGGACTGCATCCCATGGATACTGGGATGCGAGCCGGACGGAACGGGCGGCTAGTGCGCGCCGGCTCTGGTCTGGCCGTGGTCGATGCCGTGCTCGCGGTCCATGCGCGCACCGTACAAGTAGGAGATCGCGAGCCCGATCATCGCGCCGGGGATCGCAATCAGCGCCTGGACGAAGTGGGTGTCGCTCTGACCCGGGATGGTGAGACCGTTCACGAGGAATCCGAAGATCGCCGCGGACAGGAATGCCGCTGCGAAGGCGCCCACGATTCCGCCGTAGAAGCGATCTGGAAGAAACACGGTGAAGTGCCACACCGCGATTCCCATCATCACCCACACCACCATCGCCATGAGCTAGCGCCTCCCGTGCTTTCTGCGCTTCTGCTGGCGCTTCGACTTTGGCTTGGGCTTCGGCGGCGGCTTCACGCCGTCGCCATCGCCATCGCCGGTAGGCGCGGTGGGCGCCGCCGGTGAGGCGGGAGTCTCGGGGGATGGTTCGGCGGCGCGCTCCGGCGGCGGCGGCGGCGCCGGCTGGCGCGGCGTTGGCGGGGCTGGTCGGGTCGTCGTCGACGAGCGGGTACCGCCCGCAGCCGCACGCCGCTGCCTGCGCGCCTGCCGGTCACTGATCTCGGGCTCGGCGGGGGCGGGAGTCGGCGTGGCCGCCGCGGCGCGGGCGGCCGCCGGAGCCGGAGCCGGAGCCGGCTCGCCCAGCGTGCCGGTGGCGAACGCCGGAATGTGGCCGCCGTGCTCCTGGAGCATCAGGCGGCGCCTGCGCATGTAGGTCGGCTCGCGCTCCTTCCACTCCACCAGCACCGGCGTGGCGATGAAGATCGACGAGTACGCGCCCGAGATCACGCCCACCAGCAGCGCGAACGCGAAGTCCTTCAGCGTCTCCCCGCCGAACAGGAGCAGCGAGCCCACGGGCATCAGCACCACGAAGCTCGTGGCGAGCGATCGGGTGAACACCTCGGACATCGAGCGGTTCGCGATTTGGGAGAAGGTGGCGCGCGGCATGCGCGGCACGTTCTCGCGTATTCGGTCGAACACGATCACCGTGTCGTACAGCGAGTAACCCAGAATCGTGAGCAGGGCGGCGACCGTGGCGGTCGTGACCTCCCTCTCGAAGATCGCGTACGTGCCCGCCGTGATCAGCAGGTCGTGCGCGAGCGCGATCAGAACCGGTACGGCGAACTTCCACTCGAAGCGGAAGCCGATGTAGAGCGAGATGAGCAGCAGCGACGCGATCACGGCCAGCACGGCCGTGCGCGCGATCTGTTCGCCGAAGGTCGGCCCGACCGAGCTGGCGTTGAAGTCCGCGCTCCTCACGACTCCGAAGTCGGCGTCGAGCGCCTGCTCGACCCTGTTCACCTGGCCCGGATCGAGCTCAGGAACCTCGATCTGCACGACGTTCGCGCCGAGCTCCGGGTCGTCGACGCTCTGGACCTCGGCGTCGGCGTAGCCGAGCGGATCGAGCGCGGTCCGCACCTGGTCCACGCTCGCCGCCTGCTGGAGCGGCGCGGTGATCCGCGTGCCGGATTCGAAGTCGATGCCGAAGTTGATCCCGAGCGTGGCGATAGCGATCGCGCCGGCCGCGAGGATGGCGCCGGAGAGCGAGAAGAACCAGCGCGAGTTCCCCATGAAGTCGAACTTCCAGCCCTTGCTCTCCCTCGTGGCCACGCCCAGCGCGCTCGGGCGCCGCAGCAGGCGCGTGCGCGCCAGCGTGCCGAGGATCGCCGAGGTGGCGAGCACCGCGGTGAACAGCGACACGATCGTTCCCACACCGAGCGTGAACGCGAAGCCCTTGACGCCGGCGGTGGCGAGCGTGAACAGGATGAACGCCACGCCGATCGTCACGACGTTCGCGTCGATGATCGTCCGGAGCGCCTTCGTGTAGCCCGCGGAGATGGCGGCCGGGACCGATCTGCCCGAGCGCACCTCCTCCTTTATTCGCTCGAACATGACGATGTTGGCGTCGGCCGCCACCGCCAGCGTGAGCACCATGCCCGCGATGCCCGGGAGCGTGAGCGTGATCGGGATCAGCTTGATCAGCGCGAACAGGAGCGCCGCGTACACCAGCAGCGCGACGGTGGCCACCAGGCCGAGCACGCGGTAGAAGATGAGCAGGAACAGGATCGTGAGCGCCAGGCCCGCCGCCGCCGCGGTGAGACCCTGGTCGAGCGCCTGCTGGCCGAGCGTGGCGGACACCTGCGTCTGCGAGATCAGCTTCAGGTTGATCGGCAGGGCGCCGATGCGCAGGCTCTCGGCCAGGTCCTGGGCCTGCTGAATCGTCCCGATGTTCTCGATCGAGGCGCCGGTGCGGCCGTCGATGCCCTCGGGGTTGTCCTGGAAGTCGATCGTCGCCAGCGAGACGATCTGGTTGTCGAGGGTGATCGCGAAGCGCTGGAAGAAGTCCTCGGGCGGGGAGCCCTGCGGAACGTTCGGGCAATCCGGTGAGACGCCGGCGAGCGTCTCGCAGTCGCGGCCCCGGTCGGCGAGGCGCTTCGTGACGCGAGCGAAGGCGCCGCGGCCCGTGTCCGTGAACTCCATCGTCACGAGCGGGGCGTTGGTGTTCGGGTCGAAGCTCTGCTCGGGGTTCTTGATCTCCTTGCCCGAGAGCTCGGAGTCGTCCTCGATGACGAAGAAGCGGTGCACGCGCGCGGACTGGTTCGGCGCCGGCTCGGCCTCCACGACCACGATGCCCTGCGGCACCTTGATCACGCGCGAGCCGTCCGGAGGGCCGGCCGGGCCGAGGGCGTCGAGCTGGGCCTTGCACTCGGTGTCCTTGGCATACTTGTGCGGAGCGCCGTCCGTGGCGTCGAAGTCGGAGAGCAGGTCGGCTGCAGTTCGACGACGGGTCGTAGTCGCCCTCGCGCAGCGGCTGCTTGTCCGGCCCTATCGGGAGGCGGTCCGGCCCGAACAGGTAGTACTGGTCGCGCGTGGTGTCGTTCTTCTTGTCCGCCTCCTGCGGCGAAACGTCCGACCCCAGCGGCACGTCGTCCTTCTCGGCCTTCGGCTTCTGCTTGGAGGCCACCTCGACCGCCTCGAAGAGCGCCTTGGAGCCCGCATAGGGCGCGTCCGGGCCGCGGTCGCCGAGCACGTTCGGCTCCCAGTCGTAGAACTGGAGCTGCGCGGTGGAGCCCACCTGGTCGATCGCGCGCTGGGCGTTCTGCACGTCCGGCAGGCCGATGGAGATCTGGTCCCGCCCCGAGCGCTGGATCTCGGGCTCCGAGACGCCGAGTGCGTCGGTGCGCTTGCGGATCGTCTCGAGGGCGTCGTCCAGAGCCTGCGGCGTGACCGTCGGCACCTGCGGAGTCGGCTGACCCTGGTAGACGAGCTCGGTCCCGCCCTTCAGGTCCAGGCCCAGACGCGTGGACTTCGTGGAGATCACGAAGCCGGCAGCCACGAGCAGCAGCAGGACGACCCCGAGGATCGAGAAGTTCCTGGTCCGGTTGGTCATCGCGGCGTCAGCACGAGGAGAAGGCCCCCGTCGTCGTCATACGCAGGAAAGATGTCAGCCCTCGCGGGCTCGGGACGGTCCCCCTCGGCGTGCACGACAACCGGCTTGTCGAGCACCCGCACGCCCCACTCGAGTGCGGTGGCGATGTGGTCGCCGCCCTCGTCGAACTCGAGGTTGAGCACCTCGTTCACCGGACGGCCGATCACGTCGAGGTCACCGAGCCCGGTGAGCTCGCGCGCGCCGCGGCCGGTGCCTATCAGGCGAGCCTGCTGGTCGAGGATGAAGAAGGCCGCGTTCGGAGCCGGGTAGTAGTCGTCCAGCAGCTCGAACAGGAACCCGAACCCGCAGCGCTTGCAGGCCTTCGCCCGAGTCTGGAAGCCGGCGGTGCGCTCGGCTGACTCGCTGCGATTGCCGCAGTTCGGGCAGATGAAGATCGGCATGGGAGTTCAAGGGTAGGGGCTTACCTAAACGGCAGGTTAGAACAGGCGTTGCGAGCCGCCACGGGGCGGCTCGAGACCGAGGTGGGCAAACGCTGCGTCGGTGGCGACGCGACCCCGCGGCGTCCGCATCAGGTACCCCTGCTGGAGCAGATATGGCTCGTACACGTCCTCGATGGTGTCGGATTCCTCCCCCACCGCCACCGCCAGGGTGCTGAGGCCCACGGGCCCGCCGCCGAACTTCTCGAGATGGCGCGGAGGATCTCGCGGTCGAGGCGGTCGAGCCCGGCGGCGTCCACCTCGAGCAGGTCGAGCGCCTCGCGCGCGACGTCCTCGTCGATGTGGCCGGAGCCACGCACCTCGGCGAAGTCGCGCACGCGCTTGAGAAGACGGTTGGCCACGCGCGGCGTGCCGCGCGAGCGCCGCGCGAGCGCCTCGGCGCCCGCCGTGTCGATCTCCACGCCGAGGATGCCCGCCGAGCGCAGCACGATCCGCGCGAGCTCGGCGGGCTCGTACAGCTCGAGGCGGTGCGTCACGCCGAAGCGGTCGCGCAGCGGTGTGGTGAGCAGTCCGGTGCGGGTGGTGGCGCCGATCAGCGTGAACGCGGGCAGGTCGAGCGAGACCACCCGCGCCCCCGCCCCCTGCCCCACCGTGATCGGCAGCTTGCGGTCCTCCATGGCCGGATAGAAGGTCTCCTCGAGCGCGCGCGGGAGGCGGTGGATCTCGTCGACGAAGAAGACGCTGCGCGGCTCGAGCGCCGTGAGGTAGCTCGCCACGTCGCCCTTGCGCTCGAGCGCAGGACCGGCCGTGGGCACGAAGGCGGCGCCGAGCTCGTTGGCGACGATCTGCGCCAGCGAGGTCTTGCCGAGGCCGGGCGGGCCGGCCAGCAGCACGTGGTCGAGCGCCTCGCCGCGGGCCTGGGCAGCCTCGATGAAGATCGCGAGCTGCTCCTTGATGCGCTCCTGCCCAACGAAGTCCTCGAGCTTCTTCGGCCGCAGCGAGCGGTCGAGCTCGTCCTCGGCCGGCAGAACGGCGGGCTGCTGGATCCGCTCCACGCCGGGCGTGCGTATCCCGCTCATCGTGCCGCCCTCAGCGCGCCCTCGATGAGCGCCTCGGGGGTCTCGCCGGCTGTCTGGTCGAGCAGCCTGTCGGCCTCCTGCGGCGTGAACCCGAGCCCGAGCAGGCCCTCGCGCGCGAGCGTGCGCGGGTCATCGGAGGCGGTGCGCCGGACCACGATGTCATCGGTGGCCTTGCCGGCCACCTTCTCGCGGAGCTCGACGATGATGCGCTCCGCGGTGCGCTTGCCGATGCCAGGCACAGCCTGGAAGCGCGCGGTGTCGCCCGCGGCGATGGCGTTCAGGAGCTCGCGGGGAGCTCCGCCCGACAGCACCGCCAGCGCCACCTTCGGGCCGACGCTCTGCACGCCGATCAGCATCAGGAACAGCTCGCGCTCGGACTCGGAGGCGAAGCCGTACAGGTGCATGGCGTCGTCGCGCATCACCAGGTGCGTGAGGAGCGTGGCCTGCTGGCCCGGGCTCGGAACCGAGCTGAGGGTCTCTGACGAGACGGCGAGGCGGTAGCCGACGCCGGCGGCCTCGATCACCACGTCGCCGGGCAGCCGGGACAGAACCTCGCCGCGAATTGAGGCAATCATCCGAGTGCCGCCTTAAGTGGAGCGCCGTTCGCGTGGCAGATGGCCACGGCGAGCGCGTCGGCCGCGTGGTCGGGATGCGGCGGCTCGGGCAGCGAGAGCAGTGTGCCGACCATGCGCTGCACCTGCTCCTTCGCGGCCGAGCCGCTGCCGCAGACCGCCTGCTTGACCGCCTGCGGGGTATACGAGAAGCACGGGATGCCGGCCATGCCGGCGGACAGCAACACGACCCCGCGTGCCTGGCCGACCGCGAATGCGCTGTGGGCGTTGCGCCCGAAGTAGAGGTCCTCGACCGCAAGCGCGGCCGGCTCGTGCTCGCGGATCAGGTCGCACACGCGTGCGTGGATGTCCGCAAGCCGGCGCTCCAGCGGAACGCCCGCGCGCGTCTCGATCACGCCGCCGTCCAGCGCGGCAAGCCGCGTCCCGTGCGAGAGCACCACGCCATAGCCGGTATGCGCGGTGCCCGGATCGATTCCGAGGATGATCACCAATAGCTGTGATTCTGCGCGGAGGGGCGGACGCCTCCCCTGCGGGGTTACTGCGTGCCGCGCCAGGTGAGCATTGCGAAGAGCCCCTGAACGGGCAGCCGCGCCCAGAGTGCGGCTGCCGGGATCTTCGGGAAGTCCTGCGAGTTCACCGCCATGTGGATATTGGCCGGGTAGACCGCCACCAGCGTCGCCAGCAGCCACCAGCGCGCGCCGCGGCGCGTCTGCTCGGGCAGGATCGCGACACCGCCCGCGATCTCGGCGATGCCGCTCGCCACCACGAGCTCCTTCTTCCAGCGAGCAAGGGACGGCGGGACGATCGCCTCGTACTGCCGCGGGATAACGAAATGCATCGCGCCGGCGAACACCCAGAAGGCGGCGGCCGCGATCCTCAAGCGGCGGCCACGCGCTCGAGCACCTCGGCGTCCACGTCGAAGTTCGCGTGTACGCCCTGCACGTCGTCGTTCTCCTCGAGCGCGTCGATCAGCCGCATCAGGGTGCCGACGCGGTCCTCCTCGACCGGTGTCCGCGTGGTGGGCCGCTGGACAAGCTCGGCCGACTCGATTTGCACGCCTGCGTCCTCGAGCGCCTTGCGGACCGCCGCGAGCTCCGCGGGCCCCGTCACGATCTCCCAGATGTCGCCGTCGAGCGCCACGTCCTCGGCGCCGGCGTCGATCGCCGCCAGCAGGTCGTCCTCCGAGTAGCGCGAGCCGTCCACCACGATCTCGCCCTTCTTCTCGAAGGTCCATGCCACCGAGCCCGGCTCGCCGAGATTGCCGCCGTGCTTCGTGAAGGCGTTCCGCACCTCGGAGCCGGTGCGATTCCGATTGTCGGTGAGCGCCTCAACGAGGATCGCCACCCCGCCGGGGCCGTAGCCCTCGTACAGCACGGCCTCGAACGCGTCCGCGTCGGAGTCCGCTCCCGTGCCCTTCGCCACCGCGCGCTCGATGTTGTCCTTCGGCATCGAGGCGTCGCGCGCCTTCTGGATCGCGAGCGCGAGAGCCGGGTTCCCGTCCGGGTCCCCCCCGCCCTCGCGGGCGGCCACGGTAATCGCGCGGGTGAGCTTCGTGAACAGCGCGCCGCGCTTGGCGTCGACCGCCTTCTTCTTGTGCTTGATCGATGCCCACTTTGAATGCCCAGCCATGGCCTTCAAGTCTATGGACAGGAAGCCGATGTTCTTCCCAACCATGCGTGGCCTCCGTGAGAGCCTCAGCCGTCCGCTCCATTCCGACGGCAATCCGTGGGACGACGGCCCCATGCCGGACTTCACGTCGGGGGTGATGTGGACCGCCACGGGGGTTTTCGGCGCGGCCGTGCTCGCACTGCCCGGCTCCGACCGCGACCACCTCGTGTTCGCGCTGGGCCTCGGCCTGTTCGCGGTCGCCTGGGGCCTCGTCTCGATCGGGATGGCGGCGCGCGGACACGGCATGACGCTCGGCCTCCGGGCCCTGATCACCGCCGCGACGATGCCGCTCGTGGCGCTCTCGCTATTTGCCACCGGCGGCGCCACGAGCTTCCTCCAGCCGGTGATGATCTTCACCGCCCTGTTCATCTCCTACTTCTTCCCGCCGCGGATGGCCTGGCCGCTCATGGCGCTGTTCGTCTACGCCTTCGCAACGCCGCTGATCTACGACCCACGGTCTCTGGCCGTCGGCCTTCCGGCCCGGGTCGTGATGTTCGCGCTCGCGGTGGCCGGGACGATGGTCGCCGTTCAGTTCCTGAAGGGCCGCCTCGTACGCGCTGAGCTCCACCAGCGCACGATGGCCGAGCTCGACCCGCTCACCGGCGTGGCGAACAGGCGCGGCTTCGACCTCGCGCTGGAGCGGGCGGCGGCGACCGGCGAGCCCTACGCCCTCATCCTCGTCGACCTCGACGACTTCAAGCGCGTGAACGACGAGCACGGCCATCCCGCCGGGGATGCCGTGCTGCAGTCCGTGGCGATGGCGGCGGCATCGGTGGCGCGCCAGGGCGACTGCGTTGCCCGCATCGGCGGCGATGAGTTCGCGCTGATCGCGCCGGGCGCTGGCCCGGCCGGCGTTCTGCGACTGCTACGTGACCTGCGCGACTCAGTCGGCTTCGCGGCCACCTACGCAGCTGCTCTGGCTCCGGACGACGCGGGTAGCGCCGACGAGCTCGTGGCCTGCGCAGACGCCCGCCTGCTCGCGCAGAAGCGCATAGCCAAGAGCACGCCCGCCATACACGCGAAGTGGTCGGCAAACGCCGCCGCTGACCGCCTAGACCAAGAACTTCCCGTCGCGCTGCAGCTCTTCGCCATCGACGCTGATCGAGCCACCACGGCGAAGGTCGCAGACCATGTCCCAGTGGACTGCTGAGCTGTTCGTGCCGCCGCTCTCCGGATACGCCATCCCGATCGCCATGTGGACCGTGCCGCCGATCTTCTCGTCGAGCAGGATCTCCTTGGTGGCGGTGGAAATGCCGAAGTTGGTGCCGATTCCGAGCTCGCCCAGCCGGCGCGCGCCCTCGTCGGTATCCAGCATCTCGATCAGGAACTCCTCGCCCTGCTCGGCCGACGCATCCACCACCTTGCCGTCCTCGAAGCGCATGCGCACGCCGGACACGGTTCGCCCGCCGTAGCTCGCCGGGAACGAGAAGACGATCTCGCCGTTCACCGAGTCCTCGACAGGACCCGTGAAGAACTCGCCGTCGGGCATGTTGTGCTCGCCCACGCAGGGGATCCACTTGCGCCCCGCCACCCCGAGCGTGATGTCGGTGCCCTCCGCCTGGATGCGCACCTCCTCCTTGCCCTGCACCCACTCGGTGAGCCGCCTCACCTGCTCCGACTGGCGCTCCCACGCGGTCACGGGATCCCCGTCGAGAGCGAGGCAGGCCGCGTAGTAGAACTCCTCATACGCGGACAGCGACATGCCCGCCTCGCTCGCGAACGCGTGCGTCGGGAAGAGCGTGAGCGACCAGCGGTAGCCGCCCTCGGCGGCGCGCCGCATCGAGGTCTCCATGATCTGCTTGCGCGCCTTCTGCTGGCGGGCCTGCTTCTTCGGGTCTGCGGTCGAGAGCTCGCGTGTGTTCAGCGACGCCATTACGGAGATGTGCACGTCGGCGTTCTCCACCGTCCACTCCGTGGTTGGCGGGACCCAGTCGAGCTGCGCGTCGCTGGCCAGCTCGTAGAACGCCGCCTGCGCGCCGCTCGTCTGCAGCTGCATGATCGGCAGGCCACCGGCCCGCAGGACCTCCTCGTAGATCGCCTGCACGAGCGGCTCGGCCGCGGCGGTGGAGGCGATCGAGCACACGTCGCCCTTCTTCACCTTGGTCGAGTAGCGGACGAGGATCTGAGCGAGCGCCTCGGCGCGGTGGTCTCTCATGCGGCCTGGACCCTATCCAGTAGCCACTGGTGCAGGCTCGAATCCCTGCCCAACTCCGGATGGAAGGCGACGGCGAGAATGTTCCCTTGGCGAACGGCAACGGGGTGCCCATCCACCTCCGCCAGTACTTCAACGTCTTCGCCGACCTCCTCTACCCAAGGGGCCCGAATGAAGACGGCATCAAGCGGAGTGCCCTCGAACAACAGCTCAGTCTCGAAGGACGCCAGCTGACGACCGAATGCATTGCGGCGCACCTCGATGTCGAGGACACCGAGATGCTCCCGGTCCAACATGATCATGCCTGCACACGTGCCCAGCACCGGCTTTCCGCTCGCTGATGAAGTCGATGAGCGGCTGACCAAGCCCCTCACGCTCCACACCGAGGCCGATCGTCGTCGACTCGCCGCCCGGAATAACGAGGCCGTCGAGCCCGTCGAGGTCCGCGGGCGTGCGCACCTCGCGAACGTCCGCGCCCGAGCTCTGTCAGTGCCTTCGCGTGAGCCTCGAACCCGCCCTGGAGGGCGAGGACGCCGATAACCAACCCCCCCGCACGACGTCACCAGCCGCGGTTTTGGAGCAGCCCGCCGTTCTCCTGAAGCGTGCCGATCTCGATGCCCGGCATCGCCTCACCGAGCTCGCGCGAGGCGGCCGCGACGCGGTCCGGGTCCTCGAAGTGCGTCGTGGCCTCGACGATCGCGCGCGCGCGCCGCTCGGGGTCGGAGGACTTGAAGATCCCCGAGCCCACGAAGTTCCCCTCCGCGCCCAGCTGCATCATCAGCGCGGCGTCCGCCGGGGTGGCGATGCCGCCCGCGCAGAAGAGCACGACGGGAAGGCTGCCGCGCTCGGCCACGTCCTTCACCAGCTCGAGCGGAGCCTGCAGCTCCTTGGCAGCGCCCGGCAGCTCCATTTCGCTGAGCGACTGGAGCCGGCGCACCTCGCCGGTGATCAGGCGGATGTGGCGTACCGCCTCGACCACGTTGCCCGTGCCGGCCTCGCCCTTCGAGCGAATCATGGCCGCGCCCTCGCCGATGCGCCGCAGCGCCTCGCCGAGGTTGGTGGCGCCACACACGAACGGAACCTTGAAGGCCCACTTGTCGATGTGGTGCGCCTCGTCGGCCGGGGTGAGCACCTCGGACTCGTCGATGTAGTCCACGTCGAGCGCCTCGAGCACCTGCGCCTCCACGAAGTGGCCGATGCGCGCCTTCGCCATCACCGGGATCGAGACGGCCTCCTTGATGCCCTCGATCATGGTGGGCTCGCTCATCCGCGCCACTCCGCCGTCACGGCGGATGTCCGCCGGCACGCGCTCGAGCGCCATCACGGCGGCCGCACCCGCCGCCTCGGCGACCTTCGCCTGCTCCGGCGTGACCACGTCCATGATCACGCCGCCCTTGAGCATCTCGGCGAGGCCCGCCTTGACTCTGAATGTGCCGGTCTCCATGTGGCACTCAGAATAGCCCGCCGCCCACCCCTGCCCCGCCCAGGGGGCGAAGTTGTGCCGCTGCGGCGGATGGCGTGCGCCGCGGCAGGCCCGAACGGCTAGCCCGCGCCCCCCTCGCCGCTCGCCCCCTCGCTCCACGCCGCGACACACATCACACCGCTTCCAGAAATTCGTTGGCTAACCAATTGGTCAGCCAAGGAATTCCTTTGAGGGGTGTGACGTGTGCCGAGCGGCCGAGCTACCAGGAGCTCGGGCGGCCCTCCTCGAACAGCCAGACCTGGAAGAACTGGTCGAGCTGCCTGCCGCTCACGCGCTCGGCCGTGGCGATGAACTCCTCGGTCGTCACGTTCGAGTAGCGGTTCTCGGCGTACCAGGTGCGCAGGATGTTGAAGAAGGTGGTGTCGCCGACCTTTTGGCGCAGCGCCTGAAGCGTGAGCGCCCCGCGGTCGTACACCGGGGTGCCGAACAGGTCGGCAGGGCCCGGCAGGGCGTCCGGAGCGGGGAACCAGAGGTCCTGGCCGCTGGACGAGTCCTCCGGGGTGGCGTACAGCTGGTTGAAGCGGGCCTGCGCGGTCTGGCCGCCGTGCCGCTCCGTCCAGATCCACTCGCTCCACGTGGCGAAGCCCTCGTTCAGCCACATGTCCGACCAATGGTCGAGCACGAGCGCGTCGCCGAACCACTGGTGGGCCAGCTCGTGGACGATGGTGAGCTCGTCGGGGAGTACGTCGTAGTTCGGCTTGGTCTGGGTCTCGAGCGCGAAGAACACGTTCGGAGCCCAGTCGACGATCCCGCCCACGCTCTCGAACGGGTACGCCCCGTACAGGCCGGACAGGAAGTCGACCGCCTCCGGCTGCACCGCCAGGTTGGCCCAGGCGTCCTCCGGCCGCGGCGTCTTCTCGCCGTAGAAGCGCGTCTGCGGATCGACGGCGTTGAACTCCGGAAGGCCGTTCGCCAGCGTTCGGGTGCGCACCTCGAAAAAGCCGTTCGTCACGGTCGCGAGGTAGGACACCATCGGCGAGGTCTCGCGCCAGCGCCAGGTCGTCCTGTCGCCGCTGTCGGTCTTCGACACGAGCGTCCCGTTCGCCACGACGGTCCTGCCCTTCGGCACCGTGACGGTGAAGTCCCAGGTCGCGAAGTCCTTGAGGCTGTCGTTCACCGGCAGCCAGCTGGGCGTGCCCTGTGGCTCGTTCACCACATACGCGCCGTCCTCGGTCGGGATCCAGCCGTCGCGCGCGTGGTCCGGATCGCGGATGTTGTTCACGTGGCCCGAGTAGACGACCCGAGCGGTGAAGTCGCGATTGCGGCGGAGCCCGCTCGCCGGCGTGATCGTGAGCTCCTGGCCCTTGCGCGTGAAAGCCGCCGGCGAGCCGTTGACCGTCACGGTGGCGACGTTGAAGCCGCGCAGGTCGAGGTTGAAGCTCGACAGGTCCTGGGTCGCGCGGGCGGTGATCGTCACGTCGCCGGCGAGCTTCTCGTTCTGCGGCTCGTAGTCCAGCTTCACGGCGTAGTTCTTCACGTCGTAGCCGCCGTTGCCGCCGTTTGGATAGAACGCGTCGCCTCCGCCGGCCGCGCCGGGCGTGAACTGGGCGGCGGCGGGAGCGGCCGCGACTGCGAGCAGGAAGAGGGCGGCCGCAATGGCCCGGCGAAGAATCATTGGCGCAGGGTATTACCCCCGCGCCCGCGCCGCTACTTCAGTCGAAAGGCCTTGATGCGATCCGCGTAGGCCGACTCGTCGAGCGCATAAACCCCGTAGGCAAGCGCCTGGATCAGCGCCAGCAGGGCCGAGTGCGAGCGCACGTAGGCCGGGCTGTTGGACGAGTAGTACAGCTTGTGGTCCGCAAGTTTCGCCACCTCGGAGAGGGTGGCGTCCGCGATCGCGATCGTCGCCGCGCGCCGGTTGCGGGCGAGCTTCATCGCACGCACCACGAGCGGATGCGGCCGGCCGGCGGAGAAGCCGACCATCACGGTCTTGTCGTCGATCCTGCCGAGCTTGGCGAGGCCCTCCTGGCTCGGTGAGGCCACCACCTCGGCGCGCAGGTCGAGCAGCATCAGAAGGTGGCGCAGGTAACTCGCGAAGAAGGCCATCTGGTCCGTGCCGCAGAGCACGATCCGCTCCGCGCGCGAGATCAGGTCGACGGCGGCGGTCACCTCGTCGCGGTCCACCTTGCGAGCCGTCTCCGCCATGTTCGCGTGATCGGCCGCCAGCGCGGTCTCGAATTCGGTCTGGTCGATCGGGAACAGCGGCTGCGTCGTGAGGTCGGCGGTGGAGGCCCCGTTCTCACGCGCGCGCCTGTACTCGTCGCGCGCGGCGGCCTGAAGCTCTGGGAAGCCCTCGAAGCCGAGGGCCTGCGCGAAGCGCACCACCGTGGAGCTGGAGGTGTTCGCCCGGCGGGCGAGCTCCTCGGCGGTGTGGAAGGCCGCCTCCTCGAGATGGTCGACGATGTACTGCCCGACGTCCTTCTGCGAGCGGCTGAACTCGTCGAAGCGCTGGCGAATCTCCTCGGACAGGGTGAGGGCGGTCGTTCCGGTACGCGTCACGAACGCGGTTTTCGGCGCAAGCCGTGCAGTTCCTTCCAGGGAGCCGTGTCGGCCGCCCATAGATCGTTGAGCAGGACCGCATCCTTGTAGGTGTCCATGCAGTCCCAGAAACCGGTGTGGCGGTACGCCCGCAGCTCGCCGTCGGCCGCCAGCCGCTCGAGCGGTTCGCGCTCCAGGATCGACTGCTCGTCGAGGTAGTCGAACACACCCGGCTCGAAGCAGAAGAAGCCGCCGTTGATCCAGCCGTCGAAGCGCGGCTTCTCCGCGAAGCCCTCCACCACGTCGTCGCCGTTCAGGCGCGCAACGCCGAACTGGAGCTCCGGCCGGACCACCGTCATGGTCGCGAGCGCCCCGTGCCCGCCATGGAAGTCCACGAGCCCGGCGAGATCTATGTCGGCCACGCCATCCGCGTAGGTGGCGCAGAAGCGCCGCCCCTCGAGCCGGTCGCGCACGAGCGCCACGCGTCCGCCGGTGGGCGTCTCCTCCCCCGTGTCCGCGCACTCGATCGTGAGCCCCTCGGGGAGGCCATTGCGGTCGACGAAGTCGCGGATCAGGTCCCCTCGGTGGCCGAGACACAGCACGAAGCGGCTGAAGCCCTGGTCCGCGTAGATCCGAATCACGTGCCAGAGGATCGGGCGACCGCCGATCTCGACCAGCGGCTTCGGGATCGTCTGCGTCTCCTCGCGCAGCCGCGTGCCTCGTCCTCCGCACAGGATCACGACGGGCTCGTCCACGGCCGGAACGCTACCCGGGCGAGCACGACACGCGGCTGCGGTCGAGCAGGCGCCCGCTGGGCGCGCGGAACTCGAGCAGCGCGTGGCCAGGCCTGAGGACCATGCGCAGGGCACCGTTCACGTCGTCGCGACCCCAGGCCAGCGTCGGGTTGCCGGGGTGCAGGCTGTAGCGCCCGCGGCCACCGGCGCCCACCACGTACTGCGTGATCCCGCCCTGGGGCCTGTGCCGCTGGAGGTTGTGGTCGTGTCCCGTGAGGACGATCTTCGCGTGGCCCACGAGCCGGTTCCACAGCGGGTTCAGGTCCGGCGCGCCGGCGTAGGCCCCCGCGCTGTAGCGCGGCCGGTGCCAGAACCCGATGCGGCAGTCGCCCACCGCTCCGTTCAGGGCCGACTCGAGCCAGCGCACCTGAGGCGACCCGTTCCCGTGCGGCGCCTGCGAGTTCAGGCTGAAGATCTCCCAGCCGGCGATGCTCGTCTTGAACCAGGGCGGGAGGCGCTCGCCCTTGCGGCGAAACCAGTAGGGGTAGTAGCCGTCGAAGCGGTTGTCCCACTCGTGGTTGCCGATGGTGGGCGACGTGATGCGCGCGAGGCGCCCGAAGCGCGGGTGGTACCACCGCCGGAACTCCTGCGCGGTGCCGGTCTCGTAGACGTCGCCCAGGTAGAGGAAGCGGTCCGGCCGGCCGCGGCGCACGAGGGCGGCCACCCTGTCCGCGCTCTCGCCCGGCCCGGCCGCGTCGCCCGCGGCCCAGACGACGGCGCTCTCGCTCTGCGCAGGAGTCGGCCCGGCAAGGGCAATCGCAACGATGGCCAGCAGGGATCTCATGGCCGGGCGTATACCCCGTCACTCACCGCTCGCTCACCGGCGCGATCGGATGGGCGGTTCACCACCTCGCCTCGCACCGTCATCGTGCTCGAGCCGCCGCCGTCCAGGTTGAGCGCGTCACGTGCACCAAGCGATTGCATCAGCCGTGCCGCCTCGGGGAGGGTCATCCCAGCGCTCCAGCCGGGTCTGCGGCCATCGACCGTCACGAGCAGGACCGTGCCGTCGGTCCGCACCCCCGCGAGCGTGCGTGGCTGGCGTGCGGCCACGAAGGTGCCGAAGAAGGCCGGGGCCTGAGGCGGCGCGAAGCCCTCCGCCTTGGCTGTCACGGATACGCGCCCACCGCGCAGCAAACGCGGGCCGCCGCCCACCATCAGCGTCTGCTGTGCGAGGTCCAGCGGCTGTCCAGACGCGGTCACCGTCAGCTCCACCTCCGCGCGGCTGCGCGGCAGTGCGGCGTTGCGCAGAAAGCGCGCGGCGTCGCCGGTGCCGGTGAGCAGCAGCCCGTCGCGCGGCACCGGCCCCGTTCCCGGGCCGCGAACCCTGGCGACCATCCCGTCTCGCAGCACCGCCTCCACCCCGCCCTCGCGCGGCGGGCGCGCGCCGTAGCTCGGCGAGAGCAGCACGAGCTCGCTCGCGTCCGTGCAGGTGAGCGCGGCGTTCGGCCGCACCGTCGGCAGGTCGCCCCCGCGCCCGCCGCAGGCGGGCACCAGTCCGCGGGTGCGGTCGAGCCCGTCGATCAGGCGCGTGACGCCGTTGATGGTGACCGAGCCCCTGAAGCGCAGCGGAGCGACCGTGGCCCCTCCCGCGCCCACGAGCAGGGCGCTGCGCCCGTCGACGGGCTCGCTGAGCAGCTGGCCGTCGATGGCGAGCACGCCCACCGGGTCGCCCCTCGGGCCGAAGTAGCCGCCGTTCACGCCGGCCACGGCACCGCTGCGCCGCGCCATCGCGCTCACGCGCTCGCGTCCGGCGATCCGGCCGTTCGACAGCACTCCGCCCACGACCGCCGGATCTAGCTCCAGCACGTTGATCCGCTCCGGGCCTGCCTCGCGCACGATCGTCGTCCACTGCACCCCGGGCGCCACCTCCACGGCGGACGCCGGTGCGGGCAGCGCCACCGCTATGGCTGCCATAAGCAGGACTATTCGTCTGCGCACGCCTCACAGGCTAGGTTGCGCGCGTGATCCTGTACGACCACCCCGCCTCGGGGAACTGCATGAAGGCACGAATCCTGCTGCGCCAGCTCGAGCTGCCCTACGAGCGCGTTCAGGTCGATCTCTTCAAGGGTGAGACGCGCACGCCGGAGCACTTCGCGCGCAACCCGGATGGGCGCGTGCCGGTTCTGGAGCTGGACTCGGGCGAGACGATCGCCGAGTCGAACGCGATCCTCCTGCACCTGGCGGAGGGAACCCAATACCTCCCGACCGAACGGCTCACGCGCACGCGCGTAGACGAGTGGATGTTCTTCGAGCAGAACCGGATCGAGGCGGAGCTGGCCTACGCGCGCTTCCTGCACCTCTCGGGTCGCGACAAGGAGATGCCCGAGGTGTATGCGAGCCGCCTCGAACGCGGCAGCGACGCCCTCGCCGCGCTCGACCGTGGTCTCTCCGACGGCCGCCAGTTCCTCGCCGGCCCCGGCTACTCCGTGGCCGACCTCGCGCTGTACGCCTACGTGCATTGCGCCGACGACGCCGGCGCCGACCTCGGCCGGCACCAGCACATCCGCGGCTGGCTCGAACGCGTGGAGGCGCAGCCCGGCTTCGTGAACGACCTCGAGCCGCTCCCGCCCCACGCGCTGTCGCGGCCGGTCTAGCTCAGTTCTGGTCGCTCAGGCCGAGCCTGGCCGCGACGCGCCGGACCAGGGTGGCGGCCGGCTGCTCGATCACGGGGGCCCACGGCAGCGCCGAACGGGCGTGGCTGGTGGCGCTCTTGCTTGCGATCACGACGGCGAGCGGGTTCATGTCTCTGTTTCCTCCGTTCTGGGTTTTGGGGGTCACAACTAGTATCTCCAGATCTGTGACCTGTAAACTCCATTTCGGTGGACACATCAGGCAGAGCAGTTTCGACGGTTCCGCTCGAGGGCGGCCATCTGGCGCTCGACTTCGTGAACACGCTGGGTGGCCTGCGAGACGAGCCGCCCTCGCCGGATAACGAGCTGCTCGACAGCTACGAGGACCTGGTCGTGTGGTCCGTGAGGCTCGGCGTCATCTCCGAGGCAGACGGGGAAACGCTCCTACGCGCGGCCCGCGCCGACGAGAAGGGCGCGCGGCGCGCGCACACGCGTGCAAAGGAGCTGCGTGAGCTCGTCTACGCGATCTTCCGGCCCATCGCCGACGGCGCTGAGGCGCCCGAGCACCTGCTCGACGAGCTACGCGACGCCGAGCGCAACGCGCTGGCGAGCGCGCACCTGGCGCCCGCTGGCGCCGACGCGCCCCACGGCGCGATGCGCTGGACCTGGCCCCCACCCCGCGAGCTCGCCGACCCGCTTCTCCCGATCACGCACGCGGCCGTAGAGCTGCTCACCACCGGCCCGCTCGGCCACCTGAAGATCTGCGGCAACTGCCGCTGGCTCTTCCTGGACCAGAGCCGGAACCACAGCCGGCGCTGGTGCTCGATGGACGAGTGCGGGACCCAGATGAAGCAGCGGCGCTTTGTGGAGCGCCGCCGCCGCAGCCGTAGCGCGAGCGCCTGAGCGGGCGCGAGCAATTGCGTTCCGCGCAGAGCCCTCCTACCCTGTGAAAGTGAGACTCGCTGGGCCCCTGGTCGGGGCCGTCCTATGGGCTGGCTTGACGTTTGCCGCACCAGTCGCCCAGGCCGACGAGGCCGCCGCGCTGTTCGACCCCGAAACCGTGGTCGAGATCGATCTGCAACTCCCGGCAGCCTCCCAAGACGCTCTGGCCAGTGATCCAGGGGAGTACGTCGACGCGACCTTCTCGCTCACCGGGCCGCATGGCAGCTACGGCCCGCTCGCAATCGGGGCGCGCCTCAAGGGCACAACCTCGTTCAGGCCACTGTCGGGCAAGGCCGCGTTCAAACTGAAGCTCGCCCACACGGTGAAGGGCCAGCGCTTCCTCGGGTTGAAGACGCTGACGCTCAACAACATGGTGCAGGACCCTTCGATGGTGCGGGAGGTGCTCGCGTACGAGGTGTTCCGCGCGGTCGGCATTCCCGCTCCGCGCGCTGGCTACGCCTACCTGCGCGTGAACGGGCAGGACTACGGCGTCTACCTGAACGTCGAGACACCCGACAACGTGTCCCTCCCCCGGTGGTTCACCTCGACCGGCCATCTCTACGAGGGCGAGAAGGTCGATGTCGAACCCGGCGCCGCCGAGAACTTCGAGGTGGACGAGGGCGACGAGTCGGACCGCGCCGACCTGGAAGGACTGATCGCGGCCGTCAACGATTCAGCCGATGGCTGGACCGAGCGCGTGGCGTCAGCTGGCCGATCTCGAGGAGATGACCCGCATGTGGGCCGTCGAGAAGTACATCGGCCATTGGGACGGCTACGTCGGCAACCGCAACTTCTTCTACCTCCACAGGATACGGCCGGTCGCTTCTCGATGTTGCCGTGGGGGACCGACCAGGCCTGGACCAGTCGGGTGTCATTCGGCAGCGACGAGGCCCGCGGCCGCATGTTCATCATGTGCTTGGCCGATTCCGCTTGCAAGGCCATGTTCCGCCCGCTCCGGAGACTTCCGGGCGACCGTGGCGGCTCAACCTGAGGAGCGGGTCACGAGCACCGCGGACATGCTGCACCCGTGGCAGATCGCCGATCCGCGCAGTGAGCACTCGCTCGCGCAGACCGAGGCGGCCGTTCTCGCCCTGCTGGAGTTCCTGCGCGCTCGGCCACTGGACCTTAACTCGCAGTTTCCGGCACCAGATCAGGACTCCGAGGTGCCGGGCGCGGCGGAGCCCGCCACCCCGGCACCGCCTGTATCCAGCGCCATCACCCCACTCGCCCCATGGGTCCGTGCCACAGCCGACCGGGTCGGAACGCTGGTGCGACGCCAGCGGCTCCGAGGGCTGGCAAACGGCTTCAGCCACATGCTCGCGCCCGACCGGGCCGGCGTCGCGACCGAGGAGGTGCTGGCGCCGGGTGCGCGCGGGCGCGTGGTCGTGGCGCGGGGCGTCAAGCGCTTCAGCGCTCCCGGCCGCGGCCGGATCTACGTTCGGGCGACCAAAGCGGCCGCCCGCACCTTGCGTGGGAGGAAGGCTCTCGCGCTGGTCGTGCGCATCACCTTCCTCCCAATCGGAAGCGACCGGCCGACCCGGAGATCAGCGACGGTGCGAGTTGAGCCGACCTAATGAGTCGTCCTCAGGCCGTACCCGTACGGGTAGAGCGGGTCGTAGTTGGCGTCGCCAACGTTGATCGGCTCCTGAGCGAGCGTTCGCGGCCACGTCATCGGCAGCTTGCCGGTGAATCCGCGTCGCCCGAACAGCGTGTCGGCCACGCCGGCGCCCTCGCTCCCCGGGAGCCAGGCAGCCACCAGCGCGTCGATCGAGGCCAGCTGCGGTGGGTCGATGATGAGTGGACGACCGGAGACAACCACCACGGTGCAGCTCCGGGCCTCCGCGCACACCTTGTCGACAGCGGCCTTGTCCTCAGCCGAGAGCTGCATGTCCTTCACGGGCCGCAGCACGCCGTTCTCGCCCGGGTCGAAGCCCCACCGTGGTCCGCCGACGTCGCCGAATCCCTCTGAGTACGGCGTCTCGCCGACAACCACGATGCCGTTGTCGCTCGGCGATATCGGCGCCGAGGCGGTCTTGCTGTACGTCACGGAGCCTCGCGCGAGCTCGCGGACTCCGTCCAGGATCGTGGTTCCCGGAATCACGTGGTTCGAGTTGCCCTGCCACGTGATCGTCCAGCCGCCGGCCTGGTTTCCGATGCTTGTCCGCGTTCGAGCCCGCCACGTACACGCCGTTTCGCGAACCCAGTGGCAGGGTCTCGTGCTCGTTCTTCAGCAGCACCGATGACTTCGCGGCCGCCTCGCGGGCCACCTTGTGGTGCGCGCGCGAGCCGATCTTGTCCTGGTTGCGGCGGTCGGTGAACGGCTTCTCGAACAGCCCAAGCTCGAACTTCTTGGCGAGGATGCGGCTGACCGCGTCGTCAATCCGGCTCATCGGCACGCGGCCGGCGTTCACCTCGTCGATCAGCGTGGTGATGAAGGTCTGGTACCCGCGCTCGCTCTCGCTCGGCTCCATCATCATGTCGATGCCGGCGTTCACGCCGGTGCGAACCTGCGTCGGCCAGTCACCGGGAATCTGGTGGATGCCCTCCCAGTCGCTGATCACGAAACCGCCGAAGCGCATCGAGCCCTTCAGCACGTCGGTGATCAGCTCCCGGTTCGCGTGCATCTTGATCGGGTTGCCAACGCCGTCCTCGGTCCAGTCGACGCTCGAGAACGACGGCATCACGCTGCCCACGCGGTGATCGCGCACTGCCGACTCGTACTGCCGCAGCGACACGTCCCAGAAGTCCGCGCGATTGGTGATCGCGATGCCCTGGTCGATCTTGTAGTCGCCGACGGCGGTGCCGTACTCGGTGTCGCCGTCGCCCGCGTAGTGCTTCGCGGTCGCGAGCACGTGGTCGCGGTCCGCCAGATCCCCTCGTCGGCCCTGATAGCCGTCGATCGCGGTCTCCATGCGGGTCACGAGGTCCGGGTTCTCGCTGAAGCTCTCATACGTCCGGCCCCAGCGGTCGTCGCGGGCGGCGCAGATGCACGGGGAGAACGTCCACTGCGGCCCGATGGCGCGGGTCTCCTCAGCCGTGATCTCCGCGATTTCCTTTACGAGCTTCGGATCGCGCGTTGCGCCCAGCCCGATGTTGTGGGGGAACACGGTCGCGCCGAGCGCGTTGCCGTTCCCGTGCACGGCGTCGATCCCGTACAGCAGAGGGATGCCCAGCCGAGTGCGGAGCGCCGCCCGCTGGAAGCGGTCAATCATGTCGGCCCAGGCCTTGGGAGTGTTCTCCGTCGGCGTGGATCCGCCTCCGGACAGGATGCTCCCGAGCTTCCAGGTGGTGATCGGGGTCTCGTTCCTCGAACACCCGCTCGCGCTCGGTCTGCGTCATCTGCCCGACCTTCTCCTCGAGCGTCATGCGCGAGAGCAGGTCGGCCACGCGCTCTCGCACCGGCAGGTGCGAGTTCTTGTACGCCGGGCGGCCGGCGGCGGCGGCTCCGGCCGGCACCGCGACCAATGCCGCAAGGACGATCGCCAGGACAGTACGTATACGGGAGCTCATGCTCTCCTCCTCAGCGGTAGACCCGCAAGTCGGCGATCGACCACCACTGTGGCGCGGTCGCGGTCTGGACGACGCGAAGGAAGCGCGCTTCGGTCGCCGCAAAATTGATGGTGGTCAGCTGGCCCTGGCCGGCGCCGGTGGCAACCGGCTCGTTCCAGTGCGAGCCGTCCCTGCTCGTGTAAAGCGCGTAGCCGCGCGGGAAGTCCCCCACGTCGACACCCGTGTCGAGGACGACCCGGCGGATCCTCTGCGAGCGGCCGAGGTCCACCTGGACCCACTGGCCGGGTTGCTGGGCCGTGCCGCTCGTCCAGCGCGTGGTGGCGTCGTCGTCGACCGTGTTGCCGGGTTCGCCGACAGGCGAGGCCGTGGCGCTCATCCGGTCCGCGTCAAGCAGCTTCAGGTCGTCGTCGAGCGCGCGCGACTCCGGCCATGTGAACGTGGCCAGCGCGCCGCCCGGGAGCGTGTAGTCGAACGAGTGGCCTCCCTGGGCCACCGCGAAGCTCCGCGGGTCGTCGTTCTCGTTGTGCACCACGAGGGCGGTCGAGCCGTCGCGGTTGCGGAAGGCCGCGTCCATGATCTGCCCGTTCCAGCCGGTCGTGCCGAACGAGGTGCTGGCGATCCGCCTGGCGCCCGGCTTCACGAAGCGGGCCAGGTGCCCGAGCGTGTGGTACTCGGCGTTCTCCGTCACCGTCTGCCCGGGCCCAACCGTCACGACGCCGGTGCAGGTGTCGCACCCGCCCCGGTGCGGGCCGCCTGAGGGATCGAGCGCGAGGTTCCAGTTGACCACGGTCTTCCCCCAGTTGCGCGTGACCCCAAGCACGAGGTTGCGGGTGTGCCACTTGAGCGTGTCGGAGAAGAACTGCGCCGGCGGATCGGTCGCCCCATGCGAGCCCGAGCACTCCGTGAACCAGATGCCCTTGTCCGGGAACGCTCGGTGGAGCGCGGTCTGGCGGCTCGGGTCGCCGGCGTAGCAGTGGAAGGCGGTCCCGGCGATGAAGCGGCCGGCGCTGCTCGAGAGCAGGTCGGTCGGGTACTCCGTCTCGGGCTGCTCCCCGGGCGGAGTCGAGTCGATGTCGCCTTGGTGCATCGACCAGTTGTGGTCGTAGCCGAAGATCTTCGTGTCGATCCTGGCCTCGCGGAACGCCCGCCCGATCGCGACGATCAGCTTTGCCTCCTGCGCCACGGGCAGGTCCATGCCGGGATAGCCGCTCGGGTTGCGGTTCTGCGGCTCGTTCTGCACCGTCACGGCGTACACCGGCACGCCGGCCCGCTCGTAGTCCTCGACGAACTCGACGAAGTAGCGCGCGTAGGCGGCGTAGATGCGGGGATCGTCGATCAGCCGTCCGCCGATCAGCGACCCGTTCGCCTTCATCCATGCCGGCGGGCTCCATGGAGAGCCGATCACCTTCAGCCGCGGGTTGAGCGCCAGCGCCTGGCGCAGGAGCGGCAGGATCTGCGCACGGTCGTGCGCGATCGAGAAGCGGCGCATGTCGTAGTCCGTCTGGCCCGGCGGCAGGTCGTCGTAGGTGTAGAAGTCGCCGGCCACGAAGTCCGACGCGCCCATCGGCTGGCGCAGGAACGACAGGCCGTCGCCGTCGGTCGGGCTGAAGAGGCGCCTCATCGTGGCGTCGCGGGTCCGGCGATCGAGCCGGTAGAGCACATGGGCCGAGGAGTCCGTGATCGAGGCGCCGAAGCCGTCCATCGTCTGGTACGAGCGGCTCGGGTCGACGCTGACCGTGAGGTTCTGGGAGCCGCCGGGCCGGAACTCGGCCGAGCCGCGATCGCTCAATTTCAAGGCCCCGTCGGGCGTCGTGACCCACACGTGTGCGGACGGCGGCGCGGCCACGGCGGGCGCGGCCACGGCAAGCGCGAGTGCGGCCGTCAGAATCACTGCTGCTCGGTGGGTCACCCTGGGCCGAGCCTGCCCAGGACCGTCTTGCGCTAAACAGACGGGTTCAGCCGCGGTAGGTATTGCACAAAAGGGGCACCATCTCGGTGTTAGAGCTCCCGAAAAAGTGCGTTTCTTGACAAACGCTCCCTGCGGGACCGATAGTTCACGGCCTGTCCACAGGTCCGGACATACGCCGCCAGCGCAACCGCGCCCGGGTCCTGGCGGGGCTGCGCGCTGCAGGGGCGGCGAGCCGTGCCGAGCTGGCGCGTCGCACCGGGCTCTCGCGGACCACCGTGGCGAGCATCGTTGCCGACCTCGAGCGAGAGGGCATGCTCGACGAACGGGAGGACGGCACCGGCGCCTCTCCCCAGGGCGGGCGGCCGCCGCGGCTCCTGCGCTTCAGTCGCTCAGCGGGAGCGGTCATCGGGATCGACTTCGGAAAGCGCCATCTCAGGGTCGCGGCCGCGGACCTCAGCCACGCCATCATCGCGGAGGCTGAACGCCCGATGCGGACCGACGAGCCGGCCGAAAGCGGGCTCCAAACCGCCGTCGAGCTCGTGGACGAGGTCCTCGGCGAAGCGGGGTTCTCCCGGGCCGAGGTGATCGGCGTCGGCCTGGGCCTGCCAGGACCGATCGATATGCGATCCGGCCGGGTGGGCTCGTCGTCCATCCTCCCCGGGTGGGTGGGCGTGCGCGCAGCGGAGGCGCTCGCGTCGCGGCTCAATCTCCCTGTCCAGGTGGACAACGACGCCAATCTCGGCGCACTCGCCGAACTCAACTGGGGCGCGGCCGCCGGCTACCGAAACGCCGCCTACCTGAAGGCCTCGACTGGCATCGGCGCGGGCCTGATCGTTGACGGCCGGCTCTTCCACGGCGCCGGGGGGATGGCCGGCGAGATCGGCCACACGATCATCCAAGAGCAGGGTCCCTTCTGCCGTTGCGGCAAGCGAGGCTGCCTTGAGACGCTGGCCGGTGCCGCCTCGCTCGTGGAGCTGCTGCGCGGAACCCACGGCGCCGACCTCACCACCCAGCAACTGCTCCACGCGGCAGCAGACGGCGACTCCGTTGCCCGCCGCGTACTCGCCGACGCCGGGCGCTACATCGGCACAGCGGTGGCCACACTGTGCGACCTGCTCAACCCGGAGCTGATCGTGGTGGGCGGCGAGCTGAGTGCGGCCGGCGACGTCCTGCTTGACCCCCTGCGCGAACAGGTCCACCGCCACGCGATCCCCGCGACCGCACGCGGACTCGAGATAGTCCCCGGAGTGCTGGGCCCAAGGGCCGAGCTATTGGGGGCGCTGGCGCTCGTGCTGGAGAGCACGCCAACGCGATCGCCCGCCCCCTAGTGCGGCGGCTAGAAGGGCCCGAGCTCGTCCTGGTCCGCGGGCCACGGGAGCGGGAAGAGGTCCCGGAAGGGGCGGCCCTCCTCCACGACCCGCGCGATCGACGGGCGGGCCAGGAGCGCACGGTAGTAGCGGGTGATGTTGGCGTGCGCATCGGTGTCCCAGCGATGGATCGCCCGCAGGTAGAACAGCGTCGGGAAGGTGGCGCAGTCGGCCACGGTGAAACTCGCCCCGGCTGCCCACGGCTGGACTGCGAGCCGCGTGTTGAGGACGTCGTAGGCGCTGTCGAGCAGGCGCCGCGCCTCGGCCACGCCCTCGGGGTCGTCGCGGCCCTCGGGTCGCAGCTCGTCGCCGACGATCTTCTGCATCGGCGTCGAGAGGTACTGGTCGGCGAAGCGGTCCCACAGGCGGGCCTGCACCGCCTCGCCGGCGTCGGCCGGGACCAGGACTGGCCCGCTGGCGGCGAGGCCATCGAGGTACTCGATGATCGTCGTCGACTCGGGGAGCGTGAGGTCGGCGTCCTCGTCGCGCAGAACGGGAATGCTGGCCATGGGCCAGAGGCGAGCAAGCTCCGCCCGGCCCTCGGCGCCCTCGACCAGGTGGGAGTCGAAGGGCAAGTCGAGCTCGTACAGCGCGATCAGCGCCTTTTGGCAGTACGAGGCGAACGGGTGCTGATACAGGACAAGGGTCACGGGGCCTCCGGAGTCGTAACGGTCGGTGAGATGAGACCACGAACCGGGCCGGAACTCATCGCCGCCCGCTGAAGCGGGTGTAGGGTCGCTCGGTCGTACCTGCATCTGGGCTCCAACGTTTCCTCGGC
>CAWDLE010000013.1:0-50386 GCA_963803085.1 uncultured Thermoleophilaceae bacterium | reverse complement strand
TACGGCCTCAACAGCCTCCGGCGGACGCGTGGCCTCCTCAACGGCGTCCGGCGCGGCTACCACGGCGCGTCCCCAGCGCAACGCCGCGAGGTTCTTCTCGACCGCCGCACCGTTCAGCTCGATCGCCCGCTCGAGCGCCTCGCCCGACACCGGCAGCAGGCCGCGCTGGTACGCCGCGCCGAGGGCGAGCGTGTTGGTCATCATGTGGTCGCCGAAGAGCCGCTCCGAGAGCTGCTGGGCGTCCAGGTAGAGGTTGTGCTCGCTGCGCGTGGCGGCGTCGATCTTGTCGAGCTGCGGGGCAAGCTCGGGGAAGCGCTCGTCCACGTCGATCACCATGCGGCCGGTCGGCACGGCACTGGTCGACACGACCGCCACCGTGCGCTCGCGGTCGGCAGTGAGAAGGTTCTTCTCGCTCCCGGCTCCGAGCAGGTCGAAGCCGAGGTAGAGGTCCACGCTGCCGGCCGGCATCTTGCTCGCGGCGGCCAGCGGCTGGCGCGTGATGCGCAGGTCCGAGATCACGGGGCCGCCCTTCTGCGAGAGGCCCGTCTGGTCGAGGCCCGACACGTGCAGGCCGTCGAGCAGCGCCGCCATGCCGAGCATCTGGTTCACGGTCACCACGCCGGTGCCGCCGATGCCCATCATGCGCACGCCGAAGTCCTCGTCTCCCACCAGCTGCTGCGGCTCGGGCAGCTCGATGTCGAGCGCGGGCGTGCGGTGCTTCGCCTTCTCGCCCGGGACGACGGTCAGGAAGGAGGGGCAGTCGCCGTCCAGGCAGGTGCGGTCCTTGTTGCACGACGCCTGGTGGATCTGCGTCTTGCGCCCGAACTCGGTCTCCACGGGCAGGACCGAGAGGCAGTTCGACTTCTCGCCGCAGTCGCCGCAGCCCTCGCACACACGCTCGTTGATCCATACGCGCTCGGCGGGCTCTGGCGCCTTCCCGCGCTTGCGCTTGCGGCGCAGCTCCGCCGCGCACTCCTGGTCGTGGATGAGCACGGTCACGCCCTCCACGTCCGCGAGCTCCTGCTGCGAGCTGAGCAGCTCCTTGCGGTCGCGCAGCTCGGCGATCGAGGCCAGCTCGACGCCGCGGTAGCGGCTCGTGTCCTCGGTGGTGACGATGATTCGGCGCACGCCCTCGAGCTCGAGCCAGCGGGTGAGGTCGGGCACGCTCAGCTGGCCCTCGATGTCCTGGCCGCCCGTCATGGCCACGTGCTCGTTGTAGAGCAGCTTGTAGGTGATGTTCACGCCGGCCGCCACGGCCGCGCGCACCGCGAGCGAGCCCGAGTGATGGAAGGTGCCGTCGCCAAGGTTCTGGACCAGGTGGCGGTCGTCGGTGAACGGCGCCATCCCGATCCACTGCGCGCCCTCGCCGCCCATCTGCGTGATGCCGGTGATGTCGCCCTTGCCCTCGGGGTTCAGCAGCACCATCGTGTGGCAGCCGATCCCGCCGCCCACGAGCGTGCCCTCCGGCGCCTTCACGGAGCTGTTGTGCGGGCAGCCGGAGCAGAAGAACGGCGTGCGCTGCGCCATCGGCAGCTCCGCAGGGCGGCCGTGGATCTCGGCGAGCTTTCGCAGGCGCGCCTCCACCGAGTCGATCCGCACGCCGCGGGCCTCGAGGCGTGCCGCCAGCGCGCGGCCGATGAGGTCCGCGTCGAGGTCGAGCTCGCGCGGCAGCAGCGGCTCACCGCGCTCGTCGCGCTTGCCGAGGATGCGCGGAGCGTCGGCCATGCCGTAGAGCGCGTCCTTCAGGAGCGTCTCCACGAACGGGCCCTTCTCCTCAGCCACCAGCACCTCGTCGAGCCCGCCTGCGAACTCGCGCGCGATCTGCGGCTCGAGCGGAGAGATCATCCCGAGCTTGAGGATGCGGATGCCGGCGCGCTCGAGGCCGCTGCCGTCGAGCCCGAGCTCGCGCAGCGCGTGCATCAGGTCGTAGTAGGTCTTGCCGGGCACGACGATCCCGAGCCAGGCACGCTGGGCACCCTCGACGCGGTTCAGCCCGTTCTCGCGCGCGTACGCAAGCGCCAGTTCGGTGCGCGGCCCGAACAGCGTGCGCTCCATGTCGAGCGAGGCGGGCGCGAGCAGGTTGCTGTTCGGCACGTGCTCGTACGGCTTGCCGTTCCACTCGACCGTCGGCATCACCGGCATCACGCGCTCGGGCGCGACGGTGGCGGTGCCGAGAGCGTCCGCCACGCTCGTGACGATCTTGAAGCCCGACCAGAGCCCGGACGCGCGCGAGCACGCGAGCGCGTGAAGGCCGAGGTCGAGGACCTCCTGCACGTTTCCGGGGAAGAAGACGGGCATCTGGAGGCTGGCGAGAAGGGCCTCGGATGCGCTCGGGATCGTGGAGGACTTGCAGCCGGGGTCGTCGCCCACGATCGCCAGTCCGCCGCCGGTGCGCGAGACGCCCACGAAGTTGCCGTGCCGCAGCGAGTCGGCCGCGCGGTCGAGGCCGGGCGCCTTGCCGTACCACATGGCGAGCACGCCGTCGTACTTCGCCCCGGGCAGCTGAGAGGCGAGCTGGCTGCCCCAGGCCGACGTGGCGCCGAGCTCCTCGTTGAGGCCGGGCACGTGGCGCACGTGGTGCTGCTCCACGAGCTCGCGGTTACGGGCGAGCTCCTTGTCGAGGCCGCCGAGCGGCGAGCCCTGATAGCCCGAGATCATCGTGCCCGTGTGCAGGCCGCGGCGGCTGTCGGCGCGATGCTGGTCGAGCGGAAGGCGGACGAGGCCCTGGAGGCCCGTCAGGAGGATGCGGCCGTCCTCGAGGACGTACTTGTCGTCGAGCGAGACGTCGCGGAGTGATCCGCGCCACGCGCCGCCATTGTCGCCGGAACGAGCGAAGCGCTCCCCCTGGGAGGGGCGCCTGCGGGGTGGTGCTCCTCGGCGGACGGCGATCGACATTCGGCTCCTCTTCTCCCGTTCACGGCCGATTGGCTAATGCAACTTACCATTGGTGGTACACGGAACGCAATTTGGTGGTTCCACGCCCATCCGGTTGATGCCGTCTACGACCGGGTATAAGGTCAAGGTCTATGACCATTGCTACCCAGCCGCCCACGCGAGCGAACATCGCCCTGGCTGACGACGATCACGAGCAGATCGTCATTCGCCAGAACCCGGAGACGGGGCTGCGTTTCATCGTCGCGGTGCACTCGACGGTGCTGGGGCCCGCACTGGGAGGCATGCGCCTGAAGCGCTACCCCGGCGGCCTGCGCGAGGCGCTCGAGGACGTGATGGGCCTGGCGCGCACAATGACGCTGAAGGCGTCAGCGGCGGGCCTTGAGCTCGGCGGCGGCAAGGCCGTGATGATCGACGACGGCCGCGACGACCTGCGCGCGGCACGTCTCGAGGGAGCCGCCGGCGTGATCGAGGGGCTCGACGGCGCGTACATCACAGCCGAGGACATCGGGACGACGACAGCGGACATGGACCACATGTCGCGCTTCACCCGCTTCGCCGTCGGGCGCTCGCGGGAGAACGGCGGCGGTGGCGACCCCTCCCCCATGACGGCCGAGACGGTCTTCCAGGGAATGCGGCGCGGGCTCGCGGCGGCCACCGGGTCGGACACGCTCGAGGGGCGGCGCGTGGGCATCGTCGGGCTCGGCAAGGTGGGCTCGGTGCTGGCCACGCGGCTCGCGGAGTCCGGCGCGAGCGTGATCGCATGCGACCTCGACTCGGAGCGCTGCGAGCGGCTCTGCGCTCAGCAGGGCCTCGAGGTAGCGCCCTCGGCCGAGGCGATCCTCGCGAGCGACCTGGACGTGCTGGCACCGTGCGCGGCGGGCGGCCTCATCGACGACTCTCTCGCGCGGGCGCTCGACTGCCGCGTGATCGCGGGCGCTGCCAATAACCCGCTGAGCGACCGCGGCGTGGCTCACATCCTGATGGAGCGGGACATCCTCTACGTGCCGGACTTCCTTGCGAACTGCGGCGGTCTGATCCACGTCTCGACCGAGTGGTACGGAGATCGGGGCCCGCGCGAGGCCGAGCTGATCGCCGGTGCGATGGAGCGCCTCGAGCTCGCGCTCGAGACCGCCGAATCGGAGGGCACGCCGCCGATCGAGGTGGCCGAGCGCCAGGCGCTCGAGCGCGTGGACGCCGCCCGCAACGGATAGACGCTCGTGGCTACCACCGTGGCGGGATATCCTGAGGCTGGTTTGGAGAGCTCGTTTGAGCCCGTTTCGTCACGCCGTACCTTCGAGGAGGCCGTCGAGCAGATCGCCGAGCGCATCAAGGCCGGCGACCTCCACGTGGGCGACCGGCTGCCATCCGAGCGCGACCTCGCGGCTCTGATGCGCATCAGCCGCCCGACGCTGCGCGAGGCCGTGAAGGTGCTCGCCGAGGCGGGAGTGCTCGCTGTGCGCCGCGGCCAGTCGGGAGGGATCTTCGTCGCGTCCGAGCTGATCCCGCGTGACCTGCTGAGGAGCCGACAGGCGATTCGCGTGAGCGAGGTGGCCGGCGTGCTCGAGGCGCGGCGCCTGCTCGAGCCGCGCGTTGCGCAGCTCGCCGCGGTTCACGCAAGCGAGGAGGACTTCGCGGCGATGGCGACGCTGATCGAGCGCAAGCGCGCGCTCGCCAAGGCCGACGACTTCCTCGAGAACGAGGACCTCTTCCTCCAGCTCGACCTCAAGTTCCACCTGGCGATGGCCCGCGCCACGCGCAACTCGACCGTCGTGCAGCTCATGCGCAACCTGTTCCGCCGGCTCGAGATCGCACGCGACATGGCTGTGCACGCGCCGCTCGTGCCGGACTGGGTGATCTCCATCCACGAGCGCACGCTCGCCGCGATCCGCTCGGCGGACTTCCCACTGATCGACGAGGTCATGGACGAGCACCTCGCCCAGCTAGAGCAGATCTGGGAGCGCGAGACCGGGCGCGGCCTGGTCCGCCCCCTGCCGGACTTCCTCCAGCCGGTGGCGGACCGCTCACGCGCGATGCGCGCCGGCTAGGCCGGCTCGAGCTCGGCAAGCCGCTTCAGGTTGCGGGCCGCGCGCCCGACCAGCGCGGCGATCATCACGCCGGCGAGGCCGATCCCGAGGATGTCCAGGAGGCCGAACGTTGCGACACCCAGCGCGAGCGCCGTGTTCACGCCGATGAGCAGCAGCCGCGCCTCCGTCGGGCCGAGCCGGCCGTATCCCAGCGTGAAGACACCGAGGGCCTGAGTCTCGAGGTACGTGTTGATGGACAGGATCAGGTACGCGATCACGATCACCAGCCCGACCGCGAGCAGCATGTAAGGCGAGAGCCCGAGACCGATACCGATCGCCGCGGTGGCGAAGGCGTCGACGAGGTGGTCGAGGTAATAGCCGTACCGAGGCCGCTCGGTCTTCCTCACCCGCGCGAGCGTGCCGTCCAGCGAATCGCCGAGCCAGTGCACGATCAGGAGGGCGCTCGCCGCCCAGAGCCACATCTTGTCGCCGTTCGACAGCACGTACGCGGCCGCGATACCGACCGCCGCCAGTACGCCGAGAGCGGTGAGGTGATCAGGCATCACCCGAGCCGGCAGCCGCCGGGCGATCCACTCGAGAACACGCGCCTCTGGCTTCGCGAGCAGGAACTGCTTGCTTCGAGGGGCATCTGGACTGCTGTTTGCGTCAGACATTGCGTCTTCTCCCTGTTGACCGATGGTTAATAACCCCCATCGATCGAGAGGGTTACACCGGCGGTCAGCACCGAAGGGGCCCAAACGAGAAGCTCAACACATCGGTCGCGCTCTGGTTGCCCAATGTGTTGAGCCTCGGTCCGGACCAGCTTCAATGCGGCCGTTGGCCCGAGCCCTAGCCGGCGAGCGCCCGTGCCACCACCCGCAAATCCGCCACAAGCGCCTCCCGCTCCGCCGCCCGCTCGGCGTCGTCCGGCCGGCGCAGGATCGCCGAGGGGTGAATGGTGGCGCTCACGATCGGCGCCAGCTCCGAGTCGAGCAGCTCGCCCCGGTGCTGGGTGACCTTGAAGGAGCTGCCCAGCAGCGCCTTAGCCGCGATGGCGCCGAGCAGGATCAGCGCCTCCGGCTTCACGACGTCCAGCTCGGCAGCCAGCCACGGCCTGCACGCCTCTATCTCGAACCGCTTGGGTGTCTGATGGATGCGGCGCCGCCCGCGCTCCTCGAACTTGAAGTGCTTGACGACGTTGGTCAGGTAGGCGTCGGCGCGCTCGATTCCCGCCGCCTCGAGGCCGCGGTCGAGCTCGCGACCGGCCGGGCCGACGAAGGGCTTGCCAGCCTGGTCCTCCCTATCGCCCGGCTGCTCCCCCACCAGCATCAGGCGCGAGGATTTGCGGCCCTCACCGAAGACGGTCTGCGTGGCGGGTCGCCAGAGGTGGCAGCCTCGGCACCCGGCGGCGGACTCGCGCAGGGCCTTCAGCGATAGGCGTTCGGGAAGGAACGGGCTGGCGTCGGCAGGCTCGTCGGCCACGTCACCGCTAGGTTTGCCCGCGTGACCGATCCGCTACTCGTCGTCGATGCGCCATCGATGCTGTTCCGAGCCTTCTACGCCCTCCCGGACACCATCAAGGGCGCGGACGGCCAGCCCGTGAACGCGCTGCTCGGCGCCGCGAACCTGATCCTGCGCGAGATCGAGGAGCACAGCCCGCGCGCCGTGGTGCTCTGCTTCGGACCGGACGCGGCGGACTACCGCGTGGAGCTGTTCGACGGCTACCACGCAGAGCGCCCCGAGGTCCCGGACAAGCTGGCGCCGCAGTTCCTGGACGCGCGGCCCTTCTTCGAAGCCTTCGGCTGGATCGTCGCGGACAGCGACTCCTACGAGGCCGACGACCTGCTCGGCTCGCTCGCACGGCTCGAGACCGAGGCCGGCGGCCGCACACTCGTGATGACCGGCGACCGGGACATGTATCAGTGCGCGAACGACCGCGTGAAGATCCTCTACGTGCGCACCGGCGGCAAGCAGGGCGCCGAGCTTGTGGACGCCGCCGAGGTCAAGCGCCGCTACGGCGTGCCGCCGGAGCTCGTGCCGGACTTCATCGCCCTGCGCGGCGACCCCTCGGACGGCATTCCGGGCGCCAAGGGGATCGGGGAGAAGGGCGCCGCAGAGCTCCTCCAGCGACACGGCTCGCTGGAGGTTGCGCTCGAACACGGTGTGCGCGAGACCAAGAAGACGGTGCGAGCCGCGCTCTGCACGCAGGCGGACGAGCTGCGCGCGTTCAAGGAGATCGCCACGCTCCAGGAGGTGGACGTCGAGCTGCCTCCGGACACCCCGACGGACTACGCGGGCGCGGCGGCCGCCGCCCGCGAGCGCGGCATGGAGCGCCTTGCAAAGCGGCTCGATGGGCTCGCCGACCGATGAATTTCGGCGTTTGCCGTGGTCTATACCGGGTGAGTGTCGATTTCGAAGAAGCCCGTTCGACGTCTACGTAGAGACCCGATTTTGAAGGAAACGAATGACTGCTGATACCGACCGTAACCGCTGGCTTGCCCTCTACGTCCTATGCACGGGCGTCCTGATGATCGTGCTCGACGCGACCGTCGTGAACGTCGCGCTCCCCTCGATCAAGAACGACCTCGACTTCACCCAGAACAACCTCGCCTGGGTGGTCAACGCCTATCTGATCGCCTTCGGCGGCCTGCTGCTGCTGGCAGGGCGCCTCGGAGACCTGCTCGGTCATCGACGCGTATTCCTGGCCGGGCTGGGCGTGTTCACGGCCGCCTCGCTTCTGTGCGCCCTTGCGCAGAGCCAGGAGATGCTGATCGCGGCCCGCTTCGTCCAGGGCGCCGGCGGCGCGGCGGCATCGGCGGTGACGCTCGGGATGATCGTCATGATGTTCCCCGAGCCGCGGGAGCAGGCAAAGGCGATCGGCGTGTTCGGCTTCGTGGCCTCGGCCGGCGGCTCGATCGGGCTGCTCGCAGGCGGCGTCCTCACGGACCTCATCAACTGGCACTGGATCTTCTTCGTGAACGTTCCGATCGGGATCGTGACGGCGCTCCTCGCCGTGCGCCTCGTCGAGAGTCGGCCCGGAATCGGCATCCGGGAGGGCGCAGACGCCCCAGGCGCGGTCCTCGTGACGGCCGGCCTGATGCTGACCGTCTACACCATCCTCGGTGTCGAGGAGCACGGCTGGACCTCGGCGCAGACGCTCATCCTCGCCGCGGCCTCGATCGCGCTGGTCGCGATCTTCGTGCTGCGCCAGGCGCGCATCGAGAAGCCACTGATGCCGCTGCGGCTGTTCCACTCGCGCAACGTGTCGGGCGCGAACATCGTGATGGCCCTCCTGGTCGTCGGCATGTTCGGCCTCTTCTTCCTCGGCGCGCTCTACCTGCAGCTCGTGCTCGGCTATTCGCCGCTCGAGGTCGGTCTCGCGTTCCTGCCGGGATCGCTGCTGATGGGCGCGCTGTCGCTGGGCTTCACGGACCGGATCAACATGCGCTTCGGCCCGCGGCGGGTGCTGATCGCCGGCCTCAGCTTCCTGCTGGTGGCCATGCTGCTGTTCGCGCGCGTGCCGGTAGACGGCAACTACATCGTCGACGTGCTCCCGACGATGATCATCTTCGGCGCGGGCGCGGGCGTCGCGTTCCCGGCCCTGATGATGCTCGCGATGTCCGGCGCGACCCCGAGCGATGCCGGGCTTGCCTCTGGGCTCGTCAACACCACCGGACAGGTGGGCGGAGCCGTCGGGCTGGCGCTGCTCGCCACGATCTCCACCGAGCACACCAAGACCCTGCTCGAGGACGGGGACTCGACTGCCGCGGCCCTCACCGGCGGCTACCACGTCGCGTTCCTGATCGGCGCATTGTGCGCGGTGACGGCGATCGTCGCGGCGGTGACGGTGCTGCGCGAGCAGAGCCTGGCGGGCGCGATGGCGGACGCGCACGGCCACGACGAGCCGGGCATGGCGGAAGTGGCGAACGCCCCGACCGGGCCCGCCTACGACACGGCGAACGTCTGAGCGCGCTGAGCCCAGATCATCTCGGCCCCCTTGCGGGGGCCGAGATGAGACTGTGAGGTGGAGGCGGCCGGCACTGCCCCGGCGTCCGCGGAACACCATCACGATGCTTGCTACGAGCGTTCCCTCGGAGTCGAATCTCGGCGTCCGGTTCTGTCAATCCGGGGGGCACGTCCCCGGCGCCATACCCTCAAAGTTGTCCCATGACCGCCGAGGGTCGGACGGTCGCGGTGAGCCCGCTGTTATGAAGCCGCTTGCCGGACCGCGGGCATGCCCGGGGCGACTCTCTCACGGCCTAACTAGGCGGCGAGAGCGAACGAATGATTCTCGTCCGCACGTATTGGTTTCCGGGATTATTTAACGAGGCCCACCCGGAGTCCTCGACTCGCTACATCGTGACGAGCAGCTCCACGTCGAAGCTGGTTCGCCCCCGTGCAACTCGTATAAGGGTAGCGGCACACGGCCATCGTGACTTCCCCTAGGGGCCATTCCCGATAGGCAGATCCCCTGCAAAACGGCAGTCTCGAACGCATGACAACGGACGACACGACCCAGCAGCTCCCTCCCGAGAGCCCGCCGCCGCGCAGGCTGCTCCGATCCCGCTCAGACCGCGTGGTCGGCGGCGTGTGCGCGGGCCTCGGCCGCTATTTCAACGTCGACCCGATCATCTTCAGGATCGGCGCCGTGGTGCTCGCCTTCGTGGGTGGAGCGGGCCTGCTCGCGTATCTCGCCGCGCTACTCCTGATCCCGAGCGAGGACAGCCCCGCCGCGGCCGGCCCCGCGCCGACCCGCAACCGCTGGCTCGTGATCGTGGGCGCGGTGGTCCTGCTCTGCATCACCTGGCCGATTCTGCTCGGCGGCGGACTCGTCCTCGCGGCCATCCTCCTTCCGCTCGCAATACTGGTCGCCGCTGGTGTCCTCGTCTGGTGGTTCGTCTCAGGAGAGGGACCCGGTGCCGACGCAGGCGACGTCGCCAAGCGAGCCGCGCTCGGCATCGGTCTCCTCGCCCTCTGTGGACTGATCGCCATCGGCGGCGCCTGGGCCGCGGCCGCGGGTGGCGAGACCGTGGTTGCGATCGTCGTCATCGCCGCCGGCGCGGCGATCCTTGTCGGCGCATTCCTGCGCCCGGTCCGCTGGCTGGTGCTGCCGGCTTTGGCGCTCGCGCTGTCGGCGGGTACGGTCTCCGCGTCGGGAATCGACCTGGACGGGGGTGTTGGGGACCGTGACTACCGGCCGACGTCTGCGTCCGACCTGCGCGACACGTACAGGCTCGGTATCGGCCAGTTGGTCGTGGACCTGCGACAGACGGACCTGCCGGCTGGCGACGTGCCGGTGGCGATCGACCTCGGCATCGGCGACGCTCGAGTCATCGTCCCCGATGACGTCTGCGTGGCGACGGATGCGCGCGTCGGCATCGGCGAGGCACGCACGTTCGAGCTGCGCAACGACGGGGTCGACGTGGACATGGAGGACATGCCGGAGGCCTCACCCGGCACCACGCGACTGCTGGTGAAGGCCGACATCGGCGTCGGGTCGCTCCGCGTTGGCCACGAGGAGATCGGCTCGTACCGCGGGAACGGGCACTTCGACTTCGGCCCGGGCTTCGAGGAGCTCGGACGAAACGCGGCCTGTGCCGCGTAGCCCCGATCCGACCTCGCTGGTCGCCGGCATCGCGGTGCTGGTGCTCGGCGTGCTGCTCCTGCTCGACGCCGGCGATACGCTGGATCTGCGCTTCGCTGTCCTCGCTCCCGTGGGCTGCGCGGCGGCCGGGGCGGTCCTGCTCGCGTCCGGGATGGCCCGGCGGCGATGATCTGCCTGTGACGACCAGCCCGGGCAGTACATCCGCGAGCGTTCTGCGTCGCGACCGGGAGGCCGGTTGGATCGGCGGCGTGGCCGCCGGCATCGCGCGGCGTTACGGAGTCGACGTGTCGCTGGTGCGGCTTGCGTTCGTGGTGGCCACCGCGATCGGCGGCTTCGGGCTCGGCGCCTACCTGCTCGGCTGGATCCTGATCCCACCGGGAGACTCATCCCGAGGGCGAAGCCGTCTGCCCACGGGCCGAGCCGCGGTGGAGGTGGCGCTGGGCACCGGGTTGCTCCTGCTGGCGCTGCTGCTCACGTTCCGCGGCCTCGGCATCTGGCTCTCCGACGCCGTGGTATGGCCGCTCGTGCTCATTGCAAGCGGCGGCGCGCTCCTGTGGCGGCAGTCGCTGGGGAGCGCCGAGCCCGCGCCCGTCGAGGTGCGCACGCGCACTGCGCCCGCACCGGATGCGGACGCCAACGCCAAGCTCGCCGCGGAAGGCCGCCGTGCGGCGGCGGCCATATCGCGGACGGGCCTCGGCGTGGCGCTCGTGATCGCCGCAGGCTTCGTCTTCCTCCAGGCCACCGGCGCCCTTGGCGCGGCGCGAGACGTGGGGCTCGCGGTGATCGCCGCCGTGGTGGTGCTGGGCGTGATCTTCGCCCCGTGGATGCTACGGCTGGTGCGGTCGCTGACACAGGAGCGCTCACAGCGCATCCGCTCACAGGAGCGCGCCGAGATGGCTGCGCACCTGCACGACTCGGTGTTGCAGACGCTCGCCATGGTGCAGCGCAGCGCCGGCGACCCAACCGAGGTGGCGGCCATAGCGCGTCGTCAGGAGCGCGAGCTGCGGGCGTGGCTGGCAGGCAGGCCCGCGCCCGGGCAGGCCGCACGGCTGGCCGCGGCGCTCGAGGCCACCGCGGCCGACGTCGAGGAGCGCTACAGCGTCCCCGTGGAGGTGGTCGTGGTCGGCGACCGCGAACTGGACGCCAACCACGAGGCCGTGGTGGCTGCCGCGCGCGAGGCGATGACGAACGCCGCCAAGTTCGGCGCCGGGTCGACGGTCGACGTGTACGCCGAGAGCGCTCCCGGTCGCACGCAGGTCTTCATCCGCGATCGTGGACCGGGCTTTGACCCCGCCTCCGTGCCCGGGGACCGCCGCGGCGTGCGCGACTCGATCGTCGGTCGGATGGAGCGACACGGCGGCCGGGCACGCGTGGCCAACGCGCCGGGCGGCGGCACCGAGGTGGAGCTGGTGATCGAGGAGCGGCAGTGAGCGAGCCGCGGGTGCTGATCGTGGACGACCACCAGCTCTTCCGCGCAGGCGTGCGAGCCGAGCTCGAGCCTCTGCTCGAGATCGCGGGTGAGGCGAGCGGCGTGGAGGAGGCGGTAACCGCGATCGAGCAGCACGCCCCGGACGTGGTGCTACTCGACGTGCACATGCCGAACGGCGGCGGGATCGAGGTGATCCGGCGGACCGCAGCGGGCAGCGCGAGTCCACCCTGTTTCCTCGCCCTCTCCGTCTCAGACGCTGCAGAGGACGTGATCGCGGTCATCCGCGCGGGTGCGCGCGGCTACGTGACCAAGAACATCTCAGGCGAGGAGCTGGCCGAGGCGGTCCGCCGCGTTCACGATGGCGATGCCGTCTTCTCTCCTCGCCTTGCGGGCTTCGTGCTGGACGCATTCGCGGGGCCGGCGCCCCAGCCCCAGTCGGAGCTGGACGCGCTCACTGCACGCGAGCGCGAGGTGCTCCAGCACATCGCGCGCGGCTACATGTACAAGGAGATCGCGCTGCGCCTCGAGATCTCGCCGAAGACGGTGGAGGCCCATGTGTCCTCCGTGCTGCGCAAGCTGCAGCTGTCGAGCCGGCACGAGCTCACGCGCTGGGCGGCCGAGCGCGGCCTGGACCTCTAATACCGCTCCGACATCGCCCGGTCGATCTCGCGCTTCACGTCGCGGTCCTTGATCGAGCGGCGTTTGTCGTACATGTCCTTCCCCTTGGCGAGCGCCAGCTCCACCTTTGCGCGCGGGCCGTTGAAGTAGACGCGCGTGGGCACGATCGTGAGGCCCTTCTCGGCGCTCGCCTCCAGCAGGCGCTCAATCTCGCGCCTGTGCAGCAGCAGCTTGCGCGGCCGTTCGGGGTCGTGGTTCTCGCGCGCGGGCTTGTAGGGCGCGATGTGCATGTTGCGCAGCCAGACCTCGCCGTCCTTCACGTCGGCGTAGGCGTCCTTCAGCTGCACGCCGCCCTCGCGGAGCGACTTCACCTCCGAGCCCTGGAGCACTATCCCGGCCTCGAACTTGTCGAGCAGGTTGTAGCGGAAGCTCGCCTGCCTGTTGGTGGCGATGTCCCCGGGGGCCGCCTTGCGTTTCCTCTTCTTCGCCACCCTACGAGTATGCCTCGGCGAGGATCAGATCCACGCGGCCGCGCGGGGCGTCCACGCGGTCGACCTCGACCTTGACCGAGTCGCCCAGCCGCAGCCGGCGCCCGGAGCCCTCCGCCTCGAGCGCGGTACCCAGCTCGTTCAGCGTCCACCAGCCGCGCAGACGGCGCGCTGGCAGGAGGCCCTCGAAACGCTGCTCGCCGAACTCCACGAACGCGCCCTTCTCGATCAGCCCCACCACCTCGCCCTCAAAGCTGTGCGAGGCGTTCGGATCCATTTCGGAGAGCGTGCGCTCGAGCAGGAAGGAGAGGCAGATGTCGTCGGAGTCGCGCTCGATCTTCATCGCCTCGCGCTCGGATGCGGAGCTGAGCACGCCGGCCTCCTCGAGCTCGTGTGCGGGCGTGGCGGCCTCGTCGATGCCGAGCCCCTGGAGGAGTGCGCGGTGGGCCACCACGTCGGGGTAGCGGCGGATCGGCGAAGTGAAGTGGCAGTAGCGCGGGCTGGCAAGCCCGGCGTGGCCGAGGTTGCGCGGCGTGTAGTACGCCTGCTTGAGGGCACGCAGCACGAGCACGCTGTACGCCCGCTTGCCGCGCGACTCGCTCACCACGATCTTCGAGATCTCGGTGATGGCATCGGCGGCCTGCTGCGGGGTCATCTGCTTAGGCAGCGGCGGCGTCTGGATGTCGAGACTCGCCAGCTGCTCGGTGAGGAATGTGACCGACTGCGGCTCGGGCCGCTCGTGCACGCGGTAGAGCGTCGGCAGCTTCTTGTCGGCGAGGTACCCGGCCACCTGCTCGTTTGCGAGGATCATCAGCATCTCGATCACCCGGTGCGACTCGGTCTGCTGCTCGTAGCGGACGGCCGTGGGATTTCCGTCGGAGTCGAAGTCGAAGGTCGGCTCCCACGAGCCGAACTCGAGCGAGTCGCGCCGCTCGCGCAGTGCGCGCGCCACCTCACGTGCGACCTCGAGCGGCTCTCCCCACGGGTCCTCCGCGCGTGTCCGGCCGGCGAACAGCTCGTCCACCTCGCCGTACGTGAGGCGCCGATCGCTCCGCACGAGCGAGCGGTGGAACGCCACGCTCGTCACGTCCGCGCCGTTCATCTCCATCTCCACGGTCACGGCGAGCTTGTCCTCCCCAGGCCTCAGCGAGCAGGCCTCGTTCGACAGCACCTCGGGCAGCATCGGCTCGACCGCACCCGGCACGTACACACTCGTGCCGCGCCGGAATGTCTCGCGCTCGAGCCGGGTGCCGGGACGCAGGTACGCGGTTACGTCAGCGATGTGGACCCACAGGCGCACGCGGCCGTTCTCGCGGCGCGCCGAGATGGCGTCGTCGAAGTCCCTGGCGTCGTCGGGGTCGATCGTGAACGTGGGCAGGTCGCGCAGGTCCACGCGCGCGTCCGCTGCGTACGGATCGTTCATCGCGGCGTCCGCCTCGGCGCTCGCCGCGCGCGGATAGGAGCGGTAGAGCCCGCGGTCGAGCATCAGCCCCTCGACCACGTCGCGCGCGCGATCGGGCCGGCCCAGCTTGCGCAGCACGCGCGCGCCTCGCTTGCCCGAGCCCACCAGCACGAGGTCTCCCGTATCGGCGCCGCCGCGCTCCACCGCGGTCCTGGGCCCGGGCCCGAACAGCGGCTCCGCGACCAGGAAGCGGCCTTGCTTCTCGAGCACCGCGACCATTGGCTTGTCGAGCCGCCGGGCGGGACGCCCACGGACGGCGGCGCTCATCGCAGCTCGCGAAGCAGCTCGTCGACCGCCACGGGCAAGGCCTCGTCGCGATCGGTGTCCGGGTCGTCCACGGCCCGGATCTCAGGCTTGATGCCCTTCGTGGAGATCGTCTCGCCACCAGGCAGGTAGTAGTTGGCCACGGTGATGTCGAGCACGCCGCCGTTCGAGAGCGGCTGGATCTCCTGGACCAGGCCCTTGCCGAACGTGCGCGTGCCCACGACCTTCGCGCGCTTGCGGTCACGCAGGGCGCCCGTCACGATCTCCGACGCGCTCGCACTGCCGCCGTCCACGAGCGTCACCACGGGGATCTTCTCGTCGATCGCGTCGCCCTCGGCATCCTGCGTGCGCTCAGGGCGGTGGCGCCCACGCACGGAGACGATCTCGCCGTCCTCGATGAAGATGCTCGACACGAGCACAGCCTCGGACAGGAGGCCGCCACCGTTGCCGCGCAGGTCGAACACGATTGCCTCCGCGCCCTGGTCCAGCAGTTTGTCGACCTCCCGCCGCACCAGACCGTGGGCGCCGGAGCTGAAACTGAGCAGCTCCACGACGCCGACCTTGTGGCCTCCGCGCTCGACCATCCGCCCGCGCGCCACGGGTATCTCGATGCGCTCACGCTTCACCTTCACCGTGCGGTCGCGCTCCTGGCCGGGGGTGAACACCCTGAGCATGACCGACGTGCCCGCCGGCCCCTTGATTCGGCTGGTGGCCACCTGGCTGTTCACGCCGGCGATCGAGCGGCCGTTCACGCCGAGGATGAAGTCGCCGCGCTGGATGCCCGCGCGCGCTGCGGGCGCGCCGTCGAACACGCGCAGCACCTTCAGCCCGCGCTTGTTCTGCTCGACGTTCATGCCAACGCCCTCGAAGTGGCCGCTGACCGAGTCGTTGAGCGCCTTCGCCTCCTTGGGCGTGAGGTAGTGCGAGTAGGGGTCGTCGAGCGACTGGACGATGCCCTTCAGCGAGGCGTCGTCGAGCTTCTTCTCGTCGACGGGCTTGTAGAAGTTGTCCTCGATCGAGTTGATGATCTCGGCCCGCATGGCGCGGTCTTCCTGGACGAAGGTGTCGCGGATCGGTCCCGGCAGGGACTCGGGGTGGCCGCCGAGCCAGAGCCCGGCGACAAGCGCGACGAGCGCACAGAGCGCTGCAATCCCTCCATTCCGCATCAAGAGGAGGCTAGTCGCCGCCGTGTAAAGCGTGCCTAAACGCGGAGGAAGCGGCGCAGCGTGATTCCGCTGCCGAGCGCCGACACCGCGATGCACGCGAACATCAGCACCGCCACGAGCAGCGGGAAGTCGATCGTGTCAGGCGCGGCCAGCAGCGCGAAGCGGTCGGCCAGTGGGTCGAGGAAGGTCGCCTTGACGACCCCCAGCAGCAGCACCGCGAGAAGGCCGCCGAGGAAGCCCACGATCATCCCCTCGATCACGAACGGCCAGCGGATGAACCAGTTGGTGGCGCCCACGAGCTTCATCACCTCGACCTCGCGCCGGCGCGAGAAGATCGACAGGCGGATCGTGTTCGCGATCAGGGCGATCGAGGCGAGCACGAGCAGCACCGCCAGCCCGGCGGTGAGTGCCTTAACGAGGCCGGTGGCCGACAGGATCTTGTTCGTGTCGTCCTCGCGGTCGCGCACCTCGTCGATCGCGGCGAGCTGAGGCTGTCCGTCGGCGTTCAGGCGCGTGACGATCTCGCCCAGTTTGTCGGGGTCCTCGGGATACACGCGGAAGGATGCGGGCAGCGGGTTCGAGCCGAGCAGCTCCGCGCCGGCCTCGAAGGCCTTCGGGTTCTTCTCCTTCGCACGGGCCAGGGCCTCGCCCTTCGAGATGAATTCGACCGACTTCACGTTGTTGGTGTCCTCGATCGCCTTGCGCAGCTCGGCCTGCTCGACCTGCGTGGCGGAGTCCTTCACGTACACGTCCACGACCACGCGGCTGCGCACCTCGTTGGCCGTGCCGGTCGTGGCCTGGACGATCGGGATGAACACCCCGAGCACCACGGCGGTGAGGAGCACGGTGAGCAGCGCGGCAAGCGCCGGGGCGGAGCTGCGCCGCAGGCCGCGCAGCGCCTCTCTGAGGAAGAAGCTCCAGCGCACTAGGCGGCCACCTTAGTTCGGGTGCCCCTCGTCGCCCACGCCGAGCTCGCCGCGCAGGCGCACCGCGAACTCGGTGGTGGACTCGTCAGGCCGGTAGAGGCCCGACAGCTCATCACGGACGATGCGGCCCTCGCGCAACTCGACCACGCGCCGGCGCATCTTGTCGACCATCTCCTTGTCGTGGGTCGCCACGACGACGGTCGTGCCCGTGCGGTTGATGCGGTAGATCAGCTGCATGATCCCGATGGACGTCTCGGGGTCGAGGTTGCCGGTGGGCTCGTCGGCCAGCAGCAGCGGCGGGTGGTTCACGAATGCCCGCGCGATCGAGACGCGCTGCTGCTCGCCGCCCGACAGCTCGTCGGGGAAGTTGTGCAGCTTGGTGGAGAGCCCGACGAGCCGCAGGATGTCCGGCACCTTGCGGCGGATCTCCTGGCGCGACTCGCCGATCACCTGGAGCGAGTACGCGACGTTGTCGTACACCGTCCGGTTCGGCAGCAGCTTGTAGTCCTGGAATACGACGCCGATGTTGCGGCGGAGGTACGGGACCCGCGCGCGAGGCACGTCGGCGAGCGGGTGGCCGGCGATCGAGATCTCGCCCCTGCTCGGCTCGAGCTCCTTCATCATCAGGCGGATGCAGGTGGACTTGCCGCAGCCGGTGGGGCCCACGAGGAAGACGAACTCGCCGCGCCCGATGCGCATCGAAGCGGCCTGAACGGCCACCGAGCCGCCGTCGTAGACCTTCGTCACGTCCTTGAACTGAACGACGGGAATGTCGACCTGCGGCGCCCGCCGCGGCGCGGCAGGCTCTGTCCTGGCGGTTGCCATGGGGGCTGATTACTAGCGGAATGGGCCCCTAGCAGGCGACGAATGCAAGCGTTTCTGCACGCTGAACCGCCTCAGCGGCGGACCCGCCAGCGCGTGAAGAGCTCGCCCTCGGCCTCCGCCACGGACGCGAGATCGAGCTCCACGGGCTCCACCAGCTCGCGCCCCGCAACGATCGTGAGCGCGGCCGCGCCGCCCGCGACCTTCGGGTTCATGGTGAGGAACAGCTCGTCGACGAGGCCGGCGGCGAACAGGTGCGAGTTGAGCGTCGGGCCGCCCTCGCAGAGCACCGAGCGCACGCCGCGCTCGTGAAGCTCCGCCATCAGGCGCGGGAGGTCGTCGCCCACGCGGGCGTACTCGATGCCCGCGTGCGTGTCAGCCAGCGAGTGCTCCGCGCCGGTCGCGATCAACACCGGCTGGTCGGACTCGTTCAGGAGCGGAAGATCGGACGGCAGGTCGAGGCGGCCGCTCACCACCACGGCGAGCGCCTCGGGTGCGCGGCCCTCGGCCACGCGCTTGTCGCGCAGCTCGTCGTTCTTGGTCATCCGCCCGTAGCGCTCCTCGCGTACCGTGCCCGCCCCCACCATCACCGCATCGGCCTGGGTGCGCAGGTGGTGGAAGAGCCGACGGTCGACCTCGGTGGACAGCCCCTTGGTGCGCCAGTCGAGCGTGGCCTTGCCGTCGAGGCTCGAGACCATGTTGAGCCCGAGGTAGGGCCGCTCTGGCGGCGCCAGCTCGTGCAGGCGCAGCCCCGCCGCCAGCTCCTCCGGCGAGGTGGCCCTGCGCTCGGGGTAGATCAGCTGCACGCGCGCAGCCTAGGTCAGTTGCTGCGCAGGATGCAGTACCCGGGGAACTCGAAGCCCCGCTTCGGGCGCCAGCCTCGCCCCGCGCGGAAGATTCCGCCGTCGGAGGGCTGCTCGGCGATGAACGCGTTCTCCACGCCGTCGCGCTCGCGGCGCTGATCCACGCGGATGCGGCGCGCGACGATCTGAAGCAGCCCGCTGTCCGCCCGCCGCCCGTAGGCGTCCGTGCGGAAGCGCGAGGGGCCGTCGTTGCGCACGAACCAGCGCGGGTGGAACACGGAGCGGCGGTCGCCCTTGCAGCGCGATTTCCACCCTGCGGGGTCCGCTGCGCCGCAGACCGCACGCTTGTTGAAGATCAGGCGCTCCGGGTCGGCGGGGTCGAACTGCGTGATCGCGTTGTGGATGCCGAAGGCGGGGCCAGCCCGGAGCACACCGCCGACGTCCAGCGTCGTCGCCCACTCCTCGTAGGAGCGGCCGCAGCCCGGCACCGGCAGCAGGCGCCACGCTTCGCGGCTCTCGACCCCCGGGCAGTTGGCCACCGCATCTCCGAAGTCGGCCATCTGGCGCGTTCGCGCCAACATTCGGCGGCCGCGCTCGCGGAAAAGCCAGGTCTCGAGCGAGTGGAAACGCACGCTGCCGCGCCGGGGCGAGCCGGATCCCTGATGCAGGACGATCATCCACGCCAGCCCCTTGCGGTCCTCGTTCGCCACGAAGACCTTGAAGCCGGCGTGCGCCTCAGGGCTGCCCGCATAGGCGCTCACGAGCCCGAATGCCGGCATGCCCGTGCGGCCGAAATACCTGAACGCACGCGGGTTTGAGCCGTGCTCGTGGCCGAACGCGCAGCCGTATCGCGGGTCGCGCGGAGGGTGCCAGGTGGCCCAGCTGCGGCCGCCGCGCTCGACCGTGTACTGGTCGTGCACCCACGTTGCGCAGATCGGGGTGCCGTCCGGAGCGGCGGGCTGCGAGTGGTCGACCGGGTCGGCGGCGAGCGCGTTTGGCGCCCCCACGAGCAGGGCTACCATGACGATTGGCAGGAGTCGCACGGGAGCTGCGACACGCTAGCGAGCGTGAGGTTGCGCCCCGCGAGGTGTTTCATGGTTACGCCGATACCAAGCCCATGACCCCGAGAGCGCTCTTTCACCCAGCCCGGCTGGCGCGTAGGCCCGTGCTCTCCACGCAGTCAGACGAGCGCTTGGTCGACCTTGTGCGAGCGGGTTCCGAGCCGGCCTTCGAGACGATCGTCGAGCGCTACCGGCGCGCGCTGATGCGCTACGTGTCGCGCCTGCTGCCGCCCGAGCGCGCCGAGGACGTGGTTCAGCAGTCGTTCGTGAACGCCTATGAGGCGATGCACCGCGACGGTGCCGAGCTCAACCTCAAGCCGTGGCTCTACCGGATAGCGCACAACACCGCCCTCAACGCCCTGCGCGACCGCGGCCTCCAACATGACGAGCTCGACGAGCGGATCGACGGCGTGGAGCGACCTGACCAGGCGCTCGAGCGCGCGCAGGGGCTGCGCGACGTGCTGGTGGCCGTCCAGGCCCTGCCGGATCGCCAGCGCGACGCGATCGTGCTCCGCGAGCTCGAGGGGCGGAGCTACGAGGAGATCGCGCTCGCCCTCGGGGTCACCGACGGCGCGGTGCGCCAGCTCTTGAATCGCGCGCGCAACTCCCTGCGGGCGGCCGCCGCGGCGGCCACGCCGATGCCGCTCCTCACGCGATTCGCGAGCGCCGACTCGAGCGACCCCATCTCCGCTCGGGTGGCCGAGATGGTGGGCATCGGCGCCGCCGGCAGCGGCGCGCTGGTGGCCAAGGTGTGCGCGACAGCGCTCGTGACCAGCGCCGTCGTGGGTGGAGTGGTAGTGGTGCCGGACAACGGTCGCAAGGACCGGCGCGGCCCGGCCGTGGGCGCCGAGCCGGCGCACGCGGCGGAGGCGAGCTCCACGCAGAGCGTGAGCGATGAGTCCGTGTCAGCTCCGTCGAGTCGCAGCGGCGAGCAGGACGCCCGCCGCGAGAGCGGCGCGGGCGGACGCCGTGGCGACCGCGACGAGCGAGCGGCCCTGTCCGACGACGAGCGCTCCGGCCCCCGTGACGACTCCGATGACGAGCGAAGCGGCCGCGACGACGAAGACGACGACCGCAGCGGGCGCGGCGGCGGCGGCCGCAGTGGTCCCGGTAGCGGCGGCCGCAGTGGTCCCGGTGGGGGCGAAGAGGTGGAGGAGATCGACGACCGCAGCGGCCCGGGTGGCGGTACCGAGGACCGCGAGCCCGAGGTCGAGGAGGCCTCCGAGGACCACTCGGGCCCGGGCGGCGGCGGTGGCGACGACGACGAACCCGACCTCGACGATCCACCGGACGAGCCGGAGCCGGAAGAGCCGGACAACTCCGGCCCCGGCTAGTCCCCAACAGCCGCGGCGGCGAGCAGCGGGCTAGCCGATCGCGACCATGCGGTCGATCGGCACCCGCGCTCGCTCGGCGAGCTCTGGATCGACCCGGACCACGGGCTTCAGGTCGCGCAGAGCGTCGCGCAGCTTCGGCAGCGTGATCATCTTCATGTAGCGGCAGGCCGCGGCCCGGTTCGCGGGGATGAACTCCTTGCCGGGGTTCTCCTTGGCCAGCGGGTGCAGCATGCCCGTCTCCGTGGCCACGATGAACGTCTCCGCCTCGGAGCCGCGCGCGAAGCGCAGCATCCCGCCCGTGGAGAGCATGTGCGTGCGTGCGGGATCCACGTCACCGGAAGCCACGTACTCCATGACCTGCGTCGTGCAGCCGCACTCGGGGTGGATCATGAACTCCGCATCGGGATGGTCGGCGCGGATCGCGTTTATGTCAGCGGGGCGGATTCCGGCGTGTACGTGGCACTCGCCGTCCCAGACGTGGAGGCGCCGGCCGATCGTCCTCTCCACGTACGCGCCGAGCCACATGTCGGGGCCGAAGAGAATCTCTGTGTCCTCGCCGTGGGAGCGGAGGATGTGCTCGACCACCTGCACCGCATTCGCGGACGTGCAGCAGTAGTCCGTCTCCGCCTTCACCTCCGCGGTGGTGTTCACGTACATCACCACGACCGCGCCGGGATGCTTCGCCTTCCACTCGCGGAGCTGGTCGGCGGTGATCGAGTCCGCGAGTGAGCAGCCGGCGTCGAGGTCGGGCAGTAGCACGGTCTTGCCCGGTGACAGGATCGAGGCGGTCTCGGCCATGAAGTGGACCCCGCAGAAGGCGATCACATCGGCGCCCGTCTCGGCTGCCTGGCGCGACAGACCGAGCGAGTCGCCCACGAAGTGAGCGACGTCCTGCACCTCGGGCACCTGGTAGTTGTGGGCGAGGATCACCGCGTTGCGCTCCTCCGCAAGCGCGCGGACCTCCTTGGCGAGCAGCGTGGTCTCCGCTGGGCTGAGGGCGCCTGGGCTGGCGGGAGTCAGAGTCGGCAGCTCTATTGGTTTCATCGCGGTTTTTGCCTTATAGTCGAAAACCGTGCCAAATCAGCATACCAATGGCGGGCGAGCATCGCCCACCCATGTGACGCTCGCCGTGGTGCTCCAGGTGCGTACCCAAGTCGGGGGCTTCGCCCCTCGGGGCACAGGCGGGGATGCGCTCTCCGTGCTGCTCTGGCAGCGGGGCCGGGAGCCGTTCGAGGGCGCCTGGTCGCTGCCCGGCGGCTACCTGGAGCCTGGCCACGCACTGGAGCAGTCGATCCGCACGCAGCTCGCTCGCAAGGTCGACGTGGCGGAGCTGTCCTCGCTGGAGCAGCTCGAGACGGTGGGTGAGCCCGGGCGCCATCCCGGCGAGTGGCAGCTCGCCACCGCGTACCTCGGCCTGGTCCCGGGCGGGCTCGACCCTGCGCTTCCCGAGGACACCGCCTGGCATCCGGTCGACGACCTCCCGTCCGACATGGCCTTCGATCACGGTCCGATCGTGCTCGCGGGGCGTGAGCGCCTGCGGGCGAAGCTCTCGTACACCAACATCGGCTTCGCGCTCGCACCGGAGAGCTTCACGATGTCCGAGCTGTCCTCGATCTACACGGCTGCGCTCGGCTATCCCGTGGATCCCACGAACCTGCGCCGCGTGCTTGAGCGGCGCGGCCTGCTCGTGTCCACGGGCGAGCAGCGCTCCCCCGGGCCCGACGGGGGCCGGCCCGCGGCCGTGTACCGCTTCGGCTCGCACGAGCTGGCCGTGACCGACCCGTTCGCCGTGCTGCGGCCGCCTACGTTGGGTCGAGCAGCAGGCTGACGTCGAGCGCGGGCGCCGAGTGCGTGAGCGCACCGACGCTGATGAAGTCCACCCCGGTCTCGGCGACCGAGCGCACCGTGTCGAGCGTGATCCCGCCCGAGGCCTCGAGCTGGGCTCGCCCCGCGGTGAGCTCGACGGCGCGTCGCAGCTCAGGAGGCGCCATGTTGTCGAGCAGGATGCGCGGCACCCCCGCGACCAGCGCGGCCTCGACCTCCTCAAGCGTGGCGCACTCGACCTCGACCATCACGCCCTCCGGAGCGGAGGCCAGCGCGCGCCGCGTGGCCTCCCCCACGCCTCCAGCAAGGGCGGCATGGTTCTCCTTCACGAGGATCGCGTCGTACAGCCCGCTGCGGTGGCTCACCCCTCCGCCGGCCCGCACGGCCGCCTTCTCGAGTTCGCGCAATCCCGGTGTGGTCTTGCGCGTGTCGAGGATGCGCGCGCCCGTGCCCTCCACCGCCCGCACATAGCGCGCCGTGAGCGTCGCGACGCCAGAGAGGCGGCCGAGGAAGTTGAGCGCCACCCGCTCGCCGGCGAGGATCGAGGCCGCCGCGCCGCTGATCTCGGCGAGCACTCCCGGCTCGCGCCACTCGGCGTCGGCCGCGAGAGTCTCGAAGCTGAGTGAGCCGTCCACGCGCTCGAACACGCCCTGCGCCACGCCCAGTCCCGCCACCACACCCGGCTCCCGCTGCTCGATCCGGGCGAGCGCCTGGGCTCCCTCGGGCACGACCGCCCGCGTGGTGAGGTCGCCCGCCCCGAGGTCCTCTGCGAGCGCCCGCCCGATCAGGTCGCTCATTGCGGGACGGCGACGTGCTGCCGCTCGATCCCGGCTGCCGCGTACGCGTCGGCCTCGTCGAGGGTCTCCCGCTCGAGCAGCGCCTCGGCCAGCGAGTCGAGCCGCTCGCGATTCTCCGCCAGGAGGCGTGCGGTGGCCTCCTGCTCCTCGTCGACGATGCGGCGCACCTCCGCGTCCACCAGCTCCTGCGTGGCCTCCGAGACCGGCTCGGCGCCGGGCAGCAGCGCGCTCTGGCCGTCCTGCTGAGCCACGGTGAGAAAGCCGACCTTCTCGCTCATCCCCCAGCGCTGCACCATCCCACGCGCGATCTGGGTGACCTGCTGGATATCCGACTCCGCGCCGGTGGTCGACTCGCCGAACACGAGCTCCTCTGCCGCCCGGCCGCCGAGCGATACGCGGATCTTCGCGCGCAGCTCGTGCTCCGAGTAGTTGAAGCGGTCGTCCTCCGGCGTCGAGAGCGTCACGCCAAGCGCCAGGCCGCGCGGGATGATCGAGACCTTGCGCACCGGGTCGGCGCCTGGCGTGAGCATGCCCACGACCGCATGCCCGCCCTCGTGGTAGGCGGTGCGGCGGCGGTCGTCCACGCTCATCAGAACCTTCCGCTCGGCGCCGAGGATGATTTTCTCGAGCGCGTCCGTGAAGTCCTCCGTCTTCACACGCTCGTGCCCCCGCCGGGCGGCCAGCAGCGCCGCCTCGTTCGCCAGGTTCGCCAGGTCCGCGCCGACCATGCCGGGCGTGCTCCGCGCTATCCGCGTCAGATCGACCTCGTCGTCGAGTGGCACCGAGCGCGTGTGCACGCGGAGGATGGCCTCGCGCCCGTTCGCGTCCGGCGCCTGCACGAACACCCGCCTGTCGAAGCGTCCCGGTCGCAGGAGCGCCGGATCGAGCACCTCCGGCCGGTTGGTGGCGCCGAGCACGATCACCTTCGCGTCCGTGTCGAAGCCGTCCATCTCGGTGAGGATCTGGTTGAGCGTCTGCTCGCGCTCGTCGTGCCCGCCGAGTCCTCCGCCGGGGCCGCCTCGGGAGCGCCCGATCGCGTCGAGCTCGTCGATGAAGATGATCGCCGGCGCGGCTTCCTTCGCCTGCTGGAAGAGGTCGCGCACGCGTGAGGCGCCGATGCCGACGATCGCCTCGATGAACTCGGAAGCGGACGCGGAGAAGAACGGCACGCTCGCCTCGCCCGCCACGGCGCGGGCGAGCAGCGTCTTGCCGGTGCCGGGCGCCCCGGCGAGCAGCACGCCGCGCGGGATGCGCGCCCCGAGCTTGCGGTACTTGTCCGGGTTTTTCAGGAAGTCGACCACCTCGAGCAGCTCCTGCTTGGCCTCCTCGATGCCGGCGACGTCCGCAAACGTGACCGTCTGCGATGAGGGCTCGACCCTTCGCGCGCGGCTGCGGCCGAACTGCCCGAGCACGCCGCCACCGCCCGCGCCCGCTGCGGCGCGGCGGAACAAAAAGATGAACAGCGCGACCAGCAGGATCGTCGGGCCGAAGCTGAACAGGATGGTCTGAAGCAGCGAACGCTCCCCTGGCGGCGACGCGCTGATTACCACGCCGTTGTCCTCGAGCAGCTGCGACAGCTCGCGGTCGTTCGCGAAGGTCGGGATTTGGGTCTCGAGGCCCTTGGCGCTATCGCCCTTGTACTTGACCTCCTTCTTGAACTCGCCCTTGACCGTGTCCCCGGTCGACGAGATCTCCTTGACGTTGCCCTTCCGTACCTCCTGGAGGAAGGTCGGGCTGTACGGAACCTTGATGCGCTTCTCGGGCGGCGCGAACACCGCCACGATCAGCCAGTTCAGGACGAACAGGGCGAGCAGGATGGCGATGAAGCGCCGCGGGCTCCACGGGATCATGGGCGGCTTCTTCGGCGCCCCGCTCACACGCAGGTTCCCGCGCCGGGGGTCGGGTGGCGGCGGTGCGGTGCGTGGATCGGGAGCGCGTGCCTCGTCGGCCATTCGTCCAATGCTAGGGGCTAGGTCCTAGAGTTCAGGGTGATGAAGCAGCAGCTGCGACCCCTCTTCGACCAGGTGGTGATCAAGGAGCTCGATCCCGACCGCGTCCGGCGCTCCGGCCTGGTGCTCCCTCCTGGTGAGCACGAGACCCCGCCGCAGCACGGAATCGTGCTGGCGGTGGGCCCCGGGCTCGACTGGTGGGGCGGCGCGGGCATCAAGATGCCCGTCGCGCCCGGTGACCACGTGGTCTTCCCCGGCAGCGCCGGCGTGTGGGTCGAGATCGAGGAAGAGCGGCTGCTCGTCTGCCGCGTCGGCATGCTGCTCGGCGTGCTCGAGGAGCAGTCCGAGCGCAGCGAAGACCGCCTAGGCGGCGGTTCGGTCGCCGGCGCGCCGGAGTAGCTCGGCGCGCACGAACTGGTCGAGGTCTCCGTCCAGGACGCCCTGGGCGTTGCCCGCCTCGACACCGGTGCGGTGGTCCTTGACCATCGTGTAGGGGGCCAGCACGTACGAGCGGATCTGGGAGCCCCAGCCCACGTCCTGGGCCTCACCCTTCTCCTTCGCGATCTCCTCCTGGCGGCGGCGCTCCTCCAGCTCGAGCAGCTTGCCCTTCAGCATCTTCATCGCCGTGTCGCGGTTGGAGGACTGCGAGCGCTCGTTCTGGCACTGCACGACGATGCCGGTCGGCCGGTGCGTGATTCGCACGGCCGAGTCGGTCTTGTTCACGTGCTGGCCGCCGGCGCCTGACGCGCGGTAGGTGTCGATCTGGATGTCGTCGGGCTCGATCTCCACCTCGACGGCGTCCTCCACGAGCGGGGCCACCTCGACCCCGGCGAACGCGGTGTGCCGTCGCGACTGCGCGTCGAACGGGGAGATGCGCACCAGGCGGTGCACGCCCTTCTCAGCGCTGAACAGCCCGTAGGCGTTCTCGCCGTGCGCGATGAAGGTGGCCGACTTGATGCCAGCCTCCTCCCCCTCGGATTCTTCCGCCAGCTCGACCTTCATCCCGCGGCGCTCGGCCCAGCGCATCAGCATGCGCAGCACCATCTCCGCCCAGTCCTGCGAGTCGGTGCCTCCGGCGCCGGCGTTCACGGTCACGACGGCGTCGCCGGCGTCGTAGTCGCCCGAGAACAGCCGCGCCTCCTCGAGCTCCGCGAGGCGCGCCTCGATCGACGCTCGCTGCTCCTCGAGCTCGCCCGCGATGGAGTCGTCCTCCTCGGCGAGCTCCTCGAGCGCCTCCAGGTCCCCGATGTCCGTTTCGAGCGAGCGGAACGTCTCGAGCCGCCGCCCGACGGAGGAGTGCTCGGCGGACACGGAGGCTGCGTGCTCCTGATCGTCCCAGAAGCCCGGCGACCCCATCTCGCCCTCGAGCTCGCCTAGGCGAGCGTCCAGCTTGGCCGGGTCAAAGAGAGTCCGCGAGCAGCTTCAGCTGGCCGCGGAGGCCATTGACGTCGCTAGGCGCCATGGCACTTCTTGAACTTCTTGCCGGAGCCGCACCAGCATGGGTCGTTGCGGCCGATCTTCTCGGTCTCGTCGAGGCGACGGGTCTCCACCTGGACAGGCGCCTCCACCACTTCCGCTGCCATCTGCGCGGCCTCAGAGGCCCCGGCGGGCACCGCTGCGCCCGCCGCCGCCGCGATCGCGTCGCGCCCGGCGAGCCCCTGGCCGCCTGACATGTTGAGGTTGCGCGTGGCCGTGCTGTTACCGCCGAAGCCCCAGTTCGGCCCCCCCGCCGCGGCCTGCTGCTCCTGCTCGGGCTGCACCTGCACCTCGACGTTGAAGACGTAGCGGGCGAACTCGTCCCAGATGTTGTTCATGAGCTCCGTGAACATGTCGAAGCCCTCGTTCTTGTAGGCCACGAGCGGGTCGATCTGAGCGAACCCGCGCAGGTGGATTCCCTCGCGCAGGTAGTCCATGTCGTGCAGGTGCTCGCGCCAGCGCTCGTCGATGATCTGGAGCAGCATGAAGCGCTCGAGCGCGCGCATCAGCTCGTCGCCCAGCTCGTTCTCGCGCTCGTCGTAGGCCTGGATCACGTCCTCGCGAAGCTGCGTGACGAGCGTCTCGCGGTCGGTGCCCTCCTTGACGTCGTCCACCTCGTAGGAGACGTCGTAGATCTGCCCGAGCTGGTCGAACAGCGCGTCGACCTCCCAGTCCTCCTGGTACTCGCCCGCCATGTACTCGCGCCCGATGCGCTCGATCGCGTCCGCGATCTGCTCACGCGCGATCTCCGACATGTCCTGGCCCTCGAGGATCCGGTCGCGGTACTCGTAGATGATCTCGCGCTGCTGGTTCATCACGTCGTCGTACTCGAGGACGCGCTTGCGGATCAGGAAGTTCTGCTCCTCGACCTTCTTTTGGGCACCCTCGATCTGCTTCGAGAGCATCTTGTGCTCGATCGGCATCTCGTTGCCGTCGTCGTCGACCTGCGCGAGGAACTTGTTGTCGAGGATCTTGTATATGCGGTCGCCCGCGAACAGGCGCACGAGGTCGTCCTCGGCAGACAGGTAGAAGAGCGACTCGCCCGGATCGCCCTGGCGGCCGGAGCGGCCGCGCAGCTGGTTGTCGATCCGCCGCGACTCGTGGCGCTCGGTGCCGCAAATGAACAGCCCGCCCGACTCCATGACCTTCTCGCGGTCCTCGACCACCTGCTGCTCCATCTTTGGGAACAGTTCGTCCCAAGCGGCGTTCCACTCGTCGCTGTCCGGCTGGACGCCGCGCTTGGTGAGCTCGACCTGGGTGAGGTGCTCCTCGTTGCCGCCCAGCTTGATGTCCACGCCACGGCCGGCCATGTTGGTGGCGATCGTGACCGCGAACGGGCGGCCCGCCTCGGCGATGACCTCGCCCTCGCGTTCCGCGTGCTCCGGCTTCGCGTTCAGCACCGCGTGCTTGATTCCGGCCCTGTCGAGCTGCTGCGAGAGCAGCTCGGAGACCTCGACCGAGATGGTTCCCACCAGCACCGGCTGGCCAGTGGTGTTGCGCTCCCGGATCTCGTTGACGACGGCGGCCCACTTGCCGTCCTTCGTCTTGTAGATCTGGTCGTTGCGATCGTCGCGGATCATCGGCTGGTTCGTCGGGACCTCGACGACCTGGAGCTCGTAGATCTTCATGAACTCGGTGGCCTCGGTGAGGGCCGTGCCGGTCATGCCCGCGAGCTTGTCGTAGCGGCGGAAGTAGTTCTGGTAGGTGATCGTGGCGACGGTCTGCGACTCCTCCTGGATCGCCACTCCCTCCTTGGCCTCGACGGCCTGGTGGAGGCCCTCCGACCAGCGCCGACCCTCGAGGATGCGGCCGGTGAACTCGTCGATGATCTTGACCTCGCCCTCGATCACGGCGTAGTCGACGTCGCGCTTGTAGAGGTCCTCCGCCTTCAGTGCCTGCTGGAGGTGGTTGACCATGTTGCCGTATTCGGCGCGGTAGAGGTTGTCGATGCCGAGGAACTTCTCGGCCTTGGCGACGCCCTTCTCGGTGACCGACACAGTCTTGTGCTTCTCGTCGGGCTCGAAGTCGAAGTCGGCCTCCCAGTCCTTCGACTTGGCCTCGAGCCCCTCGGGCTTCTTGCCCGGTTCCATGATCTTCGCGAGCTTCGCGAACTTGTAATAGAGGTCGGCCGCCTGCTCGGGCTGGCCCGAGATGATCAGTGGCGTCCGCGCCTCGTCGATGAGGATGTTGTCGACCTCGTCGACGATCCCGAAGCCGTGGCCGCGCTGGGCCTTCTGCTGCATCTCGACCGCGAGGTTGTCGCGCAGGTAGTCGAAGCCGAACTCCGAGTTGGTGCCGTAGACGACGTCGCGGGAGTAGGCCTCCTGCTTGTCGATGTCGTTCTGGCCCGACTGGAGGATGCCGACCGTCACGCCGAGCAGGTCGTAGATCGGCTTCATCCACTGGGCGTCGCGCCGCGCCAGGTAGTCGTTCACCGTGACGAGGTGGACGCCCTTGCCCTGCACGGGATTGCCGTCCTCGTCACGCGAGGCGAGCGCGTTCAGGACCACGGGCAGCGTGGCGGTGAGCGTCTTGCCCTCGCCGGTCCGCATCTCGGCGATCGAGCCGTCGTGGAGGACCATGCCGCCGATCATCTGGACGTCGAAATGGCGCTGGCCGAGAGCGCGCCTGCCGGCCTCGCGCGTGAGCGCGAATGACTCGTACAGAAGGTTCTCGAGCGACTCGCCGTCCAGATGCCGTTCGCGCAGGCCCTGATAGCGCTCGCGGAGCTCGTCATCCGACTCCAGTTCGAGCTCGGGCTCGAAGGCATTGATCAGCTCTACGTTGCGCTCGAAGGCCTTGAACTTCTTCGACTCGCCGACGCGGAGGGCGCGGTCCAGAATTGACATCTCTGATCAACGGTAGCAAGGGGGAAGGCCACAGCCGAGCCCCTTTACAGCGGGTCGAACGGCATCGCTCCGCGGCGGGCCAGGCCCGCCGCCTCACGCACTACGCGGCGTGTTCCTGCGCAGCGTGCTTCTGTGCCTCCCGGCGTGCCCGGCGCTTGTCGCGATGCTTCTTGACCTGGCGCGCGAGGTCGTCGGCCACGAGGTTCACAGAGTGGCCCATGTCATCGGAGCGCTCGCACGCTCTGAGCGTGACTCCCTTGAGCCGCAGGGTGGCCTCGGCCACCTGCGAATCGCCCTTCCCAGGCTCCTCTCTGAGCTCGATGTTCAGCTCGGCCAGGGGCGAGACCTGCCGCTCAACCTTCCCCAGCTTCTTCTCCACACGCGAGAGAAGCTCGTCGTCCGCGCTTGCGCCGCCTCGACCCTTCACCTGGATGCGCATCTGCCCTCCTGGACCTTGGGATACCTGATGATAGGACTACCCCTCCTCGCTTTCCAGCGCTAGCGCCCGATCGTCCTCGCAAATACCAGCGCGGCCACCTCGATCGAGCCAGCGGCGCGCAGCGCGCCCGCGCAGGCGGCCAGTGTGGCGCCGGTTGTGGCCACGTCGTCGACGAGTACGACGCGCCCCGGCGCGGCCGCGCACAGCTCGATGCTGCCCGCCGGCCCGAGGCGTCGTTCGCGCCGGTCGCGGCCCACCTGCGGCGCGGCCGACCCTGCGCGCCGGAGGCAATTGACCACCTCGAGGCCGGCCCTGCTCGCGAGCGCATCCGCGATCAGAGCCGCCTGGTTGTAGCCACGCCGCCGCAGCCGGCGCGAGTGGAGCGGGACCGGCACGAGGGTGCCCTCCAGCATCGCCTCGGGAGCGTTTGCCGCGATCTGCGCCGCCATCGCCCCCGCCACCCTGGTTGCACCCCGGAACTTCAGAGCACCGACGAGCTCGCGAGCCGGTCCGGCATAGGCGATCGGGGCCCACGCCCGCACACCGGACAGCACCACAGGCTCGGGTCCGAGGCGCCGCAGCAGCCGCCGGCAGCCGAGACACAACGGCTCCCCCCTGCGCGCCACCGCACCACAGCTCCAGCACAGGGGCGGAACCAGCATCGGCCCAGCATGCGCGCTCTGCCGCCACGGCTCCGCACGCCATTGCGACAATCCCGTGACGGTGGAGCACCCACGCATCCAATGGTTCGCCGACCCGGCCGTCCTGGCACCGATCGCGCTGATGGTCGGGATCTACGTCTGGCGCTTCCGGCAGGTACGGAGCGAGGCGCGCGCGGGCGGCCGCGGGGGCCCTGTCCGCGGCGCCGGGCCGCTTCAGGCGATTGCCTTTGCGGGCGGCGTCCTTGCGCTGCTCGCCGCGCTCGTGTCACCGATCGACGGGCTCGGTGCGGACTATCTCTTCTCGGCGCACATGGTCCAGCACGTGCTCCTGGGCGACATCGCGCCGCTGCTGCTGCTTCTGGCGCTGTCGCGGGTGATCATGCGTCCCGCCACGCGCCGGCTCATGCGCGTGGAACGAGCGCTGGGCCCGCTCGCGAGTCCCTGGACGGCAATCGCAATCTGGCTCGGAGTCATGTACCTCTGGCACATCCCGAGCCTGTACGACGCGGCCGCCGAGAATCCGCTGCTGCACATGGTCGAGCACCTCTCGTTCTTCGCGGCCGGCCTGGCGCTCTGGTGGCCGCTGGTGCAGCCGGTCCCCATGCGCCGGAGCCTCACGGGCATGCAGCCGATCGCCTACATCGCGCTGTGCAAGGGCGGCCTCGCGGCGCTCGGGCTGTTCCTGGCCTGGAGCTCGACGGCCCATTACCCCTGGTACGAGCAGACGCCGCGGATCTGGGGACTCAGCCCGGTCGAGGACCAGAACGTGGCGGGCGTGATCATGATGGTCGAGCAGTCTCTGACGCTGGCGATCGTGCTGGTCTGGCAGTTCACGCGGATGCTGACGCGCTCGGAGCAGGAGGAGCTGAGGCGCGAGCGGTTGGAGGAGGCGCAGGTGGCCGTCGCGCCGAACTACGAGCACTGAAGGGGACCGATCGCGCTTAACCGCGTATACCGCGGCGAATCGCGATAGCACCACCCCTTCACCGCCGCAGTAAAGCGCTAGCCCTCCAGCACCGCGCCATCAGGAATAGAGGCCGGCCCCTCCACCCGCACGCGCCCGCGCACCACGACGCCCGCCCCGAAGCGCACGTCGCCCTCGACCTCCAGTGCCTCCGCTGCCCGTAGTGAGGGAGCGCCGGCTGGGAAGCGCTCGTCGAAGTCGCGCAGGAGCTTGAACTCGTTCGACAGCTTCACGAGCGGCGCCGCCTCGCGCTCCGGCGTGAGCTGGATCGTCCAGTCGTCCGCCAGCTCGTACGCATCCGAGCGCACCACGAGCAGATCGCTGCTGGTCTTCACGGGCGTAAAGCGCGGGCGCGGCACGTGCACCGCCGCGGCGCCGTCGAACACTGCGATCGCCGCCCCCATCGCGGTCTCGAGCTGCACGACCGCGGGGGAGGATGGGTCGGTCGGGTCCACGGTCTTGCGGTTCACGATCATCGGCAGCCCGAGGATCCCGTCGCGCTCCTCGAGCGTCCGCTCGAGCGCGCGCAGGTTCACCCAGATGTTGTTGGCGTTGAAGAACCGATGGCGCGCAACGTCCTCGAACGCGTCCTGATCCTCCTCCGGGACCTGGGCCGTCTCACGCAGCACGAGACCGCCTCCGTCGCGGCGGCGGGCGAGGTGGCCGCCCTTGCGGTCGGCCTCCGTGCGGTCGACGACCTCCGAGAGGAACGGCAGCTCCTCGTTCGCGAACCAGGAGAGGATCCGTGGGTCGAGCACGGCGCCGAGGTTGTCCGAGTTCGACAGGAACAGGTATTCGTAACCGCGCTCGATCAGCGTGGACAGGGTTCCCGACGTGGCGAGCGAGGTGAAGACGTCTCCGTGGCCCGGAGGCGCCCACTCGAGCGCGGGGTCGGCCTCCCAGCTGACGGGCTCGAAGCCGTCGGCCAGCAGCTTCGGGACCTTCCCCTGGACGAAATCGAGCGGCAACCCGTCGATCTCCAGCTCGGGGTACTTCTTCAGTGCTTCCAGGGTGTCATCGCGCGTCGCGAAGCTGTTCATCAGGAGCAGCGGAATCGCCGCATCGTGCTCGGCCCGCAGGTGAAGCACCTGGCGCACGATCACGTCGAGGAAGGTCTGTCCGTCCTTTATCTCGAGCAGCGATTTCGCCCTCGTCATTCCCATGCTCGTCCCGAGACCTCCGTTGAGCTTGAGCACGACGACGCGGCGCAGCGCGGAGGCATCGGGGCTGGGGAGCTCCTCCGAGCTCGGAACGTCGGTGAGCGGCTCCAGCTCCGCCTCGGGCAGCAGGCCCCGCTCGCCCCTGCGCAGGCGTTCCTCGTAGTGCGCGAAGGTGTCGATCGCGATCTCCGGCAGCCCCTCCTGCCGCATCTTGTCCGTCGCCGCGCTCACCGGCGGAGATGCTAAAGCGGTTAGGGTCGGCGGCGTGATCGCCATCGTGACCGAGGCCGACCTTCCCGAGCTGCTCCTGCTCATGCGCGGCTACTGCGACTTCTACGAGGTCGACCCCTCGGACGACGCCCTGCTCGCCATGTCGCGCACCCTGATCGCCGATCCGGAGCTCGAGGGAACCCAGCTGATCGCGCGCGACGATGACGGCAATGCGGTGGGCTTCGCCACGATCTTCTGGACCTGGTCGACCCTGACCGCCGCGCGCCTCGGCGTCATGAACGACCTGTTCGTTGCCGCGGACGCGCGCGGCGGCGGCTACGCGGACGCGCTGATCGCGGAGTGCGCCGAGCGCTGCCGGGCTCGCCGCGCAACCGAGCTGGCCTGGCAGACGGCGTACACGAACGATCGCGCGCGGGCCGTCTACGAGCGCGTCGGCGCGAAGCGCGACGAGCGCTGGCTCGACTACTCGCTTGACGTGCCGCCCGGCGCGACGACGCCGGACTCGTAGGCCAGCACCACGGCCTGAACGCGGTCGCGCACGCCGAGCTTCATCAGCACGCGCGCGACGTGTGTCTTCACCGTGGTCTCGGACACCACCAGCTCCGCGGCGATCTCCGCGTTCGACATTCCGCGCGCGATCAGCTTGAAGACCTCGAGCTCGCGAGGAGTGAGATCCCCGAGCGAGGCGGGTGCCGAGCGCTGGGCCGCGCCCGAGCGCGAGAACTCGTCGATCAGCCGCTTGGTGACCGAGGGCGCCAGCAGCGCGTCGCCCTGGGCAATCACGCGGATGCCGTCCACCAGCTGCTCCGCGGGCACGTCCTTCAGTAGGAAGCGTCGCGGCCCGCGCTCGAGAAGGCGCTCGCGTCCTTCCCGGACGTGAAGCTCCAGTCGAAGAGCGAGTTCCAGACCGACCAGTCCGCGTGGGTGGACCAGATCCTTGGGATCTTCTACGTCCTGCTCGGCCTCGCCGTGATCGTGTCGCTGTTCGGCATCGTGAACACGCTGGCCCTCTCGGTCCTCGAGCGCACGCGTGAGCTCGGGATGCTGAGGGCGATCGGGATGAGCCGCCGCCAGGTGCGGCGGATGATCCGCCACGAGAGCATCGTGACCGCGTTGATCGGAGCGGTGCTCGGGATAGGGGTCGGGTTGTTCCTGGCCGGCCTCGCGACCACGGCCCTGAGCGACGAGGGGCTGCGCTTCGCGGTCCCGCTGGGCTTACTCGTGGCCTTCACGGTCATGGCGGCGGTGGCCGGAGTGCTGGCCGCCATCGGCCCGGCTCGCCGGGCCTCCCGCCTCGACGTGCTGAGGGCGCTGCAGTACGAGTAGCCCCACCCCCGCCCGCCGGCGCCGAGCCGGCGGGCGGGCGGCCAACCCGGAAGCGTGGCCGCACCCTTCATCGCAGGACGAAGCCGGTCCCAAGCGGGTCGCGCGGATCCAGGAAGAAGCGGTGTTCGCCGGTGCGAAAGGCCATCCCCTCGACCTCGGTGAGCAGCCCGTCCGGTGCCTGGCCGATCGCCCGCGCGTGGAAGGTCGTGCCGACGATCGAGTCGTTGCGCCATGTCTGCCCTTCGGCGAGCAAGCCATCGGCGACGAGCACCGCCGTGCGCGCCGACGTCGCCGACCCGGTGGGCGAGCGATCAACCTCGCCATCGGCGAAGATCGCCACGTTTCGCTGATGCAGCGGGCCGAGCTCCTCGTAGAGCACCGTCCCGTAGATGCCCGATAGTCGGTCGTCATCGGGGTGGCGCGAGACCTCGCTGCCTTCGAGCGCCCGCTTTACCTCGCGGCCAACCGCGATCAGCTCGGAAAGGTCGTCGGGCACGACCCGCAGCCCGAACCGCTCTGCGGGCGTGAATGCGTAGATCGCACCTCCATAGGCCACATCGACCTCCACGCCGGCTGCTTCGACGCCACGCGCGACGACGAACGACGGCACGTTCTGGAAGGTGACGCTCTCGACCGCGCCGGCGTCGCGCCGCACCCGAGCGACGACGCGGCCAGAAGGCACGTCGATCGTGACGTCGGCCTCGCCGTCGTCGGGCGCCGCCACACGACCGGACTCGACCGCCCACGCTCCGAGCGCGATCGTCCCGTGCCCGCACGCGGTCGAGTAGCCGTCCTTGTGCCAGAAGAGCACGCCGAAGTCGGCGCCATCGTCGTCCGGAGGAACGAGAAAGCCGCCATACATGTCGGCGTGGCCACGCGGCTCGTGGCAGAGCAGCCGGCGGACCCGATCCACCTCCTCAGAGCCCGCGGCGTACTCACGCCGGGCGCGGACCGTCACACCGGGAATCTCGGATACGGCGCCTTCGACGATCCGAAACGGCTCACCGGCCGTGTGGTAATCCGTCGCCCGGATCTCCATGCGCCGCAGTCTCTCGCAACCGGCCCGCCGCGCCCGCCGGCGGTGTCACGGCAAGGTGTCGAGGTAGCTCTTGGCGAGCCGGGTCGGGGCGCGTGCGAGCCATGCTTCCACGATCAGCTCTTGTAGATCCTCGAGTCCGATCCGGTCCAGGCGGACCAGGATCGCCGGGTAGCCATCGAAGTGTGGAGTGGTGAAGTAGACGGTCGCGTCGTCGGCGAGCAACGCCTCCTTCGCGACGAGGTGCTCCACACGGGCACCCAGGATCGGCCCCTCGGGGGCCTCGTCACCGAGTGCGTCGAGGTCCGCGCGGCGCAGCGGCCGCTCCCAAACGAACCCCTTGTCCTTGACTCGCCATTGACGCAGTCCGCGCGAGAGTCCCTCACTCGTTTCGGGCAAGGCCAACGCCAGTAGACGGACATCCTCCCAGGTCGCCACGCCGTCCAGCCTATTGGCAAGCGAACATCCGACCCTATGCTGCGGGGATATGACGATTCAGAGGATGGACAACGTTCTCATCGTTGTCGACGACCTCGAGGCTGCCAAAGCGTTCTTCGCCGAACTCGGTATGGAGCTGGAAGGCGAGGCCCGCAACGAGGGGCGTTGGGTGGACCGCGTCGTCGGGCTCGACGACGTCCGTGCCGACATCGCCATGATGCGGTCCCCGGACGGCCACGGCCGGATTGAACTGGCGAAGTTCCATACGCCGCCGGCGGTCAGAGCCGAGCCGGAAACCGCGCCGGCGAACACGCTGGGCATACGCCGCATCATGTTCGCTGTCGACGACGTCGACGACGTTGTTGCCCGCCTGCGCAGCCACGGTGCCGAACTCGTCGGCGAGATCGCGCAGTACGAGGACATCTACCGGCTCTGCTTCCTACGTGGCCCTGAGGGCATCATCATCGGACTGGCTGAGCAGCTCAGCTGAAACCTCCAGGGGTGTACGGTCGGAGGTACCCCCCGGCAAAGGTGAGCCGGATCGCGCTGGTGCCCTTCGTGATCTTCTACAGCGCGTGGGAGACGTTGCAGGGCATCGGCAACGGCGCCCTCGTCGATCAGGTGAACGATCTTGCTGCTTCGGAGCGCGCGGTGGGAGCCGCTCTCGTGCAGGACTTCGCCGAGAGCCCCTTCGTCAAGGACATGGGCTTACTCGCGCTGCCGGGCACCCTGGGACGGACTCATCATGGCGCTCATCGCCGCCGGGGTCGCGCTTCACCGCGAGGCCGGTGCGCCACTGGCGGTTCCGGTCCTGCTCGGCATATCGGGGTTCCTGATCGCCGCCCACCCGCCGCCCCTCGGGCCCACCGGGCTCGCCTCTTGATCGTGGCCATCCTGCTGTTCGCCCGCAGCCGCGCGGCAGCGCCTACAGCCGCTCCTGCGCCCGTCGTAGGTTGAGCCTTCGCCGACCCACCGCCGCCAGCAGGAGAAGGGCTGCGGTGGGCGCGGCGATGAGCAGCCATGGCGTGCCCGCCGTGTCCTCGGGGGGAGTCGCCGCCGCTGCCCGCTTTGGCCTGCGCTGGGGAAGCACGCTGTGCGTGGTCGTGTCGATCACGGCGAAGTCCATGACGGCCGAGGACACTGTGAGGCGGTCCCCGTTCAGCTCGAGGCCCGCACCCCTCAGGCTTCGAACGTCGTCCAGGTCGATGCAGACGGCGGTGCGATGCTCGGTGTCGAGCGCGTGCACGAAGGGGTGCTCCGCGCCGTCGTAGAGCGTGTAGGCCCAGCGTCCCTGCGAGTCGCTCACACGGGCGAGCGGGATGCCGCTCATGTCCTCGTCGGGCTCGCTCTTGTCCACCACGGGGGCGCGGAAGAGGCGCTGCCCACGCATGTCGTACGCCCGGACCGCGTACTTGGTCACGTCGCGCGGCGAGAGGTACTGGATCAGGTATGCGACGCGGCCATTCGGTGAGATCGCGTCAAAGCTGAAGTCGCCGGGAAGGGTGAACCGGCGGCGCACTTGCATGCCCTTGGCATCGATCACCGCGAAGGTGGTGCGCTCTCGAGGCCAGCTGGTGCGCGGCTTGATCAGGACGAGCGTGCGGCCGTCCGCGGACAGGCCGCTCGGGGAGCCGTCATACGCAACCGCCGGGACCGTGAACGTGCCGCGCAGGCGCAGCTGACGCAGGTTGCGTCCACCGAGCGCCCGTTTGCGCAGCACTGTGTGGTGCCTTGCGCTCGTGGCGACGTACTCCACGTCCCCGCCCGGCGCCGAGACCGGGTTGGCCACCACGCCCTGCCCTGGCAGGCCATCGCCGGCGGCCGTTGCGGCCGGCAGGACGGCGACGATGACGACGGCGGTGGACATGACCAGCAGCGCGCGTGCGTTCATGCCCTCAATACGCCGTGAGTGGCGGATTGGGTCCGTCGCGGCGAACGGCGGCAGAGGTCCGTCCGCCGTAGGATCTCACTGCGATGCCCGAACGGATCGGGACGGTCATCATCGGTGGCGGTCAGGCCGGGCTCTCCGTAAGCCACGAGCTCGCGCAGGCCGGCGTGAATCACGTGGTACTCGAGCGAGGCCGGATCGGGCAGAGCTGGCGCGGGCGCTGGGACAGCTTCTGCCTTGTGACTCCCAATTGGAGCGTGCAGCTCCCCGGGCACCCGTATGACGGACCTGACCCCGACGGCTTCATGCCCCGCGACGAGCTCGTGTCCTACCTCGAGCGCTACGCGACCGCGATCGACGCGCCGGTACGCCAGGGCGTAGAGGTCAGCTCGGTCCAACCGCAGCCTGACGGGGACTTCGCTCTCGCAACCTCGGCCGGAGACATCGTGGCCTCCACAGTGGTCCTGTGCGCCGGCGCGTACCAGCGCCCCCACCGGCCGGCAGGAGCGGCCACGCTCCCGGCCGACCTGCTCCAGATCGACGCGGGGGATTACCGAAACCCGGCGGAGCTGCCGCCGGGCCAGGTTCTGGTCGTCGGAAGTGGCCAGTCCGGCTGCCAGATCGCCGAGGAGCTTCACAAGGCCGGCCGGGATGTCTTCCTGGCGTGCGGGCGAGCGGGGTGGGCCCCTCGGCGGATCGGGGAACACGACCTCGCCTGGTGGCTCCACGCGGCCGGCGACCTCGACGACCCGGTGGACGAGCTGCCAGACCCAGCTGCCCGGCTGGGGGCCAATCTGCAGGCGTCTGGGCACGGCGGCGGCCACGACCTGCATTACCGGACGCTGCAGCAGATGGGCGTGACGCTGCTCGGCCACTTCCTCGGCGCCGAGGGGCAGCAGGGCCGGTTCGCCGCCGACCTCGCCGAGAGTGTGGCCTTCGGCGATCAGCGGAACGCAAAGCTCATGGGCGGCTTTCGGAAGGCTGCCGCCAGGCTCGGGCTGCCGGAGCCGGAGATCCCAGACCCCGAGCCGATCGACACCGACACGCCCGAGCTCGTGGACCTGAGCGGGCTAGGTGCGGTGGTCTTCGCAGGAGGCTTCCGGCCCGACTACAGCTCGTGGGTGCACTGCCCGGGCGCCTTCGACGAGCTTGGGTTTCCGGTTCACGAGGAGGGTGCCAGCACGGTGGCTCCGGGGCTCTACTTCGTAGGCGTCCACTTCCTGAGGAAGCGCAAGTCGTCGCTCCTCATCGGCGTCGGCGAGGACGCCGCAATCGTTGCCGCTCAGATTGGCGAGCGGCAGCGAGTCTAGGCGGCGATGGCCGCCCCGGCGGGCAGCTCGAAGCCCTCGGCCACCTCGGTGAAGATGTCGAGCATCGCCTCGGTGGCGGGCGAGCGGTAGCGGCCGGCCAGCGTGGCTGCCGCGATCTTGCGGGTGGGGGCGCTCTTGCCGAGCGCGCGCACGACGATGTCCTCGCGCACGTTCGTGAGCGCGAGGGCGGGCAGCAGCGACACCCCCACGCCGGCGGCGATCAGCCCCTGTACGACGTTGTAGTCGTCCGACTGGAAGCCGATCTTCGGCTCGAAGCCCGCGGCGCCGCAGGCCGCGAGGTGCAGGCGTCCGCACGGGCCCGTCGTGTCGTTCTGGATCCAGACGTCGTCCGAGACATCCTGGAGACGCACACGGGACTTGCGCGCGGCCGGATGGTCGCGCGGCAGGGCGAGGTACATCGGGTCGTCGATCAGGTGGCGCAGCTCGATGCCCTCGTAGAGCCGGTCGAACTCGGGCTGCGAGAGGTCGCGGAACTCGAATACGAGCGACACCTCCAGCTCGGCGGCGCGAAGCATCTGCACCGCCTCCTCGGGCTCCTGTTCGGCGAAGTTGAGCTCCACATCCGGATACCTGCTCTTGAACATGGCCACGGCCGGCGGAAGCAGCGACGCCCCCGCGCTCGGGAACGACGATAGGCGCACGCGGCCGCCACGGATCCCTGCGATCGCCTCCAGCTCGGCCTCGGCAGCGGCCAGGCGGGCGAGCACCACATCCGCGTGCTCCACCAGCGTCCGCCCCGCGTCCGTGAGCCGCACGCCGCGGCTGCCGCGGTCCACAAGCGTGGTGCCGGCGCGCTTCTCGAGGGCGGCGATCTGCTGCGAGATCGCGGGCTGCGTGTAGGAGAGGGCGTCGGCGGCTGAGGAGAACGAGCCGTGCTCCGCAACCGTTCGGAGGACTCGCAATTGCTTGACGTCGAACATAACTACAGCTTATCGGAGCCCACAGCAGTCTGAATTTGAACTTATGGCCCGCATTGCCGATAATTATTCGAGAGAGATCGAAACTTCAACAAAGGAGCTGAGAATGAACAACACCGCCCTCACCATCCGCCGTGCTACTGCCGCCGACGCGTTCGCCCTGAGGCGACTCGCGGCCATCGACAGCGCCGCGCCGCCCACTGGCGACGTTCTGCTCGCCCAGATGGGCGACGAGCTCTGGGCCGCAGTGTCCGTCGACACCGGCGCCGCCATCGCGGACCCGTTCCGCCCAAGCGGCGACCTCGTGGACCTGCTCCGTTTCCGCGCCGGGCGCCAGGGCGGCCACCCGCACATTCGGCCCCTCTCGCGCCTGCTGCCGCGCGCGGCCTAGCGGCCCGCGGCTTTCCCAGCTCCAACCCCCGCTGACGGCGGCCCTCCCCTCGGGCCGCCGTCGGTCGTTCCGGGTGATCGGCAGCGCGCGGTCGGCTTCGCTCAGCTACGCAGCCCTGTGGCCCACGAGCTGAGGTATTCCTGCTGCTCGGGCGTCAGCGCGTCTATCGCCACGCCGAGCGACTCCAGCTTGAGCCGCGCGATCTCCTCGTCGATCTCCTTCGGCACCGGCAGCACGCGGTTCTCGAGCTTCTCGCCGTCCACCGTCAGGTGCTCCACCGCGAGCGCGAGGTTCGCGAAGCTCATGTCCATCACCGCGGCCGGGTGACCCTCGCCGGCGGCCAGGTTCACCACGCGCCCGCTCGCGAGCAGGTGCACGCGCCGGTCGCCGAGGTCGTACTCCTCGACCAGCGGAAGCACCTGGCGCACGCGCCCGGCGGCCAGCTCGCGCAGGTCGTCGAGGTCGATCTCCACGTCGAAGTGGCCGGCGTTGGCCAGCACGGCGCCGTCGCGCATGCGCTCGAGGTGCTCGCGGCGCAGGACCGAGCGTGAGCCTGTGACCGTGACGAAGAGGTCTCCGCGCTCGGCGGCGTCGAGTGCCGGCATCACCTCGAAGGCATCCATGCGCGCCTCGAGCGCGCGCAGCGGGTCGACCTCGCAGACGATCACCGTCGCACCCGCGCCGCGGGCTCGCTGGGCGATCCCCTTGCCGGTGGCGCCGTAGCCGAACAGCACGAGCGTGCGGCCGGCCAGCAGGATGTTGGTGGCGCGCAGGATGCCGTCGAGCGCGGATTGCCCGGTGCCGTAGCGGTCGTTGAAGGTGCGCTCCGTGCGCGACTCGTTCACCGCGACCACCGGGCAGGCGAGCCGCCCCTCGGCCTCGAGGCGCCGCAGACGCAGGGTGCCGGTGGTGGTCTCCTCCGCGCCGCCGCTGACGGCCTGGCCGCGCTCGTGGATGAGGATGAGCAGGTCGGCGCCGTCGTCGAGGGTGATGTCCGGCTGCCAGTCGGCGAGCGCGTGCACGTGCTGCGCGTATGTCTCGATGTCCTCGCCGCGCCGCGCCTGCACCGGGACCCCTAGGTCCACGAGCGCGGCGGCCACCTCGTCCTGGGTGGTGAGCGGGTTCGCCGAGCAGAGCGCCACCTCGGCGCCGCCGGCGGTGAGCGCCTGCATCAGGTTGGCCGTCTCGGCGGTCACGTGAAGGCAGGCGGCCACCTTCACGCCGTCCAGCGGCTGCTCGGCCCGGAAGCGCTCGCGGATCGAGCGGAGGACCGGCATCTGGCCCTCCGCCCACTCGATCCGCGCCAGCCCCTGCGGGGCCAGCGACGGATCGGATATGTCTGCAGCCAGCCGGCCAGACATCAGCGGGGGCCGGGGGCGTGAGCCCCCGGGTTCTAGTACCTGTAGTGCTCTGACTTGTAGGGGCCCTCGACCGGCACGCCGATGTAGGCGGCCTGCTCGGGGCTGAGTTGCGTGAGCCTCGCGCCCAGCGCATCCAGGTGCAGGCGGGCGACCTTCTCGTCCAGGTGCTTCGGGAGCACGTAGACCTTCTTCTCGTACTCGTCGTTCTTCGTGAACAGCTCGACCTGGGCGATCGTCTGGTTCGTGAACGAGTTCGACATCACGAAGCTCGGGTGGCCAGTGGCGTTACCGAGGTTCAGCAGCCGGCCCTCCGAGAGCACGATGATCGAGTGGCCGTCGGGGAAGCGCCACTCGTCGACCTGGGGCTTGATGTTCACGCGCTCGACACCGTCGAGCCTCTGGAGCCCGGCCATGTCGATCTCGTTGTCGAAGTGGCCGATGTTGCCCACGATCGCCTGGTGCTTCATGCGGCTCATTTGGTCGGCCGTGATGATGTCCTTGTTGCCGGTGGCCGTAACGAAGATGTCGATCTCGCCGACCACCTCCTCGAGCCGCACCACCTGGTAGCCGTCCATTGCGGCCTGGAGCGCGCAGATCGGGTCGATCTCCGCGATCAGGACGCGTGCGCCCTGGCCGCGCAGGGACTGCGCGCAGCCCTTGCCCACGTCGCCGTAGCCGCAGATCAGCGCGGTCTTGCCGCCGATCATCACGTCGGTGCCGCGGTTGATGCCGTCGATCAGCGAGTGGCGGCAGCCGTAGAGGTTGTCGAACTTCGACTTCGTGACCGAGTCGTTCACGTTGATGGCCGGGAACAGCAGCGTGCCGGCCTCCTGCATCTCGTACAGGCGGTGGACGCCGGTGGTGGTCTCCTCCGTGACGCCCTGCACCTGGTCGCCGATGCGGCTCCACTTCTGCGGGTCCTCGGAGAGCGTGCGCTGGAGCAGGCCCAGCACCACCTGGAACTCTTCGGAGTCGGCCGACGCGGGATCCGGCACGGCGCCGGCCCGCTCGAACTCGGCACCCTTGTGCACGAGCAGAGTGGCGTCGCCACCGTCGTCGAGGATCATGTTCGGCCCGTCACCGTCGGGCCAGGTGAGCGCCTGCTCGGTGCACCACCAGTACTCCTCGAGCGTCTCGCCCTTCCAGGCGAACACCGGGATGCCGGCCTCCGCGATGGCCGCGGCGGCGTGGTCCTGGGTGGAGAAGATGTTGCAGGAGCACCAGCGGATCTCGGCGCCGAGAGCAGCAAGCGTCTCGATCAGCACGGCGGTCTGCACGGTCATGTGGAGCGAGCCCATGATCTTGGCGCCCTTGAGCGGCTGCTCGGCGCCGAACTCCTCGCGCATGGCCATGAGGCCGGGCATCTCGTGCTCGGCGAGCCTGATCTCCTTGCGGCCGAACTCGGCCAGTGAAATGTCTGCGACCTTGAAGTCCTGGGTCGTCGTCTCGGTGACGGTCATACGGCAGTTGTCTCCGTGATCCTCGGGGGCGTGTCCATCGCGAGGAGGCGCTGGTGCTTCTGCTGCTCCCAAGAGAGCCAGTCGCCCGAGTCCACGCCCTCCGGCAGCGTCGGCCGTTCCTCGAACCAGTGGTCGAGGGCGGCGCGCAGCTCCGGATCGGAGGCGTGGCGCTTGGCGAACGCAACGTCGGAGAGGGCGCAGTCGAACCGGGCGAGCAGCTCGCGCAGCGTTCGCAGACGCTGCAGCTCGCCGGGTCCGAAGATGCGGTAGCCCTTCGGCGTGCGCAGAGGCTCGATCAGGCCGGCGCTCTCTATGTAGCGCAGCATTCGAGGCGACCAACCGGTCGTCTCAGCGGCCTCGTTGATGGTGAGCCCCTCCATCGCGACGGCAAAGCTTAACACGATCGTGTCAAGGTTGTGGCGGGGCGGTTCCCGAACGGCAGCACCGAGGGGCTGCGGCGCCACTCCATCCAGGTTTCCGTTGTATTTCAACGGAAAGTGCAACCGAGTCGGGTCGGGCGCACTTTAGAGCTGCTGTTTGAACCTTTCGATCGCCTCGACCGGCGTCGGGTCCACTCCTGAGACGACGGCCATGTAGACGCTCACGATGTCACCGAGCAGGACGAGGGAGAGCACTCGCTCCAGGCGGCTCTCGCCGCGCGATTCCAGCTGGATTGCGGGTGCGCCGGTGCGCTCCACCTCGGCGGCCATCAGCTCGATCCGGCGCTGCACGCGGGGATGCTGGTCGGGATCGCTGAGGAAAACTCCTGCGAACGGGGCCTCGGCGCGGCCGCGCTCCCAGGCGCAGATCTGATTGTGGTTCGCCTCCGGGAGCTCGGTCCAGAATGCCGGTGACTCCGCGTTCTCGTTGATCTGCGTGCTCCAGCGCCGGCCCGCCGCAACCGTGCTCGCCGCGCCGTGCACCACCGGGATCGTCCCACCGAGGTCGCGCGCCACCTGCTTCGCAAGCGAGTCCTCACCAGCACCTGGACCCCACTCCTCGATGAGCTGTTCCAGGAGCGAAGTAGCCGTATCGATCTCGGCATGCACCGCCGGCGCGGCACCGCACAACGCTGCACACTCGAGCGCGCCGATCGTCATGTAGATCACCGCCGCCCGCGGCTGCATCCCAGCTGGGACGCCGATCACGGGCACCCCCTCCTCGCGGGCCACCTCGGCGAGCTTGCCGCCGGTGGTGATCGCCACGCGCTGTGTGCCGGCGGCGCCAGCAGCCTCGAAGCAGGCCAGCGTTTCCTCGGTGTCGCCCGAGTAGCTGACGCACAGGACGAGCGACTCCGGCGGGATCCACGACTCGAGCGCATACCCCCGCACAACGGTGATGGGCCGCGTCGCGCGATCGCCAAGAGCGGCCAGAGCGAGGTCCCCGCCGATGGCAGAGCCGCCCATACCGCACACCACGAGCCCGCCGGGCAAATCGCGCGGGCGAATGCCGGCCGACTGAGCCCGCCACAGCGCATCACCGAGCTGCAACGGCTGCGCGAGGACCTCCCCGAGCATCCCAGCCCGGTCAACGCCCTCAATGCTGTCGTTGTCGAGATTCACGAGACCTCCGAAGCCGCGGACACGGTCGCCCCCGGCTCCACCCGCGCGCCCGGGCCAACCACGGCGTCGGCCTCGATCACGGCGTTCGCCCCCACCATTGCATCAGGGCCAACACGCGCGCGCTCTCCCACGCGCGCGCCCTCGGCCAGCACGGACTCGATCACCGTCGCATCGGCTCCCACGTGCACGCGCTCGTGGAGCACCGAGCGCTCCACGCGAGCGTCCGTGCCCACGGAGCAGTGGCGCCCCAGCACGGTCTGCGGGCCCACGTGCGCGCCGGCCAGGAGGCAGTTCTCGTAGATGAGTGAGCCGGTCTCGTCGCGCGGCGGCAGCGTCGAGTGCACCCGCCCCGCGAGCAGGTCCCAGGTGGCCTCGAGGTAGCGCTCGGGCGTCCCGATGTCGATCCAGTAGCCGGCGGCGTCGTAGCCGTACAGCCCATCGCCGATGAGGGCGGGAAAGACCTCCCGCTCGAACGACACCGCCCGCCCCGCGGGGATCGATTCCACCGCGTCGCGCTCGAGCACATAGGCGCCCGCGTTGATCCGATTGGTCGGCGCCTCGCCGCCGCCCTTCTCGATGAACTCGGTGACCTTGCCCTCGTCATCGGTCGGCACGACGCCGTAGCTCGAGGTGTCGTCCACGGGATACAGCGCCAGCGTCGCCCGCGCGCCCGTGCGCTCGTGCTGCTCGAGCTCGGCGGTGAGGTCGATGTCGGTGAGCACGTCGCCGTTCAGCACCAGCACGCGCTCCTCGAGCAGGCCCTCGTCGTACGCGAGCCGCACGGGCCCGGCCGTGCCGAGCGGTTCCTTCTCGGTCACGTGGCGCAGGCGCATGCCGTCGTAGATGTCGCCCAGCACGGACTTCACGGCGTCCGACATGAACCCGCACGAGAGGATCACCTCCTCGGCGCCGTGCGAGCCCACCCAGTCGAGCATGAACGACAGGAACGGCTGCCCGGCCAGCGGCATCACGGGCTTGGGCGTGGTGAGCGTTAGCGGTCTGAGCCGCGTGCCCTCGCCGCCGGCAAGCACCAGGGCCTGCACCGCTACCGGCCGATTCCCTCGTAGGTGAACCCGGCCTCCACGAGCTGCTCGCGGTCGAGGAAGTTGCGGCCGTCCACCACCAGCGGAACGCGCATGCGCCGCTTGACCTCGCCGGTCCAGTCGAGCTCGCGGAACTCCGGCCACTCGGTCACCAGCACGACGGCGTCGGCCCCGTCGATGGCGTCGAGCGCGGACTCCGCGATGTGGGCGCCGGCGAGCATGTCCTCGGCCTTCGCCGCCGCCACGGGGTCGAACGCGCGCACATGCGCACCCTCACCCGCCAGCCGTCCTGCCAGCACCAGGCTCGTGGCCTCGCGAACATCGTCGGTGTCGGGCTTGAAGGCCACTCCGAGCAGGGCGACCTCCTTGCCGGCCAGCGAGCCGAGGTGCTTCTGAAGCTTGCCGATCGTGCGCCGCTTCTGGAGCTCGTTCACCTCCACGACCGCGGTGAGCAGCTGGAAGTGGTAGCCGGTGTTGCCGGCGAGCTGCTTGAGCGCCTGCACGTCCTTCGGGAAGCAGGAGCCGCCGAAGCCCACACCCGCCTGGAGGAACTTGGGCCCGATGCGGTCGTCGAGGCCCATACCGCGCGAGACCTCGCGCACGTCCGCCCCGAGCTCCTCGGAGACGTTCGCGATCTCGTTGATGAAGCTGATCTTGGTGGCGAGGAACGCGTTCGAGGCCAGCTTGATCATCTCGGCGCTCGCCACGTCCGTGCGCACGACCTCCGCCTCGAGCGGCGCGTAGAGCGCCTCGACGCGGTCCGCGTACTTCTCGGAGCCGCCGTTGGCGCCGACCACCACGCGATCGGGGCTCATGAAGTCCGCCACCGCGCTCCCCTCCTTCAGGAACTCGGGGTTCGACACGTAGCCGATTCCCTCGCGGCGCCGCTGGATCGAGCGCCCGGTGCCCACCGGCACGGTGCTCTTCATCACGAGGGCGTGCTCCTGCGAGTCGCCCAGCTCGGCGATCACGGCCTCCACGCGTGAGAGGTCGGCGTCGCCCGAGTAGGTCGGCGGGGTGTCCACGCACACGAACAGCAGCTGCGCGTGGTCGAGCACCTCCTGCATGTCGGTCGTGAAATGCAGTCGCTCGGCGTTGCCGGTGATCAGCTCGCCGAGGCCGGGCTCGTGGATCGGCAGCTCGCCGCGCGCGAGCGCCTCGATCTTCTCGGGCACGATGTCGCGAGCCCAGACCTCGTGCCCAAGCTCGGCGAAGCACGCCGCCGTGACGGCGCCGACCCAGCCGACGCCGATAACTCCGATCGGTTCCCTGTCCGTCATGCGCGCCGGAGCCTAGTCAGCAGCAGCGGCGAGTGGACCGCGCGATGGCCATCATCTGCTTCTTCGTGAGCGTCTGGAGCAGCGTGTTGGAGACCCAGTACGCCGCCTTCGGCGTGCGCCAGGCCACCAACCGCAGGCGGTCGCCGGCGAAGTGCAGCTCGTATTCGCGTCCGCCGACGGTGCGCTTCTCGGTCGGGCTGTCGAGGATCGGTGGGTCCTTCCACGTGGTGCCCTGGAGGCCGTAGTACTCGCCGTTCGCGTTCGTGCGGTTCATGACCATCCTGTATGCCCCGTAGCGCTTACCGTCCGGGCCCCTCAGCTTGTAGACCCGCGGCGGTTGCGTGAACTGCGACGAGTTGAGCAGCAGCGTCGGGTACAGCACCGGCAGCGAGCCGCCCGCGCCCGCCTGCACCGCCTGGAGGCCCTGGTCCTCTCCCAGGCCGGTGGCGTCGTAGACGCCGATCGAGCTGTCGGCTCGCCGCTGGCGCCGCTTCGGCTTGCGCGCGGGCCGCTCGTCCGGCGCCTCGCCGCGCGGACCGGGCGACTCCTGGACGTTGAGGAACCGCTGGACGAGCTTCTTCACCTGCGCGTCGCTGGCCTCAACGAAACTCTCCCCGATCTGGCCCTCGAAGTGGATCTCCTGGATCGGCTGGCCCGCGGAGAACACGGCGAGCTTCAGCAGGCGCAGCACCTCGGCCCTGCTGCGCAGCGTGGCGTCCGTGGCGGTGTTGCGGCCGAAGATCTTCACGAGCCGGTCGCGGTTCTGGATCAGCTCGGTGTAGGTCACCTGCTGCTTCATCTGGCGGAGGAAGTCCTGCTGGCGCGCCGAGCGGACGAGGTCCGTGTCGAAGTGGCGGAAGCGCACGTACTGGAGCGCCTGCCGGGCGCAGAGGCGCTGGTAGCCCGGATCGATGTCGATGAACGTGAACTCCGCGCTGTCGTTGAAGTAGTCGCGGTCCACATCTGTATACACGCACCCGATCGCGTTCACAGCCCGCCAGAAGCCCTTGAACGTCACGTTCACCACGTGGTTGACGGGCAGGCCCGTGAGCTCCTTCACCGTCCGAAGTGTCAGCGCCGGGCCGCCGTACTCGTACGCGGCGTTGATCTTGTCCACACCGTGGCCCGGGATGTTCACCTTGAGGTCGCGCGGCAGTGACATGATCGCCGTGGCCTCCTTGTCGGGGTTCAGGCGTACGAGCATGATCGTGTCGGAGCGCGCCCCACTGGCCCCCTCGCCGTTGTTCTTCGGCCGGTGGTCGGAGCCGAGGATCAGGATCGTCTGCGCCCTACCGGGGTCCGTGGTCGCGAGCGTGTTCTTGCCGAGCTTCAGCTCCGTGCCGAGCTCGAGCGCGCTCACGACCTTGTCGACCTCGTGGAACGCAGCCACCGCCGTGGCGCCAGCGGCGGCGAACACGACGAGGAAGGCGCCCAGCAGGAGGCGCTTCCAGAGCCCGGGGCGGGGAAGGTCCTCGAACATCAGGCGATCTTCAGGCGGCGGGCGGCCAGCAGGTCGACGAATTCCACGAGTGCGGCCCGATACTGGCCGAGCGATCGGATCGACACCCACTCCTCCGGGCCGTGGTGGCCGTCACCCGAGGGGCCGCATTCCACCGCCGGCACGCCGGCCTCGAGGAACGAGATCGCGTCCGATGCGCCGTCTCGGCCCACGCCCAGCCGCTCGCTCGTGGGCTCGGCCACGCGCCCTATAGCCGTACCGAGCGCCTGCACGTAGGGGTCGTCGCGTGGCACGATCGCCGGCTGGCGGTGGAACACCTTCACCACGTGCACGTCCGGGAGCGCCTCGACGGCAGCCCGGATTGCCAGGTGGTCCTGGCCGGGGAGGTAGCGCACGTCCACGTCGATCACGCAGAGGTCCGGCACCTTGTTCATCGCGTCGCCGCCCACGATGCGGCCCAGGTTGATCGACGGACGGTCGAACAGGTCCGAGGACTCGCGTGCGAACGGCAGGCTCTCGATCTGGCGGAAGGTATCGATGGCCTTGAGAACCGCGTTGTCCCCCACCCACGGTGTAGAGCCGTGGGCCGCCGTGCCGACCACCTCGATCCTCATGGCGAGCACGCCCTTGGCCTGGATGCCGATGTGGAGGTCCGTGGGCTCGCCGGTGATCGCGAAGTCGCCGAGGAAGCCCTCCCGCACGAGGTAGTCCGAGCCGCGGTCGTCCAGCTCCTCCGACTCCTCGTCCGAGACGCACACGAAATGCACCCGCACGCGCTCCTGCGCGGCCATGTCGCGGAACGCGCAGATCATGGACGCGAGGCCGCCCTTCATGTCATACGCGCCGCGGCCGTAGAGGCGGTCGCCGTCGATGCGCGGCTCGAACTGCTCGGGCCGGCCCGGCACCACGTCCAGGTGTCCGTGCAGCACGATCGTGGGGCCGGCGTCGGGGCCCACGGTCGCCGTCAGCAGCGGCCGTCCGTTGTGTGTAGTGCCCGTCACCTCCACGTCGCGCGCCTCGAGCCACCCCTTCACGAAGCCCGCGGCGGCCTGCATTCCCTCGAGGGTGGACGTGTCGTAGGTGATCAGGCGCTCGGTGAGAGCGCGTTCATCCACCGGCCGGAGGATAGCCGCGGCGCGCCTTCTCCACCTCGGCCCGCACCCAGCAGCCGGCGATGTGGTCGTTCACGACCCCGCACGCCTGCATCGTCGCGTAGGCGGTGGTGGGGCCGACGAAGCGGAACCCGCGCTTCTTCAGGTCCTTGCTCAGCGCGGTGGACTCAGGGGTGAGCGCCGGGAGCTCCTCTAGCGAGCGCGGCGCGCGCCTCCGCCCACTCGGGGCGTACGACCAGATCAGCTCGGCGAGCGACTCGCCGTCGGCGCGCGCCGCGGCCCTGGCGTTCGCGATCGCCGCCTCGATCTTGCCGCGGTGGCGGACGATGCCGGCGTCGGCGAGCAGGCGCGCCACGTCGCGGTCATCGAAGCGAGCGACGGCGTCTATCTCGAAGCCGGCGAACGCCGCCCGGAAGTTCTCACGCTTGCGCAGGATCGTGAGCCACGACAGGCCGGACTGGAAGCCCTCGAGCACCATGCGCTCGTAGAGCCCGCGATCGTCGGTCACGGGCCGGCCCCACTCCTCGTCGTGGT
>CAWDLE010000012.1:0-105418 GCA_963803085.1 uncultured Thermoleophilaceae bacterium | reverse complement strand
GAAAGCGACGCAAGGCGGCAGGCGGCTAGCGATGGACGTGCGCATGTTCACCGTCGGGCCGGTGGCGGAGAACAGCTACATCTTCCGCCGCGAGGGCTCGGATCGAGCGCTCATCATCGATCCTGGCGACGAGGCCGACAAGCTCCTCGGCGCCATCGACGAGTTGGGCGTCCAGCTCGACGCGATCCTGCTTACTCACACGCACTTCGACCATGTCGGGGCCGTGGCGCCCGTGGCCCGCGCGACCGGCGCCGAGGTCTGGGTGCCGAAGATCGAGGCGTTCGTGCTCGCCGACATCATGAGCTTCGTGCCCTGGCCCGGGTTCGGCCCGTTCGAGTCCTACGACGCCGAGCACATGCTCGAGGGCGGCGAGCGCCTCGAGCTGGCCGGCTTCGAGATCGACGTCCTGTTCACGCCTGGCCACAGTCCCGGGCACGTGACGTTCTCGATCCCGGACGAGCAGGCGATCTTCTCGGGCGACGTGCTGTTCGAGCAGTCGATCGGCCGCACCGACCTTCCCGGCGGCGATCACCCGACGCTCCTGGAGTCGATCCGCGGCCTCGTCGACTCGCTGCCGGGCGATACCGCGGTCTATCCCGGTCACATGGGCACAACCACACTCGCGGCGGAGCGGGACACGAACCCGTTCCTGGCCGAGCTGGCGAGGTGAAGAAGTTCCAGGCCCCGCGCGGCACGGTCGACGTGCTGCCTCTGGACGCGCGCCGGCGACTCCGGCTCGTGGAGATGGCGGGCGACGTGCTCGGACGAGCGGGCTACGAGCCGATGGAGACGCCGGTGTTCGAGGACACCGAGCTGTTCGCCCGCGGGGTGGGGGAGTCCACGGACATCGTCCAGAAGGAGATGTTCACCTTCGAGGACAAGGCCGGCCGCTCGCTCACGCTCCGGCCCGAAGCTACAGCCGGCATCTGCCGGGCCTACGTCGAGCACGGCATGCACAAGCTGCCGCAGCCGGTGAAGGTCTGGACCGCCGGTCCGTTCTTCCGTCACGAGGCCCCGCAGGCGGGGCGCTTCCGCCAGTTCACGCAGATCGACGCCGAGGCGCTCGGCTCGGACGACCCCACGCTCGACGCTGAGCTGATCCTCCTGTTGGCGGAGATCTACGAGCGAGCGGGCACGGGGCCGTCGCGCCTGCGGCTGTCGAGCCTCGGCACGCCGGAAACGCGCGCCGACTACATCGACGAGCTCAGCGCATACCTGCGCGCGCACGAGGGCGAGCTTTCGGAGGAGGTGCGGGGGCGGCTCGAGCAGAACCCGCTGCGCGCATTCGACGCCGACCACCCCGGCACCCAGGCGGTGATGGCTGAGGCACCGCGCCTGGTCGACCGGCTGACCACGGAGGACGCGGAGCATTTCGCGGAGGTGCGCGGCCTGCTCGACGCGGCCGGGCTGCCGTATGAGATCGACTCAACGCTCGTGCGCGGGCTCGACTACTACACGCGCACTGTGTTCGAGTTCGAGTCGGAGCGCCTCGGAGCCCAGGCGGCGCTCGGCGGCGGCGGCCGCTACGACGGCCTGGTCGAGGAGCTGGGCGGGCCGCCCACCCCGGGAGTGGGCTGGGCCGCCGGCGTGGAGCGGATGCTGCTTGCCGCGGGCGACGCTGAGGACGAGGCCAGCGCTGAGGTGTTCGTGGCCATTGCCGACGGCGCGCAGGGCGCCCTCTCGCTCGCGCAGCGCCTCCGCAGGGCGGGGCTTCGCACGCAGCTTGAACAGGCGGGCCGGAGCATGAAAGGGCAGCTGAAGCAGGCGAACCGGATCGGCGCGCGCGCGGTCGTGATCATCGGAGACACGATCGAGGTGAAGGACATGGACACGGGCGAGCAGCGCCCGGCTGAAAGCGCCGAACAGGCCATCGAGATGGTCAGCGAGCTGCTGGCGTGAGGGCGCCGCGCCCCAACCGCTACCGGACGCACTGGGCCGGTGAGCTGCGAGCGGACGACGTCGGCAACCAGGTGCGGGTGGCGGGCTGGGTGCACCGCAGGCGCGACCACGGCGGCCTGATCTTCATCGACGTGCGCGACCGCACGGGCCTGCTCCAGCTCGTGTTCCGTCCCGAGGAGGCGCCGGAGGCTCACGCCGCGGCGGGCAACCTGCGCGGCGAGGACGTGATCACGGTGAGCGGCGAGCTGGTTCGCCGCGACGAGGGTGCCGTGAACCCCGACCTGCCCACCGGAGAGGTGGAGCTCGTGGCCACCGAGCTCGAACAGCTGGCCGACGCCGAGACGCCGCCGTTCCAGATCGACGAGGACGATCCGGTCGGGGAGGAGCTGCGCCTGCGCTACCGCTACCTCGACCTTCGCAAGGAGCGGATGCGCGACCAGATGATCCTGCGCCACGAGGTGATCCGCGAGATCCGCAACCAGCTCTCGGACGAGGGCTACCTCGAGATCGAGACGCCGATCATGACGCGCTCCACCCCCGAGGGCGCCCGCGACTTCCTGCTGCCCAGCCGGCTGGTGCGCGGCTCGTGGTACGCGCTGCCGCAGTCGCCGCAGCTCTTCAAGCAGCTGCTGATGGTCGCCGGCTACGAGCGCTACTTCCAGATCGCGCGCTGCTTCCGCGACGAGGACTTCCGCGCGGACCGCCAGCCCGAGTTCACGCAGCTCGACATGGAGCTCTCGTTCGTGGAGGAGGAGGACGTGTTCGACGTCGTCGACCGCCTGCTCCAGCGCGTGCTCGCGCTCGGCGGAGTGGAGCTGTCGCTGCCGCTCGAGCGGATCACCTACGACGAGGCCCTGCTGCGCTACGGCTCGGACCGTCCGGACCGCCGGCTCGGCGTGGAGATCGTGGACATCACCGAAATCTTCCGTGCCTCCGAGCTGAACATCTTCCGCGAGGCGCCCGTCGTACGAGCACTGAAGGCAGGCGGAGAGTTCCCACGCAGCCGATTCGACTCCCTCACCGAGAAGGCACAAGCCCTTGGAGCGAAGGGGCTCGCATGGGCGGTTGTCGAGGACGGCGGGTCGTGGCGGTCGCCGATCGCCAAACGCCTCACCGAAGAAGAGGTTGCGCGAGCGAACGACGCACTGGATGCGCACGAAGGTGACGCGATTCTCATCGTTGCGGACACCCCCGATGTCGCGGCGCGAGTGCTCGGCGGCCTGCGTCCGGAGGTGGCTGAGGGAGAGCCCGAGGGGCATGACGTGTTCTGGGTCGTCGACTTCCCGGCCTTCGAGTGGAACGAGGAAGAGGGTCGCTGGGAAGCGGTGCACCACCCGTTCACGAGCCCGGCTGGCGACCTCAGCGGCGATCCCGGCACATGGCGCGCCCGCGCGTACGACGTGGTCTTCGACGGTTGGGAGATCGGCGGCGGCTCGATCCGTAACAGCGACCCGGCGATGCAGCAGAGGGTGTTCGAGCTGCTCGGCATCGGACCGGAGGAGGCACAGGCGCGCTTTGGCTTCCTGCTCGAGGCGCTCACCTACGGCGCCCCGCCTCACGGCGGCGTGGCGTTCGGGATCGACCGGATCGTCGCGCTGCTCGCCGGCGCGGCCTCGATCCGAGACGTGATCGCCTTCCCGAAGGCGGCCAGCGGCGTGGACCCGCTCACGGGCGCGCCGGCGCCGGTGGACCAGCGCCAGCTCGACGAGCTGGGCGTGAAGGTGGTCGCTCCGCCGAAGCCGCCGAGCCAGCCCTAGCGGCCGCCCGAACCCGGTGCTAGCCTCGATTCAGGCCCGAGCCTGTTCGCCAGTCGGCCGCACATGTTGAGCCGAATACCACCGGTAAGGGAGTCCGACTCGAGGTAGGACCGTGGTCCGCCCCGGAGGACACCCGGACTTGCTACGACAGCAGGCCCAACTACCGGATCCGACAACGGCAGGCTGGGGCCACTTTTTCCAGGTTTTGCATCACATGTATGCAAAAGGTGGAGAGAGTGGGCGAAGCGGATCGCGGTGCCCGATAGCTTTCGCGTTCAGTGAGGTCGTTCGCCGATCATCTCAACGCGCCTTCGGGGAAGGGCGCCCTCGCCGGCTGGCCCCACACCGGCGCCGCCGGCGGTGCCGCCTGCGGTGACCTTGTGCGCATCGCGGTGCGCATCGAGGGCGAAACGATCGTGGAGGCCGGCTTCGACGCCGAGGGCTGCGGCGCGCTAACGGCAGCCGCAAGCGCCACGGTGGAGCTCATCGAGGACAGGCCGTTCCTTAATGCATGCAGTTTGAGCACCGAAGACATCGCGAACGCACTGGGCGGATTGACGCCCTCAAAGCGCCACGCCGCGGAACTCACCGCCGACGCTCTCCACCGAGCGCTGGGCCAGGCCGCGCGGGCGGGGGTTGCGAGGCTGGAGCCGAACGACCGGCGCACCCTCGTCGCCATGAGCGGCGGCGTCGACAGCGCCGCTGCCGCCCAGCTTGCGCTCGACGCAGGCGACGACGTGATCGCCGTGACGCTCGAGCTCTGGGCCGATCCCGCCACCGACGGCGACAAGAGCTGCTGCTCCCCGCAGGCGGTGCTCGGCGCTCGCGAGCTCGCGCAGCGGATGGGCATCCCGCACCTCACGCTCGACCTGCGCGAGCGCTTCCGCGCCGAGGTGGTGGACCACTTCCTCGACGGCTATGCGGCCGGCCGCACCCCCAACCCGTGCGTGCGCTGCAACGGCGAGGTTCGCTTCGACGCCATGCTCGAGCTCGCCGACGCTCTCGGGGCCGCCCGGCTCGCCACCGGTCACTATGCGCGCATCGCTCGCGACGAACACGGCCCGCTCGTGCGCGCCGCCACCGATCCCGCGAAGGACCAGAGCTACATGCTCGCCAAGCTAGACCCTGCGCTGCTCGACCGGCTCAGTTTCCCGCTCGGCGGGCTCACCAAGGACGCGGTCCGCCAGCTCGCCCGCGACGCGGGCCTCCCGGTGGCCGACAAGCGCGAGAGCCAGGACCTCTGCTTCGTCGCCGGCCTCGGCGGTCGTGCGTTCCTTCAGCGCCACGGCGGGCCGCGCCTGCGCGCTCCCGGCGAGATCGTTGACCGGCAGGGCCGCGTGCTCGGGCGCCACGAGGGCCACCACAACTACACCGTCGGCCAGCGCCGCGGCCTCGGCATCGCAAGCCCCGAGCCGGTCTACGTGCTCGAGAAGGACGCGACCACGAACCGGGTCGTGGTAGGCCCCAAGCATGAACTGGCGACCCGGGCGGTGATTCTCGAGAACGCCACCCTTCACCGCCCTGTGTCCGAGGTAGAACAGGTGCGCCTGCGCTACCACGCCAATCCGATCCCCTGCCGGGCCTCGGAGCGCGATGGGCAGGTGCTGCTGGAGCTGGACAGCGACGCCGAGGCCGTGGCCCCGGGGCAGCTCGCGTGCCTGATGCGTCAGGATCGTGTCGTGGGAGAGGGAACCATCGGAGAGCCCAAGTGAACGAGCTGCTTGAACGCATTGACCTCGAGGCGCCGCTGTCTGGCGATTTTCAGGCCGTCGTGCGGCTGATTATCGGCGGCATCGCCGAGCGGGTGGACTTCGCGTTCGAGGAGATCGACGACCTCCAGCTCGCTGTGGAGCGCCTCCTGGCCGAGGCGGGCCAAGTTGGCAGCGTGCAGCTGTCGTTCGAGGTGGGGGGGAGGAGCATCCGGACGCGCGTCGGGCCGCTCTCGGAGGCGGCCGTCGCGGAGGCCCTGCGCGACGGGGACGCGCCGCCCGGACAGCTCACGCTACGCAGAATTCTCGGAACGGTTGTGGACTCGTTCGGGGTGGAGGACCTTGGCGACGGCGCCATCGTGGTCCGCCTCGAGAAGCTCAAGGGCCTTCCGTGACGACCCCCCAGCGCCGTTCGGCGGTGTCGTCGGAGAAGGCGCGCGAGGAAGACCGCGCGCTGCTGCGCCGCTATCACGAGGCCGGTGACACCACGGCTCGCGAGGAGCTGATCGAGCGCCACCTGCCGCTCGTGCGCTCGCTTGCGCGCCGCTACGCCGGGCGCGGCGAGGCGCTCGAGGACATCGAGCAGGTCGGGGCGATCGGGCTGATCAAGGCGATCGACCGCTTCGAGCTCGAGCGCGAGGTGTCGCTCGCCACCTACGCCACTCCGAACGTGGTCGGCGAGATCAAGCGCCACTTCCGCGACAAGGGCTGGGCCATCCGCGTGCCGCGCGCGCTTCAGGAGCTGAACGCGTCGATGTCGGGCGCCATCGAGCGCCTGACCGGCCGCCTCGGCCGCTCGCCGAGCATCGCCGAGATCGCCGAGGACCTTAAGACGACGCCGGAGGAGGTGCTGGAGGCGATGGAGGTGGGCTCCGCCTACTCGACCGTCTCACTCTCCGCCGGCCCGGGCGGCGACGAGGAGCTCGACCCCCTCGAGACGATCGGCGGCGAGGACGAGGAGTTCGAGCGCTCGGAGCACCGCGCCGCGCTCGAGCCCGCGCTCGACCGGTTGCCGCCGCGCGAGCGCGAGATCCTGCGCATGCGCTTCGAGGACGGCTTGCCCCAGACGCAGATCGCGCAGCGCGTCGGGCTCTCGCAGATGCACGTGTCGCGACTGATCCGCAAGTCGCTGTCGATCATGCGCGAAGAGCTACTGCGAATGCCGCCCGGCGCCGCGTGAACGTGCGTTAAGCGCACATTTTGGTTCCGGGGATCCGCGCCGAAACCCTCGAACCAGCAAGTATCTTGCCGCGCGGTGGGCACATCTGCCTGCCGAAACGACCGCTGGAGGGATTGAATGGGGAAGCTCGGTAGACGTGCGCTGGTACTGCTCGTCGCCTGCCTGTCCTTGTTCGTCATTGCCGCATGTGGTGGCGACGACGACAACGGAAGCAGTGACAGCAGCAGTAGTTCGTCCGGAGGGGCGAAGAAGGGCGGATCGATCACGATCTCGCAGACTTCGCAGCCGGACTACATGGACCCGGCGCTCACGTACACCGTCAACGGCATCGAGCCGCTGTGGCTCGTCTATACGCCGCTGATCACCTACGCGCGCGAGGAGGGGCAGGCTGGAGCGAAGCTGATTCCGGGCCTGGCCGAGGACCTGCCGGAGATCTCGGCAGACGGCATGACCTACAAGCTGAAGCTGCGTAGTGGCTACAAGTATTCGGACGGTACGCCCGTCAAGGCCTCCGACGTCGAGCACGCGATCAAGCGCGTCCTCAACCTGGAGTCGGGTGGTAGCGCGTTCTACCTCGTCATCGAGGGCGCGCAGGAGTACCTCGACGCTGGCAAGGCCGACGGCGACATCTCCGGAATCACGACGGACGACAAGACCGGCGACATCACGTTCAAGCTGACCGCGCCGGACGGCTCGTTCACGCACGTGCTTGCCATGTGGTTCGCCGGACTGGTGCCGGGAGACACGCCGTTCAAGAACATGACGGAGGATCCGCCCCCGGGCGTCGGTCCGTACATGGTCACCGAGTCGGTGCCGAACCGTCAGTTCGTGCTGGAGCGCAGCACGGAATACGACAAGAACCCGATTCCGGGTGTGCCTCCGGGCAACATCGACAAGATCACGACCAAGATCATCAAGTCGGCCCAGCGCCAGGCTCAGGACGTGATCAGCGGCAACCTGGACTACATGCAGGACCCGCCGCCGGCCGACATCAAGCCGGAGGTGAAGGCGAAGTACTCGGACCGTTACAGGGAGATCACGACGGCCTCGACGTACTACATGTTCATGAACTCGCGGGTCCCGCCGTTCGACGACCCGAAGGTCCGCGAGGCAGTGAACTGGGGCATCGACAAGCCCGGTCTCGCGCGCCTGTTCGCAGGCGAGGTCGCGCCGGGCTGCTCGTTCCTGCCGCCGGGCGTGCCTGGCTACGACGAGGCGCTCGACGTGGACGACTGCCCGTGGGGCAACCCGAATGAGCCGCCGGACCTCGAGAAGGCCCGTGCTCTCATCAAGGAAGCCGGCGTGGACGGCATGGACGTGACCGTCTACGGCAACAACGATGACCCGACCGACAAGGTGACCGAGGCCTACGCGGACATGCTCACCAAGATGGGCTTCAACGCCAAGCCGAAGATCCTCGACGGCGGTGTCTACTTCCAGACGATCGGTAACCAGAAGACGAAGGCCCAGACCGGCTTCGCCAACTGGTTCCAGGACTTCCCGCACCCGAAGAACTTCATGTTCCTCGTGGACGGCAAGTCGATTCAGCCGACGAACAACCAGAACTTCGGGAACACTGATGACCCGGAGATCACGAAGGGGATCGCGGAGCTCAACCAGGAGCCCGATCTCACGAAGGCTGAGGATCAGTGGAAGGACCTGAACAAGAAGCTGGTCGAGCGGGCGTGGATCGCCCCCTACGGCCACAGGAAGCTGGCGACGTTCATGTCGGAGCGAATGGACTTCGAGAACTGCAACCGCTTCCACCCGGTGTACTTCAACGACTACTCGGCCTTCTGCCTCAAGTAGGACGTTGACCGCTTCCCACAGGGAGGGCGCTTCGGCGCCCTCCCTGTCGGGTAGTGTGTTTTCTCGAGGGAGCTGAGGGAACGAATTGGCCACGGAGCCTGCAACCGAGACGACCCTTCAGGGACCGGCAGCCTGGGAGGAAGAGGCTGAGCGGGAGCACGTTCACGGCCTCGGGCCGTGGAAGCTTGGTCTCCGGAGACTGCGGCGCAACAAGACAGCGCTGCTGTTCGGATTCATCTTCATCCTGCTCGTAGCCGTATGCGCCGCGGCGCCGCTCTGGGCGGACAACGTGGCGAAGACGGGCCCCAGCTCCGGGCACCTCACCGACACGATCACGGTCGACGGCAAGAAGATCAACGTCGTCGGCCTCGACGGCGTACCGATCGGTCCGCAGTACCTGAAAGCGGACGGCAAGTTCTTCCTCGGCGCCGACGGCAACGGCCGCGACATCATGGTGCGGCTGCTCTACGGGGGCCGCAACTCGCTCTTCATTGGGCTGACGGCAGCGTTCATCACCGTCTTCCTGTCGATCGTCCTCGGCGTGGTGTCGGGGTACTTCCGCGGTGCCTCCGACGCTGTCATCCGCACCCTGCTCGACATCATGTGGTCGTTCCCGGTGATCATCCTCGGAACGGCGCTGGGCGTGTCGCTCGCGCTGGGAGGCCTGAAGATAGGGCCGATTGAGATAGCCGGCGACTCGCTAGCGATACCGATCCTCATCATCGGGCTGGTCTACGTCCCGTACATGGCCAGGCCAATCCGTGGCCAGGTGCTCTCGCTTGCGAGAGAAGGAGTTCATCGAGGCAGCACGAGCTCAGGGCGCTGGGCCGATCCGGATCATGTTCACCGAGGTCTTGCCAAACCTCGCCTCGACGATCCTCGTCTTCTTCACGCTCCTGATCGCGAACGCGATCCTGCTCGAGGCCGCGCTCTCATTCCTCGGCGCCGGCGTCCAGCCGCCGAACCCGTCGTGGGGCACGATGATCGACGAGGGCGTGGACCGCATCGCCACCGCGCCGCACCTCGCGATCGTGCCGGGCATCATGCTGGTGCTCACCGTGCTGTCCCTGAACGTCTTCGGCGACGGCGTGCGGGACGCGCTCGACCCGCGGGCGAAGGTCCGCCTGGAGCACTAGCGATGGGTCGCTTCATCGTCCGCCGGGTGTTCCAGATGGTGTTCGTGCTGTGGGCCGTGTCGGTGCTCACGTTCTTCATCTTCCAGGTGATCCCGAACGGCGATCCGGCGGAGCGGATGGCCGGCAAGCAGCCGCGCGAGGCTCAGATCGAGGCCATCCGCGAGGAGTGGGGCTTCAACGACAACCTCATCGTCCAGTACCTCACGACCATGAAGAAGGTCTTCAACGGCGATCTCATCTCGTACACGACGCAACTGCCGGTGATGCAGGAGATCTGGAAGGGGCTGCCGCGGACGCTGTCGCTGGCCATCGGCGCGGCGCTCCTGTGGATGTTCGTGGCGATCTGCTTCGGCCTGTACAGCGCGGTCAAGGCCGGCAAGTTCGCGGATCGCTTCCTCACGATCATCGCCCTGATCGGCATCTCGATGCCGGTGTTCTGGATCGGTGCGCTGATGAACCACTACCTGGGCTACAAGCTCGGCTGGTTCCCGAACGGTGGGTATGTGGAGTTCACCGAGGATCCCGTGGACTGGGCATACCACCTGATCCTGCCGTGGACGGCCTTGGCGATCCTGTTCATCGGGTTCTACTCCCGAGTGCTGAGATCGAATGTGCTCGACACGATCAACGAGGACTTCGTGCGAACAGCCCGGGCCAAGGGACTCTCTGAGCGGCAGATCATGATCCGCCACGTTCTGCGCAACTCGATGATTCCGATCGTCACGCTCTGGGGCCTCGACTTCGGCGCCGTGGTGGGCGGTGGCGCGATCCTCACCGAGACGGTCTTCGACCTTCAGGGGGTGGGCCAGTACGCGGCCGAGGCGGTCGCCCAGCTCGACGTTCCCCCGGTGCTGGCCACCACGATGTTCGCCGCGTTCTTCATCGTGCTGCTCAACGCGGTCGTAGACATCATGTACGCCTACCTCGACCCACGGATTCGCCTGCAGTGAGCGCCGGCCCCGTACCCAGCGGCGAGCCGCTCCTCACGGTCGAGGACCTGCGCGTGTCCTTCGCCACCGAGGAGGGCGTAGTCCAGGCGGTCGACAACGTGTCCCTCGAGCTTGCGGCCGGCGAGGTGCTCGCCGTGGTGGGCGAATCCGGTTCGGGCAAGTCCGTGACCGCGATGACGCTGATGGGGCTCTCGCGCTCGCAGAATGCGCACTTCGAGGGCACCGCGCACTACAAGGGCACCGAGCTGATCAACGCCTCGGAGGACGAGCTGCGGCGGATCCGCGGCGCGGAGATCGCGATGATCTTCCAGGACCCGATGACTTCGCTGAATCCGGTGATGAAGATCGGGCCGCAGATCGTCGAGCAGATTCAGGAGCACGAGGCGCTCCCCGACCAGCAGGCGCGCGAGCGCTCGATCGAGCTGCTGGAGAAGGTCGGGATCCCGCGCGCGCGGGAGCGGATCGACAACTACCCGTTCGAGTTCTCGGGCGGAATGCGCCAGCGCGTGATGATCGCGCTGGCCCTGTCGTGCAACCCCAGCGTGCTGATCGCGGACGAGCCGACCACGGCGCTCGACGTGACGATCCAGGCCCAGATACTGCTGCGCATGCGCGAGCTGCGCGACGAGTCCGGCGCGGCGATCATCCTCGTGACCCATGATCTCGGCGTGGTGGCCGACATCGCGGACCGCATCGCCGTGATGTACGCGGGCCGCATCGTGGAGCATGGCACGCTCGACGAGATCTTCTACGACCCACAGCACCCGTACACATGGGGTCTGCTCGGGTCGATCGCCCGGATCGACCGCCCGCGTCCCGAGCGGCTGCCGGCGATCGCGGGACTGCCGCCGTCGCTCTCGGACCGGCCGAAGGGCTGCCACTTCCGGCCGCGCTGCCCTCACGAGTTCTCGAAGTGCATCGAGGTGCCGCCGCTAGCCGCGCGCCTCGAGGACAAGCCCGAGCACACTGACCGCTGCTGGCTCACACCAGAGCAGAAGAAGGAGCTGCGCGAGGTACGGCCCGGAGAGATCGGCCTGGCGGCGAAGTCCACCGGGATCGATGCCGCGTGAGCTCCGACAACGGCGGCGCGCCGCTCATCGACATAGAGCACCTGAAGGTGTTCTTCCCGATCAAGCAGGGCTTCTTCATCGACCGCGAGGTCGCGCGTGTGCACGCCGTGAACGACGTGACGCTTTCGGTCTCCGAGGGCGAGACGGTCGGGCTCGTGGGGGAGTCCGGCTGCGGGAAGACGACGATGTCGCGGGCGATCATGCGCCTGATCGACGCCACCGACGGGCACCTCCGCTTCCGCGGCGATGACATCACCAACGCCCGCCGCAAGCAGCTCGAGCCGCTGCGACGCGAGATGCAGATGGTCTTCCAGGACCCGTTCGCATCGCTGAACCCGCGCAAGCGCGTGGTCCAGATCATCGGGCAGCCGCTCCAGCTGCACGGAACGCCGCGCGGCAAGGTGGAGGACCGTGTCCGTGAGCTCCTGCGGCTCGTTGGCCTCGCGCCCGAGCACCTGAACCGCTACCCGCACGAGTTCTCGGGCGGGCAGCGCCAGCGGATCGGCGTGGCACGCGCCCTCGCGCTCGAGCCGCGCCTGATCGTGCTGGACGAGCCGGTGTCCGCGCTCGACGTGTCGGTGCAGGCCCAGATCATCAACCTGCTCGACGACCTCCAGGAGGAGTTCAAGCTCACCTACCTGTTCGTGGCGCACGACCTGTCGGTCGTCCGGCACGTGTCCGACCGGATCGCGGTGATGTACCTCGGCAAGCTGATGGAGCTGTCGCCCTCGGAGGAGCTCTACACAAAGCCGATCCACCCGTACACGTTCGCCCTGCTGTCGGCGATCCCAATCCCGGATCCCCAGGAGAACCGCGACCGAGAGCGCCTCGTGGTGAGCGGCGAGCCGCCGAACCCGATCGACCCGCCGAGCGGCTGCGTCTTCCATCCCCGCTGCCCGCGCGCCACCGACATCTGCAGCGAGATCGAGCCGCCGCTGACGCGCTACCCCAGCGGCCACGTGGCAGCCTGCCACCACCCGCTGAACGTCTCCGCCGAGGAGATCAAAGGCGCGGTCAAAGACCCCGCCAGCCCGCTCACCGCGGGCGACGAGCTCCCCTCGCTGTCAGAGGCGAGCGGCGCAGCGCCGAACGCCTGACGCCCCGCACCCGTACCCAAAGCGGCTAACCGGTTCGTTTAGAACAACTTCTGCACAACTAATTGCAGAAAAGGCTGGCATTCGGCCGCCTTACGTGCGATAGTCGGCGCCAGATCGCGCAAGTTCGACCTTGGAACCTCTGCAAACTACGCCGAGGCCACCTGGAGGAACTCCATGGCATTCCGTCACTAAGACTCGCTTATTAGGATTTCTGGCATACGGGGTCGCGCCGTGACGGCGCGACCCCTGCCTTTCCGGTAGTCATTCCTGGAGTGCGGCGCACTCTCGATCTACTGCAACACGAGCGCGTGGCCCGCGTGTACTACGCGGTGCTGGCTCAGTCGGCCCTGGGAAACGGGGCCGCGTACATCGCGCTTCTCGTCGTTGCCTACGACCGGTTCAACTCAGCGTGGGCGATCAGCCTCGTCCTCCTCGCCGATTTCGTTCCGGCCATGCTGTTCGGTCCGGTATTCGGGGCCGCTGCCGACCGTTGGTCACGGCGGAACTGCCTGATCCTTTCGGACCTCGTGCGTGGGGTGGCGTTTCTCGGCATCGCGGTCGTTGACAGCTTTGCCGCAACGGTCGCGCTGGCTCTGCTCGCAGGGGCTGGGACCGGTCTGTTCAACCCTGCGTCGTTGGCTGCCGTCCCCAGCCTCGTTAAGGCCGAACGGCTGCCGGCGGCTACTGCGCTTTACGGCGCAATCACCGACCTCGGCTACATCGTGGGCCCGGCCCTGGCCGCGATGCTGCTCTTGGTCGGGGGACCCGAGGTGATCCTCTACGCCAACGCTGCGACGTTCGCAGTGTCGGCTGTTGTCCTGACTCAGCTGCGCTTCGGGGCCGCCCCTCCGGTCGAGGACGCGTCGGCGCCGCGACCTGGCCTTCTTCGCGAAGCGCGAGACGGTCTGGCGATCATTGCTGGCATGGCTGGCATCCGGGCGGTGATTGTGGCTTCGGGGGCGATGCTGCTGTTTGCCGGACTCTTCAACGTCGCTGAGCTTCCGTACGCTCTCAACGAGCTTGACGCGGGTGACGCGGGCTTCGGGGCCCTGACCGCGATCTACGGACTCGGCTTCGTTGGGGGGTCATTGTCCGGCTCGCGGGGCGGCGGCGCCGCCGTGCTGAAACGTCGCTTCCTCGGAGGGCTCGCCGTGGTGGGCGTCGGGTTCATCGCCTGCGGGATCGCACCTACATTTGCGGCCGCCGCGCCGGCCTTCGCCCTGGCCGGCATCGGCAACGGACTGATTCTCGTCTACGAGCGGCTTCTGATTCAGACAACCGTCGACGACAGCGTGATGGCGCGCACCTTCGGCGTGCGGGATGGGTTGAGTGCGTGGGCGTTTGCGGCAGCGTTCGTCGCGGCAGGAGGCCTGATCGAAGCCTTCGGCGTGCGAACGGTGCTTGTCGTCGCGGGCGCTGGTGGCCTACTCGTGTGGGGACTGTCGAGCATCGCATTGCGCCACGCCTGGGAAGCGCGGCGGGGGGAGAGCCTGTCCGCCGCGGACTAGCTCGCCGCGGCGCTCTGCGGAACCGGGGCCCCGGCGAGAACGGCTCGGACGCCTTCGATGCTCGTCACCGCGCCGGGTTCGCCGCGCTCGACGACCTTGGTGAGCGCGGCAACGACCTTCGGATCGAACTGGGCACCAGTGTTCGCGATCAGCTCGGCAACCGCGGCCTCGCGATCCATCGCCTGACGATACGGCCGGTCAGTGGTCATGGCGTTGTAGGCGTCACACGCGAAGACAATCCGAGAAGACAATGGGATTTCCTCGCCCGCAAGGCCATCGGGATAACCGGTGCCGTCCCAGCGCTCGTGGCAGGAGCGCACAACCTCGCCCACACGCCCGAGCAGCCCGCCAACTCGGTCGAGCATGAACTGGCCTTCGATCGTGTGGTGCTTGATGACCTCGAACTCCTGCTCGGTCAACGCAGCCGGCTTGTGAAGGATGTCCTTCGGGATTGAGATCTTCCCGACGTCGTGAAGCATCGCTGCGAACTCCAACTCCTGCCGCTCATCCGGTGCGATCCCAAGCTCGTCGGCCACCGCATTGACGAGATCGACGACGGACCGGGAATGCTGCGCCGTGTACTCGTCTTCGAACTCGAGCACATCCGACAGGAGCATCACCGTGCCGCGATAGGCGCGGTTCAGCTCGAGGGCCGAGGCGTACCTTGCGGCCCGGTCCTTCGAGAAGTTATCCAGCAGCCAGACCAGTGGGGCGATCACCGCGACCAGCACGAGCGGCTCTTCGTAGGCCGCGAGCGTCGCGACGAGGGCTATGGGGGAAAGGACGAGTTCGACACGAGTAGCGCTGGCGAAGATCCCGGCAAGCTCCATGACCGGCACTCCGTCGAGTAGCGCATTGCGGATGACGGCCTGGGCGAAGTCCGTGGCCAGCTGCGCAACGATTGCGAGGGCGTAAATCGGTGCCGACGACAGCTCGGGCGGGCCGGGGGCGAAAGCAGCGAGGATCAACACCGGCGCGAGGTATGACCAGGAGTCCGCGATGGGCTTCAGCCAGCGGTCCTTCGCCCAGCTTCCCTTGATGAAGTCGGGGACGAGGCCGAGCACGCCGGCCACCGCGATCAGCACCGGCACATACGGCAGGGGGAGCAGAAGCAGCATTGGAATTACGACGAGCTGCTCAGGTACGACGAACCCCATGCCGAACTCGAAGCGGACCTGAGAGACGGCGGCATGTCCGAGCAGGAGAGCTGCGATCAGGACCAGACTGACGTCGCGCTCCGAGGGCACGAACATCGCGATGAGGACGGCAGCGACGCCGTAGAGGGCCGCAAACGCCGCTACGACGGTGCGTTCGCGCGCGTCCATCGACCGCGCACGGCGCGCACGGGCCTCCCCTACAAGCTGTTCAGCCAGCAGCATGTACTGGGCATCGTCGGCGCATATGCGAGCGACTCGCGTAGGTGCACAGGCAATGCACACCTTTGGCTCGGAAACCTCCAAAGGACCAGTAGCTTCTGTCGGGAACTGGACGGAAATTGCACGCTGAGCGGATCTGCAAGCCGATTTGCGCGCCGGAGCTTTGCGTCCAGGGATCGAGTCCGTGCGGCCGGGCTACGTCGGGGCCGTCGACGCCCCAGGAATAGCTTCGACCGCAGGTAGACCGGAAAGAAGCAGCGAACCATCGCCAGGGGACGAGCCGGCGCAGGGGTCGGCGTCCTCCGCCGGAAGGACCACCTTCACCCGCGTCCCTACGCCAAGCTCACTCTCGATGTCAACGATGCCGCCCAGCGCCTCGATCCGTTCGCAGATCGAAGCCAAGCCGATGTGCCCACGGGCGACAGCCGCCTTGAGGATGCATCTCTCGAAGCCTCGGCCGTCATCGCTGACCTCGATTTCGACGCCGTCGGGGCGCGCCGCCACGCGGACGGCGACCTTGGCCGGAGCGGCGTGCTCTGCGGCGTTTGCGAGCAGCTCACGGCAAACGGTGAAGACCAGCGGGTCGCTCGGGGAAAAGGCCGGTTCATCCACCCGAACGGTGACCGCAAATCCGGCTCGGCGGCTATGCGCAGCAGCGACGGACTCGATTGCCGCCGCCAGGCCGACGTGCTCGAGCACCGTCGGATGCAACGCGAAGATCGCATCCCGGAGCTGGTCAATCGACGCTTCGACGGCGATCCGAGCGCGCTCTACCCGCGGCTCGTTCGTTGCGCTGTCGAGGTCCTGTCTCGCGCAAAGCAGATTCTGCATGGCCTCGTCGTGCAGAGCTTCGGCAAGTCTCCGGCGTTCGCCTTCTTCCGCGGTGAGGATCTGCTCGACAAGCCGACCGCGACTCGCCGAGAGTTCCGCGATGCGCTCACTTCTCTGTATCGAGCGGTGGAGCTCCCGAGCGATCTGAACGAAAAGGAGCTGAACGAGGGCGAGCAGTGCCAGGGCGCCGAGACCGGAGGTGCCGTACAGGTGCACAGTGAGCCCGGTCATGAGTGCGATCGGGGCTTCGGCGGCGAGTTGCAATCGCCACTGGTTCGCGGCCGCCGTCCGAACCTGCTCGTCTGCCAGCGCGCTGTAACCGGCGGTCATCGCGAAGTTGAGGACGACGACGAAGGCGTACGTCCCGATTACAAGCACCGCCAGGGTGGGATCCTCGGGTCCGATATTGAGGGCACCCACTGCTGCACCGGCAGCCAAAGCGGCCGCCACGGAAAAGATCGCGTAGTTTGCGGCGTTCGCGACGACGGCCTGCCACGGGCTCCTCTCCGCCAACGCGCTCGCCGCCAGCGCAAGCATCGCTACCGCAAGCGCGGGGGCTGGGCCCAGGCAGACAGCCGCCAGCACGAACGGAGCGGATGAGGTGAAGAACCACCCCCCCAACGGATGGCTGCGCGGACGAAGCTCGATCGGCAACAGTTCGCTCGCCACCGCGAAGCCGGCGAGCGCGAGAACCAATGTCGTCGGTCGCCAATCCGACGCCTGCCACGTCAACCCGGCTGCACCCACGGCGATCGAGGCGACACCAAGACTGACGGCAAGGGCGACTCGAGGCCGCCGGCGGGAGGCAATTCGATTGGTGGTCAATCCAGCAGCCCTTGCCTGAAAGCCTCAGCCACCGCGGCGCTGCGGTCCGATACTCCCAGTTTGTCGTAGAGGTGGGCCAGATGCGTTTTGACCGTAGCGGGACTCAGGAATAAGCGCTCGCCGATGCGCGCGGCCGACAACCCTTCAGCAGCGAGGACGAGCACTTCCTGCTCGCGAGGCGTTAGTGCTGGGCGATTGGCGCGCCCGTTCGAGCGAATTTCCCGTCCAAGGGCGGTCTGGATCTCCGGTGACAGGACGATCTCTCCGCTTGCCGCTGCGACAAGCGCATCGCAGATAGCCGAGCGCTCCGCGCGCTTTGAAAGGAAGCCGGCCGCACCTGCCTCCAGGGTCGAGTAGATCAGCGCGCTATCGAGGTACGCCGAAAGGAACACAACCTTCGTCGACGCGCCCGCGTTCTGGGCGCGACGCAGCACCGTGGGACCGTCCACGTCCATCTTGACGTCGAGAAGTGCGACGTCTGGCCGTCGTTCGGAGATGAGTTCAAGGGCGCCCGCTCCGTCGTCCGCCTGCCCGACCAGCTCCAGGTCCTCGCGGGCGTTGATCGCGTTCACGAGGCCGTCCCGGTACAGGGGGTGGTCATCGGCCACGACGATGCTGATGCGGGGGTCGGTCGTCACGACGCGACCGCTGGCATCCATGTCTCCGGCTCCACCGCGGCGTCGCGCAGCACCGGGATTGTGGCGCGTGCAACCGTCCCAGTGCCCAGCTGGCTGTCGATTTCAAAAGCGCCGCCGAGCGCCTCGATCCGCTCCGAAGCCGACGCCAGACCGATGTGCCCCTGTTCGAGCGCGGTTCCGAGGCCGAGCCGCTCGAAGCCACGACCATTGTCGGCCACCTCGAGCCGTACGGCGTCCGGCAGCGCCGTCACCGAGACACTCACCGCGGACGCGCCCGAATGCTCGGCGGCGTTCGCGAGCAGCTCCCGGCATACGGTGAAGACAAGGACGTCTCGGTCGGACGCGGCCGCTGGGTCCACATTCACCCTCGTTTCGAATCCCACTCGTCGTGCGTGCCGATCGGCGACCGCCTCAATCGCAGCGGCGAGTCCCACTCGCTCAAGCACCGCCGGATGAAGCTCGAAGATCGCCTCGCGCAGCTGGTCAATCGTGGCGTCGAGCGCGCTGCGTGCGCGCGCAATGTTGCCCGGTCCGACGAGGGTGTCGAGGTCCTGACGCGTTGCGAGCAGGTTTTGCATGGCTTCGTCATGGAGCGACTCCGCCAGCCGGCGCCTCTCGCCTTCCTCCGCGGTGAGGATCTGCCCCACAAGACGCCCCCGGCTGGCCGAAAGGTCGGCTATCTGAGCGGCGTGGGTGGCCAGGTCGTGATGCAGGCGTAGGAGTTCCTCCGTGCGCTCCTTCAGGGCCTCGGCACGCTCGTGCGAGAGACGCAGTTGTCGAGCCAGGAATACGAAGATCACCTGGAGCGCGACGAGGACGGGGAGGGCGCCGGTGCCGGCTGTTCCGTAGATGTACGCCGTCAGACCGGTGACGATTGCGATCGGCGCTTCGCTCGCCAGCTGAAGGCGCCATTCGCGGCGAATGCCGCCTCGGATCGATTCGCCATATGCAAGAGCCCCGTAGGCCCCGTTGTAGAAATAGCTCACTCCGACGCCGAACTGATAGATCGCGATCACGAGCAGCGGAAGAAGCGGGTCCCCAGGTGCCAAATTCCAGGTCTCCATCGCCCACTGAGCCAACAGGCCCTGGCTGACCAGGTGCGTTCCGTAGTTGGCGTAGTTCGTGAGGACTTCCCGCCACGGGGTGCGCGCGCTTAAGCCCACGATAGCCAGAGAAACAGCGGCGATCGCGCACGCGGGTGCCGGTCCTAGCAGGACAACCGCGAGGACGTATGGCGCGCTCGCCGTGAACTGCCAACCATGCTCCCGGCCGTCGGCGGCGGTCATCTCGTGCACCTTCACCGACAGCAGATCGCTCGCTATGGCAAACGCCCCGAGCACGAACACGAGCTCCAGCGGCTGCCAATCCGACGAGTCGGAGCTGACGACAGCGACGCAAATCACACCGCACAGGACGACCAGATTGATCGCTAGAGCCAAGCGGCGGCGTTTGTCCCAAGACCAAGAAGTCCTTGACACGCAGCGCCCACTCTAAGCCGACTTTCCCTCTCTTCGCCACAGGGTCCACCGGTCGGATTAATCCGACTAGCTGATTGGTGGGTGGGGCGGGGGACCCGAAAGGTCACCCGTCCGAAGGTTCGCTCGGGCGATGGGCGCGGTCCCGTCGAGGGTTGAGAGTCGTGCCCATGGTTGAGGACGGGGCACGGAGCGTTCGAAGCACCGCACGGAAAGGAGGTCAGGGATGACCCGTCCGCTGGCGGTAGCGCTGGTGCTCAGCATGGGAGTGATGCTCTCGCTGGCGCCGAGCGCGGAGGCCAAGAAGCGTGGCAAGCACAGTCACGTTCTGGCCTGCGCCGCGATGGTCGGTGCGCCCTGTCAGGCGCGCCTTCACGCGCTCGAACGCTTTGCCGTTTGGGCGCAACTCAAGGAGAGGAACAAATGGCTTTGAAGTTGAGGCGAAAGCGCAAGCTCGCCCTCGTCTAGGTGCTCGACCGCAAAGCGGAAAGGGGCACCCCTCGGGGTGCCCCTTGTGGATGGTTCTCAAAGTTGTCCAGGCCGTGAGATATTGGCCTACGAAGGAGGTCATGGATATGCGAATCCTGGTGTACGTAGTCCTCGCCATCGCGGTCATTATCGGGCTGCAACTGCTGCTCGGCTCGACGTCTTGGCCCGCAACGATTTTCGGTGCGATCCTGGTGGCGGCGGCGGTCGGCGGGATCTTTGCGGTCCGCCGCCGGCCGGCGACCGGCTGAACTAGCTTCGCCGGGCGCGCGGCCTTAGCCAGGCCACAACGGCCTGACGCCTAGACTCCAACGCCGATGAAGGCTGCCGAGATCCGGGAGCGGTTTCTGTCGTTCTTCGAGAAGAACGGCCATCTTCGCGTGCCTTCTGCGTCGCTCGTTCCGAGCAGCTACGACCCCACGGTTTTGCTGACCACGGCGGGGATGCAGCCCTTCAAGCCCTACTTCCGCGGTGAGGAGGAGCCGCCGAGCCGGCGGCTGACGTCGTGCCAGAAGTCCTTCCGCACGGTGGACATAGAGGTGGTCGGCACCACCCTCCGGCACCTCACCTTCTTCGAGATGCTCGGGAACTTCTCGGTCGGCGATTACTTCAAGAAGGAGGCCGCCGAGTTCGCGCTCGACCTGTCCACGTCTGACGAGTACGGCTTCGACCTCTCGTTCGACGACATCTGGATCACGGTCTTCGGCGGTGACGAGGATCTCGGACTTGGGCCAGACAACGAGGCAATCGAGCACTGGCGCGCGCTGGGTGTTCCGGACGATCGCATCGTGCTGCTCGGGGTGGACGACAACTTCTGGCAGTCGGGCCCAACCGGCCCCTGCGGCCCCTGCTCCGAGCTCTACCTCGACCGCGGCCCGGAGTTCGGCCCCGACAGCGATCGTCCGGGCGACGACACCGAGCGCTTCCTCGAGTTCTGGAACCTCGTCTTCATGCAGTACGACCTCCAGGCCGACGGCTCGCTCCCTGAGCTGCCGACCAAGAACATCGACACCGGCCTCGGACTCGAGCGGATGTCGAGCATCCTCCAGGGCGTCCCGTCCGTGTACGAGACAGACCTGTTCAGCCCGCTGATCGCGTTGGGAGAGGAGCTCTCGGGCAAGAAGTACGGCGAAGACTTCCCGACCACGCGCGCGCTGCGGATCATCGCCGACCATGGCCGCGGCGCGACGGTCCTGCTGGCCGACGGTGTGGTGCCGTCGAATGAGGAGCGCGGCTACGTGCTCCGCCGCATCATGCGCCGGGCTATCCAGCAGGGGCACGTACTCGGCATCGATCAGCCATTCCTCGTGCGCGTGTGCGAGCGCGTGCGCGACACCATGAAGGACGCCTACCCCGATCTGGAGCGCCAGTGGCCCACGATCGAGCGCTGGGCACGCGCCGAGGAGGAGAGCTTCAGCCGCACCCTCGAGCAGGGGGAGCGCCTGCTGGACGAGCTGATCGCAAAGGCGAAGGCGGACAGCACCTCCTGGGTCTCGGCGGAGGACGCCTTCAAGTTGCACGACACCTTCGGCTTCCCCTATGAGATGACCAAGGAGCTGCTCGCCGAGGAGGGCCTCTCGGTGGACGACCAGGGGTTCGAGGAGCTGATGGAGCGCGCGCGCGAGACCTCGCGCGCCGGCAGCTCGCGCACGCGCGCGAGTGCCGACGCCGGCGGGGGTGGAGAGGTCCACGCGGAGCACGAGGACGTGATGCGCTTTGCCCGCGAGGCCGGCTTCCAGACGCGCTTCGTTGGCTACGAGACGACCGAGGCGGACACCGTCCTGCGCGTGGCCGAGCGCGCCAACGGCTGGGTGCTCGCCAAGCTCGAGGAGAGCCCGTTCTACCCCGAGGGCGGCGGGCAGATCTCGGACAGCGGCCTCGTGGAGACGCCGTCCGGGCGCGCGCGGGTGGTGGACGTGTACCGAGTGGGAGACGACCAGGCGCTGGCGCTCGAGCCGGTCGAGGGCGAGATCGGCGCGGGCGAGACTGCGCACGCAGTGGTGGAGCGCGACACGCGCCTGGCCACGATGCGCAACCACACCGCCACGCACCTGCTGCACGCGGCGCTTCGCGAGCGGCTTGGCGACCACGTGCGCCAGGCGGGCTCCTACGTGGGCCCGGACAAGCTGCGCTTCGACTTCACGCACGGCGAGCGCCTGTCGCCGGAGGACCTGGCCGAGGTCGAGCGGCTCGTGGGCGGCTGGGTCGCATCGAATCACCCCGTGCGCGCGATCGAGACCACACGCGACGAGGCCGAGCGCCTCGGCGCCATGGCGCTGTTCGGCGAGAAGTACGGCGACCGCGTGCGGATGGTGGAGATCGAGGGAGTCTCACGCGAGCTGTGTGGCGGCACGCACGTGTCGGCGACGTCCGAGATCGGTCTCTTCCACGTGACGACCGAGACCTCGAGCGCCTCCAATGTGCGCCGCATCGAGGCCGTGACCGGCCCGGAGGCCGCGCGGCTGTTCCAGGAGCGCACCCAGCGCCTGAACGAGATCGCGGCGCGGCTGAAGGTGCCCGAGCACGAGGTGGTGCACGCGGTGGAGCGCCTGAGCGAGCGCGTGAAGGAGCTGGAGCGCAGGCCGAAGGGCGGCTCCGACGGCGGTGCTCAGGACCAGCTCGTGGCCGGGGCGGAGGAGATCGGCGGCGTCCGTGTGGTGGTGAAGGCTGTGGACGCGATGGACTCCGACTCGCTGCGCGATCTCTCCGACGCCGTCCGGCAGAAGCTCGGCGACGCGGCGGTGGTGCTCGGCTCGGCCGACGACGGCCGGGTGCACCTCGTGGCGAACGTGGCGCCGTCGGTGGTCGAGCGGGGCGTGAAGGCGGGCGACGTGGTGCGCGCGGCGGCCCAGGTGGCGGGCGGAGGCGGCGGCGGGCGCGACACGATGGCCCAGGCCGGCGGCCGCGATCCCGAGAAGCTGCCCGACGCGCTCGCCACGGCCAGAGCCGAGATCGAGAAGGCGCTCGCCTGATGGCACGAATCCTTGCCCTCGACCACGGGTCGGCCCGCTGCGGCTGCGCCATCTCGGACCCCAGCGGAACGCTCGCGACGCCGCTGCCCGTTGTGGAGCGGCCCGACACGAAGCGCGGCCTCGCGACGCTCGCGCGGATCGTGGAAGAGCAGGGGGCGGAACGCGTGGTGGTGGGGCTCCCGCTCACCCTGAGCGGTGACGAGGGCCACCAGGCGGGTGAGGCGCGGACGTTTGCCGATCGGCTCGAGCGGAGAGTCTCGGTACCGGTGGAGCTTCACGACGAGCGCCTAACTACGCGGCTCGCGGAGCGCACCGGGGGAGAGGGCGACGCCGACTCGCGTGCCGCCGCCCATCTGCTGGAGAGCTATCTGGCCCGTAGTCGAGCGGGCGCCCCCGAGTGAGCCCCGCCCCGCCGCCCGATCCGGGCGGCCGTTCGCCCGAGGAGCGGGAGGCCGCGCGCCGGGAGCGCGAGGCGCGCCGAGCCGCGCGCGAGGGCAGGCCGGAGCCGCCGCACGCCGAGCCGCCTCGCATGGAGCCGCCGGAGCCCGCGCCGGAGGCGCCGCACGCCGAGCCGATCCGAGCCCGACGCTCTCGATGCGCGAGCAGGCCGTCACGTCGCGAGCACGCCGCGGCGACGGCGCCGGATGAGCCGGCGCCCCCATGACACGCGGCTGAGCCCGTGCCCGCGGAGACGCCGACGGGCATCGCGCGCGACTGGCTCGGCCGAGAGCCCGACAGCTCACGCACAGCGGCGATGGCGGCGGCGGGCGGGGCCCGAGGCATGGCCGTACCACACGCGGCCGGCGCGGGCCGGGTCGCCTGATCGCCCTCGGCGTGCTCGTACTGATCCTGCTCGGGATCGGCTGGTTCCTCGTCTCGCTGTTCCAGCCGTTCAAGGGCGACGACGATGGCGCGCCGGTGCGCGTAACGATCCCGCAGGGCTCGAGCCTCTCGCAGATCGCCGATCGCCTGGAGCAGAGCGGCGTGATCGACGACGCCGGCTTCTTCCAGCTTCGCGCCAGGCTCACCGGCCACAGCGGCGACCTCCGGCCAGGCAGCTACGAGCTGCGCAAGGACATGACCTTCGCCGCGGCGCTCGACGCCCTTCAGGAGGGCGTGCCGCCCAACGTGGTCCAGGTGGGCATTCCCGAGGGCCTTTCGCGCAAGGAGATCGCGCCCCTCACCGGCGGCCTGCGCGGGAGCTACGTGCGCGCCACTCGGCGCGCGCCCTCGCTCAACCCGCGCGACTACGGCGCGAAGGGCGCCACCAGCCTCGAGGGCTTCCTCTTCCCGGCCACGTACGAGCTGAAGAAGGGGCAGACGGTTGCGCGCCTGCGCGACCAGCAGCTCGCCCAGTTCAAGAGCAACTTCGACAAGGTCGACCTGAGCTACGCGAAGCGCAAGAACCTCACCCCCTACGACGTCCTGATCATCGCGTCGCTGGTGGAGCGCGAGGCGATGCTCGCCAAGGAGCGGCCGATCATCGCCTCGGTGATCTACAACCGGCTCCACGACGACATCCGGCTCGACATCGATGCGACCACGCGCTTTGCCGTCGGCAACTGGAAGCGCCCACTCAGGGAGTCCGAGCTCCAGAACCAGAGCCCGTACAACACGCGCGTGCATCCCGGTCTGCCACCGGGTCCGATCGGCAACCCGGGTCTGGCGTCGATCAAGGCCGCGGCGCGTCCGGCCAAGACCGGCTTCCTGTTCTACGTCGTCAAGCCGGGCACCTGCGGTCAGCACAACTTCGCCAAGACCGACGCCGAGTTCCAGGGCTACGTGAACGAGTACAACCGCGCCCGGGACGAGAACGGCGGCAAGTCGCCGACCACCTGTTGAGCACGCTCACCGGCGTCCTCGGCTTCCCCGTCGAGCACAGCCGCTCTCCGCTGATGATGAACGCCGCCTTCGCGGAGCTCGGCCTCGATTGGCGCTACCTCAAGCTGCCCGTGCCGCCCCAGCGCTTCGACGAGACGGTGAGAGCCCTGCCGGCGTCCGGCTACCGCGGGGCGAACGTCACGATCCCGCACAAGCTCGCGGCGCACGACCTGGCCGACGAGCTGAGCGACGCCGCGCGCGCGATCGGCGCCGTGAACACGCTCACATTCCGCGATGACGGGCGGATCGCGGGCGACAACACCGACGCGGGCGGCCTCCTCGATGCGCTCGGCCAGCCGCTGCCCCCGAGCGCGCTCGTGCTCGGAGCGGGTGGCGCCGGGCGAGCGGCGGCGTGGGCGCTCGCGCAGGCTGGGGTTGAGGTGACCGTCTGGAACCGCACGCCGGAGCGGGCCGTCGAGCTGGCGGCGGCGCTCGGGGTGTCCGCCTCGGAGCGTCCCGGGCCCGCGGAGCTGCTCGTGAACGCCACCTCGGTTGGGCTCCGTCCCGCGGACTCGCTCGACGGGCTGCCGCTGGTGGACGCCCGGGTGGTCGTCGACCTCGTCTACGGAGCCGCACAGACGCCCTTTGCGCGCTGGGCCGAGGAACGCGGCGCGCGCCTCGTGGACGGGCTCGAGGTGCTCGTGCGCCAGGGGGCTCGAAGCCTCGAGCTCTGGACCGGTAAGGCGCCCCCCGTGGATTCCATGCGGCGAGCGGTTGTCCAGCCCGTCGTCTAGTACATACGCCCAGGTCTAAACATGAAGCGGACGCCTGCCGATATGCGAGGCAATGGCGCTCTCCCGCCCCTTCCTCCTCGCCCTCCTCGGGGTCGCGCTCCTCGGAGCGACGTTCTTCGCGGTTACAAACGCTCGCGACAATGCCGCCGATGACTCGGCGCCAGTAGCGCAGCAGACGGCTGATCCGGCCGCGACGCCGGCTCAGGCGACGCCCGAGCCCGCAGCGGCGCCCGCCGCTCCTCAGGAGCTTCTGGCGGCCGGCCTCACGCCCGACGCGCTCGAGAGCGCGAGCTTCGACGGCGCCCTGTCGTTCAGCTCCGAGGGTGAGAAGAACAGCATCAAGACTTCCGGCGCCTTCGAGCTCGGCGGCGCCAAGGAGATGCCCCAGGTCGACGTTCAGGTGAACGTCGACGTGCCCGGCTTCGACGGTCGCGCCGGCTTCGTGACAACCGGCAAGCGTGCTTGGTTCACGCGCGGTGACACGGGCTACGCCGTCCCGCAGAAGGCGTGGACGAAGATCGTGGCCGCCCGCGAGAGCGGCGCAGCCCCGGCGGCAGACACGCCGCAGGTCGACGTCGACCCGAGCAGCTGGCTCCGCAACGTCAAGTCCGAGGGCACCGAGAAGATGGACGGCGTCGACGTGACGCACGTGTCCGCCGACGTGAACTCCGCGAAGGCGATCACCGACGTCGTCAAGGCCATGGACCGCACCGGCCAGGTGCCGGCCGGCGCCGCGGCCCGCCTCGACGGCGTGGTCAAGAACGGCCATATCGACGCATGGGTCGGCGACGACAAGATCATGCGCCGCGTCTCGCTCGAGCTGTCGGGCAAGGGCGACGGCGGCCGTGCCGTCTCGATGGACCTCGACTTCAAGCTGTCCGGCGTGAACAAGCCGCAGGACATCAGCCGCCCGGCCAAGGTCAAGTACGCCCTGCCGAGCGGTGTCTACGGCCAGGTCGCCAGCGGCTTCGTGACCGGTCTCGGCAGCAGCGTGGGCGTTCAGGCCGACGATCTGCAACTTAACGTGCCGATCACGAACTCCCACGTGAAGGCCGAGCGTGCTGTCGCCGATAACCGTAAGGTCGTGATCTTCTTCCAGAACCCCAAGGGCATCGACGACAAGGCCGTCGCAAAGTCGGTCCGGTCGCTCGATAGGCGGACCAAGTCGGTGGTCGTGCTCACCGACGACGTGCGGAACGCGGACCGCTACGGGTCCATGGTCGAGGATCTCGGCGTCAACCAGGCACCGGCGATCGTGGTGATTGGGCGCTCCGGCAAGGCGAGCCTGATCGAGGGCTACATCGACGCCGAGTCGCTTGTCCAGGTAGTCGCCGACGCGCGATGAGCAAGAAGGAGGGTGCGGCGGCGCCGTTGCGTGCCGTGCCTGAGGGCGAGGCCGAAGCCCCGCTCGAACCCACCACCAACGGGCTCACTCCTCCCACGAAGAAGGCCGGATCGTCGCGCTTCATCTCCGACGTCATCGTCGAGATGGGCTTCCTCCCGCGCGAGCGCGTGGACGTGGCGGTGGACGAGGGCAAGGCCTCTGGCCGCTCGCCCGAGCAGGTGCTGCTCGAGACCGGCGCGATCACCGGCGACCAGCTTGCACGCGCGGTGGCGCAGCGCTTCGGCCTGCACCACATCGACCTGTCGATCTACAAGACGGACGTGAGCGCGCTCAACTCGATCACGCCGCAGGCCGCGCGCCGCCTCGGCGCAGTGCCGGTCGGCGTGGACGAGAACGGTCTGCTGCTCGTGGCGATGTCCGACCCGTCCAACGTCCTCGCTCTCGACGACCTCAAGCTGATGACCGGCAACGAGGTCGTGCCGCTGGTGGCGGCGCCCGACGACATCGTCGGGCTGATCGGCCGGATGAGCCGCTACGACGACGCGGTCGCGGCCGCAATCGACTCGGGCGAGGAGGAGCTGGCCGAGGTCAGCGACATCCGCGAGTCCGCGGACGACGCTCCCGTCATCAAGCTCGTGAACTCCATCATCGGCCAGGCGGTCGAGGAGGGAGCGTCGGACATCCACTTCGAGCCCGAGGGGCGCGAGATGCGCGTGCGCTTCCGCGTGGACGGCATCCTCCGCGAGACGACCCAGATCCCGCGGCGCATGATCGCCGGCGTGATCTCGCGCGTGAAGATCATGGCGGACCTCGACATCGCCGAGAAGCGCGTACCCCAGGACGGACGAGTGTCGCTCACCGTCGAGAAGCACGCGATCGACACCCGTGTCGTGACGATGCCGCGCGTGGACGGCGAGGGCATCGTGATGCGAATCCTGGACAAGTCTCAGGCCCTCATCGGGCTCGAGCAGCTGGGAATGGCAGAGGTCAGCGAGGAGCTCTTCGAGGACGCATTCCGGCGCTCGTACGGCGCGGTGCTCGTCACGGGCCCGACCGGCTCGGGCAAGTCGACGACGCTCTACGCCGCGCTCAACGAGATCAACGAGCCGCAGCGGAACATCATCACCATCGAGGACCCGGTCGAGTACCAGCTCGCGGGCGTCAACCAGCTTCAGGTGAACCTCAAGGCGGGCCTCACGTTCGCCGGCGGCCTACGGGCCATGCTGCGCGCCGACCCCGACGTGATCATGGTCGGCGAGATCCGGGACGGCGAGACCGCCAAGATCGCGGTCGAGTCGGCCCTGACAGGCCACCTGGTGCTGTCGACGCTTCACACGAACGACGCGCCTTCGGCGATCACCCGCCTCACCGAGATGAACATCGAGCCCTTCCTGAGCGCGTCCGCGATCGTCTGCGTGGTTGCCCAGCGGCTGGTGCGCCAGCTCTGCACGTACTGCAAGAGCCGCACCATGCTGAGCGTGTCTTCGCTCGAGGCGGCGGGCTTCAACGTCGCGTTCGACCTCGAGGCCTACGAGCCGATCGGCTGCGCTCGCTGCGGCGGGACCGGCTACAAGGGCCGGACGGGCCTCTACGAGGTCATGTCGATGAGCGACGAGATTCGGGATCTCACGATCGAGCGCTCCTCGTCGGACGAGATTCGCAAGGTTGCCGTCGCGCAGGGCATGCGCCCGTTGCGCGCCGACGGCTTCGAAAAGGTCAAAAACGGCGTCACGTCCATTGCCGAGGTGGCAAGAGTCACGTGATTGCACCCTCCGGCCGATAGGAGTCCTGATGGAGTTCGACTTCGCAGAAGTCCTGCTGCAGGTGATGGAGCGCAATGCTTCGGATCTTCATCTCACAGCAGGCTCACCGCCCATGATCCGCCACCACGGACGGCTGCATCCGTTGGATTACCCAAATCTGACGCCGCAGCTCACTCGTGAGGTCATTTACTCGATCCTCACGAACGACCAGCGTCAGCGGCTGGAGACCGATTGGCAGATCGACTTCGCCTACTCGATTCCGGGTAAGGCCCGCTTCCGCGTGAACGCTTACATGCAGCGCGCGGCGCTGTCGGCTGCCTTCCGGCTGATCCCGCACGACATGCCGAAGCTCTCCACGCTCGGCCTTCCGCCAGGGCTAGAGGACTTCACGAAGAAGCCGCGTGGCTTCGTCCTCGTGACCGGTCCGACGGGCTCGGGCAAGTCCACGACGCTCGCGGCCATGCTCGACCTGATCAACGACACGCGCCACGAGCACATCCTCACCATCGAGGATCCGATCGAGTTCCTGCACAAGCACAAGCGGTGCATCGTGAACCAGCGCGAGCTGGGCGCCGATGCCCAGAGCTTCGCCCTCGGGCTGAAGGCCGCGCTGCGCCAGGACCCCGACGTGATCCTCGTCGGCGAGATGAGAGACCTCGAGACGATCTCGACCGCGCTGACCGCGGCGGAGACCGGTCACCTCGTGTTCGCCACGCTCCACACGCAGGACACCGCGCAGACGGTGGACCGCATCGTGGACGTGTTCCCTCCCGCTCAGCAGCAGCAGGTTCGCGTGCAGCTGTCGGTGTCCCTCCAGGGCATCGTCACCCAGCAGCTCCTGCCGACCGCCGACGGGAAGGGACGCTGCGTGGCCGTCGAGATGCTCGTGCCGACCCCCGCAGTCCGCAACCTGATCCGCGAGGGCAAGACGCACCAGATCTATTCCACTCTCCAGACGGGCGGCGCACACGGCATGCAGACGATGGATGCCTCGCTCGTCCAGCTCGTGCGCGAGGGCAAGATCTCGCGTGAGCTGGCCGAGGCCCGCTCCTCGTCGCCTGACGAGCTCCGTCGCCTGATGGGCACTGTGAGGGCTGCCTGATGGCCACCTACGCATTCAAGGCACTCGACCTGGCGGGAATGCCGTCGAAGGGCGAGATGGATGCCGGCGACAAGCAGGCCGTCGCGGCGCAGCTGCGCGGCAGGGGCCTGATCGTCATCGACATCGAGGAGCAGACTCCCGCGAGCGCGGGCGACCTCCTGGCGCGCTTCAAGCGCGTGAAGGCCGACGAGCTCGTGATCGCCACGCGGCAGCTCGCCACGATGGTGAACTCGGGAATGTCGCTGCTCCGCTCGCTGTACGTGATCGAGGAGCAGACCGAGAACGACAAGCTGCGCGAGATCTTCGTCGACGTCCGCAAGGACGTGGAGGCCGGCCTCGCGCTGTCGGACGCGCTGCGCAAGCACCCCGACATGTTCAACGAGCTCTACGTGGCGATGGTCCAGGCCGGTGAGACCGGAGGAATCCTGGACAACACGCTGATGCGCGTTGCGGACCAGCTCGAGAAGGACGCTGCGCTGCGCCGCCAGATCAAGGCCGCGATGATGTATCCGGCGCTCATCGGCGGGTTCGCCTTCGTGGTGCTGTTCGCGCTCGTGGCGTTCCTCGTGCCGGTGTTCGAGAAGATCTTCAAGGACTTCGGCGGCGAGTTGCCGGCGATCACGAAGTTCACCGTCTTCCTCTCACACCTGATCCTCGAGCGCTGGTACCTGCTGTTCGGTGGCACGTTCGCCATCGTGTGGACCTTCAGGAAGTGGAAGAAGTCCGAGCGCGGGGAGATGCAGTGGGACCGGATCAAGCTGAAGTTCCCGATGAAGATCGGCGGCATCGTGCAGAAGGTCGCACTGGCGCGCTTCTCGCGGACCTTCTCCGGCCTCATCGCGGCCGGCGTGCCGATGCTCGAGGCGATCGACATCACCGGCAAGACGTCCGGCAACAAGGTCGTCGAGAAGGCGATGCAGCAGGTCCGCGAGTCGGTTAAGAAGGGCGGCTCCCTGACCCAGCCGATGACGCAGGTGCCCGAGGCCTTCCCGGTCATGGTCACCCAGATGATCGGCGTGGGCGAGGAGACCGGTGCCCTCGAGACCATGATGACCAAGGTCGCGGACTTCTACGAGGAGCAGGTGGAGGCCGCCGTCAAGGCCCTGACCTCGATCCTCGAGCCGATCATGATCCTCTTCGTAGGCGGCATCGTCGGATTCATCGTGATCGCGATGTACCTGCCGATGTTCAAGGTCTACGACTCGATCAAGTAGCGCGGCGGCGGGGCTTTCGTCGTTCTCGGGGAGGGCGAGAGGGTGCTTGGCGGCCTAGGTGGCAACCAAAGTGGCAACACGCCCTCTCCCCTCAGGCGCGCAGGTGCGGCGCAGCACCAACGAAACTGCCGCTGTCGCTTTTCGCGCATTGCGATAGCGAGTGGCGACGCGATGAGATAGCAGCCGTGACGCTTAGTGCCAAGCCAGCAGCTGGGAACGCGCCACCACATCGCTCAGGGCGCCAGGAGCTCGTCAAGGTGCCGGACAATCGGCCACGCTCCTGCCGTCGTGTTCGACAAGACCGTGTAGGTCACCCGAGTAACCGGGTCATGGAGGGTACGAAAAGACACGCCCGCGTCGGACCCCTCGAGCACGACAGCGCTGCTGGTGGGATGGAGCCAGAACCCCAGGCCATACCGCATTGACTCCGACGGCACGTCGACTTCGCGGTTGCACCATCTCCGCGATAGCAGCTCAGGGATACGATCCGGCCCGAAAACAGCGCTACCCAGAATCCGCAGACATCAGCCGCCGTTGAGTAGAGGCCGCCGTCTCCGCTGCCTAAAAGCGGAAGATGCAGCACGTTGGTCCTGAGCCCGTGGCCATCGAGATACCCAAGAGCCACACAACCCGTCGGTTCGTCCGACCGCAGAAACGCCGTCTCGCTCATACCGCCTGGCACACACACACGCTCCTGTACGAGCCGCTCAAAGGGAATCCCGCTGATCCGCTCGGCGATCAGAGCCAAGACGACGAAGCCGCTGTTGTTGTACGAAAAGCGCTCGCCCGGTGCGGATACTTGCCGATGTCCCGCTAGCACCCCGACGTACTCCTCGGTCCTAGCCAGCCGGTGGACGGGCACCGGCAACACGTAGTCGGTCGAGCCTCGACCGCCTCCTCGTCGACGTAGTCGCCGATGCCGGACCGGTGCGCCAAGAGATGCTCGACGTTCACACTGTCGTCGATTAGCGGCAGATCGTCTCCCAGTACCGAGCGGGCCGGTGGTGGTCAGGTCGAGTTCCCCGCGCTCGACGAGTGTCATCACTGTCACGGCGGTCACGCCCTTGGTGCCGCTCGCGATGCCGAAACGCGTGTCGACGGTGTTAGCGATGCGATGGCCGCGGTGCGCTAGGCCGTAGGCGCGTGCGAACGAAGAGTCGTCGCCGCGGTCAACGCGGAGGACACCTGAAAAACCGGTCGACGCCGCGATCTCGCCGACTGACTCCGCCAGGCAATTCATCAGCGAAGTCTAGGAGTGCGCGGCACTGCGACGAGCGCTGCGCACACAGCTCGGCAACTCCGGCCCCTCACTGCTGCTTTCGCGTGAAAGCGCCACCAGCACCAGGACCAGTCCCGACCGCTGCTTTGGACGAGAAGCGCTAGTCGTGACGCCGCCCTCTATCATCGGGCCGTTCGGGGACGAGGCTGCGGGCATGAACGACACTTCTCTTCTCGATGCTGCCGGTCGCCTCCGTTCGCCGGCGACCATGCCGGGCCTTCACCGCGGACGTCCGCCGCGCAACAGAGGTTTGCGCTACCCGGCCGATCCGCCGCCGGTCGAGGAGGTGGTGGCGGTCATGCGCGTCGCGGGCGAGAGCGCGTACGGACTGCGCACTCGAGCGCTGATCGTCGTGCTGTGGCGCGCCGGGCTGCGCATCAGCGAAGCCTTGGCCCTAGCGGAGAGTGACCTCGACCGAGACCGCGGCGCGATCCTCGTCCGCAGAGGCAAAGGCGGCAAGCGACGCGAGGTCGGCATGGATCGGTGGGCGTGGGAACAGATCGACCCGTGGCTGCGCGTCCGCGTCTCCTTGAGCGTCGGAGCATTGCTTTGCGTGGTCCACGGTCCGACGCAGAGTCGCCCATGGTCGGCCGCGGCTGTTCGCGAAACCCTTTGCCAGCTCGCGGTCCGAGCCGGCGTGCGTCGTCGCTTCGCGCCGCATCAGCTTCGGCACGCGCACGCTGTTGAGATGGCTCGAGAAGGCGTGCCGCTCAACGTGATCCAGCGGCAGCTCGGCCACGCGAACCTCGCGATTACCTCTGTCTATCTGCAAGGCATCGATAACAGCGAGATCATCGACACCATTCACGCCAGGGCAGCCCCGATGCTGCCAGCGAGCGCGGGTCTGCGCTAACGGTCGTCGCGCAAAGCAGCACTCGAGCGGCGACAGCTCCTTCGCATTGCCACCGCGACGGGGCCACGGTCTACCACTCTGCTCGTCGGCTACGGCGTCGCCGGCATGTCGCTGCTTGCTCGGCTCTTCCGAACGGCATAGGGTTTCGGGGCGCTCCTCGGACTTCGATCCAAAGGGCTGTGGAACAGTGGACTGGTTCGCCGGTCGGTGCAAGGCTCGTGGATGGACACTCACGATTGCGCTCACCGTCGTGGTGGTCTTACTTCTGCCGCCTGACGCCCCAGCCGGAGTCGTGGCCCTTAGGTCCGGCCCGAGCGAGCTCAGCTTCCAAGCCACGAACGGCGAGACGAACACGCTCACCGTGAATGCCAGGGCACCAGCGCCCGGAGTTCCGGGCGCCCTCTACTACGAGGTCGATCTGACCGACTCGACGGCGCCGCTGCAAGCGGGGCCGGGGTGCGTGCAGCTGAACACAAACGCGGCGAGTTGCCGACAGCAAGATTTCGCGCCCGCTCTCGTCGTCCGCCTAGAGGACGGCGATGACTCCGCAAATTTTGAGCTTGCCCCTGGGTTCGGTGCACGCATAGACGCCGGTTCGGAAACGATCAGTCGTCCTTGCCGGGCCAGCGGGGTACTCGAACACGCTCGTAGGCGGCCCGGGTGACGACGTACTGAGGGGCAACGACAGCAACGACGAACTGCTCGGCGAAGCGGGCGTGACGAGCTTCACAGAGGCGGGGGCGCCAACTATCTGACCGACGGCGACCAAGAGGGGGCAGTGGACGCCGACATACTCGACGGCGGCGGCCGGGCGTGCCTCGACTACAGCTCCCGGACGCGCGCAGTTCGCGTGGACCTTTGGCGACGGTGCTCCCGACGGCGAACGGGGCGAGGGCGCACCGTGAGCGGGGTCTCGCAGCTCGCTGGAGGACGGCGATGACACCTTGGCGGGAACGTCGGCCCCAGAGCAGTTCGACGGCTGGGGCGGCGCAGACCGCATGTACGGACGCGGCGAGAACGACATCTTCGGACTGCACGGCCGCGAGCTCGTGTTTGGAGGGCCCGGCAAAGCGAGGCCGGCTATTTCGCGCCTGACTCAAACCCCGTTCGGTGCGGGCACGGAAGGCCGCAATTCGACGGTAATGGGCCATGGCTATCTCGCTCCTGCGAGCAACTCACCCGCCAGACCTTCTCCGACTGCGGAGCCGCTGTCATCCGGCCGCCCAGAGCCGTCGAGGCATCGCGAACCGGCCGACTTGTCTTCCGGATCCCCTGCCCCTCTGAGGAACGCTGCCGTGAGCGACTGAATCTGACAATGGGACGCCCACCCTTCCGGCGGCTAGCGAGCATGAGGCTGGCTATCCGCGGGAAAGAACGTCGAGTCGCGTCGAACTTCCCCGCGCCATTACACGCCGTGCGCGACACCAAGCCGTACAGCTCCGCGTCTACCTCGCTGGCAGCGATCCTTGTGCCGGCCCCTGGTCTGTCGACTGGCGCTTCGACATCTAGCTCTCGCTCTACGAGCCCGTCGCTGTCGCAAATCGCCCATAGCGGCACCCTGCAGTAACCGCTCCTTGCATGGAAAGCAAGAGCGGTGGTCCCACGGGTGTCTAGCCGTGGCGTTCGTGGGCCTGCATCGGGGTGGTAGGGCGTTGGATTCGCAGGAATGCTGTGAGGCCGGCGAGGAAGAGCAGGCACGCGATGAAGAAGTTCAGGCGCAGGCCGAAGATGTGATGGGCTGGGTCGATGCGCAGAAGTTCTTCGAAGATGCGAAACAGCGAGTAGCCGGCGACGTAGAGGGCGAAGAGGCCTCCAGGGCGGATGCGGCGATGGTTGCCGAGCCAGACGAGGGCGGCGGCGAGTGTGAGGTTCCAGACGATCTCGTAGAGGAAGGTCGGGTGGAACGTGGCGTAGGCGCCGTAGCCGTCGGGTCGGTGGGCGGGGTCGATCTGCAACGCCCAGGGCAGCGTGGTTGGCTTGCCGAACAGTTCCTGGTTGAAGTAGTTGCCGACGCGCCCGATCGACTGCGCGACGAGCAGCGCGGGTGCTGCCGCGTCGAGGAACCGCGGGATGTCTGCGCCGCGGCGGCGCAGGACCCAGAGCCCAGCGAGGGTTCCGCCAAGGATGCCGCCCCAGATGCCCAGGCCGCCGTCCCAAACCGCGAACGGTCCCCACCAGGTGTGGCGCCATTCATCCCAGCTCGTGACCAGGAAGTACAGGCGTCCGCCGAGAATTCCGGCGGGGACGCCCCAGAGCGCGACCTCGTAGACGAGTTCGTCGTTTCCGTTCTCGCGCCGCCAGCGCCGACGGGTGATGGCGATGGCCGCCATCACGGCGACCACGTACATCAGCCCGTAGACGTGGACAGTGAACGGCCCGAGCTGAAGGTCGTTGAACGACGGGCTTGGGATCGAGGCCAACGACACCTGTGAGCAAGGCTACGCCGCCACCCCACCCCCGCTGACGACGACTCAACGGCATCTCCCCTAGCGTCGTTGGCCGGTGATACGCCTCTTCACGATCGTCGCGGCGGTGATCGCGGTTGTGACCGTCGCCTGCCTCATCGTCCTCTGGCCCGGGCACGTCGACTCCCAGGTCGCGCAGGGCATCAGCACGGACAGCGAGCGGGCGCACGTCGACTCCGTTAGGGAGAGCTTCTGCGCGGGCTTCGCGACGCAGCAGTGCCAATTCGTGCACGCGACGATCGAGAGCGGCTCCGAGGAGGGCAAGCGGGTCGTGATCCAGCTCAGCGCCGGGGGCTTTGATCCCGACGTCGACCCCGGCGACGAGATCCGCGTTGCCAAGGCGCCCAAGCCGCCGAAGGGGACGCCGGCCGTGGTCGGCACGGGCTACACGCTCTACGACTTCGAGCGCCGCAAGCCCATGCTGATCCTCGCCGCGCTGTTCGCGTTCGTCGTGATCGTGTTCGCGCGCTGGCGCGGCTTGCTCTCGCTCGTCGGGCTCGGGATCAGCCTCGTGATCGTGCTGCTGTTCGTCGTGCCCGCGATCCTCGATGGCAGGTCGGCGCTGCTTGTCGCCGTGGTCGGGTCGGTGGCGATCGCCTACACCACCATTCCGCTCGCGCACGGCTGGGGGCCGAAGAGCCTTTCGGCGCTGCTCGGCAGCGTGGCGAGCCTGATGCTGACCGCGCTGCTCGCCGTGCTGTTCACGAACCTCACTCACCTCACGGGGCTGTCGAGCGAGGAGGCGATCTTCCTGCAGATCGGGGCGGCGAACGTCTCCCTGCAGGGACTGCTCCTGGCGGGGATCGTGATCGGCGCGCTGGGGGTGCTGGACGACGTGACGATCAGCCAAGCCTCGACCGTGATGGCGCTCCGCCGCGCGAACCCCGGCCTCGCGTTCCGGCGCCTCTCGGCGCTCGCGCTCGACGTGGGTCGCGACCACGTGAGCGCGACGGTGAACACGCTCGTGCTCGCCTACGTGGGCGCCTCGCTGCCGATCCTGTTGCTCTTCAGCGCGGCCGACCTCGGCGTGGGCAACGCGCTCAACCTCGAGGTGGTGGCGAAGGAGGTTGTCGCCACGCTCGTGGGGTCGATCGGGCTGATCGCCGCGGTGCCGATCACCACGGCCCTCACCACCCTGCTGGCGCTCAGCGTCCCGCCCGAGCAGATCGAGGACGACGACGGGCACGGGCACTAGCGCGCTGTTCTGCGCCAAACCTGCGAATGCGCGGCGCGCCTCCTATGCTGCCTCGACGTGCGTTCGTTACGGACGCCATCGGTCGTGCCGCTGCCGGTCGCTGGGCTTCACCTCGGAGCCCTGTCCGCGCTTGCAGTGGCGCAGCCGCTCTTCGATCTGATCTCGAAGAACCCGGACTTCCTGGTCGCTCGCGCGCTGATCGGCTGGCAGGTCGTCGCGCTGGGCCTCGTGCTCGTGCTCGTGCCACCCCTCCTCGCCCTGGGAATCGAGGCGCTCGTCGGGCTCGTGAGCCGCACGGCGCGCGCCCTAGTGCATCTGTTCTTCACCGCGCTGTTCGTGGCCCTGATCGCGATCCAGGCGCTCAAGGACATCGCCCCGGGTGCCGCCAGCGCCGTCCTGATCTTGATCGCGGGGAGCCTCGGCGTCCTCGCGGCAGTCGCTTACGCGCACGCGAGCGGGCTGCGCTCCTTCGTCACGGTGCTCTCGCCCGCGCCGGCGCTCTTCCTCGCGATCTTCCTCTTCTTCTCGCCGGTGAGCGATCTCACCTTCGCCTCCGGGACGGCCGAGACCGCCAACGTCAGCTCGCACGTTCCCGTCGTCATGGTCGTGTTCGACGAGGTCTCGACCATCGCCTTCGAGGACGCCGACGAGCGGATCGACCCGGTGCTCTACCCGAACCTGGCGGCCCTCGCCAAGGATGCGACCTGGTTCCGCTACGCGACCGCGCCCACCGACATGACCGGCACGGCCACGCCGACCATCCTCACCGGGTCGGTTGGCCGAGCGCTACCACCCGCCGATCCTGTCGAGCTATCCGCGCAACCTGTTCACGCTGCTCGGCGGCCAGTACCGCATGAAGGTGTCACAGGAGGCGACCGACCTCTGCCCGCGCGACCTGTGCGAGGACGCGAGCGGCGAGAGCGCCGCCGCCCGCGACCGAGCGCTGGCGTCCGACCTCGGCCTCGTCTACCTGCACGTGATTGCGCCCGACGGGATCGAGCGCGACCTGCCCTCGGTCTCCGACACGGTGGGCAACTTCGGCTCCGACACGGGCACGACCGAGACCGAGGGCTCGCCAGGACATACCGGCCACGTCGTAAGTGCTGCACGAGCTGGGCGGCGGGCGGCCGGCCCGCTTCGAGAACTTCGTGCGCTCGATCGACCGCACCGCGCGGCCGACGCTCTACTACAAGCACTCGCTGCTGCCGCACGTGCCGTTCCAGTACTTCCCCGACGGTCACCGCTACCGGAAGCAGCCGCACGACGTGATCCCCGGGCTCATCGACGAGCCCTCGTGGGGCAACGACTACCTCTTGCAGCAGGCCTATCAGCGCCATCTGCTCCAGGCCGGCTTCGCCGACCGCCTGCTCGGCACGCTGCTCCGCCGCCTGCACGAGAAGGGCCTCTACGACCGGGCGCTGATCGTCGTCACAGCAGACAACGGCGAGAGCTTCCTGCACCGCAACGCCAATCGCCACCTCGCCACCCCGGGGACGGTCGAGGACATCGCCGACACGCCGCTCTTCATCAAGCGGCCGTTCGAGCACTCCGGCCGCATCTCGAACCGCCACGTGCGGACCGAGGACATCCTTCCCTCGATCGCCGACGTGCTCGGCATCCACATGCCCTGGCATGTGGACGGCTCGTCGGTCTTCGACAGCTCCGCCCAGATCCCGTCGAACGTCGACGTGTTCATGCGCTCGGGCCGCAGGCTCAGGCTCTCCCTGCCGGAGTTCAAGCGCCGCATCCGCGCCGTCGCTCGCGCGCAAGATCCGCCTCTTCGGCGAGCATGACCGGCCACCCGGCCTGTTCGGGATCGGCCCCCACCCCGAGCTGATCGGACGGCCGGTCACCTCCGTCCCACGCGCGCCGGCGAGCGCTGAGATCAACGACGCGGGCGCATACTCCTCCGTGCACCTGCGCTCCGACTTCCTCCCCGCTCAGCTCACCGGCACTGATCCGCGGCCCGGGCGGGTCACCCCCGCGAGACCTGGCGGTCGCGCTCAACGGCCGGATCGTCGCGGTCGGCGAGATCTTCACGCTGGCCGACGACGACGCCGAGCGTTCTCGATCATGCTGCCCGAAAGCGCCTTCCGCGAAGGACACAACCGAGTCGAGCTGCTCTCCGTTACAAAGACGGCGGCGCCCTACGACTCGCCTCCATGACCCGCGCCGGCTAATTGAGCTGACACCCGCGCGGTCCCCGCTGTACGCGGGCCGGTGCTGCGCCCCTGGGGTACATGCGGCCGCTGCTGCTTGCGCGTGACAGCAGTAGCGAGCGCGGCGACGGCTCGGCTTGCTGGTTAGACGAAAAGCGGTAGCGGCGAGAGACCGATGCCGTTGACCGCGGCGTAGATCAGGGCGGCGGTCAAGGCACACCTTGGCGCGGGATACTGGGCGGGCGATGTCGCAGGAGAACGTGAAGCGTCTGGACCGCGTCTTCGAGCTCTTGTCCGAGCCGGAGACGGATTGGGAAGCGCTTGCCGAGTTCCTCGATCCCGACATCGTCTGGGAGGTTCGCGCCGATTTCCCAGACGCGGGTGTGTATACGGGCTACGACCGGTTGCGGCGGTTCTCCGACGCCTTCGATGACGCCTTGGAGCAGACCTGGTACCGGCCCTTGGAGTACATCCAGGCAGGGAGCCACGTGGTCGTGCCGCTCCGCTGGGGCGGACTGGGCAAGGGCAGCCAGACCCCGTTTGCGGAACATGAAGAGACGTGGGTCCTCACACTCCGCGACGGCCGGATCAGCCGCGTCAGGGAGTACGCGACCAAACATGACGCCCTCGAAGCCGTGGGGCTGCGGGAGTAGGCCTCGTCGCCGCGGCGGCTTAGCTCCGCGCTTCTTGCGATCGGCAAAGCCTAGATCGAACAGTCAAGGGGCCCCATCAAGGAAAGCGGCTGGTGGACTGTTGCTTTGCATGGAAAGCAGCAGTCTTGGGCGCGCCCGGCTCGGTGCCCGACAACGGGGTCTCGGTCGATCGGAGGCGCCGCGTCAGAGGATGGCGAGGCCGTCGCCGAGGAGCTTGGTCCCGAGTAGGAGCAGGACGACCATCATGATGACCGCGTTGTTGTCGGACATGAAGCGCTTGATCGCGTTGAGCGGGCGCGCGGCTCGCTTGGCGTCGACGAGGTAGACGAGCACTGCACCGGCGACCGTGAGCGATCCGAGGGCGACGAACACGGCGACGGCGATCGCCTCGTCGGCTCGGTCGAGCCCCGCCTCGGCGATCGACGCGGCCGCGGCGAGGGTGAGCGCCAGGTTCTTAGGGTTCGCCCCGGAGAGCGCGGCGCCCAGCATCGCCGCCTTCGACGGTGTTGCGGTGTCGATGGTTGCCATCCACTTGGCGTCTCGGGTTCCTGGCCATCCTTCGGTCGCTTCTTCCATTGATTGCCGGCCATCACGAGGAACAGGATCCCTATGGCGGCCTTGAACCAGGAGATGCCTGGGTCGTCGCTGTCGGGATCGCTGCCAGCCCCGAGGACGAGGACCACGATGACGCTCACGACGAGGAGACCGCCGATCCAGCCAAGCGCGAAGGCCGGCCCCGCGGTCCGGGCTCGCGGCGCCCCAGGACGAGGACGATGGCGATGATCGGGATCGGACTGAGGGCGACGGCGATCGCCGACGGCAGCAGGTCACCGATAACGTCGATCAACAAGCGCGCCCAGTGTCCCAGCCGACGCGGACTCCGACGGGGCCGCGGACCGGGATCCGCGGTAGGGCGCTCTCCCTATGGATTTGTCAAGGCGTCAGGCGGCGATCGCTAGCGGATACCCAGTCGTGACTGGCGCCGCCTCGCCTCAGCCGGTCAGCTCGGCCGTGGTGGCAACGCGCCCGAACTCGGGATCGAGGTTCGAGGCGGTGACACGTGCCACCTCGTCGGCGCGCAGGGTCCCTCCGCCGTAGGCAGGAAGATCGAACGTATGGGTGGCGTCGATCGCGAAGGTCATCTCGAAGCCGAGATTGGCGCCCACGCGCGCGGTCGTCTCGCAGCACATCTGCGTCTGGATCCCACAGACCGTGATCGCATCGACGCCGTTCGCTCGCAGCCAGGCCTCCAGGTCCGGGCTTCCATGGAACGCGGAGTTCACGTGTTTGGTCACGAGCAGGTCGGGCTCGCCCTCGAGCACCTCCTTGAAGGCGTTCCCGGGATGCTCGCGCCCAAGCGTGTCGTACGGCGACTCCTCCTCGAGGCCGTCGTGACGGACGAAGACGACCGGGAAGCCGCGCTCGCGCCACGTGCCGATCAGCGCGCCGATGTTGCGCTCGCAGTCCGGATTGTTCCGCGCGCCCCAGGCGGGGTCGTCGAAGGCCTTCTGGACGTCGAGCACGATGAGGGCGGAGCGGCCCACCGCGCAGGAGCATACGCTTCAGCCGGCAGCCGAGAAGTTGGCTGACGCCGATCTGCGAGCCCGTATCCATACCATGGGAGAAACCAGATGAGCATGTACGCAGTCGTCGATCCGGCCACGGGTGAGAAGGTCAAGGAATACCCCACCACCAGCGACGACGATCTTCGCGCCGCGATCGGTCGTGCCGACGAAGTCCACCGGAGGTGGTCGGCCTCGTCGACCGTCGCCGAGCGCGCCGACCTGGTGCGCCGCGTCGGCGAGCTGCACGTCGAGCGGCGCCAGGAGCTGGGCGAGATCATCGTCCGCGAGATGGGCAAGCCGATCGAGCAGGCGCTCGGCGAGCTCGACTTCGTCGGCGACATCTACGGCTTCTACGCAGACAACGCCGAGCAGCTGATGGCGGATGAGCCGATCAAGCTGCTCGCCGGCGACGGATCCGCGGTGGTCCGTCGCAGCTCGTTTGGCGTCCTGCTCGGGATCATGCCGTGGAACTTCCCTTACTACCAGGTGGCCCGCTTCGCCGGTCCGAACCTGGTGATCGGGAACACGATTGTCCTGAAGCACGCGCCGCAGTGCCCCGAGTCGGCGGAGGCGATCCAGAAGCTGTTCGACGAGGCTGGCTTCCCTGAAGGCGCGTACGAGAACGTCTACGCGACAAACGAGCAGATCGAGTGGGTGATCGCCGATCCGCGCGTGCGCGGCGTCTCAGTGACCGGATCGGAGCGCGCCGGAGCCGCGGTGGCGGAGATCGCGGGCCGCAACCTGAAGAAGATCGTGCTCGAGATGGGTGGGTCCGATCCGTTCATAGTGCTCGGGACCGACGACCTCGACAAGACCGTCGAGGACGCCGCCGCCGCGCGCCTCGACAACACCGGGCAGTCATGCAACGCGGCCAAGCGGTTCATCGTGGTCGACGACCTGTACGAGCCGTTCCTCGAGAAGTTCACGGCCGCGATGACGGCCGTAAAACCGGGCGACCCGACATCGTCTGACAGCGAGATCGGTCCGCTGTCGTCGACCGCCGCGGCCGACCGGCTCGAGGACCAGGTCAAGCGTGCGATCGACCAGGGCGCAAAGGTGGTCGTCGGCGGGGGGCGCGAGGGCAATTTCTTCGAGCCAACCGTCCTGACCGACATCGGCCCCAACAACGACGCTTACCGCGAGGAGCTGTTCGGCCCGGTCGCGCAGGTCTACCGCGTGTCCTCCGAGGAGGAGGCGGTCAAGCTCGCGAACGACACGCCCTTTGGGCTGGGCTCGTACGTGATGGCGACCGACCCCGAGCAGGCCGAGCGCGTGGCCAACCAGATCGACGCCGGCATGGTCTACGTGAACATCGTCGGAGCCGACGGAGCCGAGCTGCCGTTCGGCGGCACCAAGCGATCCGGCTTCGGCCGCGAACTCGGCACCTACGGTGCCGACGAGTTCGTGAACAAGAAGCTCATCCGCATCGGCTGACGTCGGCGGCCGCTTATGACGGCGCGCGGTGGTCGCGTCAGAGTCGCTGCAGCAGCTAAGTCGTCTTGACCACGTACACCGAGCAGGGCGCCTTGTGTGTGACGGTGTTCGGCACGCTCCCGAGCACGCGCCGATGCATGCCCCGATTGCCGATCACCAACAGGTCCGCGTCGCACGCTTCGGCCAGCCGGTTGAGTACCTCGGCGGGGTCGCCCTCGTCGATCATCGTTGTGCACTCGATCTTCCGGTCTCGTAGCTCCTGCTCGGTCCTATGCAGGATCTCGCGCACGCGGGCATCCTTGTTGTAAACCCATTGGAGCTCGACCGAGGCCTGGCTCGAGGCGGCGAACGGATCAGTTGAATCCTGGAAGGCGCTCAGGAGGACCAGCTTCGCGTCGAACCGTCGCGCGATCTCAGCTGCCGCCTCTACCGCCTCGGACGCGGTGGCCGATCCGTCGGTGCCTACGGCAACTGTTGAGAGCATCGGAGCGAGCATCCCACGCTCGTCCCGCCATGTCCATCGCCGCGCGCGTCCAGGGCGCTGCGGCGACGCCGCGTGCCGTACCGTCGCCGTCATGGATCACCTCGCAATCCCGGTTCGCGATCAGGAGCGCTCACGCCGCTTTTACGAGCGCTACTTCGGCTTTGGCGCGCTGCCGGCGCGGCGGTATGACGATGGCGTGCTGATGCTCTACAACGCCGGGGGCTTCGCGCTCGCTCTTGGTCCCAGCGTCGAGGAGATTGCGCGGCCGTCCTGGATGCACTTCGGTATTGGACTGCCCGACCGTAACGCTGTCCTAGCCCTGCGCGATCGGCTTGCCGCCGATGGAGTCGAGCTGGTGGAGGAGTGGGACGATCCTGAATACGTCAGCGTCAAGTGCCGCGACCCCGACGGATACATCGTGGAGGCGGCTTGGGAACCGACGCCCTGAGCAGCACGTCTTCATAGCGGCAGCGTGGCGGTCACACGGGTGCCTTGGCCCGGGGGGCTATCGACGCTCAGCCGGCCTCCAAGCGCCGCGAGGCGGTCGTTGAGTCCGACCAGGCCGGTTCCGTCGGGGCGGGCTCCGCCGACTCCGTCGTCGCGTATGTCGAGGTGTAGAACGCTGTCTTCGATCCACGCCTTGACGTCCGCTCTCCTCGCCTGGGAATGCTTTACGACGTTCGTGAGCGCTTCGGCGACCACGAAGTAGGCACTGGCTTCGATCTCGGTTGGGAGCCGCTCATCGGTTAGGTCCACGTCTACAGGAACGCGCACGCGCGACACCAGCGCGTCGACTCCGGCCCGCAGTCCGCCGCGGGCGAGGATCGTGGGCAGGATGCCCTGGGCCAGCTCGCGCAACTCGTCGTTGGCCTGCTCGGCCTGATCGAGCGCCTCGGCGACGAGCGCATCCGATGACTCGGCGTCCTCCTGGGCGGCGCGCCGCGCGAGCTTGAGCGTGACGATCGTCTGCACCAGGCGCTGTTGTGCCCCGTCGTGCAGATCGCGCACGACGCGGCGGCGAGCATCGTCCGCGGCCGTAACCAGACGAGCACGGGAGGCCTTGAGCTGGTCACGGCTGTCCGCGTTGGCGATCGCGGTGTCGAGCAGCCCGGCGAAATGGACCATCCGATCCTCGGCGTCGGTGGGTGGTGATTCCTCGCGCTTCCAGCTAGCCGTGATGATCCCCCAGAGCCGGCCATCCACGATGATGGGCGCGCCGACGCTCACGCGCAGACCCGTTTCCCGCGCGAGCTCCGCAAGCGCGCCGGGCGCTCCCTCGTGGTGCTCCACCCGGGCCGGGCGCCCTGTGCGCCACACCGTGGCCGTCGCGCTCTCGCCCTCGTGGCTGAGTCGCGACCCAACCGGCGTTTGCGCCACATCCAGACCTCGGTGTGCGAGCACAACCAGCTCGTCGTCGGCCTCGTAGCGGTTCAGCGCGACCTGGTCGGCATCCAGCAGGGCCTCCATCTCCCCGGCCACGGCGTCGAACACGGCGGTGGGTGCGGCTCCCTCGGCCACCAGCGTCGCCACCCGCCTCAGCGCCGCCTGCTCCTCGGCCAGCCGCGTGACCTCGATGCGCGACTCGGCGTTGGCGATCGCTGTGGCCACCAGGGCGGTGAAATCGCCCAGGCGCTTCTCGGTGTCGGCCGCGAGTGTGCGGTCACGTGTGGACACCACCACGACTCCCCAGAGGTCCCCTTCGACCACGATCGGGGCGCCAACAGAAGTGCCCATGCGCGCCTGGCGGGCAATACCAGCGACGGTGCCGGTGGTCTGTTCGAAGCTGTCCTGGCGGGCTGCCCGGCCGGTGCGCAATACGGCTCCCATGGCACTATCGCCCTCCAGCGTGACGCGGTCGCCAACGCTTACCGGGAGGTCCACATCGGTCTCCAGCGCGAGCACAGTGACCGTCCCCTCAGGCTCGTAGCGCGCGAGCGCTGTGGCGTTTGTGCCCAGCAGGCGCCGCACCTCCGTGGCCGTTACGGCAAAGACCTCACCCCGTGCGGCACCGCGGGCGACCAGCGTTGCGACTCGGCGCAGGGCGGCCTGCTCGGCGACGGTGTTCTCCAGCGACCCGGCCATCACGTTGAACGAGCGCTCGAGCGCTCCGATCTCGGCGACGTCGGTCTCGGGCATGCGCGCGCTCAGATCCCCACCGGCGAGGCGGTCCGCCATCCGCGACCCCCGGCGTAGCGGCCGGACGATGACGCGCGTGAGGTAGCCCGCGAAGAGCAGGATCAGGAGGATCGAACCGGTGACGCCGACCGCGGCCGCGGCCGTGGCGCGGCTCGCAGCCTGGTCGACGTCGGCGTCGCGCGTGCTGAGCCGAGTTCGCTCCGCTTCGCGGAAACTGTTGAAGCCCGCCCGCAGCGCGTCGACGCGCTGCTTGGCCTCGAGGTTGCGCTCGACGCTGCGCACGGATGGGTCGTTTCGTCTCACGGCGGCGACGAGTGGCAACGCGTACTGACGCACGTACTCATTCAGGGCCCGCACGATTCGCCGGACCCGGGCGCGCTCGACGGGCTCGTCCGCCACGAGGCGCTCGAGCTCCCTCGCGGTGCGCGGCAGGGCAGCACGCGCCTCGTTCGACGGCTCGAGGAAGCTCTCGTCGCGGGTGATCACAAAGCCGCGCAGGCCCGTTTCGATGTCGACGACCTGCTTCTCGAGCGTGTCGGCGGCCACGAGCGTCTCGCGCGTCTCACGCCTCAGCTCGGTGGTGCCACGCACGTCTGTGCCCGTGAGGATCACCACCGCGAACGCTCCGCCCACGATGATCGCAAGCAGACCGCTCGCCACGACCATTCGACCAGTCAGCCCACGTCCCATTCAGAGGCCCTACGGCGAAGGTAACGGATAATGAGCGGGAATGACCACCCGCCTCGTCGTCGTCCTGAGTGCGCTCGCGATCGTGGCTGCCGTACTCCCGGGGTGCGGCGGCGACGAGGCAGAGAACGGGGCGGCCTCGGGGAACGCGGACACAGGCAAGTTCGATCCGCCGGCGATCCCGACCGACGTGGACGAGGCGGTGAAGGAGGCCTGCGACGTGTCGTCCCCGACCATCGACCGGATCAAGAAGGAGGGTGCTCTTTTCTGGGCGATCGGGGTCTCGCCTCCGTTCGGGTTCGAGGTCGAGCGCGGCCTGTGGACCGGAGTCGAGGCGCAGAACGCGGCCGAGCTGGCAAACATCCTTGGCGTGGACTTCGATATCTCCGAGTACTCCTACGACACGTTGCCGCGGGCGCTCGTCACGGGTCAGGCGGACATCGTCGGCGCGGAGCTGTTCGTGACCGACGACCGCAAGAAGCTCATCGACTTCTCGACGCCCTACTACCAGTCGGGCCAGCTCTTCTACGTCCTCAAGGACTCGCCGTACCAGACGATCGACGACCTGAACAAGCCGAACGTCCGCTTCATCTACGGAACCGGAACCGCGCAGCTCGAGCTGGCCCAGAAGTACGTTCCGAAGGCGATGGTCAGCGACACGCAACTTGGCGACCGGCTCCTGCTCCACGACGTCCTCGCCGCCAACCGAGCCGACGCCACGATGTCCCAAGCGGCGGCGATGAAGGTCATCCGCGAGAAGTTCACGAAGCCGCCACTCGCCGCCATCGGGCTGCACGGGCGCGTCGCGGGAGAGCGCGCGCGCTCCGAGGACGTGCTCGACCCGTTCGATGTCGCGTTCGGGCTCCCCAAGGGTGACGACAACTGGCGCGTGTGCATCAACACCTGGGTCCGCGATCTGCTCGATTCGGGTCGCATGGCCGAGCGCCTCGACTACTGGCTCGCGCAGCCGGTGACGTGAGCAGCCACCCGCGCGCTTTCCCCCAATAGCAACTTGCGGCAATATGCAGGGCGATGGACCGGCCCATCGGCCAATCCGGCCCTCTGTCCAGCGCGTCGACCTACCTGATCTACCAGGACGGCGGAATCGGCGATTCCCAGCCGCAGAACATGCCCGGCACGGAGTGGAAGTCGAAGAACCTCAACTGCTTCCTGTGGGGGCTGATCCGCCAGGACCTGCCGATCACCAACTGCCGCCTCGCCAACGGCCAGCGGCTGGGCATCGAGGAGATCAGGGTGGGGCGGAACTTCCTGCAGGTGCTCGCCACCTTCCTGACGCTCGGCATCTGGGCGCCGACGCGGGTCAGCTGGCGTTGCTGCCGCCCGCCGTCGCAATCCGGAACGCTGGACTGAGGGGGCCAGCGATGATCCACTGGGACGATCGCGGCCCCCAGTCGTGGAACGGCGTCCATGTCACGCACAGGACAACGGTCGCCGAGCTCATCGACGTCGACAATGTCGGCCCCCAGGGCACGTTGCTCGCCGGGTTCGACATGTTCCGGAACGCCGGCGACAGCCTCGACGAGGTGATCGGCAAGGCGCGCGAGGCCGGCAAGCGGATCCTTCCGATCGGCTCGGGCTGGGCGCTGTCGAAGATCAACATCACCGACGGCTGGCTCGTGAACACCAAGCTTCTGAACGGCTGTTACGACGTCGGGGACCAATATTTCGACGCGACCTACCCGGCCGCGGACCGCCCGAATGTTGTGATCGCCCAGGCCGGCATGCAGATCGCCGAGCTCAACGCTTATCTCGAGCTAGTGCCGCACGACGACGCCGGAAAACGGGCGCTGAAGGCGGCCGGGATCGGCAACGGCCAGACCATTGCCGGCGCGGTGTCAGGGAACACCCACGGCTCGCAGATCAACTTCGGGGCGATGCCCGACTTCGTCGTCGGGCTGCACATCGCCACCGGCAGCGGCAAGACCCTGTGGATCGAGAAGGCGTCGAAGCCGGTGTTAAACGAGGACTTCGCGACGAAGATCGGCGCCAAGCTGATCCGCGACGACGAGATCTTCAACGCGGCCGTGGTGAGCTTCGGGACCTTCGGGATCATCGCGGCGGTGGCGGTGGAAACGGCGCCCGTCTACCAGGTCGCATTTCCGGCGATCGGCGACATTCACCACGACGCCCTGAAGACGAAGCTCACCGAATTCGGCACTGCCGATCCGGCCGACCTCTACCACTACGAGTTCATCTTCGATCCCCATAGCCGCAAGCAGATGGCGATGGAGGCGGGCGCGCCGCAGGTGCCCTTCGAGCCCGGCCACCCGACGCCGAAGCCGCGCTGGATCGTCCGCGACAAGAACGGCTACGCGCCCGGCATCAACATCCTGCGCGCCCTCGGCGGCGTGCTCCGACTCCTGCCGCCCCGCTTCACGACGGGCATCCAGTTCAAGCAATATCGGAAGGTCGCTCTGTTGGACGGCGTTCGCGGCACACCCGGGCAGCTCTACACCTCATCGATCTACTACCTCGAGGGCTACATCGAGAGCGCGTTCGGCGTCTCCGTGAGGGATGCGCCGGCGACGATCGACATCTGCTCGGAAGTGGCGCGCGAGATGCGGCTTCCTTCAATCAGCCAGGTCAGGCTCGTGCACGCCTCGAAAGCCACATTGGGCTTCACTCAACACGAGCCGAAGACGGCGGTGTTCGAGGTGGGCCTCATCAACGACGAGCGCTTCCCCGAATTCGAACGGAAGCTGGACGCGGCGTTCCGCAAGGCGGGAATTCGCTACACGATGCACTGGTCGAAGAACTCGGGAATCGACCCGGAGCAGCTCGAGTACATGTATGGCCAGCCGAAGATCGAACGCTGGAAGGCGGCGAGGCGTCGCGTCTTCGACAACGACGCGACGCTGATGCAGATGTTCGAGCACGACGCGATGGTGAGCGCGGGGCTGGCCTAAGCGACTCAGCCGGCCTCGACCGGGACGAACTCGTGTTCCGCGCTGCCGGGCGAGACGATGATGACCCCGCGCAGCGGTCCTTCGCCGGAGTTCCAGACCGTGTGGGGCATCCCCCGAGGCACGAAGACGAGGCAACCGGCGGTGGCAGGAACCTCGCGGTCTCCAAGCTGGAACGTGGCTTCACCGTCGGCGACGTAGAACGTCTCATCCGTGTTCGGGTGGGTGTGGAGCGGAGGCCCCGACTGACCTGGGGCGCCCGCCCCGACCATGACGAAATATGCACCCTGCGTTTCGGCCGGGCCGAAGGAGAAGGGCTCGGATGCGTCGGAGGGACGGGCGACGGTGCACCCGTTGATGGTCTCCATAGCCGCCGAGCCTATTTCATGACTTCCGTCACGACGGTCGTAGATGGGTCACCGGAACCTGGTATTCGGCGGCGAGCCGGTCCGCGATGAGCGAGCGGTGACAGGCCTCGGGGTCGCGCTCGACGCAGAGCAGTGCGCCGGCGCCCGCCTCGGGTAGCTCCGCCACCACCGCGTCCAGATCGGCGCGGTCCAGGATCTCTCTTGTGTAGCGCTCGCGGTACTCGGGCGCGAGCTGCTCGCGGGAGCGCTTTCCGACGCCGAGCCGGTCGTCCTCGCGGTACTGGAGCTGACGCATGTCCGTGGTGGGCGCGAGCTCGGGGTGGTGCTGGTAATCGATCCCGGCCTCTTCGAGTGCAGCCTGGAGGCGCTTCGAGTTGGCCCACGCGTACTGCGGGCCGCGCACGCCGCGGCGCTGGCGCACGTCGAGCACGAGCCGCACGTCGGCATCGCGCAGACTGCGGAGGAACTCCTCGAGGGTGAAGCCGTAGACGCCGATCGTTGCCAGCTGCTTGACCGTCACCGGGCCACTCTCAGGCGAAGCGCGTGGATCTGTCGCTGGCCGTAGCTGCCGGTCTCCACAGGGCCGGCGGCGCTCAGGTGGTCGCCCACGCCAGGCAGCGGCTTTGGCCGGAGCCCCCTGCGGACATCGATGGCGGAGATCCCGGGCGCCGTTATAGACGCACGCGAGGCGAGCACGAAATGGGCATCGCCATCGCCATCGGGATCCACACGCTCGACGAAGATGATGCGGCCGCTGGCCACGCGGCAGCCGGCCACGCCAGCCGGGCAGTGCGTGGGGCGAAGCCTCGGCGCGGGGGGTGGGGCCGGAGGTGACGGGCGCTCCGCGCGCACTGGCGCGGGGGGTTCCGCATCGTCCCCGCATCCGCACGCGATCGCAGCCGCGAAGGCGGCTGCCACGAGCAGCCGCCTCACTCCTCGGCCGTCACGACGAGGGTGCCGGCCCGCCGGCTGCGGTCGCCTGCCGCGGGCCTGAAGAGGATCTCGTAGGAGCCGGCGCGGGTCGGGAAGACCTCGAAGCGGGCGGGGGTGTGCTCGTCTGCGCTCGCGGTCAGTCCGAGGTCCGGGACCTCGACGCTTCCGGGCTCGTCGACCTCTATCTCGACCGTCGCGGCGCGACCCTGCTCCAAGCGCCGCCTATCGCGCGAGGTCGCGTCGAAAGAGATCGGGCGCGGTGGGTTGTCCACCGGCGCCGGCGCTGCCGTTGACGGGCCCGGCTCCTCGCTCCGCTCGGTTGCAGTTCGGTTCTCGGGAGGCCGCGAAAACGACGCGACGAGCGCGGCCATGCCCAAAACGATGGCGAAAAGCAGCAGTGCGCGTCTTATGTGCACCCGCCGGATCCTAGATCGCTGGACGTATGACCTAAGCCTGTTGCGCCCCCGGGGTAAAGGTTCAGGCCCCTATCAGGTCGATTTACGGGCAAGGCCAGAGCCACGGTGTAAAGGCAAACCCGTCGTGAGGCGGGGTCGCAAAGCTCCGGGGCTCCCAACGGATTCGTCCAGAGGGAGTCGGCCGAGCTGCCACCAAGGGTTCAATTCAGACGGCGGCTTGCCGCGGCAACTGGCACCAGACCAAACCCAGAGTCACCTCAAAAGGAGGAGACACATGCTGCGGAAGCTTCGCGATCGCATCCACAACGGGCAGGAGGGTTTTACCCTCATCGAGCTGCTCGTCGTGATTCTGATCATCGGCATTCTGGCGGCCATCGCGCTGCCGGCGTTCCTTGGTCAGCGTCAGAAGGGTCAGGACTCGGCTGCCAAGTCGGACGCTCGTAACCTCGCGTCCCACATGGAGTCTTGTTTCACCAACGCCGAGACCTACGTCGGCTGCGCGCGCGTCCCAGGACGTCACGCAGAGCGGCATCACGCTCGGCGCTGCCGACGGTCAGGCCGAGATCACGGCTTCGACGGCCACCGGCTACACGATCGTCGGTCACTCGCGTTCGGGCAACGACTTCACCTACACGAAGGCGGGCTCGACCGTGACGCGTACCTGCACCACGGCCAGCACTGGCGGATGCGGTAACTCGCAGGGCGCTACCAACTGGTAGTCCCCTCGTTCAGCTTTACGGCACAAGGGCGGGCCCTCGGGCCCGCCCTTCGTCGTTCTGGACGAATGCACGGTAAAGATCCGCGCCTGTTGGGTCGATTTACGGGCAAGGCCAGAGCCACGGTGTAAAGGCACACCCGTCGTGAGGCGGGGTCGCAAAGCTCCGGGGCTCCCAATGGATTCGTCCAGAGGGAGTCGGCCGAGCTGCCACCAAGGGTTCAATCCAGACGGCGGCTTCCGCGGCAACTGGCACCAGACCAAACCCAGAGTCACCTCAAAGGAGGAGACACATGCTGCGGAAGCTTCGCGAGCGCATCCACAACGGGCAGGAGGGTTTTACCCTCATCGAGCTGCTCGTCGTGATTCTGATCATCGGCATCCTGGCGGCCATCGCGCTGCCGGCGTTCCTTGGTCAGCGTCAGAAGGGTCAGGACTCGGCTGCCAAGTCGGACGCTCGTAACCTGGCCTCCCACATGGAGTCCTGCTTCACCAACGCCGAGACCTACGTCGGCTGCGCCGCGTCCCAGGACGTCACGCAGAGCGGCATCACGCTCGGCGCTGCCGATGGCGAGGCCGAGATCACGGCTTCGACGGCCACCGGCTACACGATCGTCGGTCACTCGCGTTCGGGCAACGACTTCACCTACACGAAGGCGGGCTCGACCGTGACGCGTACCTGCACCACGGCCAGCACTGGCGGATGCGGTAACGCGCAGGGCGCTACCAACTGGTAGTCCCTCGTTTCAGCTTTACGGCACAAGGGCGGGCCCTCGGGCCCGCCCTTCGTCGTTAGGGGCGGTATCGGATCCGCCATCGCACCTACGTCCGGTGGACGTATAGGCGGTCGAGGTTGACCCCTTACGCGCCGACGACCTAGGGGATGGCTCCCTGCGCACGTCCCGAAGGCGAGCGCGGCTTCACGCTAGTCGAGGTGCTGGTCGCGATCCTGGTCCTCCTGGTGGGGGTGCTGGGCGTTGTCTCGATGGTGGAGGGGGCGAACGCGGTCACCTCCAAGACGAAGGCCCGCGAGGGCGGCACGAACGTGGCCCGCTCGATCATCGAGGTCTCGCGCTCGATCCGCTATAGCGACCTCACGGCCGCCGAGCTGCTCGACGCGCTCAGTAGTCGCCCCGGCCTCGCCGACGTGAAGCCCGGGGTCACGGGCCACCAGATCAAGAGCCGCAACGTCGAGTACGAGACGACGCTCACCGTCTGCTCGCTCGACGACCCGCAGGACGGCCTCGGTTCGCACACCGGCCCGGTCGCCTACTGCGCGGATTCCGACGTGCCCGCTGTCGGCGTGAACACCGACCGCAACCCGGATGACTACAAGCGAGTCCGCGTGACGCTCACATGGAGCACACGCCAGGTCACGCATTCGATCACTCAGACCTCGGCCATCATCAACCCGGTCGGCGGCCTCGGCCCGTCGGTCACGTCGCTCGTGCCGACCAATGTGGCCAACGTCGATCCGATCACGCTGACCACGGTCGCGCAGAACAAGATCGACTTCCATGTCACGACCTCCAAGGCCGCGGAGGGTGTGAAGTGGAGCGTCGGCGGCGAGCCGAAGGGCAGCGCCACCGGCTCGAGCATCAACTGGGACTTCACCTGGGACCTCGACAAGCCTGACGGCACGCCGCTCTACCACGACTGCACTTACGTCGTGCAGGCCGACGCCTTCGACTCGCAGGACCGCGCCGGTACGCCTCGAGCGCGCACAGTGATCCTGAATCGCCGCATCCCGGTGGCTCCGCAGGACGTCGGCGGAGGCCGCAACGGCTCGAACGGCTTCGTGGACCTCCAGTGGGTCCAGAACCCGGAGTGCGACGTCAAGGGGTACCGCGTGTACCGCAGCTCGACCGACGGCGTTCTTGGAAGCGCCATCACCTGCATCGGCGAGACCACAAACATCACCGAGGGCATCAAGTGCCTCGACGACCCCCCGGCCGGCTGGCAGTTCTACACCGTCGTGGCGCTCGACCTTCCCACCGGCAGCAGCACGCCGCGCGAGGGGAACCCGAGCACGCAGATCGCGGTGGGTGACCCGAGCGGCAGGCCGCCGGAGCCGACGGGCGTGAGCCTGTGCGTGGGCGATGGATCGACCGCATGCGTGGACGCCGGCGGTGATGCCGCCCCGGTGGGCATGGTCGTGGTGAGCTGGAACCCGTCGACCGATCCGGACGGCATCCAGTTCTATCGGATCTACCGCGACGGCACGGCGTTCAACAACCGCTACGACGACTTCTTCCCCAGCGCATCCGCCCCGGGCTACGCCTGGTTCGAGTTCGACTCGTCGGGCGGGCCGCACACCTACTACGTGAGCGCCGTGGACGGGACCTTCACGGAGTCCGTCCTGAGCGCTGGCGTGACGGGCGGCTAGACGATGCTTGCGGAGCTGCGTCGGGAGGACGGCTTCACGCTGGTGGAGGTGCTGGTCGTCTGTGTGCTGATGCTCGTGGTGATGGGCGCCACGCTCACGACGTTCGACTCCTTCCAACAGAGCGTCAGCACCAACCAGAAGCAGAATGAAGCGCAGGACGGCGCCCGTAACGCGATGGACCTGATGGCCCGGGACCTGCGAAACCTTGCGAGCCCGACCACGGATGAGCCGCTGGCGCTCGACCTGATGGCGGATCAGGAGATCGTCTTCCAGTCGGAGGGACGCGACATGCCCGCCGGCAGCCTGAACGTCGTCAACACGAACCGTGTCCGCTACTGCGTCAGCACGACCGGCGACCTCTACCGCCAGCTCCAGACCTGGACCACCGCGGCTTTCCCCGCAATCCCGGCGGCCACCGCGTGCCCCGGCGCGGGCTGGACCACCACGAAGCTCGTGGCTCAGAACGTCGTCAACAACGCGCGCCCGATCTTCTACTACAACGCCGCGCTCGCGCCGGACGTGACGGAGGTCACCACGACCCTGTACGTGGACGTGAATCCGGGGCGTACGCCGGGCGAGAGCACGTTGCAGAGCTCGGTCTACCTGCGTAACCAGAACCGCAAGCCCACGGCCGTGTTCAGCCTCGCGCTGGCCAACGCCGGCACCGCGATCATCATGAACGCATCCGAGTCGACCGACCCGGAGGAGAAGCCGCTCAACTTCACCTGGTTCATCGACGGCACCGAGGTCGTCGGTGAGGGCGCGAACGACGTCGTCCACACAGCTCAGGTCACGGCCGGGACACACACCGTCAAGGTCACGGTCTCTGACGGCCCGCTCAGTGACACCTCAGAGACGCAGTCGATCTGCGTTCCCGCACCTGCTCAAGGAGTCACGTGTACCACCCCATGAACAAACTGAACGAAGAGCGCGGAAGCGTGATGGTCACGGCCATCCTGCTGATGGCCGTGATGATGACGCTCGGCTTCGCCGTCATGTCGTCGGTGGACACTCAGACACGCCAGTCGCGCGCGGAGCGCGAGCGGGAGTCGACCTTCAACCTCGCCGAGGCCTCGCTGTCGGCCCAGACCTTCATCCTGGGACGCCTCGGCACCGGCCTCCAGACCCGCCCGTATCCGCTCCACGGCTGCCCGGCCGTAGTCGGGCGAGGACGCCTACTTCTGCCCGCTGTCCGCGCAGATCGCGAAGAGCTACAACGGCGCCGGCCAGGTGGACTTCGACTTCTCGTCGACCACGGACGGCTGGCGCACCTACGTGCGCGACGACCGTGACCCCGTGACCAACCAGCCCGTGCGCTTCTGGGACGACGAGATCATCAACCCGGCGAACACGAAGTTCGCCTCGTGGGCGCGCTACGACGCCGACGGCAACCGCCACGTCTGGGTGCGCTCCGAGGCCATCGTCCGCGGCCGCAAGCGCGCGATCGTGGCGTGGGTGCGCATCGAGGACAGCGTGATCAACTTCCCGCAGTACGCAGTGCTGGCCGGCAAGGTGGGAGGCAAGAACAGCGGTGGCCACGGCGGGCGCCCGCTCGTGAATTCCACCGGCTCGTCCCTTGGTATCGCGGTGCGCTGCAGCACGCCGCCTCAGTCGGCCAGCTGCATCGACCTCAACCCGACCAAGGGGCCGCAGCTCCAGCCTCCGGCGAACTTCCAGCTGAACTATCCACGCCAGTCGGCGCTCGAGAACCCGGACGCCCTCCAGGCGCTCGAGGACGTGGCCAGGGCCAACGGCACCTACTACGCCGGCTGCCCCGCGAACCCGAACGGCAAGATCGTCGTGATCGAGAACGCCGGGGACTGCAGGTACACGAACAGCGCGCCGGCGGCACCCGGCGCCAGCAGGTGCTGCAACACCCTGGCGAACCCCGGCCTCCTGATCATCAAGCGCGGCAAGGTCGATCTCGGCGGCAACATCGAGTTTTGGGGCGTGGTGTGGAACGCCAACCTCGATAACTCGAGTGACCCCAACATGATCGAAACGTCCGGTACGGCAGCCATCCACGGCGGCGCGCTTGTGGACGGGCCCGGCGGCGTCTATGCCGGCTCGGCCGGGGACAACATCGTCTTCTACGCGCTCGCATTCGAGAACATCAGCGCGGTCGGTACCGCCGGCGTCGTCCAGAACACCTGGCGCGAGGTCGTCAACCCGAAATAGCCGGACCGGGCGTTAGCTTGCGCGTCCAATGGCCTCCGTGCCCGAGATCGCCGTTGCAGCTGCCGCCGGCGCGGTCATCGGCAGCTTCCTGAACGTCGTCGCTCACCGCGTCCCGCGTGGCGAGTCGCTCGTGAGCCCGGGCTCGCACTGCCCGGAGTGCGACGCGCCCGTCAAGCCCTACGACAACGTGCCGGTCGTCTCCTGGCTCGTTCTGCGCGGCCGCTGCCGCAGCTGCGGGGCGCCGATCTCGCCGCGCTACCCGCTCGTGGAGCTCATCACGGCCGTCGTCTTCGCCGCCGTGGTGGGCATCCGGGGCTTCGACAACGACCTGGTGCTCGAGCTTCCCTTCGTGGCCGCACTGATCGCGCTCGCGGCGATCGACTTCGACCACAAGCTGCTTCCCAACAAGATCGTCTACCCGCTGGCGGCGTACGGCGTAATCGCCACGCTGCTGGTGGACCAGGACGATCTCGTCGAGAACCTGATCGCGGGTGCCGGCGCGTTTCTCTTCCTGCTGCTGGCGGTGATCGCCTATCCCAGGGGGATGGGGATGGGAGACGTGAAGCTGGCCGGCGCGATGGGCCTCTATCTGGGCCTCTCGATCATTCCGGCGATGCTCGTGGCGTTCCTGTCCGGCTCGCTCGTGGGGATCGTGATCCTCGCGCGCGAGGGGGCCGCCGGGCGCAAGAAGGCGGTCCCGTTCGGGGTCTTCCTGGCCCTTGGCGGGATCGTCGGCGTGCTTGCGGGTCCAGAGCTGATCGACCTCTACGAGACCAACTTCCTCGATTAGCAGCCGAGTTTGTCGAGGAAGCGTCCAGCATCCCTGGACATTTCCGGACGGACGTTAAGGGTGTCCATCGTACGGCCGATACCCCTTGCGTACGCCCATGAGTCTCTCCCTCCGTAAGAACTCCTCTGGTGGCACCGTCGGGCTGGATATCGACGGTCGCTACCTCGCAGCCGCCCAGGTCGAGAGCGGACGCGTCCTGCGTGGCGCAAGCCTCGAGCTGCCGGAAGGCCTCGTTCGCGACGGCGAAGTCGTCGACCGCGACGGGCTCGCCGATGCGCTGAAGAACTTCGTCGCCGAGGCCGGACTGCCGAAGAGCGTCCGCCTCGGAGTTGCGAACCAGCAGATCGTCGTCCGCGTGGTCGAGCTTCCGCGCATCGAGGACGAGAAGCAGCGCGACGCCGCTGTCCGCTTCCAGGCGGCCGAGGCGATCGCAATGCCCCTCGACGAGGCGGTGCTCGACCATCAGGTCGCCTCCTACACCGAGGCGCCCGACGGCTCCCCGCGCATGCAGGTCGTGCTCGTGGCCGCGCGCCGCTCGATGATCGAGGCTGTCCTCGAGGCGGCCAAGCAGGCCGGCCTGAAGCCGGAGGGCATCGACCTCGACGCCTTCGCGCTCGTCCGCACGCTCGCCTCCGCCTCGGAGACCGGCCCGGACGACAGCGCACGCGTCTACTGCCACCTCGGCGGCGTGAGCAACCTCGCGATCGCCGTCGGTACGGCTTGCTTCTTCACCCGGCCGCTGGCCGCGGTCTGGGACGACGAGGACGCCGGTGCGCGCCTCGCCGACGAGATCCGCCTTTCGATCGACTACTACATGACCCAGGCTCAGGCCAGGCCGGTCGGCGAGGTCGTCCTCTCCGGCGTCGGCTCGGTCAACGACGAGCTCGTCGAGAGCCTCGGTGTCCACCTCGGTCTGCCGACCACGGTCGCGGCGCCCCTTGGCGTCCTCGATCCCACGGCGCTCGAGGGTGGCGCGGATCCGCACCGCCTGACGGTGGCCGCCGGACTCGCGATGGGGAGGGCCGCATGAAGGCCGTAAACCTGATCCCCAGTGACCAGCGGCGCGCGAAGGCCAGCGGCAACGTGTCGGGCGGCGCATACGGCGTGCTCGGCGTGCTGGCCGTGCTGCTCGTGATGGCCGTCGCGTACGTGATGACCAGCAACTCGGCGAACGAGAGCCAGGGCAAGGCCGAGCAGGCCCGCCAGGACGCCATCGCCGCCGAGAGCAAGTCCAAGCAGCTCGGCGCCTTCACAGACTTCGCTTCGATCAAGGAGCAGCGGCTGACCTCCGTGATGGCGGCCGCGCAGACGCGCTTCGATTGGGAGCGCTTCATGCGGGAGCTCTCGCGTGTGATGCCGGCCAACAGCTGGATCCACACCACCAACGCCTCGGTGTCCGGAGACACGAGCGGTGGAAACCTTTCCAGCCCGGACACGACGGTTCCCCTCCCTGAGGCCAACCTCGTCGGCTGCACGCCGCGCCAGTCCGAGGTCGCACGCATGATGGTGCGCCTCGAGCAGATGTACCGCGTGACGGACGTCGCCCTGAACGAGTCCACTCAGGAGCAGGCCGGCGGCGACACGAGCCTCCAGAACTGCGGAGACCTCTACAAGTTCGACCTGACCGTCACGTTCAGCCCGGTGGAGCCTGCCAACGAGGCCCCGAAGGGTGAGACACAGGTCCCGGCCTCACTCGGAGGTGGCTCGTAATGGCCTCGATGTCTGACCGCGACCGCAAGCTCCTGCTGGTGCTCGTCCCGATCGTCGTGATCGTGGCGTACTGGTTCCTGCTGCTGGCGCCCAAGCGTGAGGAGGCCTCCACGGCCGCCGCCTCGCTGGCGAAGCAGGAGGAGCGCCGCGACGCCGCCAAGGCCGAGCTGGCCACGGCCTCTGGCGCGAAGACCGACTTCCGCAGCGACTACACCCAGATTGTGCGCCTCGGCAAGGCGATCCCGTCCGACGTCGACATGCCCAGCCTGCTCGTGCAGCTAGAGGGCGCGGCCAAGGGCACCGGCATTCACTTCACGAAGATCGCCACCGGCGAGCGCACCCCTGTGGCGAGCGCGCCGGCCCCGACGGCGGGCTCGACCCCGCCCGCGGGAACCGAGGGCTCCGGCTCCGGCACGACAACCACCCCCGCCGCCGCGGCCGGTGGCCAGCCGGCGCAGAGCGCTCCCGGCCAGGCGGCCGAGGGCGCGAACAACACAGCTTCTCAGGCTGACAGCGCGGCCGCTCAGTCCGGCGTGGACGCCACCACCTCGACGACGGCCCGCGAGGGCGGGCTGCCCGTGGGTGGCGGCTCGACGACGAACGCTGACGGCACCACCACACCCGCTGCTCCCGCTGGACTCGAGACCGTGCCGCTCGAGCTCGAGTTCACCGGCCACTTCTTCAAGCTCGCCGACTTCTTCCACGACATCAAGCGCTTCGTCCACGTGGTCAACGAGGACGTGGTCGTGAACGGCCGCCTCGTGACCATCGACAGCGTCAACTACACGAGCGACCCGATCCTGTTCCCGGGCATCCGGGCCCAGATCAAGGCCACGGTGTACCTGTCGCCGAAGACGCAGGGCGCCACGGCGGGCGCGACCCCGCAGGGGCCCGCGGCCACCGCTCCGCCCACGACGCCGGCGGCCACGCCCGCACCGTCGTCCACACCTTCACCTGCCCCGACCGCCACGGCGACTCCCTAGGAGTCTGTGATGAAGATCTTCCTTCTCGACCTCTGGCAGGACCTCAAGGAGAAGCGCCTCTGGCCTGTGGCCGTCGTGCTGCTCGTCGCGCTGGTCGCCGTTCCGGTCCTGCTGGCGAAGCCCTCGTCGGCGCCGTCGGCACCCGCTCCTACGGCCACCGCCGCAGGCCCGAAGCCTGACGTGCTGAAGCAGCTCGCGAAGGTCAAGCTTGGCGAGGACGAGCCGGGCGACGGCTCGACCCTGGGGGTCTTCGACCCGGGCGACCCGTTCAAGCCCGCCGAAGGGCGCCGTCAAGAAGCAGGAGGACGCCTCCTCCTCGGACGCGGGCCCCAGCACCGGCAACACCTCCGGCACGCCGGACGGCACCGACACCGGTGGCGGCACGGACACCGGCGGCACCACCGGTGGCACCACCGGCGGCACGCCGGGTGGCACGCCCAACACGGGCGGCGGCACCACCACGACCACGACGTCCTACAAGTACGTGGTCGACCTGACCTTCACGGCCAATGGCCACACCCGGCGCATCAAGGGCATGGAAACGCTCGAGATGCTGCCGAACCAGAATGCACCGCTGCTGATCTTCATGGGCGTCACGCCCAAGGGCTCGGACGCCGTGTTCCTCGTGGACTCGACTCTCGAGGCAGCCGGCGAGGGCCGCTGCAAGCCAAGCGAGGCTGAGTGCGCCTACGCAATGATCGGCGCCGGCTCCAGGTACATCTTCACGAACGAAAACGGCGACACCTACACCGTCCGGATCGACGAGATCCGGAAGGTCAAGGTCGGCGCGGGCGCCAACAGCGCGAAGGCGAACGGCTCGAAGGCGCGCGGCACCAAGGCGCGCGCCGCCGTGGGCCCGAACCGCCGCTTCGTTCCTCCGATGGTCGCCGACGTCGTCGTCGTGGCCACTCAGACGACGCAAAGTTCAGATACCGATACGGAAAGTCGATAGGACAGCAATGCGACGCATCATCATCACCTCCCTGACGCTGATCGCCGCCGCGCTGCTTGTGGTGCCGGCGACGGCTGGCGCAGCGAAGTCCAAGGGCCCGGTGCCGAGCATCACGCGTGTCCAGCCGATGCGGGTGAGCGTGGGCGGAACGCTCACGATCACGGGACGCAACTTCAAGGCCCAGCGTCGCAAGAACACAGTGATCTTCCGCGCCAGTGATGGCCGCACCGCTTTCGCGAAGCCCCGCAGGGCCACGCGCCGCAAGCTCGTGGTGCGGGTGCCGGCCTCGGCCGCACGCCTTCTGAGGGTGTCCAACAGCAGCCAGCGGCCCACGCGGCTGAGGTTGAGCGTGCTCGCCGGCAGGTTCTCGAAGCTGACCCCGCGTCGCCTGTCGCCGGTGGTCACCGGTATCGGTGACGGTCCGGGCGGTGGCGGCCCAGGCCCCGGCGCCGGCACCGTCTGCCCCGGAGATGACTACGACCACGACCTGCTGTCCAACTCGCGCGAGCTCGAGCTGAAGCTCGACCCGTGCCTCGCGGACACCGACGGGGACTCGGTCGAGGACGGCTACGAGTACCAGTCCGCGCTCGACCTGAACCACTATCCGCGCACGGCGCCGCTGCCGTACCCCGGCAAGCGCCCGTACCCGAACCCGCTGGATCCGGACGACGGCGTTGCCACCGGCACGGACTACGACGGGGACGGCCTCAAGCTGCGCGAGGAGTTCGCGATGTGGCTGCGCTACTCGGGCGACGGAGTGCTTCGGGCCAACCGCCCGGGCTCGCTCGACGGGCTGGTCTACAGCGACGGCCTGCAGTTCTCGGTCGACTCGCCGCCGCTGTCGGCACCCGCTGGGGGCACGCTCGCGGCATGGGCCCTCGACATGGACGACGACGGGTGCTGCGCGACGACGAGCGCGACGCTGACGCCGACGGCCTGGGCAACTGGGACGAGCTCCGCGGCCGGATGACCGAGGGCTGGTGGCCTGCCCAGCACGACGGCCAGAACGAGCCCAAGGAGTCGAAGTACCCGGAGATCGACTTCCTCGACAACGAGGACACGGCACCGGCGTTCAACGCCCACGTCGATGCAGACATGGACGGCGACGGCGTGCTGGACGGCGCTGACGACAACGACCACGACGGCCTCTCGAACCAGTTCGAGGTCCGCCGCCCGGACAACTGGCTCACCGTGTTCGACACGACGAACCCCTGGGCCTACACCAACCCGTTCAACCCCTGCAAGCCCTTCAACTCCGAGCGGTGCCACCGTCACCCGCCCTTCGGCTACTACGAGGGCGACACGGTGCCGCCGGTCGGACCCGATCCGCCCGCTGGCTACCCAAGCGTCACCCCGGTCACGCCCAACGGCTGACCAACCTCCCAAGCAGTCCCTCCTCCAACCTGGCGCCCGCACCCTCATAAGTAGGGTGTGGGCGCCATGTCGTTGCGCTTCATAACGGCGGGCGAATCCCACGGTCCGGGGCTCACCGCCATCGTCGAAGGCCTCCCGGCCGGGCTCGAGCTGCGTCCCGAGGACATCGATCGGGACCTCGCCCGGCGACAGCTCGGGCATGGCAGAGGCGGGCGGATGAAGATCGAGAAGGATCGCGCCCAGGTGACTGCCGGGGTGCGCCACGGGCGCACGCTCGGGAGCCCCGTGGCGATGTGGATCGAGAACCGCGACTACCAGAACTGGGAGGAGCGGATGAACCCCTGGCCGGTGGACGCCGACGTGGAGGAGGTCCACCTCCCGCGGCCCGGCCACGCGGACCTCGCCGGCATCCAGAAGTTCGGGCACACCGACGTGCGCAACGTCCTCGAGCGCGCGTCCGCGCGGGAAACCGCGGCGCGCGTGGCGGCGGGCGGGCTCGCGAAGGCATTCCTGCGCGAGCTCGGAGTGGAGGTGCGCTCGCACGTCACGCGGATCGGCACGGTCACGGCGCCGGCGCCCGATTCGCTCGGCGCGGCGGACTTCGAGGGCGTGGACGAGTCGCCCGTGCGCTCGCTGGACGCGGGCGCCAGCGAGGCGATGGTGGCCGAGATCGACGCCGCGCGGAAGGCGAACGAGTCGCTTGGCGGCGAGTTCGAGGTGATCGCGTTCGGGCTCGTGCCGGGCATCGGATCGCACGTCTCCTGGGAGCAGCGCCTCGATGGGCGGCTGGCGCAGGCGATCATGTCGATCCAGGCGCTGAAGGGGGTCGGCATCGGGGACGGCTTCGCGCTGGCGGAGCGCGTGGGCTCGAAGGCCCACGACGAGATCTTCTGGTCGGACGAGCGCGGGTACAACCGCGAGACCAACCGCGCCGGCGGGATCGAGGGCGGGATGACGACGGGTGATCCGGTTGTGGTCGTCGGGGCGATGAAGCCGCTGCCGACGCTGACGAAGCCGCTGCGCTCGGTTGACACCGAGACGAAGGAACCCGCGCAGGCGCTGCGGGAGCGCACCGACTCGTGCACCGTGCCGGCGGCCGGCGTGGTGGGGGAGGCGATGGTGGCGCTCGTCCTGGCCGCGGCCTACCGGGAGAAGCTGGGCGGCGACAGCATGGACGACGCGAAGGCCGCGCTCGCGGCGTACGAGGAGCGCATCGGCTGGAGGCGCGCATAGCACTCGTTCTGGTCGGTTTCATGGGCGCCGGCAAGTCCACCGGCGCTCGCTCGCTCGCTGCCGAGCTCGGTGCGGAGGCGCTCGATTCTGACCGCGAGCTGGAGCGGCGGCTTGGCGAGCCGCTCGAGGCCTTCTTCGACAGGGAGGGCGAGGACGGGTTTCGCGCGCGCGAGGAGGAGGTGGTGCTCGAGCTGCTCTCGCGGCCCGACGACGGGGTGATCGCGCTCGGTGGCGGAGCGCTCGGCTCGGAGCGGGTCCGCGGAGCGCTCGCGTCCCACACGGTCGTTCACCTGGAGGTGGAGCCCGACGAGGCCTGGCGGCGGGCCTCCGGCAAGGGCAGGCCGCTCGCGCGCGACCGCGGCCGCTTCGAGCAGCTGCACGGCGACCGCTCGGCGGTCTACGCCTCGGTGGCCGACGCGGTGCTCCCGCCGTCCGACCGTGACGCGCTCCGGCGCGCGCTGCCCGCGCTGCGGGCGCTCGGCGATGCGCCCGCCGGCACTCGGCTCGTATGGGCGTCGGCGTCCTCGGGCGAGTATCCGGTGTTCCTTGGCCACGGCCTGATCGGCTCGGGGTTCTTCCATCCGGGCGACGGGCGCCGGTTCGTGGTCACGGACGAGAACGTGTCGCGCGCCCAGCCCTTCGAGGGCGACGAGCGCATCGTCACGATGGCGGGCGAGGAGCACAAGTCGATCCACGCGGCCGAGTTCGTGCTGCGAGCTCTCGCCGAGGCCGGGGCAGAGCGCGGGGACATCGTGGTGGCCGTGGGCGGGGGCGTGGTGGGCGACCTCGCGGGCTTCTGCGCAGCGATCTACCAGCGCGGCATGCGCCACGTTCAGGTGCCGACCACGCTCGTGGCCCAGGTCGACTCGGCCTTCGGGGGCAAGACGGGCGTGGACCTCCCGGAGGGCAAGAACTACGCCGGCGCGTTCCACCAGCCCTCGGCGGTGCTGTGCGACCCGGCCGCGCTCGAGACGCTGCCGCCTGAGGAGCTCGCCGCCGGGTACCCCGAGGTGGTCAAGACCGCGCTGATCGCCGGCGGGCCGCTGTGGGCGCGCGTGCGGCAGGGCGGCGAGGTCGACGCCGAGGTGATCCTTGGCTGCGTTCGCACGAAGCTGGCCGTGGTGGCCGAGGACGAGCGCGACGCCGGCCGCCGCCAGGTGCTCAACCTCGGGCATACGATCGGGCACGCGATCGAGGCCGCCACGGGCTACACGCGCTACCGGCACGGCGAGGCCGTGGCGTTCGGGCTACTCGCGGCGCTGCGCCTGTCGGGCCGAGAGGCACTGAGGACCGAGGTGGCCGCGCTGCTCGCTACGCGCGGGCTTGCGGCCGCGTTTTCCGGCGCGTCCGTGGACGATGTGGTGGAGCTGGTGGCCCGCGACAAGAAGCGCGCGGGCGGACGGGTACCGTTCGTGCTCGTGGAGGCGCCAGGAGAAGTGAGCCCGGGTCACGAGGTCGCAGCGGACGACCTGCGTGGCGCCGTGGAGGAGGTGCACGCCGCGTGAGGCACCGCGTGGAGGTGATGCACGGCGTGAACTTCGACGTGCTCGGCAGCCGGAACGCCGACCACTACGGGGGACTCAAGCTCACCGAGCTCGAGGTGAAGGTCAAGAGCTTTGCTCGCGAGCTGGAGATGGAGGTGAGCTTCTCCCAGACGAACCACGAGGGCGACTACTGCGAGCGGCTGCACCGGGCGGGGGAGAGCGCTGACGCCCTTGTCCTGAATCCGGGCGCCTGGACGCACTACTCGTACGCGATCCGCGACGCGCTCGAGGTGGCCGGGCTGCCGGCGGTGGAGGTGCACCTGTCGGCGGTGGATCACCGCGAGGAGTGGCGACGCAAATCGGTGATCCGGGACCTCTGCATAGGCGCGATCCAGGGACGCGGCGTGGACGGCTACCGCGATGCGCTCGTGATGCTGAAGGAGCGGCTCGAGGCGTGACGAGGACGGACCGGCTCGTGGAGCTGCTCGAGGCGAGGGAGCTCGACTCCCTGCTGGTCACCGACCTGCTGAACGTGCGCTACCTCACGGGGTTCACGGGAACGAACGGGGCCTGCGTGGTCACCCGGGACGAGCGCCTGTTCTTCACGGACTTCCGCTACGTGGAGCAGGCGCGGACCCAGGTGCCCGAGTACGAGCGCGTCGAGGCCGGGCGCGACATGCTCGGAGACCTGTCCGGGCGGCTGCGCGGACGCGCCGGCTTCGACGACGAGCATCTCAGCGTGGCGGCGCACGCGAAGCTCGCGGAGAAGGTGGGCACCGGCGCGGAGCTGGTGCGGGCGGGCGGCCTCGTGGAGCAACTGCGGGCGGTGAAGGAACCGGAGGAGGTGGCCGCGATGCGCGCTGCCGCCGAGCTCGCCACCGCGGCGTACGAGTCGCTTCGCGAGCGCGGCCTGGCGGGACGCACCGAGCGCGACGTGGCGATCCAGCTCGTCCGCTTCATGGAGGACGCCGGTGCCGAGGGTCCGTCGTTCCCGCCGATCGTGGCGGCCGCGGAGCATGGCGCGAGTCCGCACGCGGTCCCGCGCGACGTCGAGATCCCGAGGGACACGCTCGTGGTGATCGACATGGGCGCGATGGTGGACGGCTACTGCTCGGACTGCACGCGGACGCTCGCCACCGGCTCGCCCGGCGACGGTGCGCTCGAGATCTACGAGCTGGTGCTGCGCGCTCAGACGGAGGCGCTCGCCGCCACGAGGGCAGGCGCGCAGAACAGGGACGTGGACGCCGTGGCGCGCGAGATCATCGACGGGGCGGGCCACGCTGAGCACTTCGGACACGGGCTTGGCCACGGGGTGGGCCTCGAGGTGCACGAGGCGCCGCGGCTCGGAAAGACGGCCGACGGCGCCCTCGAGGCGGGCAACGCGGTGACCGTCGAGCCGGGGGTCTATCTGCCCGGCGACGTGGGCGTCCGGATCGAGGACCTGGTGATCGTGACCGGCGGCGAGCCCGACATTCTCACGGGCTTCCCGAAGGAACTGGTCACAGTCGACTGATGGTCCTGGCCGCGGTGGCGGCTCTCGTCGGGGCCGCCGTCCAGTCGGCCACCGGCTTCGGCTTCGCGCTGGTGCTCTCGCCGGCTCTGTTCGCCGTGATGGAGCCGGCCGAGGCCGTGACCGTGCTGCTTGCGCTCGGGGCGGCGCTGAACTTGCTCGTCCTGCTGGAGCGGCACGACGCTCGCTGGTCGCGACTCCCGCCCCTGATCCTCCCGGCGCTGCCCGGGCTCGCGCTCGGGGCCGTGGTGCTCGCCGCCCTGTCGCGCCAGGCACTGCAGGTCGGCGTGGGGGTGGCGGTGATCGCGGCCGGGCTGTGGCAGCTCCGCGACCGCGCCGCGGTGGCGCGCGTGCCGGCAGCCGTTGCGGGGTTTCTCAGCGGCCTGCTCACCACCTCGATCAGCATCAGCGGGCCGCCGCTGGTGCTTTGGCTGGAGGCGCAGGCGCTGCGCCCTGCGGAGTTCCGCACGACCCTGGCGGCGGCGTTCCTCGCGCTCAACATCGCCGGCTGGGGGGTGCTGGTGATCGCGGGCGACGCTACGGCCGATCTCGGCGAGCTGCTGGTGCTGCTCGGGCTTGTGCTCGCCGGCCACGTGCTCGGCACGGTTGCGTTCAGGCGTCTCGACCACGAGCGCTTCTACAAGGTGGTGCTCGGGCTCGTCCTGGTCACCGGTGCGGCGAGCGTGGTGGCGGGCCTGGCGTAGGCGCCAAATCGCGGCTACGCTCGTTCGCCTATGGGTTACTGCCCAAGGAGGGGCACGGCCGCAGCGGCGATCCTCGGTTCACTCGTGCTCGCGGCCTCTGCCGGGGCGAGCCAGACCGTGACCGCGGGCGGCGCGGTCGCACGTCCCTGCCATCGCGACGTCGCCTCCTCCGCGAGCGGTCGGGACATCGTCCGGACGACCGCCCGCGCGCGCAGCATCGTGAGCGCGCGCCTCAAATCGCGCGGGGACTGGGACATAGCGATCTTCGGCGCCGGGGGCCGGCTCGTGGCGGGCTCGGCTTCCTTCGGGGGCAACGAGCTGGCCGAGGGCTTCGTGCGCAAGGGCGAGCGCCTGACCATCCAGGCGTGCCGCTTCCGAGGGAACGCCGGCAGCGCTCGGGTGTCGACTCACTTCACCCGCCTACTCAAGCGCCAGCGAGGCAGCATCCAGGTGATCGACGTGGCGACCGGTACGCGCGCCGACAAGGAGCGCCTCCAGACGCTCGGGCTGGACCTGACGGAGCACGGCGGAGCCAAGTCGCTCGAGGTGGTGCTGCACGGGCGGGCGGACGCGCGCACGCTGCGCCGCGCCGGCTTCCGCTGGACCGTTCGGATCGCGGACCTCGCCGCGCACACGCGCCGCAACCAGCGCGCCGACATGCGCCACGCCCGCGTCACCGCCGCGTCCGGCCTTCCGAGTGGGCGCGACAGCTACAGGCGGCTGCCGGACTACGACCTCGAGATGAAGCAGCTCGCGATGCAGTATCCGTCGCTGGTCCGGCCGATCACGCTGAACCGCAAGAGCGTGCTCGGCCGCGACGTGAACGGCATCGAGATCACCACCAACGCCCAGAACACGGCTGACGGGAAGCCGATCTTCCTGAACATGGGCGTGCACCACGCGCGCGAGTGGCCGTCGTCGGAGCACGCGCTCGAGTTCGCCTACGACCTGCTGCGCAGCTACGGCACGGACTCGCGCACGACCCAGCTCGTCCAGACCACGCGAACGATCGTGGTGCCGGTGGTGAATCCCGACGGCTTCAACATCTCGCGCGAGGCGGCCCCGCTCGGTGACTTCTCGCTGTTCGACTACGAGATGAAGCGCAAGAACTGCCGCGTGTCCTCCAGCACGCCGAGCAAATACACGCGCGGGTCGTGTGACGACAACAAGGCGGGCAGCCTGCGCGGAACCGATCCGAACCGCAACTACGGCGGGCTCTGGGGCGGAAGCGGGGCGAGCGTGAGCTGGTCCGACGAGACGTTCCGCGGCGACGCTCCGTTCTCGGAGCCGGAGGTCCAGAACATCCGCGAGCTGATCTCCTCGCGGCAGGTGACCAACCTGATCACGAACCACACCTACTCGAACCTGGTGCTGCGCCCGCCCGGCGTGGCGGACTTCGGGTTCCCGCTCGAGGAGCCGACCTACAAGGCGCTGGGCGCGTCGCTCGCCGCGCACAACGGCTACTCGAACGATCCGGCCTTCGGCCTCTACGACACCACCGGGGCCACGGAGGACTGGAGCTTCTGGTCCACGGGCGGCCTCGCGTTCACGTTCGAGATCGGCCCGGACGAGTTCCACCCGCCCTACGCGCGTGGCGTGGAGGCCGAGTACCTCGGCCAAGCTCCGGCTGCAGGGGCAGGCAAGGGCGGCAACCGCGGCGCGTACTACACGATGCTCCAGGCCACCGCGAACACCGCGCTCCACTCGCTGATCGAGGGCGCGGCACCGGCCGGCTCGACGCTGCGGCTCTCGAAGACGTTCCAGACATCCACCTCACCCGTGTGGCAGGACGACTTCGGCACCGTCATCGGCGACGCGCGGCAGTTCACGGACACGCTCACCTCGGAGATGAAGACGAGCGGCCCCACGTTCACGTGGCACGTGAACCCGTCCACGCGGCCCGTCGTCGCCGGACGGGACGGGCGCGACCCGACCGGGCCGCCGCAGCCCGGCATCACGTTCGCGAACCCGCCCGGGATCCCGGCGGAGAACGTGAACTACCCGCCCAACCCGCCGTTCGAGGCGATCCCGTTCACGGTGAAGGGCCCGGCCGACGGGGTGGACAACGGCCGCATGACCGTGCACATCGAGTGGTCGAACCCGGAGACCGACTGGGACATCTATGTGATCGGTCCGAACGGCCAGATCGTCTCGCAGTCGGCCTCATTCGGAGACACCACCGAGGACGCCTCGCTGTTCGATCCTCCGCCGGGCAACTACACGCTGCACGTGATCAACTACGACCAGGTGTCGAATACGCCGGACGACTGGAGCGGCGGGCGCGTGAGCTTCAGGTCGCCGAACCCGAGGGTCGTGACCGGGACCAAGGAGAGCTGGACGCTCACCTGCCTGGACGCAAACGGTCGCGTGAAGGCATCGCGCCAGGTGATAGTCGACCGCGGGCAGCGCGCCCAGGTCGGCAACGCCTGCACGCGCTCGAAGTAGTCGCATGCCCTGGTGAGTGCTGAACGTCGCGGATAGCGCGACGTTTGGCACTCACCTGAAGGGCACCTTGCACGCCGCCGACCCGGATGCGAACATGTGTTCGGTCATGGTGATTTGCGTCCTCTACCCCCGCTTCGAGCTCCTTGCCGCGCTCGGCGACCGGCAGGCGCTGCTCTCCGAGCCGGCCGCGCTGGCACCCGAGGCCGGGCGGGAGCAGGTGGTGGGGGAGGTGTCCGCGCCCGCAGAGGCGTTCGGCGTCGTGCGCGGGATGCGGCTGGGGGAGGCGATGTCGCGCTGCCCCGGGCTGCGGCTCGTGCCGCCCGACCCCGAGGGGGTCCGTTCGCTCTGGGGCGCGGTGCTTGACCGTCTCGAGGGGATCGGGGCCGAGCTCGAGTCCGACCAGGCAGGCGCCGCCTTCTTCGTGGCCGGTGGCCTCGAGGGGATCCACGGCGGTGATCTGTCGGGCGTGCTGGCGGCCGCCCGCCGTTCACTCGGAGCGGGCGCCCGCTTCGGTGCGGCGCCGAGCCGTTTTGCGGCGCACGCGGCAGCGCTCCAGGTTCGTCCCAGGCCAGGAAGGCACTACAAAGTCGTCGAAGAGCGCGCGGTCCGCGACTTCCTCGCGCCGCTGCCGGTCGGCCTCCTGCGCACCCGTCCCGAGCTTCAGGCGCTGCCCGAGGTGCTCGAGCGGCTCGGCATCCGCACCCTCGGAGAGCTGGCTGAGCTGCCGTCGCGCGCGGTCGCCGAGCGCTTCGGCCACCCGGGCCTGCTTGCGCTCGACCTCAGCCGCGGCCGGGACACTCCGCTCGAGCCGCGCCGGCCGTCCGAGCCGGTGGTGGAGCGGCTCGACCTGCCGGAGGCTGCGTCCGGCCAGCAGCTGGAACGGGCGCTCGAGCTGCTGATCGCGCGTGTGCTCGCCCGGCGCGAGCGTCGTGGGCGCTCGCTGCGCGCGCTCGCGGTGTCCGCCCGTTTCGTGGCCGGTGGCACCTGGCGCACCGCGGTCACGCTGCGCCGCGCGAGCGCGGAGCCGGCGCGCATCCGGCTGGCGCTCGCGCAGAAGCTCGCCGAGCTGCCGGCGCCATCGGAGTCGCTGGCGTTGGAGGTCGAGGCATTCGGCCCGCCGGCGCAGGACCAGGGGCGCCTGCTGGACGAGGCCGACTCGGTGCGCCGCTCGCGGCTGGGCGAGGCGGTCCGCCAGGCCCGCCAGGCCGCCGGGGCGGACGCCGCGCTGCGCGTCCTCGATGTGGATCCCGACTCGCGCATTCCCGAGCGCCGCGCGGTGCTCGCGCCGTTTCCGGACGCCTCGTGACGCCCGACGAGCGCCGGCGGACGCGCCGGCTCGGCACGCCGAAGCCAACCTCCGTGATCCCCGGCGATGGCGGCTCACCCCGTAATATCGCTGGCCGAGACGTTGACTGCGTGCGCGAAGAGTGGGTGGTGGAGGACCGCTGGTGGACCGGCCGGCCGCTGCGGCGGCGCTACTTCGAGGTGGTCCTCCTCGACGGTCGCAACGTCGTCGTGTTCCGAGACCTCGTGGGCGGGGGTTGGTTCCTCCAGCGTTCCTGACGGATGGCACCCCTCGACCCACATCACCTCGCACTTTGCGCTGATTTGCGCCCGGAGCTCGCCAAATTCGGGCTTTAGTTCGCGCCAACCGCCGCCGATACAGACTGAGAGTGACCCCCGTCAGTAGTCCCCGCGTGCCGGACAGCGTCGCGCTGATCCTGGCTGCCGCCGCAGGCGGCACGTTTGCGAGCACCAACTCGCACCGGAGGCGCTGATGCGCGCCGGGAAGCTCCCTACCATCGCGCGGCTCGGGACCATGTTCGAGCGCACCGCGGATGTCCGCAACCAGGACGACCTCGAGGACGTGCTCGAGGACGTCTGCCGCACGATCGCCCAGCTGCTCGGCTATCGGGCCGTGGTCGTGAACGTGTACCGGCCGGCCTTCGACGACATGCTCACCGCCGCCGCGGTCGGGTCTGAGGAATCGATCTCGCAGCTCGTGGGCAGGAGCTCGCCACGGGAGACCTGGGTGCCGCTGCTCGATGAGCGCTTCGAGCGCCGTGGCGCTTACTTCGTGCCCGGCGGCGAATTCGACTGGGATGGCCTCGGCGTGGACAGCTACGTGCCACGGATCGAGGCGAGTCAGGATCCGGACGCCTGGACGGCCGAGGACGCCCTGTTCGTGCCGCTGCGTGACCCGAAGGGCCTCCTGATCGGCGTGGTCTCGGTCGACGAGCCCGAGACCGGACGCCGTCCCACCGACGAGGAACTGGACGCGCTCGTGGCGATCTCGCGCCACGCGGCGCTCGCGCTCCGGATCGCACAGGGCATTGCGAACGACGTGCAGCACCAGCGCATGCTGGAGGGCATCCTCGAGGTCTCTGCGCGCCTGGCCGAGGCGGAGGAGCCTGACGAGATCCTCCAGTCGGTCTGCGACGGCATCCGCGACGCGCTCGGATTCGAGAAGGTGGTGATCGAGCTGGCGCCCGCGCGGGGCGCCCCGCTCACGCCGTACGCCGCCGCGGGCTGGGACATGGAGTCGGATGCCGTGAACCACGGCATCTCGCTCGAGACCCTCGCGCCGCTGTTCACGGACGAGTTCGAGGTGGCCGGCTGCTACCTCGTCCCGACCGAAGTGGCCGAGGAGCGGCTCGGGCGCAACCCGGTCGACTTCCGCTCGGAGCTGAACGGCCGCGGCCCGCACGCGTGGTCACGCCACTGGCTGCTCGTGCCGCTGGCCGAGCCGCAGGGCCGCACGCTCGGGCTGATCTGGGTGGATGACCCGCGCGACCGTTTGCTGCCCACGCGCGCACGCCTCCAGGCACTGCGGCTGTTCGCCAACCAGGCGGTGGCCGCCCTCCAGTCCGCGGACCAGGCGCTGAAGCTGCGCCACGAGGCCACCCACGACGCGCTCACCGGCGTGCTGAACCGGCGCGCCTTCCGATCGCGGCTGGCGCGCGAGGCGGCCCAGCCGGACGCCTCATTCGCGCTGATCCTCTGCGACATGGACAACCTCAAGAGGGTGAACGACACGCTCGGCCACGAGGCCGGCGACCTCGCCCTGCGGCTGCTCGCGGATGCCCTGCGCACCGGGCTGCGCCGCGACGACGCCTACCGCCTCGGCGGCGACGAGTTCGCGGTGGTGCTTGCCGGCGCCTCGGAGCTCGACGCGGAGCGCGTGTTGCGCCGCCTCCAGCACGCCGTCTCGCGCGCGGCGCGCCCACCGATCTCCACGATCGAGGCCAGCTTCGGGCTGGCCGTCTTCGAGGCTGGCGAGAGCGCCGACCGCCTCGTCGCCCGCGCCGACGCAATCCTCTACGAGGCAAAGCGCCGCCGCGTCGCCTAAACCCTCAAGGGGTCTGACCCCTTGAGGGTTTGTAACGGTATGCGAACATGTGTTCGTGCCATACGTCGAGCTTCACTGCCATTCGGCCTACTCGTTCCTCGACGGGGCATCTCATCCGGCCGAGCTGGCCGGGACAGCCGCTGAGCAGGGCCACTCCGCTCTCGCCCTGACGGACCACGACGGGCTCCACGGCGCCATGGAGATGGCGCAGGCGCTGAAGCCGCTCGGCGTGCGGCCGATCACGGGCGCTGAGGTCACGCTCGACGACGGCACGCACCTCACCCTCCTGTGCGAGACGCGCGAGGGCTACACGAACCTCTGCCGGCTGCTCACCGCGTCGCACTGGCACACCCGCCGCTGGGCGCGCGAGGGCTGGACCGAGGCCGGCGGGCGCCAGGACCCGCTCGACGGGGAGCCACACATATCGCTCGACGACATCGAGCCGCTGGCCGCCGGGCTCGTGTGCCTGTCCGGCTGTGCGCGCAACGGCGCGGTGGCCTCGCGCGTGGAGGCCGGGCAGCACGCCGAGGCGGCTGCCGTGGCGCGCCGCCTCGTGCGGATCTTCGGTTCCGAGCGTTTCCGGATCGAGCTCCAGCGCCCGTTCTGGCGCCACGATCGCCGCCGGAACCGGCTGCTCGCGGAACTGGCGGAGCGGCTCGGAGTGCCCACGGTCGCCACCGGCAACGTTCACGTGCACGAGCGCGAGCGCATCTCGCTCCAGGACGCGATGGTGGCGGTGCAGCTGGGGAAGACCCTGGACGAGACCGAGCCCAGCCGGCGCGGCAACTCCTCCCACGTGCTCGCCCCGCCCGAGCGGATGGCGGAGCGCTTCCGCGAGCACCCGGATGCGGTGGAGGAGAGCGGGCGGCTCGCCGAGCGCCTCAGCTTCGACCTCACCGAGGACCTCGGCTACCGCTACCCGGGCTCGGAGGACCCGCAGGCGGACGAGAAGCTCGCCGCCCTCTGCAGCGACCGCTTCGAGGAGCGCTATGGCCGCAGCTCGGACGCCGCCGCCCGGCTCGACGAGGAGCTGCGCGTGATCCGCCACCTGGGACTGTCCGGCTTCTTCATCCTCCACCGCGACCTGCTCGAGCTCGCCCGCGAGGTGGCGGCGGAGGTGCGCGGGCCGGAGTCAGCGCGCCGGCTGCTGCCACCCGGGCGCGGGCGCGGCTCGAGCGTGTCGTCGATCGTCTGTTACCTCACCGGGCTCTCGCACGTGGACCCGATTGCCAACGAGCTGCTGCTCGGGCGCTTCCTGAACGAGGAGCTCACGGCTCTGCCGGACATCGACCTCGACTTCCCGCGCGACATCCGCGACGTGCTGATCCCGCGCGTGCACGACCGCTACGGGCGCGACCGCTGCGCGCTCGTGGCCGCGTTCTCGACCTTCCAGGTGCGCTCCGCGGTCCGCGACTTCGCCAAGGCGCTCGGGCTGCCGCCCGGGGAGATCGAGCGGCTGGCGCGCCAGGTGGACCCGTGGAAGGACCACAACGACATCGAGGGCGAGGTCCCGCGCGGCGGCTCGCCGCGCTGGGACGCGCTCGTGAAGCTCGCTCACGACGCCTGGGGGCTGCCGCGCCACCAGTCGCAGCACCCCGGCGGCATGGTGATCGCAACCCAGCCGCTGATCGACCTATGTCCGGTGCAGCCCGCCTCCATGGAGGGGCGCCAGATGGTGCAGTGGGACAAGGACTCCTGTGGCGACGCGGGCTTCCTGAAGATCGACCTGCTGGGGCTGGGGATGCTCTCCGCGGTCGAGCGCTGCGTCGACGAGATCGCGCGCACGCGAGGGGAGCGGATCGACCTGTCGCGGATCCCGTACGACGACAGGGAGGTATACGCGCGCATCCAGGAGGCCGAGACCACCGGCGTGTTCCAGATCGAGTCGCGCGCGCAGATGCAGATGCTGAAGCGGACGCAGGCCGGAGACGCTCGACGACCTCACCGTGCAGGTGGCGCTCGTGCGGCCCGGGCCGATCATCGGCGGGGCGGTGCACCCGTACATCGAGCATCGCAAGGCCCTGCGGGCCGACCCGAACTTCAAGGTGCCCTACGAGCACCCCTCACTCGAGCCGGTCCTGCGCGACACGCTCGGCACGATCGTCTTCCAGGACCAGGTGCTCGAGGTGGCGATGGCGTTCGCCGGCTTCAGCGCGGGGGAGGCCGAGGGGCTGCGGCGGGCGATGAGCAGGCGGCGCTCGGAGGCGGCGATCCGCGCCTATGAGGAGAAGTTCCTGGCCGGCGCGGCCGAGCGCGGGGCGTCGCCCGAGACGGCCTCGACCGTGTGGAACCAGATCGTCGGCTTCTCCGGCTTTGGCTTCCCCAAGGCGCACTCGGCGGCCTTCGGGCTGCTCGCCTACCAGTCCACCTGGCTGCGCGTGCACTACCACCCGGAGTTCCTGTGTGCGCTCCTGAACGAGCAGCCGATGGGCTTCTACCCGCCCGACGCGCTGGTGCACGAGGCGCAGCGGCATGCCGTGGAGGTGCTACCGCCGTGCGTGGTGAGGAGCGGGGCGGAGTGCATGGTGGAGGACGGCGCCGTACGCATGGGGCTCGGCTACGTGACGGGCGTGAAGGAGGCCGAGGTGCGCGCCATGGCCGCCGAGCGAGGCGACGGCTGGCGCTCGCTGGGCGACCTCGCCGGCCGCTCCGGCGCCTCGGCCGAGACCCTCGGCCGGCTCGCCTGGGCGGGCGCCTGCGACGCGCTCGTGGACGGGGACGAGCAGGGCAGGCGGCGGCGTGCGCTCTGGATGCTGGGTGTGGCCGTGCCGGGCACCCAGGTGCCGGAGGGCACCCAGCTGTCCCTGCCGCTCGAGCCCCAGGAGGGGCCCGACCTGCGCGCGCTCAGCGCCTGGGAGCGGATGCTGGCCGACTACGGGTCCACGGGCGTGACTCTGCGCGAGCACCCGCTCGAGCTGATGCGCCCGGCGCTGCCCGCGGACCTCAGCACGAGCACCGACCTCGAGACCCATCCGCACGGCCGGCGCGTGCGCATCGCCGGCCTCGTGATCGCCCGCCAGCGCCCGGCCACCGCTAAGGGCGTCACGTTCATGCTGCTCGAGGACGAGCTCGGCACGATCAACCTGATCGTCTCTCCGCCGGTGCACGACCGCTTCCGCCTGGCGGTGCGCTCCGAGCCGCTCGTGCTGGCATCGGGGCGGCTCGAGCGCCGCGACGGCACCGCGAACGTGATCGTCGACCGGATCGAGCGCCTCGACCGTCCCGACCTGCCGAACGCCCAGGTGAAGCACATCGAGCCGCGGCGAGTGTGGTCGAGCGACGCCGGCGAGCTCAGCGCCGTCGTGCCCAAGGCACACAGCTTCGGCAGGCGCGGCTGACTACTTCGACTTGTTCTGCTTCTTCAGCCAGTCGCCGAGCTGCTGGCCGGCCTCGCTGATCGAGGTACCCGCCTGCACGAACGCGGCCGCGATGCGCTCGCCGTAGAACGCGCTTGCGGCGTCCGCCTCCTCGCGTACCGACCCCTCCTGGCCAACGCGCAGGTACTCGCCTCGCACAATCGGGTCGTATTCGCCCTCGTGGACCCAGTCGAGCAGGAGCCGCACACGGCGCACGGGCATCGGGTGGGTGAGTCCAAGGTCCTGGAAGAGCTTGGTCAGCCGGTCAAGGCCGCTCCCGCCATCGCTGTAGTCCATGCCCTGCGCGATGAACGCGTCCAGGTTCAGATCCTCCGCGGCCTCACCCGCGGCCATCGTCATCAAGGCATGGCAGACGGCCGCCGGGTCGCGCGTCACGAGGGCCGCGGCCCGGTCGCACGAGAGCTCCGCTGCGCGGAACCACTCGAGCAGCGCGTACTGGATGGCGAGAAGGGGCAGCCCAGCCAGCAGCGGCAGGCGCACCCCTGAGCCGATCTGGAGCAGGATCAGGAGGGCGGTGCGGTACAGGACGTGATCGGAATGCACGTGTGCCGCCTCGTGTGCCAGCACGACCCGGCGCCCGTCATCGTCAAGTATCCGGACCAGCTCGGAGTTGAGCACCACGATCGGCTTTTGGGTCCCGATCGTGTAGGCGTTCGCCAGCGGAAACTGGGTCATGTAGAGGTCCGGCACACGCTCGATGTCGAGCGTGTTGAAGACCTGCCGGTGGAGCACCCAGATCCGCGGCAGCTGATTTTCCCCGAGGCGCACCGACGAGCCGAGCGACGCCGCACGCAGCGCGCGTTCGTACCCGAGCGCGATGAGCTTGCGAATGACCTGGTCGAGGTACGGCACCTTCTGCAGGGCCGCGGTGGCGGCGCGGTCGGCCGGGTGCTGGTATGCACGCGGTGAGATCCGATCCAGTTTCCAGGCGCCCTCGAGCTGCTCCATCCCGCCAGACTATCTCGCCATGACCGGTCGAATCCGAGTTGGAACGTCGAGCTGGGCGGACCCCGGCTTCGTGAAGGAGTGGTACCCGCCGAAGATGCCGGCCAAGGAGCGGCTGCCCTGGTACGCGCAGCACTTCGACATGGTCGAGTTGAACTCGAGCTTCTACGCGATCCCCGACCGCAACACGGTCCACGGCTGGGTGGAGATCACGCCGCCGGGCTTCACCTTCGACGTGAAGGCCCATCGCGCGCTGTCGCGCCATGCCGCGCCTGTCGAGTCCCTGCCGCCCGACCTGCGCGAGCTGCACGGCACTCCCGAGCTGGAGCGCCCGCTCGCCGAGCGCCTCGTCGAGGAGACGGCGCCGCTGCGCGACGGCGGCCGCTTCGGCGCCTACCTGCTCCAGCTCACACCGGCCTTCTCGCCCAGGAAGCACGAGCTCGAGGAGCTCGACGAGCTCGTCGGGATCCTCGGCCCACACGGCCTCGCGGTGGAGCTGCGCAACCGCAACTGGGTCGACGACGACCGCCGCGAGCGCACCCTCGACTGGTTCGCGGACCGCGGCGTGGCCTTCGTGGGGGTGGACGCCCCGCCGGGCGACAACTTCCAGATCATGCCGCCGATCGATGCGGTCACGAACCCCTCGATCGCCTACCTACGCGCGCACGGCCGCAACACGCAGGGCTACCTCACCGGCAAGTCCGTCGCAGAGCGCTTCGCCTGGCAGTACACCGACGAGGAGCTCGAGGAGATCGCCGGCCGGGCCAGGGGGATGGCGGAGCACGCGGGGGAGGTGCACGTGGCCTTCAACAACAACCGGGGCGACGACGCGCCCACGGCGGCACAGCGCTTCCGTTCGCTACTTGGCCAGGCGCCGCCAGAGCCGGAGGGTGAGCAGCTCAGCCTCTAGGCGCGGCGCAGCTCGAACCAGACGCGCTTGGATGCCCCGTCGTGGCGGACGCCCCACCTGTCCGCCAGGCGCTCCACGAGGAAGAGTCCCCAGCCAGTGTCGTGATCCCCGGAATGCTCCACGCACCGCGGGTCGAATCCCGGTCCGGTGTCGGCCACCTCGGTGAGAACGGCCGACCTGCCGATCGCCACGCTGAGCGTCAGCGAGTCCGCCGCGGTGTGTCGCACGCTGTTGGTGACCAGCTCGGTCACGAGCAGGCGGAGTGTTTCGATCAGGGGTGGATCGAGGTCCGCTTGCAGCTTCGAAATGGCTGTGCGAGCCGAAGCTGCCGCTTCGGGACCGCTCCCTAGGCGCATTTTCAGCCGATCAAGACCCTGCCTCTCAACGCCCCTGCGCGTTTCGGTGGCCATACATCCAAGGTACCCGGGCAGCGATCAAGCCCAACCTCTGCAAGATCTAGGCCACGACGCGAAGCACCAGCACAGCGATGTCATCCCGGGGTCGGCCGCCCTGTGACAGGACCGCCGCCTCCTCGACCTTCGCGGCGATGGCGTCGGCCCCCGCGCCGGCGCAGGTGGCCACGAGCTCGGCGAGCCGGCGCTCGTCCAGGAGCGTGGCATCGCTTCGGCTCTCGATCACGCCGTCGGTGTAGAAGACGAGCGCGTCGCCCGGCTCGAGCATGACCGCCCGGTCCTCAAGGTCGGGGTCGGGGACCACGCCAAGCAGCGTTCCGGGCACTCCCAGGGTCTCGATCGTGCCGTCGGCACGCAGCAGGAGCGGCAGCGGATGTCCGCCGCAGGCCACGCCCACGCGGGCCCCCTGCTCGAGCTTTTCGATGTAGGCGTAGGCGACGGTGCAGAAGCGGCGGTCGTCGCGCTGCCGCAAGAGCGCCTCGTTCAGCACGGCGAGGCTGCGGCTCGGCAGGCGCTCGCGCATGGCGGCGGCCCGCAGCGTGTAGCGGGCGAGCGCGGTCACCGCCGCGGCATCCGGGCCCTTGCCACACACGTCGCCCATCACGACGGTCCAGCCGTGCGGCCCCGTCTCGAACATGTCGTAGAAGTCGCCACCCACCTCGTTGCCCTCGCCGGTGGGGCGGAAGCGCGCGGCCGCCTCCACGCCGGGGATGTCCGGCAGCTCCACCGGCAGGAGGCTCTCCTGAAGGGTGCGCGCGATGTATGAGCGCTCCGTGTACAGGCGGGCGTTGTCGACCGCCGTCGCGCAGCGCCGGCCCAGCTCCTGCGCCAGCGCCACGTCCTGGTCGTCGAAACGGCGCCCGGAGCTGCCGCTCACGAAGGTGAGCGCGCCGAGCGTGCGCCCACGCGTGGTCATCGGAACGATGATCACGGAGCGCATCCCGAACTCGGTGAGGATCCGGTAGTGCTCGTCGTCCTGCGCGCCCTGGCGCAGCAGCTCGTCCGGGATCTCGGGGTACAGCTCCGCCTGGCCGGTGCGAATCACCTGGTAGACGCCGGCCGGCGCATCCGGGTCCGGCGGGTAGCGCTTGCTCACGTCGAGCGCCCACTCGCGCACCTCAGGGTCCGCGTGCGCCAGCGCCTTGCGCTCGACCGCTCCGCTGTCGGTCACGAGCTCCACGGTCACCCAGTCGGCGACCTCGGGCACGGCCAGGTTCGCCACCTCCACGAGCAGCTCGTCCGGGTTCAGCGAGGAGGCGAGCACCTCGGCGCTGCGGGCGAGGAAGCGCTGGGACAGCTCGGCGCGCTTGTGCGAGCTGATGTCCTCGATCACGTTGATCGCCATGGTCACGTTGCCGTCAGCGTCCCGGATCGGCGTGGCCTTGACCGCCGACCAGTTCTCCTCCCCCGTATCACGCACGCGGAAGCGCACCACCGCCTCGGGCGCGTCCTGCCCCAGGAGGGCACGGCGGCCCGGAAGCGCCTCCAGCGGGAACGGGCGTCCGTCCTCGTCGAGGATGTCGTAGCGGTCCAGGATCGTGGCGGTCGGGGCGCTCAGCAGCTCCTCTGTGGATGAGAAGCCGAGCGTCCTGACGGCGGCCTCGTTGGCGAACAGCAGCCTGCCGTCCGGCCCCTGGGCGGTCACCGCGTCCGCGACCCCCTGAAGGATGGCCTCGAGTTGCCCGCGAGCCTGCTCGCGCTCCTGCTGTGCCCGGAGGCGGAGGGTGATGTCGCGGATCGTGCCGGTGAACATCGGCGGGTCGGCCCCGGCGATGCGGTTCACGGCCAGCTCCACCGGGAACTCCTCGCCGTCCGCACGCACGCCCGTCAGCTCCAGGCGCGTGCCGAGGATCCTGCCCTCGCCGGTGTCCAGATAGCGGCGCAGGCCGTTGCGATGACTCTCACGCAGTGCCGGCGGGATCACGAGCTCAGCCATCTCCTGGCCGACCGCGACGTCCTCCGGATAGCCGAAGATGCGCTCTGCGGCAGGGTTGAACTCCACGACGCGGCCCTCGTGGTCCATCGTGATGACTGCGTCGAGCGAGGAGTCGACAAGCGCGCGCTTGCGGGCCTCACTAATGCGGACCGCCTGCTGCGCATCCAGCGCCTCGAGGAACTCACCGACCTGGCGGCCGAGCGCTTCGGTGAGCGCATAGATCTCCGGATCGCGCTCACGCACCTCGTGGGAGAACAGTTCAATCACGCCTATGCACTCGTCGCCGCCCATCACGGGAAACGCCATGCCGCCATGGAGGTCGTCCGCCTCAGCCTCGCTGGTGCGCGCGAAGTTCCCTGCGGCGAGCGCGTCACCCAGCCAGACCGGCCGCCGGTCCTGCCAAGCCTGTCCGGGAAGGCCATGCCCAGGTCCGAAGGTGAGCTCGTGGCTGGCCCGCTCGAAGGCATCCACCTCGATGCCCTCCTCGCGCCAGTGGGCGACGCAGCGGAGCAGGCCGTCGTGGCCAACCGACCAGAACTGCGCGACCTCGCGCCCGAGCGGGCGCGCGATCGCGGCCAGAAGCTTGGGCGCGGCCTCGTCGAAGCTGTCGGCCCCACTGATGGCGCGCACCACGCCGTACTGGGCGCCGAGCCTTGCTGCATCGCGCTCGAGCTCGTCCCGAAGGCCGGCGATTATCACGGCGAGCGCTCCGCCGATCAAGAGAACCCCGGTTGCCACCAAGTGCCGGTCGCTCCCGAATGCGTCCTCGCCGGCCACGAGCGCAATCGACACGGCCACGGCCAGCACGGATACGAACACGGTCTGCCGGAAGGTGGCGCCCGTGGCGGCGATGAGCGGCCCTACGAGTAGAAGCTGAACCAGCAGCGCAAAGGTGTCGACCGATAGGTCAACAATCACGACCACCGCCATGGCGGCCAGCGCCAGGAGGAACGTCCGCCGTTCTCGCGCAGCGCCTCCCGTAATCCAATGCGAGCCCAACTTGGGCGAGAATACTGCGCTAGAAAGCATTGGGTGCCGGTTGAAGACACCCACCCGGAGGGCGTCATGCGCGTTCGGGCGCAGAACCCCTCGCCCTTGACGCTGGACGGCACGAACAGCTACATCGTTGGGGGGTGGGTCGTGGACCCAGGCCCGGCGCTTCCTTCGCACGTCGACGCCATTCGAAGCGCCGTCAACGGCAGCATTGAGGGGGTTGTTCTTACGCACTCTCATGCTGATCATGCGGAGGGGGCCGAGTTGCTCGGGGCGCCTGTTGTGCTGCCGGTAGACGGTCAGGAGGTCGGGCCGTTTCGTGCGCTCGGCACGCCTGGGCACTCCGCCGACAGCGTTTGCCTTCTCTTCGGTGATGTCTGTTTTACGGGCGACACCGTCCTCGGAACCGGCAGCGTCTTCATCGCTCCGGGCGAGGGCTCGCTGTCCGCGTACCTCGCGTCCCTGCGCCGCCTTCGCGAACTCGATCTATCCGTGATCTGCCCCGGCCACGGCCCATACGTTTGGGACCCGGCCGCAAAGCTCGACGAGTACATCGCCCACCGCCTCGACCGCGAGCGGCGCCTCGTGGACGCCCTCGACGCCGGCCTCCGAAGCCGCGATGACCTCCTCGACGCCGCGTGGTCAGACGCGCCCTCGGAGCTCCGCCCGGCCGCGGCACTGACACTCGCGGCGCATCTGGAAAAGCTCGGTGAAGAGGGTCGGCTGCCGGACGACGCCGGCTAACCCAGGCCGCGCCGGGCGCCCGCGTGCGCCCCGGGGCGAAATCCCACTCCGTCTGCACTTACCGTTGTAATGCAACGGAAAGCAGGATCGAGTGCGGACGAGCGGGCGATCGGGGCGCTCGCGGAGCGCCAGCACGGGGTGGTCAGCCGGGCGCAGCTCTCAGAGCTTGGCCTGGGCGATGGGGCGATCGAGCACCGAGTGAGGCTTGGACGCCTGCGCCCCGTTCACCGCGGCGTGTACACCATCGGCCACCGACTCCTCACCCAGGACGGGCGCTGGATGGCTGCGGTGCTCGCGTACGGGCCCGGCACCGTGCTCAGCCATCGAGCGGCCGCTGCGCTCTGGGGCATGCGCGGCGGCACATGGGTGGAGGTGACCGTGCCAAGCGGGCGGCGCGCGAGGGACGGGATCCAGGTCCATCGCGCCGCGCTCCTGGAGGACGAGCGAACGACGCACCGAGAAATCCCGACCACGACGGTGCCCAGAACACTGCTCGACCTCAGTGCAGTAGTTACAAAGCGCCACCTCCGTGGCGCACTGCGCGAGGCCGAGCACCTGAGACTCAGCGACCCGCTCTCACTGCATGACATCATCGCTCGCTACCCCCGCCGGCCGGGCCTCAAAGCGATCAAAGCCCTGCTCGCCGAGGCCAGCGTCGGCGCCAGGATCATTCGCAGCGAGCTCGAGGAGCGCTTTCAGGACTTCCTCGTCAGGGCCGGTCTGCCGCTTCCGCAGACGAACGTGGTCATCGAGGGCTACGAGGTCGACTGCGTCTGGCCCGAGCAGCGCCTGATCGTCGAGCTGGACGGCCACGCGAGCCACTCGCCGACGCACGCCTTCGAGCTCGACCGCGCACGTGACCGCAGGCTCGAGGCTGCGGGCTGGCGCGTGATCCGGATCACCTGGCGGCAGCTCGAGCAGGAACCCGACCTGGTGGAGGCGGATCTGCGGCGGCTGCTGCTGCGCGGCTAACCTTCGTCCGCGCATGATCAGCACGAACCAGTTCAAAAACGGCGCTCACATCGAGGTCGATGGCACCATCTTCCGGATCATGGACTTCCAGCACGTGAAGCCCGGCAAGGGTGGTGCGTTCGTGCGCACGAAGCTGAAGCGTGTCGACGACGGCGCCTCGATCGACCGGACCTTCCGCGCGGGCGAGAAGTTCCGGCCGGTGCGGACCGAGTCGCGCAAGATGACCTTCCTCTACACCGACGGCACCGACGCCCACTTCATGGACACCCAGACCTATGAGCAGATGGCCGTGCCGGAGGAGTCGGTGGCCGAGTCGCTCAAGTGGGTCCTCCCGAACGAGGAGGTCGAGGTGCTCTACGTGGACGAGTCGCCGACCGACATCCAGGTGCCCAGCGCTGTCGAGCTGGGCGTGGCCGAGACCGAGCCGGGACTCCGCGGCGACACCGCTAGCGGCGGCGGCGACAAGCCCGCCACGCTCGAATCCGGCGTGGTGGTCCGCGTACCGCTGTTCGTGAACGTGGGCGACCGGGTTCGCGTGGACACCCGCTCCGGCGAGTACGTTTCGCGCGCGTGAGCCCGGCGTGTCAAGGCGCACCGACCAGCGAAGGGCCGCCGTGGTGGCCCTCTACCAGGCCGACGTGACGGGCCGTCCCGCTCCCGACCTCGTGGAGCGCGGCGCCGCCCCGTTCACACGCGAGCTGGTGGAGGGCGTGGAGGGCGAGCGCGGCGAGCTGGACGAGTCGATCGCGCGACACGCCACGGGCTGGTCGCTCGACCGCATAGCGCCGCTCGAGCGCAACATCCTGCGAGTGGCGGTGCACGAACTGCGCAGCCGTCCCGACGTACCGGACGAGGTGGCGATCGACGAGGCGGTGGAAGCCGCGAAGGAGCTCTGCTCGGCGGACGCTCCCGGCTTCGTGAACGGGATCCTGGGCGCTGTCCAGAGAGAGGACGCGGCGTGAGCCAACCGGAGACACTCACGGCACTCGCCGAGGAGCTCGAGGCCGTGGCGGACAAGCTGCGCGCCGAGGCGGTCGACGCCGACGAGGCCGCCGATCTCGTGGAGCGCTGCGCCGAGATCGCGGCGCGCCTCGGCGCAGAGATCGACTCGCGGGCTCGCGGGGCGAGCGAGTCGGAGGGCCAGGAGCGCCTTCTTTGACGTCAATCGAGGCGCCGGCCTATCCGGTCGAGCTGCAGGAAAGGGTTGACGAGTACCTGGACGGCCTCCGCTTCGCCGCCGAGCCCGGCACGGCGCGCCTCGAGGAGGCCATGCGCTACTCCCTCCTCGCCGGCGGCAAGCGCATCCGCCCGGTGCTCGCGCTCGCCACCGCCGAGGCGCTCGGCCGCGCGCCCGACGAGGTCCTCCCGCTCGCCGCGGCGATCGAGATGATCCACACCTACTCGTTGATCCACGACGACCTCCCGGCGATGGACGACGACGAGCTGCGCCGCGGGCAGCCCACCTGTCACGTGGCCTTCGGCGAGGACGTGGCGATCCTGGCGGGGGACGGTCTCTTCGCCGAGGCGCTCCGCCTCGCGCTCGCCGAGCAGCAGGGAGAGCCGGCCAACGTTCTTGCCGCGGTGAGGGAGCTCGTGACCGCCGCAGGCACCCACGGGATGGTCGGCGGGCAGTTCCTCGACGTGGCCGGCGCGGACACGGCCGACCCGCGAGCGGGCGGTGCCCGCGAGCCCACGATCTCCCTGCGTCGCCTGCACGAGCTGAAGACCGGCGCGCTGATCGCGGCGTCGGTCGGCTGCATCCTGGCGCTCGAGGGGCTGGACGGACCTGCCACAATGCCGTTCCGGCGCTTCGCGGCCGAGCTGGGCGTGGTCTTCCAGATCGTCGACGACATTCTCGACGTGACGGGGGACGAGGCAGAGCTCGGTAAGCCGCGCGGCTCCGACGAACGCCATGGAAAGGCGACTTATGTGAGTGTGTTCGGTCTCGACCGGGCACGGGAACTGGCGAAGGAGACGCACGCCTCAGCCAGGGCCGCACTCGCGGAGGCCGAGGGCGCCACGGGCCGGCTCACCCAGATCGCGGACTACATCCTCACCCGCACCACATGACCAAGCTCCTCGACAAAATCGACGGTCCGGCGGACCTGAAGGACCTCGACGACGCGCAGCTGACGCAGGTGGCCCAGGAGGTCCGCGAGCTGATCATCGACACGATCGGCGAGATCGGCGGTCACTTCGGCGCGAACCTGGGCGCGTGCGAGATCGCCGTGGCAATCCACTCGCTGCTCGACTCCCCGCGCGACAAGGTGCTGTGGGACGTGGGCCACCAGGCCTACCCGCACAAGGTCCTCACCGGCCGCCGCGACGAGCTCCACACGATCCGCAAGTACGGCGGGCTCGCGCCCTTCTGCTCGATGCAGGAGTCGGAGCACGACATCATGGGCGCCGGCCATGCCTCCACCAGCGTGTCGTACGCGGTCGGCATCAAGGAGGCCATGCGCCGCGGCGTCGCGCCCGACGGCAAGGTCGTCGCGGTGATCGGCGACGGCGCTCTCACCGGCGGCGTCTCGTTCGAGGCCCTCCTGAACGCCGGCGGCCTTGACATGCCGATGGTGATCGTGGTGAACGACAACGGCATGTCGATCGCCCCGAACGTCGGCGCGCTGTCGCGCCTCTTCAACCGCATGCGGCTGAATCCGAAGCTGTACCACGCGCGTGAGGACGCCGAGGAGACGCTCACAAAGCTGCCCGCGGGCATCGGCAGCAAGATCGAGCGACTGGGCCCGATCCTGAAGGAGTCGCTCAAGGCCTACTGGGCGCCCGGGCTCTTCTTCGAGGAGCTGGACCTCGCATACGTGGGAGTGATCGACGGCCACAACGTGAAGGCGCTCCGCCAGGCAATTGGCGACGCGCTCGAGGCCGACCGCCCCGTGGTGGTGCATTGCAAGACCGTGAAGGGCAAGGGCTTCGTTCCCGCCGAGGAGGGCGGGCTCGAGGGCATGGAGCAGTGGCATGCCGCGAAGCCGGGCTCGATCGTGAACGGCACGGCAGCGCCCAAGAAGAAGCCGGAAGCGAAGAGCGGCAAGTTCACGAAGGCCGCGCCGCCGCAGTACACGACCGTGTTCGGCGAGGCGCTCGTGGAGGAGTGCCGCCGCGACGAGCGCGTGATGGGAATCACCGCGGCGATGAACTCCGGCACCGGGCTGAACCTCCTTCAAAAGGCCCTGCCCGAGCGCTACTACGACGTGGGGATCGCGGAGCAGCACGCGGTCCTGTTCGCCGCTGGGCTCGCGCTCGAAGGCGCGAAGCCGGTGGCGGCGATCTACTCGACCTTCCTCCAGCGTGGCTACGACCAGATCGTCCACGACGTCTGCCTCCAGAAGCTGAACGTGGTGTTCGCCATGGACCGCGCCGGCCTGGTGGGCGACGACGGACCGACCCACCACGGCGCATTCGACATCTCCTACCTGCGCTGTCTGCCGCACATGGTGCAGATGGCCCCGCGTGACGAGGCCGCGCTCGTGAACATGCTGCGCACCGCGCTCCTCTATGACGACGGGCCGGTCGCACTGCGCTACCCGCGCGGCGAGGCCGAGGGCGTGCCGCTGCCGGTGCACCCGGAGCCGATCGAGATCGGCCGCGGAGAGCTGCTGCGCGAGGGCGAGACCGTTGCGCTCCTCGGCTACGGCTACGGAGTGAGCGTGGCGCTTGGCGCCGCCGAGAGGCTCGCGGAGGAGCACGGGCTGGATGCCACCGTGGCGGACGCACGCTTCGCGAAGCCGCTCGACGCTGAGCTGGTGGAGCGCCTCGTGGCCGAGCACGACGTGCTCGTGACCGTGGAGGAGAACGTGCTCGCCGGCGGCTTCGGCTCAGGCGTGCTCGAGCACCTCGCCGATCGCGACCTGCTGGGGGGCATCCGCGTGATGCGCTTCGGCCTCCCCGACCGCTACGTGACCCACGGCAAGCCCGCGCTCCTGCGCGAGGAGGTCGGCTTCACACCAGAGGCGGTCGCCGAGCAGGTTGCGCAGGCTGTGCTCGAGCCCTCGCTGGCCTAGCGCGCGGCCGGCCGGCTACCAGCGCGTGAGCGTGCTGTCCGCCTCGAGCCGCAGCGCGAGCGCCGTGAGCAGGCGGATCGTGGCCTCCACGTCGTCGAGCTGCACCAGCTCGACCGGAGAGTGCATGTAGCGCAGCGGAATCGAGACCACCGCCGTGGGGATCCCCCCGCGACTGAGATGAATCATGTCGGCATCGGTATGGGTGGACGATCCCGAGGCCTCGGTGGTGCACTCGATCCCCTCGGCCTTGGCCGCCTCGTCGAGCAGGTCGTTGAGCGGCCGGCTCACCACCGCGCCGCGCGTGATCACCGGGCCGCTGCCGAGCCCGTGCTCGCCGATCTCGCCGGGATCCACTCCGGGAGCGTCGGTGGCATGGGTCACGTCCACCACCACCGCGAGGTCCGGCTCTAGCCCGTAGGCCATCACGCGAGCCCCGTGCGCGCCGATCTCCTCCTGCACCGCCGCCACGCCCGCCACCGGGCCGCCACCGCCACCGGCCTCCTTCACTCGGCGCGCCACCTCGAGCGCCACGTACACGCCGAGGCGGTTGTCGAGCGCGCGCGAGACCAGCCGGTCGTTCGGCAGCTCGAGTGGTTCCGCGGTCAACAGCACCTGGTCGCCGGGGGAGACCATCGAGCGCGCCTCCTCGCCGTCCTTCGCGCCGATGTCCACGTGAAGGTCCTTGAGCCGCATCGCCTTCTTGCGCTCCTCCACGTCGGTGAGATGCGGTGGCTTGCGGCCAACCAGGCCGGGAACGATGCCCTCGCGCGTGAACACCTGCACGCGCTGCCCCACGAGCACCTGCGGATCCCAGCCGCCCGACTGCACGACGTGCAGGAAGCCCTTGTCGCTCACGTGGCTCACGAGCAGGGCGATCTCGTCCACGTGGCCCACGATCGCCAGGAGGGGATGCTCGGCGCGGCCGCCCACGCGGGCGACCGTCGTTCCGAGGCGGTCCACCGAGACGTCGTCGGCGAAGCCCTCCGCGGCCTCCCGCCACACGCGCGCCGGCTCGCTCTCGTGCCCGGGCGGGCCGGGGGCGGTGAGCAACTTGAGAAGAAGGTCTGGTGCGGCCATCGCGGAGAGGCTAGCGGCGAGCGACGGTGGGTTCGATGGAAACGTCGCTCTTCAGGCTGTTCGCGATGAAGCAGTGCTCGTGTGCCGTGTGCACGAGCTTCCGGATGCGCTCCTCGCTCGCGTCGCCCGTCACGGTGATCCGCGGCCGCAGGGTGATCTCGGTGATCCGGAGCGGCTCGTCGTCCTCCGGCATCACCCCGAGCGCGTCGTCCTCGTACCCGACGACGTCGATTCGCGCCTTCGCGGCCAGGTGCAGGAAAGACATCATCTGGCAGGAGGAGGCGGACATCACGAGCAGCTGCTCTGGGTTGAGGATGCCCGGATCGCCGTGCGATTCCCCGGTTGTGAGCCGCACCTCCTGCTCGGCTGGCGGCGCCGTGGCCGAGTGAGCCCGGTCGTAGCCATCCCAGCCGAGACCGGTGGAGCCGCTCCAGCTCAGCCGAGTCTCGTACCGGTGCGTGCCCATCGGTGCAGAATAGAAGCGTGTCCCAGCGGAACGTGGAACTCGTACGCGCAAGCTTCGAGGCATTCGGCCGCGGGGACTTCGACGCCGCCTTCGCCCCGTATGACCCGCGCGCCGAGTGGTGCACCGCCGAAGACGAGCCCGATTCGCGCACGTACACGGGCTTGGCGGAGCTGCGGGCCTTCGTCGCCCACCTGGCCGATCCGTGGACCGACCGCTTCGGCCAGGCCATCCACTTCGAGGACTTCATCGACTGCGGGGACTGGGTCGTGGCGCCCTGGAGTGGAACGCTGCACGGGCACGGCAGCGGCATCGAGATCGAGGTCTCCGAGACCTACGCGGTGCGGGTGCGCGACGGCAGGATCGTGCGGGTGGACGAGTACCGCACCGTCGAGGAGGCGCTCGACGCCGTGAACGGTCCCCAGACGTAGAAACGGCCCCGCCGGGAGAGCGGAGCCGTTTCTGGGGGAGGGAGTGATGCGTATGGGGTCTGTGGGAGGAAGTCTTAGGTTGCCCGCGCGCTGTAGCGCGTGACCGAGGTCATCAGCAGCGCGGCGATGCCGGCGGCAGCGAACAGGGCCATTGCCTCGAGCTGGCCCGCCACGGCGAAGATGCCGGCGGACAGGATCAGGCCGAGCGCCAGGCCGCGGTCATAGACCGCCTGGGCGGACATCGGAAGCGTGCCCCGGCCGCCCGGCTCGGTGCCCGCAAGCCCCAGCGCGATTGCCACGGTGCCGACGATCACGCCGGTCACGAGCGGCGCGGCGTCGAGCCCCAGTAGGAAGGGCCCGCCGATAAGGGCGCTGCCCGCGACCACCAGAAGGGCGGCGCGCAGCGCGTGCGAGATCACATGCGTCGAACTCATCCCATCCGAGGCTACGCCGACCCTTTGGGGAGTGTGTGAGGTCGGTCACAGATACTCTCCGGCCGTGGCCAAGCGGCGGCTCGACACCCTGCTCGCCGAGCGCGGGCTGTTCGAATCGCGCTCGCGTGCCGCTGCCGCAGTGATCGCCGGCGACGTCCGCGTGGGCGGTCAGCCCGCTCACAAGCCCGGCCAGCTCGTGGCCGACGAGGCGGACGTGGCCGTGACCGAGCCGCCGCCGTTCGTCTCGCGTGGCGGGGTGAAGCTCGCCAACGCGCTCGACGCCTTCGGGATCGACCCGGGCGGCCGCCGGGCGCTCGACGTGGGGGCGTCAACCGGCGGCTTCACCGATTGCCTGCTCCAGCGGGGCGCTGCCGCGGTGGTCACCTACGACGTGGCCTACGGCGAGCTCAACTGGCGGCTTCGCAACGACGAGCGCGTGACCGTGATCGAGCGCCACAACGCCCGCGCGCTCGACCCGGCCGAGCTGCCGTTCGCACCGGATCTGATCGTGGTCGACGTGTCGTTCATCTCGCTGACGAAAGTGCTTCCGGCGGTGGTGGCGGCCGCCGCGCCGCGCTTCGACATGCTCGCCATGGTCAAGCCCCAGTTCGAGGTGGGCCGCGAGCAGATCGGCAAGGGTGGGGTGGTGCGCAACGCCGACGACAGGCGTGCGGCGCTGCTGAGGGTGGGGAGGCACGCCGTCGGCGAGCTGGGAGCGTCGGTGCTCGGCTTCGCGTCCTCCGGGCTGCCCGGACCGGCCGGGAACCTCGAGACGTTCGTGTGGATCGCCGAGCCCGGCCGCGAGGGCGCGCTGGAGGACCTGGAGCCCGCCGCGCGAAGTGCGGAGCCGTGAGCCGCCCGCCCCGCAGCCTCACCGTCTTCAGCCACGCGCGCCCGGAGCAGACGGGCGACGCGCTGCGGCGCGTGATCCAGATGGCGCGTGAGGAGGGGGTGGAGGTGAACGTCCCGCAGGAGGAGGTCGACAAGCACGGCATCGAGCCGGCGGACGGCGTTCGCCTGGGCGCGGAGCCGTCGGAGGACACCGACCTCGCCGTCGTGCTGGGTGGCGACGGCACGATCCTCACGACCCTGCGGCTCTACGCCGGGCGGCGGGTGACGGTCTTCGCGGTCAACTTCGGAACGATCGGCTTCCTGGCCACGGTGGAGCCCTCGGAGCTCCAGGATGGAATGCGGATGGCACTGGCCGGCGACCTCGACGCGCTTGAGCTTCCGGGCCTGATCGCCTCCACTTCCGACGGCGACGAGCTCGCCATGAACGACATCTCCTTCCACCGCCGTCATACCGGACGGGTCGCCGAACTGGCCTACTCGGTAGAGGGCGAGCAGCTCGGTGAGGTGCGCTGCGACGGCCTCGTGGTGGCCACTCCCGCGGGGTCGACGGGATACAACCTCGCGAACGGCGGCCCGGTGCTCGCGTGGGGCGTGGAGGGCTACGTGGTCTCTTTCATCGCGCCGCACACGCTCACCGCCCGCGCGCTCGTGGTCGCGCCCGGCGACGTGCTCTCGGTCACGAACCGCTCGCGCGAGGAGGACGTGGAGATGACGACGGACGGCCGCCGGGTCTGCGTGCTGCCGCGTGAGCAGAGCATCTCGGTTCGATTCCACGCAGGCTGCGCGCTGCTGGCCCAGACGCCGGGGGCGAGCTTCTACCACCGCCTGCGCGAAAAGTTCGGCCGGCTCGCATACTGAAGGCCTGCTAACCGGACCATAGGCGCCAGCCAATACTGAGTGGCGGATTCCGCCGATCGCGCATATACGGTCAGTAGGGAAGACCGTCCCGGGCGCTGATGCGCCCCCCCGAATAGTTGGAGGTTGACCGGACTAATGCCCGGCAAAACCGCACGCTTTATCCAGGTTCTGGTCGCAGTCGCCGTAGGTGCTCTAGTGGCCGGTGGTGGCTTCGCCACGGCCGCTGCGCTGATCGGCAGCGACGACGTGAAAGACAACTCGCTCCGCTCGCGCGATGTCATGGATGGCACTTTGCGATGCAAGGACTTGAGAGAACAACTCTGCAGCATGGCGAAGGCTGGAGGACAGAAGGGCGATACGGGCGCGAAGGGCGACCCGGGTGCCAAGGGCGACAAGGGTGACAAGGGAGACAAGGGCGTGACGAACCTGGAGGCGGACGGCCCCTACCCGGGCGCGACCGACCTCGGGGACCTGCCCGGCCAGGGCGACAACTCGGACGACCTGTGGGCGAGCGGCGGCACCCGGCAGACGTCGTGGGTCCAGTGTGCCGCCCGGCAAGACGGCGCTCGGCGGCGGCTTCCATCGTGGCCGCCGACGCGGGCGACGACGCCGCGCGTGACGTCCAGGTGGTCGTCTCCGAGCCGACCCAGATCGAGGAGCGGCGCGGTCGTCTACGAGCCGATCACCGGGGACGCGGCCGGGTCCGTCAAGCCGAACGGCTGGCTCGTGCAGGGCTTCAACGACGGGCGGCAGCGACGTGGTCGTCCGGCCCTGGGTGGTCTGCGCCGAGGTCGGCTAAGACCTACCCCCGGTAAGTGCTACGGCGCGCGGCCGCTGCGGAAACGCAGCGGCCGCAGTCGTTCCAGGGCTCCGTTGAGGTTTCAGGCTCTCCGTCGGGTCGCGCTGGTACACCTGAGCGGTGCTGCTCGAGCTGCGCATAGAGAACCTGCTCCTGATCGAGAGGGCGGAGCTGCGGCCGGGCGACGGGCTCACGGCGATCACGGGAGAGACCGGTGCCGGGAAGACCGTGCTCGCCCACGCGCTCGACCTGCTCCTGGGCGGCAAGCCGCGCTCGGGCATTGTCAGGCCGGGCGCGCCGGAGGCCTACGTGGAGGGCGTCTTCGAGCTGCCGCCGGGGCTGATCGAGCAGCCTGAGTTCGCAGAACTGCGCGAGCGCGTGGGGGAGGAGCTCGACGAGATCGTGCTCGCCCGGCGGGTCAGCGCAGAGGGCCGGTCGCGCGCGTTCGTTCAGGGCCGCTCCGCCACGGCAGCCGACCTCCAGGCGCTCGGTGGCCGGATGGTCGCCTTCTTCGGGCAGCACGAGCATCGGCGGCTCACGCTCGCCTCGGCTCAGCTCGACCTGCTGGACGGCTTCTGCGGCGGCGATCAGCTCGAGCTGCGCGCTCGCGTGGGCGCCGCCCATACCCAGATGCGTCAGCTGGAGAGTGCGCTGGCCGAGCTGCGCGAGCGCGCCGGCACGCGCGACCGTGACCTCGACCTGCTCGCGTTCGAGATCGAGGAGATCGAGGAGCTCGATCCGAGCGAGGAGGAGAAGGTGTCGCTCGTGGCGGAGCGCTCGCGGCTGCGCCAGCTCGACGGCCTGCTCGCCGCCGCGGGGGCCGGGGCCGAGGCGATCACGCCGAGCGGCGACGAGCCGGGCGTGGCCGCGCTGCTGGCGGGGACGGAGAGTCTGGCCGGCGCCGTGGAGGGCGCTGACGCGGAGCTCGATGCCCTGGCCGAACGCCTGTCGGCCCTACGCCTGGAGGCCGAGGACGTGGGCGCGGAGCTGCGGCGCTACGCCGACTCGCTCGAGGCCGAGCCCGGCAGGCTCGACGTCGTCGAGGAGCGCCTGGAGCTATACGACCGGCTCGAGCGCAAGCACGGCGGCAGCGTCGTGGCGGTGCTCGCTCACGCGGAGCGCTGCCGCGCCGAGCGGGCGGCACTCGAGCGTGCCGAGGTCGAGACCGAGCGGGCGGAGGCGGCGCTCGCGGAGGCCCGCAAGGAGCGCGACGGGCTGGCGCGGCGCGTGGGTGTGGCCCGGCGCAAGGCGGCGCCGCGCCTCGCGGAGCGGGTGCGCGAGGAGCTCGCTGCGCTCGCGATGGACAATGCGGCCTTCGAGGTGCTCGTGGAGCCGCGGGGCGACGGGGCCGACGGCGCCGCTGCCGAGATCGGGCCCACCGGGGCCGAGCGCGTCGAATTCATGCTCGCACCGAACCCGGGCGTGCCGGCCGCGCCCATCCGCGACGCCGCGTCCGGCGGCGAGCTCTCCCGCGTGATGCTGGCGCTGATGACCGTGGCGGGCACGGGCGAGTCGCGCACGGTCGTATTCGACGAGGTGGACGCGGGCGTGGGGGGCCAGACCGCGCGGGCCGTCGGCGAGCGTCTGCGCGCGCTCGGCGACACGCGCCAGGTGCTCTGCATCACCCACCTGCCGCAGATCGCGGCGCTGGCCGGCGCACACTTCCGCATCGAGAAGTCGGCGGAGACCGACACGGCGCTCACCACGGTGGAGGCGCTCCAGGGCGACGGCGTGGTCGCGGAGTTGTGCCGGATGCTCGGCGCCGAGGCCTCCGACACGGCCGCCCGCCGGCACGCCAAGGAACTTCTGGCAGCCGCGTGAGTCATCCGCCGCTCCGATGACTACACTCGACTTCCCAGAGAGTTAATGCCCCAGAGCCGCCCGGAAACCCGCTTCATCTTCATCACCGGCGGTGTCGTCTCCGCTCTTGGGAAGGGCATCGCAGCAGCCTCTCTGGGTCGACTGCTGGTCGCGCGTGGACTGTCCGTGACAATCCAGAAGTTCGACCCGTACATCAACGTCGACCCCGGGACGATGAGTCCGTTCCAGCACGGCGAGGTGTTCGTCACCGAGGACGGCGCGGAGACCGACCTCGACCTCGGTCACTACGAGCGCTTCACCGACACGAACACGAGCCGCGCCTCCAACGCCACGGCAGGCGCGATCTACAACTCCGTGATCCGGCGCGAGCGCCGCGGCGACTATCTCGGCGGCACCGTCCAGGTGATCCCGCACATCACCGACGAGATCAAGAACCGCATCAAGCTCGTGGCGGAGACCACTGACGTGGACATCGTCATCACCGAGATCGGCGGCACGGTGGGCGACATCGAATCGCTGCCGTTCCTCGAGGCGCTGCGCCAGTTCCACTCCGAGATCGGGCGCGACCGCTGCATGTTCGTGCACCTCACGCTCGTGCCGTTCCTCGGTCATGCTGGCGAGCTGAAGACGAAGCCCACTCAGCACTCCGTGCAGGAGCTCCGTCGCATCGGCATCCAGCCGGACATGGTGATGTGCCGCTCGGAGGAGCAGCTCGGCAAGGAGATCCGCGAGAAGATCGCCCTGTTCGCGAACCTGCCGGTCAGCTCGGTGGTGTCGGCGCGCGATGTCGACTCGATCTACAAGGTGCCGCTCGAGTTCGCCCACGAGGGCGTCGACGAGACGATCCTGAAGCACTTCGGGATCGAGCTGCCGCCGCCCGACATGTCCGACTGGGAGGGCCTTGTCGAGCGCGTCAAGGCAGCAACCGAGCCGGTGCGCATCGCGCTGGTCGGCAAGTACAACCAGCTGGCGGACGCCTACCTGTCGGTGATCGAGGCCCTCAACCACGCCGGCTCGCACCACGGAGGCCACGTGGAGGTCGTGTGGGTGGACAGCGAGCGGCTCACGGACGGTGAGGTCGAGCAGGAGCTCGCCACCTGCGACGGCATCCTCGTGCCGGGAGGCTTCGGCGTGCGCGGCATCGAGGGCAAGATCCAGGCCGCGCGCTACGCGCGCGAGAAGAACGTGCCGTACCTCGGCATCTGCCTCGGCATGCAGATCGCGGTGGCGGAGTTCGCCCGCCACGTGGCCGGCATGGACGGAGCGAACTCGACCGAGTTCGATCCCGAGACGCCCTATCCCGTGATCGACCTCCTGCCGGAGCAGAAGGAGGTGCGCGACATGGGCGGCACGATGCGCCTGGGCGCCGATCCGGTGAAGCTGCACGACGACACACGCGCTCGCGAGATCTACGGCGACGCGGTCATCTACGAGCGCCATCGCCACCGCTACGAGGTGAACAACCACCTGCGCAAGCGGCTGGAGCAGGCCGGGCTCGTGTTCAGCGGAACGTCACCGGACGACCGCCTCGTCGAGGTGATCGAGCTGCCGGACCACCCGTTCTTCGTGGCGTCGCAGTACCACCCTGAGTTCAAGTCGCGGCCGCTGCGCCCGCAGCCGCTGTTCCGCGACTTCGTGGGTACGGCCCTGGAGCATGCCCGCAGCCGCACGCCCGAGCCCGACGCGGAGCGCGAGCGCGCGCCCGAGGTCGAGCCCGAAGTGCACGCCGAGTCCCGCTCGTAACGCCTCACCGCCTGCCGTAGGGTTGGCCGGTGATCTTCCGACAGTTCGTTCACGACGACCTCGGCTGTGCGAGCTATCTGATCGGGGACGAGCACGCGGGTGTGGCCGCCGTCGTCGATCCGCGCCTCGACATCGAGGAGTACCTTCGGGCCGCCCGCTACCTCGGAGTGCGGATCGAGCACATCCTCGAGACGCACAACCACGCCGACCACGTCTCGGGGCACGGGCGCCTCGCAGCGGCCACCGGGGCGGTGATTCACGTCCACACCCAGGCTGAGCCCGAATACGACCACGAGGCCTTCCAGGACGGCTGGGAGCTCGCGCTCGGCCAGCTCATCGTCCGGGCGCTCCACACGCCGGGGCATCGTCCAGAGCACACGGCCTTCGCGCTCGTCGACACCGCGCGCAGCTCCGAGCCGTGGGCCGTGCTGAGCGGAGACACGCTGTTCGTGGGCGACGTTGCACGGCCCGACCTGGCGGTTGACAAGGAGGAGGGCGCGCGGGGGATCTTCCGCTCACTGCACGAGAAGCTGCTGCCGCTCCCGGAGATGTGCGAGGTGTGGCCGGGGCATCTCGGCGGGTCGCTCTGCGGCGGGCCCGGCATGGACCTGAAGATCTCGTCGACGATCGGCTTCGAGCGGGCGAACCAGCCGTTGCTCTCGGTGGCCGACGAGGCCGAGTTCGTGAGGCGAACCACATCGACGCTCGGCCCGCAGCCGCCCAATTTCAAGAACATCGTGGCGATCAACCGCGGGCCGCTGATGATGGAGACCGTGGACGCCCACCCGCTCACGCCGCGCCAGGTCCAGCAGGCGGAGGCGGACGGTGCACTCGTCGTGGACGTGCGCACCGACCTCCAGTTCGACGACGCTCACATTCCCCGCGCTATCTGCATCACCGCGCGTCGGGCCGGCTTCGGCTCGAGGCTCGCCTGGCTCGCGGATCCGAACCAGCCACTCGTGCTGGTCGGCCGCGACGACGAAGACGCCCGCGAGGCCGCCGAGCTGGCCGGAGCGGTTGGACTGCGCAACATGGGCGGCTTCCTCGCCGGCGGGATGACGTCGTGGCGAGAGGACAGGCTCGACGTGGACGGCGTGGAGCGACTCACGGTGCCCGAGCTGCACCAGCGCTGGGCGGATGGCGACGGCGGGCTTCAGCTGCTCGACGTTCGCGAGCAGGGCGAATGGGACGCCGGCCACATTCCCGGGTCCGTACACGTGCCGTACCACGACATTCGCGCGCTGCCGGACGAGCTCGACCCCGACGTATCGATGGCGGTGATCTGCGGCTCCGGGCAGCGCGCCGCCGTGGGTGCCAGCCTGCTGCAGCGCTTCGGCGCGCTCGACGTGATCCACGTGGTCGACGGCGGCGTGCCGCGCTGGGAGCGAGAGGGCTGGCCCGTCGAGCGGTAGCGTTCGGCGTGTGATTCACGCCGCTTCCACCGAGGAGCGCGAGCGGTTGCTCGCCGACTTCGTCCGCTACTGCGAGATCGAGAGTCCCTCGGGACGCGAGCGCGAGGTCGCGGACGCCCTGACCGACGATCTGCGCGGGCTGGGCCTCGAGGTGGAGGAGGACGAGGCTGGCAACCTCTTGGCGCGTATCGCGGGCCCGGAGGGCGCTCCGACGGTCCTCCTATGCGCGCATATGGACACCGTGCCGCTCGACGGCCCGGTGGAGGTTGTGAGCGAGAACGGCCTGCTCACGAACCGCCACGAGGCCATCCTCGGTGCGGACAACAAGGCCGCGATTGCGACGATCATGGGCGCCGCGCGGCGGATCGTGCGTGACGGCAAGGCGGCGGCCGGGGTCGAGATCCTGTTCACCACGGGCGAGGAGCAGGCTCTGGAAGGGGCGAAGGCGCTCGACAGCTCTCGCCTGAGCGCCGACTTCGGCTTTGTCTTCGATCACGCCTCGCCCATTGGCGAGATCGTGGTCGCTTCCCCGACCTACTACTCCCTCGAGGCGCGCTTCAAGGGCACGGCGGCGCACGCGGGGATCCGGCCCGAGGCGGGCCACAACGCAATCGCGGCGGCTGCGCGGGCGATCGCCGCCATGCAGATCGGCCGGATCGACGCCGAGACGACCGCGAACGTGGGCCGCATCGAAGGCGGCACTGCGGCCAATGTGGTCGCCGAGCGCTGCTTCGTCGAGTTGGAGACGCGCAGTCTGGACGACACCCGCGCCGGCGAGGTGGTGAGCGAGATGGTCGACGCGCTCGCGGAGGCGGCCACGGACTCAGAGTGCGACGTCGAGACCGCGGTGGAGCGCCTCTTCCAGGGCTACAGGCTGCCGCGGACCACGCCGGCCGTGGAGGTGGCCGCCGCGGCGCTGCGCGAGTGCGACGTCGAGCCCGTCTACATCAACACCGGAGGCGGGAGTGACGCGAACGTCTTCATCCAGGGCGGGCTCCATGTGGTGAACCTGGCGAATGGCACGGAGGGCAACCACCAGCCGGACGAGTCCGTGACTGTCGAGGCGCTCGAGAAGATGCTCGACGTGACGCTCGCTCTCGTGTCGCAGGCGCCCAGCGTGGCGGCCCAGGGCCACCTCGACGACTGATGGAGCGCGTCGGCGGCGACGTCGTCTGGGAGGGCAACATCGGGAAGGTCCGCGTCGATCGCTTCCGCTACGACGACGGCGAGGAGGCCGAGCGGGAGATCGTGGAGCACCCGGGCTCGGCCGGGGTCGTGGCCCATGACGGCGAGACGCTCTACCTCGTGCGACAGCCGCGCGAACCGGTGAACGACCCCGCGTTGCTCGAGCTGCCGGCCGGGAAGCTCGACCACGAGGGCGAGGCCCCGCTCGACGCGGCGAAGCGCGAGTTGGCCGAGGAGATCGGCAAGGGCGCCCGCACCTGGCAGCACATCACGAGCTTCTACACGTCGCCCGGCTTCACGGACGAGGAGTGCCACCTCTTCATGGCCACGAACCTCTACGCCGAGGAAGCCGACGCCGACGAGAACGAGCGCATCGAGATCGTGGAGGTGCCACTGTCGGACCTCGACAGCGTGATCCGCGACTGCCGCGACTCGAAGACGCTCGTGGGCCTGCTCTGGCTGCGGGCCTCGCTGAACCGCTGACGCTCTTATTGCAGCGTCAAGGGATGCTGCCCGCGCGGCCGAACCAGCAAGCGTGGCCACGATCGAAAAGCCCGCCGTCGAACGCCGGTTCGAGCACCTGGTGCTCGATTTCCTCGCCTATCTCGAGTTCGAGCGAGGCCTCGCCCGCAACACGCTCGATGCGTATCGAACCGATCTGTTGCAGTACGGACGCTTCCTGGAGGAGCGCGAGCTGTCCGCCCTCGAGGCCACGCCGGCGGACGTGTCGGACTTCCTCGAGAAGCTGGCTGTCGGCACCGAGGCGAACGGCGACACGGCGGCCCGAGCGCCGGCGTCGCCGGCGACGATCCACCGCAAGAGCGCCTGCCTGCGCAGCTTCTACCGCCACCTGCGCCGCGACGGCCTCCTCGACACGGATCCCACCGCCACGCTGAGCGCACCGCGGCGCACGCGCAAGCTGCCCCACGTGCTCACGCGCGGAGAGATCGACAAGCTTCTCTCCCAGCCGCGTGGCACCCAGCCGGCGGCGCTGCGCGACCGTGCGCTGCTCGAGCTGATGTACGCCTGCGGGCTGCGCGCCTCCGAGGCGATCGGGCTCGAGCTGATGGACGTGGACGTCGACGAGGGCGTGCTCCGCGCACGCGGGAAGGGCTCGAAGGAGCGGGTCGTGCCGATCGGCCAGGCGGCGATCGGCGCGCTGCGGACTTACCTGGAGCGCGGGCGCCCGGCGCTCGTGAAGGGCTCGGCCGAGCCGCACCTGTTCGTGAACTTCCGCGGCGGCGGCCTGACCCGCCAGGGCCTCTACAAGATCGTGCGCCGCCACGCGCTCACGGCGGGCCTCGCCGACCGCATGAGCCCGCACACCCTGCGCCACACGTTCGCCACCCACCTGCTCGCCGGCGGCTGCGACCTGCGCTCGGTCCAGGAGATGCTGGGCCACGCCGACGTCTCGACTACCCAGCTCTACACCCACCTCTCGAGCGAGCGGCTGAAGGACGTCTACTTCAAGGCCCACCCGCGCGCGACCGCCGACTGACGCGCGCCTGCTAGAACCGGGTGGGTGCCCGAACTCCCCGAGGTAGAGACGATCCGCCGCCAGCTGGCGCCCGCCGTCGAGGGGCGGCGGCTCGAGCACATCGAGGTGATCGACCCGCGCTGGTCCGACCCGGCGCCGCCCGAGGCGATCGCCGACGCGCTCGACGGCCGGGTCGTCGAGCGGCTCGGCCGGCGCGGCAAGTACCTGATCATGTCGTTCGAGGACGACGTGCATCTCGTGATGCACCTGCGAATGACCGGCAACCTCCTGCTCACCGACGAGGAGCCCAAGCACACCCGTGTGCGCATGGAGCTCGACGACGGGCAGAAGCTCCTGTTCGTGGACGTCCGCCGCTTCGGCACCGGCGACGTCCTGCTCGGAAGCGACGCGCTCGCGGAGTACTTCGCCTCGCGGCTCGGCGTGGAGCCGCTAAGCCCCGACTTCACCGCAGCCGCGCTACGAGACCAGACGCGCGGGCGTAAGCAGCCGGTGAAGGCGTTCCTCCTGAACCAGGAGCGCGTGGCCGGAGTGGGCAACATCTACGCCGACGAGGCGCTGTTCCGCGCGAAGATCCACCCGCTGAAGCCGGTGGGAACGCTCCGACGGTCTCAGATCGAGGCGCTGCGCGACGCCGTGGTCGAGACCCTGAACGCCGGGATCGACGCCAAGGGCGCCTCGATCGACGACTACCGCCACGTGGACGGCGCCCGCGGCTCCTTCCAGGACCGCTTCCTCGTCCACCTCCGCGAGGGCCAGCCGTGCGTCCGCTGCGGCGCCACGATCCAGAAGATTCGGGCAGCAGGCCGCGGCACCTACCTGTGCCCGCGCTGTCAGCGCAGGCCACGCGCGTAACAGCGGCGCCTACGCCGCCAGCAGCTCTTCGAGCGTCCCGGCCCGGTCCGCCTCGAGCAGCTCGCGGAAGCCGCCGATCGAGCGCCGGCCCACCACGATCTGCGGGAACGTCATCTGCCCGGTGAGTGCGACGAGGTCGGCCCGGCCGACCGGGTCCTTCGCGAGGTTGATCTCGCGGTAATCGACGCCGCGCGTCTGCAGCAGCGTCTTGGCCTGCCGGCAAAAGCCGCAGGGCTCCGTTGTGTAGAGCACGACCCCGCTCTCGTCCGCCATCCTGATCAAAGTGTATTTGTCCCATGCCTGGCTCTTTTAAGACAGAGGCGATCGTGCTGCGCTCGATCCGCTACGGCGAGGCCGATCGCGTGCTGCACCTCTACACGGCCGACCGCGGCCGCGTTGGCGCCGTGGCGAAGGGGGTGAGGCGGGTGAAGTCGCGTCTGGGCGGCCGCCTCGAGCCGCTCAGCCGCGTGCGGCTGGTGATGCACCAGGGTCGCGGCGAGCTGTGCACGATCAGCCAGGCCGACACCGTCCACGCTCACGCGGGCCTGCGCGAGCACCGCGCCTCGCTCGAGCGCGGCGCCCAGGCCTGCGAGGCGGTGCTGCGGCTGCTCGACTCCACCGACCCCAACCCGCCGGCCTACAACCTGCTCTGCAACGAACTGGCTCTGCTCGACTCGCGGCCGGAACAGGCGAGCAGGGCCCAGGCGCTCGCCTTTCGCCTGAAGCTGCTGCTCGCGGCCGGCTTTGCGCCGGAGCTTGCCTCCTGCGCATCGTGTGGCGAGGCAGAGCACCTGGGCGGCTTCTCGCCCAGCGCGGGCGGCGTGGTGTGCGCCGGCTGCGAGGCTGGCTCGTTCCCGCTCGGGGCCGACGCGCACGCATTCCTGGTGCAGGCGATTGCCCGTCCGCTGTCCGAGGCACCCGAGGCGCTCTCGGGGGCGCTCTCGCAGGCCGACCGCGCGATCGCCGAGACGATGGAGTATCACGCGCATGTCCGCCTGAGGCGTGTGGCGTAGATTCCCCGTCGGTGAGCGACAAGCTCGTCTACGAGTTCAGCGAGGGCTCGCGTGACATGCGCGATCTGCTCGGTGGAAAGGGCGCGAACGTGGCGGAGATGACGCGTGTGCTCGGCGCCGAGCGCGTGCCCGCCGGGTTCACGATCACGACCGAGGCCTGCGTCGAGTACATGACGACCGGCGAGGTGCCGGACAAGGAGATCGCGGCCGCCCTGGACCGGCTCGAGGAGCAGGCGGGCACGACGCTGGGCGACCCAGGCGACCCGCTGCTGGTGTCGGTGCGGAGCGGTGCGCGCGAGTCGATGCCGGGGATGCTCGACACCGTCCTGAACCTTGGGCTGAACGACGAGTCCGTGGAGGGCCTCACGCAGACGACCGACAACGAGCGCTTCGCCTGGGACTCGTACCGGCGCTTCGTCCAGATGTTCGGGAACGTCTGCCGCGGCATCAAGGGCGAGCGCTACCAGGACCTGATCAAGAAGCAGAAGGCCGACGCCGGCGTGAGCGAGGACGTGGAGCTCGACGTCGATCACCTGAGGGCGCTCACGCAGCAGTTCAAGGAGCTCTTCCAGGAGGAGACTGGCGAGCCCTTCCCGCAGGACCCCAAGGAGCAGCTGCGCCAGGCGATCACGGCGGTGTTCGACTCGTGGACCGGGAGACGCGCGGTCGAGTACCGCCGCATCAACCACATCCCGGATGAGTGGGGCACGGCGGTGAACGTGCAGCAGATGGTGTTCGGCAACAAGGGCGACAGCTCGTGCTCGGGCGTGGCCTTCTCGCGTGACGAGATCACCGGCGAGCCGAAGCCGTCGGGCGACTTCCTGCCGAACGCCCAGGGCGAGGACGTGGTGTCGGGCGTGCGCACGCCGCACGACCTGCACGCCATGAAGGAGTCGATGCCGGAGGCCCACGACGACCTGATGGAGATACTGCGCACGCTCGAGAAGCACTACGGCGACATGCAGGACACGGAGTTCACCGTGGAGGAGGGCAGCCTCTACATGCTCCAGACCCGCAACGCCAAGCGGCCTGCGCAGGCGGCGGTGAGGTTTGCGGTGGACGCCGTCGAGGAAGGGCTGCTCGACCGCGCCCAGGCGATCGCCACGATCGACGCGGGCCGGCTCGACGCGCTGCTCCACCCGGGCTTCAAGCCCGACGCCGACTTCGAGGTCCTGGCCGAGGGCGTGCCCGCGTCGCCCGGCGCCGCCAAGGGCGCGATCGTCTTCACGGCCGACGACGCCGTGAGCGCCGCCGAGGACGGCCGCGACGTGATCCTCGTGCGCCCCTTCACCGAGGCGGACGATGTGGCCGGCTTCCACGCCGCCAAGGGGATCCTCACCGCAGAGGGCGGCAAGGCGAGCCACGCGGCTCTGGTGGCGCGCGGCATGGGCAAGCCGTGCGTGGCGGGCGCGGCGGCGCTCGACATCGACCTGCACGCGAAGACCCTGAGCGTGAACGGCACGAAGCTGAGTGAGGGCGACACGATCGCCATCGACGGCAGCGCCGGGGTGGTCACGGCGGACGACGTGCCGCTCGAGGAGCCCGAGGTATCGGACGAGTTCGACACCGTGCTGAGCTGGGCGGACGAGCTGCGCACGCTGGGCGTCCGCTCGAACGCCGACACGCCGGAGGACGCGCGCCGCGCCCGCGAGTTCGGCGCGGAGGGCATCGGCCTGTGCCGGACCGAGCACATGTTCATGGCCGCGGATCGCCAGCCGAAGATGCGCGCGATGATCATGGCCGAGAGCGAGGAGGAGCGCCGTGCCTGCCTCGACGAGCTGCTGCCCCACCAGCAGGAGGACTTCGAGGGCCTCTTCAAGGAGATGGAGGGCCTGCCGGTGACCATCCGGCTGCTCGACCCGCCGCTCCACGAGTTCATGCCGGGGGCCGAGGAGGTGGCCCAGGACGTGGAGCGCGCCCGCATCGAGCAGACCGAGAACCTGGAGGAGCTCGAGCACACCCTCGACCGGATCCACTCGCTGGCGGAGGCGAACCCGATGCTCGGCACGCGCGGCGTGCGCCTGGGAGTACTCCACCCGGAGATCTACGAGATGCAGGTCCGGGCGATCTTCCGCGCGGCGCTCGCGATCCCCGAGCCGCCGCGTCTCGAGATCATGATCCCGCTTGTGGCCTACGAGCGCGAGCTCGAGCTGATGCGCGGCCTCGTCGAGCGCGTGGCCGAGGAGGAGGGCATCTCCGACAGCGATTTCTCGGTCGGCACGATGATCGAGCTGCCGCGCGCATGCTTCGTGGCCAACCGGATCGCCGAGCACGCCGACTTCTTCTCGTTCGGCACCAACGATCTCACCCAGACCGCGCTGGGCTTCTCGCGCGACGACGTCGAGGGCAGCTTCCTCAACCGCTACGTGGAGACCAAGATCGTCGACCGCAGCCCGTTCGAGACGATCGACCGCCCCGGCGTGGGGTGGCTCGTGCGGCTGGCCGCGTGGACCGGCCGCGAGGCGAAGCCGGACCTCAAACTCGGCATCTGCGGAGAGCACGGCGGCGACCCGGAGTCGATCGCGTTCTTCCAGATGGCAGGGCTCGACTACGTGAGCTGCTCGCCCTACCGCGTGCCGATCGCGAGGGTGGCAGCGGCACAGGCGAGCGCTCGATGCTCGATGTAAGCCGGACTTTGCGAGGTGGTTCCCGCACAACGAGCTCTACGTACGCGCCGTGGGCTTCGAATCGCTCTCCACCAACTGACACAATCGATCGCGCATGGCCCAGCTTGCGCGCACGTCGTTCAGAGACCGGATGGAGGAGCTCGAGGAGTCGCTCTCGCCGCTTGCCACGCGGTCGTATCCGGCGCTGCGCGAGGAGCCCGAGCCGGACTCGGCCCATCGCACTCCCTTCCAGCGCGATCGCGACCGGATCGTGCATTCGAAGGCCTTTCGGCGCCTGAAGCACAAGACCCAGGTGTTCATCGCGCCGGAGGGCGACCATTACCGAACGCGGCTCACGCACACGCTCGAGGCGTGTGGGATCGCCCGCAACGTGGCGCGCGCGTTGGGGCTGAACGAGGACCTCACGGAGGCCATCGGGCTGGGTCACGACCTCGGGCATCCGCCCTTCGGCCACACGGGTGAGGCGGTGCTCGACTCGTGCATGCGCGAGCGCTGGGGGAGCGGTTTCCGCCACAACGAGCATTCACTTCGTGTGGTCGAGAAAATCGAACGTCTGAACCTCACCGCGCCGGTGCGCGACGGCATCCTGCATCACACCGGGCCGGACCCGCCCGACACGCTCGAGGGGCGGATCGTGCGGCTCGTGGACCGCGTGGCGTACATCAACCACGACATCGACGACGCGATCCGAGCCGGCGTGCTGCGCTTCGAGGACCTGCCGCCGCGCGAGATCGAGCTGCTGGGCTCCACCGGCTCCGAGCGCATCGAGACGCTGGTGGAGGACCTCCTGCGCCACTCCGAGGAGGCGGCCGAGATCGTCCAGGGCGAGGAGGTGGGCGCGGCGATGCTGCGCCTGCGCGAATTCATGTTCGAGCGCGTCTACCTCGGCCCGGCCGCCCAGCGCGAGCGCCCGCGCATCGAGCGCATGCTGCGGGCGCTGTTCCTGCACTACGCGGACGAGATGGATGACGAGCAGCAGGTGGTGGACTGGCTGGCCGGCATGACCGACCGCTACGCGATCCGCGAGTTCGAGAACCTGTCCGTGCCGCAGGGCTTCTGATGGCGCTGTTCACAAAGGACACGATCGACCGCGTGCGCGAGGCCGTGGACATGGTCCAGCTCGTGGGCCAGAAGACGGACCTGCGGCGCGTGGGCACGCGCTGGAGCGGGCTCTGCCCCTTCCACGACGAGCGCACGCCCTCGTTCTCGGTGAATCCGGAGGAGAAGCTCTACTACTGCTTCGGCTGCGGCGAGGGCGGGGACGCCTTCAAGTTCGTCCAGCAGACCGAGGCGCTCGACTTCCAGGAGGCCGTGGAGCTGCTGGCGGAGCAGTCGGGCGTGCGGGTGGAGCGAGAGGCGGACGATCCGCGCGCCGAGGAGCGCCGCCGCCGGCGTGAGCGCCTGCAGGCCCTGCTCGAGCGCGCGAGCCGCTTCTACGCCGCCTACCTTCGTGAGACGGCCGAGGCGGCGCCGGCGCGCGAGTACCTGGCCTCACGCGGCCTGTCGGACGAGGTGCTCGCCGAGTTCCGCGTGGGCTACTCCCCGAGCGCCTGGGACCGGATGATCATGGGCGCCCGGCAGAGTGGCTTCAGCGAGGAGGAGCTCGTGGCGGCCGGTCTCGCGCAGCGGGGCAAGAGCGGTGGCCTGTACGACCGCTTCCGCGGGCGGATCATGTTCCCGCTGGCCGATGCGCGCGGCAAGGTGCTCGGCTTCGGCGCGCGGCAGATGGGGGAGGGGCGCGGGCCGAAGTACCTGAACACCTCCGAGAACGACCTCTACCACAAGGGTCGTCAGCTATTCGGCATTGACGTGGCGCGCAAGGAGGCGATGCGCACCGCTCGTTTCGTGGTCGTGGAGGGTTACACGGACGTGCTTGCGCTTCACCAGGCGGGGATCAGGGAGGCCGTGGCGATCATGGGCACCGCC
>CAWDLE010000011.1:0-56685 GCA_963803085.1 uncultured Thermoleophilaceae bacterium | reverse complement strand
ACGATGTCCTCGCGCACGTTGGTGAGCGAGAGCGCGGGCAGCAGCGACACCCCCACCCCGGCTGCGATCAGGCCCTGGACGACGTTGTAGTCGTCCGACTGGAAGCCGATCTTCGGCTCGAAGCCCGCGGCGGAGCAGGCCGCGAGGTGAAGGCGGCCGCATGGGCCGGTGGTGTCGTTCTGGATCCAGACGTCGTTCGACACGTCCTGAAGCCGCACGCGCGACTTGCGCGCGGCGGGATGTTCGCGGGGGAGGGCGAGGTACATGGGTCGTCGATCAGGTGGCGCAGCTCGATGCCCTCGTAGAGGCGATCGAACTCGGGCTGCGAGAGGTCGCGGAACTCGAACACGAGCGAGACCTCCAGCTCGGCCGCACGCAGCATCTGCACCGCCTCCTCTGGCTCCTGCTCGACGAAGTTCAGCTCGACCTCCGGATGGCGGCTCGTGAAGAGGGCGACCGCGGGGGGGAGCGGGGAGGCCCCTGCGCTCGGGAATGACGAAAGCCGCACCGGCGGCCGCGTATTCCGGCGATCGCCTCCAGCTCGGCCTCGGCGGCGGCCAGGCGGGCAATGATCACCTCGGCGTGCGCGACCAGGGTGCGGCCGGCGTCGGTGAGCCTCACGCCGCGGCTGCCGCGATCCACGAGCGTCGTGCCCGCGTGCCTCTCGAGGGCCGCGATCTGCTGCGAGATCGCGGGCTGCGTGTAGGAGAGGGCGTCGGCGGCGGCCGAGAACGAACCGTGCTCAGCGACGGCCCGGAGCACCCCCAATTGCTTGACGTCGAACATAACCCGAGCTTATCGCAGCCCCCAGCACTCTGAATTTGAACTTATGGCCGCATCGCCGATAATTATTAGAGATAGTCGAACTCAACAAAGGAGCTGACATGACCAACAACCCGCCGTCACCATTCGCCGCGCTACTGCTCTGACGCTTTCGCCCTGAGGCCACTCGCAGTATCGACAGCGCATCGCTGCCGACTGGCGACGTCCTGCTGGCCGAGATGGGCAGCGAGTTCTGGGCCGCGTCTCCGTGGACACGGGCGCCGCGATTGCGGATCCGTTCCGCCCGAGCGGTGACCTCGTCGAGCTCCTGCGCTTCCGCGCCGAGCGCCTCGCGGCCTTCCGCACATTCGCCCGCTCGCCCGCCTGCTTCCGCGCGCGGCGTAGGCCGCTCGCGGCCACCCCGCCCCTCTCTCAGCTCCAACCGCCGACGGCGGCCCTCCCCTCGGGCCGCCGTCTGCCTTTGTGGAGCCTGCAGACGGCGGTGGGCGGGCCGGCGGGCCCGTGGCCGGTGCCATCTGCCTGCGGGCGCCTCCCTGTTCGTGCGCCAGCCGCCGTACGTGACGGCTGCGGCGCCGATCAGCGCGATGACATTCCGACCTTGCGGCTCAGGTCCACCTGCTCAGGCACGTTGCCCTCGGCCGGGATGTCGATGATCCGGTAGATCACCAGCAGCACGGCCAGCGCACCGAGGCCCAGCAGGATCACCGGCGCCGGTATGTCCGCTGGAAGCGCCCCGGCCGCCCGCGCGGGCACGAGGGCGATAGCGGCGACGGAGATCAGGAACAGGAGGATGTCGATCGAGCCGAGCACCTCCCACCCACTCCCGCTCTCGCTGGCGCTGAAGCCGGCGATGTCCACGCTGACTCCGTACCAGGGGAAGAACAGCGATATGAGGAGGACTATGCCTCCGACGCCGGCGATGATGTCGCCGGTCGTCAGTCTCGATGTATCCATTGGCGCGACGATATGGCGCGCGCCGGTCGGCTTCGCGCCTAGGTCCGCTGCCCCAGGAGCTGAGGTACTCCTGCTGCTCGGGCGTGAGCTAGTCGATCCCCACCCCGAGCGACTCCAGCTTGAGGCGGGCGATCTCCTCGTCGATCTCCTTCGGCACCGCCACCACGCGATTCTCGAGCTGCTCGCCGTCCACCGTCAGGTGCTCGACCGCGAGCGCGAGGTTCGCGAAGCTCATGTCCATCACCGCGGCCGGGTGGCCCTGGCCGGCGGCGAGGTTCACCACGCGCCCGCTGGCCAGCAGGTGCACGCGCCGGTCGCCGAGGTCGTACTCCTCGACCAGCGGCAGCACCTGGCGCACGCGCCCGCCGGCCAGCTCGCGCAGCTCGTCGAGGTCGATCTCCACGTCGAAGTGGCCGGCGTTGGCGAGCACGGCGCCGTCGCGCATGCGCTCGAGGTGCTCTCGCCGCACGACCGAGCGCGAGCCGGTGACCGTCACGAACAGGTCGCCGCGCTCGGCGGCGTCGAGCGCCGGCATCACCTCGAAGGCGTCCATCCGCGCCTCGAGCGCCCGCATCGGGTCGACCTCGCAGACGATCACCGTCGCGCCCGCGCCGCGGGCGCGCTGCGCGATGCCCTTGCCGGTGGCGCCGTAGCCGAACAGCACGAGCGTGCGGCCGGCGAGCAGCAGGTTGGTGGCGCGCAGGATGCCGTCGAGCGCGGACTGCCCGGTGCCGTAGCGGTCGTTGAAGGTGCGCTCCGTGCGCGACTCGTTCACCGCCACCACGGGACAGGCGAGCCGGCCCTCGGCCTCGAGCCGCCGCAGCCGCAGCGTGCCGGTCGTGGTCTCCTCCGCCCCGCCCCTCACGGCCTGGCCGCGCTCGTGGATCAGCATGAGCAGGTCGGCGCCGTCGTCGAGCGTGATGTCGGGCTGCCAGTCGGCGAGCGCGTGCACGTGCTGCGTGTAGGTCTCGATGTCCTCGCCGCGCCGCGCCTGCACCGGCACGCCGAGGTCCACGAGCGCGGCCGCCACCTCGTCCTGGGTGGTGAGCGGGTTCGCCGAGCAGAGCGCCACCTCGGCGCCGCCGGCGGTGAGCGCCTGCATCAGGTTGGCGGTCTCGGCGGTCACGTGCAGGCAGGCGGCCACCTTCACGCCGTCGAGCGGCTGCTCGGCCCGGAAGCGCTCGCGGATCGAGCGGAGGACCGGCATCTGGCCCTCCGCCCATTCGATCCGCCGCAGCCCCGCGGGGCCAGCGACGGATCGGCGACGTCAGGCCTGACGCTAATAGCGGTAGTGCTCTGCACTTGTAGGGGCCCTCCACCGGCACGCCGATGTAGGCGGCCTGCTCGGGCGAGAGCTCCGTGAGCTGGGCGCCGAGCGCGTCCAGGTGCAGGCGGGCGACCTTCTCGTCCAGGTGCTTCGGCAGCACGTAGACCTTCTTCTCGTACTCGTCGTTCTTCGTGAACAGCTCGACCTGGGCGATCGTCTGGTTCGTGAACGAGTTCGACATCACGAAGCTCGGGTGGCCGGTGGCGTTGCCGAGGTTCAGCAGGCGGCCCTCCGAGAGCACGATGATCGAGTGGCCGTCGGCGAAGCGCCACTCGTCGACCTGAGGCTTGATGTTGACGCGCTCGATGCCGTCCAGCTTGGCGAGGCCGGCCATGTCGATCTCGTTGTCGAAGTGGCCGATGTTGCCCACGATCGCCTGGTGCTTCATCCGGCTCATGTGGTCGGCCGTGATGATGTCCTTGTTGCCGGTGGCGGTGACGAAGATGTCGACCTCGCCGACCACGTCCTCGAGGCGCACCACCTGGTAGCCGTCCATCGCGGCCTGGAGCGCGCAGATCGGGTCGATCTCCGCGATCAGGACGCGTGCACCCTGGCCGCGCAGCGACTGGGCGCAGCCCTTGCCGACGTCGCCGTAGCCGCAGATCAGCGCGGTCTTGCCGCCGATCATCACGTCGGTGCCGCGGTTGATGCCGTCGATCAGCGAGTGGCGGCAGCCGTAGAGGTTGTCGAACTTCGACTTCGTGACCGAGTCGTTCACGTTGATGGCCGGGAACAGCAGCGTGCCGGCCTCGTGCATCTCGTACAGGCGGTGGACGCCGGTGGTGGTCTCCTCGGTGACGCCCTTCACCTGCTCGCCGATGCGCGTCCACTTCTGCGGGTCCTCGGAGAGCGTCCGCTGGAGCAGGCGCAGGATCACCTGGAACTCCTCGGAGTCGGCCGACTCGGGGTCCGGCACGGCGCCGGCCTTCTCGAACTCGGTGCCCTTGTGGACGACAAGCGTGGCGTCGCCACCGTCGTCGAGGATCATGTTCGGGCCGTCGCCGTCAGGCCAGCTGAGCGCCTGCTCGGTGCACCACCAGTACTCCTCGAGCGTCTCGCCCTTCCAGGCGAACACCGGGATGCCGGCCTCCGCGATGGCGGCGGCGGCGTGGTCCTGGGTCGAGAAGATGTTGCAGGAGCACCAGCGGACCTCGGCGCCCAGTGCAACCAGCGTCTCGATCAGCACGGCGGTCTGCACGGTCATGTGGAGCGAGCCCATGATCTTGGCGCCCTTGAGCGGCTGCTCGGCGCCGAACTCCTCGCGCATGGCCATGAGGCCGGGCATCTCGTGCTCGGCCAGCCTGATCTCCTTGCGGCCGAACTCGGCCAGTGAAATGTCTGCGACCTTGAAGTCCTGGGTCGTCGTCTCGGTGACGGTCATACGGCGGTTGTCTCCGTGATTCTCGGGGGCGTGTCCATCGCGAGGAGGCGCTGGTGCTTCTGCTGCTCCCAAGAGAGCCAGTCGCCCGAGTCCACCCCTTCCGGCAGCTTCGGCCGCTCCTCGAACCATTGGTCGAGGGCGGCGCGCAGCTCCGGATCGGAGGAGTGGCGCTTGGCGAACGCGACGTCGGAGAGGGCGCAGTCGAACCGGGCGAGCAGCTCGCGCAGCGTTCGCAGACGCTGCAGCTCGCCCGGCCCGAAGATGCGGTAGCCCTTCGGCGTGCGCAGAGGCTCGATCAGGCCGGCGCTCTCTATGTAGCGCAGCATTCGAGGCGACCAACCGGTCGTCTCAGCGGCCTCGTTGATCGTGAGCCCCTCCATCGCGACGGCAAAGCTTAACACGATCGTGTCAAGGTTGGTGGCGACGCTTCAACTCAAAGTGAGGCTTTGAAGCGCTCGATGGCCTCCACGGGCGTCGGGTCCACACCGGCCAGCACGGCCATGTAGACGCTCACCATGTCGCCCAGCAGCACCAGCGAGAGCACTCGCTCGAGGCGGCTCTCGCCGCGGGATTCGAGCTTGACGACCGGCGCCCCCGTGCGCTCCACCTCGGCGGCCATCAGCTCGATCCCGCGCTGCACCCTCGGGTGCTGATCGGGATCGCTGAGGAAGACGCCCGAGAACGGCGCCTCGGCGCGGCCGCGCTCCCAGCCGCAGATCTGGTTGTGGTTCGCCTCCGGCAGCTCGCTCCAGAACGCGGGTGAGTCCGCGTTCTCGTTGATCTGCGTGCTCCAGCGCCGCCCCACGGCAACGGTGCTCGCCGCCCCGTGCATCACCGGGATCGTCCCGTCGAGCTCACGCGCCACGCGCTTTGCGAGCGAGTCCTCCGGAGCGCCCGGACCCCACTCCTCGACGAGCCGTTCGAGGAGGCCGCTCGCGGTGTCGATCTCGGCATGCAGCGCGGGTGCGGCGCCGCACAGCGCCGCGCACTCCAGGGCCCCGATCGTCATGTACACCACCGCCGCCCGCGGCTGCATCCCGGCCGGGACGCCGATCACGGGCACGCCCTCCGCGCGGGCCAGCTCCGCAAGCGCGCCGCCGGTGGTCAGCACCACGCGCTGCGCGCCCGCCGCGCCGGCGGCCTCGAAGCAGGCGAGCGTCTCCTCGGTGTCACCCGAGTAGCTGGCGCACAGGACGAGCGACTCCGGCGGGATCCACGACTCGAGCGCATAGCCGCGGACGACGGTGATCGGCCGCGTGGCGCGGTCGCCGAGCGCGGCCATCGCCAGGTCCCCGCCGATCGCGGAGCCGCCCATGCCGCACACCACGAGCCCGCCGGGCAGGTCGCGCGGCCGGATGTCCGCCGACTCCGCCCGCCAGAGGGCGTCGCCCAGCTGCAGTGGCTGTGCGAGCACGTCCCCGAGCATCCCGCCGGGGTCCGCGCCCTCGATGGTGTCCTTGTCGAGATTCATGAAACCTCCGAAGCGGCCGAGACGGTGGCACCCGGCTCGATGCGAGCGCCCGGGCCGACCACGGCGTCGGCCTCGATGATCGCCTTCGCCCCCACCATGGCGTCCGGGCCCACACGCGCGCGCTCGCCCACCCGGACTCCCTCGGCGAGCACGGACTCGACCACGGCGGCGTCCGCGCCCACGTGCACCCGTTCGTGGAGCACGGAGCGCTCGACGCGAGCGTCCGTGCCCACCGAGCAGTGGCGCCCGAGCACGCTCTGGGGGCCCACGTGCGCACCCGCGAGGAGGCAGTTCTCGTATACCAGCGAGCCGGTCTCGTCACGCGGCGGGAGGGTCGAGTGCGGGGTCCCGGCCAGGAGGTCCCAGGTGGCCTCGAGGTAGCGCTCGGGTGTCCCGATGTCGATCCAGTAGCCGGCGGCGTCGTAGCCGTACAGCCCGTTCCCCACGAGCGTCGGGAACACCTCGCGCTCGAAGGACACCGCGCGTCCCGCCGGAATCGACTCGACGACGTCGCGCTCGATCACGTAGGCGCCGGCGTTGATCCGATTCGTCGGTGCCTCACCGCCGCCCTTCTCGATGAACTCGGTGACCTGGCCGTCCTCAGCCGTCGGCACGACCCCATAGCTCGACGTGTCCTCCACCGGATACAGGGCCAGCGTCGCCCGCGCGCCCGTGGCCTCGTGCTGCTCGAGCTCGGCCGTGAGGTCGATGTCCGTGAGCACGTCGCCGTTCAGCACCAGCAGCCGCTCCTCGAGCAGACCCTCCTCGTAGGCGAGCCGCACGGGACCGCCGGTCCCGAGCGGCTCGTCCTCGATCACGTGGCGCAGGCGCATGCCTTCATAGATGTCGCCCAGCACGGACTTGACGGCATCTGACATGAAGCCGCAGGAGAGGATCACCTCGTCGACGCCGTGCGAGTGCACCCAGTCGAGCATGAAGGAGAGGAACGGCCGCCCGGCCAGCGGCATGACCGGCTTCGGCGTCGTGAGCGTGAGCGGCCTGAGCCGCGTTCCCTCGCCGCCGGCGAGCACCAGGGCCTGCACGCGCTACCGGCCGATTCCCTCGTAGGTGAAGCCGGCCTCCACGAGCTGCTCGCGGTCGAGGAAGTTGCGGCCGTCCACCACCAGCGGGACGCGCATGCGGCGCTTGACCTCGCCCGTCCAGTCGAGATCGCGGAACTCGGGCCACTCGGTCACGAGCACGACGGCGTCGGCCCCGTCGATCGCGTCGAGCGCCGACTCCGCGATCAGGGCGCCGGCCAGCATGTCCCTGGCCTTCTCACCCGCGACCGGGTCGTAGGCCCGCACGTTGGCGCCCTCGCCCGCAAGCCGCCCGGCCAGCACGAGGCTGGTGGCCTCGCGCACGTCGTCGGTGTCCGGCTTGAAGGCCACGCCGAGCAGGGCGACCTCCTTCCCGGCGAGCGAGCCGAGGTGCTTCTGAAGCTTGCTGATCGTGCGCCGCTTCTGGAGCTCGTTCACCTCCACGACCGCGGTGAGGAGCTGGAAGTGGTACCCGGTGTTGCCGGCGAGCTGCTTGAGCGCCTGCACGTCCTTCGGGAAGCAGGAGCCACCGAATCCCACGCCCGCCTGCAGGAACTTCGGCCCGATGCGGTCGTCGAGGCCCATTCCGCGCGACACCTCGCGCACGTCCGCGCCGAGCTCCTCGGACACGTTCGCGATCTCGTTGATGAAGCTGATCTTCGTGGCGAGGAACGCGTTCGAGGCCAGCTTGATCATCTCGGCGCTCGCCACGTCGGTCCGGACGATCTCCGCCTCGAGCGGCGCGTACAGCGCCTCGACGCGGTCCGCGTACTGCTCGGAGCCGTCGTTCGCGCCCACCACCACCCGGTCCGGGTCCATGAAGTCCACGACCGCGCTCCCCTCCTTCAGGAACTCGGGGTTCGAGACGTAGCCGATCCCCTCGCGGCGGCGCTGGATCGAGCGCCCCGTGCCCACCGGCACCGTGCTCTTCATGACGAGCGCGTGCTCGTCCGAGTCGCCGAGCTCGGCGATCACGGCCTCCACGCGCGAGAGGTCGGCGTCCCCCGAGTAGGTCGGCGGCGTGTCCACGCACACGAACAGGAGCTGGGCGTGGTCGAGCACCTCCTGCATGTCGGTCGTGAAATGGAGCCGCTCGGCGTTCTTCGTGATGAGCTCGCTGAGGCCGGGCTCGTGGATCGGCAGCTCGCCGCGCGCGAGCGCCTCGACCTTCTCCGGCACGATGTCGCGCGCCCACACCTCGTGTCCGAGCTCGGCGAAGCACGCTGCCGTGACCGCGCCGACCCAGCCGACGCCGATGACTCCGATCGGTTCCCTCTCCTCATGCGCGCCGGAGCCTAGTCAGCAGCAGCGGCGAGTGGACCGGGCGATGGCCATCATCTGCTTCTTCGTGAGCGTCTGGAGCAGCGTGTTGGAGACCCAGTACGCGGCCTTCGGCGTGCGCCACGCCACCAAGCGGAGCCGGTCGCCGGCGAAGTGCAGCTCGTACTGTCGGCCGCCGACCGTGCGCTTCTCGGTCGGGCTGTCGAGGATCGGCGGGTCCTTCCAGGTGGTGCCCTGGAGCCCGTAGTACTCGCCGTTCGCGTTCGTGCGGTTCATGACCATCCGGTACGCGCCGTACCGCTTGCCGTCCGTGCCCCTCAGCTTGTACACCCGCGGGGGTTGCGAGAACTGGGACGAGTTCAGGAGCAGCGTCGGGTACAGCACCGGCAGCGAGCCGCCCGCGCCCGCCTTCACCGCCTGGAGGCCCTGGTCCTCGCCGATCCCGGTGGCGTCGTAGACGCCGATCGAGCTGTCGGCGCGTCGCTGCCGCCGCTTCGGCTTGCGCGCGGGCCGCTCGTCCGGCGCCTCGCCGCGCGGACCGGGCGACTCCTGGACGTTGAGGAACCGCTGTACGAGCTTCTTCACCTGCGCGTCGCTGGCCTCGACGAAACTCTCCCCGATCTGGCCCTCGAAGTGGATCTCCTGAATCGGCTGGCCCGCCGAGAAGACGGCCAGCTTCACGAGGCGCAGCACCTCCGACCGGCTGCGCAGCGTGGCGTCCGTGGCGGTGTTGCGGCCGAAGATCTTCACGAGCCGGTCGCGCTTCGAGATCAGGTCCGTGTAGGTCACCTGCTGCTTCATCTGGCGCAGGAAGTCCTGCTGGCGCGCCGAGCGCACGAGGTCCGTGTCGAAGTGGCGGAAGCGCACGTACTGGAGCGCCTGCCTTGCGCATAGGCGCTGGTAGCCCGGGTCGATGTTGATGTACGTGAACTCCGCGCTGTCGTTGAAGTAGTCGCGGTCCACGTCGGTGTACACGCAGCCGATCGCGTTCACAGCCCGCCAGAAGCCCTTGAACGTCACGTTCACCACGTGGTTGACGGGCAGGCCCGTGAGCTCCTTCACCGTCCGAAGGGTGAGCGCCGGCCCGCCGTACTCGTACGCCGCGTTGATCTTGTCCACGCCATGACCCGGGATTCGCACCTTGAGGTCGCGCGGCAGCGACATGATCGCCGTGGCCTCCTTATCGGGGTTCAGGCGTACGAGCATGATCGTGTCAGAGCGCGCCCCGCTGGCCCCCTCGCCGTTGACCTTCGGCCGGTGGTCGGAGCCGAGGATCAGGATCGTCTGCGCCTTACCGGGGTCCGTGGTCGCGAGCGTGTTCTTGCCGAGCTTCAGCTCGGTGCCGAGCTCGAGCGCGCTCACGACCTTGTCGACCTCGTGGAACGCGGCCACCGCCGTGGCCGCGGCCGCGGCGAACACGACGAGGAAACCTCCCAGCAGGAGGCGCTTCCAGAGTCCGGGGCGGGGAATGTCCTGGAACATCAGGCGATCTTCAGGCGGCGCGCGGCCAGCAGGTCGACGAACTCGACGAGTGCGGCCCGATACTGGCCTAGCGATCGGATCGACACCCACTCCTCGGGGCCGTGGTGGCCGTCACCCGAGGGGCCGCACTCCACCGCCGGCACGCCGGCCTCGAGGAACGAGATCGCGTCCGAGGCGCCGTCGCGGCCCACGCCGAGCCGCTCGCTCGTGGGCTCCGCCACGCGCCCGATCGCGGTACCGAGCGCCTGAACGTATGGGTCGTCGCGCGGGACGATCGCCGGCTGGCGGTGGAACACCTTCACCACGTGCACGTCCGGCAGCGCCTCGACCGCAGCCCGGATCGCCTCGTGGTCCTGGCCCGGGAGGTAGCGCACGTCCACGTCGATCACGCAGAGGTCCGGCACCTTGTTCATCGCGTCCCCGCCGACGATGCGGCCGAGGTTGATCGACGGCCGGTCGAACAGGTCCGAGGACTCGCGCGCGAACGGCAGGCTCTCGATCTGGCGGAAGGTGTCGATGGCCTTGAGCACCGCGTTGTCGCCCACCCACGGCGTCGAGCCGTGCGCCGCGGTGCCGCCCACCTCGATCCTCATTGCGAGCACGCCCTTCGCCTGGATGCCGATGTGGAGGTCGGTGGGCTCGCCGGTGATCGCGAAGTCGCCGAGGTAGCCCTCGCGCACGAGGTAGTCCGAGCCGCGGTCGTCCAGCTCCTCCGACTCCTCGTCCGAGACGCACACGAAGTGCACCCGCACGCGCTCCTGCGCGGCCATGTCGCGGAACGCGCAGATCATGGACGCGAGGCCGCCCTTCATGTCGTACGCGCCGCGGCCGTAGAGGCGGTCGCCGTCGATCCTCGGCTCGAACTGCTCGGGCCGGCCGGGCACCACGTCCAGGTGTCCGTGCAGCACGATCGTCGGGCGCGCCCTCGGGCCCCACGGTCGCTGTGAGCAGCGGCCGTCCGTTGTGTGTAGTGCCCGTCACCTCCACGTCGCGCGCCTCGAGCCACCCCTTCACGAAGCCCGCGGCGGCCTGCATTCCCTCGAGGGTGGACGTGTCGTAGGTGATCAGGCGCTCGGTGAGAGCGCGTTCATCCACCGGCCGGAGGATAGCCGCGGCGCGCCGCCGATTTCAGGGTGCTATCGACTTCTCCGCGATATACGCGGTTAATCGCGATCGGTCCCCTCCTCAGTGCTGCCGTTCGGCGGCCACACCGCGGCGCTCCGCCTCCACCTCGGCCCGGACCCAGCAGCCGGCGATGTGGTCGTTCACGACCCCGCACGCCTGCATCGTCGCGTAGGCGGTGGTGGGGCCGACGAAGCGGAACCCGCGCTTCTTCAGATCCTTGCTCAGCGCGGTCGACTCAGGGGTGAGCGCCGGGAGCTCCTCCAGCGAGCGCGGCGCGCGCCTCCGCCCGCTCGGGGCGTACGACCAGATCAGCTCGGCGAGCGACTCGCCGTCGGCACGCATGGCGCGCGCGGCCACGGCGTTGGCGATCGCCGCCTCGATCTTGCCGCGGTGGCGGACGATGCCGGCGTCGGCGAGCAGGCGGGCCACGTCGCGGTCATCGAAGCGAGCGACGGCGTCGATCTCGAAGCCCGCGAACGCCGCCCGGAAGTTCTCGCGCTTGCGCAGGATCGTGAGCCACGAGAGGCCGGACTGGAAGCCCTCCAGCACCATGCGCTCGTAGAGGCCGCGATCGTCGGTCACCGGCCGCCCCCACTCCTCGTCGTGGTAGCGCTCGTATTCCTCGCTGGACGCGCCCCACCAGCAGCGCGGCGCGGCCGTCGGAGCCCTTGGCAGTACCGGTCGCCACGCGAATGAAGCTATACGCTCGCCGCGTGCAGACCGCGGAGAGGCCCTCCTTTGTGAGCGGGCTTGCGCGCACGGACACGGGGCGCGCGGCCGGTCTTGGCGCGTCCGTAATCGCAGCAAACGTGATCGCCCTGGTGTTCACGGTCGTGTTCGCGCGGCTGCTCGGCGCGAGCGACTACGGCTCGCTGGCCGCACTGATGTCCGCGTTCATCATCCTGATGGTGCCGGGCTCGGCGCTCCAGATCGCCGTTGCTCGCGAGGTCAGCGCCTCGCTCGCATCCGGCGATGGCAATGCCGGAGCCGGGGTGCGCCGCTGGATCGACCGGCTACTACTCGCCACGGTGGCCGTGGCAGTGGTCGCGATACCGCTGCGAGGAGTGCTCGCTGCCATTCTCAATGTCGACCAGGAGTGGGCTGCCGCCGCCGTTCCGCTCACGGCGATGCTGTGGATCGTCCTGTCCGTGGAGCGCGGGGCGCTCCAGGGGTTTCAGCGCTACAAGCTCGTGGCGTGGAGCATCATCGGCGAGGCGGGCTCACGGCTCGCGTTCGCACTGCTGCTCTTGGCTGCCGGCCTTGACGTGACAGGCGCGTTCCTCGGCACGGCGCTTTCGTTCGTGGCGATCGGCCTCGTGCTCGCCCGCCCGCTCGCGCCGCACCTATCCAACGCCTGAAGGAACGTCGCTGCGCAACCTCATGGCCGGGGCGTCCGCGCCGGTGCTGGCTCTGACGCTGCTCTTCGCGCTGCAGGAGGTCCACGTGATCGTCGTGAAGCACGAGTTCGACGGCGACACGGCCGGCGCGTACGCAGTGGCCGCGGTGGCGGCCAAGGCGATCGTGTGGGTGGCGGTGGGCCTGGGGATGTACCTGCTCCCCGAGACCGCCCGGCGATCGCGCGGCGGCGAGGATGCCCGCCCGATCCTGCTGCGCACGCTTGCGCTGATCGTGGCGGCCGGCGTTCCGATGGTCCTGATCTACGCGGCGGCGGGTGAGCCGCTTCTCCGCGCCGTCTTCGGCGACGACCTGACGGAGGCCTCCGACGCGCTCCCATGGCTGGGGCTCGCGATGGCGCTGCTCGCATGCGCCTACCTGGCGGTGCAGTACCTGCTCGCGCTCCATCGGCGCCGGTTCGTCCTCGTTCTCGCGGTGGCCGCTGTCGCGGAGGTCGCTGCTGCTCCTCGCCGTGGGCGCCAGTCTCACCGGCATCGCCGTCGCCCTGGCGGGGCTGCAACTCGTGTGTGCGAGCTGCCTGCTCTTCCAGGCCCTGCGGACAGCGCGGGTAGATTAGGCGGCCATGGCGAGCGGCCGAACCATCGGCGAGGAGAGCCGCGAGGCCGCCCTCCGCGAGGACGCGCTATCTGCGGTCCGGCGCTACGCCGAGGAGGCGCTGACCCGGCCCGAGTTCGTGCCGGGCGAGACCACGGTGCCGGTGGCGGGCCGGGTGATCGGCACGCCCGAGCTCGAGGCGCTGGTGGACGCATCGCTCGACGGCTGGCTCACCGAGGGCCGCTTCGCAGCCCGTTTCGCGCCGGCGTTCGCCCACGTGGCTGGGCGCGACCACGCGCTGCTGGTCGGCTCGGGCTCGCAGGCGAACCTGCTGGCCCTGGCCGGCGCCTGCTCTCGCCTGCTCGAGCGCCCACTGCGGCCCGGGTGACGAGGTCGTGACCCCCGCCCTGGGCTTCGCCACCACGGTGGCGCCGATCTACCAGCACGGCCTCGTGCCCGTCTACGTGGACGTGGAGCTCGACACGCTTGAACCCCTCGATCGAGGCCTTCGAGGCCGCGATGGGAGAACGCACGCGCGCGGTGATGGCCGCCCACTGCCTGGGAAACCCGTTCGACGCCGCAGAGCTGGCGGAGCTGTGCGCCGAGCGCGGGCTCGTGCTGATCGAGGACTGCTGCGACGCGCTCGGCTCGACGCTCAGCGGGCGCCCGGTCGGGACGTTCGGCGAGGTGGCCACCTACTCGTTCTATCCCGCCCACCACATGACCACCGGGGAGGGCGGCGCGGTGGCCGCGGATGACCCGACCTGGGTGCGAGCGCTCGGCTCGCTGCGCGAGTGGGGCCGCGACTGCTGGTGCCCGACCGGCGTGAACGACGCCTGCGGGCGCCGTTTCGACGGCCGCCACGGCGAGCTGCCGGCCGGCTACGACCACAAATACGTGTTCTCCGAGCTGGGCTTCAACTTCAAGGTCACCGACATGCAGGCGGCGCTCGGGCTGGCGCAGCTCGAGCGGCTTGACGGCTTCCACGCCGCCCGCCGCGCCAACTTCGCGCGCCTCGACGGGGCGCTTGCGGAGCTCGATGACCAGATTCTGCGCGTGCGCGCCACCGAGGGATCGGAGCCGTCCTGGTTCGGCTACCCGTTCACGCTCCGGGAGGGCGGGGCGGAACGTCGCACGGAGCTGCAGCGCTTCCTGCTCGAGCGGCGGATCGACTCACGCCTCTTGCTTGGCGGGAACATGACGCGCCAGCCCGGGCTGCTCGGCCGCGACCACCGCATCGCCGCCCCGCTGGACAACGCCGACCGCGTGACCGAGTCGTCACTTTGGGTGGGCTGCTATCCCGGCCTGACCGAACCGATGATCGACTGGGTCGCGGAGTCGATCCTGGACTTCTTCAGGCGCTGACGGCGTGACCGCGCTGCGCGCGCTGGTGGCCGTGCAGCTCGCGGCCCTGCTCCTGGCCGCGGTGGCGACCGTGGCGCGCTTCCCGGTCTTTGCCCTGGTCGACGAGGCCGCCCACCTTGACTACGTGCAGTGGATCGCCGACGACGGCCGGCTGCCGGTGCTGGACCGCGACAGCGTGCATCGGGAGGTACTCGCGATCGACGAGGGCACGTACCCAGGGCCGCCGCGCACGCCGGCCTCGGAACGGGGCTTGTTCGGCCGCTCCTACGAGGGCTTCCAGCCGCCACTCGCGTACCTGCTCGCCACGCCGGTGTACGCGTTGCCGAGCGACCACGAGGTCAAGCTGCGGGCGCTGCGCGGGCTCGGTGCGCTGCTGCTCGGAGTCACGGTCCTGCTCACGTGGTTGCTCGCGCGCCGGGTCGTGCCGGACGCGCCTCTGGCGGCGTTCAGCGCCGCGCTCACGTTCCTGCTCTGGCCGGGGGTCGTCGTGCGCGCCGCCACCTTCTCGAACGCGGGGCTCGAGCTGGCGCTCGGAGCCGCGCTGTCGCTCGCCCTCTGGCGCGCGCTGAGCGAGCGCTCGGACCGCTGGCTCGTGGCCTCCGGCGCTTTCATCGGAGCGGCACTGCTCACGAAGCTCACGCTCGCGGCGTTCGTGCCCACCCTCGCGCTTGTTTGCGTCGCGTTCCTGCGCGCGGGCCGCGCCCGGATCGTGGCGCTCACCGCGGCACTTCCGGCGTTGATGCTGGCGCCGTGGGTGGCATTCAACCTGCGGCACTACGACGCACCGACCGGCAGCGCAGCGGTGCAGGCGCTGATGGACCCGGTCCTGAATCCCGACGGGCGCGACTACGGCTTGGGCGACCTGCCCGGAAAGCATGTGGCGCTCCTGAACGGTGTGCTGCCCGACGAGTGGTGGGTGGAGTTCCTGTCCACGATGAAGCGGCGGCTTCGAGACGCGTTCGCCGTGCTCGTTCTGGCGGTTCCGGTGCTCGCAGCCGTGCGCGTGTCCGCCGCCGAGCGCCGCCCCGCTCTGCTCGTGCTGCTTCTCCCGCTCGTCGTCGGCGTCCTGCTGATGTCTGCCTCGGTGCTCGTGGAGAACTACGACGCGTTCTACGGCCGCTACCTCTACGGCATGCTGCCCGGCTTTGGCGTCTTCGCCGCGCTCGCGCTGCGGCGCGCTTTCGGCGAGCGGGTGCTCACGTGGGGCGCGGCCGCCGTCACCGTCCTGCTGCTGGTCCTCTGGGCGCATCTCGCAACGGTCACGCCGGCCACGGTCTAGCGCCGTTCGAGAACGACATACGGCCCGAAGCGCGCGACGGGCCGAAAGGCGTCTCGTAGGTGATCGTCGAGAATCGTCACGCCGCTGGACTCGCCCGCGCGGTTGGGCTCCGGCGCGGCGCTCAGCCGGTCGGTCCAGCGCACCACGATGTCGGTCCCGCTGCGTTCCAGGTCCCGCACGATCTCGCGCTGAACCGGAGCGCTCGTCACGACGCCGGGCGCCTGGATGTCGTAGCGCGTGGGATTCGGCCTCTCGGCCAGCACATAGAGGAGCGGGGCGCCCGAGGTCACCCGGTCCGACCGGCGCGTGGCGACGTAGACCGGCTCATCGGGCTTGGTCCGCGCCCGCACCAGCCGCACCGTTCGCTCGAGCGGGTCGCGCGTGCTCGACCGCACCCGCACGCCGTCGGCCACCGGCAGGTCCAGCGCGACGTAGTCCGTCCGCAGCTCGAGCCAGCGGCGGTCGACGCCCTCGACCGCGGTGTACGCGACCGCGAACGCTGCGAGCAGCACGCCGGCCAGCGCCAGCGGGCGCGCCCGGGACGGTGCGCCGCGGGCGGCGATCGCCCACGCTCCCAGCACGGCAACCATCACAGCGAGTGGCGCGGTGTGAAACAGGTCCGCCCGCGTGACCAGGTAGTGCGCCATGCCGATGGCGAACACCGCCGCGGCCAGCTGCCACCAGCGCTCACGCTCGAAGCGAAGGGCCAGAGCGGCAAGCGCCCCCACCAGGCCGAGCACCAGCGCGAGCGGCAGGTAGAAGACGAGCAGGTTCTCGGCGGAGTCGCTCAGGAACCCCCCAGGGGAGCCCGTGTTGAGCGGTCCGTCGTAGTCCAGGGGGAACGGCAGCGACTGATAGTCCGAGAAGTCCTCCAGCGGGTAGCGGACGAGCAGGTCGAAGGAGTCGCCCAGGCCGGCGGCGGCCACGACCGGTACGTAGATGGCCAGCGCCACCAGGAGTGCGCACCCCGCGAAGCGCAGGGCGCTGAGGGCACGCTCTCGGCCCGGGCCGGGCCGGGCCGCATAGGCCACGAGCACGCCCAGGCACAGATAGGCGGCGAACTCGATCCGCCACGCGGCGGCGGCGCCGGCAAGCGCGCCGGCTAGCGCGGGCCTGCGTTCAAACACCAGCAGCGCCCCGAGGCAGAGCACGAGCGTCGGGGGAAACGGGTGCGGCCCACTCGGATAGGCCATGGCGAGCGCCGCCGCGAGCCAGGCTGCGAGTGCCAGGCGCGGCGACGCCCCGCCGCGCACAGCGAGCGCCCACACCAGCACGGCCACCCCGGCGTCGCACAGGACACGCAGGACGCGCCAGGGCAGAAGCGACGGCCCGAACAGGTCCCAGAGTCCGCCGAGGAGGTATGCCTGGCCCGGCGGGTAGAACCACCAGAAGTCGCGGTATGGCACCTGGCCGTCAGCGATGCGTGCCGCGGCCTGCAGCATCAGCCCCTCATCATTCAGCTGGATGCCGCGGAGCATCGTGGCGCCGGAGATCACGGCCGCGCCCACGAACAGGAGCGCGGCGGGGAGCGCTCGCCTAGCCACCGGTGAGCGCTGTGCCCGCGTGCGGGCGCAACACGTAGAGCGTCGCGCAGTCGAAGCGGCGCACGTCCTCCAGCAGCGGCCTCAGCAGCCGCCTGAGGTCGCGCAGGCCGGGGCGGCAGTCCACGAAGACGAAGCGGGCGCCCGTGCCGCGCACGAAGGCGCGTGCCTCAGCCACCCCGGGACGGCCCTCGAACAAGCGCTGTGTCAGTGCCACGCGCCGCTCCCAGTCCGGAGTCCACGAGAGAGCACCCACGTACACCTCGCGGCCCGTCTTGAACGGCAGCATGTGCCCGCCATAGGCAGGCGCCAGCACGCCCCCCGGGCGCGGATCGCTCTCGAGCGCGTCCATGGCGGCCTGCTCGCCGGGGAACACGAAATACGGGTCGCCGGCGGCTCGCACGCTGTTCACGGCCACCTCGAGCTTGTGCGCAATGCCCGGCACGGTCATCACGAACAACGCAGCGACCACGAGCGCGACGCGCGGCCGCGGCCACACTCCGGCGACGCCCTGAACGGCGAGAATCGCCAGCGGGATCACGAGCCCCTGAAACGAGTGGTACGGGAACGTGCCGATGGGCAGCAGGTACACCGCGATCGCCGCGAACGGCCAGACCCGCACGGCGATCTCCTGCCAGCCCGTGACCCGCTCGCGGTACGCGAGCGCAGCCGGGATGGCCAGCGGCGCGAGCGTGAGCGCGATCGCCCACCAGGGCCAATTCCACGTGGGCTGGCTACCCGCGGCATTCGACTCGGACGCGAGCTCCCACGCGGGATCCCAGTTGGACAGAGCCCAGTAGTACACCGCCGGCAGAGCGATGGCCGCCAGCACCGCGAGCAGCGCGACCGGAGGCCTGCGGCCGGAGCGCCGCCACTCCACCAGCTCGGTCACGGCCACGATCAGCGCGAGCGTGGCGCCCTGCCACGGCTGTAGCCAGCAGACGAGCAGCGCGCCGAGCGCGCTCAGTACGAGCGTGCGCGTGCGGCGTTCACTGCGCCAGCGCTCCACCCCGAGCAGCACGAGCGGCATCAGGAACACCGCGATGCCGGTCATCAGGTAGCCCCAGAGGTACTGCCCCGACCACATCTCGCCGGAGATGAAGTCGAAGGTGAACTGGCGCGGGTTGCCGCCCCAGTTCGTCCAGGCAACGAGTGCCGAGGCGGGCATCACCGCGAACAGCACGAGCACGAGGGCCACGCGCCGCTGGCCGCCGGGTGGCAGGAGGCGCCGGCAGTAGAGGAGGCCGCCCGCGAACGTCAAGCCCACGGCCACCGGCTTCCAGAGCAGGAAGGAGAGCGGCACCGACACGCCGAGCCTGTGCACCAGTCCCGACACGAGGAAGCCCGGGTGGAGGAAGGTCCGGTCGTCCGGCGCGAAGTCGTAGCGGTTGCCGATCAGCCAGTGCTCGGACGCCTCGCGGATCCAGGTGAAGTACTGGAGCTGGTCGGAGGCCAGCACACCGTCGGCGCCGGTGAGCGCCCGGCCCTTCGTGAGCAGTGCCGCCAGCACGGCCAGCGACAGGCCTGCGAGGACGGCGAGCGTCGCGAGCTCGAAACGGTCGAGACCGAGCCACAGGCTGCGAGCACCGTCACTGCGCGCGGGGACGCTCTCCTCGCCGGGTGGCGCGCTGCGAATCACGTGCCGCACCGTAGTCACCCGACTAGCTGGGGCGCACCCAGCGCCGAATTCTCCGGCCCACGCGGCGAGCGGCCGCGGCGGCGCCGCGCGTCTCCACGGTCTCACTCAGCGCACGCGCGTACTGAGCTCGCACGGCGCGGCGCAGCACCCGACCGCGGGCACGCCTCGGGGGCAGCTCCGCGACCCGGCCGCACCAGTCCACGAGCGGGCGCGCCACCTCGCTCCAGCGCAGCTCGGGGCGCAACTCCGCGATGCGGGCGCGGATCGCGTCCCGCGCTCCCTCGTCGTCGAGCAGCTCGCGGCATGCGGAGGCGAAGCCGTCCACGTCGCCCGGCTCGACCGCGCGTCCCAGGCCACGCGCCGCGACGAGGTCCCCGAGCGCGTCGCCGCGGCTCGCGACCACGGGAAGCCCTGCCCACAGGTAGTCGAGAATGCGCGTGCGGAACGAGAAACGCGCCTCGAGATGGTCGAGATGGGCCGACACCCCGAGATCGGCCTCTGCCAGCCAAGCGCCGCGCTCGGCATAGGGCACCCAGCCCTCGTTGAAGTGAACCCGCCGTCCGGCGAGCCCCTCCGCCTCCGCCAGCTCCACGGCGCGGCGCGCGAACGGCGCCTGGCCGGTCTCGGCAAGGCCCGGCCGGCCGATGCCCATGAAGACGAGGTGCGCGCCGTCGAGCTGCTTCATCGCCCGTATGGGCGTGGCGGCGTCGAGCCAGCCCCATATCCCCCCGGCCCACAACAGCACCGGCTCGCCGGGCCCGATCGCGGGGAAGGCGGCGCGAACCACGCCGCTCGGCTCCGGCGGCTGCTCCGCCGGGATGCCGAACGGAACCACCTCCACCAGTGAGCGCAGGCTCGGATCGCGGCGGTAGGTCTCGAGCTCGATCAGGCCGTGCAGCGCCATGCCGCCGAGCCACAGGTCACGCTGGCGCTCGGATGCGCACAGAATGAGGTCGGCCACCGCACACTGCGCGAGTGCGCGCGCCGCGATCAGCTCCTGGATGCGGCGCTGCGCCTTTGGAGGACGCGCCGCGACGGCCTCGAGCACCTCGATGACGATCGGGTTGTAGAGGTCGAGCACGAGCCGGGTCGGAAGCCGTGCGAGGCGCCCCAGGAGCGTCGGTGGTAGCTCCTGGGCCACGACGACGTCGTGCTCTCGCGCCGCGCGCACCAGCCCCTCGTAGTCCTCGAAGCCCGCGTCGAGCAGCCGCACGCGCTCGTCGGGTGTACGACTGCCGGGAGCGGCGAGCGTCACGTCGTGCGCATCGGCCAGCGCGGTCGCCAGCTCGGCGGCGCGGATGGCGGGTCCGGCCATGCGCTCGGTGATCGGCTCGGAAGACAGCACCAGCACCGACGCCCTCATCCGCGCAGCGCTCCCAGGCGGCGCGGGTCGAGGCCACCGAGCAGCCACAGACCCAAGCCGTAGAGCAGCACACCGAGCGGCAGGAGCAGCGCAAGCGACAGGTCGGAGAGGAGTGCCAGCACCACCGCCATCGCGGCCGCCGCGGCGGCCGCCCGCCAGAGCAGCCGGAAGCGCGGGCTGAGCCCCAGATCGCGACGCACCAGGATCAGTCCGCCAGCCACCAGCAACAGCTCCGACGCGAGCGCCACTGCAGCGGCGCCCTCGATCCCGAATGGCGGTATCAGCGCGAGATTCAGCGCCAGGTTGAAGACGAGCGCACTGACGCCCAGGCGCAGCGCGCTCCCCTGTTTGCCGCCCGCGATCAGCGCGTGGCCGAACAGCCCGCTCACGAATGCCAGGGCCACCGAGAAGAGGAGCAGCCGCAGCGGGTCGGCCGCCCCAGCGAACTCTTCGCCCCCGAGCAGCCGCACCAGGTCGGGAGCCACCACAAGGCCACCTGCCGCGATGGGCGCCCCCACCGCCACGAACAGGTCGCCCGCGGCATCAACGGTCCGCGCGGCAAGCTCGCGGCTCTCGTCGAGATAGCGGGCGAGCAGCGGGAACACGGACGTCATCACGATCGCGGGAAGGATGCCGATCAGCTCAACGATCCTGTACGAGAGCGCATACAGGCCAACCTCGTCGTACGGACGGAACGCGGACACGAGCAGCGTGTCGAGGCGGAAGTACAGCTCGGATACAGCGAGTGCGGCCCCGACGGGGAGGGCCATCACCAGTAGCCCTCGCCAGACCTCGCGCTCGGCACGCGGCCGCGGATTCGCCTCCCGGGACACGATCGCCCACGTGACCACCAGCGTGGTCAGCGCGCCGACCGCCGCCGTGGCGACCACGGCGTAGAACCCCCCGTCGAGCGACACCACCACAACGAGCGCTGCGAACGCGGCAGCGCGTCCGAGCACGTCCGCCACCACCGCCCGGTCCATGCGAAGACGCGCCTGGAGCACCGCCACGAGGGCGCTGTTCACGAGCCCGAGCACGAAGGGCACCCCGGCGATCAGGACGGCCACGCGCACGTCGGTGTCCCACGACAGTGCGAGCGAGACCAGCGCCGCGATCGCGAGCAGCGCAACCGACAGCAACAGGCGAAGCACCAAGGCGTTGCCAACGAGCCGGTCCGTGACCGCCGGATCTCGGCTGATCTCGCGTACCACGACGGTGAGCAGACCCACATCCGCGAGCACGCCGAGCATCTGGACGAGGGCGAAGGCGAGCGCGACCTTGCCGTAGTCCGTGGCTCCCAGGTAACGCGTCGTGATCACCACCGACGCGAGCCCGATGGCGAGGACGACAGCCTTCCCGACGGCCTGCGCGCCGGTGTTCCAGACCACCCGGCGGAGGACGGACCCGTCCGCCGCGCCGGGCGAGCTCACCGCGCCGGCGCCGTGTCCTGCGTACGGCTCTCTTCCGAGGGAGCCAGACGAGCCGCCGGGGGCCGCAGGAGCGTCCAGCGCGAGCGGCTCTCGTCCAGTCTGTATCGCGCGAGCACGCCGAGCGTGCGCAGGCCGTAGCCCACGCTTGCGCGGAAGGAGACGGTCGAGGCCTCAAGGAAGTACCGGGTGGGTATCGGCAGCTCGATCACACGCGCCCGGCGCGCGACCATCTGGGCGAAGATCTCCTGGTCGAACACGAAGCCATCGTCGTTGCGCAGGAACGCGACCGAGCGCAGGAAGTCCGTGGAAAAGGCGCGATAGCCGGTGTGATACTCGGAGTAGCCGCGCCTGAACGCGAGGTTCTCGATCGCGGTGAGGAAGCGGTTCCCGACCCACTTCCAGCGCGGCATCCCACCCGCGATGGTCTCGTCCTCGAGCAACCGCGAGCCGATCACGACGTCGGCTATGCCCGCCTCGATCGGCTTCACCATCTGGGCCACCAGTGCCGGGTCGTACTGGTTGTCGGCGTGAACCATCACGACGGCGTCCGCGCCGTCAAGGATCGCGCGGACGTAACAGCTCTTCTGGTTCGCGCCGTACCCGCGGTTGGCCGGATGACGCAGTACATCCATTCCATGCCGCAGGGCGACCTCGGTGGTGTCGTCGGGGCTCGCATCGTCCACGAGCAGCGCGCGGTCAGCGGAGTCCACCGGCATCGACTCGGCCACGAGCGGAATCGTCCGCGCCGCGCGGTAGGCGGGGAGCACCACGTGCACGCGGAAGTCGCCGCCGCGGTCCTCCATGAGCGGTCGCGGCGCCCGGGTGACCGGGACCTTGTGCGCGAGCAGCACGCGCTCGTCGCCAAGCGACAGCGACAGGGTGCGACCTCCGAGCGGCGTGCGCCCCACCCGACGCGCCAGCCGGCCCAGACGCTCGTTGCGCTCGGCCAGGCCGTCGAGCCAGTAGCGGAACTCAAAGGAGCGCACGAGCGGCACGTCCTCAGACACCACCAGGCCACGCGACTCGAGCAGCTCGCGCAGCGTCCGTCGCGGGAGCAGGTATGTGTGGGCAGGGATATAGCCCCACCAGCGCGGGCCTGCGAGGCGAGCGGCGGCCGACGACGGGTCGGGCGTGATCACGCAGAGGGCACCCCCTGGCGCGAGCAGGCCCACGCAGGCATCGAGCGCAGCAAGCGGGTCCTCCAGGTGCTCGATCACGTCGGCGAGCACGATCAGCTGGAATTGGGCGCCGGATGCGCTCGCGGCAAAGCGCTCCATCGTCTCGTCGCGCACGTCGAGCCCGAGCACGTCGCGGGCATAGCCGCGCGCGGAGTCGGACAGCTCGAGACCGGTGACCGAATACCCGCTGGCGCGAGCCTCGTCGAGGAGCAGCCCGTGCCCACAGCCCACATCGAGGAGCGCGCCGGCCGGGACATGGCGGCCGATCAGGTCCAGCAGCCGGGCAGCGGTGGCGCGCCGGCCCTCCTCCTCGCTGAGGTACGCATCGTCGGACATGCCGCGATAGAGGTCGGCGAGCTGCTCCCCCTCGGGTAGACCGGGCTGGTGGACGGTGCCGCAGTGGGCGCACCTGTACAGGTCGCCGTGCTGCCCCGGCTCGTGGTTTGTGGGCCCGAGCAGATCGGGGGTGAGCGCGGCGCTGTCCCCCGCATGGAGGAGCTCGAGCGGCCCCGCGCAGATATGGCACGCGCCATCAGTCACGAGGCGGAGATCCTAGACTGCCGCGCATGTCCGGCCCCCGAATCTCGGTCGTCGTCCCCGCGTACAACGAGGAGACCGGCATCGTCGCGACCGTCCAGGCCCTGCGCCATTGGCTCGAGGCCCGCGGCGAGGCATTCGAGATCCTCGTGGTGGACAACGCGAGCAGCGACCGCACCGCTGAGCGCGTGGCCGAGCTGGCCGACGGGCAGCGAGTGCGCCTGCTGCGTAACGAGCGCAACCGGGGCAAGGGGTACTCGATGCGCCGCGGGATGCTCGACGCGAAGGGCGAGCTGCGCCTGCACTGCGACGCAGACTGCGCCACCTCACTTCCATCGCTGCCGCGCATGCTCGAGCTGTTGGAGGACCACGACGTGGTGGTTGGCTCCCGACTCGCGGATGGCGCGGACGTGGGCCGCCGGCAGCCGCTGCGGCGGCGCATCGCGGGGCGGAGCTTCCAGCAGCTCTGCCGGATTGTCCTGCGCGAGCCGACCAGCGACCTCTACTGCGGCTTCAAGCTCTGGCGTGCCCACGCAGCGGTCGATGCGTACTCGCGCACCCGCCTGGAGGGCTGGACCTTCGACGCCGAGGTGCTCGCGATGGCCCGTGCCCTCGGCTACCGGCTCTGTGAGACGGGCATCGTCTGGACGGACCGCGACGGCTCCCGCGTCCGGATGGGACGCATCCTGGTGCCGGTGGTTCGCGAGCTGCTGGCCGCGCGCCGACACGTGCGCCAGGAGGCGCGCTCCGGGCCCAGCCCCGCGCAGGAGCAGCGCCTGCTGGAGTCCGCCGGCTCGTGAACAAAGAGTCGTGGCGCACCCGGCCGACCGTGCTTGCGCAGGGCGGATCGCCGCCCTCGACCGGTTCGAGGCCGGAGTGCTCGCGGTGCTCTTTGCGCTCGCCGTAGCACCGCTCGCCGGGCTGATCCTGCGCGTGTGGGCGCAGGGCGGCGTGGTGAGCGGCGGGGACGGCTTCCTCGTCGCCGATCCGCTCCAGTACCTGACCTGGCTGCGGGAGGCGGGCGACCACGTGGCGGTGGCGAACCTCTACGACCTCGAGGACGGGCCGTACTCGTTCGTGCATCCCGGCGTGGTGGTCTCGGGCCTGCTCCACCGCGGCGGGCTCGGCGTGGTGGCCGCGTACATGGTGTGGAAGCCGGTGGCGGTGCTCGCCCTGTTCGCGGGCGCGCTGGCGCTCGTGCGGCGCTTCCTAGCGGAGCGCGGGGACCGGCGGCTCGCGCTCGTACTCGCGCTGTTCTTCGCCTCACCGGTGGCCGCGCTCGTTGGCTGGACCGCCATCGGCGGCAACGACGTGAAGTTCGACTTCGACTTCGTATCCGGCGAGCTCTGGCCCGGCACCTTCCTGTGGGGCTACCTCTTCACGGCAATCGCCGTTGGCCTGCTGCCGCTCGGGCTGCTCGCCTACGAGCGCGGCCGGGCCGGCGGCGGGGCGGTCGCGCTGGCCCTCGCGTCGGCGTGCGGCCTGTTCAGCGCGTGGATGCAGCCCTGGCAGGGCGCGACTTTCATCGCGGTGCTCGTGGGCGCCGAGCTGCTCTCGCTGCGCCGCGGGCGCTCGGCGCTCGCCGCGGCGCGCGACCTCGCCCTGCCGGTGGCGGCTACGCTCGCACCGCTCGTCTACTACTACGTGCTGTCGCGCACCGACGCGTCCTGGGAGCTGGCCGGCGCGGTGAATGACTTCCCGCGCTGGCCGTGGTGGGTGACCGTGCTGGGCCTGCTGCCGCTGGCGCTGCCCGCCGCCTTCGCCTACCGGCTGCCGGCGCCCGACTTCGGCTCACTGGCGCTCCGCGTTTGGCCGCTGGCCGGCCTCGCGATCTTCTACCAGCCGGGCGGCACATTCCCGTTCCACGCGTTTCAGGGGCTGTCGCTCCCGCTGTCCGTGCTGGCCGCGCTTGCGATGCGCGACTGGCTCGGCGAACGCGCCGTGCCCCTCGGCGGCGCGGTCGTGGTGGTGCTCGCTCTCTGCGTCGTGGGCACGCTCTATCGCGCCAACGAGCTGCGCGAGGCGGTCAACCTCGGGCGCCAGCCGTTCTTTCTGGAGACAGCCGAGCGTGACGCGCTGCGCCACCTGGAGCAGCGCCCTGAGCCGGGCGGAGTGCTGGCGCCCGTCTACAGCGGCATCCTGGTGCCCGCGTACACCGGACGCGAGACCTACATCGGCGCCGGCTCGTGGACGCCGAATTTCGACGCCCGCCACCGCAGCACCGAGGCGCTGTTCGCCGGCGAGATGGACACGCGCGAGGCCCGCGCGCTGGTGAGGCGCTCGGGCGCGGCGTTCCTCTACTCCGACTGCCATGGCCGTGCCGACATCGAGCGCATCGTGCGCCCCTTCACCGAGCCGCCGCGGCGCTTCGGCTGCGCGACGGTCTACCGGCTGCGCTGACGTGGCCGGCGATCGGGCACCCCTGCGCGCTGCTCTCGCAGTCGGCCTCGTGGCGGGCTCGACGCTGGCCCTCCAGGTGCTGCTCACGCGCATCTTCTCGGCCGCGCTCTTCTACCACTTCGCCTTCTTCGCGATCTCGCTCGCGCTGCTCGGGACCGGCGCCGGCGCCATCCTGCTCTACCTCCGCCCGCGCCTTGTCGAGCGGCCCTCTCCCGAGCGGGCGCTGGCGCGCTGGTCGGCGGTCTTCGGTGCGCTGCTGCTGGTGGTCCCGGCGCTGCTCGTGCGGCTCGACTACTCGTTCGACAACTTCGCGGTCGACGCATCGTTCGTGCTGACGCTGTCGCTCGCCGCGCTGCTCGCCGCGCTCCCCTTCCTGGCGGGCGGCATCGTGATCGCGCTCGCGATCAAGACGTGGGTTGCCGGCGTCGGGAGGATCTACGCCTTCGATCTCGCCGGAGCCGGCATCGGCGCGCTCGCGATCGTCCCGCTGCTCTGGCTAGTGGACGCACCCACGCTCGTAGTCGGACTGGGCGTCATTGGAGCCCTCGCGGCGCTGCTTTTCGCAGGTCCCGCCGTCCCCGAGCGCCGCCTGGCGGGCGCCCTGACCGCGGTGGGGGTGATCCTCGTGGTGCTCTCGAGCGTCACCTCGCTCTACCACCTGCCCGCGCCGTTCGACAAGTACCGCACGCCGCTCGCCGAGCGCTGGACCCCCATCAGCCGTGTGGTGGCCTACCCGCCGGGCACGCGCGGCGGCGACGCGATCGTCTCGTACGACCAGGACGTGGCGCCCGTGCCCGGACACCGGCCCGGCACTCCGCTCCCGGACTGGCGGAGCCTAGGCCTCGGGCCGCAGAGCATCGGCTACGAGCTGAGCGGTCCCGGCCGGACGCTCGTGATCGGTGGTGGAGGCGGGCGCGACGTCTACAACGCGCTCTCGTCCGGCCAGCGGCAGGTGGACGTGATCGAGCTGAACCGCGAGATCCGCAACATGGTCGATGGCGAGCTCGCCGATTGGTCCGGGCGGCCGTTCTCGCTGCCGGGCGTCTCGGTGGAGATCGGCGATGGCCGCTCGACGCTCGCGGCGCGCGACACGCGCTATGACCAGGTGCACATCGGGTTCACGAACACGCTCACGGCGGGCTCTGGGCAGGCCTACGCCCTGTCGGAGAACAACCTCTACACCGTCGAGGCGTTCGACGAGTACCTCGACCACCTGCGCCCCGGAGGAATCCTGAGCGTCTCGCGGCTCTACCGGTTCGCGGGCGACGAGGTGCTGCGCGCCACCGTGCTCGCGCTCACTGCACTGGAAGAGCGCGGCATCGAGCACCCGCGCCGGCACGTGGTCGTGATGCTCGGACGCGACACGCTCGAGGCGTTCTTCGGGACCGTCCTCGTCCGGCTCGAACCGTTCACCGACGCCGAGCTCGCTCGCATCCGCGACTCGCTCGCCCCCGCGCGCACGCGCGGTCTCGTGTTCGCGCCCGGCGGGCCGTACCGCCGGGAATGGCGGTCGCTCGCGGCAGCCGCGAGCCCGGAGGAGTTCTGCGCGGACTATGCGGTGAACGTCTGCGCGCCGACGGACAATCAGCCGTTCTTCCTCAACCCCGTGCGGCTCGGCGACCTCGGCGAGCCGCTCCCGCCGGGATCGCCATTCATCTCGCGCACGCCCTACGTGGTCCTCCTGAGCGCGCTCGGGATCCTGACCGCCCTGTGCCTGGTGGCGTTCGTGCTGCCGCTGGCGCTCGACAGGCGTTCGGAGCGCCCACCCGCGAGCACGCTCGGGTTCTTCGCCGCGATCGGGGTGGGCTTCCTGGCGTTCGAGGTGGTGCTGATCCAGCGCTTCGTCCTGTTCCTCGGGTTTCCCACGTACGCACTCTCCGTCGTTCTGTTCGCGCTGCTGGTGTTCACGGGCGTCGGCTCGCTTCTGTCGGAGCGGCTCGTGGACCGCCGCCGCGGCCTGATCGTCGCGCTCGCGGCCGCCACGCTGATCGTGGTGGCCGCGGCCTTCGCGCTTCAACCGCTGCTGCGCGCGCTGATCGACCTGCCGTTCGGCGTCCGCGTGCTGCTCACGGTCGTGCTGCTCGCACCGGCCGGCGTGCTGCTCGGCATGGCGATGCCGGTTGGCCTGCGCCGGCTGGCGGGTCTGTATCCGTCGGGCGTGCCCTGGGCATGGGGCATCAACGGCGTGACCTCGGTGCTCGGATCGGTGCTGGCGATCTTCGTTGCGATCAACTGGGGCTTCACCGTGGCCACGCTGCTCGCGGCAGCCTGTTACGCGGCGGCGACCGCGCACGCGACGTTCGGGCGCTGGCCCTAGTCTGCGGCCTGATGCACTCCGCCGTGGCGGCCACGCTGGCCGCACTCCTGATCGCCGGGCCAACCGTGCTCGCCTTCTTCTCCGGCGGTTACTTCGAGCGTCCCCGGCTGATCGCCGGCCTGCTCGCGTGGGCCGGCGTGCTGGCTGCGGTACTGGTGGCGAGGCGGCCCATCCCACAGGGGCGATACGGGCGCATCGCGCTCGCCGGCCTGGCGGCCCTGTGTGCCTGGACCGCGCTGTCCCTGCTGTGGACTCCGATCGCGGGGGCCACCGCGGACGACCTCCAGCGGGTGCTCCTCTACCTGGCCTACTTCGGCGCGTGCGTGATGCTCTTCCGGGCGGCGTGGGTGCAGCGCGCGCTCGAGCCCGCGCTTGCGGCCGGCACGCTGGTGGTCACGGGCTACGCGCTGTCCGAGCGGCTGCTGCCCGACCTCGTGGAGCTGAGCCACAGCGTCACGGCCGGCGGGCGGCTCGAGCAGCCGCTCACCTACTGGAACGCGAGCGGCGCCCTCGCTGCGATCGGACTGCTCCTCTGCGTCCGGATGGTGGGGGACGGACGCCGTGACGCCCGGCTGCGGGCAGCGGCGGCCGCCGCGGCCGTCCCGCTCGCCACCGGCGTGTATCTCAGCCTCTCGCGCGGGGTGCTGGCGGCACTCGCTGTCGGCCTCGCGGTGCTGGTGGTGCTCGCCCCGGACGGCCGTGCGCAGCTGCGCGCGGCCGCCATCGCGCTGGTCACGTGCTTGCCGGCGGCGGTCGTGGCCGGGGCCCTTCCGGCGGTCCGCACGCTCGGCGAGAGCGCAGGGGCTCGGCGTGCTCAGGGGCTCGTGATGCTCGCCGCGCTGATCGGCCTTGGAGCGCTCGCCGCGCTGCTCGCCTGGCGCGAAGCGCGGCTGCGGCGCGCCCCGGGCGGTCCGCTGCGCGGTCCGCATCGGGCGATCGCAACCGCCGCGGTGGGGCTCGTGCTGGTGGGTGCCCTGCTCGCGGCGGCGGCGCTCGAGTCAGGCCCCGAGTCGCGCAGCCCCGCGTTCGGCGCCAACCCGGAGCGGCTCCAGTCGCTCGACTCGCACCGCTACGCCTACTGGCGCGTGGCGCTCGACACGTTCACGGAGCGGCCGCTCCAGGGGATTGGCTCGGGCGCGTTCGTCGTCGAGTGGCTCCAGCAGCGCGACGTCGACGACCCCACGCGCGAGCCGCATTCGCTCTACCTCGGCACGCTTGCCGAGCTCGGGCTCGTTGGCTTCGCCGCCCTGCTCGCCTTCCTGGGCGGCGTGGCGGGCGCGGCGCGCGAGCTCTGGCGGCGCAACCCGGAGCTCGCAGCCGGACCGGTGTCTGCCCTGGTGTTGTGGGCCGCCCACGCGGGGATCGACTGGGACTGGGAAATGCCCGCCCTCTCACTGGTGGCACTGGCTCTGGCCGGCGCGCTCCTGGCGTGGGCCGATATGCCTTCCGGAGCGAGCGCTACCCGGAGGAGACCGGAGGACTCAGCTCGTCCGCCCGCGCCCGGGCCGCTCGCGAGCGCTCCGGGTCGAGGCGCCGAGTAACCGAAGCCAGCACGCCCCAGGCGACCACGTTGTCGGGCTCGCGGCGTACGGCCTCGTCCAAGAGCGCCAAGCCCTCGGGGAGGCGCGGGCCCCCGTGAGCCACGAGCAGCGCGCCCTCGGCGAGCAACGGCCGGACGTCGGGGTTCAGGAAGCGCGCGTCCTCCAAGAGGCGTGCCGCCTCGTCCACCTGGGCGCGCGTCGCGCCCGGTGCAACCGAGAGCCGCTCGCCGCGCTCTGACAGCCCGAGCCCGCGCAGGCCGATGCCGAGCCAGGCGAGCGCCGCCACGGCGAGGACGGCGATAAGCACCCGGGCACCCATCAGGCCACCGAGGCCCGCTCAGGGGCGTGCCGACGCGCACGCAGCGGCGGTCTTTCGGCCGAAGGGCTCACGCGGCGGCAGTCTACGAGGCCGGTGTCGGGCTTCTGCTAGCAATCTGGCGCATGCGCGTTGCGGTGGACGGCCGGGCGCTTCGACCCGGCACGGAACGCGCCCGGGGCGTGGCCCGCTACCTACGCTGCCTGTTGGAGGAACTCCGGCGGGCATTTCCCGAGGACGAGTACGAGATCGTGGACCCGGGCAGCATCCGGCTCGCGAAGGCCGCTGTGATTGGGCGCCCCCGCCTCGACCGCATTGCGGGCGGCTGCGACGTGGCATGGGTGCCCGCCCCCGCTCCCGTAGCAATCTCGCCCGGCGTGCCGTTCGTCCTCACTGTGCACGACCTCTCCTTCGAGCATCGGCCGGGCGACTACAGCAGGTATGACCGGGCCTGGCTGCGTGTGGCCCGGCCGGCCCGCCTCGCGCTGCGCGCGGAGCGCTTGCTGTGCGTGTCCGAGGCGACGAGGCAGGCCGTGCTGGACGAGTGGGGCATCGAGCTCGGCCGCACGCGCACGGTGCTTCCGGGGCCCGGCCGTCCGCCCGGGGCCACCGAGGACCCGCCGCCGGGGGTGCCCGACGAGTTCGTGCTCGCCGTGGGCGCGCTCGAGCCGCGCAAGCAACCCAGCCTGCTCGTGGAGGCCCATCGCCAGGCGCGGGACGCCGGACTCCGCGCCGGACTGGTGTTCGCCGGCGATGGGCCACTGCGAGCCTACCTTGAGCGCTCCGGTCCCGTGATCCTTGGCCATGTGCCGGACGCGGTGCTCGACGGGCTCTACGAGCGCGCTCTGGTGGTGTCGTGCGCTTCCCGCGAGGAGGGCTTCGGCTTCACCCCGCTCGAGGCGCTCGCGCGCGGCGTACCCGCCGTCGTGAGCGACCTCCCGGTGTTCGACGAGACGGTCGGCGAGGGGGCGCTACGCGTGCCCCCTGGCGACGCTGCCGCGCTGGCGGACGTCCTGCTGCGTCTCGAGCGTGAGCCTGAGCTGCGCGAGCGGCTTGCCGAGGCCGGGCGCGAGGCCGTGGCGCACCTCTCCTGGGAGAGAGCAGCCCGCGCGACGCGCGCTGCACTCGCCGAGGCAGCGCGATGAGCGGCTACGCGATCGTCACGGTGATCCACGACTCCGAGTCTGAACTTCCGCTCCTGCTCGACTCCGTGGAGCGGCTTCCCGAGCCGCGGCCGCGCGTGATCGTCGTGGACAGCGGCTCCCGCGACCGCGGCCCGGAGCTTGCGGCCGAACGCGGCGCCGAGCTGGTCCGCCTGGACGGGAACCCCGGCTTCGGCGCCGGTTGCAATGCCGGGATCGAGCGCGTTACCGAGCCCGTCACCGCGTTCGTGAACCCGGACGTGGAGCTGCTCGACGAGGGTCTGTCGAGGCTCGCGCGCGACGCGTCCAGCGGCGGCGCACTACTGGCGCCAAGGCTCGTGAACCCGGACGGCAGCATCCAGGACAGCGCGCACCCGCTTCCGGGCCGGCCGGACAGCCTGCTGTCGGCGGTCCTTCCCCGCCGCCTTCTGCCGACCCGGTACGAGCCGTGGCGCAGCCACACCACCCGGGAGGTCGGTTGGGCGATCGCCGCATGCATAGTCGGCCGAACGGAGCAACTCCGGGCGCTGGGGCCATTCGACGCGGACGCCTTCCTCTTCTACGAGGACATGGAGCTGTGTCTCCACGCGCGGCGCGCCGGCATCCCAACCATCCTGCGGCCTGACGTAGCGGTGCGTCATCTGGGCGGCGCCTCGACTGGCCGTGCGCTCGCCGACCGCGACCTGGATCTACGGGCCCGCCGCCGCCGCGAGGTGGTGGCCAAGGAGGGCCGCATCCCGCTGCTCATCGACGACGTTGCCGAGGCGCTGACCTTTGCGCTGAGGGCGGGTGTGAAAGCCATCCGCGGCGGCGGAGCGCTGGAGCGCCGCCGCCTGCGGGCGTTGCTGCGGGCCTGGAGCTCCTAGGCGCCGAACCGGCCCGCGCGCCACGCCGGGCGCCGACTTGCCGCCGGCCGGCGCGGCACGCGCGGCCAGGTCTCCGGCCGCTCGGACGGCCCGTCGCGCAGGGCGGCCTGCACCTCGCGCGGGAAGCTCTGGCGGAAGACGGCGGCGTCGAAGCGGCGCGCGTTCTCGATGCACGCGGCCGGATCGACGCTCGCTGTGTCGAACCGGGCCACGGCCTCGGCGAGCTCCTCGGGGCCGCCCTCCCAGAGCTGTCCCGTGACCCCGTCGATCACGTTCTCGAGCAGCCCGCCGGCAGCGCGGGCGATCACCGGGCGTCCGGCCGCCTGCGCCTCCACGGCCGCGATCCCGAACTCCTCGCCGGTGGTCACCACCAGCGCACGGCTCGTGGCGAGCAGGCGAGCGGCCTCGTCGTCATCCACGCGCCCCGCGAAGCGGATCGTCGGTCCCGCGAGCCGCCGCAGCCGCCGTCGGTCGGGGCCCCCGCCGGTCACCACAAGCGGCAGCTGCAGATAGTTGAACGCCTCGATCGCCACGTCGATCTGCTTGTGCGAGACGAGCTCGGAAAGCACCAGGTAGTGGTCGCCCACCGGCTGCGGCCAGAAGCGCTCGGTGGCCACGGGCGGGTAGATGATGCGCGAGTCGCGCCCGAAGTAAGCCTTGATGCGCGCCTGGGTGGTGCGCGAGTTGGTGACGTACCGGTCCACGCGCTGGGCGGCGATCCAGTCCCACTCGCGCCAGCGGCGGAACAGGCCGCGCAGCGCGGCGCGCGAGATCGGGTTGGAGCGCTCGGCGAGCGTGCGGTGGCGCTCGTTCCAGGCGTAGCGGAAGGGGTTGTGGCAGTAGGACACGTGCACGGCACGCTCGTCGCAGATCACGGCGTGGGCCCAGGCGCTTGAGCTCGAGATCACCACGTCGTAGCCGGACAGGTCGAACGACTCGATCGCGGCCGGGTACAGCGGCAGGAACGCGCGGAAGTTGCGGGCCGTGGGACGCATCCGCTGAAGGAACGAGGTGTGGATGTTGCGGTGCGCGAAACGGGACTCCGTGCCGCGCTCGTCGTAGACGGGCGTGAACACGTCGGCCTCCGGCCAGAGGTCGCACATCTCCAAGAAAACGCGGTCCGCACCCCGCACGCTGACCAGGAAATCGTGGATCAGTGCCGTGCGTGACTGGGGCCGGCCTGCCTTCCCACTAACGCTCACGGGCGGCAGTCTATGCGGGCCGGGCACCGACGCTAGGCTTCGCCGCCATGCGTCGCATAGTCGCACTGCTTCTCGCCGTGTCCCTGCTCGCTCTCCCCACCGCCGCAATGGCGCAGAGCGCGGGTGACGAGCAGTACTCCGACCCCTTCGGGCAGACGGATCAGCCCAACGGGTCACAGGAAGACCCTGCGCCAGAGCCGGATGCCGCCCCCGCTCCGGCCACGCCCGCCGCACCGGTGGAGCCGGCGGAGCAGGCGGTGACCTCGCAGGAGGCCGCCACGCCCACGCTTCCGGCCACGGGCCTCCCCGCGTTCCTGCTGGCGAGCGCCGGGGCGATGCTGCTCGCAAGCGGCGCCGCGCTGCGCCGGCGCGTGTCCTGACCGCCGCCCCGGTCGCAATCAATGCGCGCGCCGCGCTGCGACGCGAGATCGGCGGGGTCGAACGCTGGGCCCGCGAGCTCTCGAACCGCCTGCCGGCGCTGCACCCCGGGCGCTACACCGTGATTCGGCCCCCGGCCTGGCTCGCCCACGGGCCCGGCCAGGCGTGGGAACAGCTGGCGCTGCCGCTGGCCGCACGAGGATCGGAGCTGCTGCTTTCGCCCGCGAACATGGCGCCGCTCCCGGGCCGCGGCAATGTGGTCGTGATCCACGATCTGGCGCCGTTTCGTGAGCCCGACTGGTTCGGGCGCGCCTACGGCGCCTGGCATCGCGCCCTGATTCCTAGGATCTCGGGCCGCGCACGGCTCGTGATCGCGCCCTCCGACTTCGTGCGTACCGAGCTCCTCGAGCGGTTCGGCCTGAATCCGGGGCGCGTTCGCGCGATCGCACCGGGCGTGGACGCCGCGCTCGCCGAGCCGCCCGCCTTCGACCCGGTGCTGCGGCGCCTGGGACTCGAGCAGCCCTACGTGCTCGCCCTGGGCACCGACAGCCCCCGCAAGAACCTCGGCCTGCTCGACCGGATCGCGCCGGCGCTCGCCGAAGCGGGCCTCGGGGTGGCGATCGCCGGCTCCGGGCGCTCCTACTTGCCTGCCTCCGCCCCCGGCAGCGCGCGGCGACTCGGTTACGTGCCCGACGCCGACCTGCCCGGGCTGTACGCGGGAGCGGCGGCGTTCGCCATGCCCTCGCTCTACGAGGGCTTCGGGCTACCGTGCATCGAGGCGATGGCATGCGGGACACCGGTCGTGGCGGCCGACCGCGCCGCGTTACCCGAGGCGTGCGGCGGCGCGGCGCTGCTGGTGGACCCGGACGACGCGGACGCCTTCGCGGCCGCGCTGATCCGCGCGGCCGGGCCCGAGCGCGAGCGGCTCGTCGAGGCCGGCCGTGCCCGCGCCGCGGGCCTCAGCTGGGCCCGCAGCGCCGAATCCGTGGACGCCGCAATCGGCGCCCTGCTCTAGGGCTTGTAGTTCAGGACGAACGGCCCACAGGGATTCGCCCCGTCCATCTGCGGCTTGCCGTTCATGTCCCTGGGCGTGACCGTGAGCTTGCTGCCCGTGACGGTGACCTCGCCGTAGCTGAACTGGTCGATCACCGAGCACTGCATCCCGATCCCAGCCGGGGGCGGCGGGGTGAGGAACGCCGTGTCCACGAGCGCGCCGTTCCCCGAGCCCCCTGTTGCCAGGTCGATCTCGAGCCCGAAGTTCGCCGTGGCCACCGGGCCGACCGTCACGTCCATGATCCCGCTGTTCTTGGCGCCGCCGCTCTCCAGCGTCTGGAAGCGGGCGTCGTTCACGAGAGTGGCGTGCACGTCGGTGGTCAGGAAGATCACGTTCTTCACGCCCTGCAGCTCGGTGAGCACGCGCTGACGCTCTGCCTCGAAGCCCTCCCAGCGGTCGTACGGGAGCACGTAGTACTGCTGGATCGGCAGCTCGTTCATGATCACCTTGAAGCGGGCCGTCGAGCTCTTCACGTCCTTGAGGAAGCGCTGCAGCTGCCGCTTGCCCAGGTATGTGCGGTTCGGGCTGCGGATCGTGTCGAGGCAGGCCTGTGACACCGGCTTTGCCAGCGACGGCGTCACAAGCGCGAACAGGTCGCGCGTGGTCTGCGGCGCGGTCGGCGCGACATCCGGGCTGCCGGTGTCGGGGTTGTCGCAGACATGGTTCGCGTCCGCGTTCGCGCTCCGGAAAGAGCGCTGGTCGAGGAAGAAGACCTCGAGGTTGCGGCCCCAGCGAACGGTGCGGTAGAGACCGTTCTGCTTGCTCCAGCTCACCGGCGCGTAGTCGCGGAAGGCCTGCGCACCGCGGTTGTAGAGCGTGTGGCCGTTTACGAACACGTCGTTGTCGAACTCATTCTCGGCGGGCGAGAAGTCGTTCACGAACTCGTGGTCGTCCCAGTGCGAGTAGAAGCCGGCCGACCGGCGCAGTGCCTGGAGGTTCTTGTTGCCCAGGTTGATCTTGTACTTCTCCCACTTCTGCTTCACGCTCAGCGCGATCGGCTGGAGCCGTCCGGGCACCTCGCTGTCGGAGTAGATCGTGTCGCCGAGGAGCACGTTGAAGTTGTTGCGCTCCGCCTTCATGCGGGCCAGCACCTCGCCGTTGTTCCAGAACGGCGCGGTCTTGCCGGGCTCGGGGTTGAAGTCCTGGTCGCCGCTCCAGGCGAACTTGATGGTGGCGTTCTGTTTCGGCTTTGGCGCGGTCTTGAAGGTGCCGACGTCGCTGCGCTTGCCGCCCTTGCCGGTGAAGCGGAACCAGTACTTCGTGTTCGGCTTGAGCCGCTTGACCTGCTTCTGCACGGTGTTGTCGTGACCCTTCTTTGCGGTCACGGACTGCGACGTCTTCCCCTTGAACTTGCCGTTACGCGCAACCTCGAGCGAGTACTTGCCGCTCTTGCTCGCCTTGCCCCAGAGCACTGCGCTACTCGATGTGACCTCACCCGCCGTAACTCCGAGCTGGAATCCCTTGGCGGCCAGCGCTGGAGGCGCGAGCAGCAGGACGGCGACGAGTGCGAGCAGGAGAGCGCGGGCGAAGTTCATGGATCGCATCCTAAGCGCAGGTAGGCTGCAATTTGCAAATGGAGATCTCCCAGGCCACTCACGACGTCGAGAATCAGGCGCCGCCGCTGGCGCCCTACAACGTGTTCGAGGCGGACCTCGCGCTGCGCGAAGCGGTGGAGCGAGAGGGCGGTGGCTGGGGCGTGGACCGCCTGCGCGACACGGGCGAGCTGGCCGGCACGGCCGAGGCACTCGACCACTCCGAGCGCGCCGAGCGCAACGAGCCGATCCTCCGCACGCACGACCGCTACGGCAACCGCATCGACCAGGTCGAGCTCGACCCGTCCTGGCACTGGTGCCTTAGACAGGCGACCGAGCGCGAGATCCATGCGCTTCCCTGGCGGGACCCGCAGCCCGGCGCCCACGCGGTGCGCGCCGGCCTCTTCTTCGTTTGGAGCCAGGTGAACTCCGGGGTCATGTGCCCCGTGTCGATGACGTACTCCGCGATTCCCGCCCTGCGCGAGGAGCCCGAGCTCGCGGCCGAGTGGGAGCCGCGCATCACGAGGCCGAGCTACGACGACGGCGCGCTCGTGGGTATGGCGATGACCGAGAAGCAGGGCGGCTCGGACGTTCGGGCGAACACCACCCGCGCGACGCCGAACGGCGACGCCTGGGAGATCACCGGGCACAAGTGGTTCTGCTCTTATCCCCCCTGCGACCTCTTCCTCACGCTCGCGCAGGCGCCCGCGGGGCTCTCCTGCTTCCTGATCGAGGGGCGCGACCCGGGCTTCCGCATCCAGCGCCTGAAGGACAAGCTCGGCACGCGCTCGCTGCCCTCGAGCGAGGTCGAGTTCCAGGGCGTGCGCGGCCGCCTCGTGGGCGAGGAGGGCCGCGGCGTTGCGACCATCATCCGGATGGTCAACCACACCCGGCTCGACTGCCTGATCGGGTCGGCCGCCGGCATGCGCTGGGGCCTCGCCCAGGCGGTGCACCACGCGCGCCACAGGAGCGCCTTCGGCAAGCTGCTCGCCGAGCAGCCGCTGATGCGCAACGTGCTTGCCGACCTCGCCATCGAGTCGGAGGCCGCCACGGCGGTCACGATGCGGGTGGCGCGCGCGTACGACGAGGATGACGCGCACTTCAGGCGCATCGCCACCGCCGTGATGAAGCACTGGGTCTGCAAGCGCGCCCCCGGACACGCGAACGAGGCGCTCGAGTGCCTCGGCGGAAACGGCTACGTGGAGGAGTCCGGGATGCCGCGCCTGCTGCGCGACTCGCCGCTCAACTCGATCTGGGAGGGCTCCGGCAACGTGTCGGCCCTCGACGTTCTGCGCGCGCTCGCCAAGGAGCCGGAGGCGCTGCCGGCGTTCCTCGCCGAGTGCGAGCTGGCGCGCGGCGGCAACGCCGCGCTCGACGCACAGCTCGACCGCCTCCAGGGAACGCTGCCACTGGATCCGGAGTTCGAAGCCCGGCGCGTGGTCGCGGACCTGGCCGTGACGCTCCAGGCGAGCCTGCTCGTGCGCAACGGGCCCGCCCCGGCGGCCGATGCCTTCTGCGCCTCGCGGCTCGACGGCGGCCCGCGCGGCGCATACGGGATGCTCCCGCCGTCGGTCGACGCCGAGGCGATCGTGGACCGCGCCCTCGCCGCCTGAGGGGCCCATGAGCCCGACCACGCTCCGCTACGAGGTCACCGGGCGCGTGGCCCGCATCACCCTCGACCGCCCGGAGCGGGCCAATGCGATCACCCTGGCAATGCCGCGCGAGCTGGCTGAGTGTGTGGAGGAGGCGAACCTCGACCCGGCGGTTCACGTGATCGCGCTGGCCGGGAGCGGCAAGGGCTTCTGCGGCGGCTACGACCTCGTGGAATACGCCGAGACGCAGGCGCCGAACCACGACCCAGGCGAGCCGTGGGACCCCGTCACCGACTGGCAGATGATGAGCCGCAACCTGCGCGGCTTCATGAGCCTGTTCCACTCCGACAAACCGGTGGTCTGCAAGGTGCACGGCTTCTGCGTGGCGGGTGGCACGGACATGGCCCTGTGCTCGGATCTGCTCGTGATCGCGGACGACGCGCGGATCGGCTACCCGCCCGCCCGCGTGTGGGGCGTGCCGACCTCGGCGCTGTGGGCGTTCCGCGTCGGAGACCAGCGCGCCAAGCGGCTGCTGTTCACCGGCGACCTGATCGACGGCCGGACCGCACTCGAGTGGGGACTTGCTGTGGAGGCTCACCCGGCCGACGAACTCGATGCCCGTTTCGACGAGCTGGTCGAGCGCATCGCGCTCACCCCGGTGAACCAGCTCGTGATGATGAAGCTGCTCGTGAACCAGGCCCTGTTCAGCCAGGGCCTGCAGGCGACGCAGGCGCTCGGTGTCTTCTTCGACGGCATCGCGCGGCACACGCCGGAGGGCTACGACTTCCAGCAACGTGCGGCCGACGTGGGATTCAAGGAAGCCGTGCGAGAGCGCGACGAGCCGTACGACGCGCCACAATCCCGCGAATGAAGTCGCGAGTCGACGCCGAAAGGCTCCGCGATCTACAGCGCGTGACCGACGCCGCGCTCGCGTACCTCCCACTCGAGGACCTCCTGAACGAACTGCTCGCACGCGTGGTCGAGATCCTCGACGCCGACACTGCGGCGATCCTTCTACTCGAGGACGACGACAAGACCCTGGTCGCGCGCGCCGCCAACGGACTCGAGGAGGAGGTGGAGCGCGGGGTGCGCATCCCGGTCGGCAAGGGATTCGCGGGACGCATTGCCGCATCGCGACAGCCGGTTCGGATCGAGAACGTCAGGAACGCGGACATCTACAACCCGATCCTGCGCGAGAAGGGTCTCGAGTCGCTGCTGGGGGTGCCTCTGCTCGTAGAGGGGAGCGTGATCGGCGTCCTGCACGTAGGGACGCTGGAGCATCGCCCGTTCGCCGACGACGAGGTCGACCTGCTTCAGAGCGCCGCCGACCGCGCTGCTCTCGCGATCGCCAGCCGCGTGACGGAGCGGGAGCGCGGCCTCGCCGATGCGCTCCAGAGCAGCCTGATGCCACGGCTTCCGGACCTGCCGGCGGTGGCGCTCACCGGCCGCTACCTGCCCGCGGCATCCGCCCAGCTCGGTGGTGACTGGTACGACGCGTTTCAGCTTCCGGACGGCAGGCTCGGCATGGCGATCGGGGACGTCGTTGGCCGCGGGTTCCATGCCGCCGCCATCATGGGGCAGCTCCGCAGCGGGCTGCGCGCGTACGCTCTGGACGGAATGCCTCCGGGCGCGGTGCTCCAGCGCCTCAGCCGCCTTCTGCGCCACCTCGAGCCGGGCCGCACGGCGACGGTGCTCTATCTGGTGCTGGACCCCCATGGTGGATCGCTGGTCGCATCGAGCGCCGGGCATCCCCCTCCCCTGCTCGCGCACGAGGACGGGGATCCCGAGTTCATCGAGCTTCCCGGCTCGCCACCGCTGGGCGCCGCGCGCCATCCGACCTACGAGGAGCGCGAGCACACGCTCGAGCCCGGCTGTGCACTGGTGCTCTACACGGACGGCCTCGTCGAGCGCCCGGGTGAGTCGCTCGACGCCGGGCTCGAGCGGATGAGGGCGATGGTGCGCGCGGGCGACGGCGATCTCGAGCACCTCGGGGACGCTCTCATTCACATCCTCCTTCCCGAGGGCCCGACCGAGGACGACGCCGCGCTGCTGCTAGGCCGAGCGCTTCCGCTGACCGACCCGCTGACGGCACGCCTGCCCGCCGACGTGGAGTCGATCCCGCTCATGCGCCGGATGCTCGGGCGCTGGCTGAGCGAGGCCGGCGCCACCTCGGCCGAAGCGGACGACCTTTCGCTCGCGGCGTCGGAGGCGTGCGCGAACGCCATCGAGCATGCCTACGGCCCGGGTCCCGGGATCCTCGAGGTCAACGCCTCGATGTCAGCGGCGGGCGAGGCCGTGGTTGCCATTCGCGACTTCGGCAGCTGGCGCGCGCCCCGGGGCCACAACCGCGGCCGCGGGCTGATGCTGATGCAGGGCCTGACGGACTCGGTCGAGGTGATCCAGCGCGACGAGGGAACAACGATCCAGCTGTCCCGGCGGTTGGAAGAGAGGGCGGCATGAGCGCGAGCATCGAGTTCGACCACCGCGACTCGGTGGGTATCGCACGGCTGAACGGTGACGTGGACATCACCCAGGCGAGCGTGCTCCGCGAGCAGCTCCTTGGGGCGGTTCGCAACGACGACCTGGCCCTCGTCGTCGACCTGACCGATGCGCGATACGTCGACAGCGTGGGCGTCAGCCTGCTGTTCGAGCTCGCTGAGCGCCTCACCGGCCGGCAGATGCGCTTCGCGGTGATTGTCCCGCAGCAGGGGCTCGTCCAGCGCGTCCTGACGATCGTCGACCTGAAATCGGTCGCGGAGGTCTACCCAGAGCTCCGTGAAGCGCTGTCGGCGCTGCGCCGCCCCTAGGCGTCGGCCGTTTTTCGTCAGCGGCGGGCGCGGAACCCGTAGACCCCTGCACCGGCGAGTGCGAGGCCGAGAGCGGGGATCCACAGCGCTATACCGTCGTCATGCGGCGGCTCGGGGACTGTGACGACCTCGGGCGGCAGCGGCGTCCCGCGGCCCTCCGAGTCAGTCTCCGGACCCTGGCTCCATACGCCTCCGGCCCCCTGGCGAGCAGCGTCGCTGCCCTTTGGGAACGCCACGTAGTCCTGGGGCGCGGCACCGCTGCCCACCGCGACCGCGGGGAACGAGAACCGACGCTTCGCCGCCACCACCGCGAGGCGCCAGCGACCCTCGCTCGGGAAGACGATTCGAAGCTTGAAGCCGACCGCACCGGGCATGCTGGCCGGAACCGGCCGAGGCCGTGCCGTCACATGCCGATCACCCCGACTTGCAACCACGAACGGTTGCGGCGGGCGCGAGAACTCGTTCAGCTCGAGTGTCGCGATCCAGGCCTCGCCAGGCCGGACGGCCTCCGGCCCGGAAGTGAGCACGGCATGGGGGCCCTTTGCCTCAGCAGTAGGCGCAAGGACAAGACCAAGGGCGAGCAGAATGGCGAGCCTGCGTGCCATGCCTCCTATACACGCGCCGCGGCCGCCGGGTTCCCTTGTCGCTAGGGACCTGCCGTAGCTAGCGCGCGGGCTCGTTCTGGCTCGCGAGGAACTCGTCTAGTCCCGCTCGCGCCTCGCGCTGCACCTTCCCGTGCACGATCGGCGTCCAGCCGAGCGCCAGCCCGGTCGGCCCTAGCGCCTGCCGGGCCCAGGCGTAGAAGGAGAAGGAGTCCCGATGCTCGGCGATCAGGCCATCCTCGAAGCGGAACGCCGCGTGGATGTCGTTGTGCACCCGGCGGCCTGTCGAGAACGTGTAGTCCGCGAGCCAGTGCGCGCTGCCGCGCTCCGCATTCCCCTCGTGCTCGGCGAGGCTCACCTCGAGATCCTTCGCGCGGCCGGTGAGCATGCGCCACATCGCGCCGGGCTCCTCGCCCCGGAGGTCCGTGAAGACCGGGTCCGAGAACTGGGCGCCAGGCGCGTAGCACGCCGCCATCGCGTCGCCGTCGCCGCGCGCGAAGGCGTCGTAGAAGCGGACGATCAGGTCGTCGTTCGGATGCGCCATCAGTCGTCGAACCGGCCCGCGACGAGCGCGAAGGTCGCGCCCTGCGGATCCTGGGCCACGAGTATCTGCCCGCCGGGCACGTCCATCTTCTCGACGACCACCCGGCCGCCCGAGGACGTGATTCGCTCGCCCGCGCCGTCGATGTCGTCAGTTCCGAAGTAGACGAGCCAGTGCGGCGGGGCGGGCTGCCCGGGTGGCATCTGCATCATGCCGCCGTTCAACCTGTCGTCATGGTAGATCCCGTAGTAGGGCGCGGGCCCGCCCTCGACCCCTTCGAAGCGCCAGCCGAACAGGTCGGTGTAGAAGCGCTGCGCGGCCTCGGGGTCCGTGGTGTTGAGCTGGTTCACGCTGAGCGCACCCGGCCCGTTCACCACCTCGGCGCCGATGCTCGCGCGCGGCTCCCACACGCAGAAGACGGCGCCGGGCGGGTCCTGAAGGACCGCCATTCGCCCGAATTCCATCACGTCGAAGGGCTCCGAGATCACGTTCGCGCCGAGCTCCCGGGCCCGCTCCGTGATCGCGTCGGCGTCTTCCACCGTCACATAGGACGCCCACGCTGGATGGCGTTCCGTGGACTCGTACATAGCGGCCGCCGCGCGGCCTCCGAGCTTCGCCATCACGTAGACGCCGCCCTCGGGAATCGGGTTGTCCCTGAAGTCCCAGCCGAACAGAGGCCCGTAGAACGCCTTGGACGCCTCGGCGTCCGGGGTGCTCAGGTCGGTCCAGGAGAAGGTGCCGTACTCATACCTGTCGCGTTCGCCCATGGGCCGACATTACAGGGGGCACTCGTAGGCTCCGTGGCATGACGCCTCCACTGCGGCAAACCAGATGGTGTAGGCGACGACGAGTCCAAGACCAGCCAGCGTGATACCGCTCCACCGCGCCTCCGAGTAGTCGACGCCGACGCGAATCAGCTCGTTCGCGCGGGCCGCTGCGCCGATCAGGGCTGCCACCGGCATCGATGGAAGAGCCCAGGCCACCTCGTTGCTGTCGCTTGTCGAGGAGAGGGCTAGCAGCGCTGCCACCGCGGCGAGAAGTATCGGAAGGGCTGCGGGCGCTACCCGAAGGGTCACGCGGAGTAAGTGGCTCCTGTCCGACACATCTCGAACCTAGCCCTCGTCCCGGTCGGGTAATTCCGGTTGCTTGCAGGGTCGGCCCATGGACCCTCTGCGCGAGCGGCGCGAGGCCGTCGTGCGCGAGCACATGGAGTCGGAGAACCGTCACGAGTTCGATGTGACGCTCGGGACCTTCCACCACCCGCGCTACGAGATCATCGCCACCGGCGAGGTGCATGACGGGCCCGACGAGGTGATGCGCTACTTCGACACGGCCACGATCCAGCGCCAGCTCGGCATCGCGCACGACCCGATGACGCTGAAGGGGCGCCTGGCGACCGCGCTGAACCATCCAGTCACGATCGCCGGCGCCTTCCTCCGGCGAGCCCGCCAGAACTAGCTGCTCGGCGCCATCTCCTGCGCCTGCTGGCGTCCCTCTTCCTTGACCGTCTGGGCGGCCTCCTGCGCGACGTGCTTGCCGCGCTCGAGGGCCTCCTGGCCGGTCTCCTTCGCCTTGTCCTTCACCTGATCGGCCATAGGACCGATCTTCTCGTCCTCCACTCGGGTGGACGGGATGAGGAGCCCGGCCACGAACCCGACCGCGGTCGCCCCGATGGCGAGCCCGAGCGGGTTCTCCTTGGCGACGCCGGCAGCGCGCTGAGCGCCCTGCTTCAAGCAAGACGCCGTCAGGCGCCGCCGCCGCGGCGCGCCCCCCCATCGCCCAAAAAAAAAAACAGATCCGAAATCCTCGCCGATCGGTGGACGCCGCTCATCGTCCGCGAGCTGCTCGCCGGCAGCCGCCACTTCAACGCGATCGAGCGCGGGCTGCCCGGCATTTCGCGGTCGCTGCTCGCCGCGCGGCTTCGCCACCTCGAGGACGCCGGCGTCCTCGAGCGACTCCATGGGGCGCGGGCGAACGTCAGCGAGTATCAATTGACGGCCGCGGGGCAGGACCTCCGGCCCGTGATTGACCGACTCGGGCAGTGGGGCGTCCGCTGGGCGTTCGGAGACCCCCGGCCCGAGGAACTGGATCCTGTACTGCTGCTCTGGAAGATGCATCGCCGGATCCACCGTCACCTGCTGCCCGCCAAGCGGACCGTGATTGAGTTCGATTTTCGCGGGCGTGGAGGCCGTCGGTTGTGGCTGGTGCTCGAACCGCGCGAAATCTCAGTCTGTCTTCGGCCGCCGGGCTTCGACCCCGACCTCATCGTGCAGGCCGAGCTCGCGTTCTTCTACCGCGTCTGGCTTGGCGCCCTCGACTATGACGCGGCAGTACGGTCGGGCGCCATCGTCGTCGAGGGGAGACCTGCGATCGTGCGCGCGTTTCCGAGCTGGCTGATGTGGAGCCCGATGGCGGGATACGTGCGCGCCGATCGTGGACGGCAGCATTCTGCCCAGCTCGCCCACCCACCGGCTCCGTTGCCGCGCAAGTCTGCGCGGCTTCGTCCACGGCCTGCAGCAACACTATGACAACCTCAGCTCGCCCGACATTCTTATGCAGGTTCTGTCTCCCCGGATACGCTGGGAGATCGTGCAGGCTTTCCCAAAGGGGGAGACTACATCGGGGTCGAGACCGTGTTTCGTGACTTCTTCGGCCGTGTGCTTTCGGACTTCGAGGATTGGCGAACCGTGGCGACGGAGCTACATGACGCCGGCGACCATGTGCTTGCACTTGGCACCTACTCCGGTCGCGCCAAATCAACCGGCAAGACATTCGTTGCCCGCTTCTCGCATTTCTGGACCTTGGAAGGCGGATCGATGGTTCGCCTCCAGCAGTGTGCGGACACGGCTCAAATCGCCAGGACGCTCGAGACGTAGACCTACACTTCGCAACGCGAGGATTGCCAACATGTCTGCAATCGGTCCCCGGCGCGCTATCTTCTTCTTCGCGCTATTCTCGCTGTCAGCGCCGGGTCCAGCGCCCGCTGTCCAAGCGACACTCGACGCGGTCTCGGTGTCTCCGGATCGGTTCAAGATCCTCCTCGAAAACCCACACGTGCGCGTGGTCGAATACGCGTTGCTCCCAGGGGAACGCGACCAATGGCACACCCACCCACCCAAGGTGTCGTACGTCGTCGTGGGAGGCACTCTCCGCATCACGACGGAGGATGGCCAATCATTCCTCACTGACGAGAAGACAGGCTCGGCGTCTTGGATGACCGCACTCGGACGGCACTTCGGGGAGAACGTGGGGAAGACGCCGGTGCGAATCGTTTTGGTTGAGATCAAGAGTGCGGCGTGAGGACGACGATTTGATGAGGAAGAACGAATGGTCCATGCCCCTCTGGCGGGTCCCATTCGTGTGGATGACGCCGGCCCTCTCCAGCGATGCGGATTCGGTTGCTGGTCGGGGTGATCCGGTCGGTGGGTCCTGTCGTTGACCCGTCGTATTTCGCGACGATAATGGGCGCCGCGTCGCATTCAACCATCTCGCCGATTCGAGGCGACCGAGCGAGGAAACCGGGGAAGGCGGCAAAACCTTCACAACGCAGCGGCACCGACAGCTTCGAAAGGGTTGTATGAATCGCAATGGTTCCTCTCGGAATCATGTTGGTTCTGGCATTGTGGTCACTTGCGGTCGTGGAGCAACGACTTGACCGTAGCCGCATAGGCGGCACTATTCCGCCAGTCAATTCATGCTTAAGGATGAGTCGGCGTCCCAAATCTTCGCGCACTACACGCTCGGACAGGCCTACGACGAGATGTTCGAAGGGGCGGGCAGCCATCGCCCGCACTATGCCGGCATTCACGAGCGCCTGTGCAGGCTGCCGATGGAGCTCTGGCGGGAACGCCAGCGCGCCGCCGATGTGGCTTTCGTCACGCAGGGCATCACCTTCACGGTCTACGGCCAGGCCGAAGGCGTGGAGCGCATCTTTCCATTCGACCTCCTGCCCCGGCTGGTGACGGCCGCCGAATGGGCGACCATCGAGCGCGGCCTCGTCCAACGCGTCACGGCGCTCAATCTCTTTCTTCGCGACGTCTACCACGAGGGCCGGATCTTCGACGCCGGCGTCGTCCCGCGGAGGCTCGTGCGCCAATGCCGCCATTTTCGGCGCGAGATGATCGGCGTCCAGGTGCCGCACGACTGTTATCTGACGGTGGTGGGCACCGACCTCGTTCGTGGCCCGGACGGGCGGTTCCTGGTGCTCGAGGACAACCTGCGCGTGCCGAGCGGGGTCTCGTACATGCTCGCGAATCGGCAAATCGTCAAGCAGGTCTACCCGCAGCTGTTCGAGCGCTATCATGTTCGCCCGATCGATCACTACCCGCGAGCGCTGCTCGCACATTTGCGCGAGATCGCCCCTGAGGGCTGCCCCGATCCGAATATCGTGCTGCTGACCCCGGGCGTCTTCAACTCGGCCTACTACGAGCACACGTTCCTTGCACACGAGATGGCGATCGATCTCGTCGAGGGGCGCGACCTCCTGGTCCACGACAACACCGTTTATGCGCGCACCACGGCCGGCCTCAAGCGCGTGGACGTCATCTATCGACGCGTGGACGACGACTACCTGGATCCGTTGACGTTTCAACAGGACTCCACGCTGGGCGTCGCCGGGCTGTTCAACGCCTATCGCGCGGGCCGGGTCACGATCGCCAACGCCGTCGGCACCGGCGTCGCGGATGACAAGGCGGTTTATGCCTACGTGCCGGCGATGATTCGCTTCTACCTGTCCGAGGATCCGATCCTCGACAACGTCGAGACCTATCTGCTCGACGATCCACGAGCAGCGAGCGTTCGTGCTCGAGCATCTCGGCGAGCTGGTCGTGAAGCCGGTCGGCGAATCCGGCGGGTACGGCATGCTCGTCGGTCCACACAGCACGGCGGCGCAGCAGCAGGAGATGCGGGATCGCATCCTCGCCAATCCGCGCAATTACATCGCGCAGCCAACGCTCGCCCTCTCGACGGCGCCCTGTCTGGTGGAAGACGGCGTCGAGCCTCGCCACGTCGACTTGCGGCCATACATCCTTTGCGGACGGTCGATCACGGTCGTTCCCGGGCGGGCTCACGCGCGTGGCCCTGCAGCGGGGTTCGCTGGTGGTTAACTCATCGCAGGGCGGCGGCAGCAAGGATACGTGGGTGCTGGGGGCCTGACGGAGAACACTGTGCTTTCGCGAGTTGCCGACAACCTGTACTGGATGCGCCGCTACGTCGAACGCGGCGATCAGATCGCGAGGGTCGTCGGGGTGAACCTCGATCTCGCCTTCGATCGCGCGCCCGCCGACGTGGCGCGGCTGTGGGGCCGGCTGCTGTCAGCGCTCTGGGCCGGCTCCGGCCTGGGCCCAGGTCGATCGCGCCCGCGACGGCGACGCGCTGACCGATCTCACGAGCATCGACGCCGTCGCGTCGTGCTTTGCGGCCGCGCGCGAGAATGCGCGGCAGGTTCGCCAGCACATCAGCGCCGAGATGTGGGAGCGGGTCAACGGTGTGCATCTGGCGCTGAACGACCCGGCGCGGCGCGACGGCCTGGGCGGAGCGCCCGCACGGATACTTCCAGATCGGTGCGCGAGGGCGCCGCCCTGTTCGACGCGGCGGTGAACGCGGTCTGGCCCGCGACGAGGGCTGGCACTTCCTGCAGCTGGGCCTGTTCCTGGAGCGCGCCGCCGGCACCGCGCGTCTCCTCGCGTGCCAGATGCGAGAGGCGCGGCCTCGCGACCAGATCCGATGACGCGCTCGACGAACAGCTCGAGTGGATTTGCCTGCTGCGAGCGTGTGATGCGCTCGAGCTGTACCGGCGGCGCTGCGGAGCGGAGCTGCAGCCGGACCGCATCGTGCGCTTCCTCATCGCCGATCCGCTGTCACCACGCAGTGTGCGCTATGCGCTCGACGAGATTGCACGGGCGCTCGCGGGCCTCGCGGCAGCGGTGCCCGATCAGCCGCCATCGTCGCTGTTGCGGCCGCCCTGACGTCAGCGGTCGACTCGGTCGAATCCGGTAGCTGCCGATCCGATCGCCGTGATATCGGCCATCGAGGCCGAATGCGACCGCATTCACCGCACGGTGCACGAGACCTACATCGATCACCGGCGCCGGGCAGCGCTCGATGGCAGCACGAGGAGGCGCCGTGGACTACACCGTGACGCACGTCACGCGCTTCCAGTACGAGGCCCCGTCCACGAAAGCCTGATGGAGGTTCGCCTCGGCTCCACGCAACGACGGCCGGCAAGAAGTGCATGCGTTCGAACTGAAGACGACCCCTGCGGCAGCAATCTTCAAGCTACATGGATGCGCTCGGCAACGACGTGCACCATTTCGACATCCTCGCCTCCGCATCGACGAGCTCCTTTCGAGACGCGGATGCAGGTTCGAACGTCGCCGCGCCCGCGCTGCCTGAACGTCTCGAGCCCTCGGCGTGGGACGCGCTGGCGCGGCTGCGTGCCGACGGCCAGCTGTGGGATTTCTTCGAGCCAAGCCCGCGCGTGCCGTCTCGGCGGCTGTTCGCGCGTTCGCCGAGGCCATGGACTCGTGCGCGCGCGCCGACCCGCTGACGTGCTTTCGCCGCATCGTCTCCGCCGTTCATGGCGCGCTTGTCTACGTGCCCGACTCGACGACCGTGGATACGCCCATCGAGACCGTCCTCGAAAGCGCGCCGTGGCGTCTGTCAGGACTTCGCGCACGTCACGCTCGCGATCGCGCGCGCGTACGGCATCCCGTGCCGCTACGTCAGCGGCTATCTCGCGCCGACGACTCGAGCGGCGCGGGAGCCAGAATCTGACGAGCCACGCATGGGTCGAGGCGTGGCTGCCTGGTCTCGAATGGACGGCACTGGATCCGACGCACGACGCGGTCGCGGGCGAGCAGCCACATTTCAGTAGCGGTCGGCCGTGACTACGGGGACGCCGCCCCGACGCGCGGGCGTGTTTCGCGGCGGGCCTGCAGGGACGCTGTCCGTCGCGGTCACGATCGAGCAGGGCGAGCAACTCGCGTCAGCCGATGCCATACCGCGTCCCGTGGCAGGGCGAGCGGGAATCCCGTCCGCGGTCGCGCGGTGGGACCAGTAAAGCCGGTAACGACGCGGCGCGCACGCCAACCATCCGGTGGCACCGCCGCCCCGCGAGTCACGCCGCGTGACTCACCGCGAAACGCTGAGCAAGCTGCAAATTGAGCTGGCGGAGAGCGGCACGGTGCGGCTTGCCTGGCCGTGTAGAATCGCCTCGTCACTCATGCCCGACACGATTGCCCACTACCGCGTGGTGTCGAAGCTCGGCGAAGGAGGGATGGGGGTCGTCTATGCCGCCGCCGACGAGCGCCTCCACCGCCAGGTCGCCATCAAGATGGTGCGCGGCACCAGTCGGCGATCCGCAGTCGCGCGAGCGCCTCTGGCGCGAGGCGCGCGCCGCCGCGAGCGTGTCTCACCCCAACGTCTGCCAGTTGTACGAAGTCGGCGAGGCGAACGGGGAGCTCTTCATCGCGATGGAGCTGCTCGAGGGCGAGTCGCTCGCGGCGCGGCTCGCCCGCGGGCCGATTCCGCTCGCCGAGAGCGTCGACATCACGCTCGCGATGCTCTCGGCGCTCGGCGCGATTCACGCGCGAGGGCTTGTGCATCGCGACCTGAAGCCGTCGAACATCTTCCTCACGCGCGCACGGCGTCAAGCTGCTCGACTTCGGTCTGGCCCGCGCCGTACAGGAGGCCGGCGACCAGACGCACGCCGGCATCACCATGGCCGGAATCGGTCATGGGCACGCCGCACTACATGTCGCCCGAGCAGATCACCGGCGATCCGCTCGACGCGCGATCCGATCTGTTCGCGGTGGGGGCCATCCTCTTCGAGCTGCTGGTGGGCAACGCGGCGTTCCCGGGAAAGACAACGGCGCAAGTCTTCCACGCCATCATGTACGAGCCGCTGCCGTCGGTGGGCGGCTCGCCCGCTCTTGCGGCCGTCGACCGGGTCATCCACCGCGCAACCGCCAAGAGGCCGAGCCGACCGTTATCCCGACGCCGCCGCGATGGCGCAGGATATTCGCGCCGCCGCTGCGGCTGGCCGACTCCGGAGAGACGCCCGCTGCCCGCACGATGACGCGGCTGATCGTGCTGCCGTTCCGGATGCTCCGCCCGGACCCCGAGATCGACTTCCTGTCGTTCAGCCTCGCCGACGCGATCACCGCCTCGCTCGGCAGCCTCGAGTCGCTGGTGGTGCGCTCGAGCCTCGCGGCCGCCCGATTCAAGGCCGACGCGCCCGACCTGACGGCGCTCGCGTCCGAGCTGGACGTGGATGCGGCCGTGACGGGCACGTTGCTCCGCGCGGGCGCGCAAGTGCGCGTGGCCACGCAGCTCGTCGAGGCCCAGAGCGGCCGGCTGCTCTGGTCTCAGACGGCGCAAGTGACCCTCAACGACGTCTTTCAGCTCCAGGACGATCTCACCCGCCACATCGTCGAGTCGCTCTCGCTGCCGCTCTCCACGCGCGAGCAGCGATTGCTCTCGCACGACGCGCCGGCGACCGCCCGGTCGTACGAGTATTACCTGCGCGCCAACGAGCTGGCCTCCGATCCGAAGAGCTGGGCGATCGCGCGCGATCTCTACCAGCAGGCGGTCCAGGAAGATCCCCGCTATGCGCCTGCCTGGGCGCGGCTCGGGCGTCTGCACCGGCTCATCGGCAAGCTCGGCGGCGGCAGCAACGAGGACCTCGCGCGTGCCGAGGCCGCGCTGCAGCGCGCCCTCGAGTTGAATCCGGATCTGCCCCTGGCCCACAACCTGACGGCGCAGATCGACATCGATCGCGGCCGCGCGCGCGACGCGATGGTGAGGCTTCTCGGCCAGGCCAGCCGCCGGAGCACGGATCCGGAGCTGTTTGCCGGGCTCGTCTACGCCTGCCGATACTGCGGCCTGCTCGGCGCGTCGCTGCGAGCGGATGTGCGGGCGCGCCGCCTCGATCCGTCGATCAAGACCTCGGTGATCCACACGCTCTGGATGTTGCGCGAGCACGACGCGGTGCTGGCGAGCACCGTGGAAGCGCCGGTCGTCGTCGCCTTCTCGCTCGTGGCGCTGGGCCGAGAGCCAGAGGCCCTAGAGTTCCTGGCTGAGAAGGACAAGAAAGTGCCGGCGAAGATTCGGCAGATCATCGGCGCCTTGCGGGCGCTGCTGGAGGGCCGGCGGGACGAGGCGATCGCCGCGATTCAGGCCATCGCCTCATCCGACTTCCGCGATGCCGAAGGCCTCTACTATCTGGCGCGCCAACTGGCGTACGCCGGGGCCGCCGACGAGGCCGATGCGCGGTCCTGGAGCGCGCCACGGCGCGGGCTTCTGGTGCTATCCGCTGCTTGCGTCCGACGAATGGCTGGATCCGATCCGCCATCGGCCGGAGTTCGTCGCCGTGCTCCGGCGCGCGGAGCAGGAGCACGAGCTCGCCGTGGCCGCCTTTGCCTCCGTTGGCGGTGATCAGATCCTCGGCTCGGATTGAGTCGCTGCCAAGCAGTGATCACAAGGTCCTTCCAACGAGCTGCGGGCGTCCGTCGCGGGATAACATCAGTCGTTGTCGTGGAGAACTCCCCTTACGGATCTGCTGCGGCTCGTGCTTGGAAACTCATCGCGCGGGGTACGCGTATGGCTGTTCACGAGCGCACGGCTGCCGAAAATCACCGTTTTGCAGCAATAGATTAAGCATGTGAACTGGCGGAGAGAGTGGGATTCGTGCCAAGTCGCGGCGAGCCTGTGAGCCGCGCGATGCCTGAGATCCATTCGAATCGCCAGGACCGAGCGACCGCGAGGGACTGGCGGAGAGAGTGGGATTCGAACCCACGGTACGGTTTCCCGTACACACGCTTTCCAAGCGTGCGCCTTCAACCACTCGGTCATCTCTCCGTCTTAAGAATCAACCACTTACGGAGACACAAAAGCGAAGAAGCCGCGAATTGTGTAAGACCTCCTAATGTGGCTCGATCACTTACGGGCATTTCAGTATAGCCGCCGCTCGTGCCAGTCGGCGCGCGTGCCACACAAAAGCGGCGCTCGGTCGTTTCTGACTCTACGATGCGCTACCCAGGATTGCCCGCTGTTCCAAGCCCGGAACGGCCGCGTTTCGATCACCTACTTGGCACGCGACGCTTCAACTCCTCGAACACGTTGAGCACCAGGTTCACCTGCCCTGGCACCGCTCCCGCTCCCGGGGCGTCGCGGCGAAGCATCAGGAACGTCGTGCCGTCGGGCGCCACATCGTACTGACTACTCGCATCGTCCAGTTCAAACAGGACGGTCGGGCGTCCGAGCGTGAGCTTCTCGGAGGGTGTCACAGGGACGGAGACCACCTGACGCCCGCGCGGTAGACGATCTCCCGTGCGCCAGCCCACCGTGGCGACGTGCCGCCGGCGATCGAGACGAGTTGGGTGGTGGCGAGGGACGGGAACGACGCGACGTACACGTCATCGCGGCCGGCGGTGTTGGACTGATAGGCGAGCCAGCGCCCGTCAGGCGAGAGGCGCGGGTCCCGTTCCTGAGCCGACGTGGCGAGCAGAGGCGCAGCCTTACCGTCGAGCGTCAGGGTCCACAAATCACTGCCCGTACGCGGATTGGCCTCCATGAACACCAGCGTTCGACCGTCCGGAGACCACGCTCCTGGGGTCTGAGAGCTAGGGCCTCGTCTCAGCACGAGTTTCGCCGAGCCGGGTGCATCGAGAGACTGGACGTAGATGCCTGGGGGCTCTCGTGTGGAGTTGAACGCAACCTGCTTTCCATCCGGCGACCATGTCGGACCGGCATTGTTCGGCCCCGGGTCTGTCAGCTTCGTTCGTGCGCTGCGGCCAAGGTCGTGGATCCAGAGGTCGGTCGTGTTTGGGCCCGGACGAAACGGCGGCCATGATCGACCCGCCGTCTGGCGAGAACCTCAGACTCGACCTCGCCAACCCCAGGGTGACGCTGTCATTCACGACGCTGGTGACTGTGCCACTTCGACTGACAATCGCGATCTGCCCCTGGCCGCCCGTGGCGGTCGAATTCGGGAGGTAGGCCAGCGTGCCGTCCCCACAGCGCCAAGGCACTGTTCTCGGCGGCGAGAACGCCGTCGAACAGCACCTCGGGTGTTCCCGTAGTCGTGCCGGATGCCAACGACATCGTCACCGCGAAGACACTCTCGCCCTGTCGATACAGCAAACGACCGCTCGGGGAGTAGCGCGCAAAGTCGCTGCTGAGGCCTGGGATGCGCGCCAGCGCCACGCCGCGACGTTGAGGAGCGCTGGCACGCGCCCGTCTGCGCGGACGAGCGTAAACAGGATCGTGCGGCCCTCGTCCAGCACCTGGGGCGACTCGTGGCGTGATCTCGCCCGCCCCCCGGCGTGGCTGGGTCAGCGCCGTGGGCGGCCCGCCGGTGGCGGGCACCCGATAGAGCCCCTGGCCCGTAACGCCAAAGTAGATCGCGTCATTGCCTGCCCAAGAGGGGGGCGTCCCGGGTGCTTGGCCCAGCCTGGCAATGGTCTGACGGCCCGTGCCATCCACGCGAATCCGCTCGCAGTTCGTCAGCCGCGACGAAGCCGATCCAGTTGCCGTCAGGCGAGAAGAAGGGAGTGCGGCCACCCTCGGTGCCTGGGAGGCGCCGTCAGCTTCGGGTTATCGAGACGACGGAGCACGATCTGGTTGCCCGCACTCATGGCCAGCGTCAGGCCGTCGGGCGAGAGCGCGATCGGCGTGGGCGAGAGCGGCAGGTCGGGAGTGAGCGTCAGCGCCACATGCGTCACGTGGCGCGGGATGGTTGGTGTCGCCATCCGCATCGCCCCGCCGGCCAGCGCGGCGCCGAGGAGCAGTGCGCCGGCACCGACGAGCGTGACGCGCTTCCACGATGCTGCCGCACGGACGCGTGTCTCGCCAGGCAGCGCGGCTGTCTCGAACGCGCCCTCGAGCGCCAGGCGCACATCCCCGATGGCCTGCGCCCGCTGCCTCGGATCTTTCTGCAGGCACACGCGTAACACTTGACGCACTCGGGCGGGTACATCCGCGCCGAGGGCGTCCCACTTCGGATCCAGCTTGACGACCGCGGCGAGCGTGTCCGTGACATCCTCGCCAGGAAACGCGCGCTGGCCCGTCAGCATCTCGTACAGCACGGCGCCGAACGCCCAGATGTCGGCGCGCTTGTCCACGGTCCTGCCACGCGCTTGCTCCGGCGACATGTAGGCCGCGGTGCCGAGAATCATCCCGGCCTGCGTCATCGCCGGCGTGGTGATCGTCGGTGACTGCGAGCGCCCTCCGTCGCCTGCCGGCTCGGCTCCATCGCCTTCGCCAGGCCGAAGTCCAGCACCTTCACCGTGCCGTCCGCGCGCACCTTGATGTTCGCGGGCTTGAGATCGCGATGGATGATCCCGTGCTCGTGCGCGGCCTCGAGCGCCTCGGCGATCTGCTTCGCGATCGGCAGGGCTTCGTCGAGCGGGATCGGGCCGCGGGCGATGCGCTGCGAGAGGTCGTCGCCCTCGACGAGTTCCATCACGAGGCGGTCAGGCCCGCGCTCTCCTCCAGCCCGTAGATGGCGGCGATGTGGGGATGGTTCAGTGAGGCGAGCATCTTCGCCTCACGTTGGAAGCGCGCCACCCGTTCCGCATCGTGCGCAAACGCCTCCGGCAGGATCTTGATCGCGACGTCGCGATCCAGCCTGGTGTCGCGGGCCCGATACACCTCGCCCATGCCGCCGGCGCCGAGCAGTGGGCCTACATCGAAGACCCCGACTCGGTGCCCGCTCAGTCTGGAAGACACCGGCTCCATCGCGGCGGCGGCCACCGCGCCCGTGGGCGACTCGAGGAACGCGGAGCCAGCCGCCTCCTGCATCAGCAAGCCTTCCACCTCGTGCCGCAGGAGGGCATCCTCGCCGCAGGCAGCCACGAGAAAGGCGGCGCGTTCAGCGGCGGGACGGTCCAGCGCGTCCTGGCAGATCTGCTCGACGCGGTGCCAGCGGGCGGTGCTCTCTCTCATCGTGGCTGCTCCTCGAGCGTCTTCAGCAACCAGAGCTTCGCCAAGCGCCAATCGCGTTTCACGGTGTCGCTCGACACGCCCAGCGCATCCGCCGTCTCCTCCACCGTCATGCCGCCAAAGAAGCGCATCTCGACCACCCTGGCCTTCCGCTCGTCGACCTCCGCCAACGCGTCCAAGGCGTGGTCGAGATCGAGCAGGGCGATGTCCGGCGCACGAGACACGAGGATCGTCGTCCTCGAGCGGCACGGCCTGTGCCCCACCACCACGCTTCTGGAAACCGCGCGCTCTGGCGTGGTCCACGAGCACGCGTCGCATCAGACGAGCGGCGATGCCGAAGAAGTGCGCTCGACCTTGCCAGCGCACGCCCTGCGCGTCGACGAGCCGCAGGAACGCTTCGTTGACCAGCGCCGTCGGCTGCAGCGTATGCCCGGGTCGCTCGCGCGCCATATAGGCGCCGGCCAGTCGTCGCAGTTCGGACTCCACGAGGGGCACGAGTTGGTGCAGCGCCGTCTCGTCGCCCGCGCCCCACGCGTGCAGCAACTCCGTGACCTGGGCGGACGCCATTGTGCGCATTGTAGCCGTCGCTCTACGCGGAGCGCATGTGAATCGGAGGCGCTTCACCGTTCTGCCGTTGCTTCGCGCATTACGGTTCAAGGCCTCGAGCGCGGCGTCCCTGGCGTGCAGTGGCGGCGCTGACACCCACTCCGCAATGGGAGAGGTGTGCCCACTCGAGATTCGGAAAGGACGTGGTTCATGCGCCCGATACTGAAGCCGCTCAGCCAACGTAACCAGAGGAGGCGTACGATGCGATTGCAACTGCGACCCATTGCTGGCGCCGCCCTCGCCGTACTCCTCACGGCGGGTATCGTTCACACAGCTAACGAGCTTTCCCAACAAGGACGAGTCGGCACGTCGCCAACTGCGTCAACCGAGCTGGTTGTCGCCAACGACAATCGAATACCTGCAGGCGCGCTGGCGAACAGTACGCTGACCATACGCCTGGAGGCGCGCCTCGGCCAGTGGCATCCCGACGGCGACAGCAGTCCCGGGGTGACGGTCAAGGCCTTCAGCGCGAATGGAGGACCTTTGCACGTGCCTGGCCCCCTGATTCGAGTGAGGCAGGGGACGACGGTTCGAGCTTCCGTTCGCAATGCCACGAGTGAGCCGCTGGCCGTGCACGGCTTGTACTCTACGCCCTGGTTCGGACTCTGATGTCGCTTCCCCTCTCGTCATAGCACCGGGCGAGACTCGTGAGGTGACGTTCCTCGCGTTGACTCCCGGAATGTATTACTACTGGGGCGCAACTGACGCCGCAACGACCCTGGCCCAGCGCCTGGGTCGCGATACACAACTCACTGGCGCATTTGTCGTGGATGGTGCGGAGCCGACTCCTCCGGATCGCGTCATCGTGTTCAGCACGTACACCGACGACCTTCCCGTCGGTACCCCAGAGCGGGTATTTCGATACGCCCTGAACGGTGTGTCGTGGCCGCATACTGACCGGTTGACGTACAACGTGGGCGACACGGTGCGCATGCGCCTGGCGAATGTGGGCTCCGCCGTCCACCCCATGCACCTGCACGGGTTCTACTTCAACGTGGACACGCGCGGTGATGAGCGGCAGGAGACCGTGCTGCCGACAGGTTCACCCCGTCTTGTCGTCACCGAACGCATGGCGCCTGGCCAAACGTTCTCGTTGACGTGGAAGCCCACACGGCCCGGTAATTGGCTGTTTCACTGCCATGACAACGCACACGTCGTGCCGCAGCTTCCATTCGACGGAAGTGGCGCCGCGAGCCCGATCATTGCGCACAGCCACGAGGGCTCGATGGACCACATGATGGCGGGACCAGTGATGGGCATCGCCGTCAACGGGCGGAGCACGGAACTCGTGTCATCGATTGGGCGGCGTCGTAATCTCCGCTTGGTTGCCCGTGTTGATGAAGGCGGCACGCCCGCTGAGCCCTCCTTTGGCTACACGCTGCATGAAGGGCGCAACATGTCGCCGCCTAGCCCGCCTTACCTGCCCGGTGCACCCATCCTCCTGAAGCGTGCACAACCGGTCTTGATCACCGTCGACAACCGGCTGCCGGAGCCGACCTCCGTGCACTGGCACGGCATCGAGCTCGAGAGCTATTACGACGGCGTGCCTGGATTTGCTGGTCAAGGTAGGCGGCTCGCTCCCGCAGTCGCCCCGGGCAAGACGTTCGAGGCGCGGTTCACCCCGCCTCGATCGGGAACGTTCATTTATCACACGCACGTGGATGATGTGAGGCAACTTCGAGCTGGTCTCTCTGGTGCCCTGCTCGTGCTGGACGACCCTT
>CAWDLE010000010.1:0-521712 GCA_963803085.1 uncultured Thermoleophilaceae bacterium | reverse complement strand
CACGCTGATTCCGTCCGGCCCGCTCAGAATGTACGGCCGCAGATCGACGTGCCGCCCCTCGAGCGTCCCCGAGTCGCCCTCGTCAGACACGAACGTCGGATGGCGCGAGAGTGGGATCACTGGCTGTGCGATGTAGTTGCGCGGGTCCGCGACGATCCGGCGACGGAACTCCTCGATCTCGCGTTCCTCGGCGACCGGCCCCATCAACATCCCGTAGCCGCCGCTCTCGTTCGCGGCCTTGACGACCAGCGAGTCGAGGTTGTGCAGCACATGGTCGAGTTGCTCCGGATCGCTCGGTAGGAACGTCGGTACGTTGTCGAGAATCGGCTCCTCGCCGAGGTAGTAGCGGATGATCGCGGGGACGTACGGGTAGAGCACCTTGTCGTCGGCGATACCCGTGCCGATCGCATTCGCAAGTGTGACGTTGCCGGTGCGGACCGCCCCGAGCAGCCCCGCAACGCCAAGCATCGACTCGGAGCGGAAGGCGAGCGGGTCGAGGAACTCGTCGTCGACACGGCGGTAGATGACGTCCACCTGTCGTCGTCCGGACGTCGTGCGCATGTAGACGCGGTTCTCGAGGACGAAGAGGTCGCGGCCCTCGACGAGCTCGACCCCCATCTGCTGCGCCAGGAAGGCATGCTCGAAGTACGCCGAGTTGTAGATGCCGGGAGTGAGCACCACCACAGCCGGCCCGCTGGCGGCGCCCGGGACGGCGCGTCGCGGCGACAGCCCAACGAGGTTGTCGAGGAGCTGCCCCGCATAGGAGTCGACCGAGCGCACCCCGAGCTCGGCGAACCAGTCGGGAAAGGTGCGCGTCATGATCTGCCGGTTCGCGAGAACGTACGAGACGCCGCTGGGTGTCCGCAGGTTGTCCTCGAGCACTATCCAGCGACCGTCGTCGCCCCGGATCAGGTCGCTTCCCGCGACATGGATGTACTGGTCGTCGGGAACGTCGATGCCGACGACCTCACGGCGAAAATGGCGGCCCAGGACGACGAGCCGGCGCGGCACGATCCCGTCTCGCAGGATCTCGTGCCCGTGGTAGACGTCGTGGACGAAACGGTTCAGCGCCCGGATGCGCTGTTGCAGGCCGGCTTCGACGACGGCCCACTCGTCAGCCGGCACGATCCGGGGGATCGGGTCGAACGGCAGGATGCGCTCGGTGCCCTGATCCTCGTCGGAATAGACGGTGAACGTCACACCGCGGTGCAGGAACGACCGGTTGGCGAGTTCCGCCGCGCGCCGCAGGCCCCGACCGTCCATCGACGCGATCTGCGCGACGAGCTCGGCGTAGTGCGCGCGCGGCACCGCGACGCCATTCGAGCCGTGCTCGAACGTCTCGTCGTAGAAGCCGCCGGTGTCGTAGCCGTCGCGGAGCACGCCGTCGACTGCCGACTCCGGCGTCGCCGGCCTCGTCAACCCGCTACCTCGCCCGAGCTCGCGTCAACCCACCTCTGGAACAGAAAATAGCGCTCCGAGCCGGGCCACGCGAAAAAGTGCCGGCACCAAAGCGCAGGCCACTCGGGCCTCCATGATCGCGATCGACGATCGCCGCGGCACGGATCGCGCTCACCGTGGCGGGCGACGCTCGTACGCTCGATCCAAGGGAGAGCATGAGATGACCACCACGACGGCACAGAAGATCGGCTTCGTCGGCCTCGGGCATATGGGCGGCGGCATGGCAGCCCGTTTCCTCGCCGCCGGGTACCCGGTCTATGGCGAGGAGCAAAACCGAGAAGACGCGCAGGGGATCATTGACGACGGCCTGCAGTGGCGTGACACCCCGCGCGAGGTCGCCGAAGCCGCCGACATCCTGTTCACCTCCCTCCCCGACGACGGCGTGGTCGAAACGGTTGCCTCAGGCTCAGACGGGATCCTCGCCGGCCTCGCTCCCGGGAAGATCTGGGCCGACATGAGCACGATCAGCCCGCGTGCGAGCCGTGGGCTGGCGGAGCGCGTGCACGCGCTCGAAGCGACCATGCTCGACGCGCCAGTGTCCGGAAGCGTTCCTCAGGTGCAAGCGGGAACGCTCACGATCATGGTCGGCGGGGACAGGGACGCATACGCGCGCATCGAGCCGCTCCTGCACGAGCTCGGCACGCCGACGCACATCGGCGAAAACGGCCAGGGACTGGTGCTCAAGCTTGCGATCAATATCGCTCTCGCCGTGCAGATGCTCACGTTCGCCGAAGGCCTCCTCATGGCCGAACGCGCCGGAATCGATCGAAACGTCGCCGTCAAAGTGATGACCGAAAGCGCGATCGGCTCGCCGATGTTGAAGGCGCGCGCACCGCTTGTCCTCGACCTGCCGGACGAGGCCTGGTTCGACATCGCTTTGATGCAGAAGGATGTGGTGCTCGCGCTGGACACGGCACGGCAGCTGCACGTCCCGCTGCCATCCGCCGCGGTAGCCGACGAGCTGCTCACCGTGGCGCGGGCATTGGGCTACGAGCGGCGCGACCTGGCGGCGCTGTTCGAGGTGCTTGCGCAGCTCGCAGGGGAACCCAGCTAAGCGTGGCCGAGTTCCTGACCAATGCGTTGCACGATGGAAGCGTGTGGCTGATCGTCGCATGCTTCGCCGTGTTGGTGGGCGTCGTCGTGGGCCTCTACACCCGCAGCGGCAGCGAGATCAGCGACCACCCTTACGCGAAGGTCGGCGACGGGAGCGCCGTCGGCACGGACATGCCCTCCGAGGCGACCGGGCGCGAGGAGATCGAGGCGGTTCTCTCGCCGCGGCGCAGCGGGCGCCACATACGCCGGCGCCGCAGCTGAGCGTCACCGTCCGCGAACGGCGAAGGGCCCCCGCACAGGGGCCCTTCGCAGTTCATCCTCTCTGCAACGGGGCTACGGACGCGCGCCGCCGAACGGGGCGGGACCGGACGTGCTGTTGTCGGACCCGGACTGCGTCGACCCGCGGGTGCCTTCCTCGGGCCCGCCGTCGTAACGTGTGTTCGGCTGAGCCTTCCTCATCGCCTCGTACTCAGCCTGGCTCGCGGCCGCGATCGAGGACGGAGGCGGGGCCACCGTGGGGACCGGAGCGGACGAGACCACGGCCGCGCCACGCGTGCCCTCCTCGGGGCCGCCGTCGTAACGGGTGGTGCCCGAGGGGTTCTTCTCCGGCGCGAACTTGCCGGTGGCGATCACGTCGGACGTGCTCGGGGCGTCGTCGCTCGACACGACGACCACCGCGACGCTCAGTCCGACTACCGCGATCATCGCGATCGCGAGCAGGTTGCGGAGACGGTTGTACTGCGAGCGGAGCACAACGGCGGGGTGCTGGCTCGGGATGGCGGTGCTCATGACTGCCTCCTGTCGATGGGCGGCCGCCGCGGCTGCCGGCCGGCTCGACGCGCACTCGCGGCTGCGCTAACTTGGATCGGCTCGCTCAGGCTCGGACTCGTATGGACTTCCGCATCCTCGGCCCACTTGAAGCCTCAGATGAGGGTGTGCAGGTTGCACTCGGCGGCAGCAAGCAACGGGCTCTTCTGGCGCTGCTCCTTCTGCGCGCGAACGAGACGATCTCGACCGACCGGCTCGTCGACGAGCTCTGGGGCGACAGTCCGCCGGCCACCGCCGCAAAGACAGTTCAGGTTCACGTCCACCGCCTGCGCCGAGCTCTGGCTGGCAACGGAGGCGGCGGCGCGTCCGACGTGCTCGTCACCCGCGAGCACGGCTATGAGCTCCGAGTCGACTCTGACCAGGTCGACGCGCGGCGCTTCGAGCGGCTGCTCGATGCGGCCAGGGCGGCTTCCGCCTCCGGCGATCCGCAGGCGGCTCTCGTGGCCGCCGAGCAGGGGCTTGCTCTCTGGCGCGGCCGTCCGCTCGGCGACCTGGCCGATGAGCCCTTCGCCAGGCACGAAATCGACCGGCTGGACGATCTGCGAGTGGCGACCATCGAGCAGCTGATCGACGCGAAGCTGGCTCTGGCGCGGCACGCCGAGGTGGTGGTTGAGCTCGAGGGCCTCATTGACGAGCACCCTTACCGGGAGGGCCTCAGGGCGCAGCTCATGCTCGCTCTGTACCGCTGCGACCGACAGGCCGAGGCGCTGCAGGCCTATCAGAACGCCCGTAAGGTCCTCGTCGGAGAGCTCGGGATCGAGCCCGGCGAGCGGCTGCGCGAGCTCGAAAGCTCGATCCTTGCGCAGGATCCCGCGCTCGCGTTGCCGGTGCCCCCACCCGTGGCCCTGCCGGAGACGAAACCGGTCGAGCGGCCCCCGTCGGGCCAGACGAGGCCTGCGCCCGCCGCCGCGCGCCGTCTCGTGAGCATCGTCTTCGCCGATCTCGTTGGCTCCACCGGGCTCGCCGAGCGACTCGATCCCGAGACGATGCATTCGCTGCTCGACCGCTACACCGAATGCTGCGGCGCGGTGATCGAGCGGCACGGCGGTTCGGTCGAGGGCTACATCGGGGACGCGGTGGTGGGGGTATTCGGCCAGGATGAGGTTCACGAGGACGACGCCCTCCGGGCGGTGCGCGTGGCTGTCGAGATGCGCCGGGAGGGAGCAGAGCTGAGTGCCGACCTCGAGCGCGATCTGGGCTTCGGGATAGGGATGAAGCTCGGGGTGGAGTCGGGCGAGGTCTTCGTGAGCCCCGGCTCCCGGCGTTCGCCCTTCGCGGCCGGCGATGCCTTCAACGTCGCCGCCCGCCTCGAGGACCTCGCGTCAGAGGGGCAGATCCTGCTCGGCGAGAGCATCTACGAGCTGGTGAAGGGCTCGGTCCGGGTCGAGGCCCTGGAGCTGCTCGAGCTGAAGGGCCGGACGGCGAAGGTGCAGGCCTGGCTCTTGCTTGAGTTGGCCGACGACCCGGAACGGTTGGGCTCGGACGCGAGGCCGCTCGTGGGACGCGAGCACGAGCTCGGTGAGCTTCGGAAGGCCCTGGCCGAGGCTCGCGCGGAACCGGGCTGCCGCGCGATGACCCTCGTCGGGCCGGCGGGAATTGGCAAGTCGCGCCTGGCCGGTGAGCTGCGGGCCGAGGCGGCAGGTGACGCAACGGTCGCGGTCGGGCGGTGCCTCTCGTACGGAGAGGACGTGGCCTACCGGCCTCTCGCGGAGATCGTCCAGCAGATCTGTGGGTCCGACCCGCGCGACCGGATCGAGGAACTCCTCGACGGAGACGAGTCGCGCGTGAACTTGGTGCTGCAGGCGATAGGGCTGTCAGCCGGCGCCGCCCAGGTTGAGGAGACGTTCTGGGCGGTGCGGAGCCTGTTCGAGCGCGCGGCCGACGAACGGCCCCTCGTGATGGTCGTCGACGACGTCCACTGGGCCGAGCCGGCTCTGCTCGACCTCCTCGACTACCTCGTAGCGTTCTCGAGCGGGCACCCAATCCTGCTCCTCTGCCTCTCCCGGCCCGAGCTCGCGGAGACACGTCCCTCGTGGCTGGCGCCTCAGCAGAACCGCTCCATTCTGGTCGTAGACCCCCTCTCCGACGCGGAGGCACGCCTGCTCATCGAGTCCGCCGCACCCGAGGCGCTCGGATCGAATGCCGAGGCCCGCATCGTGGACAGGGCCGAGGGCAACCCGCTGTTCCTCGAGCAGCTCGTGGCCGTGGGGGTCGAAGACGAGAGCTCCGCTCTCCCTTCCAGCATCCAGGCGGTGCTGGCCGCGCGGATCGACCGCCTCGACGAAGCGGAGCGCGCGGTGCTGGAGCACGCGTCCGTACAGGGCCGCGGCTTCAGCGTGGATGCGGTGGCCGAGCTGCTTCCCGAACGCAACCGGGCGGACATCGCGATGGACGTGGTCTCACTCGTCCGCAAACAACTGGTGCGCCCCGATCGCTCCGACGTCCGTGGTGACGACGCCTTTCGCTTCGCGCACGTCCTGATCCGAGAGGTGGCCTATCAGGGGCTGCCCAAGGGGCGCCGGGCCGAGCTGCACGAGCGGCTTGCCGGATGGCTCGCGGCCTCACCAGGAGCCCGTGACGACACCATCGGCTTCCACCTGAGCGAGGCCTACGAGAACCTCGCGACGCTCGGCCCGGTGGGCGACCGGGAGCGAGCCGTGGCCGCCGCGGCAGTCGAGCGGCTGACGGCGGCTGCCGACGCCGCACGGCTGCGCGGTGATCCCGCAGCGGGAGCTCGCCTGCTCGAGCGCGCGGAAGCGTTGCTCTCATCGGATGCGAGGGCTCGAGGAGAGCTGTTGCCGGTCCTCGGTGCCACTCTCTATGACGCAGGGCGCCTGGGCGACGCCGCCCGGGTGCTCGACGAGGCGATCGAGCGAGCGTCCGAGCCGCGCCTGCTGGCTAGGGCGCAGATCGAGCGCGAGCTCGTGCGCCTTGAAACGGATCTGGACACGGGGACGGCACGGGCCTATGGCGTGGCAGAGGAGGTTCTCCCGATCCTCGACAGAGAAGACGATCATCACGGTGCGTCCCGGGCGTGGTTCCTCCGCGGCGAGGTTGCCTGGATCGCGGGCCGAGTGGCCGACGCCGACGACTCCTGGATGCGCGCGGCCGAACACGCTGGTCGCGCAGGTGCGGAGCGCGAACGGTTCGAGCTGATCGGCTGGCGCGCTATGGGTGCTGCGCAGGGACCCGTTCCAGTCGACGAGGCGATTTCCCGCTGTGAGGAGTTCGGTGCGCTCGTCAAGATGAGCCCGAGAGCGACCGTGTGGATTCTCAATCCCCTTGCCCTGCTGCACGCGATGAAGGGAGAGCGCGAAACCGCCGATCGTCTGCTTGCGGAGGCGAACGAGATCCGAGAGGCATTGGGCGGCCTCGGTTCGAGCTTCTCGCATCTCGAGGCTGCATGCCGATTGTGCTCGCGCCAGCCCGAGCTGGCGGAGGCGCGCCTGCGGGCGGACGCCGAGAAGCTCTCTTCCATGCGCGGCAAGGGCACCCTCGCGACCACGCTCGCCCTGCTCGCTCGGGCCGTGTACGCCCAGGACCGGACTGACGAGGCAGCCGAGCTGTGCGCGGCGGCCGCGCGCGAAGCAGCCCCGGAGGACACGATGACCCAGGTGATCTGGCGTGGCGTGCTGGCGAGGGTCGCTGCGAGTCAGGGACGCCATGAGGAGGCCGAGTCTCTGTCGAGTGAAGCGGTGGCGCTCGCCACGCCGACCGACTTGATCTCGCTCCGCGGCGATGCGATGCTCGACCGCGCGGACGTCCTCTGGACGGGCGAGCGCCTCGAGGAGGCGGATCGCTCGGCGCGATCGGGCATAGCGCTGTACGAAGCGAAGGGCAACGTCGCGGCCGCCGCCGAGGCGCTGGCGCTGCTGAGCCACTGACAAGGAGGTACGACGTGCCGGGAAAGCCAGGCTTCACCCACATCACGCTCATGAACGGGTCCGTCCAGGTCGTGGGGAAGTCGCCGGAGGATCTGCCACTGCCCCACTCGGTGCGCGTCACGCTGGTGCAGGAGAGCGCGACCGGGGACGGGCCGAGCCGTGTCGCTGAGGGGCCTGTCGATGCCCCGGCCCACGACTGGCACGCGACCTTGCCCTCCGAAGGCTTCAGAAAGGGGCCGGCACTCGTCGTCGGGTGGGAGATCTCCTTCCTGCCGCAGTTCACCGTGACCACGTGGCAACAGGTGAAAGACATCGAATAGCGCCCACGCCGGCCGGCGAGGGCAGCGCGCGGCACGGAGAGGCCGTGCCGCTCGGCCAAGGGAGCAGGTTTGAGCGCGAGGCGCCCGGGACCGGCTACGGCTACATGTTCGGCCCCACGGAGCGGCAGATCGACGACTCGGCGATCGACGCACTCGCCGAGCTGATGGAAGCGCGCAAGGACACGTCGACCGAAAACACTTGGATCGCGGCCGGATACACGTACCTCGGGCAGTTCGTCGACCACGACATCACGTTCGACGCGACCAGTCACCGGAAGCCCGCCGGGAATCCGCGCGAACTCGTCAACTTCCGCACCCCCCGCCTCGACCTCGACAGCCTGTACGGCTCGGGACCGGTGGTCCACCCGTTCCTCTACGACTGGGAGCACCCGAAGTCACCAGGGGCGAGGCTGCTCGTCGGGCACAACGCGAAGGGCGGGAACGACGACCTTCCGCGCAACCTCCCGGGCCGTGCCCTGATCGGCGATGCGCGCAACGACGAGAACGTGATCGTCGCGCAGATCCACCTGCTCTTCATCCAGTTCCACAATGCGGTGCTCGACGGGCTCGGCGGCGCTCCCGAGCATTGGGAGGACCGCTTCGAAAAAGCGCGAGAGATCGTGCGCTGGCACTACCAGTGGCTCGTCGTTCACGACTTCCTGCCGAAAATCCTCGGAGACAGCCAGACGTCGAGCCCCGCCGGCTCGGGCGGCGTGCCCAAATTTCGCCACCGCTGGCGGGGGCCCGACCGTGGCGAGCCCTTCATCCCGGTGGAATTCTCGGCCGCGGCATTTCGCTTCGGCCACAGCATGGTGCGTAGGGAATACGCCCTTCAACGCAGGACCGGCCCGCAAGAGGCGCCTCCAAAGCCGTTGTTCCCCGACCTCGGCCGGCTCGGGCCACTGCCGCCGGACCTGGTCATCGACTGGGAGCGGTTCTTCAAGTTCGATCAACTGGGATACGCGCGCGAGCCGCAGAACAGCCTGCAGATGGACACGTCCCTCGTCAGCCCTCTGCTCAATCTGCCCGACCTCGGCGGATCGCTCGCGCGCAGGAACCTTCGCCGGGCGCAGAGGCTGCAGGTGCCCTCGGGTCAGGAGGTCGCGAAGAAGCTGAAGCTGACGAGCCTCGATCCGGATGAGCTGATGCTCGAAGAGCTCTCAGGACCGGTGAGGGAGAAGCTGCTTGAGGCGACGCCGCTCTGGTACTACATCCTCTGCGAGGCGCGAATGACGGGCGGCGAGCGGGGCAAGCACCTCGGGCCGGTCGGCGGCCGGATCGTGTCGGAGGTGATCCTCGGGCTGCTGGCCAGCGACCCGACCTCCTACGTCGTCAAGGATCCGGGCTGGACGCCAGACCTCGTTCCTGGACAAGACTTCAAGATGACCGACCTGATCGAGTTCGTGAAGGGCCCGATCGTCTAGCTGCAGTTCCTCGTCAGGTTATTCGTTGCAGCCCGGCGTGTGCCGACGGGCTCCTCGATTGTGCGAGCGAGGTCGGGCGTCACTCCTCTGGTCTCGCGGCACTGGGCGGACGGCTCACGGGTTTCAACCTCAAAGCGATGCACTTTCTCGTATATCTCGAAGCCAAAATCCGCAAATTGCGAGAAAAAACGTCACCTAAGAGCCGGTTTTTCCGCCGCTCCGGGTACGCCCGGAGACAAGTAGAGGGAGAGCTTTAAGCGGATGTAGTGGCCGGTCACGGACGACAGACACCAAGGACCCAGCGCCGATCGGCGTCCGGTGGACTGCGAAGGCGCCTTGGTGCTGCTCTGCTTCTCGCGGTACTCGGCTGCGCACTTCAGGGCACACCCGCCACCGCGCAAATCGCCGGCACAGTCGATGTGGGGACCGCGGTCGATGCAGTCACGACGACAGTCGCCCCAGGCACGACAGTCGACCCAGGCACGACCGACCCAATTACCCCCGACTCCACTTCGACGGTGCAGGATCCGCAGGTGGATGCCGCAGTCGGAACGGCCAACCCGGAGCCGGACCCCGCGGGCTCAGCGGTTCAGGCGATTGATGAGACGACATCGGCTGTGACCGATTCGGCGGTGGATCCCGTCGTGGGGACGGTCGAAGAGACCGTGCCGCCGCTGCCCAACCCGGTCGCCGGGACGGTCGAAGAGACCGTGCCGCCGCTGCCCAACCCCGTCGCCGGGACGGTCGACGAGACCGTGCCGCCGCTGCCCAACCCCGTCGCCGGCACGGTCGACGAGACCGTGCCGCCGCTGCCCAACCCGGTCGCCGGCACGGTCGACGAGACCGTGCCGCCGCTGCCCAACCCGGTCGCCGGGACGGTCGACGAGACCGTGTCGCCGCTGCTCGACCCGGTCGCCGGCACGGTCGACGAGACCGCTCTCGCCGCTGCTCGACCCGGTCACCGCGACGGTCGACGAGACGCGTCTCGCCGCTGCTCGACCCGGTCGTCGACGACGGTCGACGAGACGCTCTCGCCGCTGCTCGACCCGGTGATCACGACGGTCGACGAGACCGTCTCGCCGCTGCTCGACCCGGTGATCACACGGTCGACGACACCCTCTCGCCGCTGCTCGACCCGGTGATCACGACGGTCGACGACACCGTCTCGCCGCTGCTCGACCCGGTGATCACGACCGTCGACGACACCGTCTCGCCGCTGCTCGACCCGGTGATCACGACGGTCGACGACACCGTCTCGCCGCTGCTCGACCCGGTGATCACGACGGTCGACGACACGCTCTCGCCGCTGCTCGACCCGGTGATCAACACGGTCGACGACACCGTCTCGCCACTGCTCGACCCGGTGATCAACACGGTCGACGAGACCGTCTCGCCACTGCTCGACCCGGTGATCAACGACCGTCGACGACACCGTGTCGCCGCTGCTCGACCCGGTGCACCGGGACACGATCGACGAAACGCTCTCGCCGCTGCTGCCTATCCACGCCAGCACGCCGCCGGTCGTGGAGCCCCACAATGGCTCGAACGGGAGCGCCGTCAGCGACGCGCCGCCCGCGTTCAACCCTCCCGTACCGGCTGGGCAGGTCGACAACGTGGGTGCGACGTCGCCGCTGGCTTCCCCAGAGCCGACCGCCAGCTCACCCGGCGTGCCCGGCCGCACTGACATTGGATCGCCAAGCGGAATGCTGCCTACGTCGAGCAGCGGACACCGTCCCATCGGAAGCACGGCGCCCGCCCCCGCGCTGAACCTGCGGCCGGCCGGGCCGTTTACCCCCTCGGTGACGACTGCGGTCCGGAACCCCGGAGTACCTGCTCCGCCTGCGCCCGCTCCTGGCGGCGCAGCGCCGGCGGGCTCGTCAGGTTCCACAGGTTTCATGTTCAGCATGTTCCTTGCATGCCTCGCGGCGCTGATCATCGCCGCGCTGGCGCAGTTCAGCAATCTGTGCATCCGGCCGGCGCGAACGCCGTCGGCCGTGTTCCTCGCAGTTCTCGAGCGTCCTGGCTAGCGCCTCGGGCGTGCCCCAGGTCTCGGCGCCGGAAGCGCCGCGATTTGTGACTGCTCGAGAAAGGACGAACGATGGAACGGATTTCCAGCGTGCTGGCAAGGCAACGGCGGTCGGGTGTGCTGGCTGCGGTCTTGACCCTGTCGATCGCGGCGCTGACCGCGACGATGTTGCCCGCTGTCTCCACGGCGAGCGACGTGAGCCACGGGCCGCAGACCAGCCCGATGCTCATGCGCGGGTCTGGCTATGGACAGCCGAAAGGCTCCGATGATGTACGGGTGCTACAGCGCCGGCTGAGGCATGTGGGCTTCGCCCCCGGGCCGATCGATGGTTTCTTCGGCCCCCTCACCGACGGAGCGCTTCGACGTCTCCAAGCTGCTGCCGGGCTGGCGCCAGACGGTGTGCTCGGCCCGCTGACAAGTGGACAAGTAGCGCATTCGACACTGGCGCGGCATCGCACGAAGGCGGGGCGTGGGCCGGCGCAGGATGGGCGCGACCCCTCGGGTGAAGCGCGGGTGGCACCGCTCCCCAACGACCCACGCCCGGCGGGCCTGGCATCGCCGGGTGAGCGCAACGGAGTGGCCGGTGGCCCGATGCTCATGCGCGGGTCCGGCTATGGACAGCCGACAGGCTCCGATGATGTACGGGTGCTACAGCGCCGGCTGAGGCATGTGGGCTTCGCCCCCGGGCCGATCGATGGTTTCTTCGGCCCCCTCACCGACGGAGCGCTTCGACGTCTCCAAGCTGCTGCCGGGCTGGCGACAGACGGAGTGCTCGGCCCAGCTACGTACAAGGCACTCCGCAGGGCCAGGCCCACAGCCCCCGCGCTTGCGCTGGGAGCGGGGATCGCGAGCCGAGACGGTGTGAGGGAAGTCGGCCGGCTACAGCGTGATCTTCGTGCACTCGGCTTCGCGCCGGGACCACTCGACGGGCGCTTCGGGCGGCGGACTGAGGCTGCGGTCGAGCGATTTCAGCAGTCCGTGCACCTTGCGGCCGACGGTGTTGTCGGCCCGATGACGAGCGGGGAGTTGTTGGCGCGTTCGGCGCCCACGCGGCAGCGCACCGAATCAGAGCATGCGGCAACCAGCGATGGACGCCGCGAGAGAGATGCCGCGCGGGCCGCCCAGCCCGTAGCACTCCCGAAGGACGGCGGTCCACGGCTAGACGAGCCAGACGAGCTGGCTGACTTCGTGGCGAATCCCCTTGCGATCGGCGCAGTCGCCCTGATGAGCCTCGCCGTAGTGGTGCTCACGTCGATGTTGGCGCCACGTTTGTTGCCGGCAGTCGCCGGAAAGCCGAGAGGGCGCGCACTCGGGTACGTGAGCGTCGCCCAGTCCACGCTGCTCGACAGCGCATCGGTGCTCGCGCAGATAGGCGCGATCAATGAGGCCTGCGGTGCGGAGCGCCTCAGTCTGGTGGAGGTCGTGCACGACATCGACCGATCGCAAGCAAAGCCGCTCGAGCGCCCCGGCGTTCAGTACGCCCTCAACCGGATCGCGGCGGGCGACGCCACACATCTCGTCGCCGCGAAACAGACGGCGTTGTGGCGTTCCAGCGCTGAGTTCTTCGAGGTGATGCGTGAGCTTTCGCGACGCGGCGGCTTGATCTACTCGGTGAACGGTGAGCCGAAAATGGCCCCGTCGGCAGGGGGGAGGAGTGCGCCCAGTCGGCAGGGCTCCCCGGTGAGGCGGTTTATTTTCGATCAGCCGGCAGCCGCCGACGCTGCGGGCGCGACCCGCACGATGATTGGGTCGATGACCCCGGATCTCAGCGGCAGCGAGCGATATGACCTGATGCTGGCAGCGACCGAGGTCGTGAACAATGCGGTGCTGCACGCCGGGCAGCGAGGCGAAGGGGACATACGCGTGGAGCTCGCGGTATCCGAGGCTCGCGTGCGCTTCGCGGTCCGGGACGACGGGTCGGGCTTCGACGTCCCGCCGTCCCACCGAAGGGGCGACCCGCAGATCGGTGGGTGGGGCCTCTACCTTGTCGACGCGATCGCAGATCGGTGGGGCGTGGAGCACGAGCCCACAACGGTCTGGTTGGAGGTGGCGCGCCATTGACTGCGGCCTTCGCGTAAGGCTGCACGCCCAGCTAGCCTGGGCAGACATGCCAACGAGCACCGGTGTGCGCGAGACGGCGACCTACATACGGCCGGACGGCCTCGCCGGCGTGGAGGCGCTGCAGGCAGACTTCGTCACGCATGCCTATCGGCGGCATTCGCATCCGACCTGGACCGTCGCGATGATGGATCGCGGCGCGGCGAGATTCGAGCTCGATGACTCCGAACAGGTCGCGTGCCACGGTGAGCTGTTCATCCTCGAGCCGGATGCTGTGCATACCGGCGTGCCGGCCGTGCCTGGCGGATGGGCATACAAGGTGCTCTACCTGGACCCGGTGCACATTGGCGTGTGGACAGATGACGGGGTGCTACCCAGGGCGACACGCCGTGTCGTGTTCCAGGACGCGAGCCTTCGCGCCGCCCTCGCCTCCGCGCATCGCGCGCTGGCCGAGAGGTCCACAGAGCTCGCCGTCGACATGGCCGTGCTGGCGGCGGTGACGGCACTGGGGCCGCACCTCAGGCCCGAACCACCCCCAACGCGAACGCGGCCAGAGCACGCTGCAGTGCGTCGGGCACAGACGCATCTCCAGGAGCACTGGGCGGAGACGGTGACCCTCGCAGAGTTGGCCGAGCGCGCGCGGCTCAGCCCGTTCGAGCTCGCGCGGACGTTTCGTGCCCAGGTCGGGCTGCCGCCCCATGCGTATCAGCTCGATCTGCGAATCGCCCGCGCTAGGGAGCTGCTCGCCCAGGGTGAGCCCGCGGCCCAGGTCGCGGCCACATGTGGCTTCTGCGATCAGGCGCACCTGACGCGCGTCTTCAGGCGCGCCGTCGGAGTTTCCCCGGGCCGCTACGTCCTCGCCGCAAGATCGTCCAAGACAGTCATGCGTTCATAGCTCATCGTTGGGCGCATGGGCGTCACGGACTTCGACACCAAGGTCGCGGTGGTCGTGCGCGACGACCTCGCCACCTGGCAGCGGTTGAACGTCTGCGCGTTTCTGATGAGCGGCGTCGTAGCCGGCGCCGGGCGCGACGTCGTGGGACCGGACTACGAGGACTCCTCGGGGCGACGCTACCTCCCGATGCTCGTCCAGCCGGTACTTGTGTTCGAGGCCGGTGCCGGAAAGCTGAGGACCGTCTATGACAGGGCCATGGCGCGTGAGCTCACGTTCGCGATCTACACCCGTGAGCTTTTCGAGACCGGCAAGGACGAGGACAACCGCGCCGCGGTCGCTGCAGTGGCGAGCCAGGATCTCGACCTGGTGGGACTCGCCTTCCGGGCGCCGCACAGGGCAGCGGACGGCGTGCTCCGAGGGCTGAAGCGGCATCCCTGATCACGATCCACGACGCCTCCCGGGCTTTAGGCTTGGATGATGTCGCTCTCCGCCGCCCCCGCGGTGATCTCCCGCTACTTCGAGCTCGACGGCGAGCGCGACGTCGACGGGGTCACCGCCCTGTTCGCCGATGACGCCACCGTCGTTGACGAGCGCGAGACCCACCACGGAAGGGCTGCGATCCGCGCCTGGCGCGTCGGCCCGGCGTCGCGCTTCGCGTACACCACCGAAATCCTCGGAACCGAATCCGACGGCCCGGATCGCCACGTGGTCACGGCTCGCTTGACCGGCAACTTCCCCGGCTCCACCGTGGTCCTGAGACACGACTTCACCCTCGCCGGCGAGCGCATCGCTCGGCTCGTAATCGCGCCCTGAGGTCCATTGCGCCGAATGCGGTCATGGCTCGGTGGCTAGGGTGCCGAGTCGCAGGTGCCCATGTATCGACAGCCCGTACTCGCGTCTTTTTGTCTGGCCCTCGCCGGCGCGCTCACCGTACCGCTTGCCGCCATCGCAGCGCCGGTGCCGGGAAAGGCGCGCGCGGTCGACACGTCGCGCCCCGACCGTTGGGTCGGGACCGGCACGCCGCGGAGCTGCACATCGCGCGCGGTCGTGCGGGCGGTGGCAAGGGGTGGGGTCATCAGGTTCCGATGCGGCCCGGACCCGGTGCGGATCGAGATGAGACGGACCGCCAAGGTGGTCAACACGAGCCGCCGCGTCGTCCTCGACGGCGGCGGTCTGGTCACCCTCAGCGGTGGCGGGAAGCGCCGGGTCCTGTATCAGAACACCTGCGACCGGCGGCAGACCTGGACCACGTCGCATTGTGATGACCAGGCCACGCCTCGTCTCGTCGTGCAGGACCTGACGTTCGCCGCCGGCAACGCCACCGGGGCGACGTACGACGGTGGCGGGGGCGGCGCCATCTTCGCGCGCGGTGGCCGGCTCAAGATCGTTCGCTCGACGTTTGTCGGCAACCGTTGCGACGGGACGGGGCCGGACCTCGGCGGCGGCGCCGTGCGGGCGCTCTCGCAGCATCACGCGCAGCCGGTGACCGTCGTTCGCAGCACCTTCCGCTCTGGGGTGTGCAGCAACGGCGGTGCACTGAGCAGCATCGGCGTCTCGTGGTCGATCTACAACAGCGTCTTCACCGGCAATCGCGCCATCGGCCGCGGCGCCAACCCCTCGCGCCCGAACACCCGCGGCGGCGGCTCGGGTGGCGCCGTGTATGCAGACGGCAACGACTTCCGCATACTCATCGCCGGCACGAAGATGGCTCACAATCACGCGCGCGAGGGTGGCGGTGCTGTCTTCTTCGTCAGCAACGACCGAACCGGCGTCCTCACGATCCGTTCCTCGACCTTGCGGGACAACCCCAGCGATGGCTTCGAAACCGACCCCGGCATCTTCTTCCTTGGCCGAGATCTAATCGTCTCGGACTCGGTCATAAAGTGAGCAGCCAGCGAGTGCCCGGTGGGGTGGTGCACGACTTACCCGCAGACCTGCGCGAGGCGCTGATCGCCAACGCCACGGCACTCGATGCTTGGAAGGACATCACACCCTTGGCGCGCAACGAGTTCATCTGCTGGGTTGAGGATGCCAAGCAGGAGACGACCCGAGAACGTCGCATTCGCCGGACCCAGGAGGAGCTGGAGGATGGCCAGCGCCGGCCCTGCTGCTGGCCGGGGTGCAAGCACCGCGACCGCACCGGCAGCTAGAGGCGGGCGCCCCGGCATTTCCATCGTCCGCCCCCAGGAAGCGCAAAACCCGCCTGGCAGCCCAGATCCGCTCAACACGGAACCACGAATGGCACCACGGGCTTTGGCGGCGCGGCCTGCCGCTTCTGAAGCGCCCCGCCCAGGCGCTGCCGGCTGCGGTCGGGCTGCGGTGTCCGTAGGCTTGACCGCGTGCACCCGCAGATCGAGGTGATCTCCGGCGGAAGCAGCTGGCGGTTCTCGATCGAGGCCGACCGGACGACCGTCGGCAAGGCGGCTGAGAACGACGTCGCTCTCGAGCACGATCCCATGGCCAGCCATCTCCACGCGATCCTCGAGCGGTTCCCGGCGGGCTGGTGCGTGACCGACCTCGGTTCCTCCAACGGCACCTGGGTCAACGGCGAGCGAATCTGGTCCTCGCATCGGCTTCGCCACGGTGACGAGATCCGAGTGGGCCAGACCCGCCTCATCTTCCGGGATCCCCTGAGCGCCGGCGGCGCCGAGACCGAGGCGGAGCACGCCCCTCCTGGGCTGACGACACGTGAACGCGACGTCCTAGTCGCGCTCTGTCGCCCGCTGCTCGACCGTGACATGTTCACGGAGCCCGCCTCGACTGGCGCGATCGCCGACGAGCTCGTGGTCACCCAGGCTGCCGTCAAACAGCACCTGGCCAACCTCTTCGACAAGTTCGGCATTCCGGCCGGCGACTCGCATCGTCGCGCCCGGCTCGCCAACGAGGCGCTGCGGCGCGGCGCCGTGTCGCTCACGCAGCTCCGGGCGAGCGAGTCGAAGGAGGGCTAGGGGCAGACGCCCTGGTAGTCCTGGTCCGGGACCAGCTCGTCCCACTCCGCTCGCGTCAGGTCCCGCCCCGCGACGCGACACGCGTGTCGCGTCCAGGCGTCCGGGCTCACCTCCCAGCGCTGCGCGGAACCCAACTCGTGCAGCACGAACAGCCGCTGTCCGTCAGGGGTAAAGCGGGTCGATATCTGGCCGAGACGACCGGGGAGCTTTCCAAGCGAGTGGTGCGACTCGACGTCCCAGAGGATCACGCTCCCGTCGGATCCGCTCGTCCCAAGCGTCCGGCCGTCTGGCGAGAACTCCGAAGTGAACACCAAACCTTCGTGGCCCCTCAGCGGCGCGCCGATTCGCCGGCGCTTGGCCACATCCCACATCTGCGTGTAATGCGGGGAGGTGACGGCCAGCAGCCTGCCGTTCGGCGAGAAGCGAACCCACCAACCCTCGTCTCCGGCAGGCAGGCGGGCGACGAGCTGTAGAGACCGACTGTCGCGCAGCTCGGTGCCTCGTTCGGCGAGCCCGATCGCGAGCATCCCGCCATCGGGGGAGTAGGAGAGATGAGGCGTAAACCCGGGCAGGCGCGGAGCCCGGCGGCGCACCTTGCCGCTACCCAGGTCCAGCACCCCCAGGTTGCCCCCGATGTCCGCTACTGCGAGGCGACCGCCATCGGGCGAGAATGCCATCGCCTGTGCCGGTGCGCCGAGGCGCAGCGGCGGACGCATGCGGCGGCCGGTGGCTGCGTCGCGTAGCTCCGCCGTGCCCGCCTCGCCCGTCACGGCGATCAATCGACCGTTTGGGCTGAACTCGACAGCGGAGACGAATCCAGCCTCGATCCCCGGCAGGTCGCGGAGGCGGCGCAGGGTGCGCGCGTCATGCAGGCGCACGCCGCCGTCGAGGAGCCCAACGGCAACCCTCCGGCCGGACGGACTGATCGCGAGCGGCGGCGGAAAACCCGGGTTCTGACCGCCCCCTCGGAACGGGCGCGCGAGGCGGCGGTCACCCGCGAGGTCCCAGACGATGATCCGGCCGTCGAGCCCGGCGGTGTAGAGCGTGCGGCCGTCGTCGCTGACCTTGAGGGTGTTGACGGCGCCGGTGTGCCCGGTCAGGGTCTCGCGCACCTCGCCTGAGCGCAGGTCCCAGACCAGCACCCGACCGTCGCCGGCGGTTGTCACAAGCGTGCGTCCATCGGCGCTGAACGCCAGTGCGCGCACCAGATCCTCGTGCCGTCCCCTGAGCGTCCGGCGCTCGCCCGTACGGAGATCGAGGATGGCGACGCTGCCGTCCGGTCCGCCGAGCGCGGCCCTCTGCCCGTCCGAAGACAGACCCGGGACGTAGGCCCCCACCGGGATCCGCCGCCGCACGCGCAGCGTTGCCGCGTCGACCACGAACGTTTCGTCAGGCCGGGTGACGAGCAGGCGGTCGCGCCGGGAGGGAACCGTCGGGGCCACACCCGCGGCCCCTCGGCCGATGGGAACACCGGCTCCCAAGGACCTGCCGGTGCGCGCCTCATACCGTCGAAGGAATGGCGGAAGCCCCTGCGGCGCGTTCGGCGTGACGCTCACAAGGACGGTCCGACCGCTGTCGGCGAAGCGGACATCGACGACCACTCCGAACCCCTCGGGGTCGAACGGAAAGGGTCGGACGTCGATCTTGCGGACCACCTTCCTGGTGGCGAGGTCGACGAGCTTCACGCTCTGGGCGTCCTGCGCCTCGCCCACCCGACCCGCGACTGCAAGCAGTCTGCCGTTCGGCGAGAAGTCGAGGCCCCCGACCTCTCGGTTGAGCTGCAGCGGTCCGCCGATGCGCTCGCGGGTGCGCGTATCGAGCAGGACGACCGTCCCGTTGTCGTCCCCCGCGGCGAGTATCCGACCGCCGGGGCTCAGCGCCAGTTCCAAGAACGGGTCCCCGTCTCCTTGCATCACGCCTATCGCCGCCGGCCGGCGCACCAACGCCGACAGCAAATAGCCGCGCGTGGCGACGGAGTCATCGAGCTCCCGCCCCGCCTGTGCGAGCAGCAGACTCCGGTCCAGCTGGTCGTCGACGAGGGCCTGGGCGCCCAAGCGCTGCCCATCCGCGGTCCGAGCGGAGTCGCGCGCACGGTCGCCCTGGCGCAGCGCTAGCACGCCCGCGATAACGGCGGCGACGAGCAGCAGGCCGACGCCGGCGAGCAGCAAGCGCAAGCGCCGGTTGGCGCGGAGCTGCTCGCGGCGCTCGCGCTCGGACTCCGCAACGCTCGCTTCGAGAAAGGCGCGCTCGGTGGCGTTCAGCGCGTCCGGGTGTGACCGCGCCCATTCCCTACCGGCGGCGAGCCTCGTGCCGCGGTACAGGTCGCCGGCCTCCCGGCTCCCCGCCTCCCAGCGGCGGGCCGCGTCGCCCAGCTCGCGGTGAAGGCGGATCCCGGCGCGGTCCTCCTCGAGCCACGCGCGCAGCCTCGGCCACTCGCGGATCAGCACCTCGTGGGCGACCTCCGCCGTCCCCTCGCCGAGCATCACGAGCCTTGCGTCCGCGAGCCGGTCGAGCAGCGCCTGGACCTCCTCCGGGGAGGCGCCCTCGGGAACGAGCTCCTCGACCGCGACGCGGCGCCGCGTGTCCTCGATCCCCTCGCCCAGCTCCGTAAGGCGCAGGAAGAGGTTGCGCATCAGCCCCTGCCGATCGGCCGGCACCGCCTCCACGACCGAGTCGGCGGTCTGGGCGAGCGCGTATGCGACGCCGCCACTGGCGCGGTATCCCTCGACCGTGAGCGTTCGTCCGTCGCGCTGCTCCCAGGTCACGCGCAGCGCGTGCGAGAGCAGCGGCAGGGCGCCAGGCTCGCGCGCCACATCGCGCAGGATCAGCTCCACGAGGCCCGGCTCGAGTCGCAGCCCGGCCACCTGTGCGGGCTCGGTGATAGCCCGCTCGAGCTCCTCGTCGCCCATCGCCCCGAGCAGGATCTGATTGTCGGCGACCGCCCGAGCTAGGTGGCCGTTGTTGCTCAATCTCCCGTACAGGTCGGCGCGCACACCGATCGCGACCGGAGAGGAGAGCGCAAGCAGTCGTTCGATAAAAGCGTCGCGGCGCGCCGGGTCCTCACACAGCGTGTAGAGCTCCTCGAACTGATCGACGACGACCAGCTCGGCTGGACCGTCCGCCACCTCGAGCCGCGGCTCGCTGCCGGGGGTGAGGATCCGGGCGTGCCGAAGCGCTCCGGCCTCCCCCGCCAGCGCGGCGCCGGCCACGCCGGCGCGCAGAACCGAAGACTTCCCGCTTCCCGAGGCGCCGATCACCGCCAGCAGCCGTCCGGGCGCCAGGCGCGCGAGGATCTCCTCGACGACGTGCTCACGTCCGAAGAAGAACCGCCGGTCGTCGGGCTCGAACGCCAACAGCCCCCGATAGGGGGACTCCCCGGCGGGCAGAGGCGCGCTGATCGCGGGCCCCTTCAGCGCACTGATCCTTTCCTGCGCGCGCACTCCGCGCAGCCGGTGCGGACCGAGGTCGACCAGCTCGCACCCAGCTGGGAGGTGTTGTGCGACGAGCGCGGCCGTCGCCGCGGAGATGAAGATCTGGCCGCCATCCGCCTCTCCGCGTAACCGGGCGGCCAGGTTGAGAGTCGCCCCGAAGTAGTCGGCGCCGCGGCGCTCTGCCTCGCCCGTGTGCAGGCCGAAGCGGACTGCGAGCCGCAGCCCGCCGGGCCACGCTTCCTCCTGCAGGGCATGGGTGGCAGCAACCGCGGCGTCGAGTGCCGGCGGCGCAGACTCGAACACCGAGACCGTCGAGTCTCCCTCCCCCATGGACTTGAGCACCCGACCGCCGCGGGCCTCTACCTGCGTGGCGATGATCTCGTCGTGGCGAACGAGCGCCTCGGCCATCGCCGCGGGATCGCGTTCCCACAGGGCGGTGGAGCCCTCGATGTCCGAAAGGCAGAACGTCATCACTCCGGTGGGCAATGCCGCGCCCCAGCCGCTTCGGAGGCTCTCCACAAGCTCGCCCGGCGTCGCCGGGCGGCGCGCGGGATCGGTCGCCAGGCCGACGCGGAGCGCAGCCTCGAGCTGCTCGGCTTGAGCGGGCTCGATGCCATCCCACGAGGGCAGCACGCCCGAGGGCGCCGATCCGCTCAGCAGCGCGAACGCGGTGGCCGCAAGCGAATAGACGTCGCTGGCGCGCGACGGCACACCGTCGGCGGCGAGCTCGGGCGCGCGAAAGCCCGGCGTGCCCGCGCGCCGGCGCGGCGCTGCCGGGGCCGAGGACAGGCCGAAGTCCACGAGCTTCACGCGCCCACCCTTGGTCAGGATCAGGTTCGCCGGCTTGATGTCGCCGTGGATCACCGGCGGGTGCTGGGAGTGCAGGTGAGTGAGCGCCTCGGCGGCCTGGGCCAGGTAGGCGAGCACGCTCGACGGCGCCAGACCGGGCCGGCCCCGCTCGCCGAGCAGCCTCGCAAGGTCGGTGCCCTCCACCCAGTCCATTGCCACGACGTACCGATCGCCGTCGAAGAAATCCTCTCGAACCAGTGGCAGCGCGGGATGCGGGGGAACCGCAAGCAGGATGCGGGCCTCGTTCAGAACCTCGTGGCGCAAGCTGTCGTCGCGCAGCTCGCGGATCTTCAAAGCCACGAGTCGGTCGTGCTGGAGGTCCAGGGCCTTGACCACATGTCCCTCGCCGCCGGCGCCGAGCGTGCTCAGCACCTCATAGCGCTCCTTGATGAGCCGCCGCGCCGATGGCGCGACGCGCAACCGCTGGGCCATGACGGCATCATCTGCCGTGGCACGGATTAGCGCAATGGGAATCCGGTGGTTGCCGCCCCCGGTCTTCGGCAAGCCTCGTCTTACCTCGCGGCAAGGGCCCTTGCCGTCCGGCTAGGTTCACCTGTCTCTCCAGGTGCGGGGTTGGCCCCTCCGCGCCCATGGCGCCAGCGCTCGGCCGAGCGGATGCTTCGGGCATGAGCGATCGACGAGTTCCGTACATCGATAAGCGCCGAGCTCGCTGGTTCGCGGTAGCCCTGGCGGTCACGGCGATCGGCGTCGCGGGCTGTGGCGATGACGGTGGAGACAACGCTCGGGCGAGCGCAAACAGCGCAGAGAGCGGCGAAGCGATCCTCATCAAGACGCGCCTGACCGTCCCCGTCGGCGAGGTCCTACGCGGGTCCTCCATCGGCGACGCGGCCTTCTGCCCCGGCGGCAGATTCCGCGACGAGTACGGGGGGTCCGGCGTCGGAACGATTCTCAAGACCTTCCGCTGTCCCAAGGGACGCCTGACGATCACCTTCACTCCGGTTGGTGATGGAAGCTGCACGCGCCAGAGCAGCTCCTGGAGGATCGTGCGTAGCAGCGGCCTCTTTGAGGGGCTACGCGGGCACGGTCGGATGACAGTGGAGTTCGGAAGGGAAGCCCGAGGAGAAGGTCGGGAGACCTTCACTGGGACGGTCACCGGATGATGCGGGTAACGCTGGGCGCGCTGCTCGGAATCGTGGTCGTCGGGATTTCCGCAACCCAGGGAGCGGCGGCACCGCCTGACAGTTGCTTCGGCAACCCGGCGACGATCACCGGCTCAGGCCTGATCGACGGAACCGCGCGCGATGACGTGATCGTTGGCTCCGCCGCTGAGGACACGATCGACGGGAAGGGCGGTAACGACCGGCTCTGCGGCCTTGGCGGGAGTGACCAACTCGTCGGCGGCCTGGGCAACGACCAGGTCAGGGGCGACGACGGCGACGATCTCGTGGTGGGCGACGTTTTCGCGGAAAGCGGCTCCGTTGTCGGCGGCGGTAATGATCGGCTCTTCGGCGACGACGGCGCGGACAACCTGACCGGCGATTCGCGCACCCTCTCGGGGAACGCCAACGGGGGCGGGAACGACGAGATCTTCGGCGGCGCGGGCGACGACGAGCGCATGCAAGGTGACAGCATCACCATCAGTGGCGGCGACGCTACGGGCGGAGGGAACGACTACATGGAAGGCGGCGCCGGCGACGACGGCCCGATCGGGGATTCGGTCGCTCCCTTCGAAGGCTCGGCGACGGGCGCCGGCGACGACGTGATCCTGGGCGGGCCGGGTCGCTTCGACTTCCTGATCGGCGACAGCGAAGGTGTCACCGAGACCAACGGGAGCGGCAACGACCTCCTCAACATGGGTGCCGACGGCGGAATCGTCGCGATCGGGGACCACAACATCAATGCCGAGGATGGGGGACGCGCCAATGGCGCAGGCAACGACCGGATCATCGGCGGCAACAACCCGTTCGAATTCCTCTATGGCGACAGCTCCGTGTCGGACGCCAGCGTCACCTTCGCCGGAGACGACTCCATCAACGGCCGGGGTGGCGACGACACGATCTTCGGGGACAACGTGAACTTCAACGGCGATATCAGCGTCGGAACGGCGGGGGGCAACGACTCCCTCGACGCCGGGGACGGAGCGGACCTCGTTAGGGGCGGACCCCGGAACGACTTCCTCGATGGAGGACGCGGAAGCCCCGACGACTGCGACGGCGAGACCGGGAAGGACCGCGCGTCAGGTTGCGAGATCGTCGCCGGCGTCCCCTAACGAGGCTCGGAATGGAAGTTTCAGAAAGAGCAAGACATTGGCTCGCACTGGCACTGGTTGTCACTGCATTGGGCATCGCAGCCTGCGTGGACGATGGGAGGAGCGGCAAAGCAGGCGGCGAGCCAATCCTGATTGAGACGCACCTGGCTCCCCTCAACGCGAGGGGCGAGTCGACGGGCGAGGTGCTTTCCGGGTCAACCATCGGCGACTCAGCCTTCTGCGCCGGGGGGACATTCGCCGATGCGCCTCAGGAGCCCCCGGTCGAGTCGGTGGTGGTGAGGACGTTCCGCTGCCCCGGTGGCACCCTGACGATCACCTTCAGCACGACACAACCTGGCCTGAAGCAAAGGGGTGATTGGGAGGTCGTGAAGGGCCTCAACGGCTTTGAGGGACTCAGCGGTGGGGGCCGGATGAGGGGGGTATTGGAGTCGAATGTTGGGGAGGGCCGGGAGACCTTCACCGGAACGGTCACCGGATAGGCGTGCGTCCGACCCTGCGATGCCTGCTTCTCGTCCGTTCCGATAGCCGCATCGCCCATCAGAAAGCCGAAACCCTGCGTGGCGAGAGGCGGGCTCGTGAAGCAGGTCGCCTGCGGGCTTTCGCGCCAAAGAGAGCTCCGAAGGTCATCGGCGATCTAACCGACCAGGGCGGCTACGATCACGGCGGCGATGAGTGGCGGACCTGGGGCTCAGCCGTCGACGCGTCAGCGCACAGCGGTCGACTTGTGCATGATCCAGCCCAGGCTCGCGCCGTGCCGGTGTGGCAAGCCGCGCAGATCGGCCAGGCCGGTTCGCAGCTCGTCCTCTGCGGTGCCCGGCAGTTGCACGAGCGCGTCGAGCGCGCTCTCGATTACATCGGCGGCGTAGTTGGCCTGTCGGGCCAGGTCGCCTCCCCGCCACGAGAACTCGCGCTCCCCTGGGTCCACGTCCCGGAAGCCAGCTTCAGCGAGCCAGCCCGGCAGCCTTGTGCCGGCGTCGCTCCACCCCGATGCGGCCATTCCCACGACCATTGCCCGGAACAGCGCTTCGATAGCAGGACTCGACGGCTCCGCGCTGCACGTCGAATAGTCGACTTCGATCGCCGTGATCGCACCGCCCGTGCCAAGCACACGCCGGGCCTCGCGCAGCACGGCAGGCGGGTCCGCGATGTGCTCGAGGAACCACATCATCCACACGTGGTCGAAGGCTTCGTCCGGGAAAGGGAGCCTGATTGCGTCGCCCTCCGCCAGGGTTGCCTCGACCCCTGAGCGCTCGAGGTGCGTGCGGGCGAACTCCAGCTGCTGCGGCTCAATGTCGAGACCGAAGAGCCGCAGGCCCGGATACTCCTGGCCAAGGACCGCCAGCACGGCGCCCACGCCGCAGCCGACTTCGAGCAGCCGCGTGCCCGGCTCGAGCGTCGTTCCGTCGCGGATCAGACGATCCCGCCAGTGCTCGGCCTGCTCGATTAACCGTTGCTGCTCGGGCGTGGCATAGCCATGGACGTAGCCGGCCATGCAGATCGAGCTCCTTTCTCGCTCGCCGTAGGAGCGCGGCACTCTAGGAGGCATTGAGGTCAGGATCCGTCCTCAATGTCCGGCACGCGCGACTTCGCTGATTTGCGCACGCGGGGCTGTCGCAGCGCCTCGTGCTGTAACGAGACCGCACAGAAGGGCGAACGCTCAGCTCGCCACAGCGGCGAGGGCGACACCGGGAAGCTCGTACCCCGCGTCCGAGGCGAAGGGGACGAACGCCTTGGCGAGCTGAGCCTCGATCGTCTGGCGCTCGCTCTCAGATAGTCCTCGGATCACCGTTGCGAACGGGCCGGCCGTATCGAGCGCGAAGCTCACGTAGTCGTCCACATCGCTGAGGGTGAAGCACACCGGTATGTCCTCAGTTCGTACCTGGGCGAAGCCCGCGCCCTCGAGCAGGGCCCGGGTGCGCTCTTCGCTCCCCATGCTGAACACGCCTGGAGCCCCGCGTTCCGGAGGCGGCATGTGACCACCCTCCATGAGCATACGGCCGCCGATCGCGATCCAGGGGTTGCGCTCTGCCTCACCCCACACCGCCAGCGTCAGACGCCCGCCGGGACGCAGCACGCGCCGTGTCTCGCCAATTGCGGCGGCCGGGTTCGCCATCAGCATGTATCCGAAGCGGCAGAGCACGCCGTCGACCGAGTCGCTATCGAGCTCGATGCGCTCGGCGTCTATCACGCGATAGTCCACGTTCCAATGTCCAAGCTCGGCACCGCGGCGGCGCGCGACCTCCAACATGTCCGGGGAGAAGTCGGTTGAGATCAGACGGCCGCCATCGCCCAGGATGGCCGCTGCCGCGAACCCCGTGTCACCCGGGCCTGCTCCGAGTTCGAGCACCGTCTCCCCCGGGCTGGGGTCGAGCTCCCGCACCAACCACTCGGCGACGACTCGCGTGCTCTCCCAGATGTAGTCGCGCCTGCGCTCCCAACCCGGCGCCATCGCCCCCCAAGTCTCGTAGCTCGTGCGGCGGTAGTCATCAGGGTCCATGGGACCCACGCTACCGCCGCGGCGGAGCACACAACAAGCACTCCACGAGCTGCACGCCACCGAGCGATACGTGGCCCCTCTTGACCACGGGAGTAGCTTCGGTGAAGAGCGCATTCTCGGGCGTCTTTTGCCCCGGGCTGGTGAGCGACGAGGAGAGGAGGGCATCTCTATGGCCAACCTGATCACACGGCGTGGCCGAACCGGAAGCAACGGGGGACCCGCGGCCACGATGGCCGCGCTACTCGCGGCCGGCGGCGTAGGCGCGCTGGCTGAGTACTTCTTCGATCGCCAGCACGGCGCGCGCCGCCGGCACATGCTGCGCGATCGTGCCCGCGCTGCGCTCCGCCGCCGCTCCCGCGATGCCGCCCGCCGCGCGAAGTATCTCGAGGGCGTGGCCGAGGGCGTCGCCTATAAAGCTGCGCATGCCGTGCCGGGCGTCGGCGGCCACAAGGAGCCACCTGACGACGTCGCGCTCGCCCAGAAGGTCGAGAGCATCGCCTTTCGCAAGGCCGGCGTCCCCAAGGGCCAAGTGAGCGTCAACGCCGACAACGCCGTCATATACCTGCGCGGCCACCTCAAGAGTGCCGAGCAGATCGAGGAGCTCGTACGGGCTACCAACGCGATCGAAGGCGTGAACGGCGTGAGGAACCTGCTCCACACAGCGCCGGCGATGACCGAGGGAGCCTAGCCCGGCGGGCCTGGGGGGTTCTCGCCACGCTTGCGTGAGCTCGCGGAACAGCTAATGGCGATCCCCGGCGTGGTTGCCGTGACGCTCGGTGGCTCACGCGCAGGCGGCGTTATCCACCCGGATAGCGACTGGGACTTCGGGCTTTACTACCGCGACGCGATCCGGGCCGACGACGTGCGCGCGCTCGGCTTCGAGGGCACCGTGGTCGAGCCGGGGGCGTGGGGGCGGCTCGTAAATGGCGGTGCTTCGCTGACGGTGGAGGACCAGCGGGTCGATCTGCTCTACCGCGACCTCGACGTCGTCCAGCACTGGCTCGACGAGGCCGATGCCGGCAGGTTCGAGGTCGACCAGGTGGAGGGCTACCTCGCGGGCATGGCCACCTATGTGCTGGCGGGGGAGCTCGCGTTGGCGGAGCTGCTGGCGGGCGACCTGCCCCGACCGGGGTTTCCCGACGCGCTTCGGCAGGCCGCCCCCGGACGCTGGCGGCGCAGCGCCGGCTTCTCGCTCGCAATCGCCGAGACGGCGGCCGCACGTCACGACGTCGTCTCGTGCGCGGGGCTGCTCGCCAAGGCGGCCATCGAGGCTGCACAGGCGGCGCTGGCCGAGCGCGGCGAATGGGCGCTGAATGAGAAGGCCATCTTGCGGCGGGCCGCGCTCGGCAGGCGGGCCGAGGCGATAATCGCCGCGCCGGGTGATCGCCCATTCGAGCTCTCACGAGCGGTAACCGCCATGCGCGCCGCGCTCGGGATCCCGCCCGGCGCCCCATCGTCGATCCCCTGATCGCCGCGTGAGACAGGCCGAAGCCCCAGGCGTAGGACTCAATTTCAGGCTCCTTGCGGGGCTTTCGGGACTCCCCGTGTCCGGGGCTTCGGTATAGCGGGGGCGGGATTCGAACCCGCGACCTTCGGGTCATGAGATCGCCAGAACCACCTCACCTCAAGGCTGCAACCACATGATTAGCTCGGCTCAGGTGCTCTCAGATCAGCCCAGATCTGCTCAACATGGAACCACGAATGGAACCACAGCACGACGCAGGATCTGTCCGGTAGAACTCGAGGACGAGGCAGAATCGCTACCGCTTTCGGCGCGCGAAAGCGCCAGCGCGGCGGGGCGTGTGTTGCGAGGCGGTCATGCCAGGTCGTCGAGCAACTTCAGGGCCGTCTCCACGCCCCGGGCCAGGAGCTGATCGGACAGGTCGCGGTCGGTCAGTGCCCGGGCGAGCTGCAGGGTGCCGACCATCAGTCCGAAGACCGTGAGCGCGTCCGTTCGAGCAGCATCGACGTCTGTCGGGTCCAGGCGCGACGCGATGTCGTCGATCACGCCCATCAGTTCGTCGGTGAAGACCTGTCTGGTGGCGGCGGGGCGTCGGGCGATCTCGTCGAGCAGCGCAGCCGACGGGCAGCCGTCGGCGCACTCGTCGCGGTGTTGCGGAGACAGATAGGAGCGGACGAACGCCTCGAGTCCCGCCCGATCCGGGGCCTCGGTGTCAAAGCTTTGGCGTTGGGCGCGCAGCTGGTCGGCGAGGACGTTCGCGACGAGATCCTCCTTGGACGTGAAGTGGCCGTAGAAGGCGCCGTTGGTCAGGCCGGCGTCGGACATCACGGCCGCCACGCCGGCGCCGTCGATGCCCTCTTGCTTGAAGCGTCGGCCGGCCGCTTCGACGATCCGTTCTCTGGTGGCCTGCTTGTGGTCCTTGCTGTAGCGCATTCCCAATCTCTCTTCAGTGTGACGTCGGTCACACCGTTGCAGTATGACCGTACTATAGCATTATGTGCATAATGCAAAGCCGATGCAACACGCATAAGGAGCGACAGCCATGACGACGGTCCAGGCACCTAAGGGTGCGGCTTTGAACACGACGTGGAAGACCGCGTCGACGCAGACCATCAACGCCGGCGGCGTGCAGTTCGCCTACCGTCAGCTCGGCCCGAGCAGGGGGGTGCCAGTGGTCTTCCTCACCCACCTGGCCGCAGTCCTGGACAACTGGGACCCCCGCGTCGTGGACGGCATCGCCGCGAGGCATCGGGTCATCACCTTCGACAACCGCGGTGTTGGGGCCTCCAGCGGGTCCACGCCGACGACCATCGAGCAGATGGCGAGCGACGCCGTCACCTTCATCCGTGCCCTCGGCTTCGATCAGGTTGACCTGTTCGGGTTCTCGATGGGCGGCATGATCGCCCAGGTGATCGCGCAGCAGCAGCCGCGGCTCGTGCGCAAGATGGTCCTCGCCGGAACCGGCCCGGCGGGGGGCGATGGCATCGACAAGGTGACCCGCATCTCCTACCTCGACACCGCGCGAGGACTGCTCACCCGCCGGGACCCCAAGGAGTTCCTGTTCTTCACCAGGACTCCGAACGGGCGCGGAGCCGCGAAGGAGTTCCTGGCACGGTTGGAGGAGCGTACGAACGACCGCGACAAGGCCATTTCCGTGCGCTCGTTTCGCGCCCAGCTCAAGGCCATCCACCGCTGGGGTCAGCAGGCGCCGGCGGACCTCTCGGGCATCCAGCAGCCGGTGCTCGTCATGAACGGTGAGAGCGACAAGATGGTGCCGACCAAGAACACCGTCGACCTCGATCGCCGACTCTCGAACAGCCAGCTCGTCATCTATCCCGACGCCGGGCACGGCGGCGTGTTCCAGTTCCACGAGGACTTCGTCAGGCGCGCTCTCGAGTTCCTCGGAGAAGGGTGAAGGCCATGAAGGCGTTCGTCGTCGAGCGGTACGGCAAGGACGGACTCCGCGCCGCAGACGTACCCGAGCCCGAGGTCGGCGACGGTGACGTGCTGGTCAAGGTGAGCGCCGCCAGCATCAACCCGCTGGACAAGATGGTCCGCAACGGCGAGTTCAAACGGCTCCTGAAGCACCAAACCCCGTTCGTGCTCGGCCACGACGTCGCCGGCGTGGTGACCAAGGTCGGCTCGGCGGTACGCGACTTCCAGGTAGGCGACCAGGTCTACGCTCGCCCCCGCGACCTGCGGATCGGGACCTTCGCTGAGTACATCGCGATCGACCAGGACGACGTCGCGCCTAAACCGGCCTCGCTCACCCTGCACGAGGCGGCCGCCGTGCCGCTGGTGTCACTGGCGGCCTGGCAGGCTCTCGTCGACCGCACCCACGTACAGCCCGGCCAGCAGGTCCTTGTCCACGCCGGCTCCGGCGGCCTCGGGTCGACCGTCATCCAGCTCGCCAAGCACCTCGGCGCCACGGTGGCGACGACCGCGAGCGGCGGCAACGCCGAGCTGGTGCGCAGCCTCGGCGCCGACATCGTGGTGGACTACAGGAAGGAGGACTTCGCCGAGGTCCTCTCCGGCTACGACGTCGTGTTGGACTCGCTCGGCGGCGAAAACCTCGGGAAGTCGCTCACGGTCCTCAAGCCGGGCGGACAGGCGATCGGCGTCGCCGGCCCGCCGGACCCCGGGTTCGCGAAGCAGCTCGTGGCGCCGAAGTTCATCGGCGTCGCGATGGGGCTGCTGAGCCGCAAGGTCCGCAAGCAGGCGCGGAAGCTAGGCGTGAGCTACTCGTTTCTCTTCATGCAGGCCAACGGCGCCCAGCTGCGCGAGCTGGCCTCCGTCTACGACGCCGGCCACCTCCGCCCGGTCACCGACAAGACGTTCCCGTTCGACCAGACCGTCGAGGCGCTTGCGTACGTCGAGCAGGGCCGCGCCAACGGCAAGGTCGTCATCACGCTCGACTGACAACGCCGCCTGCCGCCCAACGCATGCAATGGGTCCGATAGCGGAAGCGAATGGGCAGGGGTCGCATACGCCTGTCTCGGACGAGGAGCGAGCGCCTTCGCGGCGGGGGAGCTCGCTGTCGCAATGCTCGAAAAGAGGACTAGGTGAGAGCCGGCGACCGCCCGACCTTCGGGCCCAGAACCCGAATGTTCGGCGGTAATCGCGCTCCTGGAGCGAAATCTGGTTTGCCGTGGTTCCATTCCCGCGGCTCACATTGGAACCACGAACGGAACCAGGGCAGCCCCCGAGAAGCAGAAAGCCCTGCGAATGCAGGGCTTTCCAGTAGCGGGGGCGGGATTCGAACCCGCGACCTTCGGGTTATGAGATCGCCATAAGCGCCTCATCCCAAGCCTGTCGCCGCATGACAGCTCGGCTCAGGTGCTCTCAGATCAGCCCAGATCCGCTCAACATGGAACCACGAATGGAACCACGACGCGTGCGGGGCGATTGACTTCTCATGACCCGGCCCGACGACAGGGTCGGTTATCGAGGCCCGCTCGTGGCAGATCGACGAAGGCTGACGCCCGAGGTTCGGTTGCAGCCGCCCGGGCCTCGCCAATCGACGAGCGGCGAGGGGGCGCACCCAGCCCGAGGCATTTAGCGGCGAGCGGTTAAATCCTTCCAAGACAGCTCCAGACGATTGCCGTACGGTCGGGGCCGTGAACGGTGAACTGAGCTTTTTCGAGTTGGGCGTGCGCGACCCCGATCGCGCGCGCGAGTTCTACGGCAGCCTGTTCGGTTGGGAGTTCGTCGACGAGGGCAAGGGCGCGACAATCGAGACGCCGAATGTTCCGGGTGGGCTGCACGCGGGCGACGCGGGTGCGAGCCCGTACCTGTTCTTCCGGGTCGACGACCTCGATTCCGCTCTGGCGCGAGTGCGGGAGCTCGGCGGCGAGGTCGGCGAGGACGTCGGGGGAGGCGATGATCCTGACACGGTCGCGCGCTTCGGGCGCTTCCTCATTTGCAAAGACAACCAGGGCTCGAGCTTCGGCCTCCACCAGCCGCCGCGCTAGCCTCGTCGAGGTCATGGCCGTCGAGTCACCGACACGGCTGCGGGCCGTCCGCCACGCCTCCCAGCACGACCGCTGGGAGCTGGTGTTCGGCACCCCGGACCCGCGCCTGCGTCCCTACGTCGTCCACTACTGCGGCTACGACGAGGAGACGGGCACGTTCAGGCGTCGTCTTGAGGCGCCCGCGCCGCGCGTGCCGCTGATCTTCAACTTCGGGCCGCCGGTCGCCGTGCGCGCGCCGATGGCCGGAGGGGGCTGGCAGCGCCACGGGAATGGCTTCGTTGCTGGCCTCCACGACACCTATGCCCTGGTCGAGTCGTCCGGCAGCCAGAGCGGAGTCGAGGTCTACCTGACGCCGGTCGGCGCCGGGCTCGTGACCGGCGTGCCGATGCGTGACCTGAAGGACCGGGTCGTCGGACTCGACGAGCTGTTCGGGACGCTGGGCGGGCTCGTCCGCGAGGAGCTGCTGGAGGCGGCCGGGTGGCAGGAGCGCTTCGCGATCGTCGACCGCTTCCTGCTCGCCCGCCTCTCCAAGGCCGAGCCGCCGCCGCCCAGCCTCGCCTGGGCGCTTTCGAGGCTGCACTCGACCCGCGGGGCCATCGAGATCGGCTCGCTGACTGACGAGCTCGGTTGCAGCCGCCGCTACTTGATCGGCCTGTTCAACGACCGCGTCGGCCTGCCGCCGAAGCTGTTCGCGCGCATCCTGCGCTTCGAGCACGCACTTGAGCTCGCCAACGGCGGCGGTATCGGCTGGGCGGAGGTTGCACAGCGCTGCGGCTACTACGACCAAGCGCACATGATCTATGACTTCAAGCAGTTCACCGGCCATTCACCGGCGGCCTACCGGGCCCTGAAGCTGCCCGACGGTGGAGGCGTGATCGGTGACTGATCGGGTCGGCGCCGGAGAAGGCGCCCGTTCTCCGTCCGAGCGCTCGTCCCAGGTCATCTTCCTGCCGCCGGACGCCGGCCGTGCGTACCAAGCCGGGCCGATGCACGCGGTGTTCAAGGCCGACGGCGAGGAGACCGACGACCGCTACTGCGTCTCGGAGTGGTGGCTGGAGGCGGGGGACGCAGGCCCGGGTCCGCATTCCCACGAGGACAACGTGGAGCTGTTCTACGTCGTGCACGGGACGATGAGCTTCCTCGCCGGGGAGAGGTGGCTGGACGCTCCGGCTGGTTCGTTCTTGCGCATCCCGGCCGGAGTTACGCACGACTTCGAGAATCGCGGCGCGGAACGCGCCGGTGTTCTCAACGTGTTCCTGCCCGGAGGGTTCGAAGCGATGATGCCGACGATCATCGGCTTCTTCGCGGAGCAACGCGCCGGCGACACAAGCGAGAAGTAGCGGCCCGAATCGCCGTAAGAAGCAGTCCTAACCCTCGGCGGCAGCGGCTGGGGTGGCGTCCCCGCTGGCGGTGTCGGGGAACGAGTGGTGCTCGTGTGCGACTATCCATCGACCCTGCTGCTTGCGCAACCCGAGCGTAAGCCGAAGGCGGTTCGCCGGTTGCTCGGCGAGTTCCTGCGGAGTCCCGCAGCGCAGCAAGGCGTGTGCATAGGCGACGTCGTCGCCGGCGGTGACCTCAAGGGACACGATCTCGAACGAGGCGCCTTGTGCCTGCCAGTCGAAGAAGGGCGGCCACGTCTCGCGGTACGCGTCGATGCCGCGGACGCCCTCCTCTGGCGGCGGCACATCGAACATCACGATGCCGTCGGAGTGATCCGCCAGGACACCCTCCAGCTCGCCACTGTGCACCGCCTCGGCCCACCGCTCGATCAGGGTCCGGATCTGCTTCTCGTCATCCTGCATGCTGTTCCTTTCGGCAGCACCCCTTCCGGTGCGTTCGCGTCCGCGCCTACGCGCGGCCATCCAAGTAGACCGCCCTACGCATCGAAACTCATCGGGCGGCGTACTTGACTTGAAGCGCACTTGAGGTCGTAATATCGCGACGGATGGCCACTGCGTCAACGAAGACATCCGCGCCAGCGCATGCCTCCGGCACGTTCGCGATCGGTGGGGCGCTGCGCGTCCATCGGCTCGGGTTCGGAGCGATGCGGCTGCCGGGCGTGCGCGACGAGTCACAGAGCTCGGTTGCCGGTCGCGAGATGCTGCGCGAGGCGGTCCGGCTCGGCGTCGACCTGATCGACACCGCCCAGATCTACGGTCGCTCCGAGGAAATGATCGCCGAGGCGTTGCACCCCTACCCCGACGGACTGGTGATCGCGACCAAGGGCGGACTCCGCCGCGGCGGCCACCCCGACGGGCGCCCCGAGCGCCTGCGCGCCGACTGCGAGCGCAGCCTGCGCCGCCTGCGGCGCGACACGATCGACCTCTGGCAGCTGCACCGGATCGATCCCGAGGTACCGCTCGAGGAGCAGTTCGGCGCCATCAGCGAGCTTCGCGACGAGGGCAAGGTCCGCTTCGTCGGGGTGTCGGAGGTATCTCTGGCCGAGCTGCGTCGGGCGCGCGAGCTGATTGACGTCGTCACGGTCCAGAACCGCTACAACCTCGGCGAACGAGTAGCAGACGACGTCCTACGGGCCTGCGAAGAGGAGGGGATCGGATTCCTCCCCTGGGCTCCGATCGCTATGGGCGGCCTCGTGGGCTCCTCCGGGGCGCTGGCCAGCGTCGCCGCCCGGCATGGCGCAACCCAGGCACAAATTGCGCTCGCCTGGCTGCTCCGGCGATCGCCCGCCATGCTGCCGATCCCCGGCACCGGCTCGCTCGAGCATCTACGAGAGAACCTCGACGCCGCGTCGATCGAGTTGTCCGAGGACGATCTGCGCGCCCTGGAGCGCCACGCCGAGCAACCGCACTGACCGCCTCAACGAAGCGGAGCGGTTGATGACTGGTTCGGCGGGACGTCCTACGGCTCCCGGACAGCCGAAAGCCCGCCTGGCGAGAGGCGGGGTTTCGAGCCGGATCACCGAGGAGAGGGACTGCCGTCTCCAGGTCGTCGTCCGCAACCGGCTCCAGCCCGGCCCCGGCGTCACACAGGCCCAGCTCCAGGCCGCGCAGAACACCTGGGAGCCGGCGATCGAGCAGGCCTGGAGCGGCCGCTTCGACATCCGGCGCTCAAACGGCCGCTGCGCCTGCGCGCGCTACTCCGTCGACCTTGACGTGCAGTGGGTCACCACCGGCGAGCACCACGTGGTGAGGTCGACCCCGTTGGCTATCGACGATCTGCTCGGCGGTGAATTGGGGCGTGTCGGAGCTCGCCCATGCGGAGGCCGGCTCAGTTCTTGCGCTTCAACTTGCGCCAACCGCCGGCCCTGTTGTCGGCGATGATCTGCTTGAACATCGCGGTAAGAGCGGGCGCGTTGATGGTTTCGCCCCGACGGACTGCGACGGTGCGGGCGGTCTCGTTGTCGTGACCGCCGGTGATGATGTTCTCGGGATCGGGGACGATGGCCCCGTCATAGAGGAAGACGTTGACGTGGTCCTTGGCCGCCAGCAGCGCGCAGATGTTGCCCTGAAGCACGAAGTATGGGCGGTTTCCGAACTTGATCGTCTCGGTCACGTCTCCGTCGGCGGCATGGACGAGGTCGCGGACCTCGCGGCAGATGGTCTGCTGCCATTCCGGCAGCGCATCGATGTACGCGTCGACGCGTGGTTCGTGGACGTACGTCATGGCTACTGCTCCGGGAGCGCGGACATGTCCATGTGGATGAACGACCACTGGTGCCCGTCGAGGTCACGGAACCCGCGCATGTACATGAAGCCCCGGTCCTCCGGCTCGCCGAGTCCTTCCGCGCCGGCGGCGAGCGCCTTGCTGGCTAGATCGTCGACCTGTTCGCGGCTCTCGGCCGAAAGGCCGACGATCACCTCCCTCGCCCTCGACGTATCAGCGATGTCTTGGGGCGAGATGAATCCCTTGAAGGTCGGCTCGGCGCACAGCATGACCGAGGTGTCGTCGCTGATGATCATCCGTGTCGCGGTCTCGTCGGTGAACTGCGGATCGAACGCGAAGCCGATCTCGCCGAAGAACTCCGTCGCCTTCGCGAGATCCTTCACGGGCAGGTTGACGAAAGTCATCGTGGCCATCTTGAGTCTCCCCTCTCGCTTGCGGATCTGTCTCTCATACAGACCGGCAGTTGGGGGGAAACTCATCGCGGGACGTCGCTCCTGCTGTCGGACGGATGGGGGCGTCTCGAGCAGCTGCTGGCAGGCTCTCGCTCCGGACGAGATGCGGCAGTCCACTCGCGGGCGATCGGCTCCCGCGTCACTTCTGGTGTTGGGGTGAGCAGGAGCAACGGAAAGCACCACCCTCGGCCGGCGATTCGGGTCCAGAACCCGAATGTTGCAGGCGCAAACCGGCTGCTGGAGCGGAATCTGGATCGGCGTGGTTCCATTTCGGCCGCTCAAATTGGCACCACGAACGGAACCACGGCATTCCTTAAGAAGCTGAAAGCCCCGCATATGCAGGGCTTTCGTATAGCGGGGGCGGGATTCGAACCCGCGACCTTCGGGTTATGAGCCCGACGAGCTACCTGACTGCTCCACCCCGCGACGCGACGTACGAGATTAGTGAAGGCCTGCGAAAGCGTCAACGGCGGGGCGGGTGTACGGTCCGGCGCCATGACGGCTGTCCGTGCGGAGGCTCCCGGCGACGAGGACGCGATCCGGCGCTTGAATGAGCTCGCTTTCGAGGACCAGACCGAGGCGGACCTGATCGATGCGCTCCGGGGCTCCGAGGCGTGGCTGCCCGAGTTCTCGCTGGTGGCGGACGACGGTGCCGGGGTCGTGGGGCACGTGCTCTTCAGCGTCGTTGGGCTGGACTCGGGACCGGAGGTTCTATCGCTTGGCCCGATGGCGGTGATGCCTGAGCGACAGCGCGAGGGGATCGGCAGTGCACTGATCCGGCAAGGGCTGGCGCTTGCACAGAGCACCAGGTATCCGCTCGTCGTCGTCCTCGGCCACCCGGCGTACTACCCCCGCTTCGGATTCGAGCCCGCGCGCAGGTACGGCATCGAGACTCCCTACGAGGTGCCGGACGAAGCCTGGATGGCGCTGCCCCTACCACGCTATGACGAGCGAGTTCGCGGCACCATGGTGTACCCAGCGGCTTGGAGCGGCGTTTGAGCCCGAGCGTCGCCGTCATCGACATCGGCACGAATACCACGCGGCTGCTCGTGGCCGAGGTGGAGGACGGGAAGGTCGTGGAGCTCGAGCGGCGTACCACGATCACGAGCCTCGGGCAGGGCGTCGACGCCACCGGCCGGCTCGCTCAGGAGGCGATGGACCGGGTGGCGGAGGCGATCGCTGCCTACCGGGAGGTGATCGACCGGCTCGGGGCGGAGCGCGTGGTGGCACTCGCCACGAGCGCGATGCGTGACTCCGAGAACGGCCCTGAGTTCCGCGACTTCCTCAAGCAGCGTTTCGGCATCGACGCGCGCACGATCTCCGGGGACGAGGAGGCACGGCTCACGTTCCTCGGGGCGACGAGCGAGCGCAATGACGACGACGAGACGGTCGTTATCGACATCGGAGGCGGCTCCACGGAATACGTCGTGGGCAAGCCGGGACAGGATCCGAGCTTCCACATCTCCACGCAGATGGGGTCAGTGCGCTACACCGAGCGCTACCTCGATAGCGATCCACCCAAGCCCGAGGAGCTCCAGCAACTCGCAGCCGCGGTGCGCGAGACCGTCCCGGACGTGTCGGTGGGGCAAGGAATCGCCGTGGCCGGCACCGCCACATCGCTCGCTGCCATCGACGGCGCCGAGGAGGTGCACGGCTACCGGCTCCCGCTCGCCACGTGCGAGCGACTGGTCGCGATGCTCGCCGCGCTACCGGTCGAGGAGCGTCGGGAGGTGAGGGGGCTGCATCCCGATCGTGCGCCGACGATCGTGGCCGGCGCCGTGATCCTCACCGAGTCGATTCGATCGATAGGCCTCAGCGAGGTCGAGGTGAGCGCCCGCGACATCCTGCATGGGGCCGCCCTCTAGAAAGAGAATCGCCCGCATCATGCGGGCGATTCCCCAACGGCCCTATCAGGACGGGCAGGGGTACGTGCCTTGAAAGGGCCTTGCGGTTCGGACGGCGGGAGGCGCCGATACGATGCGGCTTCGCCCGAACCTATGTACCAGGTGGAAACCACGCGGGTTTGCCGCACGGCATGCCCACCCAGCGGAGCCACTATAACCCAGGTCAGGCGATATCGCTAGGCGAGATTCGCCTTGCGCGGATACACGACGGTCGGGTCGGTGAGCACGTTCACGAGCGCCGGCTTGCCGCTCGAGAAGGCGCGCTCCAGAGCCGGGCGCAGCTCCTCCGGCCGCTCCACCAGCTCGCCGTGCCCGCCGAGCGTGCGGACGATCTCGTCGTAGCGCAGCCCCGGCTGTAGATCGGCGGCGACCGAGTACCCGTAGAGGAACTCCATCGGGTGTTTCTCAAGAGCCCAGATGCCGTTGTTGCCCATCACCCCGACGACCGGGATGCCGTGCCGCACGAAGGTGTCGAACTCCATCCCCGAAAAGCCGAACGCGCCATCGCCGAGCAGCAGGCAGACCTGCCTATCCGGGTGCGCGAGCTTGGCCGCCAGCGCGGCGCCCGGACCGGCGCCGAGGCAGCCGTACGGGCCGGGGTCCATCCAGCAGCCGGGCTCATAGGTGTCGATCATCCGGCCGGCGAACGAGACGAAGTCGCCGCCGTCCCCGATCACGACCGTGTTGCGGTCGATCACCTGCGCGAGCTCGCCGTACACACGCATCGGGTGGAGCGGCGAGCGGTCGTCGGTCAGGTCGTCCTGCTCGGCCGCCCGCTTCTCGTTCTCGGCGGCCCGCAGATCGCTGACCCAGGCCGAGCGATCGGGCCCGCCGCCGGCGGAGCGCAGAGAATCGAGCGTGCCCGCGACGCTCCCGTACAGCTCGGCCGCCACCTCGCGCGGATGGTTGCCCTCGGGCGCGGACGAGCCGATCACGATCAGCTTCGTCTCGTCCCCGAAAGAGCCTCCGAACCCGAGCCGGAAGTCCATCGGCACGCCAACCACGAGTGCCACGTCGGCGCCCTTCAGCCCGTTCCCGCGCGCGCGTGAGAAGAACATCGGGTGGTCGGCTGGCACGCAGCCGCGCGCCAGGCCGTTCAGGAAGACGGGGATCTGAAGCTCCTCGCAGAGCGTGCGCAGTGCGTTCTCGCCGTGGGCCCAGTAGAGCCCGGTGCCCGCCATCACAACCGGCCGCTCGGCGGCGCGCAGCAGCTCGGCCGCGCGGTCGAGCGCGTCGCCGTCGGCGATCGGCAGGCCCGCCGGGTCCGGCAGCGAGGCAGGGGCGTCGGCGTCCACGGAGGCCTCCATGAACACCTGGTCCATGGGGAAGTCGAGGAAGGCGGGGCCGGTGGGCGGCTCGAGCGTCGCACGCAGTGCCTCGTCGACGAGCGACGGGATCTCGGCCGTGGCCTGGGCCGTGCGCGCGAGCTTGGTGAGCGGCGCGACGAACGGGATGTGGTCGATCTCCTGGAGGGAGCCCATCCCCCAGCGCGCGGCAGGGGCGCGGCCGCCGAGCGCGAGCATCGGCGAGCCGTTCATGAGCGCGGACGCCATCCCGCTCATGCCATTCGTGACACCCGGTCCGGCGGTGAGCGCACACACGCCGGGCTCGCGGGTGGCCTTCGCCCAGCCCTCCGCCGCGAACGCCGCGGACTGCTCGTGGCGGACGTCGACGATGTCGATGCCCTCCTCGCGGCAGCCGTCGTAGATCGAGAACAGATGGCCGCCGGAGAGCGTGAACAGCTTCGAGACGCCGTGTGCCTTCAGGCGCTTCGCCACCAGGCGCCCACCGTGGAGGGCGGTGGTCTGCTCGGTCTGCGGCTCGATCTCCGTGCTCACGCGGGCGTCAGGCTATCCGATGAGCTACAAATCCCCCGAATGGTGGACGCGGCACTGGATGGGGACTTTGAGGGCACATTTCCCTTCGAGGCGCGCTACCTGAACGCCGGCGATGTCCGCCTCCACTACGTGGACGAGGGTCCGGCGGACGCCGAGACGCTGCTGTTCGTGCACGGCAACCCCACCTGGAGCTACCTGTGGCGGCGTCCACTCGCGGAGCTGCCGGCCCAGGGACGCCGCTGCGTCGCGTTCGACCATATGGGCTTCGGGCGCTCCGACAAGCCGCCGCAGCTACGGCGCTACACGCTTCAGACGCACATCGACAACGCGCTCGCGCTGATCGACCAGCTCGACCTGAATGACGTTGTGCTCGTGGCGCACGACTGGGGCGGTCCGGTGGGTCTCGGGGCGATGCTCGAGCGGGCGGACCGGCTGAGCGGGCTCGTCCTCATGAACACCTGGGCCTGGGAGCTGCCGAGCTTCCTGCCGCCATTCGTGCGCGAGTTTCGGACCGAGGGGCTCGGCGAGATACTCGCTCTTGGCGGCAACCTCTTCGTGGAGTCGATCCCCGGCGGGATGGCCCGGCGCGACACCGACCCGGTGATGATGGAGGCCTACCGCGCGCCGTTCCCCGACTACTGGTCGCGCATCGGGACGCTCGCCTTCCAGCGCGACATTCCGCTAACCGAGCGCGACCGCAGCGCGGCACTGATGGGCACCATTCATGAACGCCTTCAAGAGCTGGACGTGCCGGTGACGCTCGTGTGGGGCATGCGCGACCGTGTCTTCCAGCCTGTGTTCCTCGACCAGTGGCGGGAGCTGTTCCCGCACGCGAAGGTTGTAGAGCTCCAGGACGCCGGCCACTTCATTCCGGAGGATCGCCCGGACGCCGTGATCGACGCGATTGATAGCAACGGTGCGCGCCCGGCCGAGCCGGGCGCTTCCGCCTAGCGGGCGGCTGCTGCGCGGCGCGAGGCGGCCTCGATGCTCTCCACGTTGCGCGGGAGCACCTCGACCCGAAGGCGGTTGCCGAAGACCACGTGCAGGATCACTCCGCCGAAGCGGTCGGCGATCATGCGCGCGTCGTAGATGGCGGCCTGCACTTCCTGGTCGGAAACGCCGCAGGCCTCGAGGAAGCGCTCGGCGATCTCGCCGTCGAGCTCGCGCGCCGTCAGCTCGAGCTGCTCGGTGCGGAAGAGGCCGGCGGTTGCGGCGTTGGTCGGCTGGATCACCACGGCGGCGATGTCGTCGGACATCACGCGGGCTTCCTTGTTCACGGACTCCACGAGCCCGCGGGCGGTGGCGTCGTCGCCGAGCCCGTCGAGCAGCTCCTCGAGCCGGTCGCGGCCAAGCAGGCCACCCTCGGTGCGAGCCTCGAGCAGTCCGTCGGTGAACATGGCGGCAACCGAGCCGGGCACCAGCGGCACCGTCGTCTGGCGCAGCCCGGTGCGGACGCCCACGCCGATCGGCGGCGACGAGCCGGCCGTGACAGGGTCGTGCGGCTGCGGTCCGACCACGATCGGCGCCGGGTGCCCGGCGGTCGCGTACGTGAGCGAGCCCGTCTCCGGATCGTGCACGGCCAGGAGCACGGTTGCAAAGTCTCCGCCCAGGTTGTCGTCGATGACGCGGCCGGCGACCTGCAGGGCCACGCGCGGCTCGAGGCCAGCCTCGAGGTAGGCGCGCAGGGTGTAGCGCATGAAGGCTGTACGGGCGAGCGCGCCACGGCCGTGGCCGGACACGTCGCCGAGGATGAAGCCGACGCGGCCGCCCGGCAGGGGCAGCACGTCGTAGAAGTCTCCGCCCGCTCCGGGGCCGTCGGCCGGGCGATACGCGACCGAGGTGCGCAGGCCGCCGACGCGGTCAGGCACCGGCGGAAGCAGCGCGCTCTGCAGGAGGCCGACCTCCTGGAGCAGGTCGCGACGCTGGCGAGCCAGCGCGCGGTTGCGCATCGTGGCGACCAAGCCGGCGAGTGCCAGAAGGATTGCGAGGACACCGGTGACCGCCAGCGCGGCCTTCAGCGCGGCCGGTGCCTTATCTACGAAGTTCGGAACCACGCGGATGATCGGCGGGCCCTGCTCGGTGGCCTTGGGGTCGCGCGGACGACCGCGGCGGTCGTTCGGGTTCGCGCTGCCGTCGCCGCCGTTCCGTCCACGGCCAACCTGCTCGAACGCCCCCGCGCCTGCGGCGGGTGCCGGCTGGAACTCGGCCTCGGTGCCGCCCACTCCGGCGACCTGCGTGGGGTCGGGGATGAAGGTCTCGCTGCTCCCGCTGCCCTGCTGGAGGCGAAGTCGGTTGCTCGTGGGGTTCGGGTTGGCGGCGCCCGGGGTGGGTGGCTCCTCGCCGAGCGGCTGCGAGGCCGGCGGAGTGGAGGTGTCGGCGCGGCGGCGTGCGCGCTGTCGTACGACCGGAGGCACCGTCGCGGGAGGCACCTGTGGGAGGCCCGCTGCGGTGCGGGCTCCGGGTCGGCCGTGTTGCCCTTGCCCCCTGCGCCCGTCTGCTCCGGAGTCTCGTTGCCCGTGCCGGGCTTGCCGTTCCCGTTCCCGTTGCCGTTGCCGTTGTTGCCCGTCGGAGCCGGATCGGGCTCCGGGGTCGGTGTGGGCGTGGTGCTGGTGGGCGGCTCTACGGGCTCCTCGGGCTCCGGCGGATCCCACTTGCCTCCGCCACCGCCCTTGCCCCAGGCGTTGCCGTTGCCATTCCCGTTCCCGTTGCCGTTCGCGTCGCCGTTCCAGTTGTCGCTGGCGTTGCCGTTGTCGTTGCCCTGAGGCACCGGAGTGACGACCTGCTGCGCGGACTGGCTGTCGCCGCCCTGCCAGGCGTCCTTGTCCTTCTTCGCCTCGGCACTTGCGATCGGGCTGGCGCTGCCCGCCAGGAGCACGACAGCAATCGTGCAAAAAACGGCAAGGGCCGCTAGGGCGCGGGCTGCGAGCGCCCGCGCTTCGTACGGAAGCGGGTGGAAGGGGGCCACGTGTCTTACTTCGGCAGGGTCAGGCTTCAGCTTGAGCGGTTCTTGACGACCGTCTCAAACGTTCGTCCATCTGGATGGCCACGGAGTAGATCGGCACAGGCTCTGCCACTCCTTTCAGTGCAAACCTACCCCGAGGTTCGAGTCTTTGCGAACCATTTGTGAGGAGGCAGCGAGTGGCCTCGGTCAAAAGGACGATGTCACCGGTTTCCCTGGTGAGGTGTTCCACGCGGGCGGCGACGTTCACAGGATCGCCGATTACCGCGAATTCGAGGCGCCCGCCGCCTCCCACCGAGCCCACCACCACGGGCCCGGAGTTGATGCCTATTCCGAACCCAATCTCGTCTCCGAAGCGCTCGCTGAGCTTCCGCGCGATGTCGGCGGCCGCAGCGACTGCGCGGTCGGCATGGTCCGGGAGCCATTCGGGAGCTCCGAACACGGCGAGCAGGCCGTCGCCGAGAAACTTGTTCGCGTGGCCGCCGTGCTCCGTCACGCACGGCACGGCGATCCCGAACAGGTCGTTGAGAAAGCTCACCGTCTCGCGCGCGCTCGAGCGCTGCGCGAACTCGGTGAAGTCGCGAACGTCGAGGATCATCACCGTGACCTCGCGCTCCTGGCCCTCGATCAGCTCGCCGCCCTGCTCGAGGACGCGCTGGGCAACCTCGGGGTCGACGTAGGCGCCGAACGCCTCGCGCAGAGCCTCGCGCTCGGAGAGCCCCTCCATCATCTCGTTGAAGCTCCCCGCGAGCTGACCCATCTCATCGGCGGAGGTGATCGGCACGCGCGCGTCGAGGTCCCCGCGCTTCACCGACTCGGTTGCCTTCAGCAGCGAGTCCACCGGCTGCGTTACCGCGCGCGTGACAAGCAGCGTCAGCTCGAGCGAGATCGTGAACGCCACGAGCACCGCCACCACCACGTCCAGCCCGAGGTCTCTGAGCTCCGCGGTCCCGTCGGTCGACAGCCCGCTCACCACCACGCCCGTGATCACGTTGATGAGTGGCAGCGCGGCGAGCAGCTTCCAGCGCAGCGGCACACCCAGCGGCGCGCCGCTGAAGTCAGGAGGAAGCTCGTCAGCGATGTCCTCCACGACCGGGTGCAGGAACTGCTCGTACGAGAAGAAGTGAAGGACCGCCGCGTAGGCCACCGCCACCGCCGTGCCCGCGAAGATGATCAGGGCCTCGTAGGGATCGAGGCCGGCCTCGATCGTGGCGAAGAGGGAGATCGGGACTCCGATCAGGACGAACGGCTGCCAACCGACCCGAAGCGTCAGCTCGCGGGGAACCTCCACTGCCGCGCGCCAGGCCTCGAGCGCATCGCCGTGGCCGTCCATCCAATCGATGATCGGCCGGACCCGCTTCGAGCCGTTCCAGAGCATGAATGCCGTACTGAGCGCCACGCAGACTTCGGCGAATGCCGTGATCGTCCAGAACCTCTCGCGTGAGAGGTCCGTGTACAGCGCGAAGAGGCCGACCGTGGCGAGGCAGACGATGAACGCCGAGACGAACTCGAACGCCGCATACAGCAGGAAGTAGTTCTTCCCAAACCGCCTATAGGCCTTGCCTAAGAGGAACGGCATGCCGGGATTGTCCCGGTTTTTGCGCAAGCGCCGGGCGTCGCCCGGCGCGCAGCGACGTTTTCTCCTAGTCGTTCGGGTCGGGGTCGGCGGCCGCCGTGCTCCCGGCGTTCCCGCGCGGCGCCTGGCGCAGGGGGGCCACGCCCTTGCGCGGGGACGGGAAGATGCGGCCGTCGTAGAGCGACGGCGGAGCCTCGAAGCAGGGCGCCCGCTTGTCGTCGTTGTCCTGACCAGGCTTCAACGCATCCTCCGGGTACTTGCGCTCCCCGCCCGGGCATTTGAAGCTCTCCATGCCGCCGAACATCAGCGCCCGGTTGTAGGCGTTGGGCTGGAGGTACGCGTTGCCACGGGCCCACTCCGGCGGGGCCGTGCCGTGTGGGTAAGCCGTGAAGTTGCGGCTGTCGGTGATGATCCCGATCTGGGTCTGACCGCGCTGCCCGGTCCCGTAGTCGGCTGCCAGGTCGGCCCCGCCGTTCGTGAAGAAGCCGGCGATCGTCTGCTGGTGGAAGTTCATGTACGACAGGATCGGGTTCAGCTCCGGGAGGAACGTGTGGAGCGCCTCGGTGAGCGGCTCGGCCTCGCGCAGGGTGCGCTCCAGGGCGGGCACGCCCGTGCGGCTCTCGCTGATCAGCGGCCCCAGGTCGCGGAACAGGCGCTCGAGGTCGGGAGCGAGGTCGCCCAGGTCGCGCACCGTCGGCCCGAGGTCGTCCGCCGGCCCCTTCAGGTCGTTTACGAGCGGGTGCGTGGAGCGCGAGAAGTCCTCGAGGCGCGCCATGGTCGCCTTGCTCTCGTCCAGGAAGGTCGGGAAGATCGCGAACGTCTCCGCCAGCGCCTCGTCGCGCGAGGCGGTGGCCTCGAAGGTGCGCTTGGAGTTCATGATCAGCTCACGCAGCGCGCCGCGTCGTTCGTTGATCGCCCCGAACACCACGCCGGTGTTCTTGACGAGGCGGTGCACGGCCACGTTCTGCTCGTCGAGCACCGTCATCAGCTTGGCGCCGTCCACCGCGAAGCCCTCGAAGTTCCCGAAGGCGTCGTTCAGATCCTGGCCGCGGCCGTCCTTGATGGCGGCTGAGAGCTCCGTGACCCAGTCGCGGAACGCCTGGCGCGTCTCCGGGTCGAACGCCGTGAAGATCTCGTCCAGCTCCACCGTGTCCTGCACCTGTGAGTTCGCGAGCCGCCCGCCGTCCTCCAGCGTGCCGGCCGACGGGTTCCCCGGCGTCAGCTCGAGATAGGTCTCGCCGAGCAGGGTCTTCGCCCGCAGGATCGCGCGCGTGTCCTTGGGGATTGGTGCGTACGGCTCCTCGAGCTGCACCTCCACGATCGTCCGCGCTCCGCCCGCGTCGAGCTCCTTCGTCTTCACCTTGCCCACGTTCACGCCCGCCATGCGGACGTCCGCCTCCTCCGCGAGCGTCGCGGCCTCCTGCATGTGCACGGTGAACCGATAGCCCTTGGGCTGGAGCGGCACCGAGCCGCCGAAGGCGAGCCACAGGAAGATCAAGATCGCGAACACGGACAGCGTGAAGGCGACCATGGCGACGATGCGGCCGAGGCTGGGGGTCTGCTTGATCATGGGTTCGCGCAGGCCCCAATCCCGCTGTATAGCCCGGCCAGGCCCTCGGCCTCCGAGTCCGGCACGCCGACCTGCTTGGCCCCGGCGGTGAAGACGTCGCAGTTGAGGTTGAGGAGGTACGCGCGCCGGATCGGGCCGAGAGCGTCCGCCGTCGAGAACAGCGACACGGTGTTCTGGCCGACCCAGGCGAGCCAGTAGAGATAGCTCTCGTTGCGTGCGCGCTCCTGTCGCGTGCAGACGCCGTTCTTCTCGCAGCCCTCGCTGATGCCCTCGGTGCCGCCCGGGTTGTAGGCGCCGATGTTGAACAGGCGGTTGAGCCCGCGGAACGCGGCCGTCAGGTCGGGGCCCGCCGTCGCGAGGTCCTTCGAGGCCGCGCCCAGGTTGCGCTGGAACGGCTGTGCCTCCCGCGGCGAACGGCCGCACCTTCTTCTCCAAGATCGGGGCGGCTTCCTCGACGAACGGCCGCACGGCAGCGTTGGCTTCGTCGAGCTTGCGGAACGGCGGCCGCAGTGATTCGAAGGTCGGGCCCATCTGCTTCGCGAGCGTGTCGACCTTGCCGAGCGTCGTGGCCGTCTGGTCGAGCGTGCCGGGCAGCTTCGACACGAGCGCCGAGATGTTCTGGTCCTCGTCGGCGAAGGCGCCGAGCGTCACGTTGGACGTGCGCACGAGCCGAGTGATGTCCTTGTCGCTCTTGCCAAGCTCGGCCATCAGCAGGCCATAGCGGTTGATCAGCCGGCGCATGTTCTGCCGCCGCTCTGCGACCGCCCTGCTCACGCGCGCGAGGTCCTTGTGCAACGGCCCGAGCCGCTTGAGCACCTCGCGGAGGTCGGTGCCGCGGCCGTCCAGGCCCTTGCCCGCACCGGAGATCAGCAGCTTGAGGTAGTCGCGCGTGTCCGAGTCGAGCGTGGCCAGGAACTCGTCCGGGTCAATGTCGGGCAGCGTGTTCGACACCTGGATTCGCCCGCCGTCGTCCAGCGGCTTGCCCTCGCCGGGATCGACCTCGAGGAACATGTCCTTGGTTCCCGTCTTCGCCCGCAGCAGGGCACTCGCGTCCTGGCGCAGGAAGCCGCGGTACTTCGGGTCGAGCTGGAGCTCCACGACGGCCTTGCCGTCCTCGAGCTCGACCTGCCCGATGTCACCCACGCGCACGCCGGCGACCACGACGGTCTGGCCCTGCCCCGGCGTGACTGCCTGAGCATCTGAGAGCTCGGCCTTGACGGTGTAGGGCTTGTCCTCCACGAGCGGGAAGCGCAGGCGCTGGTTGGCGAGGATGTAGGCGCCGATCCCGATACCGAGGACCACCACGCCGAGGATCGCCAGGAAGTCCGCGAGGTTCTTGCGGATCGCGGTCCTCATCCGCCGCCCTCCTGCTTCGCGAGGCGCGCCTCACGGCGCTGGTAGGCCGTGCGCTCCCGTGCCACCAGCGGCAGGACGTTGTCCACGAAGTCCTGAGCGGAGTCGAGGAAATCGCCGACCGGAGGCACCGGAGCCGGGCGGCTTGACGACCGAACCGGGGCTGTGGTCGAGCACGGGGAAGGCCGGAATCGGGCCGCCGGGCGCGTGCAGGTTCGGAAGCTCCTGCTGCTCGCACGGCACATCCGGACGATGTGGCATCGGCATGCTGCCGCCGTCGGGCGGCGGGCCCGGCCGGACGCGGTTCCCCGGAGGCGTTGCGCCGGCATGGAAGAACTGGTTGTTGCCGTCCGAGAGACGGCTCTCGCCCGACAGGCCAGGGAAGCCGCGCTGGAGCTGCTGGCGAACCTTCTGGCCGGAGTTCTCGGCCTCGTTGCCGGTCTCTGGGTTCGGGATCTCCAGGTCCATGAACGGAACGAGCACGTTGTTCGTGCAGGCCGAGAGCGCGCGGTTCTCTTGCAGGAACGGCACGGAGGTGCGGTTGAACGCCACCACGTCCGGGATCGTCTGGCGCAGCACCCGGGCCGTACCGCGCAGCTCGCGCTCAGACATGAGCAGGCGCGCCTGGGTGATGAACGGCAGCGACTCCGCAAGCGTCTCGTCCGACGAGCGCACTCCCGGCAGCGCATCGCGCGCGAAGGCCCGCAGCGACGGCAGCGCCGAGTCGAGCGAGGCGAGCGCGGGCTGGCCCACCCTCAGCGTGTCGCGCAGCGCCGGGATCGAGGCCGCCAGGGCCACGTCCTCGCGTGCGAAGGCGGCGGCGGTCACGTTGAAGTTCGTGACCAGGTCCTTGAGCGCACGCTCGTCGCGCACGAGCGCACCGAATGTCTTCTGCTGTCCCTTCAGGACGCGCTGGAGGTCGCGGTCGGGATCCTGGCCCAGCGTCGCGTCGTTCGCGAGCGAGGAGTTGCGATAGGCGGGCTCCCAGTACTTGATCGCCTGGTTGAAGCCCTCCGCCCCGCCCTCGTCGAGGCCCTTTGAGTACTCGCGCAGGAACGTCTGGAGGTCGGAGCGCGTGTCGCTCTGGAGCGCGGTGAGGACGTCGCCGAGCTGCACGGGCGCCGCTGTGTGCGTGACCGGGATCGTCCCGCCGTCCCCGAGCTCGTCGGCGGACGGCGAGCCGGGCTCGAGATCCACGAAGAAGTTGCCCTCGAGGAAGATGCGCGGCCGGATCTTCAGCTCCGCGTCTTCCTTGATCGGAAGAGCCTTGTCCTGGAGCTCCATGGTCACCATGGCGGCGCCCTGGCCCTCGCCCTCGTTGATGGGCTCGACCTTCTTGACCTTGCCCACCTCGACGCCGGCGATCCGGACCGGCGACTTCGGCTTCAGGTTGTTCACGTCGTTGAACGCCGCCTTGAACTGGTACGGGTTCGCGAACGGGTTGGCCTTCGTGAAGCCGAAGTAGGCGAACAGGCCGACGATGACGAGCGCCAGGATGCCCGCGCGGAAGGGGCTCATGCCGTTCGAGCGCCCGCTCATGGCACGTCCTTCAGGTTGTCGATCCCGAGCTCGCGCATTCGGTAGGTGCCACCCGAGAGACCGGGCAGGTTGTTCTCGGTGATGGCGCCGTTGGTGCCAGAGCCGAACTCGCCCGGAATCGGGAGGCCGTGGGCCTCGGACCCGTCCTTGATGTCGCCGGGCTGGTAGCGGCCCGGTCCGAGCGCGCCATTCGGATAGCCGGTCTGCCCGAGCTGGCAGTCCGCGTTGCCCTGAGCGTCGATGGCCGGGTTGTATGCGGTCGCGTACAGGCGGAAGAGCGGCTTGCCCTGGAAGTCCTTCGCCCCCTGCGGCTTCTGGCCCGCGGGGATGTCCCACGGCCGCGAACTTGCGGACGTGCCGTAGTTGTTCTGCTGGTCTGAGTTGACTTCCTTGACGTTCTGGTTGAGCACGGTCCCGCCGCCGGTGGGGCCGCTCTGCACCACCGACTGCACCTCGCCCAGCGGGTGAATGAAGTAGTTGAGGTAGTTGCAGACCGTCTGGTAGGGCGTGATGTACTCGAGCGCCGGGCGGGTGACCGTGACCGCGGTGGTGAGGTCCTTCAGCGCGAGCAGCGTGTTCGGGTTCTCGAACAGGTCGTCCGCCTCGTTGAAGGCCTTCTCGAGGTTCTCGTTCAGCTCGACAGTGCGCGGCAGCACAGGCGTGCCGACCTTGAAGGCGCTGTTGATGGCCGGAAGCGAGCGCGGCAGCTCGGCGGCCGCCGGGCGCAGGCGCGCCGACAGGTCCGTGAAGTCGGCCATGAAGGGCTGCTGCACCCGGAACGAGTCGATCGAGACGTCCATCGTCGGAGCGCCCTTCTCGATCGTGTCCTGGAGCGCGCGCGGGCTGGCGGAGATCGCCGCGAACGTGTCCGCCATGTCTGTGAACAGCAGTGCCTGCGTGCGGGCCACCGGCGCCACCTGCTCGGACGCCCGGCCCATCTGGAGGAAGAACTGGTCGAGCTCCGTGCGCGGGTTCGACAGGTTCCGCATAACAGGGGTCAGCGCCTTGAAGAACGGGTTGAGCGCCTCGATTGAGTTGTTGATCGCCCGGCCGCGGCCGGCGAAGGCGTTGCCGAAGCCGTCGGTGGCCCGCTGGATGTTGGGCCGGGTCTCGCGGTCGAAGGTGGAGAACAGGTCCTCGAACTCGAGCGGCTCGGAGGACTGCTTGACCGGCACCGTGTCGCCGGACTGCCAGGTGGACCTGCTGGTGCCGGGCCGAAGCTCGATGTACTTGAGGCCAAGAGCCGAGCGCGGACGCACGCGGAACTCGGTGTCCCTGGCGAGCGGCTCGATCTTCTTGTCGAGATTGAGCTCCGCCACGGCCACGCTGCGGCGCTCGCCGTTCACCGTCGTGACCTTCGGCCTCACGTCCTTGACGACGCCCACGCGGAAGCCGCCGATGCGGACCTCGTTGCCCTTCACGAGCTTGCCGCCGGAAGGCAGCTCCGCGTTCAGGTCGTAGGTCGGGACGAACGGCAGGCCGGCGTTCGCGTTGTAGGCGATGAACACGGCCACGAGCGCGACGAGCACCGTGGCCGCCCCGATCAGGACAGGGCTGGCTCCGATGCTGGCTTGTCCGCGGCGACGGCTCATGGCGCGAGCAGGTAGTCGAGGAGCTGGCCGGCGGTCTGGTCGTCAGCGGGGACGCCAAGCTGCTGGAGGTCGTCAGCGGGGACGCCTAGCTGCTGAAGGTCGTCAGCATCGAGCTGGCGCTGCTCCTTGGGCGTGAGCGTGTCGAGCAGCTCCTGCACGGGGGGCGGGAGCACGATCTGCGGCTTCGAGAGGTCGCGCTGCCCGGGCAGGGGCCCTGCCTCCGGCTGGCCCTCGCCGCGCTGCTCGCCGACGCTCGACGCAGGCTTGCCGCTCTGGGAGCGAAGTCGCGCGGCCGACGGGTTGGAGCCGTCGTCGAGTGGGTCGGGGCTGTAGATCCCCGGCTGGTTCGGACCGAGGTACGAGTTGCAGCGCTCGAACATCTCGTGGTCCTTGGGCGTCTTCGGCGGCTCGTTGTGCCACTCCATGCAGTCCGGCGCGACCGTGAGCGACGCGCGCAGCATGTGCGCCGTGTCGTCCAGCATGTTGGTGCTGAGCGTCTGCCAGAAGAAGTAGTTCCAGATCGCCTCCATGCCCGTGAAGCCGCCCTCATTCGGGATGGCGGTTGGGTCCGGCGCGGGCGGCGCGGTGGCCTTTGCGCGCGGATCGCTTTCGATGGCACGCTTGCGGTCGTCGATCGTCTGGAGGAACTGGCGCAGCGGCTTCGCGAACGGCGGCGCCCCCGCGGCCAGGGTGCGCAGCTCCCGGAGCTCCTGGCGGCCTTCGCGGAACGCCTTCGTGCCCACCTCGCCCGCGTCGCCAAGCGAGCGCACGGCCGGGCGGCTCGCCTCCGAGAACGGACCCACGCGCGTGAAGAAGGTGTCGAGGTCGGGAGCGGCACGCTGGAGGTCGGCGAGCAGCGGCGTCTGCTCGTCGGCCAGCTCGCCCAACCGCGCCATGGTGGGACGGAGCTCGTCGAGGAACTCGGGGAACCGCTGGAAGTTGGCGCGCAGCTCGTTGCGCCGGGTCGCCGAGATCTCGGCGGCGTCGCCCGCCTCGCCCACCCAGCGCACGACGTCGCGCTTGTTCTTCTCGAGCTCGTTGATCACGGTGTCCGAGTCCGTGATGAAGTTCTTGATGACCTCGTTCTGGTCACCGAGGACGCGCAGCACCTTCGAGGTCTCACGCAGGCCCGGATGCGCGCGCCGCAGTACCTCCTGGAGGTCGTCCGGGCGCCCCGCCAGGCCGGTGCCGAGCTCCGTGATGATCAGCCGGAAGCGCTCGCGGTATGGCCGGCGCATGATGTCGTTGACGATGTCCGTGGGGATCGTCGAGGAGGTCTGCTCCACGGGCACGACGCCGTCGTCCGGCAGCCGCTCGTCCGACTTGCCGGGCTGGCAGTCCACGTAGTACTCGCCGATCAGCGACTGCGGCCGGATCTCGCAGCTCGCGTCCTTGCGGAAGTCGCCGAAGCCCGGCTTCGAGACCTCGACGGTCACCACCGCCTTGGGCGACTCGCCCTGCTTCTTCTCGACCTCGAAGCCGGTCGTCTGGCCGGCGTTCACGCCGCCCACCCGGAAGTCGCCGCCCTTGACGAGCCCGAAGGCGTTGTCGAACTTGATCCTGTAGGTCTTCCCCTCGGAGCCCTTGTCCGCGGCGCCGGCGAGCATGAACGCGCCGGCGCACACGCCCAGAACCGAAAGCACCACGAGCACGCGCCTCACTTGGGCACCGCCCTGTCTTCCTCCTCGCAGCCGAGCGCCTCACGCTCGGCCTCGGAGAGCACGTTCGAACCATCCTTCGCCGGCGCCTCCGCGGCACCCGGGCAACGCCGGTACTGCTTCGTCGCCAGGGAGTCGGGGTGCAGAACCGGCGCGAACGAAACCATGCCGCGAGCGGTCGCCCCCAGGGCATCGAAGCCGCCGCCGGTGGTCGAGAAGTCGTCGAACCAGCCGAGGAAGTCGGTGGTGTACGGGCGGGCGAAGCCGATCTCGCCGGCGCCGCCCTTGAGCGCGTCGACGGACTCCTGGAAGGCGCCGCGCGTCTCGCCCACGTCGAACTCGCGGCCGCCCGGCGCGTAGCTGCGCTGCTTCTTGGCCGTCGCGATCTCGGCCAGCGGCGGGAAGGAGTGCAGCAGGTCGATCAGATCATTCGAGCCGCCCTCGCGCCGGATCGTGACGCTCAGGTCGCGGACGGTGGGCTCGGCGTCGGCGGCGAAGGCCCGGGCCTGCGAGAGGAAGGGCTGCAGGCGCTTCGCCACCGGCTTCGAGGCCTCGACGAGCGGATCGACCTCGTCGAGGGTGGAGCGCAGGTTCACGAACGTCGTGTTGGCACGGCGCATGAACGGCGGGAGACGGCCGATCGACTCGGCAAGCGCCTCCTTCTGGCTGCCGAGCGCGCGCGTGGTTTCGTTGAGGTTCCCGATCAGGCCTGCGAGATCGTCACGGCGGTCCGCGAGAGCGGTGACCATGCGGGAGCTGTCCACCAGGAAGCGCTCCAGCACCGGGGTGTCCTTGGTCAGCTCGTTGAAGAGCCGGCTCGATGTGGACAGCGCCGGGTTCAGGTACTGGAAGCCGATGTTGGCCTCGCGCTCCCTGCCGCGCCACTGGTCCGCGGACTGCTTGAAGAAGCCCTGAAGCGAGCGCCGGGTCTCCGGGTCGAGCGTGTTGTAGAGCTCGTCGAGGTCGACCTGGGTGACGGTGCTGTCGGTGTCGATGACCCCGCCCTCGGGGATCGTGTCGTCCGTGTCCGGCGGGAGCTTCAGGTCGACGTAGCGGTTCGCGAGGCCCGACTGAGAGAACTGGCGGATCTCGGCGCGCGTGCCGCGCCGCAGGGGCGCGTGGTCGCCGTCGATCGAGAGCTCGATCTCGGCGTGGCCGTCGCCGGTGATCTTGATGCCCTTCACCGACCCCACGGGGACGCCGCCCACCTGAACCGGATTGCCCTTCACCAGCTGACCGGCGTTCAGGAAGCGCGCCTTGACCTTGTAGCCGCCGGCACCGCCGCCGCCGAAGAGGAGCAGGGAGACCAGCACCAGGGCAGCGATCAGCGCACCGACGGCAGCTACGCGTCCGATAGCGCTCAGCGATCGCACCTACACCCCTACTCCTCTCGCACATGTCCCGGCCCCTTCGCCCTCCCATTTGGCGAATCTCCCAAAGCCGGAATCCGAGCTCAGCCGTGAACCCTTACCAAGCTGTAACGCAGCAATGCGCCAGTTCTTGCGCCCCAGCTGGAGCCCGTTTGTGCGGGTTCTTTATGCGGGGTCTGGGCGCTTGTCGCCGGGCCAGGTACCCGTCGTGCGGTAGAAGGCGCGCCGGGCGGCGTGGTCCGTCGCTTCCTTGACGGCGCGGAATATGGCGCCCTGGATGGCGCCGGCGAGCAGCAGCCTGCTCCATGGAACGTCGCGGTCCTTGGAGTCGGGCGGCTCCTCCTGATCGATCAGGCCCCAGACCTGGTCGAAGGTCTTCTTGCCGACGAAGCCCGCGAGTAGGCCAGCGCCAACCGATACGGGGATAAAGAGGAGCTTCACCATGCGGTGTATACCCGAGGGAGTCGCTCGTATGTCAGCTGCCCTGGGCCAGGTACGTCGCCTCGAGGGTCACCTGGAGCGTCCGCGGCGAGTAGCAGCGGCGCACGCGCCGCCTGCCAACCAGCCGGCGCGTCCCGGTCTCCGGGCCGCGCCGGATGATTCCGCGGGTAACCGTGCCGCAGAAGACCCCGGGCGCGAACGCACCGAGGAAGATGTCGCCGTAGGGGCTCGCCTGCTCGACGATCGAGAACGGCTGGCCGAGCGCGAGACCCGATCCCTGCGCCGCGACCTCCACGTTCGCGCGGGCTGCCTTGGCCGCGTCCGGTGTGGCCGCCAGCCGCGCCGCAAAGAGCGCATGCCGGATCGCGGGGCTGGTCCTCCGCTTGGCGCCAACGGGGGCGAACCCCGTGGCCGATGCGCTCAGCTCCCGCGCACCCTCGTCCGAGGAGGCGCCCCCGGCTATCTCAAAGGTCACCGTGGCCGATGAGGACGCGAACGACGGCACGACGCAACGAAGCTCCTTCGTGCGCCGCGAGCGGCGGCACGGCTGGCGTTCCGGGAAGCCGGGGTTGAGCTCCACCGCGTCGGCCGAGCCGAGCGAGATGCCCGTGGCGGTGGCCACGGCTTCGGCGCGCCGGCGAGCGTCGGCCACGGCGCGCGAGATCGCCTTCGCCCGCGCCGCGCTCACGGCCTGCCTGATCGAGTCGTCGTTTAGCTGCGACGGCGCCTTCACGCGAGCGAGCCCGGCGCCCGACACCGTCACGCCGGGGCCGTAGTCCTCCTGCGGTGGCCCGAAGGGCCCGTAATAGCCGCCCTGGGCAAGTGCCTGTCCCGGGACGGCGGCGAGCACGAGTGCTGCCAAGAAGCCGCTGCGCACGATTGTCGTCGAGCCAGACATGGGTCCTCCAGACCTATACGTATTCCAGGGCCAATACGTCCCCCAGACCTATTACGTCACGAGTGTCTCCGAAGGTCCCGTCAGTTGCAAGCTTCATGCCTGACCGGATCTAGGTGCCCGGGGTGGGATTCGAACCCACACGCCCTCTCGGGCAATCGGGTTTAAGCCGATCGCGTCTGACCGAGTTCCGCCACCCGGGCCCCACAAGTATGGCCGCACGCGCATCGCTCAGCCCGGGTCGCCGGGGCGGTTGGAGAGGGCGCGATGGCGGTGACGCTCGCCTATCGGCGCCTCGATGAGCTCCGCCAAGAGGCCTAGCTCGCGCAACTTTTTCGCTGCTACGGTGTCCCTGAGGCGGGGCACTTTGTGCCCCTGGTTTATCCATGGAAGCCTCCGCTCTCAGACAGTCCGCAGCATTGCCGGCTCTTGCCGGGCGCTCTCCGCTCCTGCGGCTGCAGAGTGACGAACGCCTTATTGCCCTCACGAGGCGCGGCAACCACGGCGCGTTCGAGGCCCTGGTGCAGCGCTACCAGCCGCGCCTGCTCGCCTTCTGCCGCCACATGCTCGGCTCGCAGGAGGACGCTGAGGACGTGCTCCAGGAGGTCTTCACGGCGGCGTTCAACGCGATGTGCGCGGACGACCGCCCGATCAACGCGCGCCCGTGGCTCTACCGGATCGCGCGCAACCGCTCGCTGAACCATTTGCGGCGCCCGCAGCCGTCCGGGCAGGACTCGATGGACATCTTCGAGCGCGACGGCGGCGCCAGCACGGCGGACACCGTGCACAAGCGCGAGGAGTTCCGCCAGATCGTGTCCGACGTGCACGAGCTGCCGGAGACGCAGCGCACGGCACTGCTCCTTCGTGAGATCGACGCGCTCTCTTACGACCAGATCGCCGAGGCGATGGACACCACCATCCCGAGCGTGAAGTCGCTGCTTGTGCGCGCGCGTGTGTCGCTCGCCGAGGCCGCCGAGTCGCGGCTGCTCACGTGCGAGGAGGTCCGGCTCGAGCTCGGACAGGTGGCCGAGGGGCTGGCCCGGACCACCGCCCCCGTGCGTCGCCACCTGAAGGCGTGCGACCGCTGCCGCAGCTTCCGCGTGGAGCTCCGCAAGACCACGCGAGCGCTCGCTGCGATCTACCCGATCGGGGCGCTCGTCTTCCTCAAGAAGCTGTGGGTCGCGAAGGTCAGCGTCGGCGGAGCGGGCGCCGCCGGAGCAGCCGCCTCGGGCGGGGCGGCTGGTGGCACCGGCGTGGCGGGAGTCGCCATGACCGCGGCCAGCGGCATCACCGCCAGCGGCGCGGTGTCGGCGGGCGTGTCGACGCTCGCCTCGAAGGCTGCGGCCGGAATGGCTGCGGCAGTGATCGTGACCGCTGGCGCCGTCGAGGTGAAGAACGTGAGCGAGCGCCACTTCGCCGCTCCGGTTCCGCAGGTGGCCGCGGCGCCGGCACCCAAGGCCACTCCGGCCCCTCCGCCGCCGGTGGCGCGCGCCGCCGCGGCCGAGGCGGATCCCGTCGTGGCAGTGGTTGAGCCGCCAGTGGAGACCGTGGCCCCCGAGCCGGTGCAGGTTGCGCCCGTGGCGCCGCCCGTGCCGGTGGAGCCCGCTCCGGCGCCGGCGCCGGCGCCAGTCCAGGAGGAGGGCTCGACCGTGACCCTGCCGCCGCGTGAGGAGGAGCCCGCCGACTCGACCACGCCGCCCGGCGAGCCGAGTGATCCGGCCACCGCCCCGGGCGACCAAGGCACGGGCACCGAGGCCCCGCCGCCCGCACCGCCTGCGCCGCCCGCAGGCGAGCCCGACGGTACGAGCCAGCCGCCGCCTCCTCCACCTCCGCCGGCTCCGTAGGCCCGCCCCGGGCAGCTACGCTGCCCCCGCCGTGATCGACTTCGACGACTTCATGAAGGTCGACATCCGCGTCGGCCGCGTCGCGCGCGTGGAGGACTTCCCCGAGGCACGCAAGCCGGCGTGGAAGCTGTTCATCGACTTCGGCACCGAGATCGGCGAGAAGCGCTCGTCCGCGCAGATCAAGAACTACTCGCGCGAGGAGCTGGAGGGCAGCCTCGTGGTGGCGGTAGTGAACTTCCCACCCCGCCAGATCGGCCCCTTCATGTCAGAGGTCCTGACCCTCGGCGTGCCCGACGAGGACGGCAACGTGATCCTGCTGCGCCCGACCGCCGACGTCCCGGTCGGCGGCCGCATGTTCTAAGTCCCCCCGACTCAAGGGGTCTGACCCCTTGAGCGTCCGGCACTCAAGGGGTCTGACCCTAACCCGCCGACGTGCCCGTCGGCGGGCGGATGTTCTAGGGGCAGGGCTGCTCGGAGTCGTCGGACGCGCGGCGCGAGGGCAGGCGCCGGTCAAGCAACCGGCGCGAGCCCGATCACCTTGAGGCGGCGCTCCAGCGCCTTCGCCGCGAAGGCGCGGGTCTCCTCGAGGTCGGTTCCGAAGAGCTGGGTCTCGCCCTCCACGTACCACTTGGGCCGCAGCACGGCGTCCGCGATGGGGGCGACCTCGGTGAGCGTCCGGGTGATGGCCTCGGCGTAGCGGCTGTCCTCCTGCGCCATCTCGCGCAGGAAGCGGGCGCCGAACGCCACGTGGCGGTGCTCGTCGCGAGCGATCTTGTTAAAGCCCTCCACGAAGCCGGGCAGCGTGCCCTGCTCCTCGTTGTACTGGAGGATGAAGTGCTGGCCCGTGAGGGCGAGCATCCCCTCGATGACCATGTGGTAGAGCGTGACCGCCTCGACCAGCATCTCCAGGTCCTCGGGCTGGCGGGCGAGATGGTCCACCCGGCTCTTCAGCATCTCGTCGAAGAGCTCGTTGAACTCGGGGTTCACGTGCTCGTTCGTTTCCGCGAGGCGGCCCTGGAGCGAGTCCGCCTCGAGCACGCCCACCTCCTCGTAGAAGCGGTTGAAGAACTGCACGTGGCGCGCCTCGTCGGCGATCTGGGTGCACAAGAACACGCGCATCTCCTCGGTGGGCGCCGCGCGCATCATCGGCCCGAGCTCCTCCGCGACCTTCTGCTCCCCGATGAAGAACGAGCTGAGCCCGTACATGCGCTGGAAGCGTTCCTCCTCGGGGATGCGCTCGTGCCAGTCGATCCGGTCCTGCGTGAAGTCGATGTCCTGCGTGGCCCACTGCTGGCGCTCCCAGAGCAGATAGAGCTGCTGGTAGCTGAGCAGGTGCACCTCGCCGCGGTCGGCAGACTCCATCAGCCCGGGATCGCTCGTGGCCTGGAAGTCCTCTCGAAGGGTGCGATCGGTGGCTGATTCGCTCATGGAGCGCCAGATTACCCCATGGTTGGCTGGCCAGCCAAGAGGCGCTCGACAACGATCACGTCGCGCCACTCGCCGTCCAGCTGACCGTGTCGCTCGTGCGTCCCGACGACCCGGAAGCCGAGGCGCGCGACGAGTCGCATGCTCGCCTCGTTGCTGGCGAAGAGCTTGCCGAGCAGCTTGTGGAGGCCGGCGCGCTCCGCCTCCGCGGCGAGCGCCTCGAGGAGCTGGGTGCCGATGCCGCGGCCGCGCAACTCCGAGTCCACGTAGACGCTGCACTCCGCAATTCCCGCGTAGGCCTCGCGGTCGCTGTACGGCGAGGTCGCAGCGAACCCAGCAACGTTGGCGTCGATCTCGGCGACCAGGAACACGACGTCGGCGGCGATCCGGTCGGCGATCTCCGCGGGCTCGCGCTCGCGTGTCTCAAACGTCGAGCTGCGTTCGCGGATGCCGGCGTTGTAGATGGCGGCGATCGCCGCGGTGTCGTCGGCTCGGGCCGCGCGGACCATCGCCTAGGGGCCGGGCTCGGCCGTGGCCTCGATGCGGACGCGGTTGCCGGGGCCATCCGGCGTTCCGACGATCGCCTTGCCCGGGCGCAGGCCGTCGATCGTCGTGGACACTGAGCTGAGGCCGCCGCCGGCCGTGATCGTCACGTCGCCGAAGCGCATCTTGTACTTCTCGCCGTCCGCCGAGCGCAGCTGCACCTCGATCGAGATGAACGCCGGCACGCGCACCACCGGCGGCGTGATGCGCCCGTCCTTCGCCGTGAAGAGCGCCAGCGTCCGCGCGGGCTCCTCGTCGCCCGCGCCGCCCGGCTGGTCCTCCGGCGGCTCGGCCGGGGTGGTCTCGGTCTTGATTCCGGGGGACTCCTCGGTGACGGTTTCTGCGGGTGTGCTCTCAGTCGCGGCGGTCTCCGTCATTGCTGTCGTTGCGGGCGGGGTCGACGCCTGCTCGTCATCGTCGCCGCAGCCGGAAACGGCCAGCGCGAGCGCGATCACGAGCCCAGTGGACAGTTTTCGGGTGAATTTTCGCCGCAAAATGCCGATTAGTGGTAGTGCGGAGTAACACAATGCAGACGCCATGGACACACGGTAATCGTCTTCTCGGTTATGACCCGATGCGCCGGCGCGTCTGGATCTGCGGCCAGCGCGTCCACCACGGCGCCACCGGAATCCTTCTCGCGGCCCTCGGCGCCGCCCTCGTCGCGCACGACTGGAAGGACCGGCCGGTCTGGTTCGCGCGCGGCGCCCAGGACGTAACTAGAGGCTGAGCGTCCCGCCGGGGTCGAGCACCTCGACGGTCGTCTTGCCTCCCGTGCGCTCCTCCACGTCCGCCTTGAACGCCTGAGCGTCCGTCTCGATCGCCGGGAACGTGTCGTAGTGGCACGGGATCACCACCGGCGCGCCGATCCATTCGCAGGCCACCGCGGCGTCGTAGCGGTCCATCGTGTAGTGGCCGCCGATGCAGACGAACGCCGCGTCGAGGTCGTCACGCTCGCCGGCGAGCCGGATGTCGGAGAACAGCGCGGTGTCGCCCACGTGGTAGACGGTCTTGCCGCCCAGGTTGATCACGAGTCCGGCCGGGGTGTTGACGGTCCCGTTCGGAGAGGTGCTCGTGTGCCACGCCGGGGTGATCCGCACCCAGCCACCGTCGAACTCGACCGTGCCACCGATATTGGGATCCGCCACGTTCTCGAGTCCCTGCTCGCCGAGCTCGCCCGCCAGCTCCGTGATCGCCACCACCTGTGCGCCGGTGCGCTTGCCGATGTCGACGATGTCGCCGTAGTGGTCGGCGTGACCGTGCGTGAGGAAGATGTGGGTCGGCTCGAGCTCGGATGCCTCGGCGGCGGCATTGGGGTTGCCGCTCAGGAAGGGATCCACGAGCACGCGGGTGTCACCGTCCGACAGCTCGAAGCAGGCGTGGCCTAGAAAGCGGATGTCCATCTAATCTCCTCCGGGTTCTTTGGGATTTCCGAGCTCGCGCGCCAGCTCCCAGCCGACGGCCACACCGACCATCATGCCCAGGCGCGTCTCCTCGGCCAGAAGGGTCTCTACCCGGGTCGCCCGTGTGGCCTCGTCCGCCTCGGCGACGGCCGAGCGTAGCTCCGACTCGTGCGCAGGGCCGAACCAGCCGCCCTGGTTCAGGGCGTGCGCCAGCACGAGGTGGAGCTGGGGCGCGGCGGCGGTTACGAGCCGCTCCGCGTCGGCGAAGCGCTCTGGGTCGGACAGCGCGCGGACTGCTGCCTCCACCTGCTCGTCAGAGAACATCAGGCCTTCCGGGTGATCGTTGGCAGGAGCAGTCCCATCACCGCGCCCACCAGAGCCCCGCCCACCGCTGCGGAGATGTTCGCCTCCTGGGTGGTGAGCGAGAGAAGCACCAGCACCGCAGCGATCACGTACACGCCAAGCAGGTCGTTCTCGCGGTCGTTGCCGCGTCGTGCCGCCAGCCTGTCGTCCACGAGCCAGGCCACGAGCACGCCGAGCGCCGCGCCGTTGGCGCCGAAAACCGCCCACACGGGGGGATCGGACAGCAGCGGCGAGGTCTCGAGCTGCGCGGCCAGACCCGCGCCGGCGGCACCGGCCAGGATGAAGGTGGCCACCACCGCGACGGGTCCGAAGCGGCGCTCGAGCAGCGTCCCAAAGATGCCGACGGGCACGAGTGCGACAAACGCATATCCGAGCTGGTCGCCGTGCAGGAACGGAGTGAGGAACCAGCGCCAGATCTCGTTGTCGGAGGGGGTCGGCACGATCAGCTGGCCGATATCCCTCAGCGGATCCCACGCGGCAACCAACATGCCGACCACGCAGGCGAGGATCAGCCCAAACGTGGCGTACGGCCTCGTGTCCGGCGCGATGCCGGCAATCTCCTCGGCGCGCAGGCGCGGCAGCTTGCGCTGGCGCTTGCGCCGCTTCTGCTCCGGCTCGCCGCTCGAGCGGTCGAGCTTCGGCGCGCGCTTTCGGACCCGCTGCCCGCAGTACGGGCACTCGGTCACGTACGGGCTCACCTCGGAGCCGCAGTTCTTGCAGACGACGAAAAGGTCCGGCTGCGACACGGTCCCCCTCAGAGTACCCGGCGCCGCATGCGCGCTCGGCCCCTCAGTCGCCGGTGGCCTCCGCGGCCTCCGGTACGGTCGCGTCGAGGATCTCACGCACGACCTCGCGCAGGTCGTGGTTGGCCTCGTAGACAACCTCCTGCCGAGAGGCGCCGTTGCCGCGGTCGAGGATCTCCTCGACGCAGTCGAAGTCCTCCTCGGAGCCGAGGTCCTTGGCGTGTGGACGCAGGCGGTCCATCAGGCGCCGCGTGAGCTCCGGCACGGGCACGCGCTCCTTGTCGGGCAGGTCCACGAGGTGCGCGTCGAGCCCGTGGCGGGCGGCCATCCACTTGTTCTCGTCGAGCATCTCGTACGGGTAGCGCGAGAGCTCCTTCCCCTCGTCGTAGTGCTCGGCGAGCTCCTTCACCATCGCCTGGACCAGCGCGGCGAGCGCGAGCGTGTGCTCCACGCGTGTCTGGGAGTCCATCACGCGCACCTCGACCGTGCCGAAGTTCGGGTGCGGACGCACGTCGTACCAGAGGTACGTGTAGTCGCCGATCACCTTCGACTCCATCATGAATTCGATCCGGCGCGCCCAGTCCTCGAAGTTGTCGTAGCGCGGCGGAATGCCCACGCGCGGGAACGCACGGAAGATCGGCGTGCGCGTGGAGTCGAGGCCCGTGCTGTCGCCGCGCCAGAACGGCGAGTTCGCCGACAGAGCCAGCAGCAGCGGCAGGTGCACGCGCATCCCGTTGGTCACGTGGATCGCCTTGTCGGGGTGGTCCAAGCCCACGTGCACGTGTATGCCGAAGATGATCTCCTGGCGCGCCACGAACTGGAGGCCGGAGATCAGGTCGCGGTAGCGCGGTCGCGCGACGATCCGCTGGTCCTCCCAGAGCGCGAACGGATGCGTGCCGGCGGATCCGATCCTCGTTCCGTGCTGCTGTGCCACCTGGTTCACGGTCTGCCGCATCGCGCGCAGCTGAGCACCCGCCTCGACGGTGTTCCTCACCGGCGTCGTGGCGATCTCGCAGACCGACTCCATCAGCTCCGGCTTGACCTCGCCCTCAGTGGGTACATCACTCAGGTCGGACAGCAGCCGTTCGATGGAATTGACGAGGTCGAGGGTCTCCTCGTCCACGATCATGAGCTCCTCCTCGATCCCGAGGGTGTAGGAGGGGCCCGAGAAGCGGTGCTCCATCGCGCGCAGGGTATAACCCACGGGACACGACAAGGAGAAGTACGCACATGTCACTCGGCTACGACGGCAAGCTCTACATCCTCGCGTTCGACCACCGTGGGTCCTTCCAGAAGAAGATGTTCGGCATCGAGGGCGACCCGACGCCGGAGCAGACGGAGACGATCGCGGACGCGAAGCACCTCATCTTCGAGGGCCTGCTGAAGGCGACCGAGGAGGGCGTGGACCCGCACGCCACCGGCTGCCTGGTGGACGAGCAGTTCGGCGCGCCCAAGCGCATTCCCGAGGAGGCCAAGGACCGTGGCCTGCTACTCGCGATGCCCGTGGAGAAGTCAGGGCAGAACGAGTTCGACTTCGAGTACGGCGAGGACTTCGGCGCCCACATCGAGAAGTCCGACCCCGATTTCTCGAAGGTGCTCGTGCGCTACAACCCCGAGGGCGACGAGGAGATGAACCGGACCCAGGCAGAGAAGCTGAAGCGCCTCGCCGACTGGCTCCACGAGCACGACCGCAAGTTCCTCTTCGAGCTGCTGGTGCCAGCAGAGCCGGATCAGCTCGAGAGTGTCGGCGGCGACGAGGAGCGCTACGACCGGGAGCTGCGGCCCGAGCTCATGCGCCACGCGATCCTGGACCTCCAGGATGCTGGCGTCGAGGCGGACATCTGGAAGATCGAGGGGATCGACTCGCAGGAGGATTGCAAGCGCATCTCGGAGACCGCCCGGCGCGACGGCCGCGACGGCGTGATCTGCGTGGTGCTGGGCCGCGGGGCCAACGACGCCAAGGTCGAGCACTGGCTGCGCACCGGCGCCCCCGTGGAGGGCTACGCCGGCTTCGCGATCGGCCGAACGATCTGGTGGGACGCCCTCAAGGGCTTCCTCGACGGAGACCTCGAGCGGGGCGACGCGGTGGGCCAGATCGCCAAGAAGTACCTGCGTTTCGTGCAGGTGTACCGGGAGGCTGCGCGGGAGCACGCAACCGCATGAACGCATTGTTACGTATACGGGAGAGGCGGGGTCTCGCCTCAGAGGCCGCTGGTAGCCTTCCGCCGAGCATGCGCATGAGGCAGTCACTCGCGCAGTTCGAGGAGGCCTTCCGCGAGGAAGCCGCCGAGTCGATCGTGCGCAGGGAGCGGCTCCGCAAGGAGTCCGCCCAGCGTTCCCGGGTCCGCCGGGTCGAGCGCACGCGCAAGCAGGGATCCTTCCGCTTCGCCTTCCTCGCTCTCAGCATCGTCGTGACGGCCGTGATCGTCACGATCGTGATGTTCGAGACGCTGGCGATGCTCGCCGGCGGCTAGGCCCGGCCGCTTCTAGCCGGTGTCGGCCTTGAGCTCTTCGAGGGCTATATCGACGTCCGTGCGCTCCTCGCCCGCCTCCTGATCCTCCTGGATCTCGACGTAGACCTCGCGCCGGAAGACCGGCACTGAGCGGGGTGCCTCGATTCCGATTCGGACCTTCTCGCCCATGATCGCGAGCACCGAAATCTCGATGTTGTCGCCGATCATGATGCTCTGGTTGGACTTGCGCGTGAGAACAAGCACGCCGGACTTCTCCCCTGCCGAAGGAATCGCTCCCCCAATAAAGCAGCCTGGGCCATCGGGCGCAACAGGCAACCGTTCGGGGTTAGGATGCATGTCGATTTCGGGTGCCAGGTTGGTAGTGTCCGCCGCCGTTTGGCACGTAGATCGCTGAAGCCGCAGCTCAACCAGATCCGCACATGGGTCCGCCAGGGTCGCACCGACGCCTGGATCGCCCACCAGCTCGACGTTTCCGTCGGGGATATCCGCGCTTTCAAGCGCGAGCACGAGCTGGCGCCCGCCGAGGCGGGTGAGGGCGAGACCTTCGTCCCGGGCACCGAGGCCGAGGAGCCGGACCTGCGCGCCGAGGACGACGCCCTCGTGGCGGAGGCGCTCGAGGCCGAGCGCCAGGCGGAGGAGGAGGCGGACACCGACGAGGATGCCGCTGACGCGGAGGCCGACGAGGGCGACGCCGAGAACGGCGATGGCGCCGCCAAGGCCCCGGCCCGCAGGCGTCGTGGACGTCGCGGCGGCCGCGGACGCAGCCGCACTCGCAAGCCGAAGGCCCTCGAGGGGACGTTCGATCACGGCGAGGAGGGCTACGGGCTCTGGCTCGACCCCGCGGTACAGGACGACCCCACCTATGCCGAGCACTGGGCGGGCCACCGCCCCGTGACGGTGACTATCGAGCCCGATCGCATCGTCATCAGCCGCGCCGGCGAGGAAGCCGGCAACGCCGAGGAAGCCGGCAACGGCGAGGACGACGACTAGGCGCTCACGCGCTAGCCTCGGCCGCCATGGCCTACGCGGTCGAAAATGCGCTCTACCAGTGGCGTGAGGGCGAGCGCCGGCTCTCCGGAACGCCCGAGCCCGCCAAGGCCGACCTCGATCGCGCGGCCGACGCTGTGGTCGAGGAACTGCGCCGCCGTCTCGGCTCGAGCTTCGTCGTCGACGAGCTGGCCGACCTGTACGGCAAGGACACGGACTGGGCACTCGAGCTGGCCCGCCGCAACGCGGCCGGCACCGACGCGGCGAGCGTCGTGGACGCCGCCTTCGCCCGCTACCTGCGCGAGGCGAAGGACTACGCCGGCGGCCGCCCGCGCGAGAAGCACGAGAAGCCGTAAGCCCGTCTAGCCTCGGCAGCTGAGGCGAAATCGGTCGCGAACCCGCCCGCTGGTGTCGATCGCCCTCACCCGCAGAGCCCTCCCCGCCACCGTGACCAGAATGTGATGGAAGAACCTGCCGCGCACGGCGGTGAGCGGGCTCGGCGTGGGAGGCAGGGGCTCGAGCGCGGCGCCGCCGCCTCCCGCGAGCACGTATGTGACGCCTCGTCGGTCTTCGCGGCCACTCAATAGCCGTCTGCTGCGGACGTAGTTGTGCTCGTGCGCGGTGAGGACGAGCTTGACCCCGTGACGCTCGAAGAGCGGTAGGAGCCAACGCTGGACGTGGCGGAGCTTCTCGAGGTCTCCTGCCGTCGGGTTCACGTACTCCGCGTGCGCAGGGTGGTGGAAGTAGGGAATCGTCCAGCAGGCTCGGGACCGCCGGAGGGTCGCGTCGATCCATCGGTACTGCCGGCTTGCGGGAGCAAACGAGGTCACCTCGTCGTCGATGGCCAGGAACTCTGCGTTTCCGTATCGGAATGAGTAGAAGCGCTCGCGTCCGGGCTTGCGTGGCAGAACGAAGTTGCGGAAGTAGGCGTCCGCTCTGCGACGCGGCGGCGTCCCCTCATCGCCGTAGTCGTGGTTGCCGAGAGTCGGCCATATCGCCACCCGACCCATCAGCGCTCCAAATGGGCGGAACAGGCCGCGGTCGTACTCGCGCTCCAGGCCGCGCGGGTACACGTTGTCACCGGTCGTGAGCATGAAATCGACGGCCTCGCGCCGCAGCAGCGCCGCGTTGCGGTAGGCCGGCGGCTTGCCAGACCCATAGTCCCCTATGACGCCGAACCGAAAGGGCACGGCGCCCACCTTGGCGGTTCTGAAGCGGAAGGCCGCTGTGGTGCGACGGCCGGCGCTGACGCGATACCGATAGCTGGTCGCAGGGGACAGCCCCCGCAGCTGGATGGCATGCATCCTCCGCCTCCTCGGAGCGCTGCGCACCCGCTCGCGCGCACTTCGCATGCCGTAGTGGACTGCGCCCGCCATGGGCCGCTCGGTCTGCCAAACGACATACGTGGAGGTACTCCTGGTCTGCTGCAGGTACGGCCCGCGGACGATGCCTTTATCCGGCGGCTTCGCGGCCGCCGCGGCCGGGGTGAGGTATGCCATAGCCGCGAGCAATGGCAGCGCGGACGCCAGCGCGAGCTCAGGCCGCGACATCGCCCCGCACGGGCTGCAATCCCCGTCGCGGCAGCACGCCGTCGACGGCGGCGAAAATCAGTTCCATCACACGGTGCACGGTCGTGTCCAGCTGTTGGTTCTCGAGCACTGCGACGCCGGAGCGGTGCGCGGCGGCCACAATGTGCTCCTGAAGCTCGCGAATCGCCTCCAGCCCCTCGTCGTAGCGCCTGGCTGGCCGCCCCGAGCCTTTGGCACGGAGCGCGAACCGCCGCGAGTGTTCGTCACTTTCGTCCACGGTCAAAATGACATGAACCACGACGCTGTCGGGCACGTCGTGCAGATCGACGAGCCCGGGGAGGAGGTGGACTCCCTCCAGGATGAACGGCGTGTTCTCGAGCACCGCGCGCTCGATCATCGCCCGAACGCCCACCAGAACCTGCTGCGCCTGGCGCTCGAATTCGGCGTGGGGCGCCGCGTCGTTGTGGGAGAGGCCCTGGTCGAGCTCGAAGGACGAGCGGGACAACTCTGGAGCGATCGCGTCGGGCACCACGGAGCGCAGGACCGCGCGTATGAAGTCGGTGCTCGAGACCCGTGGGATGCCGAGGCTGTGAGCGAGCTGCGTGGCGACGGTTGACTTGCCCACACCGCTGCCACCCCCGATCAGAACGACAAGGGGTCGCTCGAGCGCTTCGAAGTCGAACTGCTCAGGCATCGCGCGCACGGGAGGCAGCGTAGCCCGCGCTCGCTCCGTCCAGGGAGCGCGGAGGAAACCCCGGAGCGGCGGCGAAGGCCGTCCGGATGGGTACCACTCGCCGCCGCACCGGAATTCGCTGGGATCGCCTTGGTCGCGTGGCCCTGCTGGGCACGCTCCTGATGATCCTGTTCGCCTACGCCTCGCCGGCGCGGCAGTGGATCAAGCAGTCCGGCACCGCCGGGCACCAGAAGCAGGTGCTCAGCGAGCTCACGAAGGAGAACCGGGGCCTGAAGCACCGGCTCCGCGCCCTTCGCGACCCCGGCGCGCTCGAGCGCGAGGCGCGCCGCCTCGGCATGGTCCGGCAGGGTGAGCGCTCCTACGTAATCGAGAACTTGCCGTAGGTCGCGTCGGCGCCCAGCGCCTCCTCGATCCGCAGCAGCTGGTTGTACTTCGCCACTCGGTCCGAGCGCGAGGGTGCGCCCGTCTTGATCTGGCCGCAGCCGGTGGCCACCGCGAGGTCGGCGATCGTGGTGTCCTCGGTCTCTCCGGAGCGGTGTGACATGACCGCCGTGTATCCGGCCTCCTCGGCCATCCGCATTGCGGCCAGCGTCTCCGTGAGCGTGCCGATCTGGTTCACCTTGACCAGGATCGAGTTCGCCACACCCAGCTCGATGCCGCGCTGAAGCCGCTCGGTGTTCGTCACGAAGAGGTCGTCGCCGACGAGCTGGATCTTGTCGCCAATCCGCTCGGTCAGCCGCTTCCAGCCGTCCCAGTCCTCCTCGTCCATCCCGTCCTCGATCGACACGATCGGGTAGCGGGAGGCCAGATCGGACCAGAGGTCCGCCATCTCCTCGGAGGACAGCGTGCGGCCCTCGTGCTCGAGCACGTAAGAGCCGTTGTCGAAGATCTCGCTGGTGGCCGGGTCGAGCGCGATGGCCACGTCGTCGCCCGGGCGGTGGCCCGCCGCCTCGATCCCGGCGATCAGCATCTCGAGCGCGGCCTCGTTCGAGTCGAGGTCCGGTGCGAAGCCACCCTCGTCTCCCACGGCCGTCGAGAGCGCCCGGTCGTGGAGAGTGCGCTTGAGGGCGTGGAAGACCTCCACTCCGATGCGGAGGCCCTCCGAGAAGCTCGGCGCCCCCACCGGCATGATCATGAACTCCTGGAAGTCGACCTTGTTGTCAGCGTGCGCACCGCCGTTCAGCACGTTCATCATCGGCACCGGCAGTACGTGCGCCGCCTCGCCTCCGAGGTATCGCCAGAGCGGGGAACCGGCCTCCGCCGCGGCTGCCTTGGCCGCAGCCAGTGAGACGCCGAGGATCGCGTTGGCGCCGAGCCGCCCCTTGTTCGGTGTGCCGTCAAGCTCGATCATGGTGCGGTCGAGCTGGTCCTGATCGGCGGGATCGAGGCCGGTGACCGCGTCGGCGAGCTCCCCGTTCACGTTGCCAACCGCGGTCGAGACACCCTTGCCCGCCCAGGCGTCCCCGCCATCACGGAGCTCCACAGCCTCGAACTCGCCCGTCGACGCGCCGGACGGCACCGCGGCACGGCCGGCCGCCCCGGACTTCAGGACCACGTCGACCTCGACGGTCGGGTTCCCGCGTGAGTCCAGGATCTGGCGTGCGTGGACTCGGTCGATGCTGCTCAATCTGCCTCCACTTCGTCTCTGAACCGATCGGCGGCCTGACGCAGCGCCAGTTCCGGATCTTCTCCGGCGGCGAGTGAATCACGGACTGCCGCGAGCAGGCGCTCTCCCGGGCCGTCGCTCGGCTCAAACGGCCTGCCGGCCCGCTTGAGGATCTTCTTGGCGTAGAGCGTCGATGGGAGCGTCTCGGGGATCTCTCCAAAGATCTCGCCGCCACGCTCGTCGTCGCGCTTGATCTGGTTCCAGTTGCGGATCACGTCGCCCGCCGTGTCCGCCGCCCTGTCCCCGAAAACGTGCGGATGGCGGCGGATCAGCTTCTGGCGGCAGTGCTCGGCGACCTCGGCCAGGCTGCCCTGTCCGCGCTCCTCCAGCAGGAGCGACAGGAAGTAGACCTGGAACAGCACGTCGCCCAGCTCGTCCAGCAGCTTGGCGTCGTCGCCCGAGTGCGCGGCGTCCGCCAGCTCGTAGGCCTCCTCGACCGTGTGGGGCACGATCGAGCGCTCGTCCTGCTCCCGATCCCAGGGGCACTCGCGGCGGAGCCTTCGTGTGATCTCGTCCAGCCGCTCGAGCGCGGCCGACAGATCGGTCACTACGGCTGCTGCGGAGTCTCCGGCGGCGTGGGCGTCGGCGCAGGCTGGGCCGGCTGCTGCGGCTGCGCGCCCGGGTTGCCGCCGGAGGCGGGGCCGGTGTCGGTCTCGTCCTTCGGAGCGTTCTTGCACTCTGCCACGCGGTAGTCGTCAGCGCAGTCGGTCTGGTCCTTGTAGTCCTCGCGGAAGGACTTGATGAACTCGTCGAGCGCCTTCTGCTGGCGCTGCGAGCGCAGCAGGTTCTTGATCGTCTCCTTGGACTGCTCGAGGCTCTGCTGCGAGGCGGGCGTGATCTTCTCGACCTCGAAGACGTACCAGCCGAACTGCGTCTTGACGGGGCCCTCGAGCTGGCCCTTCTTCGCTTCGAAGATCGCCGTGTCGAACGCCTTCTCCTGCTGGCCCTCGGTGACCGCCGGGAGCAGGCCCGCCTGCGACTTCGACGCCTCGTCGATCGAGTACTGCTTCACGACCTTCTTGAAGGACTGCCCTGAGTCGAGAGCCTGCTTCGCCTGGTTGGCCTTGGCCTCGGTCTTGGTGAGGACCACGCGCAGGTCGCGGCGCTCCGGCTGCGCGAAGCGCTTCTTGTTCTTCTCGTAGTACGCCTCGATGTCGGCGTCCGACACCTTCTTGGCGTCCTCGGTGACCTTCTGCGTGAGCTTCTGCTGAAGCTGGTCGAGCCTGACGCGGAAGAGGATGTCCTCCTCGGTCATTCCCGAGCTGGCGAGGAACTGGTTGTACTGCTTGTCGTTCGGGAAGGCCTGCTTCTTCTGGTCCTCGAAGGACTTCTTGATCTGTGCGTCGGTGACCTTGATGTCCTGGTCAGCCGCCTCCTGCTGGACCCACTCGGCCTGGATCAGGAACTGCATGACTTCCTTCTTGAGCGCGTCGTACTCGCTCTTGCACTGCTTCTTCAGAGCGTCGTCCGTCGGCTGCTTCTGATCCTTCGGCACCGGCGTCTTCGCCTTGGCCGCCACGCACTTCTCGTAGTCCGGAGGATCCGGCACGGCGGCCGTGCCGCCCTGCGCGTTGCCCTTGGCCGCGGTGGACAGCCACTTGTCGAACTCTTCCTGAGTGATGGTGGCGTCGCCGACCTTGGCGACAGCGCCTGAGGGCACGTCGTTGCCGCAGCCCGAAAGGACCGCGAGGCCGACGGCAAGGGCGGCGAGCGGAAGAAGAAGCTTTGTGAAGGCGCGTGTCATCGCAGCAATGTGTAGGGCGGCCGGGTAAAGACGGGCTAAGGAGCTAGCCCCGAACGGCGGCGAAGGGTAGCGAAAGCACTTTCAATCCCCCGGAGGTTCGGTGGCGACCTCGAGAATCGCTTCCGCAGCGGTCACGACGGCGCGGAAGCGCTCCGCGGGCTCTTCAGGCAGCCGCACGCGCACGGTCTCACGACCCGACTCGTAGAGCGCCTCGGGCACACGTTGTCGCAGCGCCTTCGCGCCGCGAGAATCCAGCTCGATCGGCGTGACCGACAGCCGGCCGCCGGCGAAGTCAACCGAACGCGCGCCCGCCCGGCCCAGTTTGATGCGCGCGTCCTGGAGGCGAATCAGGTTCTCGAGCGGCTCCGGAATTGGGCCGAAGCGGTCCGCGAGCTCCTCCCGCAGCATGATCAGCTGCGCCACCTCGCGCGCCCCCGCCACGCGGCGGTGGATCTCGATCTTGGCCGCCTCGTACGGCACGTAGTCACCCGGCACGTAGGCGTCCACCGGGAGGTCCATCCGCACCGGCTCGGCCGTCTCCTCGGCGGCGTCTCCGGCGAGCAGGCGCACGGCCTCGTCGATCATGCCGACGTAGAGCTCGAATCCCACGGCGGCCACGTGGCCGGACTGCTCGTCGCCGAGCAGGTTGCCGGCGCCGCGGATCTCGAGGTCCCGCATCGCGATCTTGAAGCCGGACCCGAGCTCCGTGTAGTCGGACAGCGTGGCCAGGCGCTGGCCCGCCTCCTCCGACAGGGCGGCGGCCGAGGGGTAGAGGAGGTACGCGTAGGCGCGCTCGCGAGAGCGTCCGACACGTCCGCGGATCTGGTACAGCTGCGCCAGGCCGAGCTCGTCCGCGCGCTCCACGATCAGCGTGTTCGCGCTCGAGATGTCGAGGCCCGACTCGATGATCGTCGTGCACACGAGCACGTCCGCGTCGCCGCGCAGGAAGCTCAACATCACCTGCTCGAGCTCGCCTTCGGCCATCTGCCCGTGGGCCACGAGCACGCGGGCGTCGGGCACGAGCGCTCGCACGCGCTCGGCGGTCTCGTCGATCGTCTCCACGCGGTTGTGCAGGAAGAACGCCTGTCCTTCGCGGGCCAGCTCGCGCTTGATCGCCTTCTCGACCAGGTCGTCGTCGTAATCGCCGACATAGGTCTTCACCGGCCGCCGGCCCTCCGGCGGCGTCTCGATCACCGAGATATCGCGCAGCCCGGCGAGCGACATCTGGAGCGTGCGCGGGATCGGCGTGGCCGACAGCGAGAGCACGTCGACCTTCAGCCGCAGCTGGCGCATGAGCTCCTTCTGCTTCACGCCGAAGCGCTGCTCCTCGTCCACGATCAGCAGGCCGAGCTCCTTCGGCCGCACGTCGCGCGAGAGCATGCGGTGCGTGCCGATCAGGATGTCCACGCGGCCCTCCTGAAAGCCCTTGAGCGACTCGCGGACCGTCTTCGGCGAGCGGAAGCGGGAGACCATCTCGATCGTGAACGGGTAGTCGCGCAGGCGCTCCACGAAGGTGCCGTAGTGCTGCTGCGCAAGCACTGTGGTGGGCACCAGGAACATCACCTGCCTGCCGTCCTCCGCGGCCTTGAAGGCCGCGCGCAGCGCCACCTCGGTCTTGCCGTAGCCCACGTCGCCACAGATCAGGCGGTCCATCGGGCGCGCCTCCTCCATGTCCGCGCGCACGGCCTCGATCGCCTCGAGCTGGTCGGGCGTCTCGCGGTAGGGGAAGCGAGCCTCGAACTCGAGCTGCCACTCGCTGTCGGTGGGGAACGCGTGGCCGGCGCGCCGCTTGCGCTCCGCGTAAAGGTTGATCAGCTCGCCGGCGAGCGCCTGGGCGGCGCGGCGCGCCTTCAGCTTCATCTGCTCCCACTGCTTGCCGCCGAGCTTCGAGAGCGGCGGGTCGCCGGCGTCGGCGCCCACGTAGCGGCTGATCTTGTGGAGCTGGTCGCTCGGCACGAAGACGCGGTCGCCGTCGCGGTACTCGAGCTCGAGGTAGTCGCGCGTCACGCCGCCCACGGTCTTGGTCTCGAAGCCTGTGAAGAGAGCGATGCCGTGGTCCTCGTGGACCACCGGCGAGCCGGCCCGAAGGTCGGTGAACGACGCGATCGGCCCGGGCCCGCTCGGGCGCTCGACCCGGCGCCGCCGAAGCAGCCTGTGCTCGGGCAGCACCGCAAGCTTGAGATGGGGCGCGATGAAGCCGTCGCGCAGGCTGGCGTGGGCAAAGGTGAGCGAGGCGTCCTCCGGAGCCGGCTTCCCGTCGAGGAAGGCAGGCTGCATGCGAGCCATGTTCAGCTGCGCGCGCTCGGCCTCGCCGCGGCGCGCCCAGGCTACGAAGGTGCGGTAGCCGCCGCGCACCAGCTTCTCGAGCTCCGGCTCAGCGTCCTTGAGGGAGCGGGCCGCAGTGTCAGCCGCCTGCGCGCGGAACTCATGAGGCTGGTCCTGCGAGATGCTCGACAAGCGGAGCTGGGCGCGCTCGTCGAGAGCGGCGTCGAGGGCCTCTGGCTTCACGTAGAGCTGGTGCGCGTCCTCGTCGTGGAAGCTCGTGGTCACGTCCTCCCAGTAGTCGCGCAGCGCGGGCGCCAGCTCCTCCTCGGCGGCGATCGCCACGAGGGCGTCCGCGGGCACGAGGTCGAGCAGCTCGCAGAAACGGTCCACCGGCAGCACGTCGGCCACGTCGGGGCGATCGTCCTCGTCGCTGGCCGCCGCGATCTCGGCCAGCTCACGGTGCTCCGGGGCCAGCTCGGCCGCCGGTGCGATCTCCACCCGCTCTGCCTCCTCCAGCGAGCGCTGCGTGAAGGTCGAGAACCAGGTGAGCCGCTCCACCTCGACGTCGAACAGCTCGCAGCGCACCGCGCGCTCCTCGGTGGCCGGGTACACGTCCAGGATGTCGCCGCGGATCGCGAACTGGCCGCGCTCCTCCACCTGCTCCACCCGCTCGTAGCCGCACGCCACGAGCTGGTCGGCGGTCTCGTCGAGGTCCACGAGGCCGCCCTTCTCGATCTCGAACCCGCGCGGGCGCAGCGCCGGGTCCGGCACCTTCTCTGCAAGGGCCACCGCGGAGGTCACGAGCACGGCCGGCTGCTCGCCTAGGGGAGATCGAGCGCTCGCGCGCGCCGCGCGCTCGCCAACCAGCGCGTCGAGCGCTGCGATCCGGAGCCCGACCAGGTGTGGCGGCGGCGCCAGGTGCGACTCGTAGCGCATGCCGCGCGCGGGGTAGAAGCGCACCTGCCGCGGAGCCAGGAACTGCCGCAGATCCGCGGCGAGGTCACGCGCCGCGCGGTCGTCTCCCGCCACGATCAGCGCAGGCCGCTCGGGGTCCGCGTCGATCAGCGAGGCGAGCAGGTAGGGGCGCAGGCTGGAGGAGACAAAAGCGCGCTGCGGCTCGACGCGGGCGTCCGCAACGAGTTTGGTGACGGCATCGTCGTTTTCGGCGTATGTGAGGAGTGATCTGAGCATGCGTCTTGGGCAAGCACCGGGCGTTGCCTGGTGCGCAGCCACGCGTCTTGGGCAAGCACCGGGCGCTGCCCGGTGCGCAGCCACGCGTAACGGCCGCGCGGGGGCCCGCGCGGCTCTAGTCCAAGCTTACGCGCCGCTCGACGGCATCGGCCGCGCTCTCGATCAGCTCCTGAGGGTCCTCGTCGAACCGTCCAAGGACATAGCGGGACACGATCTCCGGATCCGTGCTGTCCGGGCGCCCGACGCCAACGCGGACTCTCCCGAACTCGCCGCTTCCGAGCCCTCGCTTCAGCGACTTGAGCCCGTTGTGCCCGGCCAGTCCGCCACCCGTCCGGATCTCGACCTTCCCGAACGGGAGATCGATCTCGTCGTGGACGACCAGGACGTGGTCGAGGTCGACTCCAAGCGCTCCGCGGGCGGGGCCCACCGAGCTCCCGGACTCGTTCATGTACGTCTGCGGAAGGAGAACCGCCACGCGCTTGCCCTCTGTGTAAAGGCCTCCGTACTTCTGCTTGAACTTCGGCAGGCTCAGGCGCTCGGCGACCAGCTTCGCTACCTCAAAGCCGACGTTGTGCCGGGTGCGGGCGTAGCGGTCGCCCGGATTCCCGAGCCCGACGACCAGCCAATCAGCCTTCCCGCCACCGCGGCGGAAGAGACTCACTCGGAGTCCTCGGCCCCCTCGGCGGCCTCGGCAACCCTCTGCTCGGCCTCCTCCACGGTCTCGCCCTCGGCGGGCTCGGCGCCCTCCTCCAGCGGTTCGCCGTCCTCGCCGATCAGCACGGTCTCCTCCTCGATCTCGGGCTCCTCGACCTCGGTCGGGACGACAACCGAGGCGATGATCGTCTCCTCGGGATCGTCGAGGAACTCGACGCCCTCGGGCGGGATGAGCTCGGAGAGGTGCATCGTGGCGGCGATCGCCATGCCGGAGACGTCCACGGCGATGTAGTCCGGGATCGCGGTCGGCAGCGCCTCGATGTTCAGCTGGTGGGTCACGTGCTCCAGCACGCCGCCCTCCTTCACGCCGGGCGCTTCCTCGCCGCCCTCGACGTGCACCGCAACGGTCGTCTGGATCTTCTCGTCCAGGCGGACCTCGAGGAGGTCGATGTGCATGACCTCCTCGCGGACCGGGTGCAGCTGCTGGTCCTTCACGATCACCGGGCGGGTCTTGTTCCCGACCTTCAGGTCGATCAGCGCCTGGCCCTGCACGAGCACCTGGCGAAGCGCGCGCGTCTCCACCTTGAACGAGGTGCTGTCGCCGTCCGAGCCTCCGTAGACCACGCCGGGCACGAAGCCCTCGCGGCGCAGGCGCTTCATCACGCGGGTACCGCGCTCGGGGCGCTCCTGGACGTCGAGAGTGGGTCGTTTTCCATCTGCCATGACGGCTGGCCAGTGTAGCGGCCGCCGTGGGGCCGGGGGCGGCGCTGCCGCGCCCCCGGCTTTTCCTATCCTGGAGCCGCGTGGCGCGGGGCGACGACACCGACATTCCGACGGGGCGCATCCGGCGCACCGCGCAGGTGGGCTCGGTGGTCGGCTCGCAGGGCGCCCGCTACGCGGGCACGCGTGCCCGCAACCTCGCGCGCGACCCCGACGAGGCGGCTCAGGCGCTGGAGCAGCGGCACCTCGAGGCCGCTGAGCAGATGGTCGAGACGCTCGGGCGCATGAAGGGCGCGGCGATGAAGGTGGGCCAGCTCGCCTCGTTCATCGACACGGAGTTCCTGCCGCCCGAATACCGCGAGCTGTACCAGGACAAGCTCGCCACGCTGCGCTCCACCGCGCCGCCGATGCCCTGGAAGAAGGTGCGCGGCGTGCTCGACGAGGAGTGGGAGGAGCCCGTGGAGGAGCTGTTCGAGGACTTCGACGAGAACGCCGCCGCGGCCGCCTCGATCGGCCAGGTGCACCGGGCGGTGCTGCCGGACGGGCGGCGCGTTGCGGTGAAGGTCCAGTACCCCGGTGTGGCGTCGGCGATCGCCGCGGACATGCAGAACGCCGGGCTGATCCTGCGGCTCGCCAAGGCGTTCGCGCCGGGACTCGACGCGAAGGCCGCCGCGGCGGAGCTGAAGGAGCGGGTTTTGGAGGAGCTGGACTACGAGCTCGAGGCCCAGTCGCAGCGCGCTTTCGCTCGCGGGTACCGCGGCCATCCCTTCATCCTCGTGCCGGACGTGGTCACGCGCCTGTCCACCGAGCGAGTGCTTGTGAGCGAGTGGGTCGACGGCGTCGGGTTCGACGAGGTCCGCGAGCTACCCCAGGCCGAGCGCGACCGCTTCGGCGAGATCGTCTTCCGCTTCTGCTTCGGATCGATCTACCACCTCCAGCACTTCAACGCGGACGCTCACCCCGGGAACTACCTCCTGCTGCCAGACGGGCGCGTCGGCTTCCTCGACTTCGGGATGACCAAGCACCTCGACCGGGACCAGATCGCGCTCGAGATCGCGGCGCTCGAGGCGATCTTCGACGACAATCCAGAGGGCCTGCGCGTGGCGCTCCACGACCTCGGCTTCCTGAAGGACCCGCGCAAGGTGGACGCCGAGCTGCTGATGGACCACGTGCGGGCCGTCGGCGGCTGGTACATGGAGGACCGGGAGGTCACGATCGACTCCTCGCGGGTGATGGAGTCGATCGCGGCAGTGTCGGACCCGCGCTCGGACTTCTACCGCGTCATGCGGCGCGAGAACCTGCCGGCGAACGAGCTGATGGGACGGCGCATGGAGACAGGCGTGCTGGCGGTGCTCGGCCAGCTGAACGCCACCCGCAACTGGTACCGGATCGGCCGCGAGTGGTGGTTCGGCGAGGCACCGGCCACCGACCTGGGCGAGCAGGAGCGCGTCTGGGCTCAGAACAGCTGATTCTCGCCGGCGAAGATCTCCGAGACGGAGTCGTCGGTGAAGATGCGCCGGATCGAGTCCTCGAGGATGTCGGCGCAGGTGAGCTGGGTGATCAGGTCCGGAGCGCCCTCGCGCAGCGGGACCGTGTCGGTCACCACGATGCCGTCCAGGGGTCCGCTCTCGAGGTTCTCGAACGCATTGCCGGAGAAGAGCCCGTGCGTGGCGACCGCGAACACGCGCTCGGCGCCCTCGTCGAGCACGGTCTGCGCGGCGGCGCTGAGGGTGCTGCCGGTGCCGATGATGTCGTCGACGATCACCGCGGTCTTGCCCTTCACGTCACCGATCACGTAGCCGATCTCGGCCACCTGCTGGGCGGGCCGCTCCTTCTCCATCAGGGCGTAGGGCGCTCCCACCTTCTGTGCGAACTTGCGCACGAGCTTCACGCGGCCGGCGTCGGGGGCGATGATCACGAGGTTCTCGCTGCCGAGCCTGTCGATCACGAACTGCGTGAGGATCGGCATGGCGGTCATGTGATCCACCGGCTTCGAGAAGAAGCCCTGGAGCTGGCCCGCGTGAAGGTCCATCGTCACCAGCCGGTCGATACCGGCCACCTCGAGCGTGTCGGCCACGAGACGAGCGGAGATCGGCTCGCGCGGCGCTGACTTCTTGTCCTGGCGCGAGTAGCCGTACCACGGGCTCACCGCGATGATGCGATGCGCGGAGGCGTGCTTGGCCGCGTGCACCATCAGGAGGAGCTCCCACAGCGAATCGTTCGGGGTCATCCCCTCCCGCTCGGAGGCGCACATCGACTGGACGATGAAGAGGTCGGCGCCGCGGATCGACTCCGCGTAGCGGCAGTACACCTCACCGTCCGCGAAGGTCTTGAGGCCGGCGTCGGTGAGCTCCACCTCGAGCTTCTCGGCGATCTTCCCGCCCAGCTCGCGGCTCGCGCGGCCCGCGCTCACCATCAGACGCTTCTCGTAGCTGGCCTTGATGTCTCGCACAGCGGACGGTGCCTCAGCCGTCTCGAGGGGCTTGCTCATTTTTGCGAGTCCTCCTCCACGCGATCCGCGTAACCCTCGATGTTCTTCTGCTTTCCACGCTCGATTCCCAGGGCGCCATCCGGGATGTCCTCGTCGATGGTCGAGCCAGCGCCAGTGTACGCCCGGTCGCCGACGTCGAGCGGCGCGACGAGCGACGTGTGGATGCCGGTCTTCACGCTCTTTCCGAGCTTCGTGCGGTGCTTCTTGCGGCCATCGTAGTTCGCGGTGATCGTGCTGGCGCCGAGGTTGCTGCCCTCGCCCACGTCCGTGTCGCCGATGTAGGAGAGGTGCGGCACCTTCGCGCCGGCGCCGATGTTGGAGTTCTTGACCTCCACGAACGTGCCGACCTTCGCGCGCTCGCCTACGACGGTGCCAGGGCGCAGGTAGGCGAACGGCCCGATCTTGGCGTCGACGCCCACCTCGGCCTCGACAAGGTAGGAATGGATCACCGTGGCGCCGTCGCGCATGGTGGCGTCGCGCGCGGTGGTGTGCGGGCCGATCTCGCAGCGCTCGCCGACGACGGTGCTGCCCTCCAGGACGGTGCCCGGGGCGATGGTGGTGTCGTGACCGATCGTCACCCCTACCTCCACCCTGATGGTGCCCGGCTGCAGGAAGGTCACACCCCGCCTGGCGTGGCCCTCGATGATGCGGCGCTGCGCGGCCTCCTCCGCCGCCATCAGGTCGGCTCGGTCGTTCACGCCGAGCGCGGCTTCGGCGTCGTCGGTCATGTGCGCAGCGATGGTGTCGCCCCGCTCGCGGAGGATCGGGAACACCCCGGTGAGGTAGCGCTCCCCCTTCACGATCTCCACCTTGTCGAGGGCGTCGAAGAGCGTCTGCGAATCGAAGACGTAGGTGCCGAGGTTGATCTCGTCCACGGCCAGCTCCTCTGGTGAGACGCCGTCGGTGGACTTCGTCTCCACGATGCGGTCCACGTGGCCAGAGCCGTCGCGCAGGATGCGCCCGTAGCCGGCGGGGTCGAGTTGGTCCGTGGTGAGCAATGTGGCGCCCGCTCCCTGCTGCTCGTGCTCGGCGAGCAGCCCTTCGAGCTGCTCGGCCGTGATCAGCGGATGATCCCCCGACAGCACAAGGACTGGGCCGGACCGGACCGCGTCCCGCGCCGCCAAGACCGCCGCGCCGGTGCCCTCGCCCTCACTCTGCTCGGCCACCTCGATGCCGTCGGGAAGGCCCTCCCTCACGCCGTCACCAGGCCGGACCACGGCAACCATGTGCTCCGCGCCGGCCGCCCGCGCGGCGTCGGCAACCCACTCCACCAGCGACCGACCGGCAACCCGATGAAGAACCTTCGGAGTATCCGAAAGCATCCGAGTGCCCTGGCCGGCGGCCATGATGAGGACCGTGAAAGGCGCGGCCATGGGGTGATGAGGGTACCGGGCACGGGAGGGGACCACCTATGCTGCGATTGCACCGCACTTGGGGGGTCGTCTAATCGGCAGGACTCCGAGTTTTGGTCTCGGTAACGGGGGTTCGATTCCCTCCCCCCCAGCTAGCTCAACACATTGGGCAACCAGGGCGCGACCAATGTGTTGAGCCTCCCTCCTAGCGGTCCTTCTGCTGGTTCGGCACGCGGCCTGCTTCGCTTCCCTTTTCGTGGGCCGGGCCTCCTGGGGGGACTATGCCCAGGACGCGCATTGCCTTCAGTCCCAGTGAGAGGCGTTCGCGGCCGTCGGTGGAGGAGACGTCGAGTGAGGTGAGCTCCTTCACTCGCTCCAGTCGGTAGCGGATCGTGTGTCGGTGCGTGAAGAGCTTTTCCGAGGTCCTGGCGACGTTGCCGTCGGCGTCCAGGAATGTCTCGAGCGTCCGGACCAGCTCGGTCTCGTACTGCTCGTCGTAGGTGACGAGGGGGGCGACCGTCTCGTCGAAGAAGCCCTGGAGCTCTCGTGGATCCTCGGCCATCGCCGGGAGCAGCAGCCGGTAGGCGCCGGTCTCCTCGAAGGACAGCTCGAGCAGGCCGCGCGCCTCCGCCACGTTCGCGGCCAGCAGGGCCTCCGCGCCCGCTCGGTGCATGTCCGCCGGCTCGGCCGTGTGGCGGCTGCGCGCGACCGTGAGCATGAAGCCCGGCAGGCTCGCCTCCAGCTCGTGCAGGACCGCGGTGGCCGCGCGGCGGCCGATCGCCGGGTCCGCGCCGGGCACCAGGATCACCAGCTCGCGCTGGGCGAGCAGACCGGCGTCCTCGTTCGGACCGCTGGCGCCGTGGCGCGACCATCCCGCCTCCGCCAGCGCGGCCAGCGAGCCGCGCTCGATCGCCCGCGCGCCTCGCTCGGCGAGGGTCAGCACACGCGCGCGCCAGTCGCCCTCCTCGGGACCCTGCGGGCGCGCGCGCACCACGATCGCCGTTGCTCCGCCCGTGATGTCGCAGCCGAGCTCCGTCGCGCGCGCGACGATGTTCTCGCGGTCGGTCACGCGTCGGGCAAGCAGGTCCTGGAGGAAGTCGCCGACCGCCGCCTCGCTCGCTCGCTCCGGTGCCCGTGAGCGCTCGAGCTCCAGCCCGATCAGGTTCGCCACGAGTCGCAGGAGCGCCCCCGGCGGCTGCTCTCCGCGCGGCCGGTAGCGCAGGCTCCCGACCTCGGCCTCCGCCACGCGAAGGGCGACGGTCTCGGTCCCGGCCTCCCCGGCCATCACCGCGCGTTCGTCCTCGGGCGACGCGCAAGCCACGGCGAGCACGCTGCTCCCCGAGTCGAGCACGATCACGCTCGCCTCCAGGGCGCGACCGGCCGCGCGCGCGACGGCGGGCAGTCCGGCGCCGGACTCGACAGCATCGGAGACCTCGTCCAGGGCCTCCAGGAAGGAGCGCGTCTGTGCGGGCATCAGCCTGCGTAGGTGTCGTAGGTCCAGACGATCGCGAAGCCGATCGCCGCACCGATGCCCAGCAGCGTCGCGAGCACGTACAGAGTGAGCGCGCCAGCGGCCAGCTTCTCCCAGACGCGGCCGTAACAGCGCGCCGCCGGGAGGACTATGAGCACGGCGTAACACACGAGCACCAACGCGCTCGCCAAGACGATGACGATCTCTGTGCTGGAGAGGTCCAGGTTGCTCATCGCGGGGTATTGGCGGCCGCGGATACGGGAGATTCGGCCGCCTGCTCGCGCCCATTGTGACGGATGTACTCGACGACGAGCGCTATTGCCGCCAGCGTCGCGAATATGCCGGCGCCCAGTCCCCAGCCTCCGGCCACGTCAGAGGCCCAGTGCACCCGCAGGTACACCCGTGACATGCCGACGGCCGCCGCGATCACCAGGGCAATCGTCACGAGCACGCCGCTTGTGACCAGCCGGAGCCTGCGCGTGAGCGCCACGGCCGCCGCGACCCACGCCGTCGCGTACGCGGCGTGGCCGCTCGGATAGGCGTGACCGGACGCATCGACCAACCCGCCGCCGGGCCGTGCCCGCGCGAGCTCGTCCTTGGTGACATTCACCGCGATGAAGATGAGCGCGAGTCCGAGCACCAGCACGAGCGCCTCTGCGTAGCGCCCGCGCACTACGAGCAACCCCGCCGTGGCGACCACGAGCGTCGCGACAGTCGGGAACGCGCCGAGCGCGGTGACCACCTTGGCGACGTCCACGAGCATGTCGTTTCGAAGGCGGTCTGCCAGGTCGAGCCATTCCGAGTCGAGTCGAGTCGGCCCGGGGTCGCCGGCGAGCTGGGTGAGGAACGTGACGAACACGAAGATGCCCACCCCGGCGATCGCCAGCAACGTTGTGAACTCGAGCCCGAGGCCGCCCGGCGAGATTCGCTCGAAGGCGAAGCGCACGTAGGGCATCGCAACGTGCGTGACGGGTCGCACGACGCGGCGGTGAAGCGGTCGTGCGACCGCCAGCAGCGGCCGCACGAGCGGGTGACTCTCGTGCGCGGTGAACCAGTCGCTGATCTCGCGACGGCGCCGGTACGCCACCACCACGCCGACGATCACTGCCACCGTCACCCCGAAGCCGAAGACAGCCTGCCCCACGAGGTGCGCGACCCTGTCGAATGAGCGGTAGAACAGGTAGCCGATCGTGCAGAAGAGCGTGGACCAGAGGCCGGTGCCGACGATGCTGTACGGGATGAAGCGCCGGTAGGGCAGCCCCGACGAGCCGGCGATGAACGGCGCCAGCGCCCTGACGAGGCCAATGAAGCGGCCGATCAGGATGGTCTTGCCCCCGTGCCGGTCGAAGTACGACTCCACCTGCTTGAGCCGCGCCTCCGTGATCTTGAAACGCGGCCCGTGTTTCTCGAGGAAGCGGCGTCCAAGCCGCTTGCCGATGAAGAAGCTGGTGGTGTCGCCGAGCACGGCGGACAGCCAGACGATCCCGATCAGGGGGAGCAGGTCGATCGTGCCCTGCCCGGCCACGACTCCGGCCGCCATGACGATCGTCTCGCCTGGCGCCACGAGACCGACGAATGCGCCGGTCTCGAGGAAGGCCGCCACCGCGACCAGCGCGTACGTCCACGCCCCGAGCGCCTCGGCGATGTCCTCGATCACCTTCTTCGGGTCCGGCAGCGTCGAGAGGACGCCGCTGGCGTAGATGCCGAGCGCGAGCACCAGCGCTATGCCGAGCGCACGCCGCTCGAGGCTCAGCTTGCGCCAGCGCCAGACCACGTACGCCGCCACGAGCACGGCGGCCACCGCGGCGATCATCTCCCGGGGCGACATGAGCCCGGAGGGTACGTCAGCGAAGCCGGCTAATGAGGGCGCCGTCGATCGACGCGGCGGCCGACTCGGCGGCGCGCGGGTCGTCGAATAGGCCGAAGCACGTGGGACCCGAGCCGCTCACCGCGGCGCCGAGCGCGCCTTCGTAGCGGAGGCGCTCGAGGGTCTTGGTGAGGCCGGGACGCAGCGACAGCGCGGCGGGCTGGAGATCGTTCGAAAGCCCGGTGGCCAGCTCGGCCGGCCCGGCGGTCGCGAGGGTGCGCAGCGGCTCGGGGTCGAGCCGCTCCCGAGTGCCCCCGATCCGGTCCAGCTCGGCGTACACCTCCGCCGTCGATAGCCCCTCGGGGTCAGGCACAAGCACCACGCCCAGCGGCGGCAGCTCCACCGGCGCCACCTGCTCGCCGACGCCCTGCACGAGCGCGTGGCGCGGGTCGAGCTGGCTTGGCACGTCGGAGCCGAGGTCGGCGGCGAGCCTGAACAGCTCCTGCTGGGTCAGCGCGGCGCCGGCCAGCTCGTTCGCGATGCGAAGCGCCGCCGCCGCATCCGCGCTCCCACCCCCGAGCCCGGCGGCCACCGGGATGCGCTTCTCGATCATGAGCTCGAGAGGCAGAAGGTCGCGACCGGCGCGCGAGCGGAAGTCGGACAGCGCCCGTTCGGCGAGGTTGTCGCCGGGCACGCCGGGGCAGACGACGCTGTCGGAGCCGGACTCGCGCGGCGTGGCCGTGAGCTCGTCGGCGAGGTCGATCGACGCCATCAGCGAGCAGATCGGATGCATGCCGTCCTCGCGCGGGGGACCCACGTGGAGGACGAGGTTGAGCTTGGCGTAGGCGAGCTCGCGCAGCACGAGCGGGAGGCTACGCACGGGGTCGCAGCGCCGCGAGCCGCTCGCGGCCGATCGCGTCGGCCAGTCGCGGCCAGTCGACCGGAGGGAGGCGCTCGGCGCGTGCGTCCGCGGGGTGGCCGAGCTGCTCGAGGGCGGCGCGTGTGGCGTCGCGGATGTCGTCGGGGGCGCCGGGCGTGAGCGCGAGCGAGCCGGCAAGCGCCTTGCGGCGGTGGGCGAAGCCGGCGTGAACGAGCGCCACCAGCTCCTCGGCCGGCGCGGGTCCGCGCCGGCGCAGCACCACCAGGGCGGAGTCCACGTTCGGCTCGGGGTGGAAGACGGTGCGGGAGACCTTGCGGAGCAGGCGCACGTCGCAGGCGAGCTGGGCAAGCACCGACGTGGCGCCGTAGCTCTTCCCCCCGGGCGCCGCGGCGAGCCGCTCGGCAACCTCGCGCTGCACCATCGCCACCCAGAGCCGCGCCTCCGGGAGCTCGGCAATCGACTTCAGCAGCACGGTTGCCGCCACGCCGTACGGAAGGTTCGCCACGACCTTGTCCGGCGCCGGGTTCAGCGAGCCGAGGTCGAGCTTCACCGCGTCGGCGAGGTGGAGCGACGCGTTCTCGAACGGCTCGAGCGCCTCCCGCAGCGGGGCCTCGAGCGACCGGTCCACCTCCACCACGTGCAGGTGCGCCACCTGTGGGGCGAGGAACTCCGACAGCACTCCGAGGCCCCCGCCCACCTCGAGGACCACGTCCTCCGCGTCGAGCTCAGCAGCGGTGCCGATCAAGCGCAGGATGTTGTCGTCGATCAGGAAGTTCTGGCCGAGCTCGCGGTTCGGACGAATGCCGAACGACCGCAGGCGGCGCAGGCTGGCCTGGCTCACGGCCCGAGCACACGCGCGGCGTTCGCGTCCACCGTTCGCTCGAGCGCCTCGTACTCGATGCCGCGTAGCTCCGCAACGAAGCGAGCGGTATGGGTCACGTTGGCCGGCTCGTTGGGCTTCCCGCGCACGGGCTGCGGCGCCAGGTACGGGGAGTCGGTCTCCACCAGGAGGAGCTCGGCCGGCAGCTCGCGCGCGGCATCCTGGAGATCGGTCGCCTTCGGGTAGGTCACGTTGCCAGCGAACGAGCACAGAAAGCCCTGCTCGACGCACTCGGCGAGCCGGTCGGGTGCCGAGAAGCAGTGGAGGATCACCGCGGGCAGCGAGGCGGCGTGCTCGCGCAGCAGCGCGAAGGTGTCGTCTTCCGCTGCGCGGGTGTGGATCACCACCGGGAGCTTCGTGCGCGCTGCCAGCTCGAGCTGCGCCTCGAAGGCGCGGCGCTGGTCGTCGCGGGGCGCGTGGTCGCGGTAGTAGTCGAGCCCGGTCTCCCCGATCGCGCGGGCGCGAGGGTGCGCCGCGGCCCGCTCGATCTCCTCGAGCGCGAGCTCGTCGAAGCCGGCGGTCTCGTGCGGATGGCGTCCCACGATCGCGATCACCTCGTCGTGGTCCTCGGCCGCGGTGAGGGCGTGCTTCATCGAGGGGCCGTTCATCCCGACGGTCGCCACGCGCGTGACTCCAGCGGCTCGCGCGCGGCCGACGAGCTCGGCCACGGGCGGCTCGCACGCGTCGAGGTGGCAGTGGGTGTCGATCACCGCTGTTGCCTCAGGCGACCGGCGTCTCGGCCTCGACCCTGGGGAAGAGCTGCCCGAGGTCGCTGACCTTGGCTCCGCCCTCCACCGCGCCGAAGCGCGCGTCGTCGAGCGAGAGCCCGGGGCGGCCGAGGGCGGCGAGCAGGCGCTCGGTGGAGTCGGGCATGAACGCGTGCAGCAGGACCGACACCACCCGCAGGCCCTCCGCGAGCGCGTACAGGACCTGGTCGAGGTGGTCCGCCTCCGCCTCGTCCTTCGAGAGCTTCCATGGCTCCTCTTCCTGCACGTAGCGGTTGAGCCGCTTGATTCGCCGCCACACCTCGTCGAGGGCAGCAGTGAGCTCCACCTCGTCGATCCGCACGCGCACGGCGTCGACCAGCCCGTCGAACTCCGCCGCCAGCTCGGCCGGTGCCTCGGCGGTCGGCACCACGCCGTCGCGGTAGCGGTCGATCATTGCCAGCGTGCGGCTGGCGAGGTTGCCGTACTCGTTGGCAAGCTCGGTGTTGTACCTCGTCTCAAACCCCTCGGGCGATACCTCGCCGTCGGACCCAAAGCTCACCTCACGCAGCACGTAGAAGCGGAGAGCGTCGGGCCCGTAGACGTCCGCCACGTGGAAGGGCTCGATCACGTTGCCGAGCGACTTGGACATCTTGTGCTCGCCTAGCAACAGGTACCCGTGGATGGTCACCTTCTCCGGCACCTCGATGTCGGCCGCCATCAGCAGCGCCGGCCAGATCACGGCGTGGAACTTGAGGATGTCCTTGCCGATCAGGTGGACCGTCGCCGGCCAGAACTTCTCCGTGAGGTCCTCGCCCTCGCGTGCGTAGGAGAGGGCCGTGTAGTAGTTGAGGAGCGCGTCGATCCAGACGTAGACCACCTGCGACTCGTCCCACGGAACCGGCACACCCCACTTCAGGCGAGCGCGCGAGAGCGAGACGTCGCGCAGACCGCCCTTGATGAAGGAGAGCGCCTCGTTGTAGCGGTTCTGCGGCGTGACGAAGTTGGGGCGCTCGGCGTAGAGCTTCTCGAGCGGCTCCTGAAAGGTGGACATGCGGAAGAACCAGTTGTCCTCCTTCTCCCTCTCGAGCACGATCTTGTGGATCGGGCAGCGATTGCCATCCTCGACCTCGGCGTCGGTTTTGAAGTCCGCGCAGCGGGGGCAGTACCAGCCTTCGTAGGTGCCGGCGTACACGTGGCCGTTGTCGTAGATCCGCTGGACCACCTCGGCCACCTTGGCCATGTGCTCCGGGTCGGTCGTGCGGATGAAGAAGTCGTTGGTGGCGTTCACCCTCGCGGCGATCTCCTTGAAGCGGACCGCGTTCCGGTCGCCGAGCTCTCGCGGTGTGATCCCGAGCCGCTCGGCCTCCTGGGCGACAGGCTCGCCGTGCTCGTCGGTACCGGTGAGGAAGAACACGTCCTCGCCGCGCTGACGCATGTGCCGCGCGAGCACGTCGGCAGCGATGGTCGTGTAGGCGTGCCCTAGATGGGGCTCGCCATTCACGTAGTAGATCGGCGTGGTCACGTAATACGGCATCTCCCATCGATGCTACCCGCGTGCGGCGGCACGCCGCGGGGGACCTCCGTCACTTTGCCGTGCATATCGCGGACAAGTGACGGCGCTCCCCCTCAGCGGCGGCCGAGCAGAGGGCGCAGCGCGCCCGCCAGGCGTGAGGCATTCCGCGCGAGCCGCGCCTGGCCGCGCGCGCTTGCGCCACGACGGTCGCCGCTCAGGCCGAGGATGCCCGCAGCCAAGAGGAGGCCCGCGCACGCGAGAGCCCAGCCGATGTCCGGGCCGGATGAGGGCAGTGCGGAATGCGCCTCAGCCGCGCTCGCTGCCCGGGCCGGCGACGGACGTTGGTGCGGGGCCGATGCCAGACGCGGAGCGTCGAGCAGTGAGGAGGCCCGCCCGCCGAGCGGGGCGGGGAGCGGTGACGGCGCCGGCGCGCGGCGCGGCTCGGCTCGGAGCGTGGGCGCGGGCCCCGGCGCACCGAGCGGCGCTGGTGCTGTCCTCGGTGCTGGTCGTGGGGCGGGTGCGGAACGAGGGCCGGGCGCCGGCCGCGGCGCGCCGCGCGGAACCGGTGCGGGCCGTGGCGCGCCGCGGGGCGCTCGCCGCGGAACGCCACGTGGCGCCGGTGCCGGCCGTGGCGCGCCGCGGGGCATGGGCGCTGGCCGCGGGACGCCACGAGGCGCCGGTGCCGGCCGTGGCGCGGGTGCTGCTCTCGGAGCCACCGGTGCAGGTGCCGGCGCCGGTTGTGGTGCTGCGCCGGGTGGCGGTGCCGCTGCTGGCGGCAGCATCGACAGCGGGTCGATGTAGACGTGGCGCGTGCCCGCTTCGCGTACGCCGAAGTGGAGGTGTGGCGGGTCGGCTGAGCGAGTGCCCGTGGTGCCGACCGCGCCCAGGCGCTCGCCGGCAGAGACGCGTGCTCCGGCGCGGACCGCCAGCGCGGAAAGGTGCAGATACGAGGTGTCGAAGCCGTCGCCGGTGCGCACGCTCACGGTCAGACCCGAGGAGCCCGCCGTGCCGGCAAAGCGAACCTCGCCGCCCGCCGCGGCCACGACGGCCGTGCCCACCGCTGCCGCTATGTCGATGCCTCGGTGCTGTCCGCCGGCGTAGGGGTCCGCCCCGTTGCGGTATGTAGTGATGACGTCGCCTCGAACGGGCCAGCTCCACGAAGCCTGTGCCGGAGTGGAGAGGAGCAGAAAGGCGGTGAGGGTGAAGAGGAGTCGGCGCATCCCGCGAGTGTGCGGGCGCAGGCTCGTGGCGGGCGGGGCGCTGTCGCAGGGTTGTTGCGGTTCGTTACTCGGAAATCAGCGCCCGGTACAGGGCGTTTGCGCTGCCGCCGGTCAGACCGGCCACCACTGTCGCGGCCTTGCGCGGGTGCGCCCCGGCCTCGACGAGCTGCCGCAGCGCATCGACCGCCGCCGGATCCACCGCGTCCGATGCCGCTCGACCGAGCGGCGCCAGCACCAGCACGATCTCACCCTTCGGCGGCTCCGCGGCGTAGCGAGCCGCGAGCTCGGCGGCGGTGCCGCGCACCACCTCCTCGTGCGTCTTCGTCAGCTCGCGGCAGACCGCGACCTCGCGCTCGCCGTCGAGCTCAGCCAGCAGCTGGAGCGTCGCGGGCAGCCGGCGCGGAGACTCGAACGCGACGAGCGTCCCGTCACCGTGAGAGAGAACCTCCCGCAGCTCCCCCTTCTTGCGCGGCAGGAAGCCGTGGAAATGCCACTCGTCGGCCGGCATGCCCGATGCAACCAAGGCGGTGATCGCCGCCGAAGGCCCGGGGAGCACCTCAACCGGCAGCCCCGCTGCCACGCACGCCCGAACCAGTACGTAGCCCGGGTCGGACACGAGCGGCATGCCCGCATCGGACACCAGTGCGACCACCGCCCCCTCGCGCATCTGTCCCACTAGCGCCGAGGCGCGTGCGGCCTCGTTGTGCTCGTGGTAGGAGACGAGCTTCGCCTTGACCCCGTAGCGGTCGAGAAGCATCCCCGTCCGGCGCGTGTCCTCGCAGGCCACGACGTCGGCCTCTCGAAGAGCGGACAGCACGCGCAGGGTGATGTCCTCGAAGTTCCCGATCGGCGTCGGGCAGACCACAAGCCGCCCGGCGCTCACGACGCCACGCCCAGGTGGTCGAACGCGAGCAGCGCCGCACCCATCATTCCGGCCTCGTCGCCGTAGTGCGCGGCCACGATTCGGACCACTTCTCGCGGCGGTTCGAGCGCCCGCTCGGCCACCACCGCCCGCGCCGGCTCGAGCAGCATGTCGCCGGCGCGCACCGCGCCACCACCGATCACGATCACCTCGGGATTGAACGTGTTCACGAGCCCGACCAACCCGTAGCCGAGCCTCTGCCCGACCTCATCGAGGACCCCGCGCGCGAGCGGATCGCCGTCGTGCGCCAGCTCGGTCACGACGCCCCCGGTGATCTCCTGATCCGCCGCAAGGCGGCGGCCGAGCTGCGAGTCCGGCTGCTCCTGTGCCACCCGCAGCCCCTCGCGCCCGATCGCGTTGCCCGACACGAGCGCCTCGAAGCAGCCCTGCCCAGGACAGTCGCCGGGGCAATCCGGCCCATGCAGCTGGAGCACCACGTGGCCGAGCTCGGCGCCCACCCCCGTGGCACCGCGGTACACCTCGCCGTTCACGAGCAGCCCGCCTGCGATCCCTGTGCCGAGCGAGACCATCACGGCATACCGAGCACCGGTGGCCGCGCCATTGCGCGCCTCCGCGAGCATCGCCGCGTTTCCGTCGTTGTCGACCACCACCGGCAGTCCGAGGCGCTCGCTCATCAGGTCGCGGAACGGCACTCCGTCCAGCGCCGGCAGGTGGTTCGACCAGCGGATCACACCCGTCTCCGACTCCACGAGCGCGGGCACGCCGAAGCCGATCACCTCAACGTCGGTGGCAGCCGCGCGGACCTCCTCGACGGCGTCCGTGAAGATGTCGAGCGTCTCCTGCCTGTCGGAGCCACGCCAGGTCCTGTGAACCCGGTGGTGGACCACCATTTGCTCGTCGACGACCCCGCCCAGAAGCTTGGTGCCCCCGGCGTCGATCCCGATCACGCGCCTCGGCGGCATGGGCAGTAGATATACAGAGGGGAGTGAATGACCCGACCCCCGGCCCCCCGGAGTACAAGGTCTACCGCTCGCGCCGGAAGCCGCTGGCGCGCGGTGGCGACCTCGATGCGCTCCGCCGCAGGCTCTCGCGGAACCGCGACGGCGACGAGCCGCGCGCCCCACGCGACCGCCCGCGGATCACCCCTGGCCGCGTGCTCAAGTGGGTCGCTCTCGCGATCGCCGGCTGGCTCCTACTGTCGCTCGTCCTCTTCATGATCAGCGCCCAGACCCAGGACGGCGTCTCGCCAGCGACCGAGCGCGCCCTGTCCAGCAAGGGCAGTCTGTTCACTGGCAGCAACGTCCTCGTACTCGGTTCCGACGTGCGCACCGGAGACTCAATCGACGAGTCCCAGGCCGGCCCCGGCCGCTCCGACACGATCATGCTCGTCCACTCGGCCTTCGGAAGTGTCCGCAAGCTGTCGATCCCGCGCGACGTCGAGGTCGACGTGCCCGGCCACGGGATCAACAAGATCAACGCCGCCTATGCGTTCGGCGGACCCGCGCTCACGATCGAGACCGTGGAGTCGTTCCTCGGGAACGGCCTCGAGGTGAACCACGTCGTCGAGGTGAACTTCAAGAACTTCCCGGAGTTCATCGACTCGCTCGGCGGGGTGACGGTCAACAACAAGACACGCGTCTGCTCGCCCCCGTTCGACAACTTCTGGAAGGGCCTCCACTTCAAGAAGGGCGAAATCGAGCTGAACGGAGAGCGTGCGCTGGGCTACGCGCGCGTGCGGAAGAACAACTGCGCGCCGGCAGAGGATGACCGCGCACGGGCGGCGCGCCAGCAGGAGGTGCTGAGCGCGATCGGGTCGCAGGTGAAGTCGCCGAGCACGTTCCTCCGGCTGCCGTGGGTGAGCTGGCACGCGCCGCGCACGCTGCGCTCAGACATGAACGGCTTCCAGCTGATGGGCCTGTTCGCCGACATGGCCACCGGGTCGTCGGACAAGACCGAGGTGCTGGAGGCCACCTGCTGCCGCGGCACCAACCTGTTCGTCTCGGACGGCGCGAAGGCGGACGCGGTGCGGAAGCTCGAGGAGGGCGACTAGTCCGAGCCGGACGAGCTCTTCGTGGAGCTCGAGTCCTTAGAGCTCGAGTCCTTCTTCTTCGAGTCGGACGAGCCGGAGGAGGAATCCGAGTCCGACTTCGATGACGAGCTGTCCGAGGAGGAGCCCTCGGAAGAGGCGCCGGCCGCGCCCGACTTCTTTTTGCCGTAGTCGGTGTTGTAGAAGCCGGAGCCCTTGAAGTGGACGGCCACCGGGTGGAAGACGCGCTGCACCGGGCTTCCGTGCTCCTCGCAGACCGTCAGCGGGTCATCGACCATGCGCTGCATCACCTCGAACGTGTGGCCTCGCTCGCAGCGATACTCGTAGATAGGCATGGCACTCTCAGTATAGGAGTGCCGAATTTCCCCGCAGCGTCACCACGCGACCACCAAACGGCCCAGCAGCGCGGAATTCGGCCTCAACCAGATCGTCTGGCAACGCTGCCCGGAACGCCAATGTTCGCGTCGTTCGCGCCCCGGGACGACGACGACCCCGTTTCCGGGGCCGCTTCCGAATGTCGGTCGTCGGTACGTGGGCGTGCCTCCTTCTCTGCGCAAATGGGCGCACACGGCAGGCTGTGCGTACGGCTGCGTATAGCTGGCGGCAGGGCGGCCTCGGCCTTACTGTGGTCACGCAACCCACTTGTAAGCGGGGGACCGGAAACCCACAGGACTTAACCGCAGAGGGTCGCGTCCGGGAAACCGGCCCCCCGCGTGGGTTGTACGCCTCCGGGGGCGCGAGTCAACTTTGTGCGCCGACGGTCCATCCGTTTCTTCGCGCGAGTCAATTTTGTGCGCCGACGAACTATCCGTTTTTCCAACTCTCGAGGCTGGCTCTCAGGCCGTTGCCCAGACAACCGAGATGCCGGCGACCGGCTCCCGCCATGGCTTCGCTTGAGCGACTGCGCGTTGCGGGTCCGGTCGCCACTTGCCCTTCCCGTCGCCACCCTGTGTCGCGACTTTAGTCCCTCGTGACGACGTGCCGGGAGCTGCCGTTCACGCCGATGCGGCGCTAACCGATGATGTGGAAGGCGAAGCGGAACTTGGTGCCGCTTTCCAGTGCTTGCAGCTCCATGGAGCCGCGCGCATTGCGGTACCGCCCGGTACCGCCCGTGATCGCGAGGACGCTGTCCTTCGAGTCGTAGAAGGGACCCTCCACGACGATCTGGCCGCCCGCGAGCAGGGTCGTGAAGTTGCACTCGTACGACGCTCCGGGAACCACCCGGATGCAGTAGCCCTGGTCCGTCCCGACCTTCTTTTCGTCCTTGCGGTCGAAGACTTCGTTCGCGAACGTGAGCACGTCACCGGCGCTGTCGCCTGCGGCTCCGGTGTCCGTGGTCGCGTCGGTCGTCGCGTGCTCGATCACCGTGATCGTCTTGCCGCCTCGATGGTGCTTCCCCGGTGACTTGCCCCACGCGGCCACGGCGACCACGAGGATGGCGATCCCGGCGATGATGAACAGGGAGCTGAGCAAGCGCTTCATGACGCTCCTCCTTGATTGGGGGTGGGCATGCTCTACTGCACGAACTCACGCCGTGTCAACGGTCGGTGAGGGCTGCTACAGCAGCAGTTGGACGCGGCGCACCGATCCGCTTCCAGTTCCAGCCGCACCCGTCCGGCCTCGAGCCGGCCCTAAGCCACAGTGGGGCCGGCAAACCCGTAAGTACCACGCGAGGAATGACGACCGCTGCTTTGGACGAAAAGCGGTAGCGGCGAGAGACCGTTACCTCGCCCTCCACGTCAGATCGGTGTGGCGGTCACGCGCTACCCCGCAGCGGGATACTGGGCGGGCGATGTCGCAGGAGAACGTCGAGATCGTCCGACGCGGTTACGAGCACTTCGTAGCCACGGGAGAGCTTCGCGCGGAGATCGTTCACCCGGACTTCGTCTGGGACATGTCGATGTTTCGCGGCTGGCCAGAGCAGCAGACCTATCCGGGCATCGAGGGCGCAGGGCAGTTCCTCGCAGATTGGACCGAGTCGTGGGAGGAATGGGACCTTCAGCTCGAGGAGCTGCGCGATGCGGGCGACAGGGTGGTCGCAATCTTGCGCCAAAGCGGGCGCTCGAAGGCGACTGGATTGCCCGCTGAGATGCACTTCGCCCAGGTGTGGACGTTGCGCGACGGAAAGCAGTCCCGGATGGAGATGTACGCGAGCCCAGGCGAAGCCCTCGAAGCCGTGGGGCTGTCGGAGTAGGCGATGTCGCAGGAGAACGTGGAGCTCGTACGGCGTGTGTATGAACTGTGGAACCGAGGCGACCTCGACGCTGCGGTTGAGATGCTCGACCAGCACGTTGTCTGGAACGCCTATGTCCATCTCCCGGACTCCCGGCCTCGGCACGGGGCCCATGAGGTTCGGCGGTGGGCGGGCGAGTTCGCCGAGGCCTGGGGCGAAATCCAGGTCCAGATCGAGAGCGTCGAGGAGGTTGGCGACGACTTGGTTCTCGCCCTCGTGCGAATGACGGGGCGTGGTCGCGGCAGCGGCGCCGCAGTCGAAAGCGGCGTCGACGGGCACGTCTGGACCGTTCGCGACCGCAAGGTCGCGGCAGTCCGCATGTACCAGGGAACCGGGGATGCCCTCGAGGCCGTGGGGCTGCGGGAGTAGGCGATGTCGCAGGAGAACGTGGAGGTCGCGGAGCGGATCTACGAGGTTCTGGCGCAGGGCGTGGATGAGCAGGCTCTCCGCAGCCTCGTTGCGGCAGGTCTGGCCGATCCGGATGCCGAGCTGGACCTCAGCACCGCGTACCCGGACGGTCCGGTCGTGCGCATGGCGACGCTGAGCGAGTTCTTTGCGTCATTGCCGTGGGGCGACTCGACACGCTTCGAGCCCGAATCGTTTCGAGCAGTCGGCAGCGACCGCGTCCTCGTTTTCATACGGGCACGTGGGACCGGGGCAGGAAGCGGCATCGCGGTAGAAGCCCGCGGAGCCCACCTGATCACGCTGCGCGAAGGGCGAGTCGTTCGGACCGAGTCCTACACGGACCGCGACAAAGCGCTCGCAGCCGCCGGGCTGCGGGAGTAGACGCCCGCACTCGAAGCACCATGTCGGGCCGTCCTGGTCGATCGGCAACACACCAGATCACCACGCCCGCGAACCTCCCCTAGGAGTGCCAGAAAGCCTCGCTCTAGGCCGACTGAGGCGGCCGCGGGCGCTCCAGGTCCTCCAGCAGCGAGACGCGCATCGCGTGCCAGACCACCCAGGCCGTCAGGTGCGAGATGGGACGAAGAGCCGTTCCGACCATCGACGCCGACCGTACCCCAAGACTGAACAAATGGTCACATTGTGTTCACATGAAGTTGCGGAAAGTCCGGGCTGATCGCGGCGCGAGGGCGGGCGCGGCGGGGCGGTAGGTAGCCTGCTCGGCCGATGGCCGAACCGGTGACCATGGACAAGATCGTCGCGCTCTGCAAGCGCCGTGGCCTCATCTTCCCCGCCTCGGAGATCTACGGCGGGATCGCCAACACGTACGACTACGGGCACTACGGCGTCCTCTTGAAGAACAACGTGATCGGCGCCTGGTGGAAGGCGATGATCCAGGAGCGCGACGACATCGTCGCGCTCGACTCGGCGATCATCCAGCACCCGCGCGCCTGGGAGGCCTCGGGCCACCTGGCCGGCTTCACCGACCCACTCGTGGACTGCCGCGCCTGCAAGAAGCGCTTCCGAGCGGACCACCTCCAGGAGCTTCGCGACGGCGTGGCGGAGCACCCGGACATCCGCTGCGGGCACGCCCCGTCGAAGCTGCCGGGCGACCACCCCGACTGCGACCTCACCGACGCCCGCGAGTTCAACCTGATGTTCGAGACCTCGATCGGCCCGGTGAAGGACGCCGGCTCGACGGTGTACCTCAGGCCCGAGACCGCGCAGGGCATCTTCCTGGACTTCAAGACGACCCTCCAGTACGCGCGCAAGAAACCGCCCTTCGGAATCGCGCAGGTGGGCAAGTCGTTCCGCAACGAGATCACGCCCGGCAACTTCATCTTCCGCACGCTCGAGTTCGAGCAGATGGAGATGGAGTTCTTCGTGCCGCCGGCCGAAGCCGAGAAGTGGCACGAGCACTGGATGGAGCAGCGAATGGATTGGTACGTCGCGCTCGGGATCGAGCGCGAGAAGCTGCGCCTGCGCCCGCACGACGCGGACGAGCTCTCGCACTACTCGAGCGCGACAAGCGACATCGAGTACCTCTACCCGATCGGCTGGTCCGAGCTCGAGGGCATCGCGAACCGGGGCGACTTCGACCTGACCCAGCACGCCGAGTACTCGGGAACGAAGCTGGAGTACGTGGACACGGCGAGCGGCGAGCGCTACGTGCCTTACGTGATCGAGCCGGCCGCCGGCGTGGGCCGGACCGTGCTCGCGCTGCTCTGCGACGCCTACGACGAGGACGACATCGGCGGCGAGCAGCGCACCGTCCTGCGCCTCGCCCCCCACATCGCTCCGATCAAGGTCGCGGTGCTGCCGCTCGTGAACAAGGACGGCCAGCCGGAGAAGGCGCGCGCCATCTACGAGAACCTGCGTCAGCGCTGGCCCACCGAGTACGACAGCGGCGGCTCGATCGGGAAGCGCTACCGCCGCCAGGACGAGATCGGCACGCCGTTCGGCGTGACGGTCGACCACCAGACGATGGAGGACGACACGGTGACGCTCCGCGACCGCGACACGCTCGAGCAGGAGCGCGTGCCGGTGGCGGAGCTAGCGGCCGAGGTCGAGCGCAGGCTCGGCTGAGCCGAGCATGCGGCGCGCCGTGGCCACGCCGAGGTCGAACGCCGCCTGCCGGTCCCAGTCGGGATCGGCCAGCACCTGGATGCCGAAGCCGTCGCCGAGTGAGAACAGCATCGACGCCACGGCCTCGGCGTCTGCCTGGAGCCGGATCACGCCCTCCCGCTCCTTGGTGCGCAGCCAGCCCGCGAGCCGCTCGCGCCATTGCCGGTAGAGCTCAGCCAGCTCGGCGCGGATCTCCTCCGAGTGCCGCGAGGCGCTCAGCATCTCGTAGATGACCGCCTGGCCTCCGGCGTCGTCCTCGAGGAACTCCTCGAGCCCGACCACGAGCGCGTCCAGGATCTCGTCGACGCTGTGCGCCTTCTCGAGGCGCTCGTCCATGTTGCGGTTGCGCACCTCGCAGTCGTGGCGTACCACCTCCACGAGCAGCTGCTCCTTCGACCCGAAGTAGTAGTGGAGCAGCCCACGGGACACACCGGCCTCGCGGGCGACGTGGTCGAAGGTGGAGCCGGCTGCGCCTCGCTGCCCGACGCTCGCGCGCATCGCGGCGATTATCCGCTGGGCCTTGTCGCCCTCGAGCCTCCGTGCGGCGTCCGTGCTGGTCGCGGCCTCCATCCGGCTCGGATCTTAGTTGGCCAGCCAGTCAGGCGACGCCCGGGCCGACCACCAAACGAAAAGGGCGCCCGCAGGCGCCCTTTCCAAAGCTCTGGTTGGGACCGCGCTAGGCGGTTCCCACCGGTTCGCTCGTGCTGCTTGGCTCCGGGGTGGTGCTCGCCGTGTACTCGAACTCCTCCTCGGCGCCGAAGAGCGCGTCGAGCACCTTCTTGCGAAGGCCCTCGCTCGCGGCGAGAGCAATGCCCCCGCCGATGAGTGCGATCAGAAGGAGTCGGCCCTTGCCGCGCTTCTTCTTCTTCTTTCCATCACGCAGCGATTCGGCGGCGTCCTTGAGGGACGTCGCAGCCTCGCGCAGGTCGCGCTGCACCTTCTTGTTCTCCGCAACGGCCTTGACCGGGCCCTTGCCGTTCGACATGCGCGCATAAGCCTTGCGCGCCGATTCGAACGCGTTGCGGAGGTTGTCACGCAGCTCATCGTCCTCGACGAGCCGCTGAACGTACGTATTGGAGCGGACCGCCTTGCCGGCGGCGTACGCTCCGGCTCCGGCCTTCACGGCCTTTTTCTTCGCTGCCATTGCTCTCCTCGATCCGCTTGCTGCGGGCACTCTACCCGGTCAGGCCGCCCTCGAACGCCTTGGACGCTTCTGTAGCGCGATGTCCAGAACCTCGTCCACGTGGTCCACGGGCATGAAGGTCATCTTGCGCCGGAGCACCTCGGGGATGTCGTCGATGTCCGGCTCGTTGCGGCGCGGGATCACGATGCGCCTGATGCCGGCGCGCTGAGCGGCGAGCGCCTTCTCCTTGAGCCCGCCGATCGGGAGCACCATGCCGGTGAGTGTGATCTCGCCCGTCATCGCCACGTCGGCGCGCACGGGGCGGCACGTGACCCGCGAGGCGATGGCTGTCGCCATCGTCACTCCGGCACTCGGGCCGTCCTTCGGGATCGCGCCCGCGGGCACGTGCACATGCAGGTCGTGGCTCTTGAACCACTCCGCGGACACGTCGCTGCCGAACTCGCCGGTCTCCGCCTTGCTCTTGACGTACGAGAGCGCCGCCGCGGCGGACTCCTTCATCACGTCGCCGAGCTGGCCGGTGATCTGCAGCTTGCCGTCTCCCGGATAGGCGATCGCCTCCACGAACAGCACGTCGCCACCCACCGGCGTCCACGCCAGGCCGGTGGCCACGCCCGGCTCGCTTGTACGGCGCCTCACCTCCCCCGTGAAGCGGGGCTTGCCGAGCAGCTCGGTCACGACCTCCGGGCGGATCACGCGCTTCGAGCGTCGCGTGCCCTCGGCGAACTCGCGCGCGACCTTGCGGGAGATCGAGCCGATCTGGCGCTCGAGGTTCCGTACGCCCGCCTCGCGCGTGTAGCCGTCGATGATCAGGTCGAGCGCGGGCTTCCTGAATTCGATCCGGGAGCGGCCCACGCCGTTCAGCTCCATCTGGCGAGGGACGAGGTATCGGATGGCGATCTCACGCTTCTCCTCGTGCGTGTAGCCGGAGAGCTCGATCAGCTCCATGCGGTCGAGCAGCGCCGGCGGGATCGTGTCGATCTGGTTCGCCGTGCAGATGAAGAAGACGTTCGAGAGGTCGAACGGCACGTCGAGGTAGTGGTCCCGGAAGCTCGAGTTCTGTTCCGGGTCGAGCACCTCGAGCATCGCGCTAGCCGGATCGCCGCGGAAGTCGGTTCCCATCTTGTCGATCTCGTCGATCATCAGCACCGGATTGATCGAGCCGGCGTCCCGCAGCGCGCGGATGATCGTTCCGGGCAGCGCGCCGATGTAGGTGCGCCGGTGACCGCGGATCTCCGACTCGTCGCGCACGCCGCCGACCGACATGCGCTCGAACGCGCGCTCCATGGCGGCGGCGATCGATCGTCCCAGCGACGTCTTGCCCACGCCGGGCGGGCCCACGAACAGGACGATCGAGCTGCGCGCGTCGGGCTTGAGCTTGCGGACCGCGAGAAACTCGAGGATGCGGTCCTTCACACGCTCGATGTCGTAGTGGTCGCGGTCGAGCACCGTCCGCGCGTGCTTCAGGTCCAGGTTGTCCTCGGTGGATTTCGACCACGGCAGCGAGGCGATCCACTCGAGGTAGGTGCGGATCACGCCGTGCTCAGCTGACTGCGGCGGGAGCCGCTCGAAGCGACCCAGCTCGCGCTCGGCCACCGTCTGGACGTGCACGGGCAGGTTGGCCTCCTCGAGCAGCGTGCGCAGCTCCTGCGCCTCGGCCTGCTGCTCGTCCACCTCGCCAAGCTCCTCCTGGATCGCCCTGAGCTGCTGGCGCAGGAAGTACTCGCGCTGGCCGCGGTCCATCTCGGACTGAACCTGCGACTGGATGCGACTGCCGATCTCGACCAGCTCGAGCTCGCGAGCGAGGATCTCGGAGAGGAGGCGCAGGCGCTTGGTCACGTCGCGCTCCTCGAGGAGCCGCTGCTTGTCCTCGGTCTTAATCCGAAGCGAGGCGGCGATCATGTGCGCCAGCTCCGCCGGGTCGTCGATGTTCGCCACCGCCATCTGGAGCTCCTCCGGCAGGTACGGCAGCTCCGCGATGATCTGCGAGAACGTGGTCTGGACGTTGCGCACGAGCGCCTCGAGCTCCGGCGACGGGACGACCTCGTCGGGCACCTCGTTGATGCGTGCCACCAGGTAGGGCTCCGTGGCCGTAAAGTCGCCCAGCTCGACGCGCTGGCCGCACTGGACGAGGATGCGGACCGTGCCGTCCGGCACCTTCAGCATGCGCGCCACCACGCCCACGACGCCCGTGCGGTAGAGGTCGTCGGGGGCCGGCTCCTCGCTGTCGGGGTCCCTCGACGCCACCATCACCAGCATCCGGTTGCCGCCGAGCACGTCGTCCACGAGCTTGATCGAGCGCTCCTGCCCGACCGCGAGCGGCATCACCGTGTCCGGGAACGCCACGCTGTCCCTGAGGGGAAGCACCGGCAGCGCCTCCGGAAGCGTGGCGTGAACCTCGACCTCCGTGGGCTCACCGTCCACGGATGGGATGTGGATCGTCATGAGTCCGAGATCTGCACCCGCCGCACGGACTGCTCGGGGGCGGCGAGCGGGATCTCGACTCGCAGGACGCCGTCCACATAAGAGGCGCTGGCCTTCTCGGCAACGACGTCGGCACCGAGCTCGACCACGCGCTTGAACGGGCCGTTCTCGATTTCGATCTGCTGGTAGAGGCGGCCGCCGCTCTCGGCGGGCCGGCGCTCGCCGGCGATCATCAACTGGCGGCCGCGAATCTCGAGCGCCACCTCCGTGGGATCCACCGCGGAGAGGTCGACCTTGACGACCGCCCGGGGCGGGTTGTCCGCGTAGTAGACGTCGACCTTCGGGGAGAAGCCGCGCCCACGCAGCCCGGGCCGGCGCTCGAAGACGTCGCCGAAGAGCTCGTCTATCTCACGGCGCATGCGATCGAAGTTGGCGAACAGATCGCGCTGAGAGGTCACCGCGTTCGAGGATAGACCGCGGCGCGCGCCGGGCAACCCCTCCTAGACCTCGTAGACCGCGCCCTCCCGGGCCACCTCGACGGGGCCGCCGAACGTCTCGGCGGCCTGATCGCGCGCCCAGTTCCAGTCGAGCTCGTCCGAGATGTGCACGAGCAGCAGGCGCTTTGCTCCGGCCGCACGGGCGTGCTCTCCGGCCTCCCCCGGCGTGAGGTGGCCGCGCATGCCGGTCCGCTCAGGCCGCGGCAGCGTGGCCTCGACGAGCATCAGGTCGGCGTCGCGCGCGAACTCTTCGAGCGCCTCCGTTGGACTGGAGTCAGCGCCGTAGACGATCCGGCCCGAGCCGTTGGTCGAGCTGATGCCCATGGCGAAGGTCTCGGTGAAGTGAGGGACAGGCTGGAAGCGGACTCGGATCGGCCCGATCTCGATCTCGCTGGATGCCTCGTACTCGCGCAGATCGAACGCGTTCTCGATCAGGTCCTCGCTCCCCCAACTGCCCACCACGCGGCGGAAGAGGTCGCGCGCCCCGGGCGGGACGTGGAGGACGGGACAGGCCGGGCAGTCCGTGCCCGGCCAGCGATCCACGGGAACAGGCTGCTGGCGCGGCGCGTAGGTGAGCGCGTACGAATACGGGACGAGGTCGAGGAAGTGATCGGCGTGGAGATGCGAGATCACGATGGCGTCCACATCCACGTAGTCGATCCGCTCGCGCAGCTTCGCGAACACGCCGTTGCCGCAGTCCACCAGGACCACGGTGTCGTCCTCTTCGATCATGTAACCGGAACAGGCACCGCCGGCGTCCTGCCAGGACGGCGACTTGCCGAGCACCGTGAGCCGCATGAGCGGACTCTAGGCGTTCGGCTGCGGAAACGCGTAGGCCGCCGTGGTCCGCTCGGTCCGGAAGACGAACGCGAGCTGGCGCTCGGGCGCGAGGCCGCGCTCGGCTGGGCGGAAGGTCGTGCACGGCTTGCCGAGGTTCAGCGCGCAGAGCATGTTCTGGTGGAAGTAGCAGTCGTCGCAGCGGGCGGGCTTCGTCTTCGGCATCGGTGCCCACTCAACACCACGAGCGCGGATCGCGCCATCCCTGTTTTCCGGACTTTGCAGGGTCGTCTGAGAGAGGCCTGAGGAAGCCCCGCTAGCTCCGCATTTTTCAGGGGGGCGAATTTCGGGAAAGTAACGTCCCGGACTCGTGGAGCTCGTGACCGGTGCGACCGGATACGTGGGAAGTCGCCTTCTTCGCCGCCTCGCGGCGGAGGGCCGGCCCGTGCGCACGCTGGCCCGGCGCCCCGAGCTCTTGCCGGGGATCGACGCGGTGCGAGGCGACCTCCTTACCGGGGCCGGCCTCGAGGAGGCGCTCGGCGGCTGCTCCACCGCGTATTACCTCGTGCACTCGATGGAGCCGGCGGCTGACGGCGACTTCGCGGGGCGCGACCGCCGCATGGCAGAGGCCTTCGGCGAGGCGGCGGCGCGCGCCGGGGTCGAGCGGATCGTCTACCTCGGCGGCATCGTGCCGCCGGACCGTCCGCTGTCACCGCACCTGAACTCGCGCCTCGAGGTGGAGGAGACGCTGCTCGCCGCGGTGCCCGGCTCGACCGCGCTGCGGGCGTCGATCGTGATCGGCGCAGGGTCGTCCTCGTTCCGCCTGCTCGTCCGGCTCGTGGAGCGGCTACGGGTGCTGCCCCTGCCGAGCTGGCGCAAGAACCGCACCGCGCCGATCGACGAGCGCGACGTGATCGAGTACCTCGCCCGCACACCGTCTGCGCCGGACGCCGCGGGGCGTTCGCTCGACGTGGCCGGGCCCGACGTGATGACCTACGGTCGGATGATCGAGCGAATCGCCGACGAGATGGGGGTCGGGCGGCTGCCGCTTGCGCTGGGGCGGTCGCTCACGCCACCTGCCAGCGCGGTGGTGGCGGCCGTGACGGGCCAGCCGATTGAGTTGGTGCGGCCGCTGATGGAGAGCCTCGAGACAGACCTGCTGCCGCGCGACCCGGACGAGGCGCCGCGCCTCTATGGGCTGCGACCGCACCGCTTCGAGCGAGCGGTCGAGCACGCGCTTGGCGAGTGGGAGACCCTGGAGCCGCTGGGCGCACGATGAAGGTCGAGCGCGAGATCTGGATCGATGCGCCCGTGCAGCGGGTCTACGAGGTGGTGATGGACGCTGAGCGGCTGAAGGACTGGGTAACCATTCACCATCACCTCGAGGACGCGCCGAACGGGTCGCTGAAGAAGGGCTCGAAGCTGACGCAGTGGCTGAAGCTCGCGGGACGCAAGTTCCGGGTGCGCTGGACTGTCGTGGAGAACGATCCCTGCAAGCTCGTGGTCTGGGAGGGCAGGGGGCCGGTGGGCTCCCACGCGCGGGTGTCCTATGCGTTCGGCGAGTCGTCCGGCGACCACTCCACCCAGTTCCACTACATGAACGAGTACGACCTTCCCGGCGGACCGCTGGGCCGGATCGCCGGCCGCGGCGTCGCGCGTGTCACTCAAAAAGAGCTGGATGACACCTTGCAGAGACTGAAGTCCATTACCGAGTAAGTGTTACTCTTACCGGTTAATGGCTGATTTTCTTGACGAGAAGCGCCGAGAGATCGAAGCGCGAATGAAGGAACTGCGCCCGCTCGTGGAGGAGTACAACCGCCTCGAGAAGGCGGCCGGCGCGCTCGCGGGTGTGGGCGACGGAGGCACGCGCCCAGCTGCCCGCGCCCCGCGGCGCCGCGGACGCGGTCGGCCGCGCGGAAGCGGCACACGGGCCAGGCAGGCGCTCGAACTGGTGCGCGCCCGCCCCGGGATCAAGATCTCCGAGATGGCAGACGCGATGGGCATCCACGCGAACTATCTGTACCGCGTGATGCCCACCCTCGAGGCAGAGGGTCAGGTCGTGAAGCGCGACAAGGGCTGGCACCCGGCGTAGCCGCTGCGCCCGCTCGCCCCCCGGCACTTACAGCAGCGGTGAAGGGGTAGGCCCACAAGTCGCCTTTCGAGCCCGTCGGTGACGGGGTGGCGAGTCTTGTCGTTCTATTCGAACGTCAAAGCCGCTCTCCCCTCATCCGGGCCCGCCGAGTGGCGAGTTGTGGACCCATTCGGGTGACCCCTTGGTGCTGCAGTTAGCGCGGCTGGCGTGAGAAAGCCGCGAGTGGCGCCCTGGCCAGCGCGGCGGCGCTAGACCAGCCCCAGCTCGCGCACGCTTTCGCGCTCGTCGCGCAGCTCGCCGACGGTCGCGTCGATCTTGCCGCGCGCGAACTCGTCCACCTCGACACCCTCCGCGATCTCGTAGGCGCCGCCGCTCACACGCAGCGGGAAGCTCGAGATGAGGCCCTCGTCCACGTCGTACTCGCCATTCGAGCGGACGGCCATCGAGCGCAGGCCGTCGGCGCCATGGACCCAGTCGCGCACGTGGTCGATCGCGGCGCTGGCGGCGCTGGCCGCCGATGAGGCGCCGCGCGCGTCGATGATCTCGGCGCCGCGCTTGCCCACGCGCGGGATGTACTCGTTCTCGTACCAGTCCATGTCCACCTGGTCGACCGCGCGCTGGCCGTTCACCTTGGCGTTGAAGAGGTCGGGGAACATCGTGGGCGAGTGGTTGCCCCAGATCGCGAGGTCCTCGACGTCCTCCACCCCCACGCCCAGCTTGTCGGCGAGCTGCGCAACCGCGCGGTTCTGGTCGAGGCGGGTCATGGCGGTGAAGCGCTCGCCCGGGATGTCCGGCGCGTTGCTCATGGCGATCAGGGCGTTGGTGTTGGCGGGGTTGCCGACCACGAGGATCTTCACGTCGTCCGCCGCTCCGGCGTTCAGTGCCTCGCCCTGAGGCTTGAAGATCTGGCCGTTGGCCTCGAGCAGGTCGGCGCGCTCCATGCCCTTCGAGCGCGGGCGCGCCCCCACGAGCATCGCCACGTTCACGCCGTCGAAGGCCTTGGTCGCGTCGTCGAAGATCTCCGTCGAGGCCAGCAGCGGAAAGGCGCAGTCCTGCAGCTCCATCGCGGTGCCCTCGGCCGCCTTCACGGCGTCCGGGATCTCCAGCAGCCGCAGGTTGATCTTCTCGTCCGGGCCGAGCATCTGGCCGCTCGCGATCCGGAACAGCAGTGCGTAGCCGATCTGGCCGGCGGCGCCGGTGACTGTGACTGTGGTGGGCATCAGGCGTTCATCTCTGTCATCTCCGATTTCCGCGCGTTATAGCGCGTCTATCACTGCGTCTGCGAACTCGCTGGTACCCACTGCGGAGGGATCGTCACGCGAAGGCTTCAGGTCGTACGTGACCTTGTCGCCCTTGCGGATCACCTCGGCGATGCCCTTCTCCATCCGATCGGCCGCCTCGGTCTCGTCGAGGTGCCGGAGCATCAGCACGCCGGAGAGCATCAGCGCGGTCGGGTTCACCTTGTTCTGGCCCTTGTACTTGGGCGCCGAGCCGTGGGTGGCCTCGAAGATCGCGCCCTCGGTGCCGATGTTGGCGCCCGGCGCCAGGCCGAGGCCGCCGATCAGGCCGGCGCCGAGGTCCGAGACGATGTCGCCGTAGAGGTTCGGCAGCACGATCACGTCGTACTCCTCGGGCCGCGACACGAGCTGGTTGCAGAGGTTGTCGATGATGCGGTCCTCGAACTCGATGTCGGGATGGCGCTCGGCCACCTGCCGGGCCACCTCGAGGAAGAGGCCGTCGGAGAACTTCATGATGTTGGCCTTGTGGGCCGCGACCACCTTCTTGCGGCCGTTCTCCTCCGCGTACTTGAAGGCCGCCTCCACGATCCGCTCCGAGCCGAAGACGGAGATCGGCTTGATCGAGATGCCGGACTCGTCACGAGTCGGCGAGTCAAGCTCGTCGGCCAGGAACGTGCGCAGCTTCTCGACCTCGGGCGAGCCCTTCTCGAACTCGATGCCCGCGTAGAGGTCCTCGGTGTTCTCGCGGACGATCACGAGGTCCGTCTCGGGGAAGCGGGTGCGAACGCCGTCGTAGGCCTTGCAGGGCCGGATGCAGGCGTAGAGGTCGAACTCCTTGCGGAGGGCGACGTTGATCGAGCGGTGGCCGGAGCCGACCGGTGTGGTCGTCGGGCCCTTGATTGCGAGCCCGCGCTCCCGAATCGAGTCGAGCGTGCGGTCGGGGAGCGGGTTGCCCTCCGACTCGTAGACGTCGATCCCGGCATCCTGGAAGTCCCAGTCGAACTCGACTCCGGTGGCCTCGAGCACGCGCTGTGTGGCCTCCGCGAGCTCGGGCCCGGTGCCGTCGCCGGGGATGAAGGTGACTCTGTGAGTGGTCATAGGGGGGCGGATTACTAGCAGCCGCGCTCAGGGTGCGGCCGTAACGAAGTCCCGCCGGCGGACGAGCAGGAGCCCGAGAACACCTCCCACAAAGGCAAGGACGGCGGCCACCACGAGGATCTCGTTGAAGCCGTCGATGAAGGCATTCCGCGCCGCGGTGGCCACGACCTCACGCGCCTGCGGAGGGACCGCCTGCGCCGCCGCCGAGGCTCCGCCCGAGGAAACCGCCTCGGCGATGTGATCGGCCGCTCCGCGGGGGAGCCGCGTACCAGCCAGGGCGGCATCGAGGTTGGCGCTCACCTTGGACTGGAGCAGGGCGCCCAGACCGGCGATGCCCACCGCCGTGCCCACCTGGCGGAACGTGCTGTTGATGCCGGACGCGGCGCCGGCGCGGCGCGGCTCCACCACGCCGATCGCCGCGGTGGCGAGCGGCGGGTTGATGAAGCCGATCCCCACGCCGGCCACCAGGAAGCCGGCGAGCAGCGTGGTCCAGTCGTCCGACGGAGCGATCCCGGCCATCAGCAGGAGGCCGATGCCGACGAGGAACAGGCCGGCGCCGAGGAAGGCCCGCACCGGAAAGCGCTCGACCAGCTTGCCGGCAACTGGCGCCGCCAGGAAGGACAGCACCGAGATCGGGAGGAAGCGAATGCCGGTCTCGAGCGGCGAGTAGCCGAGCACGTTCTGCATGTAGAGGACGATGTAGAGGAACATCGAGAACATCGACGCGTGCAGGGTGAACGCGACGATCTGGGCCCCGGTGAACGCCGGCTTTCGGAACAGGTGAAGGTCGAGCATGGGCTGGCTGCGGCGCAGCTCGACGGCCCCGAACACCACGATCAGGACGAGCGCGGCGCCAAGTAGGAGGAGGATCTGAGCGCTGGTCCAGCCCTGGTCGTTCCCGCGGATGAGCGCCAGCACCAGGCAGAAGAGGCCGGCGCTGAAGGTGAGGACGCCCGCCCAGTCGATGCGGGCGTTCGGGTCGCGCTCGGACTCGGGCACGCGGGCGACGGTGATGGCGGCGGTGAGCAGGCCGATCGGCACGTTCACCAGGAAGATCCACTCCCAGCCGAGCCCCTCGGTGAGCACGCCGCCCACGAGCGGTCCGACCGCCACTGCGAAGCCCGTCGTGGCGCCCCAGATCCCGAAGGCCGTGCCGCGCTCCTGCGGCGCGAACTCCTGGGCGATCAGGGCCAGCGAGGTGGCGAACATCATGGCGCCGCCGATGCCCTGGAGCCCGCGGGCGACGTTCAGCATGGTGGGAGATCCGGCCAGCCCGCAGAGGAGCGAGGAGAGGACGAAGAGCAGGAGGCCGGCCACGAAAACCCGGCGCCGGCCCAGCAGATCGGCGATCGAGCCGGATGCAAGTAGCAGCGCGGCGAGCGCCAGCGCGTAGGCATCCACGACCCATTGCAGATCCTCAAAGCTCGAGCCGAGGTCGCTCTCGATGCTCGGGAGGGCGACGTTCACGATCGTGATGTCGAGCAGCAACATGAAGATCGCAAGGCAAACCACCAGCAGCGTCCACCATTTCGATGCCATGGCTCCACGGTACGCAACGCCGGTCTGACACCATCCCCTCGATGTTCGGCGGCGGTTCCTTCCAGTTGGCCCGGGTCTTCGGAATCCGCATTGGGGTGGACTGGAGCTGGTTCATCGTCCTGTTCCTGATCATCTGGAACCTGTCGGGCTACTACGACGACGTGACGAGATCGAATGCCTTTGCGCTGGCGGTGATCAGCGCGCTGCTGTTCTTCCTCTCGATCCTGTTGCACGAGCTGGGGCACGCGTGGGTGGCGATCCGCAACGGGATCTCCATCGAGGGCATCGATCTGTGGATGTTCGGCGGTGTCGCGAAGCTCAGCAAGGACTCGGATTCGCCAGGCGTGGAGTTCCGGATCGCGGCGGCCGGCCCGCTCGTGACGGCGGTGATCGCGGTGGTCTGCCTGGGGCTTGGCGCGGCGGTGTCCAGCGGGTCCGATGCGCTTCAGAGCGCGCAGTTCGACCAGAACGCATCGGGCGCCACGACTGCGGTGCTCGGCTACCTCGCCTCGATCAACATCCTGCTGCTCGCCTTCAACCTGATCCCGGCGTTTCCACTCGACGGCGGGCGCATCGCGCGGTCCATCGCGTGGAAGCTCAGCGGAGACCGCAACAGGGCCACGCGCTTCGCGGCCAGGCTCGGTCGGCTCGGCGGTTATCTGATGATCGCGGGCGGAGTGGCACTTTGGGCGCTAACGGATGACGTCGTCGGCGGCATCTGGCTCGCCTTCATCGGCTGGTTCCTGGCCGGCGCGGCGCGCTCGGCCGAGGCGCAGGCGGACTTCGCGGACCGGATCGACCACATTCGCGTGGCCGACGTGATGGACAATGAGCCGGTCGCGATTCCTCAGGACGTATCGCTGTCTGACGCGGAGCACGATTTCTTCCTGCGGTATGGCTGGCCGTGGTTTCCGGTGACTGACTCGAGCGGCAGGCTCGTGGGGGTCGTGTCCCGGGAGGCCGTGGAGAGCATCCCCCAGGCGCAGCGCGGCGTCGAGCGCGTCTCGTCGGTGATGGCCCGCGACGATGGCTCGAGCGGCCTGCGCGTGGGGCTCGACGAGCCGCTCGAGAACCTGCTCGGCCAGGAGGGGCTCTCCCGCCTGGGCGCGATCATGGCCGTGGACGGCGAGGGCGTGCTCCGCGGCGTGGTCACGATCGACGCCGTGCGGCGGGCGCTGCAGGGGGCGGTACCTGCGTGACGCCGAGTCCGACGAGCTGCTCCGCCACAGCCTCGGGTTCACGCAACAGCCGCTCGTAGGTCACCCGCCACACCGCATCGCCCAGTCCGAAATCGCGCGATAGGACCTCGCTTCGCCCCCCGGAAAGTGGCCCGTGTCGGGGCGTGAATAGACTCAGCGCCCGATGCCTCAGCATGACGTTTTGGTGATTGGCGCCGGTTTGGCCGGCCAGCGGGCCGCCCTGGCGGCGGCGGAGACTGGGGCGTCCGTGGGGATCATCTCCAAGGTTCATCCGGTGCGGTCGCATTCGAATGCGGCTCAGGGTGGGATCAATGCGGCGCTCGACCCGCAGGACTCGTGGGAGTCGCATGCGTTCGACACCGTGAAGGGGTCTGACTACCTCGGCGACCAGGACGCAATCGAGATCATGTGCCGGGAGGCGCCGCACGAGCTGCTCGAGCTCGAGCACCTCGGCGTGACCTTCCACCGCGATGAGCGGGGACGGCTCGGGAAGCGGGCGTTCGGTGGGGCGTCGGCGGCGCGGACCTACTACGTGGCCGACATCACCGGCCAGGCGATCCTGCACGTTCTCTACGAGCAGCTCATGAAGTACGAGGAGGTCACGCGCTACGAGGAGTGGTTCAGCACCGCCCTCGTCCAGGACGACGACGGCCGCACCGCCGGCGTCGTGACGCGCAACATCAAGGACGGCTCGATAGAGCTGTTCGCCGCCAAGGCCGTGATCCTCGCCACGGGCGGCAACGGGCAGATCTACGACCCCACCACGAATGCCCTGATCTGCACCGGGGACGGGATCGCCATGGCGTACCGGGTCGGGGCCCCGCTGATGGACATGGAGATGATCCAGTACCACCCCACGACGCTGGCGGGTCTGGGGCTGCTCATCACCGAGGGCGCCCGCGGCGAGGGCGCCCACCTCTACAACGCCCAGGGCGAGCGCTTCATGGAGAAGTACGCGCCCAACAAGATGGAACTGGCCAGCCGCGACGTGGTCTCGCGCGCCGAGCAGACCGAGATCAACGAGGGACGAGGCTTCCCGGACGGGACGGTGGCGCTCGACATCACGGTCGTGCCGCGCAAGCGCATCCACGAGGCCCTACGCGAGATCGTGAACGTGGGCCGCGACTTCGCCGGGGTGGACATCACGCGTGAGCCGATCCACATCAAGCCGGGCAATCACTACGTGATGGGCGGCGTGAAGACCGACATCCACGGCCAGACGGCGATCCCGGGGCTGTATGCCGCCGGTGAGTGCGCGTGCGTGTCGGTGCACGGCGGCAACCGCCTAGGCGCGAACTCGCTGCTCGACACGCTGGTGTTCGGGCGGCGCTCGGGCGAACACGCCGCACAGGCTGTGCATGGTCTGGGGATGCCGGAGCCGTCGCGCTCCTCGCTGCAGGCTGAGGAGAGAGCGATCCAGGCCATCGTGAACCGCGACGGAACCGGCCGGCGCGTGTCCGAGCTGAAGGCCGAGCTGGGCTCGACCATGGACAAGTACGTGGCCGTGTTCCGCGACGAAGACGGCCTGCGGAGCGCCCTCGAGATCGTCCGCCGTCTCAAGGACGAGGCGCAGAACGTGGCCATCGACGACAAGGGCACCGTCTTCAACCAGGACGTGCTCGGAGCCCTCGAGCTCCAGTTCATGCTCGACAACGCGGAGGCCATCGTGGTCTCGGCGCTCGAGCGCAAGGAGAGCCGCGGCGCCCACACCCGACTCGACTTCCCGGAGCGAAACGACGAGGAGTGGCTCAAGCACATCAACGTGGCCGCCAACGGGTCGGAGCCCGAGCTCTCCTATTCGCCCGTGACCATGACCCAATGGGAGCCGCAGGAGAGGACGTACTGAAGTGGCCGACTACACACTGAAGATCCGCCGCTTCGACCCGGAATCGGGCGACCCCGCCTACTGGGCCGACTACGACGTCGACCTGCCGCCGGAGCGCTCGGTGCTCGACGGCATCCTCCAGGTGAAGGACCGCGAGGACGCCTCGATCGCCATTCGCTGCTCCTGCCGCGCCGCGATCTGCGGCTCGTGCGGGGTGCGCATCAACGGCCGCTCCGCCCTCGCCTGCAACACCCGCATAGGCGAGGCGAGCGAGCGCGGGCGCGAGGGCGTGATCACCGTCGAGCCGATGGGCAACATGCCGGTGGTCAAGGACCTGGTGACGGACATGGAGGCCGTGCACTGGAAGAAGGTCCGCCGCGTGGTGCCGTGGCTCGTGCCCGCCGAGGCGCCGCCCGAGGGCCAGGAGTACATCGTGCCCGCCGAGGCAATGCTCGACGTGACCCAGGCGATGGCGTGCATCCACTGCGGGGTGTGCGTCTCTGCGTGCCTCTCACTCGAGGTCGACCCGGACTTCATCGGCCCCGCCGCGCTCGCCAAGGCGTACCGCTTCGTCGGCGACCCGCGCGACGGCGAGCACGAGGCGCGCCTCAAGGATCTCGCCGAGGACCCGCACGGGATCTACGACTGCACCCACTGCTTCGCCTGCGTGGAGGTGTGCCCGAAGGACGTGGCGCCCATGAACCAGATCATGCGCTTGCGTCGCAAGGCCACCGACGATTACGGCATCAAGGACTCGAACAACGGCTACGGCCACGAGAAGGCGTTCACGAACATCATCGAGAAATGGGGCACGCTGCACGAGGCGCAGCTGCTGCCGCGCTCGTTCGGCGACGGCTCGCTCGTCAAGGGCCAGCTCCGCCCGAGCGCGATCAAGCAGCTGGTGGCCAACCTGCCGACCGTCATCCAGGGCCTGAAGTCGGGCAAGGTTTCAACGAAGAAGGCGCTGGTGCACCCGAAGCTGCCCGATCAGAAGCAGGTGCGCCGGATCATCGAGGAAGTCGAATCGAGCGACGAGCGCGTCGAGCTGAACCTGTACATCATCGGCGAGATGGCCGGCGAGGAGGAGGGCGCGATGGCTGAGGGGAGTCAGGAAGCGTGAAGCTGGCGTATTGGCCCGGATGCGTGTCCCGGGGATTCACTCCGGAGCTGCACGGCTCCGTGGCGAAGGTGGCCCCGCTGCTCGACCTCGAGCTGGTGGAGCTGGACCGCGCCAACTGCTGTGGCGCGGGCGTGATGGCCGAGCACAACCAGGAGCTCGCCGACACGCTGAACGCGCGGACGTTCGCGATGGCCCAGCGCGTGGAGGGCGCCGCGGGCATGATGAACATCTGCTCCACCTGCCAGGGCGCGCAGTCCGAGTGCCAGGAGCGCCTGGACGCGAGCGGCACTTACCGCGGCGAGGTGAACAAGCACCTCGAGGCCGAGAGCCTCGCGTACGAGACGAGCGGCGACTGGTGGAACAAGAACTTCCTCTGGATCCTGGCCGAGGAGATCGGCTTCGATGCCCTGCGCGAGCGCGTGCGGCGCCCGCTCACCGGGCTGCGCCTCGCTCCCTTCTACGGGTGCTACATCGTGCGGCCCTCGAAGCGGCTCGGATTCGACGAGCACCCGGGCCGCGATACCTACCTCGGAGAGCTGATCGAGGCCCTCGGCGGCGAGGCCGTGGAGTACGCGGGCGCGCGCAAGTGCTGCGGCTTCCCGGTGATCACGATGAACCGGACCACATCGCTGCGGCAGGCCGGGCGGCATCTGGCCGACGCCATCGACGCCGGGGCCGACTGCCTCGTCACGCCGTGCCCGCTCTGCCATCTGAACCTCGACCTGCAGCAGCCTGCCGCGCAGAAGTACGTCGAGCGCGACCTCGGGATCCCGGTGCTGCACCTGCCGCAGATGGTGGGCCTGGCGCTCGGCCTCGAACCGAAGGAGCTCGGCATGGGCAAGCACGTGGTGGCCACCGACGACGTGCAGCGCAAGGTCGCAGAGCTCGCCGCTGCATAGAAAAGGGGGATGGGATTTCTCCCCCTGGGGTACTCATGGGTGATGCCCACGGTCGTTGCCGGGAAGTTCGAGGACCTCGTCTCGGTAGGGCTCGACGTCCTGATCGGTGAGGATCCGAGCCTCAAGCTCGTGGCGAGGGACGTCCCGATGGCCGAGATCGAGGTGGCGCTCGGGGCCATTCGCCGACGGTCGTGCTGTTGAACTTCGGCACCCTGCCCTCGCCCGCGGACGTGCTCCGGCTCCACCAGGCGCACCCCGAGACACGAATCGTCGTGCTCGCGAACAGACCGACCTCCGGCGAGTGCAACCAGCTGCTCTCCTTCGGCGCCACGGCCTGCCTCTCGAAGGAGACGGAGGCCCGCGACATCATCAACGCGATCCACCTCGCATCCCGCGGCATGCACGTGCTGCCGCGCTCGGCCGCGCTCGGCCGCGCTCGGCGGCGGGCTGGACAGGCTCGGCGCCCGGGGGGCGGAGCTGCTCACGCCGCGCGAGGCCGAGGTGCTCGAGCTGCTCCAGGACGGCTCCACGAACGCCGAGATCGCGAACGAGCTTTCGATCGGCATCGAGACGGTGCGCACCCACGCGCGCAACATCTACCGCAAGCTCGGTATCGCCTCTCGGCGTGAGCTGACCCGGCTCGCGCGCCAGGAGCCTGTGGTCGTGGACGACGAGCGGCGGCCGGTCCCGACCTGAGTTAGGCCGCGCGGGCCGCGCGCAGGAGTCCGCGCACGTTGAGGAGCTCTGCCACCTGCACCGCGTTGGTCGCGGCTCCCTTGCGCAGGTTGTTGCCCACGATCCAGAGGTTGAGACAGCGCTCGTGAGAGGGGTCGCGCCTGATCCGGCCCACCAGCACGTCGTCCCGTCCGGCCGCGTCGAGCGCCGTCGGATAGAGGCCGTTGGCGGGATCGTCGATCACGGTGAGGCCCGGAGAGGAGGCGAGCAGCTCGCGGCACTCATCCGGCGAGAGCGGCTCGCGCGTCTGCACGTTCGCCGACACCGAGTGCCCCGTGAACACCGGCACCCGCGCGCAGGTGGCGGAGACGCCGATGTCGTCGCGGCCGAGGATCTTGCTCGTCTCGCGCATGCACTTGCGCTCCTCGGTCGTGTAGTCGTCGCCGTCCTTGAAGGTCTCGACCTGGGGCAGAACGTTGAACGCGATCTGGTGCGGATAGACCACCGGCGTCGGGATCTCCTTGGCCGCGATCTGCGCCTCGGCCTGGTCGTGCAGCTCCTCGACCGCCTTCTGCCCGGTGCCCGATACGGCCTGGTAGCTCGACATCACGACTCGTTCGATTCCCGCCCGCTTCAGGATCGGCCCCAGCGCCACGACGGTCTGCATGGTCGTGCAGTTCGGGTTGGCCACGATGCCCTTGTGGCCGTCGAGCGCCTCGGGGTTCACCTCGGACACCACCAGCGGCACGTCGTCGTGCATGCGCCACTGGGAGGAGTTGTCCACCACCACGGCGCCGGCATCCGCGAAGCGCGGCGCCCACTCGGCGCTCACGCCGGAGCCCGCGGAGAAGAGCGCGATGTCGAAGCCCTGAATCGACTCGTCATTCAGCGGCTGGACCGTGAGGTTCACATCGCCCCAGTCGATGCTGCGCCCTGCCGAGCGCTCCGAGGCGAATGGGACAACCTCGTCGGCGGGGAACGAGCGCTCGCGCAGCACGCCGAGCATTGTCGAGCCCACGGCGCCGGTGGCGCCGACGACGGCGACCCTCATCCGCCTAGGCCACCTTCGGGCGGTGCACGCCCGCCACGTCCTCGGGCAGCACCTCATCGGCGCCGAGCTCGAACGCAGTGTGCAGCTTGCGCACGGCGTCCTCCACGTGCTCCTCGCGCACGACGCAGGAGATCTTGATCGGCGAGGTGGAGATCATCTCGATGTTCACGCCGGCGTCGCCGAGAACGGTGAAGGTCTTGGCGGCCACACCCGGGTGGCTCTTCATCCCCGCGCCGACAATCGAGACCTTCCCCATGCGGTCGTCCGACTGCACGCCGCCGAAGCCGAGCTCGGCCTGGAGCGCCTCGAGCGACTCGCGCGCGGTGGCCACGTCCTCGCGCGGGACCGTGAACGACATGTCCGCCAGATGGCCCTCCGACTGCGGCTCGTTCTGGATGATCATGTCCACGTTGATGTTCGCCTCGGCGAGCGCCGTGAGCACGCGGCCCGCGATGCCCGGCTCGTCCGGGAGCCCGGTGAGGGTGATCCGCGCCTCCGAGGTGGAGTGGGTCACGGCTGTGACGAGCGGTCGTTCCATGGTCTGCTCCTCGTCCTGGACCACCGTACCGGGTCCATCATCGAAGCTTGATCGGCAGTGAATTCTCACTCCGTGGTTACGCGCGTACTCCACCGAGCGCAGCTGGAGGACGCTCGCGCCGCTGGCGGACATCTCGAGCATCTCCTCGAAGGTGAGCACCGGCAGCTTGCGGGCCTCCGGGACGATGCGGGGATCGGCGCTGAACACGCCCGCCACATCGGTGTAGATCTCGCAGACCTCGGCGCCGAGGGCGGCGGCCAGGGCCACCGCGGTCGTGTCGGAGCCGCCGCGGCCGAGAGTGGTCACGTCGAACGACTCCTGCGACACGCCCTGGAAGCCCGCCACCAACACGATCTTCCCGTCCTCGAGCCCGCGGCGGATGCGGTCGGCCTTGACCTCGATGATGCGCGCCTTGGTGTGGCCGCTGTCGGTCACGATCCCGGCCTGGGAGCCGGTGAGCGAGATGGCCTCGTGGCCGAGGTCGTTGATCACCATCGCCGCGAGGGCGCAGGTCACGCGCTCTCCGGTGGAGAGCAGCATGTCCATCTCGCGCGGATCGGGGCGATCGGAGACCTCGTAGGCCAGCGACACCAGCTCGTCGGTGTGCTTCCCGCGCGCGGACAGCACGGCCACCACGTTTGTGCCGGCCTCCTTCGCGGTCACGATCCGCTCCGCCGCGCGCTTGATGCGCTCGGCATCGGCCACGGAGGTGCCGCCGAACTTCATCACCACGGTGTCTGTGCCGCTCATCGGCATAACGTCGAACGATAGCCGTGGCACAGGCGCCGCAGCCACGGCCTCCCGGCCGGGTAGCGTTCGCGCGCGTGCAAGCTGAACCGGCCCGGCGCCGGCTCCTGATCGCCGTGATCGTGGGACTGGCACTGGCCGCGGGCGTGAGCGGCGTGGTGGTGGGCGCGGGACACGGCGGCAACGAGCGCGATACGGCCTCGAACGTGCCAACGCCGGGTCGCGGCGCACCCCAGGAGCGGGTCTCGTTCCTGGCGCGGATCGTGCCGCCACCGGTGCAGCGCCAGCGGGGCGGCGGCGGCGCGGCGGTGCCCGGCAGCGTGGCGGACCTGGCCCGCCGCCTGCCCGTGGAGCGCAAGGTGGCGCAGCTGTTCCTGTTCGGCTTTCGGGGAACCGACCTCACCTCGGAGATCTTCGGCCGGCTGCGGCGGCTCGACGTCGGCGGGATCGTGATCACCGGCCAGAACTACACGGACGTGACTCAGCTCGGGTCGCTGGCCGGTGAGGCCGCGGTGATCGCGAGCGAGGAGCGGCACGTGAAGCCGTGGGTGATGACGAGCCAGGAGGGCGGAGAGCTCAACTCGTTCCCGGACCTGCCCCCCGCGGCGCTGCCGGCGGACCTCGGCTCGGCGGCCGAGGCCGGCTCGGGGGCGAAGAAGTCGGCATCCGCGCTGCGCAGCCTCGGCGTGAACGGAGTGCTCGGTCCGGTTGTGGATGTGGGCACGGAAACGGGCTCGGCGCTTGGCGCACGCGTGTACTCGGACCAGCCAGAGCTTGTCTCGGCCTACGCCGAGGAGACCGTCGGCGCGTATCGCGCGGAGCACGTTTTCAGCGCCGTGAAGCACTTCCCGGGGCTGGGAGCCGCCGACCAGTCGACCGAGGAGGGACCCGCGACGGTGGGGCTCGGCCTGGACGAGCTGCGTGCGCGCGACCTGATCCCGTTCGAGGCGGCTATCGACGCAGGGGTGCCGGGCGTGGTGATCGGGCACGCGCTCTACGCGCTCAACGACTTCACGGTCCCGGCCTCGCTCTCGAGGGCGGTCGCCACCGGCCTGCTCAGGGGCGAGCTGCGCTTCAAGGGGGTCGCGATCACCGACGACCTCGCCGATCCGGCGATCACGACGATCCACACCGTCCCGGACGCGGCCGTTCAGGCGCTGCGGGCCGGGGCCGACATGCTCTACATCTCCGGGGGGACGGGCGCCCAGCAATCCGCCTACGTTGCGGTGCTGCGCGCGGTCCAGCGCGGCCGAATCCCGCGCCGCCGCCTCGACCAGGCGGTGGGCCGCATCCTGCTGGCGAAGCAGGACTACGACCTGATCCGCTAGGGGTCAGACCCCTTTAGTCGTGGACACTCAAGGGGTCTGACCCCTTGAGTCGCTCGCACTCAACCCGGTTGTCGTTGAACGTTGGCGCGTTTCCTTCCGCTGTCAGCAGCTGTGGCGTCGTGGCCTGTGCGCTTCGGCCACCCGCGTAGTCGCGGTTCCACCAGCCCATCGGCGCCACCAGCACGCCGGGGCGGGCGTCGTCCGACACGCGGGCGGCGCATTCGAACGCGCCGCGGTCGTTGAACACGCGCACCTGGTCGCCGTCCTCGATGCCGCGCGGCGAGGCGTCCACCGGGCTGATCACCAGCTCGGGCTGCGGCTGCGCCGCGTGCTGGCGGCGCTGGTTCGCGAAGGTGGAGTTGAGGAAGAGGTGCGTCTTCGGCGTGACGAGCGCGAGCGGAAAGCGGTCCGCCAGCGCGCTGTCGGCAACCTCAGCGGGCGGCTCGTATCGCGCGTGCAGCGCCACGCGGCCCGTCTCTGTGCCGAAGCCGCCGTCCGCGTGCGGGACCGGGCCCTGGCCGAGGTCCACCTTCGTCCAGCCGCGCTCGCGCAGGCCGTTCTCGGCAAAGTTCTCGAGCAGGGCATCGACGAGATCGGCGTCGCTGTCGCGGAAGCAGGGGTCCTCGAGTCCGAGGCGCGCGGCCAGCAGGCGGAAGGTCTCTGTGTTCGGCTTCGCCTCGCCCACGGGCTCGATCGCAGGCTCGTTCCAGGTCACGTAGTGGTGGCCCCAGGAGAAGAGCACGTCGAGGTGCTCGAGCTGAGTGGTGGCCGGCAGCACGACGTCGGCGTGCTGCGCTGTGTCCGTCATGAACTGCTCGAGCACCACCGTGAAGAGGTCGTCCCGGCGCAGGCCCTCGAGCACGCGCTCCTGATCGGGCGCGATCGCCGCCGGGTTCGAGTTCCAACACACCAACGCCTTCACCGGCGGGTCGAGACCCGGGTCCGTGAGCGCCTCCCCGAGCCGCGACATGTTGATCGTGCGCCCGGGTTGCTCGCGCAGGTCCTCGCGCTCGAACGGGTAGGAGCTGATCGCCGCGGCGGTGGCGAGCGGTATATACGAGCAGCCGCCGCCGCGGTCCTTCCACGCGCCGGTAAGCGCGGGGAGCGACGCGATCGTCGAGTAGGCAGCGGGGGCGCCGGCATGGCGCTGGGCGCCCACGCCGAGCCTTAGGAGCGCGGGCCGCGTGGAGGCGAACTCCCGCCCCACCCGCGCGATCGTCTCAGCGTCCACGCCGCAGAGGGCGGCGCACTCCTCCACGCTCGTGCGCTCCAGCTCCGCGAGCAGCTCGTCGTACCCATCGGCGTGTGCCCGGCACCAGTCATCGTCGTGGAGACCGGCATCGACGATCGCCCTCATCATCCCGATGGCCAGTGCTCCGTCTGTGCCCGGCAGCGGGCGCAGATGCTCGTCCGCCACGCGCGCCGTGCGACTCCGGAAGGGGTCGACCACCACGAGCCGCGCTCCCTGCTTGCGCGCGTCGAGCAGTTTCCGCCACAGGTGCGGCGCGGTGGAGAGCGGGTTCCAGCCCCACACGAGCAGGTAGCGGGCGTTCGGCCACTCCTCCGGATCGACCTCGGGCGAGATGCCGTGCGCCATGGCGGTCCCCACGTAGCCGGCGGTGGCACAGATCGTGCGCTCCAGGTTCGAGGCGCCGAGCGCGTGCATCACCCGGGCGGACATCACGTTCCCCTGAATCAGCCCCTGCGTGCCCATGTAGCTGTAGGGCAGGATCGACTCGCCGCCGAACTCCTCGCGCGCGCGCAGCAACCCCTCGGCGGCGATGTCGATCGCCTCCTCCCACGAGGCGCGCCGGAAGTCGCCGCCCTCGCGCACGAGTGGGTGCAGGATGCGCTCGTCCGAGTACACGCGCTCGAGATAGTTCGAGACCTTCCCGCACAGGAAGCCGACCGTGATCGGATGGTCGGGATCACCTGCGACCTGCGTCGCGCGCCCGTCCTCGACCGTCACGTGCATGGCGCAGGTGTCGGGACAGTCGTGCGGGCAGGCGCCGCGGACCAGGGCCATGCGCCCATCCTCCCGCCCCGCGCCAGGCGGCGCAAGCAGCGCCGCGGTTGCGGCTCCCCCTAGATCGCCTGACGACCCCGGAGCGCGCGCCCGAGCGTGATCTCGTCCGCGTACTCGAGGTCGGATCCCACCGGCAGCCCGCTCGCCAGGCGCGTGACCACCACATCCGGCGCACGTTCGCGCAGGGCGTCGGCGAGGTAGAGGGCCGTGGCCTCGCCCGTGGTCGTGGCGTTGGTGGCGATCACGACCTCGCGGATGCCGGCGCCGTTGTCCACACGCCCGAGTAGCTCGGACACGTGCAGATCCTCGGGATCCACGCCGTCGATCGGCGACAGCGCACCGCCGAGCACGTGATAGCGACCCTGGAACTCCCCGGAGCGCTCGATCGGGATCACGTCGCTGGGCTGCTCCACCACACAGAGCGTGGCCGGCTCGCGCCGCTCGTCCTGGCAAATCCGGCAGGTGGCCTCCGTGGCGAGGTTGAAGCAGACCTCGCACTGGCCCACCGTGGCCTTCACCTCACGAATGGCGTCGGCCAGCCCGAGCGCCTCCTCCTCGGAGACGCTGAGAATGTGGAAAGCCAGCCGCTGCGCGGTGCGCTGCCCGATCCCGGGCAGGCGAGCGAGCTCGGTGATGAGCCGGTTGACGGGTGCTGCGAACAAGAACGACAGAGGCTAGCCGTGGGGGCGGCTGATTCAGGTCCGCCGGGTGCGAGCGCTTACAGCAGCGGTGAAGGAGGTGGGGGTTATCGCGATTAACCGTGTATATCGCGGATAATCGCGATAGGTCCCCTCTTCAATGCCCGTCGTGCGCCGCCCTGGGCGGCGCGGCCTAGAGCCCGGGGATCCCGAGCCCGCCCAGACCACCTGGGCCGCCCAGTCCGCCAGCCGCCGCGTTCATCTTCGAGGCCGCCAGCTCCTGCGCTGAGCGGATCGCCTCGTTCACCGCGGCCTGGACCAGGTCCTGGAGCATCTCGACGTCCTCGGGGTCCACCGCCTCGGGGTCGATCCGGAGCTCCTTCAGCTCGAGCTCGCCGCTGATCTTCACCGTGACCATGCCGCCGCCGGCGCTGGCCTCCACGACCTCGTTCTTCAGCTCCTCCTGAGCCTTGGCCATGTCGGCCTGCATCTTCTGGACCTGCTTCATCATCTGGTTCAGGTTCGGCTGACCCATCAGTTGCTCTCCTCATCGGGTTCTTCGAAGACTTCCTCGGCGCCGAACTCGGCCCGGAGGCGCTCTATCAGCTGCTCGTGATCGAGGGTTGCGGCTCCTGCGGGGGGCGTGACCGCATCGCTCAGCTCGAAGTTGAGCGAGACGGCGTGGCCGGTGAGCCCGCGCACGGCGCCAGCGACCAGCTCACGCCCCTGCTCGGCCTTCTTCTTCACGAAGGCGGCATCGGAGGGAAAGGCGATCGTGAGACGGTCCGCCTCGAGAGCGGTCGGAGTGGCGGCGGAGAGCGCGGCGCTCAGCATGCCGTTCTCTTCGCCGATGGCTTCGGCGACCGCAGGCCACAGGGAGACGATCTGCCCGAGCTCGATCGACCCGACCGGCTGCGCCTGGGGCTGAGACTGGGGCTGTGCCTGGGCCTCCACCGCGACCGCCGCCGCGGTGCTGCCCTTCGGTGCTTGCCGTTGGACCGCCGGCGCAGGCGCCGCTTCCTCAGGCGCCACGCCCGAAGCGCGCTCCAGCTGATCGATCCGGAACATCAGCGCCTGGAGCGACAGGTCCGCCTGCGGCTGGGTGGCCTTCAGCAGAGCCATCTCGAGCTGGAGGCGCGGCTCGCTGCCGTCCTTCACGGCCGCGATCGCACCGGCGAGGAAGTCGATCGCGCGCAGGATCTCTCCCTGGGACATCCGCCCGGCCTGGTCCGCGAGGCGATCCGTCTGCTCGGCCGCAACCGAGAACGAGTCCGGCACGTGTCCGATCGTCTGGACCACGAAGAGGTGGCGCAGGTGGGCCGAGAGATCGCGCATGAACTGCGTGAAGTCGCGCCCGGACTCGGACAGCGACTGCACGGTGAGAAGCGCGGCCTTCGGATCCCGGTTCGCGAGGGCCTCACCGGCCGAGAGCACCAACTCCGCATCCGCCACGCCGAGGATCTCGAGCACGTCGTCGAGCTTCACCTCGTTGCCGCCGTACGTGACGAGCTGCTCGAGCGTGCCGAGCGCGTCGCGGAAGCTGCCGGTGGCCGCGCGCGCGAGCATCCCGACGGCCGGGTCCGGTACCTCGATCCCCTCCTCGGCTGCCACCCGTCGCAGCACGGCGGCGATCTGCTCGAGCGACGGGCGCTGGAAGTCGAAGCGGTGACAGCGGTCGATGATCGTGGCGGGCACCTTGTGCGCCTCGGTCGTGGCGAGCACGAAGACGACGTGCGCCGGCGGCTCCTCGAGCGTCTTCAGGAACGCGTTCCACGCCGCGGTGGTGAGCATGTGCGCCTCATCGAGGATGTACACGCGCTTGCCGCCCTGCATCGGCGCGAGCGCCACGTTCTCGCGCAGCTCGCGGATGTCGTCCACCGAGTTGTTCGAGGCGGCATCCATCTCGACCACGTCGAGGGAAGTCCCGTTCAGGATCGCACGCGAGGTGGGCGTCTCGGGGTCGAAATCGGCGTTCGCGCCCCCCTCGGCGTTCAGGGCGCAGGCCAGCAGCTTCGCCATCGACGTCTTCCCTGTTCCGCGCGATCCGACGAACAGATAGGCGTGATGCACCTTGTCGAGGGCGATCGCGTTTCGGAGCGTCTTGACGATGTGCTCCTGGCCCATCACCGAGTCAAAAGTCCTCGGGCGGTGGCGTCGGTAGAGCGAGAGCATCGGTCGTTCCATGCTAACCACCGCTTGGGCCGGAGGCAGGAATGCCGATAAAAGTAGGTGTGGAGGCCCAGACTCCGCTACCCCTGTCGCTCGCGACGCGTGACCACGCACGCGCCGCGCTGGCCCGCGCGTTCGAAGAGGCCGCCGTCATGCCGGGCACGCTGCTCCCGCACGAGATCCTCGCCGAGCTCAGGGATGTGGCCGGCCGCATCGCGGACGAGGTGCTGGCGCACGACGACGCCGTGGTCGCAACGAACGGTGCCGGACCGGCCCTCTACCTCGTCGAGCACTCGATCAACGCGACGGTGCTCGGCCTTGCGATCGGACGCAGGCTGGCGCCGGAGGAGTCCCTGCACGAACTCGCCGCCGGCCTCTTCCTCCAGGACATCGGCAAGCTCGCGCTGCCGCCCAGCCTCGTGTACCACCCCGGCCCGCTCGCGCCTGACGAGTGGGAGCTGATGATGCAGCACACCCTGCGGGGGCTCGAGTTCCTCCGTGACGACACGATCTCGGCGCCCGCCAAGTCCGTCGTGCGCTCACACCATGAGCGCTGGAACGGGTCCGGCTATCCCGGTGGCCTGATCGGGGAGGAAACCTCTCTGTTCGCGCGCATCGCCGCGGTGGCCGACGTCTTCGACGCCGTCACGAGCGAGCGCTTCCACGCGCATGCACTGCCACGCGACGAGGGGATCGACCTGATCCGCGCGGGCTCGGGCAGTGCCTTCGACCCGACCGTCGTCGCGGCCTTCCTCGACGTGGCCGGGCGCTAGCCCAGCAGGTCCAGCGCCGCGCCGACGATCGTCTCGGCGTCGATCTCGTGGTGGCGGTACACGTCCTCGAGATCGCCGGACTGCCCGAAGCGCGTGACGCCCAGCGTGGTGACCGGCACGGCGTTCACGGCCCCGAGGAACGAGAGCGCGTTCGGATCCCCGTCCAGGACCGTGACCATCGGCGCCGCACGGTCCGCGGGGAACAGCTGATCGAGAATCTCAGTGGGATGCTCGCCGAACCCCGAGCGCGCGCGGAATGCGCGCTGCAGGAGATCGGCGCTAGTCACGCAGATCACCTCGGCGTCCTCGCCCAGGGTGTCCGCCGCGCGCAGCAGCTCCGGAATCACCGCTCCCATTCCGGCGAGCACGACCGCCGGCTTCCCCTTGGCGCGCCGCAGCGGATAGCCGCCCGCGAGCACGAGCTCTCGGCGCTCATCCGATGTGTCGCCGCCGGCGAGGGCCTGGTCGAGCGGGCGAGTGGAGAGCCGGAAGTAGGCCGACTCTCCGTCGGGCCGCCCTAGGCGAGAGAGGGCTTGGAGCAGCGTCCACTCGAGGTCCTGCCCGAAGGCCGGCTCCCAGAAGGTGCAGCCCGGCTGGCCGATCCCGATCGACGGCGTGACGATCGACTGGTGCGCGCCGCCCTCGGGCGCCAGCGACACCCCGGACGGCGTGCCGATCAGGATCGACTGGCCCCCGGCATAGATGCCGAACGACCACGGCTCGAGCGCGCGGCCCACGAACGGGTCGTAGATCGTGCCGATCGGGAGCAACGGCTGGCCGTAGCGGCTCCAGGTGGCGCCGAGCTCGCCGAGGAGGCCGACGAGGTTCGTCTCGGCGATGCCCAACTCGATGTGGCGGCCGCCGGTGGTCTCGTGCCAGTGCACGAGCGTCTGCGGGTCGTCCGCGAACCAGTCGCGCCGCTCGCCCACCGACCAGATGCCCGACTTGTTGATCCAGCCGCCCAGGTTGGTCGAGCTGGCCACGTCGGGGCTGACCGTGACCACCCGCTCGGCCACCTCGGGGGCATCGTGCACCAGGTCCACGAAGAAGCGGCCGAACGCCTGCTGTGTCGACTCCTTGCCGCGGTGCGTGCGCCCGAGCGCGGTCGGCACCTCGGGCGGCGTGCGCGGCTCCGGGTCATCGCGCGCAAGCGCGGTGGCCGCAGCGGCTGCCAGCTCGCCCTCCGGGCTCGCCGGGTCGAAGGGCGCCCACGGGTCGGCTGGGTCGGTGCCGAGCCCGTTCGCCAGCTCCGCGAACTGCTCGTTCGTCAGGAGCGCGGAGTGATTCTCCGGGTGGCCCTCGATTGGCAATGACCATCCCTTGATGGTGTAGGCGAAGATCACGCTCGGCCGGTCGTGTTGAACGTCGCGGTACGCCTCGATCAGCTTGGCCACGTCATGGCCGCCCAGGTCGCGGAAAGCGGCGCGCAGCTCGTCGTCGCGAGAGCTCGGCGGTTAGGGCACCCAGCTCGGCACTTCGACCCGGGAGGCGCTCGCGCAGCTCCTGCGGCTCGGCACGCAGGAGGCGCTGGTACTCCTCGTTCGGCATCTCGTCGATGCGACGCCGCAGGCCATCACCGCCCGGGCGCTCGAAAAGGCTCTCGAGCCTGCGGCCGTACTTGACGGTGATCACCTGCCAGCCGGCCGCCTCGAACATCCCGGCCAGGCGGCCGAATGCGATGTCGGGCACCACGCGGTCGAGCGACTGGCGGTTCAGGTCCACCACCCACAGCACCTCGCCGAGGCGCGCCACCCACGGGTCGGCGATCGCCTCCCAGACGGCGCCCTCGTCGAGCTCCGCGTCGCCGAGCAACGCGATCTGCCGGCCCCGCGCCGGCGCCTCGAAGCGGTGGTGCTCCAGATAGCGGCGCGCCACGGCGCCCCAGATCGGCGCGGTGGCGCCGATGCCGACGGAGCCGGTGGAGTAGTCGACCGGATCCGGGTCCTTCGTCCGGCTCGGGTAGCTCTGGAGCCCTCCGAACGCGCGCAGCGACTCGAGGTACGGCTGCTCGAGCCGGCCGAGCAGGTAGTTGATCGCGTGCAACACGGGCGAGGCGTGCGGCTTCACCGACACGCGGTCCTCCGCGCGCAGCTCGGAGAACCAGAGCGCCGTCATCAGGCTCACCATCGAGGCGCTCGACGCCTGGTGGCCGCCGACCTTCACCCCCGAGCTGTTCTCACGCACGCGGTTGGCGTGATGGACGATCGCGGTGGCGAGCCAGAGCACCCGCCGCTGTACGGCCTCGAGTGTCTCGAGGTCAGGCGTCGCTAGCGGCGGCGAGGGCGCTTTCGTGATCGGCACACCACTCAAGGTGAGCGATTCTCCCATCCCTCACCGTGAACACCACGTGAATCGGCATCTGTCCCTCGAGCCCACTCATACGACCGGTCGTACGCCAGTGGCCGTGTGCGACCACGCGGTCGCCAAAGGTTTCCACCTCGCCGGTCTCCATCTCCACCGACCCCCATGTGCCGAGCCACTCCTCGGTGTTCTTCCGAAAAGCGTCCTTTCCCTTCAGCTGCACGGTTTCCAGCCAATCCGGGGATGGCGTCATCACGACATCCTCGTGGTACAGCTCGAGCATGCCCTCGATGTCGCCATCATTCCAGCGCTGCGCCATCTTGAGTACGACGTCGGTGGGGCTCATCGAAGAAAGTGGACCGTGCACCCGTCTCTGTTACTCGGTCTCGGGCGTGCCCGCCGATCTTCGACTCCGGCCAGGCTTGCCCACGGCGCATGAGCGGTATCGCTTAAGGCTGCTTCCTCCCGGATCTGACCTGGTTCGCGAGCGCTCACCGCGTGGGACCCGGCCATCGACGCCTCAGCTCGGCGTACTGGCCCCGAGAGCCGAAGCCCCTCGAACGGGAATTCAGCCCTGCTAGAGCGGATTGCAGGTGACAGGGCACCGCTAATTCCCCGCCTAGCACGGTCCACGAGGGAGGCTAGCGCCTCGGCTACGGCAGCGCCACGAACTGGCGCAGGAACTCGCGGGCCGAGGCGGTGTCCGTCCTGTAGTCGACGTCGGTCGAGCGGCAGGGAGTGTCGCCCGTCACTGTGAGCGCCACGAGCAGGTTCGTCTCGTTTGCGCCGGCGCCGAGGAAGTGCGGGCCGCCGGAGTCGCCGTAGCACGTGCCACCGCTGCCGGTGGATGGGTTCATGTCGAGCTTCAGCCAAACCTTCGTCAGCGAGTTGAAGCCCTGCGTGACGAAGCGGCGCTTGCCGTCGAAGAAGAGTGCGTTCGGCCCGGTCTGCTTGATCTCCCGGACGTCGCCGTATCCGACGGCTGTGAAGCGCTGGTCCTTCAGTTTCATCGAGTCCAACTGGTTGAGTCGCGGCAGACGCGCCGGCGTGGCCTTCGTGTAGGGCGAGTCGAGAACGACGACCGCGATGTCGTGCGGATCTCCCCCGACCCCGTAGTCCGGATGCGTGTGGTAGGTCGCCGGGAGCAGCTTGGTCGTGCTCCTGAGGGTGCCGTCGGCGTTGAGCGGGTCGGGACTGAAGGTGACGAAGATCTCGTCCGGATCGACGCCGACCGAGGGCAGGAACTCGGTGCAATGCGAGGCCGTGAGGAAGTCCTCCGCGGAGATCAGCGTTCCGGTGCAGAGCAGCTCGAGACCGGGCGAGTCCGGATCCCAGTCGGCGAACAGGACACCAACGCTCGGATGCCTGTTGCCGTCGAGCTGTCCGAAGGTGATGGCGCCGGCGGACGGCGCGAGAACGAGCGACGCCGCCACGGCGGCCAGCAGCACGAGCTTCCTCATCCGGCCAACCTAGACGCGATCCCCGCTTCCGTCCACATAGGCTGCCCGATCATGGCACTAAGACAGGCAGTCTCCACCGAGCAGGCACCCGCGGCGATCGGCCCCTACAGCCAGGGGATGCGCAGCGGCAGCCTGCTGTTCTGCTCGGGGCAGGTCCCGCTGGATCCCTCGAGCGGCGAGCTCATCAAGGACGACATCGAGGGGCAGGCCCGGCGATGCCTCGAGAACCTAGCCGCCGTCTGCGAGGCGGCCGGGGGGTCGCTGTCGGACGCGGTCCGCTGCACCGTCTACCTCACCGACATGGGCGACTTCGCGCGCGTGAACGAGGTCTACGGATCGTTCTTCGAGGGACACGACCCACCCGCACGCGTGGCGATCGGCGTGGCGGCGCTCCCGAAGGGTGCCGACATCGAGATCGACGCGATCGTCGCGCTCTAGTCAGGTCACCCGCAGCGGGCGGTCGTCGACCTCGCGGTGATCGCCGCGCTCGACGAGGGTTGCCAGACGGTCGAGCGCGTCGTGCACGTCCACGAAGCGGGTGTAGAGCGGCGGCACGCCGAGGCGGATCGAGTCCGGTCCACGGAAGTCCGGGATCACCTTGGCCCGCTCGATGAGGGCGCGGCAGATCGGCCAGGCCTCGTCGTGCGCGAGGCTCACGTGCCCGCCGCGCCGGGCCGGGTCGCGTGGGGTCCCAAGCCGGAAGCCAAGCGGAGCGAGACGCTCGTCGTGGATCGTGACGATCAGCTCGGTGAGCGCTGCTGCCTTGTCGCGCAGCTTCTGGATCCCCGCCTCGGCGATCAGCTTCGCCCCCTCCTCGACACCCGCGAGCGCGAGGATCGGCGGTGTGCCGGCGAGGAAGCCGCGCACGCCGGGCGCCGGGTCGTACGGACGCTCCATCTGGAATTGGTCGCGCTGTCCGAACCAGCCCTGGATCGGCGTTCGGAGGCGCTCCTGGAGGTCTCTGCGCACGTAGAGGAACGCCGGGGCGCCCGGGCCTGCGTTCAGGTACTTGTAGGTGCAGCCCACCGCCAGCTCCACCCCGCGCTGCTCCAGCTCGATCGGAACCGCGCCGGCGGAGTGCGAGAGGTCCCAGATCACCGGCGCCGGGGCGGCGGCTTGGGCGATCAGCTCCATGTCGGCGAGCGCGCCGGAGCGATAGGCCACATGGGAGAGCGAGACGAGGGCCATGCCGCCGGCCTCGCACGCGAGCTTCACGTCCTCTGGCTGGGGGCCGTTCAGCGGGTCTGCCTCGAAGATGCGCAGCTCGCGGCCGTGCAGGCGCGCGAGGCCTTCGAGTACGTAGCGGTCGGTGGGGAAGTTCTCCGAGTCGGTGACGATTGCGCCCGGGCGGATATCGAGGACAGCCCCGGCGAGCTTGAAGAGGTTGACCGTGGTCGAGTCGGTCACGATGACCTCGCCGGGACGGGCGCCGAGCACGCCCGACGCGAGAAGGTCGCCGACGCGCTCGGGGAGATCGATCCAGTCGTGCCAGCCGCCCACGAGCTCCGATCCCCACTGGGCAGTCAGGGTGCTCAGGCGCTCGCGCGTGGCAATCGGGAGCCGGCCGAGCGAATTGCCGTCGAGGTAGATCGTCTCGGGGTCGTCGATCGCGAAGCGGTCGCGGAACGACGCGAGCGGGTCGTTCGCGTCCAGCCGCTCCGCTCGGGCCCGATCGGTCACCGCTCCTCCAGCCAGCTCGTGACGGTCCGCCACGCCACGGTGTCCGGGTCGAGGTGCTCCATGTGGCCCACGCCAGGCAGCTCGACCAGCTCGCAGGGATCGCCTGCCTCCGCCGCGCGTCCGGCATAGCGCCGCGAGATCTCGACGGGCACGACGTCGTCGGCGTCGCCGTGCACGAGCAGCTGGGGAACGCCCAGCGGTAGCCGCTCGATCGGCGAGGCCAGGTCGTAGCGCTGCGGGTACTTGCCAGGCGGGCCGCCGACGAACCGCTCGGCGGCGGCGCTCGAGAGCCCCAGCCGGGCCACCTCGCGGAGGTCTGTGAGACCCGCCTGGGCAACCGCGCCGGACAGCCTGATGCTCGGTCCAGCGCCGGGCGCCCCTGAGGGAAGGCCGCGCCGGGCGGCGGCCCACAGGGCGAGCTGCCCGCCGGCCGAGTGCCCAATGGCGACGACGCGGGTCGAGTCCAGCGGCTCGTCGAGCCGCCCGAGATGGTCGATGCCGGCTGCCACGTCCTCGAGCGTCATTGGCCACCCTCCCCGGCTGCGCACGCCGAGCCGGCGGTACTCGAGATTCCAGACCGCCCAGCCGCGACCGGCAAGGTCGGCCACGAGTGGGTCCTCGAGCCGGAGGTCGTAGCGGGCGCGCCAGAAGCCGCCATGGATCAGGACGGTCACGGGCCACGGAGCGGCGGCTCCAGCCGGCGTCGTGAGCTCGCCGAACTGGTCCGGCCGCTCGCCGTAATTGTGCCGCCGCGACTCGATGCCGAGCAGTATCACGAGCCGCCTACAATGGACCACCTCCCGGGCGCGTAGCTCAGCGGGAGAGCGCTCGCCTCACACTCCCAGCGTCCGCGTTCCCGAGCTTCGCCCCTCCTCCGCTCTACGCCCGGGCTAGAGGGCTCTCCGGTCCGCCTTCGGCGGGGAGCCCGGTAGGGGCGTATAGGGGCACATCGGGGCGCGTTCCCGAGTTAAAGGGCGCGTAGCGGGCAGCGCGCCGACCCCTGCCCTAGAACGACGTGCGCCCCGGCCGTCTGACCGGGGCGCGCCGCCCTTCCTTGGTGTCGGCTTGGGAGTAGCCCGAGGGGCGGACTTGGAGCTTGGCTCGGCGGTACGTGCCGGGAATCGCGGGGAGGCCGCGCCGAGCAGTAAGCCGCGGCGCGGTCCTCGCCCGCCCCGGCGTCGTCGGGTGGACCGCTTCGCCGTATTGCCGAGCGGTCGTCAGGAAAGCGGTACTCGCTTGAGAAGCGGTTTCAGAAGTCGTCCCCCGCTGCTCCGTTTCGTACTTGGCGCTAGTGGCGCGCGTCTCTGTGGTGACGCCTGCTTTGTGACGGAAGCGGTGACGAGGCGGGGCGGCGCCCTGATCGCTGCGTTTGCTCAAGACCAAGCGCCGTCTGGGCGGGTCCACCCGATGCTCGCGCGGCAGGAATGTAGCGAACGGAAGACGCGCTCATGGCGCGAACGCGATCCGATCCTTGGCGATCTCGGAAAAATCACGGTCCGCGCGATCCGACCGCTCGAGTGTGTCCTGGAACTTCTGCCAGCTCAAGGCGAGCAGCTCGACGTCGTCGACCGCGCGTACGGTCGCTGTCCTTCGCGTCTCGGCGAGGATCCCGACCTCGCCGAAGAACTGCCCCCGCCCGAGCGCCGCGAGCTTGATCTCGTCGCCCTCGGGGCTACGGCGGCTGATCGCGACTTCACCCTGGGCGATGACGAAGAAGCGCTCCGCGGGGTCGCCCTCGGCGACGATCGTCTCACCAGGGGCGAACGACACCCTTTCGGCGCTCTCCTCGAGCGAGTCGAGCTCCGGGCCGATGAGGTCGGGGAACACCTTCGCAAGCCAATCGTCCTTGCTAGTGAGGGTCGGATCGCCTGGCGCCCAGTCAGCCGGGCACAGCGCCCCGGTGCGAAAGGCGCGCAAGACCCGCAGCACCTCGTCGACGCTTCGTCCGACGTCGTTTGCGGTGATGCTCATGTGCACCAGCACGCCGTCCGGGTCGATGATGAAGGTGCCGCGATGCGCCGCTCCGTCCTCGAGCAGCACACCGAAGGAATGGCTCAGCTCGCGCAGGCTGTCGGCGATCACCGGATAGCGGACCTCGGCGAGACGTGGATCGATCTCAAACCAGGCCTTGTGGCTGAAGCAGCTGTTGGTGCTCGCCGCGAGCAGCACCGCGCCCTCGCGGATGAAGTCGTCGTGGCGTTTCGCGAAGGCCGCGAGCTCCGTCGGGCAGATGAGCGTGAAGTCGCCCGGGTAGAAGAACAGGACGACCCAACTGCCGCGGTGACTCGAGAGCTCGAACACGATCGGCGCGGGCTCTCCGCGGACGTACGCCTGCACGCTGTGATCGGAAACGGGCTGGCCGACTCTGAGCGCCACTCTTACCCCCTTTAATCCTGCACTTGGGCGAAGTGCCCATCGGCATGGCCGATCAGGGCCTTCCGCTAGTAGATGTGCAACTTGTCCAGGAGCGCGATCGGGTCATCGAGCGACTGGAACAGATCCTTGTTGTTCTTGATCATCTTGCTTTGCATGTACACGTGGAGCCACTGCTTGTAGATGTAAAGCTCATACCGCTGGAGTAAGTCGTGGCGTGCGAGGTGCGGCTGCGCGATGAGTCCCGCCAGGAACATCGCACACTCGAAACCCAGCGAGATCGACTGAAAGTAGGGAGAGCCGATCGCCGAATCGCCGGCCAAGAACACCGGCGTGGTTACGAACGGGTGGTCACTCGGCTCCGCCGTGGCCCACTGGCGGCTGGTTGCATTACGCGCCCGGTAAAGGTTGAGGGGTATCCGGATGACCTCGAGGTCGCCGATGAGCTCGCCGTGTGTCTCCTGCTTGATCTTGTCGATGAACCGATCCATCGACTGGGCGACATTCGGAAAGTTGCCGCGAAGCCACTCGCCGTCGAACTGTTTCGGCATCGCCTCATACTCGTCGGCGGTGATGGTGACGATGCCCGTGACGTGGCTGACGGCTCCGTCGTAGCACACGCGGTGGACCATTGGAATGAACTTGTAGTGCGGGTTCTCGACGTTCTTGTAGTACTTGCAGTACTCGTTACAGACATACGTTTGGCCGTAAAGGAACGTGACGACGAGCGCGTGCTCGATTACGAAGTTCAGCGTGTTCGCGCCTCCGTCCACGTCGCCAGAGCCCGGTGCCAGGTGATCTCGAAACAGCGACCTGCTCCCCGTGCAATCGATCAGCACGTCTCCCGGCTCGAGCATCGCGATCGCGTCCTCCGCCGTCACGGCGGCCGCGGTCCGCTCCACCGGATTCGAGCCGCGTGCATCGATCAGATCGCTGAGTGAGCGTTCGATCTCGTTGAGCGGGCAGAAACCGCGCGTCCATTGGCGAAGTAGCGCCATCAGGTCGGAAGGAATGGACTGTCTGAACGCGAGGCCCTCTGCCAGCTCCTCTGGGTCGAAGACAGCCTCGACGGTGTCTCCATCGGAGTGGTCGGCGCGGTAGCCCTCGACCGAATCCGCGACGAGGTACGAAGCGAGCCGGACCATCCGGGTACGGGTGTACTCGCGGCGTTTCTCATAGAGCCGCACGGACAGACCGTCCATTCCCTGGAGCAATGCCGTCATCAGGAGGCCGACAGGTCCTGCGCCGAGGACGTGCACTCGGCCTCCGGAACGCAAGGTCTCAGGGGTTCCGAAACCGGATTGCGGGTGCATCCGCCTCCTCGCTCGAGCCAGCCGCTGATCGCAGCGGACCAAGAATGTACCAGCCCGGACTCTCGCTTCTTGTCGGCGGAGCGGCTAGGCGTCGGTGCCCAAAAAACGGTGCGGACTTCCGGAAACACAGGACACGGAGGGACGCCCCGACGCGCTTGAGCTTGATGAACTCGCGCGTAGCTTGTCGTGACGCTCCGCGCCTCCACGACGCCGCCACAGCACCATTCGGGACATGTCCGTCCGCTGATGCGATGGCGGAAGGGGTAGCGCGCTGGGCACAGGCGGAGACGTGCGCAGCCCATGCAAAGGAGCGGCGGACGTCGGAGTGCGTCGCCGCGCAGCCGAGGAATGCGCGGGGGCTTGGTCAGCCCGCTGGACCCCGGAGGCCTCTCGGCGTGAGCCGCTTCTTCGCGAGCGTCGGCTCTCCCGGGCGGAGATCCCTCCGCGTCGCGGGGCGGAGCGGCGCGCCAGGGCGGGGGCGCGGGGACGCCTGCCCGCTGCCCGCCCTCAAGGCGAGACTCGGGCATCCAAACGCCCGCTAGTCGGACGTCCGGCTATCGAGTTGCATAAAAGCAGCAGTCGCGCCAGTTGGCCGCGTCGCTATCGCGTTCAGGCGAAAGCGGAAGCCCCGGGGCGGCGCTCGCCGCCGATGGTCAGAAGACCGTCGCAGAGTGGGAGTATCCGGCGCACGGCAACCGACAGGAGGTACGGCCTGATGGCTGATCCCAAGCGCGTCGTCGAAAGGCATGTCGAGGCGTTCAACGCACGGGACGCGGACGCCGAGCCGTGGAGCGATGACGCCGACTTCGTCGCACCGAACGCGTCGATGCACGGCCGCGAGCAGGTTCTGGGCTTCCTCGGTGTGTTCTGGGACGCGTTCCCGGACGGGCGTCTTGAGACGTCGCGCCTTCTCGCCGAAGGATCCGTCGTCGCCGCCGAGGGCCGGTTCATAGTCACGCACACCGGTGTCTTGCGCACACCGGCGGGCGATGTCGCGGCTACGGGACGGAGCGTCGACTTCCGCTGGATGTCGAGTTATGAGGTTCGCGGCGACGAGCTGGCCTCGGAACATCTCTACTTCGATCAGGCCGAGCTGCTCGGCCAGCTCGGGCTTGATGCCGGCGACCTGAGCGCGCTCCTGCCTTGCGCGAGAAGCGGCGGCGCACGGCTATTCGGCGATCACTGTTGCTTTGAGGCAAAAGCGAGAGCGCCGGGCCAACAGACCACGCTATCGAGTTGGACGAATAGCGGCAGTCGCGTCTACTCCCGCAGCCCCACGGCTTCGAGGGCTTCGGCGCGGGTCGCGTACATCTGCCACCGCGCCACAAGCCCATCGCGCCACTCCGAGACCTGCCACACCTGTTCGTCGAGGGCTGCTGCGCTGCCCTCGCCGTGGGCTTGATTGCGAAGCTCGGAGACCGTCAGGTTCCCGGCGTCGCGCACCCAGACGATCTCGATCCTGAAGTCGGGGAAGACGCCGAGCAGACCATTCCACCACTCCCTGGTGCCATCGTGCCCTTCATAGGTACCGCCCTCAATGGCGAGGACGCGCGAAATCCCGATCACCCGTGGGTCAGCCAGTGCCAGGAACGCGTCCAGATCGCGTCGGTTGAAGGCGTCTATGCCTTGGCGGTAGCGCGCGACGTTCTCCTGCGACATCGCCTACTCCGACAGCCCGGCGGCTTCGAGGGCTTCGGCGGGCGTGTAGTGAAGGGACATGCGGATGATCTTGCCGCCATGGACTTCATAGAGCACCACATACCGGGTTTCGACTTCGATGCCGGTGCCCTTACTCCGACCATGTTGCGTGGAGCACACGAGCACCCGGCTACCGAGGTCACGTATCTCCTCGATTTCCTCGCGCCAGTCATCCCAGGCTCCCACCCACCGAGCAACGGTCTCCCTCACTCCCTCCCGACCGTGGACGATCCCGACATCCGCGCGCACGGACGCGTCGACCTCCACCCCGGGGTCGAAGTTGGCCAATGCGCCCTCGGGGTTACCACGGTAGAAGGCTTCGTACATCCGCTCGATCATCTCGACGTTCTCCTGCGACATCGCCTACTCCGGCAGCCCCACGGCTTCCAGGGTTTCCCGGTGGCTGTTGAACCAGCGCATCCGAACCACCCGTCCGCCGCGAAACGTCCAGATCTGCCCGTGCGGGCTGTCTACCTCCATTCCGACCGCATGAACGCGACCGTGGAGCAGGCCGAGCGCGACGACATCGTCACCGTTGTCGATTACGCGTTCGGTGTCAAAACGCACGTCGTCCCAGGCTGCGAACACGCTCGCGATAGCCGCGTTGAAGGCGTCGGCGCCCCGCCGGGTGCCGTGCTCGACTGCGTCGTGAGGGTTCACCCACTCGGCGTCTTCGGCCAACAGCTCCGGGCGAACTCGCCGCTCGCCGAACACCTGCTGGAGGATCCAGCGCAGGCTATCTACGTTCTCCTGCGACATCGCCCGCCCAGTATCCCCCGCTTTAGCGGGACTCGCGGCCGATGATCCACCGGCATTACGCCGCCACCCCCGGCATTTTTCTCGCGAGAACTTGGGCGTGCGATCAGGTAGGCGTGGCCCCTGGGTGCGTCGTCGGGCCGCCCCGGTTCTTCATCACCGCGCCCGTGATGGCGAGGACTATCGCAACGCCGATGATCGCGCCGATGATCCCTCCGAAGTCGAAAACGTCGGTGTCACCGATGCCGAGTCCGACGGTGAAGATCAGGTAGCCGAGCGCGGCCCCGGCGAGGCCAATGAGCAGCGAGACGCCCCAAGACTTCGGGCCGCTCATGTACCGGAACGGATCGCCCGGCCAGAGCATGCGGCCAATCGCACCGGCCAGGAATCCCACGATTGCGGCACCAATCATCGACTTCTCCCTTGCTCGCTCTGTGCCAGCCACCTGGACTCTACGCCGCCCGCCGTATACGCAGCGCACACGACTTCCCGCAGAACCGCGCCCAGCCCTTCTCACGATCACGCGACCGCGCCTCGAACGGCTTGCCGCACCCGTCGCAGTTCACGGTGATGAACTCGCCGCATGAACCCTTCCCGCAGTAGAGCTGAGGGCCCCACGTCTTCGTGTACGTGTCCCCGCAGCCCTCGCATGTCGCCTCGCAAGGCAGCAGACGAACATACGGCTTCGGGGGGAACGGATTCGTGATCCCCGCCCTCCACGCAAGGCTGCAATACGGACCCCACGCCACCGTCAGCCCACACCGCAGGCTGCGACACAGGGCAAGGCCGCGAGGAGCGCGTCTCGCTCGCTGGGGCCGCTCGGTCTCGGGGCTAGCCGTGGCTGTCGCTTGGCGCGAGCAGCGACACCCGTGTCGGTGGTGGGCTCCGCTTTCGCTTTCCATGCAAAGCACAAGCGGCACCGCGAGGGGGGCGAATCCTGAATCCGGCGCTTAGCGGTGTACGGATTTACGGAGCTGGTTGGAAGCTCTGACTTCGACCTCAGAGGCGCGATACTGGTTCGGCTCCTCGACGGCCGGCGTCAGCGGCGGCCGGCGGCGATCCGGGGGACGCTCCGGCTCCTCTCGGGCGAGCGCCGCCCAGTCCGCGTCTCTGAGATCGTCCAGCCCAGCTCGTAGTAGTTCAACATCACGGCTCCCTTCCGTTGCTGGTGTAGGTCGCGAGCGCGAGCCCGCCCTGGATCCGAACGTCGGTCGTGATCTCGTCGAGCATCCGCTCGAACTGCTCCTCCGGGAGATCGGCGTACGCCTTCCCGAGCGCCCGCCCCCAGACCGCCTCGAACTGCTCCGCCCGCCGCGCGAGGGCGAGGTCGGCCGGGTTGGCGAGGTAGCCGGTCCGGATCAGCGTCCAGGTCAGCGCGGACGCCGCCCTCCCCGCCGCGTTCGTCGCCGCGATCTTCACCGTCGCCGTCGCGCCGTCCGCGATGATCCTCCGGCACTCCTGGAGTCCCTCCCCCACGGTCCGTAGCGAGAGCGCGATCAGGTGGTCTACGTCGACGTCATCGAGCGTCACGATCGGCTCCGGCTCCCGCACGGAGGCGGCGTAGTCGCGCGCCGCCTGGCGGGCGGTGTTGCGGCTGACGCCCCACTCCTCGCAGATCTCCCGCCAGCTTCGGCCGGCGAGGTGGGCGCGGGCGATCTCGCGGTTGCGGTCGGCCCTTCGCTCGGGGGATAGGCGTCCCTTGCGTGGGAGGTCAGCCGCGTTGACCGGGGGGTCCACGCCGGGGAGTCTCCCGTGCCCCCGGCGTGAAACCGTCGGCCGGTCGCGGTGAGCGGCCATCCCCGGTCCAGCCGAGGCGTTCCGGACGCCGGACGGCGGGAACGGGCAGCTATAGGGCAGCCGAGCGTTCCCGAGGTCCCGCCGGCCGTGCCCGTCCGGTGCCCGGCGGGTCCCGCGCAAACCCAGTCCCGGTCTACACTTGCTCCTCTCTCCGGGGCGCGTAGCTCAGCGGGAGAGCGCTCGCCTCACACGCGAGAGGTCGCTGGTTCGAACCCAGCCGCGCCCATACGGAGGTTCGACGCACTCAACCCCCGAGTGCGTACCGCTTGGCGAAGGTCGCCAGCGCGACCCGCTCTGCGCCTACCGTCTTCGCCTCAGTGCCCAGTCCAAGCACGTCCTGGAAGGGTGCGGTGGTCAGGCGCTTGAGCGGAACCGAGGGAGCTGACTGTCCCAACGCCGCGATCTCGTCGTCGGTGAACCCGAGCTTCCTCAGCCCCGGCCCGAACGAGCGCGGGTCGAGTCGGCGCTTCGCCCGCCGCACAACGCTCCGCGGCAACCGCCCTGCGGGAATCCGCTTGACCGTCTGGGCGGCCGCCTTGAGCGCCTTCTGCTTCGCGCCGAGCAGGCTCACAAGCTGGTTGGCGATGCCGCTCGCGTGGCGAAGCTGGGCGCTCTGGGCGGTGGTCGCCCCGGCCACCTCGGCGCCGGCGGCGCGCTCGACCGTTGTCAGGAGAGCGATGTACAGCCCCGCCTCACGTCGGTCGCGCTCGCCGGCCTGCGGCGGCGCCCCGCGCAGGCCCCGCAGCTTCGGCGGCGACGCGAGGGCGGTGAAGTTGGGGTCCGGCGGATCGTCGGCGAGCTGCGTCAGCACCGCGTACTTGACGTAGTCGAGATAGCTCGCGTACTTCGGCGCGTCCAGCATCCAGCTGTATGCACCGAGCTTCTTGGGGAGCTTGTCGATGAGGACCTTGTCGAGGACGTACTTCCCGTAGAACTTCCCGATCACGAACTCCTTGAAAACGCCGCGGAGCGTGCCTGGGGTGCCGTTGCCCACGATGTTCTCGGTGACCCACGACTCCCCTGTCCACTTTGAGATGAAGTCGTCGATCGCCTTGTCGACGGCGTAACCGTCGTAGGCGATCTTGGCCAGCTTGCGGAAGAGCAACTTCTCGTCGTCGCCGTAGTACGTGTTGTAGGGGCAGCTCGCCTGGCTTGTCCGAATCAGCGACGTGGTCTGCGGTAGCGGGCAGCTGCCGGGTGGGGTCGAACCGCCTCCACCCGCCCCCGTCACCGTCACGTGCACCCACGGCAGGTAGGTTTCGACTGACTCGTTACCGTCACAGGTGACGCTGAGGTCAACCGATGCGCCGCCGGAGTTCTTCGGCGCCTTGTAGGTGTATGACGCGCTCACGACGGCGTTCCAGCCACCCGGGACCGAGACGAGCGAGCCATGGGCCGGATGGGCCACGGGCGTCAGGGCCCCGAAGTCCCCCCAGTGAACCCCAACGGTCAGACCGCCGCACTTGTCGTGATTGGAATCTCCTATCAGGAGCGGACGGTCGGGGTTGAGGTGGTCGTACACCGTGCCCGTGTAGTTGAACGGCTCGCCCACCTGTGCAGATGCGCTGGGCTCGGCGGCCGCGGCAGCAGGGATCGCGAACGCGATGCAGGCTGCGAGCACCGAAGCCTTGGCGAGTGGTCTGGTGGGCTTGTCTGGCATGGCTCCTCAACCTGACAGCGGAGAACGGTTGGCGCCTGCGGGCCACCACTCGACCTGCGTAAGTGCTGCCACCTAGCGTCGAACTCGCCGAGCGGCTCGACGCCCGCCGGGCTGAAACGGGTACAGGGTCTTGGAGCGGCGGTGCCCGCGTCGTAAGGTTGACCACGATCTTCTGGCGTCCAAGTCGAGCTCCCATTGGCCAAGCGCATCGTCGCCTCGCTTGACGGCTGGCAGCGCCGGAACGCAGCGGGCGCCTTCACCGTCGCGGTGCTCAAGAAGTTCAATGAGGACAGAGCGTCCAGCTTCGCGACCCAGATCGCGTATTACGCGTTCTTCTCGCTGTTCCCGCTGCTGCTCGCGCTCGTCTCGGTCCTCGGCTTCGTCCTCGAGGGAAACCCGTCGCTGCGCGAGGACGTTCTCGACACCGCGCTCGCCCGCATTCCGGTGATCGGGGCGCAGCTCACCGACGAGGTGCACCCCCTCACGGGCAGCGGCGTCGCGCTCGCCGTCGGGCTCGCGGGGGCGCTGTGGGCAGGGCTCGGCGTAACCCTGGCCCTCGGCCGTGCGTTCGCGGAGATCTGGGATGTGCCGCGCCTGAACCAGCCAAACGGCGTCTTGGCGCGAGCGCGCGGCCTCGCCGTACTGACGATCCTCGCGGCGACGCTCGTCGCCTCCACCGCTGCCACCGGCCTTTCCGCCGGCGGCGGTATCGGCGCGGCCGGCGAGCGCGGCGCGGCGATCGTCGTCTCGCTCGCGGCCAATGTCGCGGTGTTTCTCGCCGTGTTCGCAGTGCTGACTCCTCGCCCGCGCCAGATTCGCGATCTGTTGCCCGGCGTGGCGCTCGCCGCGGCCGGTGGGCTCGTGCTCCAGTCCATCGGCGGGTGGTATGTCGATCGCACGATCAAGGATGCGAGCGCCACCTACGGCACGTTCGCGGCCGTGATCGGCCTGCTGTCCTGGTTTTGGCTGGTCGCGCACCTGCTGCTCGTCGCTGCGGAGGTGAACGTCGTCCGGAGCTGGCGACTGTGGCCGCGCTCGCTGACCGGCGAGCTCGAGGCCGCAGACCGGCTCGCACTCCGGCGCTCCGCGGTCGCAACGCGCGCGGACCGGCGACAACGAATCACCGTCAACTTCCGCGAGGGCGACCCGCCGGTGGGGCCGGATTAGCCGCTAGCCCGCCGGAGCGAGTGCGGGAAGCTCGTGCGGAGGCGGTGCTGTGGTTGCGAGCTCCGCGTCGCGGCTGACCAGCGCGGCGTAGCGCCCGCCGGCTCCTATCAGCTGCTCGTGGCGGCCCGATTCGGCGATGCGGCCGTGATCGAGCACGATGATCTGATCCGCGTCGCGCACGGTTGAGAGGCGGTGGGCGATGGCGATCGTGGTGCGCCCCTCGGACAGGCGGTCGAGCGCTTCCTGCACGAGTCGCTCGGTTTCGGTGTCGAGCGAGCTCGTGGCCTCGTCGAGGATCAGGATCGGCGGGTTGCGCAGGATCGTCCGCGCGATCGCGATCCGCTGCTTCTCGCCGCCGGAGAAGCGGTAGCCGCGCTCCCCCACGACCGTGTCGTAGCCATCCGGAAGCGCGGCGATCACCTCATGGATGAGGGCCGCTTGCGCCGCCTGCTCGAGTTCCTCGTCGGTCGCGTCGGGCTTTGCGAAGCGCAGGTTCTCGCGGACCGAGGCGTGGAACAGGTAAGTCTCCTGGGAGACGACACCGACCAGGTCGGTCAGAGCCTGGAAGCTCAGGTCGCGGATGTCGACGCCGTCGACGGTGATCTGCCCGCGGCTCACCTCATAGAGCCGCGCAGCGAGGTACCCCACCGTCGTCTTGCCGGACCCGGTCTCGCCAACGAGGGCCGTGGTCGTCCCGGCCGGAACGGTGAAGGTGACATCCTCGAGCGTCCAGTCCGCGTCGTAGCGGAACCAGACCCGCTCGAAGGCGACGTCGCCCGCCGTCGCGACCGGCTGTGCGTCGGGCTTCTCGGCAATGTCGATCGGCTGATCGAGGTACTCGAAGATGCGGTCGAACAGCGCAAGCGAGGTCTGCACGTCGACCCCCACGCCGAGCAGCGACCCGACCGGGAAGAACAGCCGCGTCTGCAGAGTCGTGAACGCGACGAGCAGCGGAAGCGACACCGCATCCGATCCCCCGGCCAGCGCAAGACCGCCGAACCAATAGACGGCGGCCGGCATCACCGCGAAACTCGTCTGGATCGACGCCATCACCCAGCGGCCCGCCATGCGCTGGCGCACCTCCAGGTCGGCGAGCCGCTGCGAGTCGGTCTCGAAGCGGTCGGCCAGCTCGTCGCCGCGACCCATGGTCTTGCCGAGCAGAACACCCGATACGGACAGCGACTCCTGCACGACGCTCGAGATGTCGGCGAGCGTCTCCTGCGTCGTCTTCGCGATCCGCCGGCGCTCGTTGCCAACCCGGCGCGTCAGGAGCACGAATAGCGGAATCAGCGCGAATGCGAACAGCGCCAGCTGCCAGCTCAGCAGCAGCATGCCGACCATCGTCGCCACGACGGTGGTTACGTTCGACGCGATCGACGTGGCGGTGTTTGTGACCACGTTCTGGACGCCGCCGATGTCGTTCGAGATGCGCGACTGCACCTCACCCGTGCGCGTGCGGGTGAAGAACGCGAGCGACAGCTTCTGGAGATGCCGGAAGACGGCTGCGCGCAGGTCGTGCATGACGCGCTGCCCGACCTGATTCGACAGCAGCGTTTGGATCACGCCAAGGACACCGGTCGCGACCGCGATCGCGATCATCCCGACGGCGTTGATGGACAGCGAGGTCGTGTCGTTCTCCGCGATCGCCTCGAGCACGCTCTTGAGCAGGAAGGCGGGCACGACGCCGAGCGCGGCCGAGACGACGATCAGGAGGAGCAGTCCGCCGAGCCGCCGCCGGTACGGAGCGAACAGAGTGCCGATCCGGCGCAGGTTCGCTCGCCGCAGAGCGGGGTCTGCGGGCCGTTCCGGCGATTCCTGGGTCGATAGAAAGTACTTGCGCACTCAATCAAGCTTACGCACGCCAACACCCACCGTCCCTCGCCGCGCGCGGCCGGCCGTCTGGCTGATGGTGGCGTAGGCGCGAGCCCTCACGTTGTGGGATCGTGGGGCGGCTGGCAAGGCCACAAAGGAGGTCCAGATGCAGCCCCGTGTCGATACGGCTGACACACAGCCGCGCGAGACGGTCGCGAGCTACGCTACGTACGCCGACGCTCAGCAAGCGGTCGACTCGCTTTCGGACGCAGGCTTCCCGGTGGAGGTTGTGGTGGTCGTCGGGCACGACGTGCAGCTCGTGGAGCGCGTCACCGGTCGGCTCACCAACGCGCGCGCTGCGGGCGCCGGAGCGGCCAGCGGCGCCTGGTTCGGCCTGTTCATCGGGCTGCTGGTCGGGCTCTTCACGACCGGCCCGGAGTGGGTTGGCCTGGTGTTGGGCGGACTACTCATCGGCGCGTTCTGGGGCGCCTTGTTCGGTTTCTTCGCCCACTACGCGACGTCCGGGCAGCGCGATTTCTCGTCTGTGAGCAATCTCGTCGCCGGCCGTTACGAGCTGACCGTGCCGAACGACCAGGCCCAGCGGGCGCGCGAGCTGCTCGGCGGGGTTCGATAGGGACCGCCCGACGGACACCGTCGCCCGAGCTGGTCCACCGCCTCTACCCCCGAGGCGACGAAAACCGCGACGGTGGCCATGACGTTGGCGTACGTCACCTGGGGTGCGGAGCTTCTGCAGCAAGGCGACGGCCTGCCGGTCGAAGAGCGGACCAATAGTATCCGCGCGCCCCAGACGTGTGGAGGGACTGGATGCTCAAGGGATTCCGGGATTTCGTTACCGGCGGGAACCTGATCGAGGTAGCCGTCGGACTGATAATGGCGCTCGCCACGTTCGCCTTGGTGCAAGCGCTGGTCGCCGACCTGATCACTCCGATCATCGCGGCGATCGTCGGCGAGCCGAGCTTCGGAGACCTCACCTTCTCGATCAACGGCAGCGAGTTCCGCTACGGCGACTTCATCAACGCGACGATCACCTTCGTTTCGATCGCCGCCGCGGTGTACTTCTTCGTCGTCGCGCCCTATCAGGCATACCAGCGCCGGCGCGGGGTCACGCCCGAGACGCGTGGCTGCCCGGAATGCTCGACCGAGATCCCCGTCGCGGCCAAGCGCTGCCCGAACTGCACGTCCCAACTGACGGCAGCCGCCTGAGCTTGGGCAATCCACTCAGAATGCCCGGATGGCCTCGTACTCGCTGAACGACAGCGCCGTCGAACACGCGCGGCGCCTCATCGAGGCTCGCCAGTATGTATTGGAGAGTGATTGGGGTGAGGTTCAGCCGCGCGCCGGCGACGAGAACGCGTTCCTCGAGTCACATTCGTGGGAGGACTATGCGGACTGGCATCTCGGGCTCACGGACGGGGCCACGGATGAGACAAAGGCGAAGTACGCGTTCGTCTATGGAGACTTCCGTCGTGTGCACCGCATGGGCCTAATCGCGTGCCACTACCGGGCCGCGGAGTGGCGCCACAAGGACATCGAGCTCGCCGCCCACGAGCTGCTGCAGCTGCTTGACAGCACAGCCGCGTGAGGCATGTCACACAGCCCGCTCGGCCGCGGGGGGATCCTCCGGAGTCATGGAGATCCTGATCTTTTGCATCGTCATGTTCGGCGCGGTCGTGTACGGCTATTACACCGTTGGGGGCAGTGGCATCGCCGAGCATCCGTACCACGACATATACGGCGACGCCCCAGGCGCCTTCGCGCCGGCCCGCGCGTCGGGCCGAGACGAGCTCGTCTCACTGGCCAACTGGTCGCGCGGCACCCGCTAGGGGCGGAGCAAGGTCGAGTGTGCGTTATCGCTCACACGAGACCGCGCCCCGATGAGAGCGTTTGCACATGGACGGTTGGACCTCACGAGCGCTCGCGAATGCCACCCCCGAGCAGGTGCTCGAGGTCCTGACGCACCCCGGGGAGATCCGGCGCTGGTCCCCCGTCGAGTTCGACGCGGAGGACCTCGACTGCCGTCCGCTTGCCGCGGGCACCCGCACCAAGGTCACGGGGCGTGTGGCGGGTGTGCCGGTGACATTCGACGTCGAGGTCCACGTCGCGGATCGGGACCGGCTCGAGATCTCCGCGGAAGGACCGATCGGCCTCGAGGTTCGCTACGACCTGGCGCCCGCGAACGGCGGGTCCGAGATGAGGGCGTGGGTCCGCGTTCGCAGCGGCGGCGGCCTGACCGGACGGCTGGTTGCGAAGGCCACCTCGACGCTTCTGTCCGCGGGCGCCCTGGATGGCGCAACCGGGCGAATCGCTCGCGCCGCCGAAGCACAGCCGTACGCGACGGCCGCCTGAGTCAGCCCGGGCGCTGTCCCTTATCCGGAGCTCAGCGGAAGTCGTCGGCGCTCAGGAGGTCCAGCCGCAGGGCGGTGCCAAGGGCGTCCGCCTCAGCGAGCAACGACTCGCGCGCCAGCCGCTCAGCGGCGGCCTCGATCATCTCCATCTCGCCGTCCAGCTGGCGGTCGAACGCCTCGACCGCGTAGTTGCTCGCAACCACGTCCCGCGACGCCCCACATGCGCCACAGCGCAGATGCAGGAACCAGTCGGCCGGCCCCGACTCTGTCCAGCTGACCGGGTACACGAATCCCTCCCCGCACTCAGCGCACAAGTCGAGGGGCGTCTTGGTCTCGGCAGCGGGACGACGTCCGGGGCCGCGTAGCCAGCGTCGAAATCGGGACATAAGACTCCAATCGAGTCTCTTCGGGGCGAGTCCTGTGTGTGACAGCCGGCGGGCCAACGCCAGCGTTACGTCCAGCCTACCCCAGGCCGGCCGCCTCGAGGGCCTCGGGTTCGCGCATGAAGATCCTCCACTCAGTGATCTTGCGGTCCTGGAGCGTGAAGAGAAAGGTGAACTGCGTCGCCACTTCGATGCCGCTCTCCTTGCTCCGGCCGCTCTGCTCGTTGGTCACGACGACGTGGTCGCCCACGTCGAACGTCCGCAGGATTGCGACCTGGAAGTCATCCCAATACTCCGGCCAGAGGCCGAACGCCTCGAGCACTCCGGCGTGCCCGTACTGACGCGGTGGAACGCCGGGGAGCTCAGCTGGCTGCATGACCACGATGTTGTCGGCGCATACGTGGAGGATGGCGTCGGTGTCGCCCCGCTCCCAGGCATCGAACGTCGACTGCACGATCTCCACGTTCGCCTGCGACATGGCGGCTCAAAGTAGCGAGACCGGCGCTGGCGTCCGCGCTTCGCGCCTGTTAGACCACGCCAAATGGCTACTTTCGCGTTGCTGCACGGTGCCTGGCACGACCCGTCCTGCTGGGATCGCGTCACGGAGGTGCTCGAGGCACGCGGCCACACGGTGACCGCTCCCGAGCTACCGCTTCACGACCCCACTGCCACCTACGAGGACCGCGTCCGGCCGGTGCTCGACGCCCTGGACGGGGCCGAGGAGCCGCTGGTCGTGGTCGGGCATTCGCAGAGCTCCTCGCTCGCAGCGCTCGTGGCGGCGGCGCGACCGGTGTCGCTGGTGGTCCACCTGTGCCCGCGGATGGGGACGTTCGAGCTACCGGACAGCGCGCCGCGCGCCTTCCGGGAGGGCCTCCCGATGCCCCCAGCTCAGCCTGACGGAACGGTCGTGTGGCCGCCCGAGACGGCCATCGAGGTGATGTATTCCAGGCTGCCGCCCGAGACGGCGCACGAGCTGGCAGCACACCTGCGCCCGATGGGCATGCCGCCAGACGACTATCCGCTGCGGGAGCATCCCGAGGTGGCAACCGCCCTGATCTACGCGGCCAACGACGAGCTCTTCGAGCCCGAATTCGAGCGCTTCGTCGCCCACGAGGTGCTGGGCATCGACCCGATCGAGGTGCCCGGCGGGCACTTCGCGATGGCAGAGGACCCGAGAGCCCTGGCCGAGCTGCTCGACCGGTTGGCCGCCGGCTGATCGCCTAGGAGACCGTCTGCGGTCGCGGCCCGGTCCGCTGCAGGCCATCCGCGGCGAACAGCCCGTGGAGGAACTGGATCGCCATCGAGCCCTCGCCCACCGCGGATGCGACGCGCTTGACCGAGCCGTGGCGGGCGTCGCCGGCGGCGAGTACGCCGGGCATGCTCGTCTCGAGCCCGTAGGGACTCCGCTCGAGCGGCCAGGCGGGCGTGGGGAGATCCGCTCCCGTGAGGATGAAGCCGCGCGGGTCCCGGCTCACCTCGGCGGGGAGCCAGTCCGTGTGCGGGTGCGCGCCGATCATGAGGAAGAGGCCGACGGCCGGCACGGTCTCCTCCTGGCCGCTCGTCATGTCGCGAAGCACGAGATGGTCGAGCCATCCATCCTCGCCGCCACCGCCGATGATCTCGGTGCAGAGCCGCACCTCCACATTCGGGGTGGCCTGCACCTCGCGCGCGAGATAGTGCGACATGCCAACGGCCAGCGAATCCGCGCGGACCACGAGCGTCACGCGCCGCGCGAAGCGCGCGAGGTGGAGGGCAGCCTGGCCGGCCGAGTTCGCTCCGCCGAGGACGTAGACGTCATGGCCGGCCATCCCGGGAGCCTCGGAGGCGGGCCCGCCGTAGAAGACGCCCGCGCCGTTCATCTCCTCGAGCTCCGGGACGCCGAGGCCGCGGTAGCTGGCGCCGGTGGCGAGGACCACCGCCCTTGCGTGCACGCCACTGTGGTCGGACAGGCCAACCCAGATCCGCTCGCCCTCACGCCGCAGTTCGTGCGCCTTCTGCATGAGCGCGAACTTCGCTCCCAACACCCAAGCCTGCTCGTACGCCTGCTCGGCCAGACGACCTCCGCTGATTCCGGCCGGAAAGCCCATGTAGTTCCGGATCAGCGAGCTCGAGGTGGCCTGCCCGCCGATGCCGCCGTCGTCAACGACGAGCGTGCTGAAACCCTCCGACGCCCCGTATACGGCGGCCGAGAGACCGGCCGGCCCGCAGCCCACGATCACCAGGTCGAAGTCGGTGTGCTCGGGATCCACCGCCGCCCCCGCCGCCTGGGCCAACTCCGCGTTGGTCGGGTCGGTGAGCACGTTCCCGTCGGGAAAGATCACGACCGGCAGCTTCCGTGGGTTGCCCGCGCCGGCAAGCAGGTCGCGCCCCGAGTTCGAGTCGGCCAGGCAGAACGTGTGCGGAATTGCGCACCGGCCCAGCACGTCCCTCAGCTCGTACGCCCGGCCCGACCAGACCTCGCCGACCACGCGGATGGTGTGCGGGGCGACGCGGGTGTCGCGGGCCCACTCGAGCAGGAAGCTCGAGATGGTCTGGTGGAAGACCTCGTCGGGTGAGCCCGACGGGCGCAGCACGTAGTAGTCGATCCGCCCGTGCGCCATCGAGTCGTGAATCGCCTCGCCAGTGGCCGGGTCGCCCCAGCCGCCCCAGGTGATCAGAAGCCCGCGCTTCGCGTGCGGATGGAGGCGCCGCACCTTGCCGAAGAGCTCGCTGCCCGTCGTCCCCGGGAGCCACTGCCCCGCGAGCACGAGCGCGACCTCGTCGCCTTCATCAGCGAGCTTCTCGAGCGTGGTGAGCGCGTCCTCCGGCGACGCGGTGCAGACGATTCGGTAGTCGCGTGAGTAGCGGTCCCCGAGCTCACGCTCGAGCGCGCTCAGGCACTCAGGCTCATCATCGACTGCGAGAAGCACGGGACCAGGCATGCGGTCCCGCGAACGTTAGCTACGAGGCGGGAGGCTCGGAGACCTGCTTCGGCAGCAGGGGGTGCCCGTCGACCACCGCGGTGGCCACATCCACCAGCTTGCGGTTCGTGACGCGCGAGTGCTGGCGCAGCATGTCGAACGCGCCCGTGTCGGATACCGAGTGGCGCTCCATGAGGATTCCCTTGGCACGTTCGATCGTGGCTCGCCGGCCGAAGGCTCCCTCGAGGTCGTGGTACTCGGCGAAGCGGCGCAGAACGATGTCGATGTTGTTCTGAAGGGTGGCGGCGTCGCCGTCGGTGATGTACGCGAACACCCCACGCTTGGATGCCTCGCGGACGAAGTCGGGGTCCGGAGCGTGGATCAGGACGATGACCGGGCAGGTTGCCTCGTGGACGATCCGCTCGATCAGGACCAGCGCGTGCTCCGAGCTGCCGCCAAGCCCGACGAGGGCCACGTCCGGGCGCTCCCGGGCGGTCACCGCGCCGACGTCGTCGACCTCGATTTCGCGTGCGATCACCTCGTGGCCGAGCGAGACCACGATCGGGACGACCAGCTCGAGCCGGTCTCTCCTTTCGTTCGCGATCAGAACGCGTAGATGTTGTGTCTCGCGATAGTTCATCCCCTCGATGGGCGGGACCCGGTCGCTTGTTGGGTCAGGTGATAGGGTGCCAAATCGCTCCGCTCCATGCCATGGCGGAGTAACCTCCGGCTCCAGCAAGCGGTCGGCTCAGTGTCGATCCTGCATCGACAAACCGGTCACCTAGGAGCCGGCATGTTGAATCTCGTGCTCACGGAGGAAAGCGGAGCGGCCGCGACTGCGCGGAGAGCACTCCTTGAGGAAGATGGGGAGCTCCCTGCCACGGTCCGGGACGACGTGCTTCTCCTCGTGTCGGAGCTCGTAAGCAACGCGGTGCTCCACGCGGGCGCGGGACCCGAGCGGCCCCTGCAGGTGCAGGTTCTGCGAGGGCCTCGCTGGCTGGTGGTGACGGTTTCCGACGAGGGACCCGGCTTCACGTGGCATCCGAATTCGGAGCGCCGCAACGAGTCGGGCGGGTGGGGGCTCTTCCTCGTGGACCAGATAGCGGACTGCTGGGGCGTCGAGTGCACGGCCTCCGGGGCACGCGTCTGGTTCGAGATTGCATACGAGGAATGACGAGCAGGAGGACAACAATCGCCTCGGCAGCGCTGTACGCGATCAGCGGCCTGCACGTGGCGTGGGGCCTCGGCGCATCCTGGCCCCGAATTGACCGCGAACCGGCCTCCCCCGTGGCCTGCTTCGCGGTCGCCGGATTGCTCGGTGTGGCCGCCGGCCTTGTGGCCGGTCGTCCACACCGGGCGCCCCGGCTCAGCCGCTTGGGCGCGCGCGCAGTGACCGGGGTGCTCGCCACCCGCGGCGCCTTCGGCATGGCCGGCCGAACAGACATGCTGGCCTCCGGCGCGAGCTCCGAGAGCTTCCGCATCATGGACCGCCGCGTCTACTCGCCGGTGTGCCTGACGCTCGCGGCGCTGTCGCTTCCGCGGCCGAGCTAGTCGCTGGCGATCATCGCGGCATAGCGCTCGGCCGAATCTCCTCCTGCCGCGCTGAAGTAGTGGAGCAGCCGCGAATGGTCCAGCCAGCGAGGGAGCCTGGACGCAGCGACCACGCCATGGCTGCTCCAGCGCCAGTCGGCGGCACGCTTGCATAGCTCGGCCTTGACGGGATTGACGGCGAGGTAGCGCACGAGCATCCAAAGCTGAGAGTCAGTCGTGACCCGAACGCTGCCATAGCGCCCCTGAAACAGATGACCCGAGCGACCGTGCCGCTCGTTGAACGTCTGCGCGTAGAGCCCATGAAGCCGCTGCATCCCAACCGCGAGATTCGCCTGGGGCGTCTCGATCAGGAGATGCACGTGGTTCTCCATGAGGCAGTACGCCAAGCAGCGCCAGTGGTATTGCTTCACGACGGCTCCGACCATCGCGAGATACCGGCGTCGGTCCGCATCGTCGAGGTAGATCGCCTGCCGGCGGTTGCCCCGTGCGTAGACATGAAAGATCCCGCCCTCGATCTCGTCTCGCGGCCTACGCCCCATGCTGCTGAAAGGCGTGGGTCGAGAGATCACTCCCCGGGGCAAACCCTCAACCCTCAAGGGGTCAGACCCCTTGAGGGTTTGTTACTCGTAGAGGACCAGGTCCGGCTGTGGGCGTAGCCGGAGCCTCATGCGGGCTGCACGGCCCGCCAATCGCCCTCGCAAGGCCTCGCCGCCGGCCTTGGTGAGCCGGACGCTGTTAGGTCGTTTGCACGTCCAGCACCACCTTGCCCGTTGCGCCGCGCCCATCGATCAGCTCGAGTGCCTCGCTCGCACGCTCGAGCGGGAAGCGGCCGCCGACGATCGGCCGGACGAAGCCCTCGTCGACGAGGCGGTTCACCTCGGCGCCGATCTCGCGGTTCACCTCGGCCTTGCCCATCACGTAGGCGCCCCAGCCGGCGCCCACGACCTCGGTGTTGTTCAGGAGCAGGCGGTTCACCCGCACCTCGGGAATCGAGCCACCGGTGAACCCGACGACCACGACACGGCCGCCTTCGGCCAGCGAGCGCAGGCTGTCGGTGAACCGGTCCCCTCCCACGGGGTCGATCACCACGTTCACTCCGCCGCCCGAGAGCTCCTTGGCCTCGTCCTTCCAGGGACCGTCGGAGCGGATCACCTCGTCGGCGCCGGCATCGCGCGCCACCTGCTCCTTCTCGTCGCTCGACACCACGGCGATGGTGCGGGCGCCGAGCCCCTTCGCCACCTGGAGCGTCGCGGTGCCGATACCGCCGGCGGCGCCGTGCACGAGCACGCTCTCGCCCTCGGCCAGGCGCCCGCGCATCTTCAGCGAGAAGTAGGCGGTGTGGTAGTTCATCACGAGGGCGGCGCCCTGCGCGAAGTCGAGCTCGTCAGAGAGTGGGAACGTGAGGAAGTCGGGTGACACCGCCACCTCCGCGAACCCGCCCAGCATGCAGGCGCCCGCCACGCGGTCGCCCTCGTTCAGCTCCGAGCCGTCCGGCGCGCTTCGCACCACGCCCGCAACCTCCGAGCCGGGAACGAACGGCAGCGGTGGCTTCATCTGATACTCGCCGCGGGTCTGGAGAACCTCCGGGAACGCCACGCCTGCCGCGTGCACGTCGATCAGCACGCCGCTTCCCGGCGTGAGCATGTGGGACGGCTCGGGCTCTGGGATGTCCACCTGGGCCAGAGCCGAGCTCGGGCCCGTCAGGTCGACGATCTGGACGGCGCGCATGCGGCAAGTCTTACCGCGTCGCGGTGCGTCAGGCGGCGAGGCTGCGCCAGAGGTGCATCACCGCGTACGAGCGCCAGGGGCGCCAGCGCTCGTCGGACACGGGGGTGCCGATCCGCTCGAGCGCGTGGCGGATGCCCACGTCGCCGGGCAGGAACACGTCCGGATCGCCGAGCGCGCGCATGCTCACGTATGAGGTGGTCCACGGCCCGACTCCGGGGATCTCGCCCAGCACGCCCAGTGCCTCGGGTGCGTCGCTGCCTGCGTCGAGGCGCAGCTCGCCGTTCGCGCACAGCCGGGCGAGCGAGCGGAGCGCCGTCGCCCGCACGCGCGGGAATGGCAGCGCCGCCGGGTCGAGCTCGGCGAGCGCGTCCGGCCGGGGGAAGCGGTGAGTGAGCGCGCCGTCCGGCTCGGCCAGCGGGCTCGCCGTACTCGGCGGCCAGTCTGCCGAGCACGGTCCGGGCCGCCGGCACCGACACCTGCTGGCCCACGATCGCCCGCACGCCGAGCTCGAACCCGTCCACGCAGCCGGGCACGCGCAGCCCGGGACGGTCGCGCACCAACGGCGCGAGCGGACCGTCCTCCTCGAGCTGGGCGGAGATCGAGACCGGGTCTGCGTCGAGGTCCAGCAGGCGCCGCGAGCGCGCCACCGCGGCGGTGAGGTCGCGCAGGTCGTCGAGCTGCAGCTCACAGCGGACGAAGCCGTCAGCCGGAGTGAGCGAGACGATCCCGGCGCCGTGCTCGAGCGAGAGCGTGCGCCGGTAGGTCGATCCCTCCACGTCCTCGACACCCGGGATCGCGCGGGCCGCCAGGAAGGCGACCAGCGAGGCCCCGTCGAACGGCTCGCGGTACGGGAGCCGAAGCTCGATCGCTCCCGACGCAGGGCGCCGCGCCCGCGAGCGCCTGCGCAACTCGGTCGGCGTGCGCGCGTACACGGCGCGCACGGTGTCGTTGAACTGGCGCACGCTGCGGAAGCCCGCGCCGAGCGCCACCTGCGCGAAGGGCAGGTCCGTGGTCTGGATCAGCGTACGCGCCGTCTGGGCGCGCTGCGCGCGGGCGAGCGCCACGGGCCCGGCACCGAGCTCGGACACGAGTATCCGGTTGAGCTGGCGCTCGCTGAAATGCAGGCGTGATGCGAGGCCGCCCACGCCCTCGCGATCCACGGCGCCGTCCGCGATCAGCCGGACCGCACGGCCGGCCACGTCGGCGCGGCGGTTCCAGGCCGGCGAGCCGGGCGCGGCGTCGGGGTCGCAGCGCTTGCAGGCTCGGAAGCCGCCCTCCTGGGCAGCCGCGGAGCTGCGGAAGAGGCGTACGTTGCGGCGGCTCGGCAGCCGGGCCGGGCAGCTCGGCCGGCAGTACACGCCCGTGGACGTGACGGCCACGACGAAGAAGCCGTCGTAGCGCGGATCGCGACTCTGCATGAAGCGGTAGCAGCGCTCGAAGTCCTCTATCACGAGAGCCATCCTCGCATGCCGCGTTGGCGGTTTTCGGACATGCCGGTGGACCGGGCTCCGGGCGGCGGTAGCGTGGGTGAGGTGCACACGGTGGACACTCCGATCGGGCCGCTCCTGCTGCGCGCGGAGGACGGCCGTTTGAGCCGGGTGGAGTTCGGCGCGGCGAGCGCGGCGACGAGCGACGCGCCGCCCTTCCCCGAGGCGGAGGCGCAGCTGCACGCGTACTTCGCGGGCGAGCTCGAGCGGTTCGAGCTGCCGCTCGCGCCACACGGGACCGCCTTCCAGCGGAGCGTCTGGGACGCACTCACCGAGATCCCCTACGGGACGACCACGACCTACTCGGAGCTCGCCGCGAGGATCGGCCGGCCGAGCGCCTGCCGCGCCGTGGGCGCCGCCAACGGAAGCAACCCGCTGCCGGTGATCGTGCCCTGCCACCGCGTGATCGGAGCGGCTGGAGCGCTCACCGGATACGGCGGCGGACTCGAGCGCAAACGGCACCTGCTTGCGTTGGAGGCGGTGAAAGCGTGAGAATCGCTGCCATGGAGGAGAGTGAGCTACGCACCATCCCGCTGTTCGAGTCGCTTTCGAGCGATGAGCGTCGCGCCATCGCGCCACACGTCGACGAGATCGAGGTCCCGGAGGGGACCAAGCTCGTGCGCCAGGGCGAGTTCGCCTACGAGTTCTTCGTGATCGATGACGGAACCGCCGACGTGATGCGCGACGGCGAGCGCATCGCGGAGCTCGGCGCCGGCGACTTTCTCGGGGAGATGGGCATCGTTGGCAAGGTCGTCCGCAATGCCACCGTCGTGACCACCTCGCCCTCGCGCGTGATCGTCATGACCGAGCAGGCCATGCGCTCGATGACCGGGACGAATCCCGCCGTTGCCGATCGCATCGCCGCCGTGGTCGAGGAGCGTTGCGTCGCAATGCTCGGCTGAGCGCCCGCGATGGGACGTCGTTCGCGCAGGCGCGCGCAGGGGCCGGGCGCGCCCGCGAGCACAACTGATTACCGCGACCCGGAGGGGAACGTGCTCACGCTGCGGGACGAGCTGAGCGCCGGGACACGGCGCCAGCTCGAGCAGCTCGACTCGAAGCCGGCCGCCTCCGCCGAGGACCGCTGGCAGCGCCGTGCCGAGCTTCTGTTCGAGCGGCTGGCGGTTCGCTGGGAGATCTCAGGACTGCCGCTCGACAAGCAGAAGGAGCTGCTGGGGCGCTACCGCATGGCGAGCGCCGATGAGCGGCGCTGGGTGCGCGAGACGCTCGATGAGCATCTGCGCAGCCGCCCGCAGTGAGCTTCCCGACGATCGAGTTCGCGGCCTTCTTCGTGGTCGTGTTCGTCCTGTCCTGGGCGCTGATGCCGCACCCGAGCGCCTGGCGGCCGTTCATCCTCGCGGCGTCGTACTTCTTCTACGGTTGGATCGATTGGCGCTGGGTGCTGCTGCTGATCGCGTCCAGCGTCGTGAACACGGTGGCGGCGCAGGTGATCGCGCGCACCCCGTCCGCGGTCACCCGCAAGCGCGCGCTGATCGCGGCTGTGGCCTTCGACCTCGGCCTGCTTGCGGTCTTCAAGTACCTGAGCTTCTTCGTCTCCGAGACGGACAACGCGCTCGACTCGATCGGCCTCGGCTCGTCGATCCCGCTGGTCCAGATCGTGCTTCCGATCGGGATCTCGTTCTTCACCTTCCAGGCGATCTCGTACGTGGTGGACGTCTACCGCGGCGAGACGCCCGCCGCCTCGCTGGTCGACGTGGCGATACTCCAGGCGTTCTTCCCGCACCTCGTGGCCGGACCGATCGTGCGGGCGAACGAGCTGCTCCCGCAGCTGCGCACGCCTCGCGATCCGCGAGCCGTGCTGGCCGGGCCGGCGATCTTCCTGATCGTCGGCGGCCTGCTCAAGAAGACAGTGATCGCCGACGAGCTGGCGCGGCGCGTGGTCGATCCCGTCTACAACGACCCCGCGGCCCACTCCGGCGCCGAGATCACGCTCGCGTTCTACGCATTCGCCGCGCAGATCTACTGCGACTTCTCCGGCTACACGGACATGGCAATCGGGCTCGCGCTGCTGCTCGGCTACCAGCTGCCGCAGAACTTCAACCGCCCCTACCTCGCCCTCTCCCTCCGGGACTTCTGGCGGCGCTGGCACATGACCCTGTCGCGCTGGCTGCGCGACTACCTCTACATCCCGCTGGGCGGCAGCCGCGAGGGGCGCCTGAAGACGTTCCGTAACGTGATGATCACCATGCTGCTCGGCGGGCTTTGGCACGGGGCGTCGTGGACCTTCGTGCTCTGGGGCGGCATCCACGGCGTCGGACTCTCGGCGGAGCGCTGGATCAGGGAGCGCCACAGCCGCGTTCGGATCCCGGCGTGGGTGGCCTGGGTCGTGACGTTCAACGTGGTCTGCGTCGCGTGGGTGTTCTTCCGCGCGCCCGATCTCGCCACGGCGTTCGACATTCTGGGCGGCCTCGGCCTCTCGGGGCCGTCGCCGCTCGTGACCCTTCCTCTGGTCCTGCTCGTGGTGGCCTCGGTGGCGATCCAGCTGCTGCCACCGGACTGGTGGCGCCAGGCCGAGGCCTGGTTCGTGGCGCGGCCGGTGGTGGTGCAGGGCCTGGCCGTGGGTGCGCTTATCGTGGTGGCCGACGCGGCGGTCGGGCAACAGGGCGTGGCCCCGTTCATCTACTTCCAGTTCTGAGCCATGGAGCCCTCCCGCAACAGAGACCTCAAAATGCCCGCCGGCCGCGTGCTCGGGGTGATCGTGATCGCGCTCGCCGTCGCCGTCCTGTTCAACTCGGAGGCGATGGTGCGGGCGGGCGAGGGGATGCAGCCGGGGACCACGCGCGACATCGTGCTGGCGGTTGCGCGGCCGATCGACGACGTGGCCGGCGCGATCGGCCTGCACCTGCCCCGCGAGGGGCTCGACCTCGCGTTCGGGCAGGAGGACAAGACCGCCTCGGGCACGGAGCTCGAGCGCGGCTCGGCAGCGATCCTGCGTCGGAAGACCCAGGAGCAGGCGTTCCGCCAGCCGACGAAGGCGGAGCCTCTCAAGGTGCTCGTGACCGGCGATTCCCAGGCCGAGTTCCTCGGGCAGCGCCTTATCGACCAGTCACCCGAGGGACTCCTCGACGTGACGACCGTGGCACGAAACGGCACCGGCCTGACCAACCCCGCGTTCTTCAACTGGGAGATCAACGCCGAGCAGGAGGTTGCGGACCGCGCTCCCGATGCGGTGGTGATGGCCATCGGTGACAACGACGGCTTCAACGTCCAGACCGCAGACGGCTCGCTCTACAACCCCGGCGAGCCGGGCTGGGAGACCGAGTTCGCGCGCCGCGTAGCGGTGGTGGGCTCGGTGCTTTCGGGCGACGGGAAACGGCCGGTGTACTGGGTGCCGCCGCCCACCGCCCGCGACCCCGTGTTCAACGACATCTACGCGTCCCAGAACCGGGCCGTGGAGCGAGCCACCGATGCGACCTCGGCTCTGCGCTACGTGGACATCTACTCCACGCTTAACCACGGGCGGTACAGCGACTCGCTCAGCATCGACGGCAAGCGGGTGCTCGCGCGGCAGGCCGACGGGGTGCACTTCACCCGCGACGGAGCCGTGGCGCCCGTGCGCCTTATCCTCGACGCCATGGCAGAGGACTTCCCCGCCCTGCGGGATGGATGAGGCGCGCGCTGGCACTGCTGCTGGCGGGCCTGGCGCTCGCTCCGGCATCCGCCTCCGCGGCGGAGCGCAGCCTGCTCGTGAACGGCGACTCGCTTGCGGAGGGCACGAGGGCATACATCCCGCCCGAGCTGCCCGGATGGCGGGTGAGGCAGTCCACCGCTGTGAGCCGTCACGCCGACGACGGTGCCGACGTGATGCGCCGCTACGGCGGCCGGCTCCCGCGCGTGATCCACGTGAGCCTCGGGACGAACGACGACCCGGGCGATGTGGACGGCTTTCGGGCGGCGATCGCGGACGTGATGAAGGTGGCGGGCGGGCGCCGCTGCGTGGTCTGGGCGAACATCGTGCGGCCGCCCTACCGGGGCGTGAGCTACCGCGGCTACAACCGCACGCTGGCGGACGAGTCGAGCAGGCGCGACAACCTCCGAGTGCTCAACTGGGTGCGGATGGTGCGCGCACATCCCGAGTGGCTCGCCGACGACGGCGTGCACGTGTCCGCCGCGGGCTACCGGGCGAGGGCGAAGGCCGCCGCGCGCATCGTGCGCCGCTGCGAGTAATGCCCACGCGGCTCTACGTGATGCCGATCTCGAACGCGGCCGCCGCGGGCGCTGCGATGGTCGCCCACAAGCGCATCCCGCATCGGCTGGTGCGGCTGATGCCCGGGCTACACCCGGCGCTCGTGCGTTTCGCGGGCTTCGAGGGCTTCACCGTGCCCGCCCTCGAGCTCGACGGGCGGAAGGTTCAGGGGTCGCGCCGGATCGCCCGCTTCCTCGACGAGGTCCGCCCCGACCCGCCGCTCTTCCCGGCTCACCCCGAGCAGCGAGCGCGTGTGGAGGAGGCCGAGCGCTGGGGCGAGCAGGTGCTCCAGCCGGTGCCGCGCCGGCTGTTTCGCCATCTGCTCGTCGCGAGCGAGCCCGCTCGCCAGTGGATGGGCACGGAGATCATGCGCGTCCCGGCCGCCCGGGTGCTGGTGGTGTTCTTCATGCCGGTGATCCGGCGGCTGGCGCAGATCTCGCGCGCCGACTCCCCCCGCGTGCGGCAGGACATCGCCGAGCTACCGACGCTGCTGGACCACGTGGACGGCCTGATCGCCGCCGGCACGATCGGAGCTGCCGAGCCGAACGCGGCCGATTTCCAGATCCTCGCGAGCGTGAGCGTGCTCCGCGCGTTCGCCGATCTCGAGCACCACGTGCGCGGCCGGCCGTGCGAGACCGCGGCACGCCGCCTGTATCCGGATTGGCCGCCGATTCCGAGCGGCCTCCCGGTGAGCCCGCCGGCGAGCGCCTAGTTCAACGAGGGATCCGCGGGCATGGTCGCCATCAGGCGATAGCGACCGCCCTTGCGCTCGAGCGCCTCCGACCAGATGTCACCGGCGCGGAACGGGTCCGCCGGGTCCGCCTCGTGCACGATCCAGGCGCCCTCCTCCAGCTCGCCGTCGAGCTGGCCCGGGCCCCAGCCGGCGTAGCCCGCATACACGCGAAGCCGCAGCAGTGAGTGGTTCTCTGCGTCCGGGTCGAGCGTGCCGAGCGCGCCCACGACCTGCGTGCCGGCCTCCTCCGGGCGGCCGAACTCGCCGAGGGCCACCACCGACTGCGGCGAGACGGGACCGCCGAGGTACACCAGGTCGTCCGCGCCCGGGAGCTCGGCGAGCGCGGGCACGGCGTCGGCCACGCGCGTCTCGGAGCTGCGGCCGAGCACCACACCCATCGCCCCGTCCGCCGTGTGCTCGAGCACCAGGACGACGGTGCGCCGGAAGTAGTCGAACAGCGACGGCGCTGCAATCAGGAGATGTCCACGCACGCTTTCCTCCACCCACGTACATTCTGCGGCATGAACGGCAAGCTCGACGTGGCACGGGTCTTCGAACGCATCTTCGAGATCTACCGGGACCAGTTCACCCTGCTAATTCCAGCCGCGCTGTTGGTGTTCGTGCCGGTGGCGGTCATCAGCGGTGTGATCTATGCGGGGGACGTGGGCATCCTCGGCGCGCTGATCGTCGCCGCGATCGGGACGATCGCCACGTACTGGTTCCAGGGCATGGTGGTCGAGGCCGCGCGCGACATCCTCGATGGCCGCCGCGACCACACCGTCGGGAGCCTGGTGCAGGCGGCAGTGCCCGTGATCGGCCCGCTGGTCGTGGCGGGAATCCTGGCGGGAATCGCGATCGGCTTGGGGCTGCTCCTGCTGATCGTGCCGGGCCTTTTCCTGCTCACGATCTGGGCGGTGCTGGCCCCGGTGATCGTCATCGAGCGCAGGGATGCGCTGAGCTCGTTCGGTCGCAGCCGCGAGCTGGTGCGGGGCCACGGCTGGCAGGTTTTCGGCGTGATCGTGGTCCTATTCCTGCTCCAGTTCCTCGTGACGGCCGTGATCCAGTCACTGGCAAGCAGCGTCGCCGACTCGGTCGTGGGCTTCTCGCTCGCCGACCTAATCGTGCGCCTCCTGGTCGCCCCACTGAGCGCGCTGGCGGCGGCCGTCCTCTTCTTCGAGCTGAAGTCGCTTCGAGGCGAACCGGTGCTCGGCGACCGGCGCCGAGGGTGCAGCGCCACCGGCTCCGCCGCTCCCCGGCCGCGCCGCCGCCCCCGGCCGCGCCAACTACGGGCACCGAGGACCCCGGGTCCGGCCCGCCCGGTTGACTCGATCTAGGTTTCCGTTGCATTACGACGGTAAGTGCAACCGAGTGGGCTAGGCGGCGGTCGCGCGGGCGGCTTCGGCCAAGAAACGCGTGGCGAGTCCCCGCCCGATCTCGTTCTGCGCTTCGATGCGCTGCTCGCTCGCGGCGCGGATGCGCTCCGGGTCGAGACCGGTCTGCGGCGCCTCCGATCGATCCCACCCGTCGAGCCAGCTGAACAGGTCCTCGCGCGTGACCTCGGCGTGGAACTGCAACCCCCACGCGGGCTTCCCCTCGACGCGGAACGCCTGCACACACGCCGGTGTGCGCGCGAGTTCCACGGCGCCGGGGGGCAGCGGCGCCACGTAGTGATGCCATTCGAACAGCTCGACCGACGGGGCGAGTGGACCCAAGACCGGATCCGCCGCGCCGGCTTGGGTGATCTCGATGTCGTACCAGCCGATCTCGGGCTCGGGCGAGCGATAAGGGGATGCGCCCGCAGCCTCGGCTAGCAGCTGACTTCCGAGACAGACACCGAGGATCGGGGTACCGCGCTCAAGCTGCTCACGCAGGAACGCCTTCTCGGGTGTTAGCCATCGGTGCTTGTCGTTCTGATCAACATGCATCGACCCCCCGAAGACCATGAGTGCGTCGAAATCGTCGGGCGGCGGCGTCTCGCTCGGCACCCAGGTGGGGAAGTCGCCGAACACGCCGGAACCGGCGTCCAGCTCGTGGACTACCGAAAGGACCCTCACTCGGGCGTCACGTAGGCCCCGGAGAGCCCGCCGTCCACGAGGAACGTCTGCGCGGTCACGAACGACGACTCGTCGCACGCGAGGAACAGCACGCCGTTGGCGATCTCGCGCGGCTCGGCGAAGCGGCCCATCGGCACGTGCACCAGTCGCCGCTGCGCGGCCTCCTGGTCCTTCGCGTAGAGCTCCTGGAGCAGTGGCGTGTTCACCGGACCCGGGCAGAGCGCGTTCACGCGCACGCCCCGGCGCGCGAACTCAACGCCAAGCTCGCGCGACAGCGACAGCACGCCCCCCTTCGACGCGGTGTACGAGATCTGCGAGGTGGCCGCCCCCATAACCGCCACGAACGATGCCGTGTTGATCACAGATCCACCGCCCGCGTCGAGCAGATGCGGGATGCCGTGCTTGCAGCACAGGAAGACGGATTTGAGGTTCACGTCCTGCACGCGCTGCCAGGCCTCGAGCGAGGTCTCGAGCACCGACACGTCGTCCGGCGGCGAGATGCCGGCGTTGTTGAAGAGCACGTCCACGTGGCCGAACTCCTCGCGTGCGCGCGCGTACATGCCGCGCACCTGCTCCTCGTCGGTCACGTCGGCCTGGATGGCGAGGTCGCCCTCGGCGTTCTCGGACAGGTCCACGCCCACCACGGTCGCGCCCTCCTCCTGGAAGCGCCTCGCCGTCTCGGCGCCGATGCCGCTCGCCGCCCCCGTGATCACGCACACCTTGCCGTCGAGTCTCGCCATCAGCCCTCCGTCGCGTAGTAGACGTTCTTGACCTCGCTGTAGTGGTCGAGCGCGTCGGGGCCGAGCTCGCGGCCGTAGCCGGACTGCTTGAAGCCGCCGAACGGGGTGGACACGCGCACGGACGTGTTCGAGTTGATCGACACCACGCCGCTCTCGATCGCGCGGGCCGTGCGCAGAGCCTTGGCGCCGTCGCGAGTCCAGACGGAGCCCGAGAGCCCGTAGATCGTGTCGTTCGCGAGTCGGATCGCCTCCTGCTCGTCGCGGAAGGGGATCACCGCCGCGACGGGGCCGAAGATCTCCTCGACCGCGGCGCGATCGCTGTTGTCGACCGGGCACAGGACCGTGGGCGCGAACCAGAAGCCGGGGCCCTCCGGCGCGCTGCCGCGGATCGCCACCGGCGCGTCGTCCGGCACGAACGAGGAAACCGTCTCGCGCTGACCCTCCGAGATAAGCGGTCCCATCTCGGTGGACTCGTCGAGCGGGTCACCCACCTTGATCGCCTCGACCGACTCCTCCAGCACCTCCATGAAGCGATCGAGTGCCGAGCGCTCGACGAGGATGCGCGAGCGAGCGCAGCAGTCCTGGCCTGCGTTGCCGAACACGGCGCTCGGCGCCGCGGCGGCGGCCTTCTCGAGATCGGCGTCGGCGTACACGACGTTCGCGGACTTTCCTCCGAGCTCGAGCGTCACGCGCTTGATCGTGCCGGCCGCGCTCGCGGCGATCCGGCGGCCCACCTCGGTGGAGCCGGTGAATGCGATCTTCGCCACATCCTCGTGCTCCACGAGGCGCTGCCCGCAGACCGAGCCCGGTCCGGCCACGACGTTCACCACGCCCTCTGGCACACCCGCCTCAAGGGCGATCCGCTCGAACTCGAGGGCGGTGAGCGGGGTGAGCTCCGCCGGCTTCAGGACGATCGTGTTGCCCGCGGCGAGCGCCGGAGCCATCTTCCACGACGCGATCGTGAGCGGGAAGTTCCAGGGCGTGATCAACCCGACCACGCCCAGCGGCTCACGGAAGGTCATGTCGACGCCGCCCGCCACCGGGATCGTGCGGCCGGTCATGCGCTCGGGTGCGCCGGCGTAGTAGCGGAAGGTCTCGACCACCATTCCCATCTCGCCACGCGCGTCGGAAATCGGCTTGCCGGCGTTGCGCGCCTCGATCCGGGCGAGGGTCTCGAGGTGCTCCTCGAGCGCGTTCGCGAGCTGGTGCAGCAGCGCGGAGCGGTTCCCGGGGGTGACCGCGCGCCAGGCGGGGAATGCCGCCTTCGCGCGTGCCACGGCGGCGTCCGTCTCCTCGACCCCGCCTGCGGGACCTCCGCCATCACCTTGGCCGTTGCGGGTTCCACGACCTGAATCACTGTGTCGGAGCCTTCATCCGCTCTCGTGCCTCGTCCACGAGCGACCCGACCACGCGGCTCTGCTCGTCCTCCTCCGGGTGCCACAGCACCCCGACAGCGAAGCGCTGGCCGGGTAGCTCGATTGCCTCCACGATGCCGTCGTCGGCGTAGCCACTGGGAACAACGCCCTCACCGAGCTCTTCGAGGCCCTGATGATGCGCCGACTTCACCTCGGTGCGCTCGTGGCCCACCACCCGCGCTGCGAGCGAGCCGGGCTCGAGGGTGACACCGTGGTCCGCGAACACGCCGGGCGTGTGCCGGTGGAGCTCGCGACCCAGGTGCTGGTTCAGCGTCCCGCCCTGGATCACGTTCATCATCTGCATGCCGCGGCAAATTCCGAGCACCGGCATGTCGCGCTCGAGGGCACGCGTGCCGAGGGCGATCTCGAAGCGGTCGCGCTCGGGCCGGGTGTCGCGCGTCTCGTCATGCGGCTTCGCGCCGTAGCTCCCGGGATCGACGTCGGACCCGCCGGCGAGGATGAGGCCGTCGAGCATGTCGAGCAGCTCGTCGGGCGACTCCGCCACCACATCGTCCGGCGGCAGGATCAGCGCAAGCCCGCCCGCCCGCTGTACCGCCAGCGAGTACGTGCGCGGCGAGAGGTTCACCAAGACCTCCCACGCTGCCCAGCGGGCACTCTCAATCGCGGCGCAGATGCCGATGACCGGGCGTGTCACGCCCTACAGTCTTTCGAACCCGCGGAACTTCTCCCAATCGGTGACCGCGGCCTCCATCGCATCGAGCTCGACCTGGGCGCGGTTCAGGTAGTGGTCGACCACCTCCTGCCCGAACGCCTCACGCGCTATCTCGGAGCCCGCGAACAGGTCGCGCGCGTCGTACATGTTGTGCGGCACACGCGGCTTGTCCGACTCGTAGGCGTTGCCCTCGAACGCCGGCTCGAGCTCCAGCTCGTTGTCGATTCCGTGCAGCCCGGCGGCGATCATCGCGGCCAGCGCGAGGTACGGGTTCACGTCCGCACCCGGGAGCCGGTTCTCCACGCGCAGTCCCTGGCCGTGCCCCACTACGCGCATGGAGCATGTGCGGTTGTCGTGGCCCCACGCAACTGCGGTCGGTGCGAACGACCCCTTCACGAAGCGCTTGTACGAGTTCACGTGGGGAGCGAACATCAGGGTCAGCTCACGCAGGGCGGCAAGCTGGCCCGCGACGAAGCGGTTGAACGCCGCCTCATCGTCGGCGAACACGTTCCCGCCGCCGTCCTTCGCGATCGAGAGGTGGATGTGGCACGAGTTGCCCTCGCGCTCGTCGAACTTGGCCATGTACGTGATCGACATGTCCTCCTGCGCCGCGATCTCCTTGGCACCCGTCTTGTAGATCACGTGGTTGTCGGCGGACTGAAGCGCGTCGTCGTAGCGGAAGTTGATCTCGTGCTGGCCGAAGTTGCACTCGCCCTTCGAGTTCTCGACGGACATGTCCGCGGCCATCATCGAGTTGCGGATGCGGCGAATGAGCGGCTCGATGCGCGCCGTCCCGAGCATCGAGTAGTCGACGTTGTAGAGGTTCGCCGGCTCGAGGTCGCGGTAGGCCTTGTGCCAGGCCTCTTCGTAGCTGTCGCGGAAGACGATGAACTCGAGCTCGGTGCCGGCAGCCGCGGTCCAACCGCGTTCTGCCAGCCGCGCGAGCTGCCGCCGCAGGATCTGGCGCGGCGACGCGACCACATCGCTCCCGTCCTCCCACGCGAGGTCAGCCATCAGGAGCACCGTGGCCTCGTGCCACGGGACGAGGCGCAGCGTGTCCATGTCGGGCTTGAACACGAAGTCGCCGTAGCCGCGCTCCCAGCTAGACATCGCGTAGCCGTCGACGGTGTTCATGTCGACGTCCACGGCGAGCAGGTAGTTGCAGCCCTCGGCGTCGTGCTCGACGACCTCGTCAAGGAAGTACCGGGCTGTCAGGCGCTTGCCCTGAAGGCGGCCCTCCATGTCGGCGATGCAGAGGAGCACGGTGTCGATCGATCCGTCGTCAACGGCCTTGCGCAGGTCCCCGAGTTTCATGGCGGCGAGCCTAACCGGAGGAAGCCACGCTGTGGTAGGAAGCGCCATGCTTCTTCTCGGAATCGACGAGGGCACAACCGGCGTTAAAGCAGCGCTGTTCGACGAGCGGCTCCAGCCGGTGCGCGAAGCGCGACGCGACAAGGTGAACACTCACCCGCGTCCCGGATGGGTCGAGCAGGATGGCGAGGAGGTCCTGCAGGCGGTCGTCGAGGCCGTGGCCGAGCTGCTGGAGGCCGCCGACGACGAGGTCGTGGCATGTGGGCTCGACCACCAGGGCGAGTCGGTGCTCGCCTGGGACGCGGAGACGGGCGCGCCGCTCAGCCCGATCGTCGTCTGGCAGGACAAGCGCTCCCAGGAGGTGCTCGACCGGATGGGCGCCGCCGAGGAGGAGATCCGCTCGCTCAGCGGGCTTCCCTTCGACCCGTACTTCTCCGCCGCGAAGCTCGCCTGGCTGCTCGAGAACGAGGAGAAGGTCCAGCAGGCGCGCGAGGCCGGGACGCTGCGCATGGGCACGGTGGACTCGTTCCTGTGCGACCGCCTGGGAGCCGGCTTCGCGACCGACAACTCCACCGCGTCGCGAACGCAGCTGCACCGCCTCGGCACGCCCGGCTTCGACGAGCGCCTGTGCGAGCTGTTCGGCGTGCCGATGGACGTGCTGCCGGAGGTGCGTGACACGGCGGGCGCGCTCGGCACGCTGAGCCACGAGTCCTGGCCCGTGGAGCTGCCGCTGTGCGGCCAGGTGGTGGACCAGCAGGCCGCGCTCGCCGGCGCGGGCTGTGTGGTGCCCGGGCGCGTGAAGGCCACCTACGGCACCGGAGTCTTCGTGCTCGGGCACGTGGGCGACCAGGTGCCCGAGCCCTCGGGCGGCCTTCTGCCCACGGTGGCCTGGCGCATCGACGGCCGCATGGAGTACGCGATCGACGGCGGCGTGTTCGCGGCCGGCGCGATGCTCGAATGGATGTGCCGTGAGCTTGGGATGGCCGATAGCCCGGCGGCGCTGACGGAGCTGGCGCGCGCGGCGGAGGACAACGGGGGCGCGCGGGTGCTGCCCGGCCTCGCCGGCCTCGGCGCGCCCTGGTGGAAGCCCGAGGCGCGCGCGGTGATCGCCGGGATGCACGGCGGGACCACGCGCGCGAACGTTGCGCGCGCAGCCGTCGAGGGCATCGCGTGGCGCGTGGCCGATGTGGTGGCAGCGATGCGCGAGACGGTGGAGGTGAGCTCGCTGCGCGTGGACGGCGGGCTCACGAACGAGCCGCTTCTGCTTCAGCTCCAGGCGGACGCGATCGGCGTGCGCGTGGACGCCGCGGGCGCCGACGCAACCGTGCTCGGCGCCGCCGTGCTGGCCGCGGTGGGCTCAGGCGTGATCGGATCGCTGCCCGAGGCGGCCGAGCTGCTGCCGATCGACCGCTCGGTAGAGCCGCAGCAGGACGACGCCTGGCGCACGCGCGAGCACGAACGCTGGAAGGCGTTCGTTAGCGCGGCAGCCGCGCTGTGAGGGGTCAGGCTTAAGCCTGACCCCTATGCCGGTGCGGCGGGCGGTGGGGCCGCCGCGGGCGGCTCGCCCGGCTCGTCGATCTGCTTGATGCCGATGCCCTCGTCGAACTCGATCGTGCGGATCGGCCCCTTGTAGCGCTTGTTCATGCCGCCGAACCAGGCGATGGTGATGGCGACCAGAAGCACGCCCATGACGAGCGGCGTGAAGTTCGCCGCGTTCCAGTCGAACGCGTCATCCCACCACACCGCGGCCGGCCCGTAGAACGGCAGGCAGAAGTAGATCGAGGTGAGGATCACCCACACGACGGCGATCGGGTTGAGCCACCTCCACTTGTTGCCCAGGTTCCACGCACCCTGCTTGAAGTTGGTGCCTGCGCGCCAGCGCAGGTACACCGGCATCACGTATGCGGAGTAAAGCCCGAGCACGCCGATCGACACGACTGCGAAGAAGGCGACCGGGACGCCCGCGGCGTTACCCGACAGGGCCGGAAGGGTCAGGATTCCCGCGAGCACGCACGAGCCGATCACCGCTGCCACCGGGACGCCGCGCGCGCCGTTGACGCTGGCCCAGAGCCGGTGGCCGGGCGTCATCTTGTCGCGCGAGAGCGCGAAGAATGTCCGCGAGCAACTCGTGACGCACGCCATGCCGCAGAAGAACTGCCCGATCGCCGAGATCAGGATCACCGTCTCGGCCCAGCCCTCCGACATCGCGCTTTGGAAGATTGCGAGCGTGGTGCCGCCGCCGTCGTTGACCGCGCCGACGTCACTTGCCGCGAACGTGATCGCGAGCAGGACGAACCAGCCGATCAGCGCCGATAGCGCGACCGATTGCCAAACGCCCTTCGCTGCGGCGACCTCCGCGTCCCTCGTCTCCTCGGCCACGTGCGCCGAGGCGTCATAGCCCGTGACCGTGTACATGGTCAGCAGCAGGCCCGTGGGCAGGATGTACCACCAGTACATGCTCATGTCGAAGCCGGAGTTGTTGATTCGCTCCGTGAAGACGAAGTCTGCGCTCTGGTGGTTGTCGGGGACGATGATCAGGATCCCGATGATCACCAGCACGCCGACGCAGTGCCAGAACACCGAGATGTTGTTGAACAGCGCGACGAGATGCGACGAGAAGATGTTGATCATCGCGTGCAGAACGAGGATCACCACGAACAGGGCGAAGATCTCCTCGAGGGACACCGCGTCGGCGAAGTTGATGATCCCGAGATCGAGCCCCCAGAGGTTGAACACGAACGAGAAGAATTGGGCGCAGAACCAGTCCACCGTCGCGACGATTGCGATCAGCCCGAGCAGGTTCAACCAGCCCGTGTACCAGGACCAGACCGGTCCGCCGAGCTCGTTAGCCCACCAGTAGGGACCCCCGGCCGTGGGATAGGCCGAGGCCACCTCGGCCATGCTGAAGGCGACGGCCAGGACGATGATGCAGACGATCGGCCAGCCCCAGGAGATCGCGATCGGGCCGCCGAGGTTCCATGCCTGCGGGTACGTCGTGAAGCACCCCGCGAGCACCGAGATGATCGTGAAGGAGATCGCGAAGTTGGAGAACCGCGACCAACCTCGAGTCAGCTCCTGCTTGTACCCGAGTTCCGCAAGCTTTGCCTCGTCCCGGTCCAGAGCTTGGTCGGCCATGCGTGTCCCTCCTGTTGGCGAGCCGGAATTGCGGCAGCGCAACGCCCGGCGAAGCGACCTGTCGCGGCGACTGTAAGCCACGGTTCAGACAGATTGCAACCTTTGCCTCAATTGTTTCTCGCCCCGGTGGCGAGATCCTGTAAGCCCCGCTGTCAGCGGGCGAGGGCCCCGATGACCTCCTGCCACCACGCCCGCGCGGCGGCGTCGTCCTCGCTGGTGAGCTGGCGCCTGGCGTAGCGCTGCACCTGGAGCGGGCCGCCGATCGCCACCAGCGGCCCGGTCACAGCGAAGCGACCGTCCTCGAGCACCACGAGCGCGCCGCGATGGTCGCGCCGCGTGCGCATCTGCTCCGCCACCGGCACGCCATGCACCTCCTTGGGGTAGCCGGCGTCGCCGTCCTCGTCGGTCCAGCGCCGCGTGGTGAACACGGCCGTGCCGGCGCGCAGGGGCGCGTGGCGCACGGTCGGGATCTCGACCGGACCGATGCGCCAGCGCTCCAGCAGGTCGGGCATCTCGCCGGCCACCTCCTCCCGCACCATCACATGCAGCCGGTCATCGGCCTCGATCCGCGTGGAGCCGCGCGGCAGCAGCGCCTCCTCGCCGCGCACGATCACGCTGAGCAGGGCGTCGCGCGGCAGCCCCAGCGCACGCACCAGCTGTCCGACGATCGCGTCGTTCTCCCCGACCGGGTACTCGACGATCTCGGCGCCGAGGCGGCGGACCGTGCCGGTCTCGATCAGCGGCCTCGGCAGGGCGGGCTCGCTCGTGGTCACGCCGAGCCTGCGCGCGAGCCACTCGACGGTGCCGCCCTGAAGCAGCGTCGAGATCACGACCGCGAAGAAGACGATGTTGAAGAAGGTCTTGTTCGGATCGAGGCCTTCGATCACCGGGAAGGTGGCGAGGACCACCGGCACGGCACCGCGCAGGCCTGCCCACCCCAGGACCAGCCGCTCCCCGGCCGTGAACGGCTCGAACGCGGTGGCGAGCGCAGCGGTTAGAGGACGGGCGATGAACACGAGCACCAGCGCGAGCGCGGTCCCCTCGAGCCAGACGTCGTCGAGCTGGCTCGGGAAGACGAGCAGCCCGAGGGCGAGGAACATGACGATCTGCGCGACCCAGGCAAGGCCCTCGTGGAAGACGATCACCGTCTGCTTCGCCGGGATTCGCGCCGAGCCCAGCACCAGGCCGGCCAGGTAGGCGGCGAGGAAGCCTGAGCCGTGCAGGGTGGCGGCGCCGCCGTACGCGAGGCCGGCGGTCGCCAGCGTGGCCACCGGGTAGAGCCCGGGACTGGCGAGGCGCGCGTTTCGCAGCCCGGGAACCGCGAGCATCCCGACCGCGATGCCCACGGCGGCGCCGATCCCCATCTCGCGCACGAACAGCAGCGCCATGTCGAGCACGCCGTAGTCGTCCTGCTGGGTCCACTCGATGAACCCGATCACGAGCAGCACGGCGACCGGGTCGTTGAAGCCCGCCTCGCCCTCGAGCGTGCGCGCGAGGCGGCGCCGGAGCCTCGACTCCCGCAGGAGCGCGAAGATCGCGGCGCCGTCGGTGGAGGAGATGATCGCCCCCAGCAGCATGCCCTCGAGCGTGGAGAGGTCGAACAGCCACGCCGCCGCGAAGCCGCAGATCACCGCAGTCCCGATCGTTCCCAGGATCGCGAGCGAGAGCGACCCTCGCAGGACCGGCCGGATCTCGTCGAAACCGGCGGTGAGGCCGCCCTCGAACAGGATCAACGCAAGCGCAACGACGCCGATCGTCCGCGCCAGCTCGTAGTTGTTGAAGTCGATCCAGCCGAGCCCGTCGGACCCGATCGCCATGCCGAGGGCGAGGAAGAGCAGGAGGCCGGGCAGGCGCACTCGGGACGCAAGCAGGGATGCGCCAATTCCCGCAGCGAGCAGAGCCGCCGCGACAAGGATCAGCTCGCCGTCCGACATCGAGGACAAAGAGCCTCGCATGTGAGGCGGCCTCGGCGTAAAGTCCCGCCATGAGCCCCGAGTTCACGATTCCGGAACTGACGGAGGTTGTGGCGCGCTTGGCCGCGCTGCTCGGACCGCGCGACGGCACCGTTGTGCAGCTCGAGGGCGGGATCACGAACCGCAACTTCAGGGTCAACTTCGGCGGCACCGACTATGTGGTGCGCCTGCCCGGGAAGCGAACAGCCCTACTCGGGATCGACCGCGAGGCGGAGTGCATCGCGAACAAGGCCGCCGCCGATCTCGGCATCGCGCCGAAGGTCGCAGCGCTGCTGACTGAGCCGTCCGCCCTCGTGACTGCGTTCGTATCCGGCCGCGAGATGAGGGCCGACGAGCTGCGCGAGCCCGAGACGATCGCGGAGGTGGCCCACGATCTGCGCTCGCTGCATGACTCGGGCACGGAGCTGCCGACGGGATTCGACTCCTTCCGGCTCGTGGAGCAGTACGCCGAGACGGGCCGTGCCAACGGCAGCGAACCGCCGGCCGGCTACGACGAGGCGCTCGACGCTGCCCACAAGATCGAGCGCGCGGTGCGCGACCAGCCCGGCCACGAGCCGGTGCCGGCCCACAACGATCTCCTGCCCGCGAACTTCCTGCGCGACGGCGACCGCATGCAGCTGATCGACTGGGAGTACGCGGGAATGGGCGACCGCTGGTTCGACCTCGGCAACTTCGCGGTGAACAACGAGCTCGAGGACGACCAGGAGGACCAACTGCTGGAGGCCTACTTCGGCGAGGCGCCGGACGACCGCAAGCGGGCGACGCTGAAGCTGTTCCGCTTCATGTCGGACTTCCGCGAGGGAATGTGGGGCGTGGTCCAGGCAGGCGTGTCCGAGCTGGACTTCGACTTCCGCGACTACGCGCAGAAGCACTTCGACCGCCTCGAGAAGGCGCGCACCGACCCGCGCTTCAAGGGCTGGATCGAGGAAGCCCGCAGCTAGTGGCCGCGCGGCGGGAGCTCCCCGGCGCGGCGCGCTGCGTGATCGTCGGGGGAGGCGTCGGCGGCACGTCGATCGCCTATCACCTGGCCGAGCTCGGCTGGGACGACGTGGTACTCGTGGACCGCAACCAGCTCACGTCGGGCTCGACCTTCCACTCGGCCGGCCTGGTGGGCCAGCTGCGCAGCTCGGTGAACCTCACCAAGATGATGATGTACTCGGTCGAGCTCTACCGGAAGCTCGGCGATGCGTGCGGCTGGGTCGAGTGCGGCGGGATCCGGCTCGCGTCGAGCGAGGAGCGGATGGAGGAGCTGCGCCGGCAGGCCGGCTGGGCCAAGACGTTCGGACTGCCGCTCGACCTGATCTCGGCCGAAGAGGCCCAGGCGCTCTTCCCGCTGATGTCCACCGACGGGGTGCTCGGTGCCGCCTGGCTTCCCACCGACGGCTACCTCGACCCGTCGCAGCTCACATTCGCGCTGGCCGAGGGCGCCCGCGAGGGCGGCGTGCAGATCTTCACGAACACGCGCGTCACGGGCATCGAGCAGGGCCGCGTGCGCACCGAGCGCGGCGACATCGACGCCGATGTGGTGGTGATCGCCGGGGGCATGTTCTCGGCGGAGCTCGGACGGCTCGCGGGCGTGCGCATCCCGGTGGTGCCGATGTCGCACGAGTACATCGTGACCCAGCCGTTCCGCGAGCGCGATCCGCAGAACCCGCTGCCCACGCTGCGCGATCCCGACCTGCTGATCTACTTCCGCGAGGAGGGCGGCGGACTCGTGATGGGTGGCTACGAGCGACCGGCGGCGCCGGCGTTCCTGGAGAGCCGAGCCGGGTTCGATCGCATCCCGCCCGACTTCAACGGCCGCCTGCTCGAGGACGACTGGGACCGCTTCGAGGAGATCGTGGTGAACTCGCGCCGGCGCGTGCCGCAGATGGAGGACGTGAAGGTCACGCGCATGATCAACGGGCCGGAGGGCTTCACCCCCGACAACGAGTTCTGCCTCGGCGAGACGGAGGTCCCCGGCCTCTTCGTGGCGGGCGGATTCTGCGCCCATGGCCTCGCGGGCGCGGGTGGCGTGGGCAAGGTGATGGCCGAGTGGATCGTGGCGGGAGAGCCGTCGATGGACCTGTGGCAGATGGATGTGCGCCGCTTCGGGGCCCACTACCGCTCCCCGACGTACACGCTCGGGCGCGTGCTCGAGACCTACGAGACCTACTACGACATCCACTACCCGTTCGAGGAGCGCCAGGCCTGCCGGCCCCTGCGCACCTCCCCGGCCTACGAATGGCACCGCGGGCGCGATGCGGCCTTCGGCGAGAAGTCGGGCTGGGAGCGCGTGAACTGGTACGAGTCGAACGCGGAGCGGGGCGACGAGTCGTTGCGGCCGCGCGGCTGGGCGGGCAAGCACTGGTCGCCCGCCATCGGCGCCGAGCACGTGGCGTGCCGAGAGGGCGTGGCGATCTTCGACGAGTCGTCGTTCGCCAAGCTCGAGGTGGCCGGCCCGGGCGCGGCCGCGTTGCTGGAGCGCCTGTGCGACAACGAGGTCGCGCGCGATGTCGGGCGCGTGACCTACACCCAGATGCTCAACTCGCGTGGCGGCATCGAATGCGACTTCACTGTCGCCCGCGTCGCCGAGGAGCTCTTCTCCATCGTGACCGGCACGGCATTCGGAAACCACGACCGCGAATGGATTCGCCGCCATCTCCCAGACGACGGCTCCGTACACGTGCACGACGTCACGTCCAGGTCGGCCTGCTTCGGAATCTGGGGCCCGCGCGCCCGCGAGACGCTGGCTTCGCTCACGCCGCAGTCGCTCGACAACGACGAGTTCCCCTACATGGCGGTGAGGCAGATCACCGTGGCGGGAGTGCCAGTGCACGCGCTGCGCGTGACCTACGTGGGTGAGCTCGGCTGGGAGCTCTACTGCCCGGCCGAGTACGGGACGGCGCTCTGGCAGGCGGTCTGGGAGGCCGGCGAGCCGCACGGAATCGTGGCCGGCGGCTACCGGGCGATCGACTCGATGCGGGTGGAGAAGGGCTACCGCGTCTGGGGCGCGGACATCACGCCGGACGAGACGCCCTACGAGGCCGGTCTTGACTTTGCCGTCAAGCTCGACAAGCCCGGCGGGTTCATCGGCCGCGACGCGCTCTTGGAGGCGCGCGAGGCCGGCCCGCGCAAGCTGCTCTGCTGCATCACCCTGGAGGACCCGCGTTCCGTGGCGCTCGGCAACGAGCCCGTGCGGGTGAACGGCGAGATCCTCGGGCGGGTCACGACGGGCGGCTATGGCTACACGGTCGAGCGCTCGATCGCGTACGCGTACCTGCCTCCGGAGCGGTCGGAGCCCGGTACGGCGGTGGAGCTCGACATCTTCGGCAGCTGGGTCGGAGGCGAGGTCACGACCGAGCCGCTGTTCGATCCGAGCGGAGAGCGGGTACGCGGCTCCGCGTGAGCCAACCCGCGGACCGGCAACGCCCCTACGACGAGGCGTACGACGAGGACGGAGAGCCGCGTCCGCACTACGCGGCGCTGCTCGAGGCGCTCGCCGAGCCCGCCGGCGTGGCCGCCGAGGTGAAGCGCCGCCTCAGCGCCCGGGGCGTGAGCTTCGGGGCCGCGCCCGACGGTGTCTTCGCGCTCGACCCGGTGCCGCGCATCCTCACCGGGCCGGAATGGTCCGAGCTCCAGGCCGGCGTCGTGCAGCGCCTCCGCGCGCTCGAGGCGCTGGTGGGGGACGTGTACGGCGACGGCCGTGTATTCGAGGCCGGCGTGCTCAGCCGCGAGGAGGTGGAGGCCTCGCCGCACTACGAGCCGACGATGCGCGGGGCCACGCCGCCGCGCTGGGTCTCGTTCGCCGGCCTCGACGTGGTGCGCACGCCCGACGGACGCTTCCGGGTGATCGAGGACCAGGTGCGGATGCCGGCCGGGATCGCGTACTCCGTGGCCGCGCGCGACACGCTGCGCGACCTGCTGGACGTGGAGCCACCGCAAGCAGACCTCTCGCCCGTGTTCGGCGAGGTCGCGCTCGCGCTGCGGGACGCCGCGCCGCCCGGGGTCGACGACCCGAGGCTCGTGATCCTGTCCCAAGGCCCTTCCGCCGCTGGCTGGTGGGAGCACGAGCGGCTCGCGCGCGAGCTGTGCGCCCCGGTTGTCACGCTGGCGGACCTCGACCATCGCGACGGGCGCCTCGTGGCGTGGCTGGATGGACGCGCCCGTGGAGTCGACGTGGTTTACCTGCGCACCGACGAGGACCGCTTCAGGGATGAGCACGGCACGCCGACAGCCGTCGGGGAGGCGCTGCTGGGGCCGGCCGCCGCGGGGACGCTCGGCGTGGTGAACGCGCCGGGCTCCGGCATCGCCGACGACAAGCTCGTGCACGCCCACGTGGACGATCTCGTCCGCCTCTATCTCGACCAGGAGCCGCTGCTGCCGTCGATCCCGTCCCGCCTGCTCGACCCCGACGACAAGCTCGACGGGCTGGTGGTGAAGCCGCGCGGAGAGATGGGCGGCGAGGGGGTCGTGATCTGGCGGGATGCCGACGACGAGACGCGTGAGCGCGTGCGCGCGCAGATCGCCGCGGAGCCGGGCGGCTGGATCGGCCAGGAGCTCGTGGAGCTGTCGGTACACCCGACCGTCGTGGACGGCGGCCTCGAGCCGCGCCACGTGGACCTGCGCCCCTACGCCCTCATGTCCGCCGACGGCCCGCGCGTGCTGCCGGCGGCGATAAGCCGCGTGGCGCTCGAGCGCGGCTCGATGGTGGTGAACAGCGGGAAGGGCGGCGGAGCCAAGGACACCTGGGTGCCCAACCCTCAAGGGGTCTGACCCCTTGAGGGTTAGTCCGGCATCAGCGCCGCGAGGATGTGCTCGGTGCCCTCGCAGTGCTCGCGCATGAGTCGCACGGCGCGGGCGGTGTCCCGGCGGCGCAGCAGCGCCACGAGCCGCCTGTGCTGCCCGTTCGAGTGGCTCAGCACCTCGTCGGGGTGCGAGACGCGCTGGATCAGGTCGGTCATCTGGCCCTGGACCTCGGTCATCGCGACCACGAGCCGGGCCGAATGGCACGCTTCCGCCAGCCCGATGTGGAAGCGGACGTCGGCCCGCCGGTAGACCTCGAAGCTCGCCACCTGGGTGAGCGTCATGTCCTCGGTGAGCCGGTGCAGGCCGTCGAGATCGTCCTCGCCCGCGCGTTCGACCGCCAGCACGGTGGCGCCGGTCTCGACCACGACCCGGTAGTCGAGCACGGAACGCGCTTCGTCGCCGAGCGGCGGATCCGCGCTCTCCCGGCTGAGCGGAGGTTCCTTGGACACGAACGTGCCGCCCGAGCGGCCGCGCAGCGAGACGAGGTGCCCGCTCTGCACGAGAGTGGTGATCGCCTGGCGCAGGGTGGAGCGCGAGATGCTCAGCTGATCGGCCAGCTCGCGCTCCGGCGGCAGCTGCGTGCCCGGCGCCAGCAGGCCGAGGCGGATCGCGGTGCCGAGCCGCTCGACGGTCTGCTCGAACGTGGTGGGTGGCTGCACGGGCTGGAAGACCGCTTCGAGCGCCGGACCGCGTCCGGTCGGAGCCGCTGGCGTCATCACCGGGGACGGTAACCGCTAGATTGCGCCGCCGTGGACAGCCGCAAGGAAAAAGTTGTCGTCGAGACTGACCGGTACAGAGTGGAGGGGATGTTGACACTTCCCCGCGAGGGCTACCGGAGCCGTGTCTCCGACCACGTGAACCGCCGCGATCATGAGTTCTTCACGATCCTCGACGCCGAGCTGGTGGCGCTCGACGGCTCGGGGCGCGACTGGACCGCGCCGGTGCTGATGCTGGCCCGCAGCCACATCCGGCTGATCGTGCCGGCCTCCGAAGGCGCCTGATGTCGCGCGCCCGCCGTCTCGCGCTGCTTGCCGGCGCGGCCGTGCTCGGCGCGGCGGCATGGTGGCGCCGGAACCCGTCGGCATGCCCGTATTCACAGCGCTTCTGGGTGGAGGCGCCCCACCCGTTCATCACGCGGGAGCGCCTCCGCGAGATCCTCACCCCGGCGGCAGGCGAGCGCCTCCTCGAGGTGGGGCCCGGCACCGGCTACTACACCCTGCCGGTGGCAGGGTGGGTGGCACCGGGCGGACGCCTCGACGTGTTGGATTTGCAGCAGCAGATGCTGGACCACACGCTCCGCCGGGCGCAGGAGCACGGCATCGACAACATCACAGCGACACTCTCAGACGCGCGCGAGCTCCCGTACGCGGACGACAGCTTCGACGGCGCCTACCTCGTGACCGTTCTCGGGGAGATTCCGGATCAGGACGCCGCTCTGCGCGAGCTTGCCCGGGTGGTGAAGCCGGGAGGCCGAATCGTGGTCGGGGAGCTGTTCGGTGACCCTCACATGGTCACCCACTCGGCGCTCGCCGGACGGGCACAGGCCACGGGGCTCCGAGTGGAGCGCAAGCTCGGCGGGCCGCTCTGGCACTTCACCCGCCTGCAGGCCTGATTGCATCCCAGCGCGTTCCGTCCGACGCTGGTCACAGCATGACCTCACATGCTCTACGCCGTCCTGATCTGCACCGATGAGTCCTGCGCCGAGGAGTTCGAGGCCTGGGGCGAGCTCGAGGACTTCGAGGACATGCTCTGCGAGGGCTGCGGCTGCACGCTGCACGCCCTGGCCTTCTCCGAGGTGAGCCTGTCGACGATCGTCGCCTTCCCGCGCCGCACCCCCCACGTGCAGCTGCGAAACGCGGCCTGACGCAGCGCCGCCAGGCGGGCGGCCCAAGCTAGGCTAGGAGCCTCTCTGGAGAGGTGACCGAGCGGCTGAAGGTGCACGACTGGAAATCGTGTGGGCGGGTCACACTGCCTCGTGGGTTCGAATCCCACCCTCTCCGCCTGACCGTGCGACAACTGTCCGGTTGTCCTGCTTGCCCATACTGCGGTAGAGCAGCAGCAGCGCGATGTCCGCCGTGACGAGGCCGCCGAGGTAGACGTAGGTGAGCGCGTTGCCGGTATCGAAGTCGTCCCAGGCGCGTATGGCGCCGATCAGGAGCAGGCCGGTCGCGACGAAGAACGTTTCCACGATCAGCTTCCAGGAGCTCCAGCGCCGATCGAGCGAGATCAGCAGGGCTCCCACGCCCACCTGTGCCGTGAACGAGCCGATCACTCGCGACGTGAGCGGCGTGAGGTCCCAGGGCCAGACATCGATCGCCTCGTCGGGCGTGAGGAAGAAGAAGGCGGCGCCGACGAACGACCCGGCCGCCACCACCTGCGCGATCCGGCGCACCCACAGGGGCACGATCGCCTCGCCGGGTGCCGGCTCGCCGGAGTCGGTGCGCCGGTTGAACCACCACAGGCCGAACACTCACGAACGGCGAGATGATGTACACGCCCACCCAGCCGTAGAAGACGAGCGCCCCGATCAGCGGCGCGTCGCCGTGGTTGAACTTGTCCCAGTGGATCAGCGTCGCGATCAGCATGAGCATCGCGAAGAAGGCCGCGGCGAAGATCCCCGCGGCCGACGGGGGGAACCTGTCCGCGAGGAACGTGCGCAGGAAGAAGTAAGCGCCCGCGCCGTAGCCGGCGCCCAGGAAGATCGGCGTGAGGTCCGGCTGGATCGTCCAGGCCCACGCGTCCGCCGTGCGGTCCGGCATGCCCCAGAGGATCACCAGCGCCGGAACCAGGATGGCGAACACCACGAGGCTCGCCCAGTGCGTTGCAGGGAGCATGCGCCCGTCCTTCACGGGCGCAGGCGGACGGGCAGCGTCTTCAGCTGGTTGAGGAAGGGCGACTCGGCGAACGCCGGGGCGCCCTCGATCTCCATCTCGGGGAAGCGCAGCAGCGTCTCCTCGAACAGGACCTTCAACTCGAGTCGCGCCAGCGCGGTGCCCAGGCAGAAATGCCGTCCGCCAGCCCCGAAGGCCTGGTGCTCGGGGTTGCGCCTGACATCGAACGCGTCCGGGTCGTCGTAGCGGCTCTCGTCGCGGTTCGACGCGACGTACCACATGACCACCTTGTCTCCCTCGCGAATCTGCTGGTCGCCGAGCTCCACGTCTCGCGTCGCAGTCCGGCGAAAGTGCGCGAACGCCGGGAACATCCGCAGCGACTCCTCCACCGCACCGGGGATCAGCGACGGATCCTTCACCAGCAGCTGCCGCTGGTCCGGGTTCTCCATCAGGGCGCGCATGCCGCTGCTGTAGGTGGCCTTGGTGCTGTCGTTGCCGGCGGCCACGAGCAGGAAGAAGCCCATCACGATCTCGTGCTCCTCGAGCCGCTGGCCGTCCACCTCCGCGTGCACGAGCACGCTGGTCAGGTCGTCGGTCGGCCGCTCGCGCCGCTCGGCGATCAGCCGCCCGCAGCGCTGGAAGATCTCGGGCACGTCGCGGGCCATCACGGCCTCAACGCCCTCGGGATTCAGATCTGGGTCGCCGGCGCCCAGCGTCGTGTTCATCAGGCGGGCCCAGATCGCGTCGTCCTCGGGTGGGATGCCCATGAAGCTGCCGATCACGCGTGACACCACGGGCTGCGCCACCTCCGTCACGAGGTCGCAGGTCTCCCGATCCTCGAGGCCATCGAGCACGCGCACGGTGATCGCACGGATCTCGTCCTCATGCTCCGCGATCCGCTTCGGAGTGAAGCCGCGCTGGAAGAGCGCCTTGAGTCGATCGTGCTTCGGCGGGTCCATCCCGATGAACATCGCGCGCGAGAGCTCGAGCGGGAAGATCGCGTCCGTGAGCGCCGTCACGCCGCCCAGCTCAGACGAGTAGGTCTGCCAGTCGCGGCTCACCTCGTGCACGTGGTCCGCCGTCGTGACCGACCAGAAGCCGGCCTCATCGGGGTACTCGCTGATCCGAGGCGTCCAGTGAACCGGGCAGCCTCGGCGCAGATCCTTGAAGAGCTCGTGGGGCGGGCCGTCGAGCCAGTGCTCGCGCTCGGTTACGAGGGTGTGCTCGAGAGCATGCGGATCCAGCGCCATGCGGCCGAGCCTACAACCCCAGGTCGCGCACCCCGGGCTCGTTCCAGCCGAGGTGGTGAGCCACCTCGTGCCTCAGCGTGCGCTCCACCTGCGCCCGCAGCAGCTCGGGGTCGTGGCCGAAGTCGCGCTCGAGCGTGTCCTGGTAGAGCACGATCCGGTCGGGGTAGTTGTCGCGCGCGACCGTGTCGCCGAAGTAATGGCCGTACGCGCGGTTCTCCATGCCGCGCTGGGAGACCACCACCGGGGTGTCATGGAGGAGGCGCTGGAACTCGACGGGGAGGTCGTCGATCGCATCTGCCACGAGCAGGTCGAAATCGCTCGTCTCGTCACGTAGGCCGGGCGTGGCAGCCAGCTCCTCGCTGCGCCGCACGAGTCGCTCGAACTCGTCCTCCGGCATGGCGTCGCTGCCCATGAGCGCCACGGTCGCCCAGGCGGTTAGGAAGAGCAGGACGATCCCGCCGCCCACGAACACGGCCATCCCCTCGGCGCCCGAGAGCGAGGGCGGGTTGAGAAACAGGAGCAGGAGGCCGACGGCGAACAGCGCCGCCGCTCCGGCCTTGAGCGGCCCTCGGACGAGATCCACCCCTCCGAGATTAGAGGGGCAGTTCCTTATTCCTGGGCGTCGGCGTCGTCCGAGCCGGGATCGTCCTCCGGCCGTGCGCCCGGAACGGCGGGGTCCTGCTCCTTCCGCTCCCAATCGCTCTCGATGTCGTCGATGCGCTCGCCGAGCTGCTCGGAGTGCTCCTCCATGCGCTCGGCGTCGTCCTCCATGCGCTCTGCCTGCTCCTCGTGCTCCATGGAGACCCCTTACCCGCCCGCGGTGACCCGCACGCTCACCGCTCCGCCGCCCGGGTCCACCGCTGCCGTCCACGCGTGCGGCAGAGCGGCAGAACGGCCCGGCACGAGGCGCCGCATGCGGCCCGACCACAGCACGCGGCCGGCCTGCGCGATCTCCACGCTGGGGCGCTGGAGGAAGCTCGCCGAGCGAAGCGCAAAGCGTCCCCGTGGTGGCGCTCCGGCCCCGGCCACGACCACGTTCGGCGCGATCCAGCGCAGCGGTGGCTCGCACTCGATGGGAACGCGCACGTCAGGCCAGGCGCCGCCCGTCGCCAGAAACGCGGCCGCGGCGGCGCCGGCGTGGCGACCGCCCAGCGCAGCCACGTCCGCGGTCTCGGCGCCATGCAGGAGGTTGCCGGCAGCGAACACGCCGGGCTCTCGACGTTCGTAGCGCCGTGTCCACCGCCGGGCCCCGCGTGCCCGCGTCCATCGCGAGCCCCGCCATCACCGCGAGCTCGTGGTCGGGGATCCAGTCGGCGCTGAACACGACGGTGTCGCACGCCACGCTGCGCACGCCGCCGCTCTCGAGGTCGGTGAGCTCCACCTCCTCCACGCGCGGGCGTCCGTGGATCGCGGTCAGCGCGGTGCGCGTCCAGACCGGGGTCCGGAAGCGCAGGGCGGCACCGGCTCGGAAGAGCGCGAGCGACTGATGCCGCGGCAGCTCCGTGACCATGCCCACCGCCCGCGCCCCTCCGTGCGCGAGCGTGAGCAGCGCGGAGAAGCTCACGTGCTCGGCGCCGACAACGAGGGCGCGGGTGCCGGGCGCCAGCCCCTTGAGGTAGACGAGCTGCTGAAGCGTGCCCGTGGTCATCACGCCCTCGGGACGCGAGCCCGGCACGAGCCGCGCCGAGCGCGGGCGCTCGCGGCAACCGGTGGCGAGCACCACCGCGGCGGGCTCGAGCTGCTCGCGCCCCCGCGGACCGGTTAGCTCGAGCGGCCCGCCGGGCGCCCAGCCCGTGACCATCGTCTCGGTGCGCAGCTCGGCGCCCGCGGCGGCCGCGAGCTCGGTGTAGCGGCGCGCGTAGCTCGGCCCGGACAGAGGGCGCCGCAGGTCGCGTAGACCGAAGCCCTGATGCTGCGCGTGACGCGGGATCCCGCCCAGCGCGGCCTCGCGCTCGAGCACGAGCACCTCGGGAGCACCGCGCCGCCGCAGCTCGAGCGCGGCCGCAAGTCCGGCAGGGCCGCCGCCCACGATCACCACCGGGCCGCTGCTCATCTCGCGCCGGCCGCGAGTAGCTCGGCGAGCTCTGCGCCGCAGAAGAAGCCCTGACAGCGCCCCATGTGCGCCCGCGTGCGGCGGCGCAGTCCGTCGAGGTCCGTCGCCGGGAGTGGGCCGTGTAGCGCGTCCCGGATCTCACCATGCGTCACGCGCTCGCAGAAGCAGACGATCCGCCCGAAGTCGCCGTCCGCCTCGATCAGTTCGCCGCGCTGGTACGGCCGCTCGCTGCGCTCGCCGATGTTCGGCATGGCGAACTCAGGCGGCGCACCCGCCCTGGGCTCGAGCCGCAACCCGGCCGCGCCGAGCTCCTCACGCACGTGCTCGGCGATCGCCATGGAGGCGGAGAGGCCGGTGGAGCGAATGCCGCCCACGCAGGCGTAGCCCTCGGGCGCATGCACGCTGAGCTGGTAGTCCACATGCTCGGTGGCGGCGCGGAGGCCTGCGTACACCGCGGTCACCTCGTGCTCCAGCAGCCTCGGCATGATCCGGGCGCCCTCGGCCCGCAGGTACGCGAGCCCCTCGGCGGTGGACTCCGTGTCGTCCTTGCGCTCCACGTCCTGCGCGGTCGGGCCGAGCATCACGTTGCCGAACACCGTCGGGGCGATCAGCACGCCCTTCGTGATCTTGGTGGGCACCGCGAGCACGATGTGCCGCACCAGCGGACGCGCGAGCTTGTCGAACACGATCAGTTCGCCGCGCCGCGGCGTGACGGTGAAGCGGTCGTGGCCGAGCATGCGGTCCAGCTCGTCGGAGCGCAGGCCCGCCGCGTTCACCAGGTAGCGAGTGCTCACTGCGCCGGCCGGGGTGGCGAGGCGAAAGCCACCCGAGTCGAGTCGCTCGACGCCGGTCACGGGGGTCGAAAGGCGCAGCTGGCATCCCGCGAGCAGTGCCTCGGTCGCGTAGGCGAGTGGCGTGGTGAAGGGACAGATGAGCGCCTCGTCGGGCACCTCGAGCGCGCCTCGGGCGCCCGGCCCGAGCTGCGGCTCGCGCCGGTACAGCTCCTCCACGCCGACCTCCACGAGCGCTCTGTGGCCGTTCGCCACCGCGCTCTCGACGATGCCCGGGAACTCGCGCAGCTGCTCGTCGTCCCACGCGACGAGCAGGGCGCCGGTGCGCTCGACCGGGATGCCGACCCGCCCGGCGTAGTCGGACAGCAGCTCGAACCCGCGCGCGACCAGCCTCGCCTCGAGCGTGCCCGGCTTTGCGTCGAAGCCGGTGTGGAGAAGCGCGGTGTTCGCCTTGCTGGTGCCGGCCCCCACGTCCGGCCCCGCCTCGAGCAGCGTCACGCGCAGGTCGAACTGCGTCAGCTCGCGCGCGATCGCGCAGCCCACCACGCCCGCACCGACGATGGTCACGTCCGTATCGAGCGGCTCCTGCACGAGCCGCAGTATCGCGCTCTGCCTGCCGAGCGGCGGGAAGCCGCCATTGAAGCCGCGGAGTACTTCAGTGTTGCGCGGGTCTGGCGATGACGACCGGGCAGGGCGCCTGGCGGATCACGTCCCGCGACGTGCTGCCTAGGACGACCTCACTCAGGCGGCTGTGGCCGTGCGCGCCGATCACGATGGCGGCAGCGCCTCGGTCGGCCGCCACATTCACGATCGTCTCCGCCACGGGTGTGTCCACCTCGTCGGCCACCGCCAGCGCCTCGGGCTCGAAGCCGGCGTCGCGCGCCAGCTCGGCACCCTTCTGCGCCAGCTTCTGGGAGCGCTCGGCCAGCTCGTCGTCGACCTCGATCGCCGCGCGGACATCGAGCTGCGGGGGTGGCAACCCGCCCGTCACGCTCGGCACCTCCATCAGCTCGAACCCGATTCCCTGCTTGTAGACCACGACGACCAGCGCGCGGCGCCCTACCAAGAGCCCCCCGGCCTCGCCTATCGCGTGGTCGGACGACGGCGAGCCGTCGTAGGCGATCAGGATCGGCGCGGCACCCTCCACCGGCTTAGTGAAGCACAGAGCGGAGGTCGCTCGGGAGCTGCGCGATCAGGTCGTCGAGCTCGCCGGGCGTCACGTGGCTGCTGAGTGCGCTCGTGGCAGCGCCGAGCGCCCGCTCGACATCCGTCGAGTCGCTGAGGTTCGCTCGCTCCGCGAACAGAGCGATGAACTCCTCGCGGTGGCGGACCTTCTGCTGGCGCCCCGGGTCGAACCCCTCGTAGAACGCGCCGCGCAGCACCAGCGGAAGCTGGGCCGCGAGCTGCGCGGCCTCGTCGATCGTGAGCTGATCCCGCAGCAACTGGAGGTCGGCCTTGAGTATCCGCCAGGCCTCCTCGCGATCGTCCTGTCCGAGCTCGTCCCGGATCCCGTTGAGCCACTCGTTGGTCGTGTAAACGCTGCGCTCGACAGCGTCGGCGCTTGCAACAGACATGCCCGGTTCCATAGGACAGGTCGGTCAGCGTGCAAGGAACCAGGCGAGCGCCTGCGGCTCGGTGCCGACGGCCTTGCCGGCGCCCGCGATCAACTCGCTCGCCGCAACGCTGTACTCCACACCTGGGTCGAGCTCCTCGGGCCCTGCGACATAGGCGCCGTCGTCGATCAGCTCAAGCAGCTCCCCGCCAGTCATCCTGACTCGCACCACCGGGTGGTCGAAGGCGAGCACCTCCGCGACCTCGGCGTAGGTGATCGGGCCCGCGTCGATGTCGGCGCGCAGGCTCACCGGCTTCACCACGCCCACATCCGTTCGGGCGAACGCCCGCTCGGCATTCGCGATGAGCTGTCCGAGCTCGCCGCCTTCTCGCGTGAGCGGTGCCTGGGTCAGCCCGACCACGTGGTCGGCCAGCGGCGCCACTCGCTGCCGGTAGCGCTCGACGAGAGCCGCCATGCCCGCGTCGCCCTCCACCCCGGCGTGCTCGGTGCCGGGTATCTCCGCCGACTTGGAGAGAACCTCCCCCGTGCGCGTGTCGATGCGCATGTCCACCTGGTCGTAGGCCACGCCGTAGGAGAGCGCCTCGACGATGAGCTTGTCGCCCGAGCCGTCTGAGTTCGGCAGGCGCACGTGGATCCGGGAGTGGCTGTGCCCGGCCACCACCACGTCCACCTCCGAGCTCATCTCGCGCGCCTCGTCGAGGATCTCGCCGACGTAGTCCGGGGCGTCGGACTCGTCCTGAGTAGGCCCGCCGGCATGGGCGAGCACGACGATCGCCTCGACTCCGCGGCTGCGCAGCTCCGGGACCCAGCGATTCACCGCGTCCGAGATGTCCGTGAAGCGAAAGCGCGCGGCGTGGCGCTCGAGCAGGAAAGTCGGGGTGGAGCGCGTGGTGACCCCGATGAAGCCCACGCGGGCGCCGGCTCGCTCCACCACCTCGTACGGCGGCAGGAGCGGCTCGCCGTCGCGGTCGACCGTGTTGGCCGCGATGTAGGGGAATTGGGCACCCGCGAACTCCGGCGAGGAGGTGTTCACGAGCTGCCCGGCCACGTCGGGCTTCAGCGCCTCCGGCCCGGTGCGCCGGCCGCCCCTGACCAGCCGGATCAGCTCATCGCCGCCCTCGTCGAATTCGTGGTTGCCGACCGTGCCCACGTCGAAGCCGATCTCGTTCGCGGCCTCGATGGTGGGCTCGTCGTGGAACCAGCTCGAGATGAGCGGCGTCGCGCCGACCATGTCGCCGGCGTGCACGCGGATCGTGCGGCCGGGCAGTGTCGCGCGGTCCAGGTGGGATTTCAGCCACGCGGCGCCGCCGATGCCCGGACGCGGCGGCTCCAGGTGGCCGTGGAAATCGTTCACGCCGAGCAGGCGCAGATCCACGACGCCACGCGGGGACTCCTTCTCACGCGGCTCCGTGTTGCCCGGCGGCGGCTCCGGCGTGCCCGCCTGGGCGTAGAGACCGAGCAGGGCGACGAGCATGGCGGCGGTGAAGGCGGCCAGCCCGGGCAGCAGTCGCGTCATGGCTCCAGACGCTAAATCCCTGCAAATCGCAGGTTGTTACGCGTTGTTTCCCGTGGCGTGAAAGGCCCGTGAACCCCGGAAGGGACCCGAGACCTCGTAGATGGCGCCCGGCCCGGGCGTGCCGCCCGCACTGAAGGCGCGTTGCGAGGAGAAGTACATCCGGCTGCCGGACGGGTCGAAGGTCACGCCCGTGAGCTCAGAGCCCGCGTGCTGCGGTCCGGTGGCCGAGAGGAAGCGCGAGACGCGGCCGGCGCGGTCGATCAGCCCGATGTCGATCTCCTCGGTCGCGATGTCCTCGCACACGAACACCTCGCCCGCACGATTGGCGGTCAGCTGGTCCACGCGCAGAAGCGGCGCGTCGGCCGACGCGAGCCCGTCGTAGATCACGCGCATGCGGTCCCGGGCGATGTCGTACGCGTGCACGCGGTGATCGCCCGTCGTGGAGATGTACACCGTGCCGTCGTCGTGCCAGATTCCCTCGGCGCGCTTGAACTGGGTGCTGCCGCGCACCTGGTCGCGGGTGGGCACGCGCCGGGCGGCGGGGTCCGGCACCTCGCTCCAGCTCACCGCGCCGTCGGCGCTCACGGTCGCGATCTCGAGCAGACCCGCGCTGAGGTCGTGCCAGTGCGTGGGCGTGAAGCGGTACACGCCGCCGTCGATGAGGTCCTCGGTCAGGTAGATCCGCCTGCCGCGCGGATCAACAGCGGCCGCCTCGTGCTTGAAGGTGCCCATGGCCGGGCGCGCGAGGCCGCGCCGCTTGCCGGCCGGGTCGCATTCCCACACGAGGCCGCCCATCACCTCCTCGCACGAGAGCCAGGTCCCCCACGGGGTCGGCCCGCCCGAGCAGTTCTGGGTGGTGCCGTCGAGGATGCGGTAGGCGGATCGGAGCTGGGCGTTGCGCACCGAAGCGCACGGCCGAGGCGCCGCCCACCAGCACCTCGGAGTTGGAGACGAGGATCCAGCCGCCGTCGTCCGTGGCGAAGCACGCCATCCCGTCCGAGGCCTCGTGCCAGCGGTAGCTCGTGCCCGCGACCGGCCGGCCGCCGCGAGCGATCAGACGCGAGCGAAAGCCCTCCGGGAGCCGCAGACCGAGCTCGTTGGCCGGGCCGCGCGGGCCGTAGCCGCTCTGTGGGCTGCGTACGGCGGAGCCTGCCGATCCGAATACGTCGTCCCAGAACGTGGCCCCGAGGGCGACGACGGCAGCAGCGCCGACTCCAGCCCCGATGAACTCACGCCGCGTGCCCACCACCGGTCACCAGTGTGCCACCGGTTCCTACGAACTCGTAAAAGATCTGTGACGGAACGGGTCAGCGCGGCTGCGGAACGATCCTGATGTACGGCCGCGGCGACTCCCATCCGTCCGGATAGGTCTCCTTGGCGTCCTCGTCGGAGACAGAGCCGGCGATGATCACATCGTCGCCCTGCTGCCACTGCGCGGGCGTCGCCACCTTGTGCTTGGCGGTGAGCTGGAGCGAGTCGATCACCCGCAGCACCTCGTCGAAGTTGCGCCCCGTGGTCATCGGATAGACGAGGATGAGCTTGATCTTCTTGTCCGGGCCGATGACGAACACGTTGCGCACGGTCTGGTTGTCCGCCGGCGTCCTCGAGGTCGGGTCGCCCTCCGTCTCGGCCGGCAGCATGCCGTAGAGCTTCGACACCTGGAAGTCGCCGTCGGCGATGATCGGATAGTTGGGCCGGTGACCCTGCGTCTCCTCGATGTCGGTCGCCCACTGCTCGTGGTTCTCCATCGGATCCACCGACAGGCCGACCACCTTGACGTTCCGCTTGTCGAACTCGGGCTTGATGCTCGCCATGTAGCCGAGCTCTGTGGTGCAGACCGGCGTGAAGTCACGCGGATGCGAGAACAGCACCGCCCACGAGTCGCCGATCCAGTCGTGGAAGCGAATGTTGCCCTCGGTCGTCCGCGCCTCGAAGTCGGGCGCGGTGTCGCCGATCGTCAGAGCCATGGCCATCTCCTTGTCTGGTGCGCGGATCCTTTCACTCTGAGCCGGCGAGGCGTAGGTTTGACCCCAGATGGCCGACCGGGTGATCGTGCTTGGTGGCGGGGTGGCGGGATTGAGCGCGGCTCATGAGCTCAGCGAGCGCGGCTTCCGTGTGAGCGTCTTCGAGACGCGAGACGCGCTCGGGGGGAAGGCTCGGAGCTTCCCGGTACCCGGCTCTGCCCGAGACGGGGGCCTGCCGTTGCCAGGCGAGCACGGGTTTCGCTTCTTCCCCGGCTTCTACCAGCATCTCCCGCACACGATGCGCCGCATCCCCTACGGCCATCGAGGCCGAACGGTCGCGGACAACCTGGTGACCGCGAGCGAGGTGCAGATCGCCTCGAAGGAGGGCGAGGAGCTGCTCGCACCGGTGCACCTCCCGCGGAGCTTCACCGACCTTCACAAGGCCTTTCGGTTCCTCTTCGACTACGCGGCCCGGGTCCGGATCGCTCCCGAAGACGCGGCGTACTTCGTCGACCGGCTGCTGCTACTGCTCACGAGCTGCGAGGAGCGGCGCTTCGCGGAGTACGAGAACGTGAGCTGGTGGGAGTTCTCGGGGGCCGAGTCGCGAGGTCCCAACTACGGCAGGTATCTGGCCGACGGCCTCACCCGCACGCTCGTCGCTGCGCGGGCGCGCGAGATGAGCGCCCGTACGGGCGGCTACATCCTGCTCCAGCTCCTGTTCGACATGGCGAACCCGGCCGGCCAGGTGGATCGAGTGCTGAACGGGCCCACGAGCGACGTTTGGATCGACCCATGGGTCGATCACCTACGCGAGCGAGGCGTGGAGTTCCACCTGGGTCATCAGGTGCAGGCGATTCACTGCCGCGGCGGCCGCGTCACGGGCGTGAGCCTTGTAGCCGACGGACGACCCGCCCGCCACGAGGCCGAATGGTACGTCGGCGCGCTGCCGGTCGAGGTGATGGCGCCTCTGCTGAACGATGGGCTCGCGCTGGCCGATCCGCGGCTCCACGGTTTGCACAAGCTGCGAACCCGTTGGATGAACGGCATCGTCTACTACCTGGACCGTCGCGAACCCAAGGCCGTCCACGGCCACACCATCTACATCGACTCGCCGTGGGCGCTCACCTCGATATCGCAGCCTCAGTTCTGGCAGCCGCAGTTCCAACCTGAACGACTCGGCGACGGCCGCTCGCGCGGGATCCTCTCGGTGGACGTATCCGACTGGGAGGCCATGGGCACCGGGATCCGCAAGCAGGCGATGTTCTGCTCACGCGAAGAGATCGCGCGCGAGGTCTGGCACCAGCTCACGGAGAGCCTCAACGACGACGCCACGCGAGAGTTCGAAGAGGTGGAGGTCCTGTCCTCGTTCCTCGACCCCAGCATCGTTCACCCGAACCCAACCGAGGCGACAAACCTCGAGCCGCTCTTGATCAACACCGCCGGCTCGTGGAGCGACCGCCCCGACGCCTCGACCGATCGCATCGGCAACTTCTTCCTCGCTTCGGACTACGTCCGGACGCACACCGACCTCGCAACCATGGAGGGCGCAAACGAGGCTGCGCGCCGCGCGGTGAACGAGATCATCGACCGGTCCGGCTCTTCTGCCGAGCCGTGCCAGGTGTGGAAGCTCCGCGAGCCGCCGCTGTTCGCGCCCTTCCGCGCGGTGGACAAGGTGCTCTTCAAGCTTGGCCGACCAGCTAGGCGTCAAATCAGGGTCCGCGGGGAGCGCGTCGAGGCAGCGCGCCCGCTGGCCTTCAGCGCGCGCGTTGCTCAGCGCTTCCTTCCGGACTCGTCCGTAGCGTGCGAGGTCTGCCCTGAGGACCTAGCCTGGAAGACGCCCGACCAGCTTGTCCGGGCGAATCGGCAGGTCGCGCACGCGCACGCCAGTCGCATGGTGGACGGCATTCGCGACCGCCGCGGCGGTCCCGACGATGCCGATCTCGCCGATCCCCTTCGCGCCCATCGGGTTCACGTGCGGGTCGTCCTCGTCGAGCCAGAGCGCCTCGATCTCCTGGATGTCTGCGTGCACGGGCACGTGGTACATGGCGAGGTCGTGGTTGACGAAGGCGCCGAGCTGCGGGTCGACGATCGTCTCCTCGAGCAGAGCCATCGAGACGCCCATCGTCATGCCGCCGATGAACTGGGAGCGGCCCGTCTTCGCGTTCAGTATGCGCCCGCAGGCGAAGACGCCAAGCATCCGGGGCACGCGGATCTCGCCGGTGTCGGCATCGACGCGCACCTCGACGAACTGGGCGCCGAATGAGTGCTTGGAGAGCGGCTCCTGGCCCGCGGCCTCGGCCTCTTCGGAGGTGTCGGCAGTCACCTCGTCGCGGCCGGCGCGCAGCATGCGGCACGCCTTTACGACCGCGGCGCCCCAGGACGACGTCCCCATCGAGCCGCCCGCGACGGACGCCTGCCCGAACGCGCTGTCGCCAATGCTGACGCGGACCCGGTCGAGCGGCACCTCGAGGGCATCCGCGGCGATCTGGGTGAGCACGGTGCGCGCGCCCGTGCCGATGTCGACTGCGGCCAGCTCGATCGTGTAGGTCCCGTCGCCCTCGCGACGGGCGCGCGCCGTCGAGGGCGGGCGCCGAGCGGGGTAGGTCGAGGATGCGACGCCGGTGCCCACCAGCCACCGGCCGTCGCGGCGAGCCCCCGGCGTCGGGTCGCGGTCGGCCCACCCGAAGCGCTCGGCCCCCTCGCGCAGGCAGCCGACGAGGTTGCGCGTCGAGAATCGGTTCCCGGTGGCCGGATCGATCTCCGGCTCGTTGCGAACGCGGAGCTCGACCGGGTCAAGCCCCAGCTCGATTGCCAGCTCGTCGAGTGCCGACTCCAGCGCGTACATCCCCGGGCACTCGCCCGGCGCGCGCATCCACGACGGCGTCGGCACGTCCAGCCGCACGAGCCGGTGCGTCGTCCGCCGGCTCGGTGCTGCGTACATCATCCGGGTCGCGAGCGCGGTCTGTTCGGCGAACTCCTGGAGGGTCGAGGTCTGCTCGACGACGTCGTGCGCGATCGCGACGAGGCGCCCGTCGGGCTCGGAGCCCAGCTGGAGGCGCTGGATCGTCGGCGTCCGGTAGCCGGTCAGCGTGAACATCTGCTGCCGCGTCACGGCCAGCTTGACCGGCCGGCCGACGTGCCTCGCGGCGAGCGCCGCGACGATCACGTGGGGGCGCGGAAGGCCCTTCGATCCGAAGCCGCCGCCGACGTGCGTCGCGATCACGCGCACCTGCTCCGGCTCCAGGCCGAGCCGCTTCGCGACTAATCCCCGGTAGGCGTAGGGACCCTGGTCGGAGTCGTAGAGGGTCAGGGCATCGCCGTCCCAGACCGCCGTGGTCGCGTGCGGCTCCATCGGGTTGTTGTGCTCGGTCGGCGTGCTGTAGGTCGCGTCGATCGTGACCGCCGCAGAGCGAAGGGCCGCCTCCACGTCGCCGTCCTCCGTGTCGGTCACGTTGGACGGGTTGATCTTGTCCGGCTTGTAGAGCCCCGGGTGGTCGCTCCGCAGGACGACGTCGTGCTCTTCCTCGTCGATCTCGATTCGGACGAGTCGCGCGGCCTCGCGGGCTCCCTCGAGGCTCTCCGCGATCGCCGCGCCGACGATCTGGCCGCGGTAGGCGATCCGGGGCGACTGGAGGACGCCGAGCTCGCCGTCCTTCTCCGCCAGCTCGGGTGCGCTCTCGTGGGTGAGGACCGCGAGCACGCCCGGAGCCGCCAGCGCGTTCGCCGTGTCGATGGCGCGGATCGTGCCCTTCGCCGCGGGGGAAACAACGAGGCTCGCGTAGGCGACGTTCTCGATCTCGTACTCGAAGGCGTACTTCGCGTGTCCCTGGACCTTGTCGCCACCCTCGATCCGGTCGACCGGCCCTCCGAGGACCTGCTCGGCGACGCTCATCCGCCGAGCTCCGTGAGCGTTGCGACGATCGTGTTGCGCGCGAGCGGAACCTTGTAGCCGTTGTCGCGCAGCGGTTCCGCGTGCTCCAGCTCGGCGTCGGCCGCCCGCGCGAACGACTCAGCGCTTGCCGGAGCGCCGCGGAGCGCCTCCTCGGCGCGGAACGCGCGCCACGGCTTGTGCGCCACGCCACCGAGCGCGAGGCGAGCGTCCCGCACCGTGCCGCGGTCGACCTCGAGCGCGGCCGCGACCGATACGAGCGCGAACTCGAACGAGGCGCGTCCGCGCACCTTCCGGTACGCCGAGCGCGAGGCGATCGGCAACGGCGGCAGCTCGACCGCGACGATCAGGTCGCCGCTGTCGAGGACGGTGTCGAGCCAGGGCTCGTCCGCGGGCAGGCGGTGGAGGTCGACGAGCGGAATCTGGCGGGCACCGGCCGGACCGACGACGTGCACGATGGCGTCGAACGCGGCGAGCGCGACCGCCATGTCGGACGGGTGGGTGGCGATGCACTGCTGGGAGTGGCCGAGAATCGCGAGATTTCGGTGGTCGCCCTCCCGCGCGGGGCACCCGGAACCGGGGTCGCGCTTGTTGCACGGCTTCGTCACGTCTTGGAAGTACGCGCAGCGCGTGCGCTGAAGCAGGTTCCCCGCGGTCGTCGCCCAGTTGCGGATCTGGCCTGAGGCGCCTGAGAGCAGCGCCTGGGCCAGCGCGGGGTAGCGCGCGCGCACCTCCGGATCGGCCGCCAGGACGCTGTTCCGGGCGCCGGCGCCGATCCGCAGGCCGCCGTCCGGGGTGGGCTCGATGCCGTCGAGCGGCAGCCCGGTGACGTCGACCAGCGTCGCGGGCGTCTCGACGCCAAGTCGGAGCAGGTCGACGAGGTTCGTCCCCCCGCCGAGGAACTTCGCCTCAGGCTGGGCGATTGCCGCGAGCGCGCTCGCCGTGTCGGTCGCGGCCTCGTAGCCGAACGGCCTCAACCCGCGGTCTCCTCGATCGCCGCGAGGATGTTGGGATACGCGCCACAGCGGCAGATGTTGCCGCTCATCCGCTCTCGGACCTCGTCCGGGCCCAGGCGCGGCTCGGCCGCCACGTCTTCGGCCACGTGGCTCGGCCAGCCCCGCGCGAGCTCGTCCAGCATCCCAACGGCGGAGCAGATCTGGCCGGGCGTGCAGTACCCGCACTGGAGCCCGTCGTGCTCGACGAACGCACGCTGGAGCGGGTGAAGCTCGCCGCCGTCGGCGAGACCTTCGATCGTCGTCACCTCCGCGTCGCGATGAGCAACCGCGAGCGCGAGGCAGGCGTTGGCGCGGCGGCCGTCGATCAGGACCGTGCAGGCTCCACATTGGCCGTGGTCGCAGCCCTTCTTCGCACCGGTCAGCCCGAGGTGCTCGCGGAGGAGGTCGAGCAGCGAAGTCCGTGTGTCGACCGTGAGCGAGTGCGGCGCGCCGTTGACGCGGAGAGAGATCTCGACGAGCTCCGGTGCGGTCGGGGCACGATCGCCCACCGCCCGAGCTTAGCCCACGGGCGTGCGACCAGGATCGGTCAGCGCGAGGGCGAGACGGGCAGCGTGGCGGCCAAGAGCGTCCCGCCGTCGGCGGGGCTCTCGATGTCGAGCCGTCCTCCGAGGGCCGTCACCCTGTCGGCTATCCCCACCAGCCCGTGACCCTCTGGATCGGCACCGCCGAGGCCGTCATCGCGAACCACGACGTGAAGCGTGCCGTTATCCACGAACGCATTGACTTCGGCACGGCGAGCCTGTGAGTGCTTCACGACGTTGGTGAGCGCCTCGGCCACGATGAAGTACGCACTTGCCTCGATCTCCTCCGGGAACCGCGCGGCCGGAACATCCACTTCAACCGGTAGCTCGAGCCGCTCCACGACTGCATCAAGCCCGGCCCGCAGGCCGCCGCGTGTGAGGATGGGGGGAAGGATTCCGTGTGCCAGCTCGCGCAGTTGCGCGTTGCCCGCCTCCGCGTGCTCGAGCGCCTCGTCGACGAGCGACCCCGCCTCTGCATCTTTCTGTCGGAGCGCTCGCTGAGCGAGCTTCAGGGTCACGATCGTGTGCATCAGCCGCTGCTGCCCACCGTCGTGCAGGTCACGCACCACGCGGCGGCGGGCCTCATCCGCCTCGGTCACCAGACGCGCCCGCGAGGCAGTTAGCTGATCGCGGCTGTCCGCGTTGGCGATGGCGGTCTCGAGCAGGCCCGCGAACTTCGCCATCCGCTCCTCGGTGTCGGCCGGCGGTGATTCCTCGCCCACCCAGCTGGCCCCGATCACGCCCCAAACCCGACCCTCGACGACGACAGGCGCCGCGACGACCACACGGACACCCATGGTGCGCTGAACCTCAGCGATGCTGCCATGAGCTTCCTCGAAATTCTCCATCCTGGCGGGCCGCTCAGTGCGCCGTACCATCTCCTGCACGTTGTCGCCCTCGTGGTTCAGCCGTGAGCCGGACGGCACTAGCTCCGCGCCTGATCCGCGATGGGCTAGTACGGTGATCTCCGCGCCGAGCTCGTAGCGACTCAGCGAGACGCGGTCGGCGGCAAGCAGCCCCTCCATCTCCGCAGCGACGGCGTCGAAGACCGTGGCGGCCGGCGCTCCTTCGGCGACCAGCGTCGCGACCCGTCGCAGTGCTGCCTGCTCGGCGGCGAGTCGCTCCACCTCCGCGCGCGCCTCGGCCTTGGCGATGGCGGTGGCGACGAGCTCGGTGAACTTCTCCAAACGTTCGTCGGCATCGAGCGGCAGGGGCTCTTTGGCAGAGACGGAGATCGTGCCCCAGAGACGGCCCTCTACGACGATCGGGCTCGAAACTGTCGAGACGATGCCCAGGCGACGTGCTGCTCGAGCGATGGGCGCGCTGACCGCCGACCAGTCCACAGCGTCGACGCGGGCCGGGCTACCGGTGCGATACACCTCCGCCGACGCCATCGCATCGTCGAGCTCCCACCGCGATCCAACCCCGACCTCTTCGGTGCTGTGCGCCAGGCCCACGACGACGTTCGCCGGGCCGTTGGGATCGAACCTCGCGACCGACGCCATGTCCGAGCCGAACAGGCGACCGACCTCGTGGCTGACCGCTGCGAAGATCTCGGCCGGCTGCACGGCCTGCGCCACCAGCGTCGCCACCCGCCGCAGCGCCGCCTGCTCGTCCGCGAGCCGGTCCGCTTTCGCGAGTGCCTCGGTGTTGGCGACCGCGGTGGCCATCAGCTCGGTGAACTGGCCGAGGCGCGATTCGGTGTCCGGGGGCAGAGGCTCGCCTTGCGTGGACCCCATGACGATCGCGCCCCACAACCGCCCTTCCACGATGATCGGTGCGCCCACGGCGGAGCGCACACCAACCGAGCGCGCGGTCTCCGCCAACGGGCCGCTCACCGTCCCGTAGTCGTCTATCCGTGCCGTACGCCCCGTACGCAGGACTCGCGAGGCGGCTGTCTCGTCTTCCAACTGGAGGCGAGAGCCCAGCGGGAAGGCGTCCTGACTGCCCGAGGAGCCCACCACGACGGCGCTGCGGTCGCCGTCATAGCGCAACATCCGGATCTCTTCCGTGCCGAGCAGCTGCCCGATCTCTTCCGCGATCACGTTGAACGCCACTGCTTGCGGCGCTTCGCGCGCGACGAGCATCGCCACCCGGCGCAGCGCCGCCTGCTCCTGCGCCAGCCGCGCCACCTCGGAGCGCGCCTCAGCGTTGGCGATGGCTGTGGCCACCAGCTCGGCGAACTGCGCAGTGCCCGACTCGGGGGAGCGGTCGCGTCCGATCAGATAAACCGAGTCGATCGCCTCGACGCCCGCGCGGATCGGCTGCCTCCACGCGACCCGCCCGTCAGGGAGCTCCTCGGTCACCGACTCCGGTCGCGATCGACCGGCCGCGGGCGCGTCGTCGACAAGTAGCTTGCCGATCGACGCGTCGGACGCCAGCTCGGCGGGGTGGCTGGCGAGCGCCGCGCCCTCCCTCGTTACGACGACCACGCCACAGCCGGTTTCCTCGGCTGCGGTGCGGACGAGCTCGGTCGAGTTGGCCCCGCTCAGCACCAGCTCGGTCAGCCGCCGCTGAAGCGTCGCGGACTGACGCAGCACGCCCACTTGGGCGTCGAGGTCCGCGCGCGCGTCGGCGAGCTCGCGCAGCGCGGCCGCCTGCGCGCCGTCCAGGCGGGCGTTGTCGATGGCGATCGCGGCGAGCCCGGCCAGCGCCTGCATGCGCCGACTGTCGTCGCCGGTGAAGACGGACGGGCGGCGGCGCCAGACCTCGATCACGCCGGTCATCTGCCCGCGCACCCGCAGCGGCACGGCGAGGGCGGAGCGCACCTGCTCCTCCACAGGGAGCGCCGTGACGTCCCGCGAGAACCTCCGATCGTGGACGTGGTCGTCGACCTTCTGCGGCTCCCCGGTCTGGAAGACGAGCCCCGCGAGACCCTGGCCCCGGCGCATGCGCAGCCTGGCCGTGTCATCGAACTGGTGACCGACACAGCCCTTCATGACCAGCTCGTCGCCCTCGATCAGCAGCGCGCCGGCGATCTCGGCGTCCAGCGTGGAGAGCAGCCGCTCGTTGATCGAGAGCAGGACCTGCTCGACCTCGTGGGTGCTGAGGATCATGCCGACGATCGCCTCGACGGACGCCAGCTCGGCATCGAGCGCGCGCGCAGTGTCGGCGAGTGTCGACGCTGTCGGCGTGCCGGCCGGATCCACTTCCCCGCTCCCGGCCGTTACCGGTTGCCCAGATACCGGCCTCATGGCGCTACCAGTCTATCTCCGGGGGACAGTCGGCTTGGCGTGGTTGCGGGCGCCCGGTCGCATTTCCAGAATCGGGCTCTGCGGCCAAGGCGGAACCATCGGACACTGTGGCAACCTAGGGCCGAATGAGCAGCATCGTCGCCGAGGGTTACAACGCCTTCGAGACCAAGAAGGCGCCCACCGGAGTCGTCAAGTACCTGGAGACCCCAAACGACGTGCTCGCCCTCATTCAGTCGGGGAGGCTGAAGGAACACATCCTTCTCGTGCGCGGCGGCACGACGACCTTCCTGGCTCCGGTGCTCAGCGTGGGCGCGACGGGCATCCTGACGATGTCGGGCGCGCCGGAATCGCACCTGGGCATCCTCTCGCGCGAGTTCCAAACGCCGTGCGTCATGACGATCGGTCTGACGGACAGCGATTCGCGATACCAGGCGGGAAGCACCGACGACGCGCACTTCGAGGCGATCGTGCAGCGGCTTGAAGGCAAGCGCGTCCGGCTCGACTGCCACGACGACGACGTGGGCCGCGTGTACCTCGAGGAGAACGGTGCATGAGCACCACCAACAAGACCGCGACCTACAAGCTGCGGTACGAGCCGGACGACGACGGCCTGCGCTTCCAGGACCTGACCTACGAGGGCAACTTCGTCGGGCTGGAGCCGGTGCCGGACGGGATCCTCGGCGACAAGATGATGCGCCGGCGGGCCAAGAGTGGCGTGCTCGAAAAGGTCTCGAAGGATGAGGTTCTGCGCGAGCAGTTCACGCTTGACGAGCTCAACGACCTCAACAACTACCTCGCGTGGAACATCTGGGACGTCCTCGTGATGCGGGCGACCGAGGGAGTGTCCGGGATGATCCCGCGCCAGGAGTACGAGATCCTCGCCTTCATGCACGAGTTCTATCGGTGGCCGGAGATCCTGCGCATGACCACGAGCGAGGCCGGGCCGCAGGGCGTGATGGACATCGGCGCCACGGCGCGGCGCGAGATCGGCACCAAGGTCAACTGCGTGCACGACTGGTGCATCGGCGCGGTTGGGTTCGGCATGGGGCGCTGTGGCCTGCTGGCGCTCGAGGCGATCCAACCCGACGACTACCTCGAGGAAAGCAACGAGATCCTCAAGTTCATGCAGCGCGTGCTCTGGGGCAAGCGCCACGACGGCTACATCCTCAACTCGCAGGACCGCTACCGCTGCCGCATCCACGAGCAGGAGGTCCTCGATCAGCTGGTCGGCGAGCTCGAGGACTTCGAGCCCGACGAGCCGAAGCACGACGCCTTCACTCGGTTCAATGCCGCGGCCACGCTGCTGGCCTTCCTCGACCATTTCGACTGCCGGCTGGGACTCGGCGACACAGGGCCGTACCCGCTGCCGGACGGGCGAGTGCTGATCGTCCGCGACCTTTTCACCAACGAAGAGGAGTTCCACTGGAGCGACGTCTGCGACCACGAGGACGTGCCCCACTGCTACACGGCTCGTCCTGGCGATCGACGCCGAGGCGATGGGCCTCGCCGAGATCCGCGTCAACGACATCTCGACGACCTTCACGCGGCCGAAGAACTACGTGTCCCACATCACGGGCGGCGCGGTCTTCATCCGCGAGAAGTGGAACACGCCGATGGGCGAGGTCCGTCCTGTGGCGCTTGACGAGCTGGGCCCCGAACTCGAGAAGCTCCAGCAGGCGACGCTGAAGCTCTACAGCAAGCTCGCCCGCATGCCGCGGAGAGAGCTCATCACCAACGGCCACTGGGTTTACTTCGTCGACATGATCCTGCCGCACCTGCGCCTGGCGGGCACGTACGAGAAGGCCTGCACGGACTACGACCTCTGGGAGATCGACCAGCGGGTCTCGAACTACTACTACGAGATCACCAAGCGCAAGTTCGCGCACGAGGTCGTTCCGACGAGGATCTTCTCAGGCGAAGGGCTACCTCCCCTTCTCTGAGAAGGCAGACCTCCGAAGCTCCAAGTACCGCTGGCTGTAGGCGTGACTCGCACCGAGTTCGAGGTGCTCAACGTCACAGTCCTCAAGGGGATGTGCCGGACAGGGACGGTGGCCGATGTGCTCGGGATCCCGGAGGCGGCCGTACGAGGAAACCGTCGCAGCCCTCGAGCGGGGCGACCTGATCGGCCGCGCCGACGACCTCCGTGCTGCCGACCGACGCGGCGGAGCCCGCCCTCGTCGCCTTCGCCGCCGACGCTTATAGGGATCTCCGTGCCGGCCCCGAGTCGGACGGACTGCACGAGCGCTTCGAGAGGATCAATGCCCAACTCCTCCAGACGATGGCGGCGTGGCAGCAGATCGACGTCGGACGTCACACCGTGGCGAACGACCACTCCGACCGCGATTACGACGAGAAGGTCATCACCAGGGCCGCGAAGCTCGTCGAGCGGCTGAAGCGGATCGCCGGGGTGCTCGGCGAACACGACCCGCGCTTCCTCCGCTACGGCGAGCGCTTCGACGCGGCCCTCGACCGGGTCGACCGCGGCGAGCGTGACTACCTCTCGTCGCCCGTGCTGGAGTCCGTGCACAACATCTGGTTCGAGTTCCATGAGGACCTGCTCCGGTCCCTCGGCAAGGCGCGCACGGAGTGAGCCGATGGCGTCTACCGCTTCGAGGACGCCGACCCCCGAGGACGTGGCGCTGCTCGGCGGCAAGGGCGCCGGGCTCGCGCGCATGAGTAGGGCCGGCCTGCCCGTCCCGCCCGGCTTCATCATCACCACTCGCACCTGCGCCGAGTACGTCGCCACCGGGACGCTGCCCGCCGGCGTCACCGAGGCGGTGCGGGCACAGGTCGCCGCCCTCGAGTACGAGACGAAGCGCAGCTTCGGCGGCGGCCCGGTTCCGCTGCTCGTCTCGGTGCGTTCGGGGGCGCCCGTCTCCATGCCCGGCATGATGGAAACGATTCTCAACCTCGGCATCGGCCGCGACGCGGCCGTCGCCCTCGCGGAGGCCACGGGCGATCCGGAGTTCGTCCTGGATGTGACACGGCGACTTCAGAAGGGCTTCTCCGAGGTCGTCCTCGGCGCCGATCCTGACGCCGTCGACGAGGCCGTGGCGGACTTCGCGCTGCGCGCCGACGGCACGCCGTTCGGCGAAACGTTCGATCGCTACTGGGCGCTCTGCCAGCAGGCGGTGGAGGAGGACGTCGGCGCGGCGGTACCGGAGGACGCGTGGGAGCAGCTGCAGGCGGCGGTCATGGCGGTGCTGCGCTCATGGACCAGCCGGCGCGCGGTCACCTACCGCGAGCACCACAACATCTCCCACGACATGGGCACCGCCGTCGTCATCCAGGCCATGGTCTTCGGCAACCTCGGCTCACCGTCCGGGGCCGGCGTCGCCTTCACCCGCAATCCCGTGACGGGCGAGCGCGCGCTCTACGGGGAGTACCTGGAGCGGGGCCAGGGGGAGGACGTCGTCGCCGGCGTTGCGGACCCGGAGACCATCGCCGAGGCCGCCGAGCGAACCCCGGAGATCTTCGACGAGCTCGAACCGGGTCTGCGGGGACCTCGAGCTCGCTTACGCCGATGCGCTGGACATCGAGTACACCGTCGAACGCGGCAAGCTCTACCTGCTGCAGGTGCGCAGCGCCAAGCGGACGCCGGAGGCGGCGATCAGAATCGCCGCCGACATGCTGCGGGACGGGCGGTTGGAGCCCTCAGCCGCCGTCGCCGGGGTGTCCGCCGACCACCTGCGCTGGGCCGAGCGGCCGCGCTTCGATCAGGCCGACCTCGAGAAGGCGCGAGCCGCAGGTGCCGTACTCGCCACCGGCATCGGCGCCTCGCCCGGGCAGGTCAGCGGCAGCCTCGTCCTCGACTCTGAGCGGGCGGTCGAGCTGGCGAAGGCGGGCAAGGAGCTCATCCTGGCCCGCCCCGCAACCAGCCCGCGGGATCTGCACGGACTCATCGCCGCCGCCGCCACCGTCACGGCTCGCGGCGGCGCCACGAGTCATGCCGCCGTCGTCGCCCGCGCGCTCGCGAAGCCGTGCGTCGTCGGCTGCGGCGCCCTGTCGATCGACGAGAAGCGACGGACTCTGACCGCCGGCGAGCGCGTCCTCCAAGAGGGCGATGCCGTTTCGATCGACGGCGGCGCCGGCGAGCTGCTCGTCGGATCCGTGAAGGTGACTCGCGTCGCCGCCTCCAACGCAGACCTTTCCCTGTTGATGGATCGCTCCGACGCAGCCTCGGGGTGCTCCGTGCTCGCGCGCGTCACGACACCGGCACAGGCGAGGACCGCACTCGAGCGCGGAGCCGCGGGCGTCGTCACGAGCATCGACGACGTGCTGGCCACGACCGGGCGGCTCGTGAACGTCCTCGAGGCGGTCGTGCGGCCTGGGAGCGGTCACGGGGCGCTGACCGAGATGCAGGAGGCCGTGGCGGAAGCGTTCACGCCACTGCTGGCGGCGCTGGACGGCTTCGACATCGACGTGCGAGCGATCGACGTCCGGACGGACGAAGCCGGGGGGCTGCTCCTCGAGCGCTCCTCGACAAAGCCCCCCAGCTCTCTCTTCCTGTCGGCGATCCGGACCTGCTGCGAGCGCAGATGGGCGGGCTCGCTCTGGCGGCCGAGCGGAGCGGCTACGGCTCGACGCCGCGGTTGGTGGTGCGCCACGTCAGCGATCCGATCGAGGCCCACGCCATCCGCCGGCTCGGCGAAGGGCTCGCCGAAGGCCGGCGCCTCGCGGTCGGCATCTACCTCACGAGCCCCCGAGCCGTGATGCGCGCCGCGGAGCTCGCGGAGGAGAGCGAGGTGATGTGGGTCGAGCTGGCCGTCGATCCCCGGACCGACGTCGACACTGCCACGTACGAGCTCCTCGAAGGCGTGGCCGCGGCCCGGGAGCGCCGGCCCTGCTGCCGGATCGGGATGCGGCTCTCCGGCCGCGTGTCCGACGACATGGCCGTCCGCCTCTACGGTCTTGGCTTCCGGCTGTTCGCCGTCGGCCCGGATGAGCTGCGCGTCGCCCGCCTGGCCTTCGGGAAGGCCGCGTGGAAGTGAGCCGTCCGGGCCTCAGAGGCCGCGAAACGGAAACGCGAAAATTGGATTTGGCGCTGCTACTGGTCCTTCAGCGGAGGGGGAGAGATTCGAACTCTCGGACGACGTTACCGCCGTCAACGGTTTTCGAGACCGCCCCGTTCAACCGCTCCGGCACCCCTCCAAGCGGTGGAGATGATAGGGACGCTAGAAAGGAACGTCGGCTTCGAGGAGCCCGTCGAGCTCCTCGGGGGGCAGCGGTCGGGCGAAGAGGAAGCCCTGGCCGAGCGGGCAGCCGAGCTCTCGGAGGTCGGCCACCTGCTCGCTGGTCTCGATCCCCTCGGCCACGACCTCCATCTCGAGGGCGCGGCCCATCGCGATTGCGGCCGCCACGAGCGCCGAGTCGGGTGAGTTCGCTGCCATCCCGGCCACGAAGGAGCGGTCGATCTTGAGGATGTCGGCGGGCATCTCGCGCAGGTGGTCGAGCGACGAGTAGCCGGTCCCGAAGTCGTCGATGGCGATGCGCACGCCGGCCGCGCTCAGCTCGCGAAGGGCGCGGAAGCCTGTCTCGCGGTCGGCCATCGCGGTGCTCTCGGTCACCTCGATGGTGAGCCGGTGCGGGTCGAGAGCCGAGCGGCGCACGGCGTTCAGGACGGTGGTCACCACGTCGGGGTGAGTCAGCTCACGCGCGCTCAGGTTCACCGCGAGGGTGAACGGCGAGCCGTGGCCGTTGCGACGGTCCCAGTCGCGCAGCCGCCGGCACGCCTCGCCGACTGCCCACGCGCCCACCTGCACGATCAGGCCGCTCTCCTCGGCGACGGGAAGGAACTTGTCGGGCGTGAGCAGCCCGCGCTCGGGGTGCTCCCAGCGGATCAGCGCCTCGGCGCCGACCATCTCGCCGGTGTCGAGGGCCACGAGCGGTTGGTAGAAGAGCCGCAGCTCGCCGAGCTCGAGTCCGTGCTGAAGCTCCTGCTCGATTGACAGCTCCTCGACGGCGCGCTCGCGCATCGCCATGTCGAACAGCTCGGTGCGCGCGCCGCCGCGCTCCTTAGCCCGGTACATCGCCGCGTCGGCGTCCTCCACCAGGCGCCCGGCGTTCATCTCGTCGCCAGGCTCGGCCATCGCGATGCCGATGCTCGCGCTGAGGCGCAGCTCTGCGCCGCCCGCGTAGACCGGTTCGGCAAGCTCGCGCTGAAGGCGGTCGGCAACACCAACCGCCTCGAGCACGCCGCCGACCGCCTCGCAGAGGACGGTGAACTCGTCGCCGCCGAAGCGAGCCACGGTGTCCTCCGGGCGCAGCGTGCGCTGGATGCGCGCGGCCACCTCGCGGAGGACCTCGTCGCCGGCGCGGTGGCCGAGGCTGTCGTTGATCCGCTTGAAGCGGTCGACGTCGAGGAAGTAGACGGCGGTGGCGTGACTGCGCCCGCGGCGATCGATCGCGTGTGTGAGCCGGTCACCGAAGAGGGCGCGGTTGGGCAGCCCGGTGAGCGAGTCGTAGAGCGCGAGGCGCTCGAGCTCGGCCTCCATGCGCTTGCGGTCCGACACGTCGAGAAAGACCCCGAAGAAGAGCGGCTCCTCCCGCTCCGACTCGCCGCGCACGACCGTCATCTCGTCGCGGATCCACACGAAGCGTCCGTCCGCGCGGCTGATGCGGTACTCCTGGACGAGTGCCTCGCCAGACTCGGCGCAGTCCAGCTCGTTCGAGATCACACGGTCGGCGTCCTCCGGATGAAGCAGCCGGTCCCAGAGGCCGCCGTCTTCGATCCAGGCCTCCTGGGGGTAACCCAGGACACGCTCGATCGATGGGCTGATGTACAGGCATTGCCCGTTCACGCCCGGCTCATAGACGTAGGCGACGGAGGGGACCCCCTCGGCAAGGGGGCCGTATGTGGACTCGATCCGCTGGAGGATCGCCTTGGGATCCACGGACATTGCCTCTTTTATCGGCAAAAGCCCCCAGATCTATCGTCTGGACGCGAAGAATGCGCGCAGCAATGCGGCGGCCTCCTCGGCGAGCAGGCCACGCGCCACCGCCGGGCGGTGGTTGAGACGTGGCTCGGCGAGCACGTCGAGCACGCTTCCGGCCGCTCCAGCCTTGGGATCATCCGTGCCGTAGACCACCCGCGGAACACGCGCGAGCACGATCGCTCCGGCGCACATCGCGCACGGCTCGAGGGTCACGTACAGCACCGTGTCGAGCAGACGCCAGCTGTCCAGGCGGGCCGCGGCTTCGCGCAGGGCGAGGATCTCCGCGTGCGCCGTCGGGTCGCGGCGGAGCTCGCGCTCGTTGCGGGCCGCTGCGATCACCTCGCCGTCGTGCACGATCACGGCGCCGATCGGCACGTCGTCGTGGTCGAGCGCGCGCTCGGCCTCGCGCAGCGCGAGCCGCATGTAGTACTCGTCGCGCGGGAACAGCCCCGGGCTCACGTTCACGGCGCCAGCATCCTGCGGCCCACGTAGCGCTCGGCAACCCGCAGCACGCCGAGTGCGCCGGTGCGATCCGCCACGCGCATCCCCGCGGCGGCGAGCGAGAGAGCGGAGGGACGACCGCCGCCGAACGCGCCGCTGTCGATCAGCTCCCGGTACCAGTCGATCGTGTCGGTTAGCGTGCGCTCGAGGCCGCGGGCTCGGTAGCCAAGCTCGCGCCGCGCCTTGCGCGACGAGTAGCGCCAGTTCTGCGCCATGAGGACCAGACCCTCCGCTGAGATCGGGCCCGACAGGCCGGCCGCCTCAGCCGCGCGCGCGATTGCACCCGCCTCCGTGGGCAGCACGAGCAGGGGGTGGCGCACGCCCGAGAGCTCGGCCACGCGCTCGAACAGCTCGGTCCAGCCGATGTCATGCCCTCCGAGCACGTAGCGCTCACCGGGCGTGCCGCGCTCGGCCGCGAGCAGGTGCCCCTTGGCAACGTCGCGCACGTCCACGACATTGGTGGCGCCGTCCACGAGCGCCGGCAGCCGCCCGCGCATGTAGCTCCCGATCATGCGTGTGGAGGTCTCGCCCGGCGCGCTGCGGTCCACGGGCACGCCGAACACGTACGAGGGGTTCACGATCACCACCTCCACGTCGGTGCGCACGCCCGCCGCCAGGGCCTCCGCCTCGCCCTCGTGCTTTGCGTCGGGATAGGCCATTCCGAGACCACCGCCGCGGTAGAAGTCGTCCTCGGTGCCCACCACACCGGGCGGGGCCGGGCCGATGCCCGCCACGCTCGAGGTCACCACCACTCGCCGGACGCCCTCGGCGGCAGCTGCCTCCACCGCTATGCGCGGTGCGAGCGCGTTCACTTCCCAGACGCGCTCGGCCGGGTGCGATCCGACGAAGCCGGCGCAGTGGAACACCGTGTCGCAGCCGCGGAACGCGCGCCGGAGCGCCGCCCGGTCCAGTACGTCAGCGCGAATCGGGTCGACCTCGATGTCACCCAGGCGTGTGAGGCGGCCCTCGTCTCGGTATGTGACGCGCACTGGACCGACGTCGGACGCAAGTCGGGCCACGTGCGCGCCGATAAACCCAGTGGCGCCAGTTACACAGATCGTCACAACTTCCGCGTGGGCAATTTGTTCCTGCGTTCGTACACTCCGGAGCCCACCGTAACCCAATGCCGATTCGCCTCCCCCTCCTCCTAGCCGCCCTTTCGCTCGCGCTGCTCGTTCCCGCCGCCGCGCGGGCGGCTGATTACGTGCCCGACGAGGTGATCGTCCGCTACGAGGCGGGCACGGGCGGCGGCGTGGCGGCCCAGGTGGCCGCCGAGGCGGGCACGGAGCCCGCTTCGGCGCTCCCGGGAGGCTCCGAGCAGCTCGTTATCGACGACGGCGACTCGGTGCGCGAGACGATCGCCGAGCTTCGGAACGACCCCAACGTGAAGTACGCGGTGCCGAACTGGCGCGCGCATGCCGCCCAGGTGGCGCCGAACGACCCCGAGTTCCGGCTCCAGTGGAACCTCTTCGGCAGCAACGGCATCAACGCACCCGAAGCGTGGGCACTCGCCGAGGCGCGCGGCGCGCCAGGCGGTCGCGGGGCCGTCGTCGCCGTGATAGACAGCGGCGTCGCGTTCGAACGCTACGGCCGCTACCGACGCGCCCCGGACCTCCGCCGCTCGACGTTCGTCCACCCGTACGACTTCCTCGAACGCGACCGCCATCCGAACGACGCCTACGGCCACGGCACGCATGTGGCCGGCACGATCGCGCAGGCCACAAACAATGCCCTCGGCACGGCGGGCATTGCCTACAACGCCAAGATCATGCCGCTGCGCGTGCTCGACGGCTACGGCGAGGGCGATTCCGCTGACATCGCGCGCGCAATCCGATACGCCGCTCGCCGGGGCGCGGACGTGATCAACCTGTCGCTCGAGTTTCCCCCCTACGTGAGGGCTGCCGAGATCCCCGACGTGGTCAGGGCGATCCAATTTGCGGACCGCCGCGGCGTCCTCGTTGTGGGGGCCGCGGGGAACCACGACGATTTCGCCCCCAGGCGTCATGTGGTGTACCCCGCGCGCGTCACCTCGGTCCTCGCAGTGGGCGCGACCACGATCACGGGCTGCCAGGCCGAGTACTCGAACGCCGGAAACGACCTCGACCTGATGGCGCCCGGCGGCGGCCCCGACGTGGCCCGCTCCCGCGGCGTCTGGGACGCCGCGCATTGCAATCGGAATTCGGCTGCCAGGCCGATCGTGCAGGAGACCTTCAAAGACGAACGACTTGTTCAGCGGTTCGGGTTCCCGCGCGACTACGAGGGCACGTCCATGGCGAGCCCGCATGTCGCCGCGATCGCAGCGCTTGTGATCGCCACAAAACGGCTGGGCGAGCACCCGAGCCCGGCCGACCTAGAGCGGCACCTCGAGGCCACGGCTCGGCCGACCGACCGGCCGGACCGCTACGGCGCGGGCCTAGTGGACGCGGCGGCCGCTCTGCGCTAGGTGGTCCGGATGATCATCACGCTGCAGGGAGCGTGATGCGAGACCTTGTTCGGCACGCTGCCGAGCAGAAAGCGCTTGGCGCCGGTCATTCCCTTGTTGCCGACGACGATGAGGTCGGCGTTCTCCTCTTCGGCTACGTCGAGGATCGCATCCGCGGGATCGCCCTCGCGCGCGTGAGTCTCGACGTTGACGCCGTTCTCGCGGAGTGAGGCGGCCGCACTTTCGAGCGTGTCGCTCACGTCCTCGCGTGGATTGACCATCCACTGGAGGTCACCCGGCACATCCTGGCGCTCCTCGCGCAGGCGCCCCTCGGGCACCGGCTCGTAGGCGCTGACCAGGTGAACCTTCGCCCCGACGCTCTTTGCAAGCTCTGACGCCTGGCGCACTGCCTCACCTGCGGTCTCAGAGCCATCCGTTCCTACGACCATGGAAGTGAACACGGGTCGACTATATGGGGGATGGCCCTTTCGTGGCCCAGGCACTAGTGTGGACGTGGATGTCCACATTGACCCGTTGCATGGCCGTCGACGATCACCCGACGGTGCGGCAAGGACTCGGTCTCATGTTCGGACTGGCCCCGGACCTCGAGCTCGTTGGGTCGGTCGAGAACGGTGAGGACGTGATCGAAGCCGTGAAGCGCCTCCGCCCGGAGGTCGTGATCATGGACGTGCGGCTCCCGGGCATCGACGGCATCTCGGCCGTGAAGCGCATCGCTGAGGCGGCCCCCGAGGTGAAGACCGTGATGTTCTCGGCCTACGGGGACAAGCGCCTGCTCTCGGACGCGATCGCCGCCGGCGCACGCGGTTACGTGATGAAGGGCTCGCCGCCGGAGGACCTCCTGCGGGCGATCCGCACCGTCACGGGCGGCAAGCCGTTCGTGGATCCGTCGCTCTCGCCCGCGCTGCTGATGTCGCAGGTCGGGCCGGACGCGCCGCTCTCCGAGCGCGAGCGCGAGATCCTCCAGCTGCTTGCGGAGGGCCTCCACACCGAGGAGGTCGCACGTCGCATCGGGCTGAGCACCGAGACGGTGAAGTCGGACACCAAGCGCGCGATCCTCAAGCTCGAGGCAGACACGCGCGTGCACGCAGTGGCGATCGCGCTGCGTCAGGCGATCATCGAGTAGGCGATCAGCCGGTGCAGCAGCCGCGCTTCTGGATCGTCGTTCAGATCCTGATCGTGATCTTCGTGATGATCGGCGCGGTGATTGCGATCACGAAGCTGGCGTGAGCGGTGGCGCCTCGCCGGCGCCGGGAGCGAGTTGCTGCTCCACAGGCTCGGGCAGCTCGAGCTCGGCTCTTCGCGTCTCGGCGTAGCCCTCCTCGACGGGCTTCACCCAGAACTCCTCCACCGTGATGATGATCAGCGAGAGGATCGGCACGGCCACGAAGAGGCCGACGAACCCGAACAGCTGGCCAACCACCACGACGCCAATGGCGATCACTGCGGGGTGCAGGCGCACCCGCTGGGCCATGACGATCGGGATCGTGACGTTGCTCTCGAGCTGCTGGACGAGGATGTACGCGCCCAGCACGAGGATCGCCTTGCCGGGCGAATCGGTGAGCGCGAACAGCGTGGGCGGGATCGCGCCCGCGATCGCGCCGAAGTAGGGCACGACCACGAGCAGAGCCGAGAGCACGGCGAAGAAGATCGCGAAGTCGAGGCCGACGATCGTGAGCGCGACGTACAGCATCACGCCGGTCACGAGCATGTCGATCGCCACGCCCTCCATCCAGCCGATCCAGGATGAGCGGATGCGCTTCAGCACCTGCCTCATGTGCTCGCGCCTCGGTGGCGGCGCGAGTCGCACGAGCCCCTCGACCAGGGGCTCGGGACGGATCGCCATGTAGTAGCTCGTGATCAGGATGAGGATGAGCGCGCCGAGCACGCCGGCGACGTTCAGGCCGATCGAGGTGAGCGGCCCGATCAGGCGGTCGGGCTGATCGGTGTAGCGCTCGACGAAGTTCTGAACCTTGTCGCCCACCTCGCCCGCGCTCTGGCCCGTCACGTCGGCGTAGACCTTCTCGAGGTCGTCGACGATCGACGGCACGTCCTCCACGAAGCGGTCCGTCTGGTCGACGAACGGCGGGATCAGCAGGTAGATGATCAGTCCGAGCGTGCCGATGGCGGCGAGCAGGGCGAGGAGCGCGCCCACCGGGCGCGGGATCCCGAAGCGCTCCAGGCGCCGCGCCGCGGCGGCGAGCGGGATCGCGACGATCACCGTGATGAGGATCGCCAGCAGGAGCGTCACGAGCTGGCGGAACAGCAGGCCGAACAGGAGCAGGGCCGCCCCGAGCAGCACCGCCCGGTAGACGACCTGGGGAGCCGACGTGTTGCCCTGGCCGTTCATCGGTACGCCCGCAAGGAGATGGACGGGCGCCTCGAGGGCGCCCGCCGAACTTCGAAATGATCGTTTATCGCGCGGCTAGGTGCGGCGTTCGAGATCGGCCACATCCTGAGCCTTCTCGTCGGCGCGGTCCTGGGCCTCGGCGAGCTTCTCCTTCTCCTCGCCCTTGCGCTCCTCGCGACGTCCCTGGGCCCGCAGCGACCCATCGCCACTGACATCGCCGGCTGCCTTCTTCGCACGTCCCGTGATCTTGTCGATGATGCTCATTGCTGCGTCGTACCCGCTTAGCACGACCGGAAACGCCGGTAGCTTCCGGCCGGTGAGCAATGAGGAAGCCCACCGGATGGCCCGTGAGAAGGGCGTTTCTCGCTGGCTCTATGCGTTGGTGCGGGGGATCGTCTCGCCGCTGTTTCGCCTGTATTTCCGCATGCACATATCGGGGACGGAGCACATCCCGGCAGAGGGCGCGGCCGTGATCGCGCCCAACCACAAGAGCTTCTTGGACTCGTTCTTCATCGGCGTCTGCACGCGCCGGCACCTGCGCTTCATGGCGAAGACCGAGCTGATCGAGGCGCGCTATGGACGCCTGCTGGTGCGCCTCGGCGCGTTCCCCGTGCGGCGCGGCCAGGCCGACGCGGACGCGCTCGAGACAGCCCGCGTGATCCTGAGCCAGGGGGGCCTCCTGGCGCTCTTCCCGGAGGGCACGCGCGTGCGCGACCCCGACCAGCTCGGCCACCCGCACCGCGGCGCCGGCCGCCTGGCGCTCGAGAGCGGCGCCCCGCTCGTGCCCTGCGCGATCACCGGCACGGAGAAGCTCTTCCGCGGCGGCTTCCCGGTGCCGCGCCGGGTGCAGGTGGCGTTCTCGGAGCCGATCCCGGTCTCGGACCTGATGGTGACGCCGGAAGCAGCATCGACCCTGATCGAGGGCACGCTGTGGCCGGAGGTCGAGGACGAGTACCGGCGGCTGCGGGCACGGCCGACCTTGATCGCTGCCGGGCTGGCAGCGCTTGGTGTGGGTGGCGGATTGCTCGCCCGGAGCCGGCGCAAGCCGAAGCCCCGACGCGGGCTCGATCGCTTACGGCGGCCCCGTCGTTAGCCCGTCCGAGCCCGCGATTACGTTGGGAACCCATGCGCCTCATCGTCGCCCGCTGCGAGGTCCGCTACTCCGGTCGCCTCTCCACCGTCCTTCCTGAGGCGCTTCGGCTGCTGATGCTGAAGTCGGACGGGTCGGTGATGGTGCATGCCGACACGGGTGGCTACAAGCCGCAGAACTGGATGACGCCGCCGACGGTGATCGAGGAGGAGCCCGGGCTGCTCGTCGTGCGCAAGAAGGGCGCTGAGGATCGCATCGAGATCCGCATCGCCGAGGTGCTCTCGGACGTGACGCATGACATGGGCGAGGCCGCGGCCCTCGAGAAGGAGGGCGTCGAGCGGGAGCTTCAGGAGCTGCTGGCCGACGCTCCGCCGGAGGGCATGAGACTGGTCCGGCGTGAGTGGCCTACGGACATCGGACCCGTTGATCTGATGTGCCGGGACGACAACGACGAGTTCGTGGCCGTTGAGATCAAGCGCATCGCGACGATCGACGCCGTCGAGCAACTGACGAGGTACCTCGAGCGCATCTGCGAAGAACCGGGCCTTCACCGCTGTCGTGGCGTTCTTGCAGCGCAGGCGATCAAGCCGCAGGCACGCACGCTTGCGGAATCCCGCGGCATCGCCTGCGTCGAGGTCGATCTCGCCGTGCTGAAGGGCGAGCGCGAGCCCGACCTGACGCTGTTCGGCGGCTAGGCCGCCGGCGGCGGCACAGGAAAGCCGCGCTCGCGCATCCCGCGCTCCACCTCGGCGATCACCGTCTCGACCACCTTCACGCGCGCGTAGCGCTTGTCGTTCGCCTCGACGAGCTGCCAGGGAGCGTGGGCGTGGTCGGTCCGCTCGAACATGTCCTCCACAGCCTCGAGATACTGCGGCCGCTTCTCGCGGTTGCGCCAGTCCTCGTCGGTCATCTTCCAGCTCTTCAGCGGGTTCTTCTCGCGCTTCTGGAAGCGGTCGAGCTGCTCCTCGTCGGAGACATGAAGCCAGAACTTCACGAGCACTCCGCTCTCGATGCAGAAAGTGCGCTCGAATCCCACGATGGTCGCGTACGCGCGCTCCCACTCCTCGGGAGTCGCGAAGGCCTCGACGCGCTCCACGAGCACGCGGCCGTACCACGAGCGGTCGAACACGGTCATCCCGCCGAGCCCGGGGAGCGCGGGCCAGAAGCGCCACAGGAAGTGATGGCGCTTTTCGGTCTCCGTCGGCGCCGCGTACGACGCCACGCGCACGTGCCGCGAGTCGAGCGGTTCCACCAGGCGCTTCAACGCGCCGCCCTTTCCAGAGGCGTCCCAGCCCTCGAACACCACCGCGAGCGCCGGGCCGAGCCTCCCCTCATAGCCCTGCAGCTTTCCGCCGAGGGCCAGCCTGAGCTCGGTGAGCCGAGTCTGGGCTGCCTCGAGCCGCTCCTCGTAGTCGCTCTTCGAGAGCGACAGGCTCAGGTCGAGCTCGTCTAACCGGCCCACTCGGCCGCCACCTTCGCGAGTTCATCCAGCTTCCGCTCCGCCCCGTCCGGGGGCAGGTAGAAGAGGGCGCGCGTGACGCCAGCCGCCTTCAGGCGCTCCAGCAGCCGCACCTCGGGCTTCGCGCCGAAGACCGTGACCGGAATGCGGCCGCGGCCCGCGGCCTCCGCGCGCCGTTGCAGCTCGGCGATCCGCTCGCTCAGATCCTCAGGGCTCTTGACGCGGTTCGGGATCCACTCGTCGCCGTACGCCACCACGCGGTCGAGCACCTTCTCGCCAAGCCCGCCCACGAGTACCGGCGGGTGCGGCTTCTGGACCGGCTTCGGCCAGCACCAGATTGGGTCGAAATCGATGATGCGGCCGTGGTACTCCGCCTCGTCCTGGGTCCAGATCGCCTTCATCGCCTCGACGCTCTCGCGCATGCGCCTGAAGCGGGTGCTCGGGTCGGTTCCGTGATTTCCCATCTCCTCGATGTTCCACCCGGCGCCAACGCCGAACAGGAAGCGGCCGCCTGAGATGTGATCGACCGTGGCCACCTCCTTCGCCACCACGATCGGGTCGCGTTGGATGATCAGGCATACGCCTGTTCCGATCTTGATGTGCTGCGTGGCGGCGGCGATCGCGGCCAGGGCCACGAAGGGGTCGAGCGTATGGCTGTACTCCGGCGGCAGCTCGCTTCCGCCGGGATAGGGCGTCTGGCGGCTGACCGGTATGTGCGTGTGCTCAGGCAGCAGGAGCGACTCGAAGCCGCGCTCCTCGGTCATGCGGCCGAGCTCGGCAGGCTGCATCCCGTAGTCGGTCAGGAAATGTGCGAGCCCTACGTCCACCGCAGGGGCAACCTTTCCAGTCCGTAGATGCCGTGTATCGAGCCCAGCTCGGGCTCGTCGTCCAGCGCCAGCCCGGGCATGCGCGCCGGGAGGAACGACAGGGCCTCCTGAAGCTCGGCGCGCGCGAGATTCGCTCCGAGGCAGTAGTGGATGCCCGCGCCGAAGGTGAGCGGCTTCGCGTCGCCGCGGTCGGCGGTGATGTCGAACGCCTCGGAGTCGCCGTCCACCCCGTCGCGGTTGCCCGCGAACGAGCACACCATCACGATCGAGTCCGCCGGGAAGGTGACGTCGCGGTACTCCACCTCCTCGTGCAGCAGCCGGGCGGTGAACGGCGTGATCGGCTCGAAGCGGAGCAGCTCCTCCACGGCCGCCGCCGCGAGCTCGGGCCGCTCGGCGAGCAGCTCCCACTGGTCCGGATGCTCCGCGAACACGCGCAGGCCATGCGCGAGCTGCGACTGCGTCGTGTCCACCCCACCCACGAGCACGTTGAGGACGAGGTTCATGCACTCGGCGTCGTCGAGCCGGTCGCCCTCGTGCGATGCAGCGATCAGGGTGGAGATCAGGTCGTCGCCCGGGTCGTCCTTGCGGCGCTCGATCAGCGCGCCCGCCCACTCGTAGAACTCCTCGCAGGCGCGCTCGATGGCGTCGCGCTCGTTCATCAGGCTGGGCGGGTCGAACTGGCGCTGGATCAGGTTCGACCACTCGTGCAGGCGCGGCGCGTCCGCCAGCGGCGCCCCCATCACCGTGGCGATCGTGAGCGACGGATACGGCTTCGCGAAATCGCCCACGAACTCGCAGGACCCGCTCCCTTCGAGCGGCTCCCAGAGCTGCTCGAGGAACTGGCGCATCGCGGGGCGCCAGCGCTCGGTGGCGCGCGGGGTGAACGCCGGGTTCACGAGGTTGCGCAGTCGCCTGTGCCCGTCGCCGTTGATGTGGAGGATGTTGCGGCGCATCTGCTCGAGCAGCGGCCCCTCCTCCACGCCGAACATCTCGGCGATCCGGAGGCCGGGGAACGTGGCGCTCTTCGTCCGCAGGAAGAATGTGGCGGCGTCGCGGTCGAGCACGAAGTATCCGAGCGGCGAGCTGGCGAGCCACGTTTCCGCGCGCAGGGCATTGATCGTCTCGTGGAAGCGCTGGCCGGTGAGATCTGGCGCCAGATAGTCGAGCTCAACCACGAAGCGGACGTTACCCTGGAAGGACCATGAGCTTCCTCTTCCGCGACAAGACCGCGATGCCCGAGCCGGCCGACGCTCTCCCTGGCCGCGACGCCCGTCCCTTCGATCTGCCCGACACGCATTTCGTGCTCGGCACGCCGCTGGAGCCGCCCTTCCCCGAGGGCGTCGAGACGGCGATCTTCGGCATGGGCTGCTTCTGGGGAGCCGAGCGCGACTTCTGGCAGGCGCCCGGCGTCTACACCACCGCCGTGGGCTACGCCGGCGGGTACACCCCGAACCCCACGTACGAGGAGGTCTGCAGCGGGCGCACCGGCCACAACGAGGTCGTCCTCGTGGCCTTCCGCCCCGACGAGATCTCCTACGACGAGCTGCTGCGCCTGTTCTGGGAGGGCCACGACCCGACGCAGGGCATGCGTCAGGGCAACGACGTCGGCACCCAGTACCGCTCCGAGATCTACGTGACCTCAGACGCGCAGCGCGCCGCCGCCGAGGCCTCGCGCGAGCGCTACGCGGAGCGGCTGCACGACGCGGGCTACGGCGACATCACCACCGAGATCGTCGACGCTCCCGAGTTCTTCTACGCCGAGGACTACCACCAGCAGTACCTCGCCAAGAACCCGGGCGGCTACTGCGGGATCGGCGGCACCGGCGTCAGCTGCCCAATAGGGCTGCCATCAGCTTGAGCCGCTCGTCCGCCTCGGCGGGCCAGCGGTCGATGTCGGCGGGCCACCAGGTCCACTCGTCGTGCTCGGCGTCGGGCACGGGCTCGCAGCGGTCCGGCACCGTGGCGAGCCCGACCAGCATGTTCATGCCGCCCGGCAGCGCCAGCAGTGCCTCCACGGACAGCCGGTCCGGCTCGAGCTGCCACTCCTCGTGAAGCTCGCGCGTGAGGGTCTTGGCAGGGCTCTCACCGAGGTCCACCGATCCTCCGGCGCCGAGCGCCCAGCGGTTTGCCCAGGTTGACACCCAGCCCGCGCGGCGGCCCGCCAGCCAGCGGCCGTCGTCGGAGCGCACCACGCACAGAGCCGTGAGGCTCTCCGATGCGTCGTCGAGCAGGCGCAGCGCCCAGCGCACGGGCTGAAGCTCCAGGCGCAGCTGCTCGCCGTCGGCCTCGAAGCCGACCATACGTGTGGCGAGACCGTCGTGCGCGGGCGAGCCGCGCTCGCGCAAGCCCTCCACCGCGCCATCGGCCAGCCGCGCCATCTCGGCGGGCACCTCGAAGGCCTCGTCGCGCCAGCTCACCTCCACCTGGTCTGGTCGCCAGGGGCCCCGGGCGAGCACTCCAGGTCGCGTGGTCACGGGGTCCAATCTAGACCGCGGGCGCGCAGCAGCGCCCGGCAGCAGAGCGACCCCTCGCGCGCCGCCGGCACGAGGTCGTCGGGTTCGCCCCAGCGCAGCTCCGTGTACTGCGTCTTCGGGCCGGGTTGAGGCACGGCCGGCTCGCCGGCCGCCACGCGGACCTGCCAGTCGGTCATGGCGCCCTCGCGGCCCACCGGCTCGAGCGGTTCCAGGTCCACCCCCAGCTTGTCCCGGCCCGCGCGGCGCACCGCGTCCTCCTCGGCCTCCCCCGGCGCAAGGCTCACGGCCGGCAGGCCCCACGCGCCTGGCAGGCTCTCGTCGTCGTCCGGGCGGCGCACGAGCAGCAGCCCCTCGGGGCCCTCGATCACGAGTGAGACGGAGTGCTTAGGCCATTTCAACGTCGCGGACGCTACTGCGCGCGTCCGCGCTGCTGAGTGCGGTGAGGAACGCGGCCACCACGCGCGAGTCGAACTGATCGCCCGCGCAGCGGAGGAGCTCCGCGCGCGCGGCGCGCTCTTCGATACCCGCGCGGTAGACGCGGTCGGCCGTCATCGCCTCGTAGGCGTCGGCCACCGCGAGAATCTTCGCCTCGATCGGGATCTCCGTGTCGGTGAGGCCACACGGATAGCCCTTGCCGTCCGGACGCTCGTGGTGGGCGAGGATCCACTCGCGCAGGTCCTCGAGCCCGCGGCTGTTGAGGATCTGGGCGCCGATCTCGGGATGTGTGCGGATCTCGGCCAGCTCGTTCTTGCCGAGCGGCCCGGGCTTCTGAAGTATCGCGTCGGGCAGCCCCACCTTGCCGATGTCGTGCAGCACCCCGGCCACCTCGACGCGCTTCACGCGCTCGGGCGGCAGACCGAGCTCGGCCGCGATCATCGCGGAGTAGCGCCCAACGGTCCACGAGTGGTCCGAGGTGCCCGTGTCGCGGAGGTCGAGCGCCTCGGCGAGCGACACGAGCGTCGAGAGCTGGAACTCGTCGGCGCCGCGGTCGTCGTCCGGAGCGAAGATCGCCGACAGCTCGGGGTTGAAGATCACGCAGCGGTTGCGGCCGAGCGCCTTGGCGGCATAGAGCGCCTGGTCGGCGGCCTCGAGCACCGAGTCCGCGGTGCCGCCGTGGTGAGGGAAGGTCGCGACGCCGAACGAGAACGTGAGCACGGCGGGGTCGTTGCGGAACTCGTGCTCGACATCCGTGCGGATGTTCTCGGCGATGAGGTAGGCCTCGTGCTCGGTGGCGCCCGGCAGCAGGATCGTGAACTCCTCGCCTCCGGTGCGGGCTATGCAGTCGTCCCCACGGCGGTGGCGAAGGAGCATTTTGCCCGCGCGCACGAGTGCCGCGTCGCCGGCACGGTGGCCCAGCCGGTCGTTCACCGACTTGAAGTAGTCGAGGTCGCCGATCACCACGCTCAGCGGCCTGCCCGAGCTCTGGGTCCGCTCGACCTCGGTCTGCAGCTCGCGGTCCAGCGCCAGGCGGTTCCTGAGGCCGGTGAGAGTGTCCGTGAGAACCGCCTCGGAGAGGCGCTGTACGAGCTGCGTAACTCCGTCGCGCACTGCCCGAAGAACTCCTGCTGCCGGGAAGAGAATGCCCACCAGCGTGAGCCAGCCGGCGGCAACAGAGTGCAGCGGGGTGGTGGCAACGAGGACCGCGAGGTATGCGCTGGCCATGAACGCGAGCTGCATGGCCGCCTGGCGCGTGCTGAAGAAGTAGGCGGCGTACAGGCCGAGCCAGATGTAGAGCATCTCGCCCGACAGCGCGGGCTCGTGCTCGGCGCTCCATACGTGCGCAGTCACGAGAACTGTTCCGAGCGCGGTGATGGCGGGGAGGTAGCGCGGGCGGACCCAGCCGGCGCCCACGTAGAGGAAGACGGCGATGACCGCGCAGGTGGCCGGGATCGCAACACGTCCCCCGCCGAGCACATCGGTGTGGCTCGACAGGAGCGCCACCGCAGTGAGGATCAGAGCCTCGCCGGCGAACACGCCCGCGGCGACGCGTGCCGCAAAGCGCGGACTCGGCTCCACGGCCGGAATGAGATGGACTGGGACGTCCCCCTCACGTGTCGGGGCCGGGGACATATAGACCCTTATTCGGGTTCTGGCGCCGAAAAATTAACCCGGGCGCTGCTCGCGGAGCGTGCGCAGCTCCGCCCTGAGCTCCGCAACCTCGCCCTCGAGCCGCTCGAGACGCTGTTCGACGCCGTCCGTGGCCGCCCGCGACGGGGCCGCCACCGGGGTGGTGGAGTGCTCCTCACCCTCTGGAAGTTCGCCGCCGCCGAGCAGATGCCTGTAGCGCTCTTCGCGCTGCCCAGGCCGGCGGTCGAGACGCACCATGAGCTGGCGCTCGATGAGGCGCTCGAGCGTCTCGCCCAGCTCCTCCATGCCGGCGAACGGGTGCAGCCGCTCGGTGCGGGTCTTCAGCTCTCCCGGGGTCTGCGGGCCGCGCAGCATGAGCACGTCGAGAACCGCGATCTCCGCATCGTCGAGCCCGAGCGCGCCGTCGAGCGTGTGGCGGTACTTCATCGAGCGCCGATTGGACCAGCTCGCGAGCGTGGCCCACTTGCGCTGTACGAGCCTGTCGATACCACCGCGGATGGTGTTCTCGTCGTAATCCACGACCGGGTCGCGGTTGGTGGACTGGTTGCAGGCGAGCCGCAGCGCGTTGAGCGTGAGCGGATAGACGTCGGGCGTGGTCCGCTGCTTCTCGATCAGGCAGCCGAGCACGCGCATCTCGACAGCATCCGGTTCCATCTGCGGCGGCGAGGCTACACCACACGCGGCGGCAAGTCTGCGGTGACTGCCATGCTCGGGCCGTGGGCGTATACGTACGGATCCTTCGCACCCCAGGCGTCGCGGCGATCGTGGCCGCGACCGTCGTGGGGCGCCTCCCGATCGGCATCAGCGGGCTCGCGATTCTGCTCTACGTGCAGGAGGTGAGCGGCTCCTTCGCGACCGCCGGAGCTTGCGCAGGCGCGCTCGCGCTGGGCACCGCGCTCGGTGCTCCCTTCCAGGGCAGGCTGATCGACTGGCGTGGCGAGCGGGCGCTGCTTCCTCTGGCGCTCGTGCACGCCGCTGGCCTCCTGCTCGTGTGGGCGCTAGGAGCCGGCGATGCCGGCTCTGCGGTGCTCGCGGTGTCTTCCTTCTGCACCGGCGTGGCGATCCCGCCGGTGTCCTCCGTGCTGCGTTCACGGTGGCCGCTGCTGCTCTCGGAGCGTCCGGAGCTGATCCCGAGCGCCTATGCGCTCGACTCGGTCTTGATCGAACTGATCTTCGTGGTCGGCCCGCTTCTGACGACGCTGACGGTCGCCACGGTGGGACCTCAGTATGCCCTCGCGGTCTCCGCCGCTTGCGTGCTGGGCGGGACGATGATGCTGCTCGCGGGTCTCCATGGACGGGAGCGGCCCGAGGCGCCGCAGGCAGGCGCGCGCCGCTTCGGGCTCGGCGCGCTGGCGGCCCCCGGCCTGCGCACTCTGGTTCTCGCGAGTCTGCCCGTTGGCTTCGCGTTCGGCACGATCGAGGTTGTGTTGCCGGCCTTCAGCGCCGAAGAGGGCCAGAAGGAGCTGGCGGGGGTGCTGCTCGCCGTCTGGGCCGGCGCCAGCGGGTTGGCAGGGCTCGCGTATGGCGCATGGCCACCGCGATCGCCGCTCACGGCTGTGCATCTCCGCCTCGCCTGCGTGATTCCGATCGCGACCGCGGGGCTGTTCGCCGCCACCTCGCCACTCACCATGGGCGTGCTGGTCGTGCTGATGGGCCTGCCGATTGCGCCGCTTATCGCCTCGCGCAACCAGCTCATCGAGCGAGTCGCGCCGCGAGGCACGGCCACCGAGGCGTTCACGTGGCCGCTCACCGCCCTGGTCGCCGGCGTCTCTCTGGGAGCGGCGGTCGGAGGCGTACTTGTGGAGTCGTACTCGTGGCCGGCGGCCGTCTTGGCGGCGGCGACGGTGTCGGCCGCGGGTGCCGGCCTGCTGGTCATTCGGCGCGACACGCTGGCACCAACCCTCAAGGGGTCTGACCCCTTGAGGGTTGGGCTATAGGCTCGTGCCATGGGAAACATCAGCGGTGAGCGCTCCGTCGAGATCGATGCTCCGGTCGAGCGCTGCTACGAGATCGCCTCCGACATCGCGAAGGCGCCCGAATGGCAGGGCTCGCTCAAGGACGTGGAAGTACTCGAGCGCGACCCTCAGAAGCGGGCCACGCTCGCAGAGACCGAGTCGGACGCGAAGGTGAAGACCGTTCGCGCCACGCTGCGCTTCTCGTACGAGGAGCCCACCGCGATTCGCTGGGTGCAGGAGAAGGGAGAGACCAAGTCGCTCACCGGCTCCTGGACATTCGAGGATCTCGGCGAGGGTCGGACGCGGGCCACGTACGCCCTGGACGCCGACCCCGGCCGCATGCTGGGCCTGCTGCTGCGCGGCCCCGCGGAGTCGAAGGTGCGCGACTTCCTCCTCGGCGACGCCGCCGAGGGCCTGAAGCAGCGCGCGGAGGCCTGAGCATGGCGGCCTACACGCGGGTGAACCTCAAGTCCGACGTCCAGGACATGGCGCCGAAGTTCGGCATGGAGGGGATCGAGTCGCACTTCGCGAGGACCAACCTCGATCTCGAGAACTCCGGCCTCAGCTACTTCCGCCTCGACGGTGGCTTCCGCTCGCCGTTCGGCCACACGCACTCCGAGCAGGAGGAGGTCTACGTCGTCGTCTCCGGGAGTGCGCGAGTGGCTGTGGACGATGAGGTCGTGGAGCTGAGCCAGTGGGACGCGATTCGTATCCCCAGCGGGACGATGCGCGGAGTGGAGGCGGGCGACGACGGCGCCGAGCTCCTCGCGTTCGGCGCTCCGAACACCGACAACAAGGACGCCGAGATGCAGCCGGGCTGGTGGCCCGAGGGCGGCTAGCCGAGCGCTTCCCTCGCCGACTCGAGGTCTGGGTAGGGCACGATGCGCGTGAGCTTCCCACCCTTGACCGTGTGCACGACGACGGTCTGGAGCTCGACCTCGAGTCCGCTCGAGACACCGCGTCCGGCGAGGCGAGCACGGGCGAGCACATGCGGCCCCTCGGGGATCAGCTCGAACATTTCGTAGCGCACGTCCTCGAGCATGCCCTCGAAGCCCGCGAAGTAGCGACGGGCGCCGTCGTGCCCGCGATAGGTGTCCGGCTCGGCGGACACGTCCGGACGTATGACGATCTCGATGTCCTCGTCCATCACCTCGAGCGCCGCCTCCATTCCGCCGCTCGCGAAGAGCTCAAACAGCTGCCGGACCACCTCGACGTCGCCCTCGCTCATCCCGGGCACGATACGGCTCGGATAGCGTCCGGCGGGTGAACGACCTGCACGTGCACGAGCTGGCGATCGTGGGCGCCGGCTTCGGCGGCCTCGGCATGGCGATCCGCCTCAGGCAGGAGGGCATCGAGGACTTCGTGCTGCTCGAGCGCGGAGACGACGTGGGCGGCACGTGGTGGGCGAACAGCTACCCCGGCTGCCAGTGCGACGTCCCGTCGAACCTGTACTCGTTCTCGTTCGCGCCGAACCCGGACTGGACGCGCGCGTACCCGCTTCGAGACGAGATCCAAGCGTACCTCCGCGATTGCGCCGAACGCTATGGCGTCGTGCCGCACGTGCGGCTGGGCTGCGAGCTGCTCGGAGCGACCTGGGTGGCGGGCGAACAGCGCTGGGAGCTCGAGACCTCGCAAGGACCGATCGCCGCACGCGTGCTCGTTGCTGCGCCCGGGCTCCTGAGCGAACCGTTTGAGCCCGCTCTACCCGGCCTGGAGCGCTTCGCGGGCAACGCCTTCCACACAGCGCGCTGGGATCACGACGAGGACCTGACCGGCAGGCGCGTCGCTGTGATCGGGACGGGCGCCTCCGCGGTGCAGGTGGTGCCGGCCATCCAGCCGCGCGTCAGCAGGCTCACCCTCTTCCAGCGCACACCGCCGTGGGTGGCGCCGCACGCGGACCACGAAGTGACGCCGCGGATGCGCGAGGCCTACCGGCGCCTACCGGCGCTACAGCGGCTCTCGCGCGCCTTTATCTACTCGCTCGTCGAACTTCTGCTCGCTCCGGGGATGACGCGCGACCGCCGCTATCTCAAGCCAGCGGAGTGGATCGTCAAGCTCAAGCTTCGCCGCGAGGTCCCGGACTCGGACCTGCGACGGCGACTGACGCCCGGCTTTCAGCTCGGCTGCAAGCGGCTCGTGTTCTCGAACGCGTGGTATCCGGCGCTCCAGGCGTCGAACGTCGACCTCGTGAGCTCAGGCATCCACGAGGTGCGCGAGAACTCGATCGTGGATGGGGACGGCGTAGAGCACGAGGTCGACACGCTCATCCTCGCGACCGGCTTCACGCCCGCCGAGCTGCCCATCGCGGAGCGGATCCACGGACGCGACGGCCGCTCGCTCGCGGAGACCTGGGCCGGCAGCCCGCAGGCGTATCTGGGCACGACCGTCACCGGCTTCCCGAACCTCATCTTCCTCTACGGACCCAACCTGAACCTGGGCCACACATCGATCGTCTACATGCTCGAGTCGCAGCTTGCCTACGCGATCGACGCGCTGCGCACGATTCGGCTGCGCGGCGCGGCCGAGTTCGAGGTCCGAGCGGAGGCGCAGGCCGCCTACAACGAGGAGCTTCAGGAGCGGCTCGCTGGCACGGTCTGGAACACGGGCTGCAGCAGCTGGTACGTCGACCGCAACGGCCGCAACTCGATCATGTGGCCCGGCTACACGTTCGAGTACCGCCGGCGCACACGCCACTTCGACGCCCCGGCGTACCGCCTTCGCCCGGCCACTACCCTCAGCACTGGAAATGGTGCATCCCGCAGTCATCCACCCGCTCACGCCAGGTAGCCCGGCCTACTCGGCACTGAAGGTAGGCGCCATCGGCAGCGTCGTCGCGCTGCGCTTCGTGCTCACGCGCCGCAACCGCGGCGGGCACGAGCAAGAGGCGGCACCCGAGCCGCCGCCCGAGCGCCAGCGCTCGCCGCATCCGGTGAGCAAGAAAAAGAAGAAGCGACGCCGTAGCGGCTGAACCGCCTCAGCGCTTCGGCTGCCAGAGCGCGATCTCGCCGCCGGCCGGCGTGGCGATGACGCTGCGCCAGCCGGTCGGGCCCTCGCGCGGCTCGAGCAGGACCGCCGCGCCCGAGGCGCGTGCCCCGTCCGTGGCTGCCCCGATTTCGGCCACCTCCACGTAGGGCAGCCAGAGCGCTCGGTCGGTGGCGCACTCCACGATCCCGCCGCCGAGTCCGCCTCCCAGCTCGAGCGCGAGGTAGGGGCGGTGGCCCGCCTCGATGCGCTCCTGCTTCCAGCCGAACAGGTCGGCGTAGAGCTCGCGGGCGCCCTGGAGGTCGCCCGTGTGCAGCTCCAGGTGGACCACTGGCTTCATCACTGCCAATAAGACCGAGGTAGGCCCGGAAACTCATCGGGCGCGCGATGAGTTTGGGCCAGTCGCGCGGTCTAACCTGGGGACGCATGGCTACCACCCCCACCACGCAGGAACAAGAGCTGCTCGAGGCCGCCCGAGACGGCGACGAGAGCGCGTACCGCGATCTCCTCGAGCCCTACCGGCGAGAGCTGCATGCGCACTGCTACCGCATGCTCGGCTCGGTGCACGACGCGGAAGACGCGCTGCAGGACGCATCTCTGCGCGCCTGGCGCGGGCTCGCCAAGTTCGAGGGACGCAGCTCGCTCCGCTCCTGGCTGTACACGATCGCCACCAACACCTGCCTGAACCAGATCGCGCGGCGCCCCAAGCGCGTGCTGCCGGTCGACTACGGCCCCGCGGCGGACCCTCACGGCGGTCCGGGCGAACCGGTGATCGAGTCCGTGTGGGTCGAGCCCTATCCGGACGAGACGCTCGGCCTCGAGGACGGCCTCGCCGCCCCGGAGGCGCGCTACGAGCAGCGCGAGAGCGTCGAGCTGGCGTTCATCGCGGCGCTTCAGCTGCTGCCGCCGAACCAGCGCGCCGTGCTGATCCTGCGCGAGGTGCTCGGCTTCTCGGCGCAGGAGGTGTCGGAATCGCTCGACACGTCGGTGGCCTCGGTGAACAGCGCCCTTCAGCGCGCCCGCAAGACCGTCGACGATCGCCTGCCCGAGCAGAGCCAGCAGGCCACGTTGCGCGCGCTCGGCGACGACGAGCTCAGCGAGATCGTGGAGCGCTACGTCGAGGCGTGGGAGCAGAACGACTTCGAGACCGTGGTCGAGATGCTCGCCAAGGACGCGACCTTCGCGATGCCGCCGCTTGCCAGCTGGTTCGGCGGCAAGGACGAGATCGCGATGTTCCTCGAGGGCTGGCCGATGTCGGGCAGCTGGCGCTGGCGCCCAATCCGCGTCACCGCCAACGGCCAGCCGGCGCTGGCGTTCTACGCGTGGGACGACGGCGAGCAGGCGTACCTGCCCTTCGCGCTCAACGTGCTGACCTTCCGCGGCAGGCTGATCTCAGACGTGGTCGCCTTCGTGGCGCGAACCATCGACCTTCCGCCCACGCACTCGTACGCACGCTGGGTGGACGAGGAGATCGACCCCGTGCGGCTGAACGCGAGCTTCGAGCGCTTCGGCCTGCCCGGACGACTGGAGGAGTCCCGATGATCGGAACGAGATACGAGGAGGCAGACCATGTTGGCTGACAGCAAGGCATTCAGCGGATTCGCGGTGCCGGACATCGAGGCGGCGCGCGGGTTCTACGGGGACACGCTCGGGCTGAAGGTCGAGCTCATGGAGGGCCCTGGTCTTCTGACCCTGCACCTCGCCGGCGACCGCCCCACCCTGATCTACCCGAAACCCGACTTCCAGCCCGCGACCTACACGATCCTCAACTTCCCGGTCGACGACATCGACGCCACGGTTGAGGAGCTGAGCGCGCGCGGCGTGAAGTTCGAGCAGTACGACGGCTTTGGCCAGGACGACAAGGGCATCGCTCGCGAAGCGGGGCCGCCGATCGCCTGGTTCAAGGACCCGGCAGGGAACATCCTGTCGGTGCTCGAGCAGGAGGTCTAGCGCGGCCGCCAGGCCGGGCTGAACGAGCTCACCGAGCCGCTCTCACCGCTGAACTGAGTCGGTGCGACCTCGAACGCCGGCACGCTGCTCCCGATTCGCTTGATGTTCACGCCCAGGTCGAACCCGTCGTAGGCGAGCCAGTGCCCGTCGGGGGACCAGATCGGGTGAGACGCATCCTTGGAGCGCCCGACCCGGCGAAGGTCATGACCGCTCGCCGTGACCGTGTAGATGCGGCCGGTGACCCCGTCGAAGGTGAGGCTCGGCAGCGGCCGCACCAGCGCCAGCCGGCTGGCGTGCGGCGACCAGTCAGGCGAGACGCCTGAGGTGACCCAGCGGCGATCCCTGCCGTTCGGGTTGGCGGTGTAGACGTTGCCGCTGCGCACGTAGGCGAGCCGGTTCCGTGACGACCATGCGGGCGAGCCCGCGTCCTGGATGATCATGCGCGCTGCGCCGCCCCCGAGCCCGCGGATGTAGAGGTCAGTTCCGCCGCGGTCGTTCACGCCCGTGAACGCGATGCGCTTGCCGTCGGGGGAGAAGCAGGGGTCTCCGTCATCGGCCGTGGCTGCGGGCTGTAGGACCGCCTCCCCACCGTCGGCGTCGATGATCGCGAGGCGCGCGCCCGCGTCGAAGACGATCCTCTCGCCATTGCGGGAGTACGACGGCGACCGGTAGTCCGTTCCGGTGCAGTTGCCGCCGCTCGGCGCACCGTCCGTGGTCTGGCAGTCGAGCAGGGTCCGCGTCCTGTGGGCGCGGAATGGCGGAAGCGCCACGAGCAGGCGCGAGTGCTCGGTGATCACCGGGTCCGGGTCGCCGCTCGTGGTGCGCTGTCCGAACGCAACGCCGCCGTTTCTGCCCGGGAAGGTGGCCTGCGCCGGCGCCGCGCAGACCACCAAGACGGCGAGCACCGCGAGGAAGCCGAGGACGCTGCGCATGCACGCATCAACACCGAAAGCGGCTCGAAGAAGCGGTTAGGACCCTGTGGTTGCGGCGCCGCCGGCCGCGGCACCCGCGTCCTCGGCAAGCCCACGAACCACGAAGGCGGCGAACAGGAGCAGCCCCGGCTCCACCGCGGCGGAGTCGTCCACGACCACCTCCACGGGCCGGCGCCCCCAGCCCTTTCCGTCGAACACGGCGAGCTCCTGCTCGCCGTCGGCAAGGGCGTAACGCTCCCGCCACTTGCTCGCCGGGCGCAGCTCGAGCCCCCGACCGGCCCAGCGCAGCGCGCCACCTCGGCGCAGGCCGCGCGGCTCGAACTCGCCGACCACGCTGTCCGCCGTGTCGGTGGCCTGAATGATCCGCCGCCAGAACCCGCGACGAGTGATGTGCCAGCTTTCCGATCCGGACTCGGCGGTCGCCATGCGGCCGCCCAGGCCCTCGAGCCGCAGGGTGCCGACTCCCTCCAGGGCGTAGAGCCGCCGGTCCTCGGCCGTACGCCTCAGCTCCATCTCCACCATTCCCGAGACCGTAGCCCCCCACCCCGGCGTACACAGGATCCACCGGCGCTCGCCTAATGGCAAGCCCGTTATGTTCGGGCCCGTGTCCACCACGCGCTGGACCTCAGCCGCCCTGACCCTGCTCGTCCTCGCGCTGGCCCCCGCCGCGGCCGCCGCGCCGATACTCGACCCGCTCGGCACCACCCTGCCGAGGTACCAGGGCGCACCGGCAACACCCCAGCAGCTTGCGTACACGAAGGCGCCGCGCAACCCGTTCATGGCGCCCAACCCGCGCAGCAACATCCACAACGACACCTGGATGACGGACGCCTACCGCGGACCCGGCCCACTCGGACGCTCGCCAGTGGCGCTCTCGAATGCGATGTCGCCTGCGCTGTGCGGGTCGCTCACCTTCCATTCGCGCGGATTCCTGGTGAGCGTCTGCCCCTCGCTGATCGCGCCGCCGCAGGTGCGGGTGATCGACCCACAGTCGCTCGAGCTGCTCGCCAGCTACGAGATGCCGAACGCCCCCGATCCGCCGGGCACCAAGGCGTACCAGAACTTCGCCGGCGGCGGCTACTTCTTCCTCGACGGGCGCGACCGCGTCTGGAGCGCCACCAAGACGAGCCATCTGTTCGTGCTTCAGGTCTCGGCGGACGGCCGAACCATCACGAAGACGGACGACTACGACCTGACCAGCGTGCTCGAGCCGGACGAGCGCATCAGCTCGGCGCTGCCCGACTTCCGCGGCCGCATCTGGTTCGTCTCGAAGAAGAACGGCAAGGTCGCAATCCTCAACCCGAAGACGCGCAGGATCCGCGCCATCCGCCTCGGCGAGGACATTCAGAACTCGTTCACGGTCGACCGTCGCGGCATCTACGTGGTGTCGAGCAAGCGCATGTACCGCCTCCGCGCGCGCAATGGCAAGCCGCAGATTCAGTGGAGGGCCACGTACGGCAACTCCGGCGTCGTGAAGCCCGGCCAGGCCGACGCCGGCTCGGGCACCACGCCGACGATCATGAGTGGCGGCTACGTCGCGATCACCGACAACGCGGACCCGATGAACGTGGTCGTGTACCGCAAGGCCGTGAGCCTGAAGCGCGGGCAGCGCCGGGTGGTGTGCCGGGTGCCGGTGTTCGAGCCGGGAGCGAGCGCCACCGAGAACTCGCTCATCACGAACGGTCGCTCGCTGTACGTGGAGAACAACTACGGCTACCAGGACCCGTTCGGACCGAACTCCGGCGCGCTGACCACAGCCGGGTTCGCCCGGGTGGACGTGAACAGGAACGGCAGGGGCTGCCGCAAGATCTGGACCAACACCACCGAGCGCGCGCCCACGGTGGTCCCGAAGCTGTCCACGCGCACCGGCCTGATCTACACCTACACGCGCGACCCCGACCCTCTCCCGCTCCGCCAGCCGTACTTCTGGACGGCGATCAACGCCCGCACGGGGGCCACGGCCTTCAAGGTCTACGCGGGCAACGGGCTCGGCTTCAACAACAACTACGCCGGGCTGGCTCTCGGGCCCACCGGCACCGCGTACCTGGGAGTGACCGGCGGCCTGATCGCCCTGCGCGACGGCTGACACGCTTTATGTCGGCAGACATTATGTCTAAATACATAATTGTCGCTAACATAATGCGCTCATGGCAAAGCCACCCGCGAATCCCTTCAGGTTCGGCCCGCTGGCCCTGGACGAAGCGTTCACCGACCGCCAGGACGAGATCGCCAGCCTCGTAGCCGACGCCCGCAACGGCCAGGACGTGGTGGTGTTCGCGCCGCGCCGGTACGGCAAGTCCTCACTGGTGTGGCGGGTGGCCCAGGAGCTCGTGAATGACGACGTGCTCGTCGCGCAGGTGGACCTGATGCGCACGCCGACCAAGGACCAGCTCGCGGCGAAGCTGGCGAAGACGATCCACGAGGAGCTGGCCACTCGCCTCTGGAGTGCCAAGGAGCGCCTGAAGGTATTCGCGGACCTGCGCCTGACGCCGACCATCACCGTGAATCCCAACGACGGTGCCGTGTCCTTCTCCTTCGATGCCCGGGCGGCCCAAGAGGACATCGACGTCACGCTCGAGGAGTTGCTCACCACCCTCGGCCGGATCGCGGCCGAGCGTGAGCGCCGCGTGGTCCTGGTGCTCGACGAGTTCCAGGAGGTTGTGGACATCGACCCCGGGCTCATCAAGCTGATGCGCTCGGTCTTTCAGGAGCAGCCCGAGGTGGCTCACATCTACCTCGGCAGCAAGCGCCACATGATGCGCCAGATCTTCAATGACGAGAACGAGCCGTTCTGGCGCAGCGCGAAGCAGACGGAGCTCGGTGTGATCCCGCCGGAGCTGTTTGCGCCGTACGCGCTCGAGCGGTTCGCCGAAACCGGGAAGCAGCTGGAGCGCGATGCGTGCGAGCGGGCACTCGAGCTGACCGGTGGCCATCCGTACGCCACGCAGGAGCTTCTCTACTTCCTCTGGGAAGCCACGCCCCCGGGCGAGATTGCGGGCCCCTCCGCGATCGACGCTGCCCTCGACGCCACCCTGCGTTCCGAGCACTCGCACTTCAGCCTCATCTGGGAGGGCGTCTCGTCAGCGCAGAAGCGGGTCCTCCAGGCCCTCGCACAGGAGAGCCCCGGGCGCCCGCTGAGCAGCGACTACCAGCGCCGTCACGCGCTGCCGGCCACACCCACCGTGCAGGGGGCACTCACGGCGCTCGAGCGCGCGGAGCTGGTGAGAAGAACGCGCCGCGGCGAGTATGCAATCGCAGAACCGTTCCTCACGGAGTGGGTCCAGAGATACGAGAGCTGAGCTCTTCCCTTACCGTGACGCCATGGCTCTGAGCTTTGGCGTCACCGTTCTGCCCGATCCGCCCTACCAGCGCCTCATCGAGCTGTTCCAGCTCGCGGAGGCGCAGGGCTTCGAGTACGGCTGGACCTACGACTCGCATGTGCTGTGGCAGGAATCGACGCCGACGCTCGCGCTCGCGGCGGCGGCCACCCAGCGGATCAAGCTCGGCCACATGGTCACGAACCCAGGTACGCGCGAGCCGACGGTGGTGGCCAGCTCGTACGCGACGCTGCAGGACATCTCGAACGGCCGCATGGTGATGGGGATCGGCCGCGGCGACTCCGCCCGGCGCTACATCAACCAGAAGCCGGTGCCGGTGGCGAAGTTCGAGGAGGCCATCCGGATGATCAAGCCGTTCATGAACGGCGAGACGGTGCACTGGAACGACACCGACATTCAGCTCGCCTGGGTGCGCCCCGAGCTGCCGCCGATCGAGATGCACGTGGCGGGCTACGGGCCGCGCGTGCTCGGCCTGGCGGGGCGCTACGGCGACGGCGTGATCATCCAGCTCGCCGATCCGGACATCATCCAGTGGACCATGGGCACCGCACGCGCGGCGGCTGAGGAGGCCGGCCGCGATCCCGCGAAGCTCAAGTGCATCGTGTGCGCACCGAGCCACATCTCGGATGACATCGCGGCCGCGCGCGAGCAGGTGCGCTGGTTCCCGGCGATGGTGTCGAACCACGTCCGCGACCTGATCGCCCGCTACGGCCGCGACGGCTCGGCGGTGCCCACCGCGCTCACCGACTATGTGCCGGAGCAGACCGGCTACGACTACGACGAGCACTCGCGAGTGGGCGCCAAGCACGGCGCGTTCGTGAGTGACGAGATCTGCGACCGCTTCTGCGTGCTCGGCACCGTCGACCAGGCCGCGGAGAAGCTGGCGCAGCTCGAGTCGATCGGCGTCGACCAGTTCAACATCTACCTGATGACCGAGGGCCAGGAGCAGACGCTCGAGACCTACGGTCGCGAGATCATCCCGCGCTTCGCAGGAGTGACAGGAGGAGCAGCATGAGAAAGCTCGTACAGGGCGGCACGGTCGTGACCGCCACCAACTCGTCCGTGGCCGACGTTCTGATCGACGGCGAGGAGATCGTCGCGGTCGGCGCCCTCGGCGACGTGGACGCCGAGCTGATCGATGCCAGCGGCTGCTACGTGCTGCCCGGGCTGATCGACAATCACACGCACATGGCGATGCCGTTCGGCGGCACGCACTCGATCGACGACTACGACACCGGCACGCGCGCCGCCGCGGCCGGCGGCACCACCTGCATCGTCGACTTCGTGATCCAGCAGCACCCGGACGGCCTGCGCTCCTCGCTGGACGAGTGGAGCGCCCGCGCCGACGGTGCCGCGCACGTGGACTACGGCTTCCACATGGCGATCACGCAGGCCGACGACGGCACGTTCGCCGACATGGAGCCGATGGTCGAGGAGGGCATCTGCACCTTCAAGGTGTTCCTCGCCTACAAGGGCGTCCTGATGGTCACCGACGACCTCTTCTTCCGTGTGCTCGAGACCACGCGTGACCTCGGCGCACTCACCATGGTCCACTGCGAGAACGGCTGGGTGATCGACGTGCTCGTGGAGCGCGCGCTCGCCGCGGGCCAGACCGACCCGATCTACCACGCGCTCACCAGGCCCGAGTCGTTGGAGGCGGAGGCCACGAGCCGCTCCGTTCGGCTTGCGGAGGAGGCCGGCGCCGACGTGTTCATCGTGCACGTGACCTGCGGCCGTGCGGCCGACGAGATCGCCGCCGGCCAGGCACGCGGCGTGAACGTGTACGGCGAGACCTGCCTCCAGTACCTCACCAACACGGTGCACGACCTCGAGCGGCCCGACTTCGAGGGAGGCCGCTACGTCTGCTCGCCGCCGCTGCGGGAGGCGCACAACCAGGAGCTCCTGTGGGCCGCGCTCGACCGCGGCGTGCTCGAGAGCGTCTCGACCGACCACTGCCCGTTCAACAGCGAGCAGAAGGCGCTCGGCCGCGACGACTTCTCGAAGATCCCGAACGGGCTCGCGATGATCCAGCACCGGCTCGTGAAGCTGTGGGACCTGGGCGTGGAGAGCGGCCGCATCACGCCGAATGAGCTCGTCGACATGACCTCGACCACGATCGCCCATCGGTTCGGACTCGCCCGCAAGGGATCGATCGCGCCGGGGATGGACGCGGACCTCGTCGTGTTCGACCCGTCGACCCCGTTCGAGTTCTCCACGCGCACCTCGTACATGAACGTGGACTACGACCTGTTCGAGGGCGAGAGCTCCACGGGCAGCGTGCGCCACACGCTCTGCCGCGGGACGATGGTGTACGACCGCGGCGAGATCCGCACGGAACCCGGTCACGGCCGCTTCGTGCGGCGCTCGCTCGGCGCGCAGGCCGCCGTGGCATCGTGAACCCGGACCGGGTCCTCGAGGACCTGCGTGAGCTCGCCCGCCTCACCGGCGGGCCCGACGGGGCGCGGCGCGTGTGCTGGACCGACGAGTGGACGAAGGCGCGCGACTTCCTCCGCTCGCGACTGGACGAGCTGCCGGTGGAGGTGAACGTGGACGCCGCCGGCAATCTGTGGGCGACCATGGCGGGCGAGGGCGACGGCTTCGTGATCGTCGGCTCGCACGTGGACTCCGTGCCGGCGGGTGGCTGGCTCGACGGCGCGCTGGGCGTGTTCACGGCCGTCGAGGCGCTCCGCACCCAGGCCGAGAGCGGGCCGCCGCCGGTTGGCCTGCGGTTCGTGGACTGGGCCGACGAGGAGGGCGCCCGTTTCGGCCGCAGCCTGTTCGGGTCGTCGTGCTGTGCCGGCACGCTCGACCCCGACGAGGTGCGCGACCTGCGCGATCGCGACGGCGAGCGCCTCGAGGAGGTGATCGCGCGCTACGACGTGGACCTCGACCGCGCCCGCGAGTCGGGCGCCGAGCTGAGCGGCGCCTGCGCCTACATCGAGGGCCACATCGAGCAGGGCCCGGTGCTCGAGAGCAAGGGCGAGCCGGCGGCGACCGTGCTCGGGACCTTCGGCGTGGAGCGTCACCTGGCGGTGTTCACCGGCGAGACCGCCCACGCGGGCGCAACGCCGATGCCGATGCGGCACGACACCTTCATGGCCACCGCGCAGGCCGCGCTCGCGATCCGCGACGTCGGCTTCGAGCACGACGGGGTCTGCACCGTCGGCGGGGCCACGAGCGAGCCCGGCGTGGTGACCGCGGTGCCCGGACGCACGGAGATGCTGCTGGACCAGCGTCACCTCGACCCGGACGAGCTGGCGGCGATGCTCGCCGAGGCCCGCGCCGCTTGCGAGCAGGCCGCGGCGGATCACGGCTGCGAGGTTGAGTTGCAGCACCTCTGGTCGATCCCGCCGATCCCGTTCGACGAGCGCCTGATCGGCTTCGCGCGCCAGGCCGTCCAGGACGCCGGCGGGAAGGACACCGCGATCCCGAGCGGGCCGCTCCACGACGCCGCCGAGATGGCACGGCTGATCCCGACCGTGATGCTGTTCTCGTCGTCCTCGCCGCCGGTTTCGCATACGAAGGAGGAGGACACGCCCGAGGCGGACCTCCGGGTGCTGATCGACGCCTACGGCCGCACCGTCCACGCCACTCTCGAGAGCGCCGCTGCGGGCGACCTGCCCCCGCGCGAGTGAGCCCGCTCCAGGACCAGCTCGCCTACCTGGAGGCGTCGAGCGACTTCTACCGCGAGCGCCTTCGCGGCGTCCGGGAGCGCGTGCGCAGTGCGGCCGATCTGCGCCACCTGCCCTTCACGACTAAGGAGGAGCTTCGCGAGGGCCAGCGCCACGACCCGCCGTTCGGTCCACACCTGTGCGCGCCGCGAGAGCGCCTCGTGCGCGTGCACGTGACCTCGGGAACCACCGGCGAGCCGGTGGCGGTGGGGTTCACGCAGCGCGACCACGAGGCCAACAGCGCCGTTGGCGGCGAGGCGTTTCGGATTGCCGGCGTGCGCGCGGACGACACCATTGCCCACTGCCTCAACTACGCGCTGTACGCGGGCGGCATAGCCGACCACATGGCGCTCGAGGCAAGCGGCGCGACGGTGGTGCCTGTCGGCACCGGCCAGTCGCGGCGGCTGCTCGAGCTGATCCCGCAGCTCGGCATCACGGCCATCTTCGGAACGCTCTCGTTCCCCGCGTACCTCGCCGCCCGGGCGCGCGAGGCCGGCGTGGACCCGCGCGAGCTTCACCTGCGCCACATCGTGACGGCGGGTGAGCCCGGCGCGGGCCTCGAGGCGGTGCGCTCCGAGATCGAGGCCGCCTGGGGCGCCACGGTGTCCGACAGCTTCGGGATGAGCGACGTCTGGTCGACGATGGCGGGCGCCTGCGGCGAGGGCGAGGGCCTTCACCTCACGGTCGGCGAGCACGCGCTGCTCGAGCTGGTGGATCCCGACAGCGGTGAGTCGATCCAGCTCGAGGACGGCGCGAGCGGCGAGCTCGTGTGGACCCACCTCCAGCGCGAGGCGTCCCCGCTTCTCCGCTACCGCTCGGGCGACCTCGGCCGGGTGTGGACGTCGCGGTGCGCCTGCGGCCGCAGTTCGCCGCGGATCCGCATCGACGGCCGCCGGGACGACATGCTGCGGGTCCAGGCTGTGAACGTCTACCCGCAGGCCATCAGCGCGATCCTCGCAGCGGAGTCGGGCCTCGGCCGCCACTGCGTCGTGGCGGAGGGCGATCCGGTGGTGCCACCTCTGCTCCTGTACGTGGAGGCGCCCGCGGACCTCGATCTCACCGGGATCGGTGAGCGCCTCCATGCCGCGCTGCGCGCCCGCTTCGAGATCACGCGGCTCGAGCCGGGGTCGTTGCCCGTGGCCGAGCACAAGACCCGCATCGTCCATCGCACCGCGCGCGGCGACCCGCTGCCGGACGCGGTCGAGACCCTGCTGAAAAAGGAGCCCGTCCAATGACCGTCACCACATCCGACCACGGCGCAGCCAGGGTGATCACCTGGGATCGCCAGGACCGCCGCAACGCCTGGGATCTGCCCACGATGACTGCGATCGCCGCCGAGATCGACGTGGCCGGCCGCGATTCGGACGTTCGCATGGTCGCGGTGCGCGGAGCCGGCGGGCACTTCTCGGCGGGGGACGACCTCCAGGCGGCGATCGAGGCCGACACGGCCGCATGGGCGGAGACGATTGAGGCCTTCCAGCGGATGACGCGCGTGGTCCTGGCTGCACCGGTGCCGGTGGTGGCCGTGGTGGACGGCGTGTGCGTGGGCGGCGCGCTCGAGTTCGCCGCGAGCTGTGACCTTCGGCTCTGCAGCAACCGCGTGCGCCTGCTCACCCCGGAGGTCGGGATCGGGCTCGTGGCGAGCAACGCCGGGACGCTCCTGCTGCCCGAGCTCCTCGGTGAGACGGCCGCGCGTGAGCTGCTCCTCAGCGGCGAGCAGCGCGACGCCGAATGGGCGCTCGAGCATGGGTTCGCCACCGAAATGGTGGCTCCGGGCGCGCTCGACGCGCGCATCGAGCACTGGACCGCGACCTTCTCCCGAACGTCACGAGATGCCGTGGCGGCCACGAAGGCGATGCTGAACGAGCGCTTCGGACAGCTCCTGCCGGCCGCGATGGAGCGCGAGACGCACCACTGCGTGCGGCTGTTCGACGAGCCGGACGCCCGGGCGGCGCTGAGCGCCTTCGCGGAGCGCTGAGACTCCTACCCGGTGGCGGCGTCGGGAGCGGCGCGCATCGGGGCGGGCATCAGCGCCGCGCCGACAATGACGAGGGGAGAGAGATTCGCCGATGATGGTAGTTGGCGGCTACCGAGGTGATCGCGATGACCTCGACAGCCTCGCCGAGCTGAAGGCTGCGGGCAGGAGGCGTAGAAGGAGATCACCCCGGCGATCAGCGCGGTCAGCGTCCACGGGCTGACCAACCCGAGCAGCGGTCCCGGCGTCTCTGCGCCTCCGCATCCACGAGGACGACTAGAGCGCCCTCATCTCGTCCGTCATGCGTCGTCGCCGACCGGATGCGTGGTGCCGTAGTTGCGTGAGAGCGCGGCGGCGACCACCGCCTCGCGCTCCTCGTCGGCGAGCACGCGCGGCTCGCCGATCGCCGCGGCGCGCCAGTAGACGGTGCACGCCCATTCCAAGAGCAGCGACAGCTCGAGCGCGCCGCCGAGGTCCTGGGCGTGCACGATCGCGCCGTGGTTGGCCATCAGCGCCGCGCTGCTGCCCTCGAGTGCGTCGAGCACCGAGGTCGCCAGCTCGGGAGTGCCGAAGGTGGCATAGCGGGCCACCGGCACGGTCCCACCGAGCAGAAGCATCTGGTAGTGGACGCAGGGCAGCTCGTCCTCCAAAACGCACGACAGTGCGGTGGCCACCGGCGCATGGGTGTGCACGACAGCGCCGGCGTCGTAGCGGCGGTAGACGCCCAGGTGCAGGTCGATCTCGGACGTGGGCGCGAGCTCGCCGCCCACCTGACGTCCGTCCAGGTCCACAACGCTCACCTGCTCCGCCTCGAGCTCCGCGAGCACCGCGCCGGTGGGTGTGATCGCCACCTCGTCGCCGTGGCGCGCGCTCACATTGCCGGCGGTTCCCAGCACAAGACCCTCCAGGGCGAGCCGGCGGGATGTCTCCGCCACCTGCTCTCGAACTGTGTCAAGCGTCACCGGCCGGATGGTAACTTCGCCCGCGCCGTGCGGGCGGGGGTCATTAGCAGGCGGGGCCTGCGCCCGTGGTGCGCTAGAGCGCAGCGACGCGGTCGTAGTTGAGCCGCATCAGCGCGATCACGTCTTCGATGTCGGCTTCGCTCTCGATCTGGCGAGCCGCCATCTTCGTCGAGTGCCGGTTGACCGGGTGCGGCCCGACGCGACCCTGCTCGCGCAGCTCCGCGCCGATCTCTCTCGGGAATCCGAAGTGGGCGGCGTGGTCGCCGTGCAGGTGGCCGATCTCATGGCCGCCGACCCGGAACCCGAACTCGCCGCGGCTACCGGTACCCGCCTCGACCCCTGGCCAGGAGGTGACCTCTGCCGTGATCCGCTCACTCGCTGTCTGCGTTCTCGTCATGTCCAGGACCGTACAACTTCAAGTGCGCTTGAAGTCAAGGCCGATTGTGATTCGCTTGGGAGCGTGATGGGCTGGCGGCTGGTCGGAGTTCCCTATACGTCGATGCGCATGCCCGGCGGCATCGCTGGCGGGATCGACGTCCTGCGCTCGCGCGACCTCGCTGGGCGGCTCGCTCGGCTCGGCGTGGTCGACGCGGGTGACCTCCGTCTCCAGGATCCCGCGGGGGTCCGTGGTCCCTCGGGGTTGCTCAACGAGGCTGCGCTCGCGGAGTTGGTCGAAGCCACGCGGGATGCGACGCTCAGCGCGCGCGAGCAGGGCGACAGGATCCTGCTCGTCGGGGGCGATTGCCCCGTGATGCTCGGCGCTCTTGCTGCTATGCGCGAACACGCCAAGGCGCGCGTCGGTCTTCTGATGCTCGACGGCCACGAGGATGCATGGCCGCCGTCCGAGTCGCCAACCGGCGAAGCGTCGGACTCCGAGCTGGCGATCGCTCTCGGACTCGTTCCGGATGGACTGCCGGCGCCGCTCGATCGCCTCGTGCCGCTGCTGGACTCAGCCGACATTGCGCTGATCGGCCCGCGAGACCGGGAGGAGATCGAAGCCGAGGGTGGGCGCACCCTTCGAGGTCGCGTGGGGCTCTTCGTGAGCGCCGAGGAGGCCCGGCGAGCAGAGGACCCCGGAGGCTCTGCGGTGAGCAAGCTCGAGGTTTCCGAGTTCTGGCTGCACGTCGACCTCGACGTGCTCGCGACCGAGGCCTTCGGCGCGGCTGACTACCTCCAGCCCGGCGGCCTGACGTGGAGCGAGCTCGACGCGATTGCCGGGACCGCCGTCACCGATCCCCGCTGCAAGGGCGCGAGCGTGGTCATCTACAACCCCGACCTCGACCCGGATCGGCGCGCTGCAGATCAGGTGGTCGAGTTCGTGTGCCGCCTGATGGCTCCAGAGGCGCGTCGCTAGCCGTGCCCGCCAAGGCGGCGCGTCATTTCTGTACGCGAGCGGACGCCGAGCTTGCGGTAGGCCATCCGCAGGTGGTGCTCCACCGTACGCGGCGACATGTGTAACGCGGTGGCGGCTTCGCGGTTCGTGGCGCCGCCCGCGACCAGCGCGCAGACATCCTGCTCGCGGGCGGTCAGCGGCTCTCCGTCTGGCGAGGCCTCGCCGCGTGCCGCGCCCGTAGCGCGGAGCTCGTGGCCGGCACGCCCCGCCCATTGCTCGGCGCCGAGTGCGGTGAACGTCGCGTAGGCGGCGGCCAGCTGCGGACGGGCGTCCGCACGCCGACGGGCGCGCCGCAGTTGCTCGCCGGCGCACAGCTGCGTGCGGGCGAGCTCGAACGGCTGCGCCAGCTGCGCGTGGGCGGCGAGCGCCGCCGCGATGTGATCGTCGAGGCGGTCGACGCCCTCGACGAGCAGGCGGCAGCGGGAGGTCGCCGCCGCCGCCCAGACGCCGCCGGTTGCCTCCGCGCCGGCCGCCAGCTCGTCGGTGAGCGCCGCGGCATCGGCCGGGCGACCGGCGCGCACGTACGCCTCGACGAGATCCGCGTGGGTGTACAGGAACGATGGATCGCGCGAGCCGAAGCGCAGCGTGTGCTCGCGCGCGCGTTCGAGGTGGGCGACGGCCGTGTCGGCATCGCCAGCGCCGAGCGCGAGGAACCCGAGTGCCTGCTCGGCGCATGCCAGCGTCGAGATCAGGTCCAGGCGCAGCGCGATCGCGCGCGCATGCTCGGCGTGCCGGATGCATGCCCCAGCCTCGCCTCGGTTCGCCGCCACGAACGCCGCCGTGGTGAGCGTGACCGAGTGCAGGAAGCTGCCGACGGCGTCCTCGCCGAGCCCGAGCGCGTCGTCCGAGAGCCGCGCGGCCTCGTGGAACGAGCCGCGGCGCAGGCGGAGGCTCGCCGCGACCGCAAGCGGGAACGCGAGCGCGACGATGGCGCCCCGCTCGCGGCAGGTCTCGATGAGCCACACGAGCAGCCGCTCGGCGTCCTCGTAGTCCTCCATCCACACGTGGACGAGCGCCGCGACGGCGAGGATCTCGTGCCCGGGACCGGTCGGGTCGAGCGCGCGCAGTGCCGTGTGGCGCCGCCGCAGCAAGTTTCGGGCGCGAGCGTGCTCGCCAAGGGTCGCTAGCGCCGAGGCGTGCAGGACCGCCGGCACCAGCTCCGCTTCCGGAGGCGCGAGCTCGAGCGCGCGCTCTGCGAGCGCCGCAAGGCGATCCATGGATCCATGGGCCACAAGGGCGACCCCGGCCTGCGTGAGCAGGCCCGCGGCGCGCGCGCGGTCGTGTGCCACCACCCGCTCCGCCTCCGCCTCGAGCAGCGCGAAGGCGGCCATGGGACTCCCACCCTGCTGGATCGCCATGCCGCGTAGGAGTTGCACGTCCGCCCGCTGCTCCGGTTCGCTCGCTGCGGCGAGGACCGGGTCGAGTAGCGCCGTGGCGCGGGCGGGGCTGCCCGCCGTGATCGCCATCGCCGCCGCCGCGACCGTGCGTCCGATCGCGAGCGAGCGATCGGGGCTCAGCTCGGCGGCGCGCGCCAGCGCCGTCGCCGCGGTGGCCGGCGCGCCGCGCTGTGCGGCGTCATAGCCGAGGGTCTCGAGGTCTGCGGCCAGGGCCTCGTCGGGTACCTGGGCGGCCGCAGCGAGATGCCAGGCCCGCTGCGGGTCGCTGACCGCGGCCGCGAGGGCGCGGTGCGTGGTGCGGCGTGCGCTCGGCGTGGCCGCGCGTTCCACGGCGGTGCGCACGATGGGGTGCGCGAACGTGAGCCCGCGCGCGTCGACCACGATCATCCCCGCGTCCTCGGCCGGCGCGAGCACGTCGAGGCTGCCCAGCGCAGCGCGCAGCGGCGCGGTGGCGCCGTCGGCGCTGAGCGCTGCGACGAGGAGTGCCTCGCGGGTCGCGGACGGCAGCGCGTCCAGCCGGCTGGCAAACGCGGTCTCAAGGCGCTCGCCCACGGGCAGTGCCGCGGGCAGCGGCTTGCGGCCGTCCCGCTCCTCCGTGCTCAGCTGTGCGGGCGCCTCGATCAGGCCCAGCGGGTTGCCGCCGACCGCGTCGACGAGCGCTTCCGCGACCGCGGGCGCCACGCCCGCCCGGCGCGCGAGTGCCAGCGCGTCCGCGCGGCCGAGCTCCTCGATGGTCAGGACCGGGACACCGGGCCAGGGCTCGAACCGCTCGCCGCGCTCCGACCACACGGCGATCGCCGCGATGCCGATGTCCGCCGCACGGCGGACGATGAACGCGATCGCCTGCCGCGACGAGGGGTCGAGCCACTGAACGTCGTCCACGCGCAGCAACAGCGGCTCGTGTTCGGCGGCGGCCGCCAGAAGCCCGACCGCCGAGTGCAGGACCCGCGCGCTATCGGCCACCGTGGTCGGCTGCCCGAGCGCCAGCGCCCCGCGCAGCGCCCCGCGGGCGGTTGGCGTGAGCGCCGCGTCGTGGTCGAGCAGCGGCTCGACCAACGCGGCAAGACCCGTCCACGGGAGGGCCACCTCGCTCTCCGCCGCCGTTACGTCGATCACGCGCACCCCGGCGGGGTGGACGGCGCTCAGCAGCGCTGTCTTGCCGACCCCCGGAGCGCCCACGATCGTGATCCCACCCCCACGCTGCGCGCGGGCTCCGGCCGCAAGCTCGTCCAATCGCGCCAGGTCGTCCGTACGTCCGAGCAGCGCGGCCCCCTGCCTGTGATCCGTGGCCACTACCGCCATGCTACGCGGCAACTTCCGTGCTTTCCCTGATGCGGGTTGCCGCTTATGCCGCGAACGTCGGTGAGCTATGCGCTCGGCCCTCATCGCGGTCCTCTTCCTGCTCACCATGGCCCCGGCGGCTGGTGCCGCTTCGATCGCCTATATCGACGGTGGCGAGGTCTGGCTCTCGTCACTCGACGGGACGCAGAAGACCCGCCTGGCAACGCACGTGGTCAATCCCTCCGGCGAGACGGAGAAGTGGCTCGCCGTGGCGGCCTCCGACAGCGGTCGGATCGTCGCCGCGCGCAACTTCCCCGGCCGAATCTCGCGCTTTTCGTGGTTCAAGGTCTGGGAGCCGAACGGCACGTCCACCGTCGAGGGGCCGCTCAACGCCCCCAGCGGATGGACCTCGTACGTCTACCCGCTCGGCTTCGACGTGACCGCGGACGGCGTGCACATGGTCTACGGCTACTCGAACAGCAGCTCGTGCTGTCCGATCAGCTTCGCGCAGGGCACCTACGTCCGGCCTGTGACGAACAGCTCGCTCGATCCGATCAACGTCTCCGGCCAGGAGCACCCGACGCTGTTCGGCAACCGGATGATCGCTCACACGGGCGCGACGGTGAACGTGCAGGGACGACCTCGGCCCCCGTACGGGACGAGCTTCACCCCCTGGCTCGACCTCTCAGGGACCGGACTCGACGTTCGCCGCACCGACGTCGCCGCGAACGGCCAGCTCGCCGCAATCGAGTTGGAGCAGTGGGAGAGCGGTTCGCAGACGATCGGCAAGATCGCCGTGGTGGCGACCGCAGGGCGTCGACCAGGCCGCCCACTTTGCCGCCGTCGACTGCTTCGTGCCGACGGCCGGGGTCGCCAAGGACGCGTCGCTTTCACTCGACGCGACGCGCATCGCCTGGACCGACGACCAGGGCCTCAAGGTGGCGGGAACGCCGACGTCACCGGGCGACCCGTGCGTGCTGACCTCGCCTCCGGTCGTGATCTCGCCGACCGCCTCGCAGGGCGCGATCGGCGGGGCGAACGTGTCGGCGTTCCTGCCCGCCTCCTCGCAGCCGCCCGGGTCAGGCCCGCCGCCGGCCGGCGGCGGCGGCACGGCGCCGCTGGCCACCCTGCCGAGAAAGCTCACGACCAAGGCGCTGGCTCGCGCCAAGGGCGTCCCCATCAAGGTCAAGGTCTCCCGCGCCGGCAAGGTGAAGCTCTCCGGGACCGTGCTGGCGAAGATCCTGGGCCGCAGGGGGAAGCCGATCGTCATCGCGACCGGATCCACCAACGCAGCGCGCGCCGGGACCGTGACGGTGAGGCTGCGGCTGACATCCGCCGGGCGCAAGAAGCGCAGCCGATTGAAGGGCGCGCGAATGACGCTGCGCGTGACTCAGGGTGGGCTCAAGACCACCAAGCGCATCACGCTTCGATAACGGCCGAATCGATCTACTCGAGCCAGGGGCTGGCGCGCTACCTGCCCTTCAGAGCCTCGCGCGCAGCGCGAGCTCGAGCTCGAAGCGCGCGTCCGGGTCGTCGAGCGTGTCACCCAGCAACTCCCGCAGGCGGCTGAGCCGGTAACGGGCCGTCTGCGCGTGAAGACCCAGCGCCCGGGACATGGCGGCGGCGTTGCCCTGGTGCTGGACGTAGGCGAGCGCAGTCTCCTCCATTCGCCGACGCGCTTTCGGGGTGAGAGCGTCGAACGCGGCGAGCCGGCGCGCAGCGAGTCGCTCGACGAGCGGCCCGTTCTCGAACAGCAGCAGTCCGGTGAGCGCGTCTTCCGCTCGAACCATGGCCGCTGCCTCGATCGCGCCGGCTTGGACGGCTCGCAGCGTGGCACGGGCGAGCGACCAGGAGGCGGCGAGCGCATGGAGCGGACCGCTCGGGCCCAACGCTGCCCGCGTCCTGGCGCGCTCTACGGCTCGATCGGTTTCGGCGCGCCGGCCGGGGCCGTCAGGGTCGGGGATCACCGCGCAGCCGATGCCGTCCAGAGCGGCTGTGACCGCATCGGTGGGCAGCCGCCCGGCGAGACGCTCCAGCCGCTCCTCGTCACACGCGAGCGCTGCCGCCGTTCGGGGCACGCGCCAGCCGGCCGCCTCGGCTGCAGCTCGCAGGTCGGCCTCCGCGGCGGGAGGGTCGCGGACGAGCAAGCTCACCAGCTCGCGGCGCCGGTGGCGCCGCTCGCCCTCGAGCCGTGAGCGAGCCTCCGCGTAGCCCTCGACCGAGTCGGCCGAGAGCTCCTCGATGTAGGCGAAGATCGACTCCGCGAGCAGGCTGAGCACCTCGGGGTCGACTCCCGCGCGTGTGGCGGCGGCCGCCAGGCGCCGCCAGGCGACCCGGGCGCCTACGCGGTAGGCCGACTGGAGGGCGTCGAGCGTGCGACCCTCTCGCAACTCCCCGGCGCCGAGCGCGGCGTACACCTCGCGACCCGGACCGCGTTCCCCGGATGGGCTTCGGATCAGTTCGACAAACTGCCGCAGCGCCTCGGATACGCCGGTGCGCACGCCCTGCCCGAACGACCCCTCCAGGGGGCGCGCGTAGTCCGGGACCTCGAGCGCGATCGTGGTGAGGATCTCGTCAGTGGTCGCCTCGAGCTCGGGCTCGATCAGATCGGCGACCTCGGCCGGCAGCGCGCGCCAGGGCTCGGTCTCGCGCGATTTTGTCATTCAAGTGAGTAAAACATCGACTCAGGTTCCCGCCCGGGAGCGTACCTATAGCCGATGACGGCGGGAATACTTGGGGCTATGACCAAACTGGAAAAGCGCGTCAACGTCGTAGCGGTGTCGCTGCCGTTCGTCGCCTTTCTCGTCGCGATCGTGCTGCTCTGGAACAGCGCCGTGTCGGCGAGGGACCTTGGAATCCTGGCCGTGATGTACCTCCTGACCGCGATCGGCGTGACCGTCGGCTTCCACAGGCTGCTCACCCACCGCGCGTTCCAGGTGCCGAAGCCGCTCGCATACACCTTCGCCGTCCTCGGCTCGATGTCCGTCCAGGGACCCGTGATGAGCTGGGTTGCCGACCACCGCAAGCACCACGCGCACACCGACGAGGAGGGCGATCCCCACAGCCCCCACGTCGGCCATGGCGACGGCGTCACGGGAGTGCTCGGCGGGCTTTGGCACGCACACACGGGCTGGCTGTTCTCGACCCAGGGCCAGGCCAGCGCACGGCGCTATGCCAAGGACCTCTATGACGACCCGGGCATGCGGACCATCAACCGGCAGTTCCCTCTGCTCATCCTGCTCAGCCTGGCCCTCCCCGCCTTCGCCGGCTGGGCCCTCACGGGCACGGTCGCCGGCGCCGCCACCGGGCTGCTCTGGGGCGGGCTCGTGCGGATCTTCATGGTGCACCACATCACCTGGAGCATCAACTCGCTGTGCCACTTCCTCGGCACCCGCCGCTTCAAGACCGACGATCAATCGACCAACCTCGCCTGGCTCGCCCTTCCCTCGCTCGGCGAGGCGTGGCACCACAACCACCACGCGTTCCCCCGGTCGGCTGCCCACGGTCTGCGTCGCTGGGAGCGGCTCCTCGACCCGTCGGCATTCGTGATCGCGGTCCTCGAGAAGCTTGGGCTAGCCCGAAACGTGGTGAGGATCGCGCCAGAGCGCCAGCTCCAGCGTGAGCATCAGAGTGGACCGGCGCGAGCGGCCTCCGCGGCGGAGCCGATTTCTCAAGCGTGAACGGCGCGTTCGCCGCGTCAGCGGTGAGGCGGGATACTCGGCGGCGATGTCGCAGGAGAACGTCGAGTGGCTTCGTGAAGTCAGCGAGGCACGGGCGCGGGACGACACGGAGGCGTTGGAAGCGCTTCTGCGAGTTGGCCTTGCAGCCGACTTCGAGCTGCAGGCCCTTTATCCCGATCGGGTCTACAAGAGCGCCGAGGGGATGCGGGGGCTGCGGGCGGATGCCCTCGAGACCTGGGCGGACTATCGCTTCGAGACTGAGGACATCGTCGACCTCGGCAAGTATGTGCTCGTGCACGCGCGCATCACCGGGCGGGGGGCTGCCAGCGGCGTCCCGATCGACCAACCCGTTGCCGTCCTAGTCGCGTTCGAGGGCGAGAAGGCCATTTGGGCAAAGTCGTTCCTGTCCACGAACGACGCCCTCGAAGCCGCGGGCCTCTGAGGCCCGCCCGGCTGGTGACGGGCCTCAGAGCTCCTTCCCACTCGGCTGTTCAGTCCGTTCCCCACGGGTTGTCGATCACGAAACGCCAGGTGCCGTCGCGCTGACGACGCAGGACATCCGCGTTCCTTGCCGCAAGCTGCACCGGCTCGCCGTCCGGTCCCGTGCCATCGAACGACCAGACGCCGATCACGAGGGCGAGGTCGTCCGCCTCAAGGACCCGTGTCACGTCGATATTCAGCGTGCCGTTCATCGAGATGAAGCCGGACAGGGCCTCGCCGATCCCAGGGGCGCGGTGAGCAAGGACGCCGGGCTCACCAGCGAACCCCGCCTCGGTCTCGTACAGGGGCATGAGGCTCTCGAGATCCCCGGAGTTGATCCCGGTCACGATCGACTCGAGAACCTGCTCGGGCGTAGCGGTGGACATACGGACGCTCCTTTCGGTATACAGTAGTGAGTTATGGAATGGCGACCGTACCTTCTTCTGCGCGATGTGTCAAGATTGATAACACGATTGTGAGTCGCGAAATTTCCCCAAAGCGCAAGTACGAGCTGAAGAAGCGTGCCGAGCAGGTGGGCGAGACGCGCCTGCGGATCACCGAGGCGGCGATCGACCTGCATGGAACCCTCGGGCCGTCCCGCACGACGTTGAGCGCGGTCGCCGAGAGAGCGGGCGTGGAGCGCCGCACCCTCTACCGCCACTTTCCGAATGAGGCCGAGCTGTTTGCGGCTTGCTCAACCCACTACTTCACCGCCAACCCGTGGCCCGACCTTGGCAACTGGCGCGCGATTCGCGATCCGCAGCAGCGACTCGAGCTGGCCCTCGACGAGCTCTACGCGTACTACGAGCGCACCGAGCCGATGTTCAGGAACGTGCTCCGCGACGCCGAGGTCGTCGACTTCGCCCGCGACGCCGTGGCCCCGCTGCACGCATACCTGGAGGAAGCCGCCGAGATTCTCACCCTCGGGCGTCAAGCCCGCGGCCGAAGGCGGCAACGCCTCACGGGAGCCTTGCGCCACGCCCTGGCCTTCTCAACCTGGCACTCGCTTTCGACCAATGGCATCGGGCGAGCCGATGCGACGACGCTGGTGACCGCACTCGTCGAAGCCGCTGACGGCGATCGCCGAATGCGGGAGTAGGTCGCCCGCGACATACTTCACCCCGTGACCACGGCGACTGTGGCGCTCGAAGCGTCGCGGCGCCAACGCCGCGGGCAGATCTACGTGGCGCTCGCCGCAGTCGCATGGTCGAGCGCCGGCGTCCTTCAGCGCCAGCTGACGCTCGACACGTCGACCCAGGTCTTCGGCCGAGCCGCGTTCGCCGGCGCCGCCCTGCTGGTTTATGTCGCGATCGTCGAGCGCGGGCGTGTGGTGCACGCGTTCAGATCGGTCGGACTCGCGGGCGTCGCCGTGGCGGTGTGCGTCGCCATCGCGTCGGCCGGCTTCATCGCCGCCCTCAACCACACGAGCGTCGCACGCGTCCTATTCATCCTGGCCGTCTCGCCCGTGCTCGCCGCCCTGCTCGCCCGGGTGACGCTCGGCGAGCCGATAACCCGGCGCACGGCGCTGGCGATGGCCCTGGCGTTGGCCGGCGTCGCCGTAATGCTGGGGGCGCCCGGGGAGGGCAACCTGGCGGGCGACGGCCTCTCGTTCCTCGTGGCACTCGCCTTCGCGCTGATGATCGTGATCACCCGCTGGCGCCACGACGTCTCGATGGCGCCCGCCACCTGCCTCTCGCAGGTCATCCTCGTCGCCGTCTTCCTTCCCTTCGCCGCTCCCGGCGAGATCGGTGGCGACGACATCGTCTGGCTCGCCGCACTCGGCATCGGTCAGATCGGACTTGGCTTTGCCTTGCTCACGGTTGGCGCGCGGCTGATACCGGCCGCTCAGGTAGGCCTCATCACGCTGCTCGAGGTGGTGCTCGGTCCCGTGTGGGTATGGCTTGCGCTCGACGAGCGCCCTGGCACGCTCACGCTCGTCGGCGGGGCCATCGTGATCGTCGCGATCCTCATTCAGACGCGCGCGGCGCCGCCACCCGAGCTGCAAGAGGAGCGGGCGCTCCCGGCACCGCACTAGGGAAGGGCGGCTCGCCGACCTGCGCATTTGACGCCTTTGGGCGTGGTGGCTAGCGTCGTCGCCATGCCGACGCTCGAGCCGAGTGGGCGACTGGGGCTCGTCCTGCATCCGAGCAGCGACCCGACGATGGTGGTCGAGAAGCTCACGAGCTGGGCGCGGTCACACGGCAAACAGGTGATCGCCGACGCCCGGCACGCCGCGCGCTTACCCGACGATGTAGAGCCGGTGAGCGAGGCTGAGCTGGTCGATCAGGCCGACACGTTGATCAGTCTCGGCGGCGACGGCACGATGCTCGGCGCGCTGCGACTCGTGGCGCAGCGGCCCGTCCCCATCCTCGGCGTGAACCTCGGAAACCTCGGCTTCCTGGTCGAGGTCGAGCCGCACGAGCTCGACGCCGCGCTCGACCGGCTCGAGATGGGCGACTACACCATCGAGGAACACAGCGCGGCGGTGCTGACAGATGGAGGCGACGAGTCGATCGCGTTCAACGACATCGCCCTCGCCAGCGTGCCCGGCGAGGGAGCGGTACAGGCGTCGCTGACCGTGATGGGGCGCGCGAGTGGGCGATACCGCTGCGACGCTCTTGTTATTGCCACGCCGATCGGCTCTACGGCGTATTCGTACGCGGCGGGAGGGCCACTTGTGTCGCCGATGCTCGACGCCGTGGTCATCAGCCCCGTGGCGCCGATATCCGGCATCTCCCGGCCGGCTGTGATCTCGGGCGCCGAGCCGATCGCGTTGATGCTGGAGGACGGCAGCGGCCAACCGGCGCTTCAGGTGGACGGCACGATCGTGCGACGGATGCAGCCCGGCGAGGCGCTCGAAGTTCGCCTGCGACCGCGGGCTGGCCTCGTGGTGCGGCTGGACCCTGAGCGCTACCAGCGCCGCAGCACGGTCAAGCTCAGCCTGCTCGACCTGCCCTTCCTGCCTGAGGAGATGCACGATCTGCTCCGTAGCGGCGATCCTGTCGCGCTGACCCAGGACACCTAGACGCGCCGGCGTCGGCCCTTGGCTTGACCTCGGCCATACGTAAGGCTAGACTTACCGTTCGTGGTTACTTACCGATCAGACGGGTGGACCGCCCTCGGCGATCCGACCAGGCGCGCCATCTTCGAGTGCCTAGCCGATCGCCCGCGCGCGGTCGGGGAACTCGCCAGCGAGCTTCCGATCAGCCGGCCTGCCGTCTCGCAGCATCTGAAGGTGCTGAAGGACGCACGGCTGGTGACCGACGAGCGAGCGGGGACCCGTCGCATCTACCAGGTGGACCCCGACGGTCTCCGCGCGATGCGCGGCTACCTCGACCACTTCTGGGACCAAGCCCTCGCCGGTTTCAAGACGGCCGTCGAGCAACAGACGAAGGAGACTCCATGAACCCACAGGCATCCGACACTTCCATCCAGAACTCGATCGTTGTCGACGCGCCGATCGAGCGCGCCTTCTCGGTCTTCACCGAGGACTTCGGCAGTTTCAAGCCGCGCGAGCACAACATGCTCCAGGTTGACATCGCGGAGACGGTCTTCGAGGCGCATGCCGGTGGGCACATCTTTGACCGAGGGGTCGACGGGAGCGAGTGCCGCTGGGCTCGCGTGCTCACGTTCGAGCCGCCCAACCGTGTTGTGTTCAGCTGGGACATCAGCCCGTACTGGCAGATCGAGACCGACCCAGACAAGACGAGCGAGGTGGAGGTCCGGTTCATCTCCGAAACCCCCGAGCGCACCCGGATCGAATTGGAACACCGCGACCTTGACCGCCACGGCGAGGGCTGGGAAGGCGTGCGCGAGGGCGTGCACGGAGACCAGGGCTGGCCGCTGTACCTCCAGAGGTTCGCCGACCTCCTGTAGGTCAGGCGGCGAGCGGGATGGCGGCCGCGACCAGCGTGCCGCCGTCGGCCGGGTCTCGACTTCGAGCCGGCCGTCGAGCACGGCGAGCCGGTCCGCCAGGCCCAGCAGGCCGCTTCCGTCAGCCCAGGCGCCTCCCACGCCGTCGTCGCGGACCTGGACCTGCAGCGTGCCGTCCTCTATGTGCGCCGTGACCGCCGCACGGCTGGCTCGGGAATGCTTGGCGACGTTCGTCAGCGCCTCGGCCACGACGAAGCTGCACCACGTGATGACCGTGAACCTCGCCGCCGGCACCATCGACCACGTGGTGAACGGGGTGGGTGGCCCGGCCGACACGACCAGGATCGGCCAACCTGTCTACATCACCGAGTATCCGTGAGCTCAGTCAGACAACTTCCTTGGGAGGGTCAATTCCTTTCGCTGACGCCTCGCGGGAAAGACGCCTGCAGGATGTCCCCGGGACCGTCTCCTAGCAGGCGGATCGAAACCACCTTGTAGAGGTCGACGGGGATCGCCCCGCCCCAGCTGCCGTTCCGGTCGAGCTCGATAGAGGGCAGCGGGATCGTGCGCCCGTCTCGGGTCAGCAGCTCCCCCCTCGTGATGGCGTCTCGGTGCTCGGGGTCGACGGTCACGAGGACCCAGGACGGCGAGCCCTCGTAGCCGAACGCGACGCCGCCTCGATCGCCGTCCGCCTCCGCGAGCGGCTCGGCCTGGAAGTACCGGCCGTGCGCCTGGGCCAGGCTCTCGCGGTAGCGCTCGGCAGTCTGGTGGTCGTCGTGGTAGACCGCGATCAGCGCGACCGCGGTAACAGCCGCCGTGGCCAGGACCGGGCCGAGTCGCGGCGCCAGCCAGCGCGGGGACAGCCAGCGAGCGAGACGACTGCGGGGCGCGGACTCCTGTAGCCCCATTGCCTCGACGACGCGTGACTCGAAGCCCGCCGGGGGTTCCTGAACCGGCGCCAGCATCAACAGCTCGTCCGCGACCTGCGAGAGCTGCTCGACGACGCGCCGGCATTCACCGCATGTCGAAAGGTGCCGCAGCGCTTCGGCGCGCTCCTCACCGTCGGCGATCCCGAGGGCGATCTCGGCGGCGAGGTCGCGTATCTCCTCACACCTCATTCTTCGTCTCCAATGAATCGCGCAGCTTGAGCATCGCGGCCCGGATCCGCGTCTTCGCCGTTCCCAGCGGTACGCCCTCCAGCTCACCTATCTCCTTTGCGGTCCGCCCTAGGTAGGCGGCGAGGAACACGGCCCGACGCTGTTCCGACGGCAGCTCGGCGATGGCGCCTCGTACGCGCTCGCGCTCGTCCGGAGGAGCGCCCTGATCCGCTGGACCGCCGACCACACCGGCTTGTTGCAGCTTGTTCGCCACGACGTCCGGATCGAGCGGCTCGGCCCTCTTCACGCGGACGCGGTCGATCGCGAGGTTCCGAGCGATGGTCAGTAGCCAGGTCGCGACCCGGCCACGCCGGGAATCGTAGGTGTGCGCGTGCTTCCAGGCGCGCATGAAGGTTTCCTGGGCCACCTCCTCGGCGGTGCCCTCGTCCCGCACGATTGTCAGCACCAGGCCGAAGACCCGCGCCTGGAAGCGGCGGATGAAGGCAGTCGCGGCGTCAGCATCACCGGCCGCAAGGCCGGACAGAAGAGCCTCGTCCGAGAGAGCTGAGGACACCACATCTCTGTATACGGGAACGACCCCGTATCGGGATTGCATCCCGGCCCGCCAATCCCCACGGCCCTCTCAGACCGTAGTTCTGGACATGAGAGTTTCGATCAAACATCCAGTAACCGCCGCGGTAGCGATCAGCGCCGCGGCTCTTGTGCTTGCCGCATGCGGCGGCAATGACAGCGGAAACGGCGGCGCTCCCACGGCCAGTGGCGGCTCCGGCATCGTGTCGATCCAGAGCGTCGACGGGACCAACGTCTTGGCCGACGCCAAGGGCCGAACGCTGTATACCGCCGACGTCGAAAAGGCACGGATTCACTGCACCGGCGCCTGTACCTCGTTCTGGCGCCCGGTGGACGCTTCGCCGAAGCAGTCGAAGTCGGCGTCCGCGGACCTGAACCTGGGCCTCGGCGTGGTCAAGCGCCCGGACGGGACCGACCAACTGACCCTCAACAGGCTTCCGCTCTACCGCTTCACGCAGGAGGGAGCCGGCCAGCTCGACGGCAATGGCTTCGCCGACGACTTCGACGGCACCCACTTCAAGTGGGCGGCGGCCACCACCGGCGCGGGTTCCGCGTCAATGGGGTCGAACCAGCCGAGCAGCCCCTCCCCCTACTGAGCTCGGCGACGACCAGGACTAGCCCGCGCCGTAAGCCTCGCGCAGCCGGCGGATCTCGGTCGCGGCCAGGCTGCGGCGCGGGTCGTGGAAGGGCAGCTGTGCGAGCAGCCGCTTCCAGGCGCCCAGGTCCTCGCGTCCCGAGCCTGACTGGACCCACGCCCAGAGCGCGTGCTCCTCGTCGGCGGTCATCACCGCCTGTCGCAGCCATGCCTCGAGGGAGTCGCGCTCGCGCACCACGCCAGGCGCTTCCGAGTGCGGCAGCAGCGGTCCGTCGTAGAGCTCGACCGCCTCCCTGACGTCACCACGGTCGAGCAGACCCTTTACTCGCGCGACGTCGGACTCGACGTCGCTCGCCAGCCGGTACGGATCGGCGTCCAGCGATCTGCCGAGCAGCTTGCGCAGTCGATGGACCTCGACACGGGTGGTGCTCGAGGTCCCGGGGTCGCCGTAGAGATCGGCGGCCAGCTCCTCGCTGGTCATCCCGCTCGGTCGCATCGACAGCAGCGCCAGCACCTCGGAGTGGCGGCGGCTGAGCTGAATCGGTCTCCCGCCCAGTTCGGCGCCGGCGCGGTCGCGTCCCAGCAGGCTCAGCCTCAGCAGCGGGCGACTTCGCGCTGCTCCCTTCGTGGCGACCTCGCGCACGATGAACGCCTCTTCGTGGCCGACGGGCTCCGCGAACGCCTGCTTGCCCGAATCCAGCACGAGCTCGCCGCCGCCGGCGGGCAGGTCGAGCCGTTGCCCTTGCAGCCAGCCATCGGGGCGGTCGGCCAAGACCCGACCGCTCGACGTGACGAGCGCGCGCGGATCGGCTACCGCCGCGATCCGCTCCTGATAGCGCGCGCGCAGCCGGTCATCCCGCTCGTGCATTGCCCAGCGCAGCTGGGCCTCAACGGCCCTGGCCGTCGTCGAGGCCAGGGCGAGGCTGTGTGGGTGCACCGTCGTCATCTTGCCGGTGAGGTCGACAATGCCCAGCAGCCGCCCGGTGTCCGGGTCGTGCACGGGAGCTGCGGCACAGGTCCAGCTCTGCACAACCTCGTTGAAATGCTCGGCCGCAAAGACCTGCACGGCGTGGTCGGCGGCCAGGGCGGTTCCGATCGCGTTGGTGCCGGCGCCGTTCTCGCTCCACAGAGCCCCTTCGGTGAAGTTCATCGAGTCGGCGGCGGCCATGCGAACCCTCGCGTTGCCGCCGATCCAAAGCAGGAGGCCCTCGGCGTCACTAACGACGATGAGGTGCGCCGACTGGTCGGCGACGGCCGCCAGGTTGTCCTCGATCAGGGGCATCACAGCGGCCAGCGGATGCACGTCCCAGCGCGCTGAGGTCTCGTCTTCGTCGGCGAGAACCGGTGCCAGGTGGGCGCCGGAAGGATCGACGCCGGCCGCCTGCGACCGGCGCCAGGAGTCGGCGATGGGCGGGCGCACCGTGTCGACTTTCCCATTGCCAAGGAACCGCTCCCACAGCCGCCTAAGCTCGCGCGCCCTCTTGCGCGGCGGCGTTGCAACGTCGATGGCAAGCCATGGGTTGGCCGGCATCGGACTCCTCAACTTCGTTGGGCGAACCCGCTCTACCCCTGGACATACACAGTGTAACGCGCACCTGGTAACGCGGATGAAACGCCCCCGGGAGTACAAGTTCTTCCTGAGACGGCCTGGCCGCAAAGGAGGACGCATCCCCGTGAGTCGAGCGAGCATCACCAAGTCCCACCAGAAGATCCAGGAGCTCTCCTGGGAACCGACGTTCGTCGAGCCGGTCGACAAGTACCCGACCGACTACACGTTCGAGAAAGCCCCTAAAAAGGACCCGCTGAAGCAGGTCCTTCGCTCCTACTTCCCCATGGAAGAGGAGAAGGACAATCGCGTCTTCGGGGCAATGGACGGTGCCATCCGGGGCAACATGTTCCGGCAGGTCCAGGAGCGCTGGATGGAGTGGCAGAAGCTGTTCCTCTCGATCATCCCGTTCCCGGAGATCTCCGCCGCCCGCGCTATGCCGCTGGCCATCAACGCCGTGCCCAACCCCGAGATCCACAACGGGCTGGCCATCCAGATGATCGACGAGGTCCGCCACTCGACGATCCAGATGAACCTCAAGCGGCTGTACATGAACCACTACATCGATCCGGCCGGGTTCGACATCACCGAGAAGGGGTTTGCGAACTGCTACGCCGGCACGATCGGACGTCAGTTCGGCGAGGGGTTCATCACGGGTGATGCGATCACGGCCGCCGACATCTACCTGACGATCGTGGCCGAGACGGCATTCACGAACGTCCTCTTCGTGGCAATGCCCGCTGAGGCCGCCGCCAACGGCGACTACCTGCTGCCGACGGTGTTCCACTCCGTCCAGTCGGACGAGTCGCGCCATATCTCCAACGGCTACTCGATCATCCTGATGGCGCTCGCCGACGAGCGCAACCGCCAGCTGCTCGAGCGCGACCTCCGCTACGCGTGGTGGAACAACCACGCGGTCGTCGACGCGGCGATCGGCACGTTCATCGAGTACGGCACCAAGGACCGCCGCAAGGACCGCGAGAGCTACGCCGAGATGTGGCGGCGTTGGATCTACGACGACTACTACCGCTCCTACCTCGTTCCGCTGGAGAAGTACGGCCTGGTCGTCCCGCACGACCTCGTCGAGGAGGCCTGGAACCGCATCTGGAACAAGGGCTACATCCACGAGGTCGGCCAGTTCTTCGCCACCGGCTGGTTTGCCAACTACTGGCGCATCGATGCGATGGACGACGACGACTTCGAGTGGTTCGAGTACAAGTACCCGGGCTGGTACGACAAGTACGGCAAGTGGTGGGAGCGCTACGCCGACTTCTCGAAGAAGAACGGCAACAAGCCGATCGCGTTCGAGGCCGACGCCGACTACGAGTACCCCCACCGCTGCTGGACGTGCATGGTCCCGTGCCTGATCCGCGAGGACACGGTGGTCGACGAGGTGGACGGCCAGGTCCGCACGTACTGCTCGGAGACCTGCCACTGGACCGACAAGGTGGCGTTCCGGCCCGAGTACGAGGGGCGCCCTACGCCCGCCATGGGCCAGCTCTCCGGCAAGCGCGAGTGGGAGACGCTCCATCACGGCAGGGACGTGGCCGAGATCATGGAGGACAGCGGGTTCGTGCGCGACGACGGCAAGACGCTCGTCCCGCAGCCGCACCTCGACCTCGACCCCAAGAAGATGTGGACGCTCGACGAGGTGCGTGGGATCACGCTCCAGAGCCCGAACGTCCTGCTCAACGAGATGTCGCCCGAGGAGCGCGAGACGTACATGGCCAAGTACAAGGCGGGCGGGCCCGCCGGCCGCCCGGCGCGAGAGGGCGCCGCGAGTTGAATCCCCCGGCAGTGGCGGCGCCGCTCATAGCGAGGGGCGCCGCCGGGGAGGTCGATGAGCCCATGGGAGAGAAGTTCACAGTCCGCTTCGAGCCCGTGGGCATCGAGATGGAGGTCGACGAGGACGAGACGATCCTCAACGCTGCCTTCCGCCAGGGACTGATGCTCATGCACGGCTGCAAGGAGGGGCAGTGCTCGTCCTGCAAGTCGTTCCTGCTCGACGGGGAGGTCGACCTCGACCGCTACTCGACCTTCGCGCTACCCGACTTCGAGGAGGCGGAGGGCTACACCTTGCTCTGCCGCGCGCACGCGCAGTCCGACCTCGAGATCGAGCTGCTCCACTTCGACGAGGAGATCCTGCGCAGCGGGGTCGCGATCCAGACGGCAAGGGCGCGTGTGGACGCCATCGAGCCGCTCACGAACGACATCCGCCTGCTGCGCGTGGCGCTCATCGAGCCGGAGCAGCTCAGCTTCCACGCGGGTCAGTACGTCGACATCAGGATCCCCGGGCGCGGACGAGCACCGCTCGTTCTCGATGGCCAACACGCCCTCGACGGCCGATGAGCTCGAGTTCATGATCAAGCTCTACCCCGACGGCCATTTCTCGGGGTTGCTCGACAGCGGCGAGATCAAGGTCGGGGACGAGCTGGAGCTGACCGGGCCGTATGGGGTGTTCACGCTGCGGGCGAGCTCGCCGCGGCGGCTGCTCTTCATCGGCGGCGGCGCGGGGATGGCGCCGATCCTGTCGCTGCTGCGCTCGCTTGACGAGTCGGGGAACGAACGCCCGGCGGTCTACTACTACGGAGCTCGCCAGCCCGAGGACCTCTTCCATGTCGAGGAACTCGAGGCGCTCGTAGAGGGGCTGCCTGACTTTCGCTTCGTCCCGGCGCTGTCGGAGGCCAGCGCCGAGCAGAACGGCTGGACGGGCGAGACCGGGCTGATCACCGACGTCGTCGACCGCCTGGAGGGGGACGTGAGCGAGGTTGAGGCCTACCTCTGCGGCCCGCCCCCGATGGTCGAAGCCGCCATCGCTCTGCTCGAGCGCAGGGGCGTTCCCGAGTCACACATCCACTTCGACAAGTTCACGACCACCGAGCAGTAGGAGGAGAGAGGAGCCATATGGCCACGGAGACCCCCGTCAAGGAACGCAGCGTTCCCAAGCCGGAGTTCACGGACGCCGAGGCGGGCGCGCTCGAGTTCCCGTCCTCGACCAGCCGCAGCTTCAACTACTTCACGCCGCGCAAGCGGCGGGCGACGGTGTACGAGGACGTGACTGTCGATGTGCAGCCCGACCCCGACAGGCACCTGACCCAGGGTTGGGTCTACGCCTTCGCGGACGGCACGGCCGGCTACCCCCAGGAGTGGACCGCGCTGAAGTCCTCGAACTGGCACGAGTTCCTCGATCCCAACGAGGAGTGGGAGCAGACGATCTACCGCAACAACGCGGCGATCGTCCGCCAGGTCCAGCAGAACATCGCCAACGCCAAGGCGGCCGGTTCCTTCGCGGCCATGAACCGCGGGTGGGCCAAGATCCTCGAGCGTCACGTGTTCGCCTGGGCGCACGCCGAACACGGGATCGGCATGCACGTCTACATCCCGGCCAATCGCGACGCGCCGACCAACATGATCAACAACGCGCTGGCGGTCGCCGCGCTGCACAAGCTGCGCTTCGCGCAGGACCTCATCCTCTACAACCTCGAGCTGAGCGACCAGATCGAGGGCTTCGAGGGCGCCACGCACAAGGAGACCTGGCAGCAGGACCCGATCTGGCAGCCCACGCGCGAGAACGTCGAGCGCCTGACCGGCGTGCGCGACTGGGGGGAGGCGTTCTTCGCCACGGCGGTGGTCTTCGAGCCGCTGGTGGGCGAGCTGTTCCGCAGCGGCTTTGTGATGCAGGCGGCGGCGCTGCACGGCGACTACGTCACGCCGTCGCTGATGGGCAACGGCGAGTCGGACGCTGCCCGCGAGCAGCGCGGCGCCCGCGCCCTGTTCGGCATGCTCGCGAACGACGAGGCGCACGGCGAGGAGAACCGCGCCACGATGCAGGAATGGCTGTTGAGCTGGACCGCGATGAGCGCCAATGCGGCCCGCCAGCTGCAGCCCATCTGGTCCCAGCTGCCCGAGAAGGTCGTCCGCTTCGAGGACTCCTTCGAGCGCTCGCAGCAGCGCTTTGAGAGCCTGCTAGGGGACCTCGGCCTCAACACCCCAAAGGAGCTGAGCGCATGACCGAGTTCACCGCCGACCCGACGTCGTCGAACAGGACCGGCGTGACCCTGATGGACAATCAGGTCGGCCACGTGGTTGCGGAGGTGATGAGGGGCAAGCAGAAAGTGACCGTGACGATTCTGCCCTCGATGATCCGCGTGGACGGGGTCGGCAGGGTCGACTTCGACTACCAGGAGATCGCCGACGCGCTCGGCTGGGCCGACTTCGGCAACGACGACTTCGAGGAGATCATGTCGACCCACTACGGTCGCATGGTCGTGCTCGACGACCGCATCCTGTTCTTCGCCAACCCGGAGGACGCCGCCGAGTACATCGGCTTCGACCTCGAGGTGGTGACCTAGCCATGTACGAGCACAACGGCGAGAAGTACTTCGTGCTGGACACCCACACCCACTTCTGGGACGCCAGTCCCGCGAACTGGGTGAAGGGCCAGGAGCAGTTCGCAGACGGCTGGATCAACTGCTTCCACGCGTATCAGGGCCTTGGCCCACCGGAGACGCACTGGCCGATCGAGAAGTTCCAGAAGTACTCCGAGGACGACTTCGTCAAGGACATGTTCGAGGAGGGCTACGTCGACGTCGCCATCTTCCAGCCCACCTACTTGAAGGAGTGGTACACCAACGGCTTCAACACCGCCGAGACCAACGCCAAGCTGGCTGAAAAGTACCCCGACAAGCTGATCGTCAACGGTCGCTGGGATGCCCGCGAGGGTGACGAGGGCCTGAGGCAGCTCGAGGAGGACGCCGAGCGCTACGGCCTCAAGGGAGTCAAGCTCTACACGGCCGAGTGGCGAAACGGCTCGCGTGGCTGGTCGCTCAAGGATCCCGAGTCGCAGCGCTTCCTGGACAAGTGCCAGGAGCTCGGGATCAAGAACATCCACGTGCACAAGGGGCCGACGATCTGGCCCCTCGACAAGGACGCGTTCGACGTCGCGGACGTGGACTACGTCGCCACGAACAACCCGGAGCTCAACTTCATCGTCGAGCACGTCGGCCTGCCGCGGATCGAGGACTTCTGCTTCATGGCGACGCAGGAGCCGAACGTATACGCGGGGCTGGCGGTCGTGATCGGTGGGCTGATGCACGCCCGCCCGCGCTTCTTCGCCAAGGTCATGGGCGAGCTGCTGTTCTGGGTCGGCGAGGACAAGATGCTGTTCGGGGCCGACTACGCCATCTGGGAGCCCAAATGGCAGGTCGAGGGGCTGGTCGACTGGGACTACCCGGATGAGACGTTCTCGGACTTCCCGGCGATCACCACGGCGTCGAAGAAGAAGATCCTGGGCCTCAACGCGGCCAAGCTCTACGGGGTCGAGGTCCCAGCGGAGCTGCGGCTGCCCGACGAGGCCGGGACTCCGGCCGCTCGCGACGACGCGCAGCTGGTTGAAGGCAAGGCGTGACGAACCGTTCGCGCGTCCTCGAGGCGCTCGGCACGGTCTACGACCCCGAGCTCGATGAGCCGATCACAACGCTGAGGTTCGTAACCTCTTGCACCGTCTCGGCCGAGGGGGACGTCGACGTCCGGCTGCGGCTGCCGACGCCGCAGTGCGCGCCGAACTTCGCGTACCTCATGGCCGCCGACGCACGCAACGCCGTGCGCCGGCTGCCGGACGTCCGCGATGTCACGGTCGTCCTCGAGGACCACTACACGGGCGATGAGATCAACGGCGCGGTCGGGCGGGGCGAGGCCTTCGGGCAGGCCTTTCCGGGCGAGACCGAGGGCGAGCTCGACACCCTGCGCCAGCTGTTTCAGCGCAAGGCCCTCGTCGCGCGGCAGTCCTGTGTGTGCGAGGCGCTGCTGGCGGGCGGCGCGACGCCGGAGGAGGTCACCGCCCGGCGCGTGGCCGACCTTCCCGACGAGCCGGAGGCACGCCGCTGCATCGACCTGCGCGAGCAGCTGGGCATCCCCAGCGAGGGCGACGCTCCGGCGTTCGTCCGGCCCGACGGGGAGCCGATCGCGGCGGCGGACCTGCGCCACTGGCTCCGCACCGCGAGGCTCATCCGGACGAGCCTCGAGGTCAACGGAGGCATCTGCCGCTCGCTGCTGCGCATCCGCTACGACCTTGCCGACGCCAAGGAGGTGGCCGCATGAGGGCGGCGAGACTGCACGCGTACCACGAGCCGCTCAAGCTCGACGAGGTCGACGAGCCCAAGGCCGATGGCCCGCTCGACGTCGTCGTGCGGATCGGCGCGGCAGGGCTATGCCGCACCGACCTGCACATCCAGGAGGGTCAGTGGGCCGAGAAGTCCGGGGTCGAGCTCCCGTATACACCCGGGCACGAGAACGCCGGCTGGGTGCACGCGATCGGTCCCGCGGTGACCAACGTCGAGGTGGGCGACACGGTGATCGTGCACCCGTTCATCTCCTGCGGGCTCTGCCACCCGTGCCGCGCGGGCGACGATATGCACTGTCTCGCCGGCTCCTTCCCCGGCATCAACCGCGACGGCGGGTTCGCCGACTTCCTGTTCACGAGCGCGCGTTCGGTCGTCAAGCTCGATCCATCGCTCGAGCCCAAGGCCATCGCCGCGCTGGCGGACGCGGGGCTCACCGCGATCCACGCGGTCAAGAAGGCGATCCCGGTCCTCGGCCCGGGCACCAGGGCGGTCGTGATCGGCGCCGGGGGCCTCGGCCATATCGGCATCCAGTGCCTGCGGGCGATGACCCCCACTGAGATCATCGTCATCGATCCGTCGGAGCCCGCGCTGGCGCTGGCCGGGGAGATGGGCGCGCACCACACGGTCAAGGTCGACGGCAGTCACGTGGACACCGTCAAGGAGATGACCGACGGCATGGGCGCCGAGGCGATCATCGACTTCGTCGGAGAGAAGGGCGCCATCGAGGACGGCATCGAGATGATCCGCGACGGCGGCTTCTACTACGTGATCGGCTACGGGGAGAACATCGACATCCCGACGATCGACGTGATCTCGCGGGAGATCTCCTTCATCGGCAATCTCGTCGGGACGTACGTCGACCTCGAGGACCTGATGACGCTCACCGCCCAGGGCCAGGTCACCCTGCACACGAGCACGTATCCGCTCGATGCCATCAACGACGCGATGGCCGACCTCGACAACGGACGGCTCCAGGGGCGCGGCATCCTGATCCCAGCCGGAGCGGCCTAGCCCGATGGGCAAGCGACTGCACTTCAACCACGACGCGCGGCAGCTGCTGCAGGCGGGCGTCGACGAGCTGGCCAACACGGTCAAGGTCACGCTCGGGCCCAAGGGGCGCAACGTTGTGCTCGAGCGGCTCGCCGGCGCGCCCGCGATCACCAACGACGGCGTCTCTATCGCGCGCGAGATCGAGCTGAGCGACCAGTTCAAGAACATGGGGGCCCAGCTCGTCCGCGAGGTGGCCAACAAGACGAGCGACCTCACCGGCGACGGCACCACGACGGCGACGTTGCTCGCCCAGGCGATCGTTCGCGAAGGCATGCTCGCCATCGACGAGGGCGCGAACGCGATGCTGCTGCGCCGCGGCATCGAGGAGGCGACCGAGCGGGTGGCGGCCGAGCTCGGCCGTTCCGCGCGCTCGGTAGAGGGCCGCGACCAGCTCCGGCACGTCGCCACGATCGCCGCCAAGGAGGACGAGCGCATCGGCGGCGCCGTCGCCGAGGCGCTCGACCGGGTGGGCGAGGAGGGCGTCGTCACGATCGAGGAGACCGAGTTGCCGGGCATCTCCGTCGACTTCGTCGAGGGCGTGCACGTCGAGAACGGCTGGATGTCCCCCTATCTCGTGCGCGACGAGACGCGCATGGAGACGGTTTTCGAGGACCCCTACATCCTCATGACCAACCGCCCGATATCTCAGCCGCAGGACCTCATGCCCACGCTGGACAAGGTGATGAAGTCGCCGCGGCCGCTCGTGATCCTCGCGGAGAAGGTCGACGGCGCGGCGCTCGGCATGCTCGTCCACAACAACCAGCACGGCACGCTGCAGGCCGTGGCCGTTGCGGCCCCGGGGTTCGGCCATCGGCGCGTCGAGCATCTCGGCGACGTGGCCGCCTTCACGGGCGGGCAGGTGATCGCCGAGGAGGCCGGGCTTTCGCTCGCGAACGTGCGGCCGGAGCACTTGGGCACGGCGCGCCGGGTCGTCGTGACGGCGGACTCGACCACCATCGTCGAGGGCGGCGGGACCGCAGAGGCCGTCGAGGCACGCCTCGCCCAGATCAGAGTCGCGCTGGGACGAGCCTCGCAGGAGCGTGACATCGAGATCCTTCAGGAGCGCCTCGCCCGTCTCGCCATCCGCCTGGCGGTGATCCGCGTGGGAGCGCCGGCGGAGGTCGTGCTGCGCGAGCGGCTGCGCCGCACGCAGGGCGCCCTGGACGCCACGCGCGCGGCCGTCGCGGAGGGGATCGTCGCGGGTGGCGGCACTGCGCTGCTGCGCGCAGGAAGCGTCCTGGATGACCTCCAGCTGGATGGCGACTACGCGCGCGGCGCCGAGGTCGTCGGCCGGGTCCTGCACGAGCCGCTGTACTGGATCGCGACGAACGCGGGCTACGACGGGCAGGCCGTGGTCGACCAGGTGAGCGCGATGCCCGAGGGCCACGGACTGAATGCGCTGACCGGCGAGTTCGGCGACCTCTTTGCACAGGGCGTGATCGATCCCGTGCGAGTCACGCGGCTGAGCCTCGAGGGGGCCGCCTCGGTGGCCGCGCTGATGCTCACGACCGAGGCGCTCGTGGCCGAGGAGCTGATCGCCCAGCCGGGCGCCGTGATCGCCCCGGGCTTCGGGGACCTCGCCGAGGGGCTCGCGCGCCCCTCCTCACCGATCTGACCAGGTCACGCGATGCCCACCGCTCTCGTTCACACCTGCGTCCGCGTCCGGGACGTGGACGTTTCGCTGCGCTTCTACGAGGCCCTCGGATTCGAGGAGCGCGGGCGCCTGAACTTCGCCTCCGCCTACAACGTCTATCTCGGGCTTCCGGGGGACGACGACCGCCTCGAGCTGACGGTCAACGTCGGCAGGGAGGAGCCCTATGACCTCGGTGACGGCTACAACCACGTCGCCGTCACCGTGGAGGACATCGACGCGGCGCTGGCGCGCCTGGCCGAGATCGGGGTGAAACCGGAGAAGCCCCCGTACCGTCCCGGCGAGCGTGACGATCTCCCGCTGATCGCCTTCGTAGCGGACCCGGACGGCTATCGGGTCGAGCTCATCGACGGCGGCGCGTTCGCCACTCCCAAGGACGGGTCTCACCCGGCGGCATGACCGTCGTCACTCCGGAACCGACCGAAAGGGCAGGTGTCTCATGGCAGCACGCTTGAAGGGTTTCCTTCCGCTGGCGCTCGTGATCGGGGTCCTCGCCTTCCTCTACGTCGAGTTCGCGCTCAACTTCAGCTTTCACTGGGTGACCGACGGCGACCTCGGCAACGGCCTCGAACTGCCCACGAACTTCTACCTGGTCGTGCCGGCCGCATTCGTGGCGTGGGGAATGTTCTTCGCCGCGGGTGGGGACAACGCAGCGTTCGCAAAGGTCGGCATCGCCAACGTGTTCGGCTGCGCCGCGGCGCTGATCATGATCATCCTTGCCAACGCCACCGCCGACCTGCCGGACTTCTGGGGCATCTCACTGTGGGTCGGGGTCATGGCGGGAGTCCTCGTGGCGCTGGCTGCGCTCGGCGACTGGTATTACATCCCGGCGACCTTCGGGGCGTTCGCGTCGGTCGTGTTCTGGTGGCTGGCCACCGGCCTTGACGGCTGGGCACAGAACGGCGGCGGTGTGGGCAACAGCGTCGAGGCGCTCGGCGACCCGGCGACAGCCGGCCTGGGCGCGTTCGCCGGCGTCCTCTCGACGCCCTACATCTGGGTGTCCATCAACATCCTGGTGACGCTGACAATCGGCGTGGCGCTCGGCCTCGCGTCCGCGAAGATCGCGGCCGCGATCACTCCCAAGGAGAAGACCCCTGTCGAGGAGAAGACCGCTGTCGAGGAGAAGACCGCTGTCGAGGAGAAGCGCTGCCTGAAATGGCCGAGATCAGCGTCACGGTGGAGGAGGCCGGCCGCGCCCATCTCAACCTCACGGGCTTGCCGATGGTCGAGGTCCGCCATTCCGTCGAGCTGAGCGGGCTCGAGCAAACCGAGACTGTCCCGGCGCTGGAATCGATCGTCCTGCAGTTCGACCACTACGGGCGCTTGGCCGGCATAGAGGTGACCGACGCGGCCGACTCGGTGCTGCCACCCGGGCTGCTGCAGGGTGCTTGAGCACCTCATGCGCGGCGCGCGGCTCGTCCCGCTCAATCGCCAGCGCCCTCCGTGAGACGTTTCGCTGCTTGGCCGATCGCTTCTTGATATCGGTGACCTGGCCCGCGGCTCCTACCGTCGCGTTGTGCAACTTCGCGCCCCCTCCCGAGCGCTCGGATCGGCCGTCCCGGGCTGGCCGCCAGGCGAGTGATCGCGGGCGCAGCCGGCGGCTGCGCGGCAGCGGTCATAGCGCTCGCGGACGGCGCGTCGTGGTCCGTGGCGGCCTTGTGTGCGTCGGACGTGGCCGCGCTCGTCTTCATCGTCTGGGTCTGGATCGGCGTCCGCCGCGCCGACCCGTCAGCGACCTCACGGCTCGCCCGCACCGAGGACGCCTCGCCGGTCGCCGCGGAGAGCGTCCTGATCGGCGCGGGCGCCGCGAGTCTCGTGGCCGTGGCATTTGCGCTTTCGCAGGCGGGCAACGCTTCCGCTCCCGCCCGCGGTCTGCTCACAGCGCTGGCCATAGGGAGCGTCGCGCTCGCGTGGACGTCGGTGCACACGGTCCATGTCCTGCGCTACGCGCGGCTCTACTACAGCGAGCCCGAGGGCGGGGTCGACTTCGGCAGCGAGGCCCCCGACTACACCGACTTCGCGTACCTGGCGCTGACTATCGGGATGACCTTCCAGGTGTCCGACACCGCGCTGACGGCAAAGCGTGTGCGTCGGGTCGCTCTGCACCACGCGTTGCTCTCATACCTCTTCGGGGCGGTGATCCTGGCGGTCATGGTCAACAGCGTCGGCGATCTCCTGGGGCACCCGTAGCTCAGCGCGGGACCTATCGGTTCCGTAGGTTGGTGAGCGAGTCCGGTTGAGTCTCGCGGAGTGCTGCGACAGCGCGCTACGCCGTGATTCGGCTGCGCGGCCTTACTCCCGCGGGCGGCGGCCCCGGAGAGCGCCATGACGCCACCGAGGAGGGGCGCGAAGACGGCTGACTTAAGGTTCACGCAGTGGCGCGGCAGGCGTACCCTTGCATCGATGGGCACGCGCGTGCTATCGCCGCCGATGCGCCCGCCCTCCCCTACCGATGTGGTTGGGAATCTTGGTGGCTGCCGCGTTCATCACGGCGGCGAGCTTGTCGTGTATCCGCTCGCCGACGACGAGCATCGCGCGGCGCGACCGTGATTGGAGAGAGCGCAGTTGGGCGGTGAGGATCTGAGTGTGCTCGCTGCGGAGCAGGCAGCGTTGCGGCGGGTCGCGACGCTGGTGGCGCGCGGGGCGGCGCCGGACGAGGTGTTCGCTGCGTGTCTCGAGGAGGTCGGGCGGCTGCTTTCCGTCGATTACGTACACATGGGGCGCTACGAACCCGACGATACGTACACCGTCGTCGCATCCTGGGGCAAGCCAGGCCCTGCTGTGTCCCGGACCACGCTTGGGGGGAAGAACCTCGGCACGATCGTGTTCGAGACTGGTCGCTCGGCCCGGATCGAGAGCTATGACGATGCCTCAGGGCCAATCGGTGTCGCCGCCCGCGAGACGGGCGTCCGCTCGGCTGTTGGGACGCCAATCACTGTCGAGGGGCGCCTCTGGGGGGTCATGGTTGCCGGCTCGCTCAGGGAGCAGGCCCTTCCCGCCGACGCCGAGGCACGACTGGCGTCTTTCACGGAGCTTTTGGCGGCGATGATCGCGAATGCAGAGAGCCGCGCCGGTGTCACGCGCCTAGTCGCGGATCAGGCGGCGTTGCGGCGCGTGGCGACGCTGGTCGCGCGCGCGGTGCCGCCCGAGAAGGTGTTCGCGGCGGTTGTCGAGGAGGTCGGGCGGCTGCTTCCGGTCGAATTCGCGGACCTGGGCCGCTGCGAGCCCGACGGGACGATCACCTTCCTCGCCGCCTGGGGAAAGACCAGCCTCGTCTTCCCCGTCGGTGCCCGGCTGACACTTGGCGGGAAGAACGCCACCTCCCTGGTCGCGCAGACCGGTAGTCCAGTCCGGATCGAGAGCTATGACGATGCCTCCGGGCCGATCGGGACGCCGACCCGCGAAACGGGCGTCCGCTCGGCGATTGGGACGCCAATCACAGTCGAGGGGCGCCTCTGGGGCGTGATGGCCGCCGGCTGGAGCCTGGAGGAACCGATGCCGGCGGACACCGAGCCGCGGCTGGCCCAGTTCACCGATCTGGTGGCGACGGCGGTCGCGAATGCCGAGACCCGCGCCGGGCTCGCCCGGCTCGCCGAGGAGCAGGCGGCGCTGCGGCGGGTCGCGACGCTGGTCGCGCACGGGGCGCCTCCGGAGGACGTGTTCGCGGCGGTCGCGAACGAGGTCGAACGGCTCTTGTCGGTCGACATGGCGAACGTGTGCCGCTACGAGTCCGACGCCACGGTCACGTTCGTCGCCAGCGCACAGTCAGCGGTTGCCCGTTGGCAGCCGGTGGCCTCTTCGGGAGACGAACCTCGCCACGCTCGTGTTCGATACGGGCCGTCCGGCCCGGATCGACAAATATGCCGATGCTACCGGCGCGCTCGCTGAGGGCATCCGCGAGGTGGGCATCCGTTCGGCGGTCGGGACGCCAATCATCGTCGAGGGCCGCCTGTGGGGCTTTGTGGCCGCCGGCTCGAGCCAGGAGCAGCCGCTGCCGCCGGATACCGAGGCGCGCCTCGCCTCGTTCACGGAGCTGGTGGCGACAGCGATTTCGAACACCGAAGCGCGGACTGAGGTGGCGGCGTCCCGGGCGCGGCTGCTGGCCGCGACCGACGACGAGCGGCGGCGCGTCGTACGCGATCTGCACGACGGAGCCCAGCAGCGCCTGGTCAACACGATCATCACGCTCAAGATGGTGTCTGACGCTCTCCGGAACGACGAGGACGCCGCGCCCGCGCTCGTGAGCGAGGCGCTCGAGCTCGCGGAGCAGGCGAACGCCGACCTGCGCGAGCTCGCCCACGGCATCCTCCCTACCGTTCTCACCAAGGGCGGGTTGCGCACGGGGGTGGATGCGCTGGCGTCGCAGACGCCGGTGCCGGTGGAGATCGACGTGTCCGTGGACCGGCTCCCGACCGCCGTCGAGGCGACCGCCTATTTCGTCGTCGCCGAGGCACTGACTAACGTCGCCAAACACGCTCGCGCCGGACACGCCGAGGTTATGGCGCAGATCGAGGACGGCACGCTTACCGTCCAGGTGCGTGACGATGGCGTCGGAGGCGCCCGGCCCGACGGGAGCGGTCTCGTGGGCCTCCGCGACCGGGTCGCCGCCCTCGACGGCCAGCTTCGGGTCGAGAGCCCCGCCGACGGCGGCACCCTCGTCGCGGCCGCCATCCCCCTCCCCGGCTAACGCGCCCGTCAGAATTCGAACCTGAGACCTTCGGTTCCGTAGACCGTTTGCTGACAGGAGCTCTACAGACGGTTAGCGCTGAGATCTGGCGCCGTCATTCATAGGCGTCCGCGAAGAAGTCCGCGTCGGCCTGAGTGTCCGCCTGGAAGACGACGGTTCCGACGATGGTCGTCTTGTCGCCCTGATTCGCGACCTCGGCGGCATAGTCCTTTGCCTCCGCCTGCGTGGCGAACGCGCGCGCAGAGCCCTGCTTATCGCCGCTGATGCCGACACCGGACTCGGCGCCGTTCAATGACGCCTTAGGTAGTGGATCCGCTTCGAGGCCCTGGGCCGCCAGCGCGGTCTCGAAGTTCCGGAACGCCCGGTCGGGGGGCAGTGCGCCGGGGTCGCCGCTCGCGTCCGCACCCGCTGCGGGCTCGTCGTCGCCGTCCCCGCAAGCACCCACGGACATCGCCAGGACCGCGACCAGGCCCAGAACGACGATCACCTTGAGCGACTTCGTCACAGGTCGACTTCAACGGTTCCCGACGCCGCCGCCATCACCCCGATCAGGTGAAATCACCTTCCGAGGCGCATTCTTGCGACCGGGAGCATCGTGATGTCGAAGCACCGGGCGCTAGTCAGCCCACCAGTCGCGCTGACCCTCCACGTCTTCGCGCGGATCGTCGCCGAGATTGGGCGCGCCGAAGACGAGGATCTCGAGGCCCTCCGGCCCGCCCTCGTAGCCTCGCCACGTGCCGGGCGGGACGCGTACCACGTCCCATTCCTTGACCTCGACGATCTGGTCGTCGAGTTTCATCCGCCCGCTCCCGCGCACGACCACGTACAGCTCCTCCTGCTCCTTGTGCGTGTGGCCGTACGGGAAGCGATAGTCGGGCGGGATGCGCTGGTAGCTAAGGCCGGACTGCTCGAGCTCGAGCGGCTTGCTTGCGTGGCGGAACTCCAGGTCCGGCGCGCCGTCGAAGTTGGACCCGAAATCCTCCAGATCCTTGAGGTTCCTGAGCGTGAACGGCACGGCCGCGAGTCTACTGCTGAGTCGGCCTAGGCTAGGCCGCGGTGGGCGGCCCAAACCACGTGGCGAGTGCGTCGCCGAGGCCCGCGTCGGTGCCCTCTCCGACCCAGGCGACGTAGCCGTCCGGGCGAATCAGCACGGCGGTGGGGGCGCTGACAGCGCCGAGTACCGGCAGCTCCCACTCTCCGTCGTAGGTCACGTCGATCAGCTCGACCCGATCAGCCCAACTCGTGATGTCGATGTCGCCGGGCTGCCCGAGGTCGAGCAGCAACGGCCGCGCGTCGTGCAGCAGCTCGAAGACGCGCACTGGGCCTTCGGCGGCGATCAGGTCGAGATCGGGGATGCGACGGCCGAGCAGCGGATGTCCCTCGCCGAGGTCGTAGTGGATGTCCAGCCCGGAATGGATTCCCCCGAGGTGCTTGCGCGGTTCGTCCATGCTCGCCACCTCCGACACCACATCCACCAGGGCCTGCACGCGATCGTCGCGGCGCTGCAGCGCGGCGAGCGCCATCGTGTACCGAAGCGCGCGGGCGCCGACCGGGTGCCGCTCGGCCGTGTACGTATCGAGCAGGCTCTGCGGGGACGAGCCCTTGACCACCTGGGCGAGCTTCCAGCCCAGATTCACTGCGTCCTGCACACCGAGGCTGAGGCCCTGTCCGCCGGCCGGGTAATGCACATGGGCCGCGTCACCGGCCAGCAGCACTCGTCCCTCCCGGTAGCTGGCGGCCTGGCGGGTCATGTCGGTGAACCTCGAGATCCAGGTGGGGTCGTGGACTCCGAAGTCACTGCCGAACGCGGCGATCAGCGCTGCGCTCAGATCGCCCAGGGTGGGTTCGCTGCTCGGCCCGACCTGCTGCTCGGTCGTGACGACCCCGAACGTCCTCCCATCCTCCATCTGGCGGAACCCGTGGGTGCCGGCGGCATCGTGATGGAGGCCCTGCGGTGGCTCCTCGGTCAGCTCGACCTCGGCGATCAGGTTGCTCCGCGTGGCATCCCAGCCCGGGAATTCGATGCCGGCCGCTTTGCGAATCAGACTGCGCCCGCCGTCGCAGCCAACCAGATACTGCGCTCGCAGCGGCTCGCCGTCGGACAGCCGTACGTCGACGCCGCTGTCGTCCTGCGCGAAGCCCGTCACCTCACGGCCGTAATAGATGTGGACCGGCAGCTCGGCGATCCAGGCGGCCATGATCCGCTCGATCTGGTTCTGCCCGATCCCGAGCGTGTACGGATGGCGCGTCGGGAAATCGCTCATGTCGAGCACGGCGGTGCCGAACGTCGCGGCCTGCACCGTCTGACCCTCGGCGAGGAAGCGATCAGCAACCCCGCGCTGATCCAGCACCTCGATCGTGCGCGCGTGAAAGCCGCCGGCTCGCGAGCCGATGAGCTCGTGATCGGGACGCCGCTCGACGACCGCGACGTCGACCTTCGCCAGCGCCAACTCGGCCGCCAGCATCATCCCCGTGGGACCGCCTCCTGCAATCACCACCGCATGCTCGGTCATCGCCACCCGTCCCTCGGACTCGTCTTCGATAAGACCCATTTCGCCTTCCATTCCGTGTGTGCTGTCAGCGGCGGGCGATTATGGGGCAACAATCGAGGCCTCATGAGAATTTTTTCTGGGGTATAAATTGAGGCTGGCGGGAAGCTGTTTCCGCGCCGGGACAGGCGCCACTTTCAAAGGGCGGCCAAGCCCTGGGTGACGTGCTCGTCGGTTGAGACCACCGGCGATTCACTGCGCCAACCCACGAACGGCGACCAAGCACTGCGCGCAGGTAAGGCTCGGGCGCTGTGGCTGTTACGCTGGCCACCTTCCCCGGCTGCAGGATGAGCTGGAGCAGGAGAACCTTGCCGCTGATGACGAGACCGGCGAGGATCGAAAGCACGAGTAACCGTCCGCTCAGGCTTCAACCACGTTTGAACCACGGACTGGGGCGCTGCGATGCCAGCGCGCATGCGGCTGGGCGAGCGGCATCCGAGGCGCCTCCAGCTCCTGCTTTCCACTGTCCCAAAAGCGCGCCCTATCGTGGTTCACACGCGCGCGCGAAGACGAAGGGGAGCTCGAGAGCTACCTGGACTCTGTCGAGGGAAACGCGCCCTAGTGCGCCGCGGGCGGCGAGCTCGCCACCGCGGCCTCGAGCTCCGCGTATGCCTCGGGCGACAGGTGGTAGCGCGTGACCGGCCTGCCGTGTCCGAAGCCCAGAATTGGTCGCCATTACCCTGGTCGGCGAGCTGGGGCAGCGCGACTAGATCGCCGGACAGCCCTTGGATCTCGTCGAAGCCGGGGCCTCGCAGCGTCGGGATGTGGCTGGTCTCGTGGAGCCCGCCGGCCGCGCCGCCGGCGACGAGGCCGACCGCCCACCCAGGCGGGCCGAACGGCAAGCCGACGGCCACACCGAGCAGCGCTCCGCTGGCGGTGTCGCTACCGAGATCGGCCTCTCCTCGATGCGGCTTGGTGACCTGATCGTGCAGCTCACGACGATCCGGCCCCTGCGGTGAACATCGATGAACGCGACCTCCGCAGCCATGGAGCGCCCGGCACAAGCTCGCGCACCGACACGTACTCGAGGACGCGCCCTCGAGAGGATTCGAAGGCGATCACTGCGGCGTCCATAGTCTCTCCTCTGCTCGTCACGCAGCCGTCGGGGTGATCGTCACCTTGTCCTGCTTCGCCTCCTCGGGAAGCGGAACCGTGACATCGACGACACCCTCGTGCGTGGTGGCCTTGACCGCGCCCGGTCGACGCCCGATGGCAGCGCGATCGACCGCGAGAAGCACCCGTAGCGGCGCTCGCGCCGGATGTAGTTCTTCTCGTTCCCTCCTTGACCTTCGGTTCACCCGAGATCGTGAGTACGCCGTCGGAGAGCTCGATCTTGACCTCCTCCGGCTTGAGGCCCGGCACATCCGCGTGCACAACCATGTGCCCGTCCTCGCGTACGACGTCTACCGCCGGGGCCCAACTGCCGTCGGGACCGTCGAACAGACCGCCAAGCTCCGCGAACGGATCCCAGCGCGTCGTCGCTCCTGCCATGAGCCTTGCCTCCTTGAAAACGAAATAGACCCCAATGTTCGAAGCGGTCGCTCCCGGTGTCGTCACCTCCGGGAATGCTCTTTGAGCTACTCCCCTGAGCTGATGCCGAGCGCGCCCGTCCGTCAGCCGCGGTACGCGGGGGGACTAGCCAAGCGACACCTGACGCTCGGTCTCAGGCGCTGCAACCCGGTTTTCTACGAGCGGTTCAGGTTCGCTGAGAGCGGCCTTCGGATCTGCTCAGGATTGAACCACCTGTTTGAATCCATGTTGTGAGGCTCAGCGGCGACGGCTCCCCCGCCTGGTAAACGGCGTCGCGGCGAGCACTCGCTCTTGTTTTCCGGTGCCCAAAGCTCCAAAGTCGCAGTCTGGTGGCCACCGAGATCATCGGCCGCGAAGAAGAGCTTGCGGAGCTACGGCGCTTCCTCGATGCCGTCGACAGAGTTCCGGCCGCATTCCTGGTGGAGGGCGAGCCCGGCATCGGGAAGACGGCCCTCTGGAGGGCGGGCGTGGAACTGGCGCGGGCGCGAGATTTTCAGGTGCTCACCGCGATTCCCGCGACGGCAGAGACCCGCCTTTCGTTCGCGGCGCTCGCCGACCTGCTCGGGCCCGTGCTCGCGGACGTGCTGCTGAACCTGCCGGCGCCGCAGCGGCGCGCACTCGAGATCGCGTTGCTGCTCGAGGACGCGCCTGGGCCCCCGCCGGATCACCGCGCGGTTGCCTTCGCATTCCTTAGCGCGCTTAGGGCGCTCGCGCGCGGAGGACTGGTCGTCGTCGCGGTTGACGACATCCAGTGGCTCGACTCCGCTTCGGCGTTCATGGTCGAATTCGCGATTCGCCGCCTACGTGACGAGCCCGTCGTATTCCTACTCACGCTGAGGACCGGCGAAGGGTCAGCGCCGCTTGGGCTCGAGCGCGCCCTCCCGGAGGGCGGGGGTCGGCGGATGACGATCGGGCCGCTCAGCCTGGGCGCTCTTCACCGCCTCCTGAGCGAGAGACTCGACCTGGTTCTCTCGCGGCCGAAGCTGCGGCGAATCCGCGAGCTCTCCGGTGGGAACCCGCTGTTCGCACTCGAGTTGGGACGCGCGGTGCGCCGCGGGGCGATCCGGTTGGAGCCTGGCGAGCCCCTACCTGGCACCCTCGCGGCGCTCGTTCGCGATCGGCTGATGCTGCTTCCGAAGGAGACTCGGACAGCGCTGCTGACGGCATCGGCTCTATCGCAGCCAACGCTGGCGCTTGTGGCGGCTGCCGTCGGCGGCGATCTGGAGCCACAGCTCGCGCCTGCGCTCGAGACACACGTGATCGAGCTCGAAAAGGACCGCATCCGCTTCTCCCACCCGCTGCTTGCCTCCGGCGTGTACTCCGAGGCCGGCAGCGCCGAGCGCCGAGCGCTTCACCGCCGCTTGGCGGATCTACTTCCCGATCTGGAGGAGCGTGCCCGCCATCTGGCGCTTGGCACCGAAGGCCCGGATGCGGACGTCGCCGCCGAGCTCGAGCACGCGGCCGAGCGAGCACACTCCCGCGGTGCCTTCGCGTCTGCGGCAGAGCTGGCTGAGCTCGCCCGACGGCTGACTCCCGCGGAGATGGAGGAAAGCCGACACCGGCGCACTGTCCACGCCGCCGTTAATGCCTGGGAGGCCGGCGAGGGCGAGCGCGCCCGGGAGCTCCTAAGCGAGTCTCGAGTCACCGCCCAGCCTGGGCCCAGGCGTGGCGAGATCCTCTACTGGCTTGGCTCGATAGAGGAGTACGAGGGCGACCGTCGCCAGGCGGCCCAGCTGTACCGCGAGGCTCGCTCTGACGCGGAGGACGATCTCGTGCTCAGGGCACGGGCCGAGGAGGGGGTCTCCAGCGCGCTATTGCTCCTGCGGAGAGATCTCTCCGCCGCGGTGGACCATGCTCGCGCGGCGGTCACCCTGGCCGAACAGGTGGGGGACCGAGGCATGCAGGTCGTCGCTCTCGGCCAGTTCGGGCTCGTCGACGCGGTGACGGGCGGAAGCGAATGGAGGCCGGCTCTTCTCCACGGCCGGGAGCTCGAGGCGCGGGCGGGCCCCGTTCAGACCGTCGTCAGGGCGACCTTCGCTCTCGCCGTCGTCCTGACCTGGGTTGACGAGCTCGCGCGCTCGCGCGAGCTGCTCCGCTCGCTCCTCGAGCTGGCCGAGGAACGTGCCGAGGAGAGCGCCCTGCCATGGATCCTCGCCCAACTCAGTTGGACGGAGTTCCTGGCGGGAAACTGGGAGGAGGCGGGTCTGCACGCCGAAGAGGGAATCGACCTCGCGCTCCAGGCCGATCAGGAGCCGCAGCGCGTCTACGCACTCGGCGTACGCGCACTGGTACGGGCCGCGCGGGGAGATGTCGAAGGGGCGCGAGCTGATGCCGAGAGCACGCTCGCGGAGGCCGAAGCACGTGGCGTAATGATTGCGACGATCCTCGGCGCTTGCGCGCTCGGGGTTCTAGAGCTCTCGCTCGAGCGGTTCGATGCGGTGCACCGCGTGCTTGGCCCGCTCGGCGCGAAGCTCGAAGCGGGCGGCGTCCGGGAGCCCGGCTCCGTGCGCTTCACCGCCGACGAGATCGAAGCGCTGATTGCACTCGGTCGCATGGAAGAGGCCGAGGCGCTGCTCGGCAGTTTCGAGCGGCAGGCAGCTCAGCTCGACCGTGCCTCCGCGCTCGCGTCAGCGGCGCGCTGCCGAGGCCTCGTCTCCGCCGCATGCGGCGACCTCGAAGGCGCGCTCGCCTCGCTCCAGAAGGCGCTGGTCGAGCACGAGCGCGTCTCGATGCCGTTCGAACACGCACGGACGCTGCTCGCTCTGGGCGTGACGCGACGACGAGCCAGGATGAAGCGGCCCGCGCGTGAGGCGCTGGAGCGCGCGCTGGCAATCTTCGAGGACCTCGGCGCACGCGTCTGGGCGGACAAGGTACGCGCCGAGCTCGGGCGCATCGGGGGGCGTCCAGCTGCCACAGGCGAGCTGACGCCCACCGAGCGCCGCATCGCTCTGCTCGCCGCCGAGGGACGCTCCAACAAGGAGATCGCAAGCGCCCTATTCGTCACGCCGAAGACGGTCGGAACGCAGCTGTCCCGGATCTACCGAAAGGTCGGCGTCCACTCACGCACTGAGCTCGCCCGACATCTCTCGAGCGACGCCGAGACGCGCAAAGTGTAGGAATTCGCCGACTTTCTCACTCGCCGCTGACGCCGTAGCTTCGGGGCCATGACCCGATTCCTCGACGAAGGAGGCCTGTGATGGGGATCCCGAGACTTGTCCGAGCGACGGTCGTTGTGGCCGCCATCGCAGCAACGCTAGGGCCGCCGACCGCTTCTGCCGGTGACCTCGTGATCCGGCGAGACGGCTCGAAGGCCGTCGACGTGCCGGCAGCCCGGCCCGCTCCGATCAGGCCGGATGCGGCCGATGGCTTCCATCTCGACGACGCCGGCGTCGGCGCCGCCGGGATGCTCGCACTCGTATTTGCGTCGGCCGGCTTGGTGTCGCTGCGCGGCCGGCGCCACTCGTCCCGGCCGGTGCGGGTGACTTGAGATGATCCGCGACCTGAAAGGGGAGCAGATGAGCGAGCACCGATTTGCCCGCTCCGTGGCATTGGGCCTCGCGATCGGGGCTCTCGCCGCCCCTGGCGCGGCAGCGCATCACCTGGACCCCGATACACCTGACAGCCGCGCAAGCCGCCAGGCGCATCCGTCGGGCGGAATCGACGGGGGCGTTGCGGCCATCGGAGCCATCGGCCTGCTGGGACTCGGGGTCGGCGCAGCTGTGGCCCTTGGCCGCCGCAAGCAGGCGTCCGGCGGCCCTGGGGCGAGCGTGGCGACAGATCAGCCGAAAGGAGCAGCACCATGAGAAAGCGGCTCACAGTGGGCGCCGCGACCGGCCTCGCGCTGGCCGCCGGAGGCATCGCAGTCGGGGCAACTTCGGCGTCCTCGGACCGGTCGTCAAGCGACGTTCTCCGACTGGTCGGGAAGGAGGTCTCCTCCCACTTCATCGACCTCGCCGACGCGGACTTCAGCGAAGGCGACCAGTTCGTCTTCACGAACGACCTCTTGCGCGGGGACAGGAAGGTCGGTGAGGACGGCGGCTGGTGCATCGTCACGCGCCTCACGCAGGAAGGCGCCAACACCTGGGAGTGCCACGGCGTCAACTCACTCCCCGGCGGCCAGATCACGGTCCAGGGCATCGTCACCTATGGGCCCGACGAGGAAACCAAGGCGGAGCCGTACCAGTTCGCCATCACCGGCGGCACGGGCAAGTACCGCGACGCTGGCGGCACGGTGCAGATCAAGGAGGTCAGCAGCGAGGAGCTCCACCTGATCTTCCGGATCAGCGACTAGCGGCAGATGGCGGCCGTGGCGAACCGAATTGTCAAGGCGGCTCCATGAAAGCGGTAGCCGCACTCGAGCGAGGGCGGCGATGAGGGCTTCATGACTCAGCGGTCGCCGTGGATCAACGGCCGCCTCACGCTCAGGCTCCACGGCGGTCGGTACGTCGTCCGGCGGGGCGGCGCCGTCACACGAAGGGGTGAACGCGCCCGAGAGGATTCGAACCTCTGACCTTCGGTTCCGTAGACCGACGCTCTATCCAGCTGAGCTACGGGCGCTCGGCGTGCAAGGGTAGCGGCCGGTGGCCCACCTGCGACTCTCAGAGGTGGCATGGAGATTGGGCTCTACACGTTCGCCGAGCTGAGCCCGGATCCGCGGACCGGGCAGGCCATCACGCCGCATGCGCGCGTGCGAGATCTGATGGAGGAGATCGAGCTCGCGGATCAGGTCGGCCTGGACGTGTTCGGCGTCGGGGAGCACCACCGGCCGGACTTCGTGGTCTCCTCGCCGGCCGTGATCCTGGGCGCCGCGGCCGTCCGAACCGAGCGCATCCGGCTGTCGAGCGCGGTCACGGTGCTCAGCTCGGATGACCCGGTGCGGGTCTTCCAGGACTTCGCCACCGTCGACCTTCTCTCCGGCGGGCGCGCCGAGATCATGGCGGGCCGTGGCTCGTTCATCGAGTCGTTCCCGCTCTTCGGCTACGACCTCGACGACTACGACGAGCTCTTCGCCGAGAAGCTCGAGCTGCTCCTGAAGCTGCGCGAGTCGGAGACGGTGACCTGGTCGGGCGAGCACCGCCCGCCGCTGCACGAGTCCGGCGTCTACCCGCGGCCGGTGCAGGACCCGCTCCCGATCTGGCTGGCCGTTGGAGGCACGCCGAACTCGATCGTGCGGGCGGCGTCGCTCGGGCTCCCGCTCGCCCTCGCGATCATCGGCGGGGCGCCCGAGCGCTTCGTGCCGCTCGTGGACCTCTTTCGCCAGGCCGCGGCCGATGCCGGGCACCCCGGGCTCCCGGTGGGCATCAACTCGCACACCTATGTGGCGGACAGCTCGCAGCGCGCGGCCGACGAGTTCTTCCCCGCCTACGCCGGGATGATGAACCGCATCGGGCGCGAGCGGGGATGGTCGCCCATGACGCGCCAGCAGTTCGACGAGCTGCGCTCGCTGCGCGGCGCGCTTGTTGTCGGCAGCCCGCAGGAGGTCGTGGAGAAGATCCTCTTCCAGCACGAGCTGTTCGGCCACCAGCGCTTCCTTGCGCAGATCAGCGTCGGCCACCTGCCGCACCCGAACGCGATGCGCGCGATCGAGCTGCTCGGCACGGAGGTCGTGCCGGCCGTGCGCACCGAACTGGAGCGCCGCGCCGCCTCCGCCGCTTGACCCTGCCCTCCGAGGTTCCGCCGACGACAAGTTCTTCCCGCGCGAGCACGGCCGCCGCTTGGCAGAGCTCTTGCCACAGGGCCGCTTCGAGCTCGTCAGCGACTCCCGCACCTTCATACCGGAGGACAACCCGGAGGCGCTCGTCGGACTTTTGCACAGCGTTCTGTAGAGGCGTAGAGTGCCCGGGAGGTTCCCACTGGAACCACCTGCCCCCGCACCCCCCGGTCGCTGGCTGGTAACGCTGATCTTGGCGCTACTGGCGCTCTTCGGCCTAATCGCGTCTCCGGCCGGCGGCTCCGACCCCACCAGCCAGGCCGCCGCCGCCCCGACGGGCCGGCTCGTGCAGCCGACGGGCCAGGCGGGCTGCATCCACAAGAAGGCGATCAATCGCTGCGCGCGCGGCCGGGCGCTCACGAGCCCCGAGGACATCGCCGTCAGCCCCGACGGGCGGCACGTGTACGTGGCGGCGTACAACAGCCACGCCGTGGCGGCGTTTTCGCGGAACCGGCGCACCGGCCTCCTTGAGCAGCTGCCTGGCCGGCGTGGCTGCATCCATCATCGCAATCGCTCGGGCGGGTGCACCGTGGGACGAGCGCTCGGCGGCCCGATAGCGCTGGCGGTGAGCCCCGACGGGCGCAATGTCTACGTGGCGTCCGCGGCCAGCGATGCCGTGACCACCTTCTCGCGCAACCGGCGTACCGGTGCCCTCCGCCAGGCCCCCGGAGTGAAGGGCTGCATCAGCGCGCGTCCGGGCGACGACTGCCTGGTGGGCCGTGCACTGAACGAGCCGACGAGCGTCGTTGTGAGCCCAGACGGCGAGCGCGTGTACGTGGCCGGGCGGCGCTTCCCGAGCGGCGTCGCGATCCTGGCCCGCGCCAGCGACGGCAGTCTCACGCAGGCCGACGGTGCCGCGGGCTGCGTGACGCACCGGGGAGGCTTCGAGTGCGCCAGCGCGAGGGGAATCGGCTCGCCCGAGGAGGTAGCCGTGAGCCCTGACAGCCGCTACGTGCTCGTTGCCGGCATGCGCAGCGATGCGGTCGCCGTCCTGGCGAGCGGCCCCGACGGGCTCTCGCAGGCGGAGGGCGCGGACGGCTGCATCGCACGAGGGGCGGCCGAGGGATGCGCGCCTGGACGCACGCTCAGGGGCCCGGTGGACCTCGCCATAACCGCCGACGGTCGCAACGTCTACACCGCGTCATCGATTGCCGATGGGATAGCGGTCCTCAGCCGAAACCGTGCCACCGGCGCGCTCACCCAGCCGTCGGGCCGCGCGGGCTGCCTCAGCCAGGAGGGCGGCGGCGGGCGCTGCGGCGTCGGCCGCGCGCTCGATGAGGTCTGGAGCGTGGCTGTGAGCCCGGATGGGCGAAACGTCTACAACGTCTCGTCGAAGGTCAACATGCTGGGCGCGATCGCGCGCGACCGCGCGACGGGCACGCTCGCGCAGCTGCCCGGAAGGTTCGGCTGTTTCATTCGCGCCGGCTTCGGGGGCTGTCCGGACGGGCGTGGACTCACCGTGGCCGTGGCCGTGGCCGTGAGCCCTGACGGCCGCAACGTCTACGTGGCATCGGAGGACGTGTACCTGGGAGCGGTTGCGATCTTCCGGAGGCTTGGAGGATGAGAGCTGCCCTCGCCGGCGTGGTCGCGCTTGCGGCCCTCGGCGCGAGCCTGCTCCCCGCCGGCGGCGCGCCCGCCCAGGAGGCGAGCCCCGGAGCTGCGCCCGGTGGCCCGAACGTTGTGCTGCTGATGACCGACGACCAGCGCTACGACGACATGGGCCCGCTGCCGAAGACGCGACGGCTGATCGGGAAGGCGGGCGTCACCTTCACCCGCTCGTATGTGTCGTATCCGGTGTGCTGCCCGTCGCGCGCGACGTTCTTCACGGGCCAGTACGCGCACAACAACGGCGTGCTCTGCCTCTATAAGAAATGCCGCAGCGGCGGCGCGCACGGCGGCTACACGGCCCTGAAGCAGAAGGAGTACCTCCCGGTGTGGCTGGAGCGAGCCGGTTACACGACCGCACACATGGGGAAGTTCCTCAACGGCTACGGCAAGGATCGGTTGCCGCCGGACGTCCCGCGCGGCTGGACCGAGTGGTACGGGCTCATCGACCACTCCACCTACCGGATGTGGGGCTACTCGATGCTCGAGAACGGGGAAAGGCACACGTACGGGAACGTGCGCCGAGAGATCCCGCGCTACTACCAGACCGACGTGCTCGCTGGGAAGGCCGTCGACTTCGTCCGGCGCCATGCGCGCGACGACGCCCCATTCTTCCTCTCGGTCGGGTTCCTCGCCCCCCACCACGAGTCCGGCCACACCCAGCAGATCACGGGCAAGCTGGTGCGCCCGGCGCCGCGCCACCGAGGGCGCTACGCAAACGCGGCGCTCCACAAATCGCCGAACTACGGAGAGCCGGACCTGTCTGATAAGCCGTGGTTCATCGGGCGCTGGAATCGGAGGCTCACTCCGAAGCGAGAGGCGGCGATCCTGAAGCGCATGCGGGAGCGCCACGAGTCGCTGCTCGCCGTCGACGACGCGGTGGAGAACGTGATCAACGAGCTCCGCCGCACGGGCGAGCTCGATAACACGTACGTGATCTTCACCTCGGATCACGGCTACATGCAGGGGGAGCACCGGATTCCGCAGGGCAAGATGATGCCGTACGACCCGTCCACCCAGGTTCCGCTGCTCATCCGCGGCCCCGGGATCCCGTCCGGCCGCAGGACGAAGGCGCTGGTGGGGAACATCGACATGGCACCCTCGATCGTGCAGGCCGCCCGCGCGAGGGCCGGACTCGCGATGGACGGGCGCTCGTTCCTGCCCTTCGCGCGCGACCCTGGGTTGCGCAGCCTCCGGCCCCTGCTTCACGAGACGACCGGCCAGGGCGCGCGCGGTGGGGGCAACACTCAGGAGGGCGGCGCGAAGGGCCAGCAGCCGCGCGTGCCGGCCTGGCGGGCGGTGCGCACCACGCGCTGGCTGTACGTGGACTACCAGGGCGGGCAGCGCGAGCTGTACGACCTGAGGCACGACCCGTACGAGCTCAACTCGGTCGTGAGCGACCCGAATCTGCGCCAACGCGTGCGCACTCTGCGACGCATACTCGGCGACCTCGCACGCTGCAGGGCCGCCGAGTGCGGGGAGATAGCCGCGGCGTCAGTGCGCTAGGGAAGCAGCGACGGCCAGCGGAGAGGGAGGGATTCGAACCCTCGATGGAGGTTTCCCCCCATACTCGCTTAGCAGGCGAGTGCCTTCAGCCACTCGGCCACCTCTCCGAAGGGCTCGATGCTAAAGCAGCGCACCCTCCAAGCGGAGCAGGAATTCCTTCCTTTCGAGTCCGCCGGTGTATCCGCCGAGCTTGCCCCCGCTGCGCAGCACGCGGTGGCATGGCACCACCACCGGCATAGGGTTCGCGCCCAGCGCGTTGCCCGCTGCGCGGACCGCGCGAGGGCTGCCCGCCTCGGCCGCCACGCCGGCGTAGGACGAGACGTCGCCGAAGCCGATACGGGCCGTGGCTCGCAGGACCTCGCGCGTGAAGCCCGCCAGGTAGGACCAGTCGATCGGCACCTCGAAGTCCTGGCGGCGGCCCTCGAAGTACTCGTCCAACTCGCGGCGCACCGGGTCGAGCCGGGCGGGCGCCTCGAGCACCCGCGGCGACACGCGCCGTGCCAACTCCTCGAGCACCTCGTCCTCCCCGCGGAACTCCGTGTACGAAACGCGCACGAGCCCCTTCGGAGTTGCCGCGACCACCAGTGGCCCGAGCGGCGAGTCCACCGACGTGTATGCCACGTCGATCAGGCCCTCCGCCTCGGCGCGGCCGGTCAGCTCCGGCGTATCGGTCGGCAGGTCGAGGGCGGCGTTCTTCAGTGTCATCTCGATGTCGTTCATCAGCTCAACTCCTCCTTGAGCCGCTTCAGTCCCTCGTGGACGTTGCGGCGTGCCGCGTCCTCGCTGCTCTCGAGCAGCACTGCCAACTCGTCGTACGGCATCCCGAGCACCGAGCGGCAGAACACGGCTGTGCGTTGCTTGGTGGGTAGATCGCGGACGCGTTCCCAGAGCTCCGGATCGGCGTCCGACGTTGAATAGGTGGGGCGCTCCGGCACGGCCGCCACAGGCACGGCCCGCCGGCCGCGCGCGCGGTGCGCGTCGATCGACTTGTTCTGCGCGATCCTGAACAGCCAGGCGCGCAGGTTGTCGCTACGGCGCAGCTTCGGATAGGCCCGCAGCGCCGAGATCCAGGTCTCCTGAAAGCAGTCGTCCGCGTCGGAGGGTCCGACCGTGGCGACCAGGAAGCGATAGACGTCGGTGCGGTGCTCCTCGAGCAGGGTTTGGAAGGGCGGCAGCTTCATGTCTGACAAAGAAACGCGCCGGACAGGCCGTCCGTGAGATCAGGCCCGCACGAAGACCGGCGACCCGGCCGGGATCGCCTTGATGAGCCAGCGCGCCTGGACAGACGTGATGCGCAGGCACCCGAGGCTCGCCGGCTTCCCGATGCTCGACAGCTCCTTGGTGGCGTGGATGGCGAGTCGATCGCCTCCCGGCCAGCCCGGCGGCAGCCGGTTCTGATGGCCTGTGAGCGCGAGGACACAGCAACCGTAGGGCGATCCCGGGTCAGTCACGCGCAGCTTGTCGGTGACCGCGAAGCGGCCCACCGGAGTGGGGTTCCCTGGCCGGCCGATGGCGATCTTGAACGTGCGGACGACTCTCCCGTCGTGGCGCACGGAGAGCATCCGGCGCGAGAGATCCGCGTGGACGGACCATGCCACGCAGTCGAGCCGTGCTCGGTCGGTCGCGAGCCAGGCCAGCTCGCCGTTGTCGAGCTCCGGGGCCTGCACGGCCACCCAGTCACCGCGGCGAAGCACCACTCCGAGCACCCGGGTCGAGCCCCATTCGGTGCGTTTGGAGAGGTGGATCCGCGGGCGCCCGCCGGGCTCCCTGTAGAGGGTCACCGGGCGGGTGAGCGTCGCAGTCGAGTAGCAGGAGATCGACTGCGGCTCCGAGGGGAAGGGCGCCTCGAGCGGTCCACCGAGCTGCGGAACGAAGTGCCTCGTGCCGTCGCCAGAGCCTCGGAGGGTGTCAGCGCCCGCGTTGTCGCCCCACTCGGACGATCCGATCAGTGCGGCAGCGCCGCCGAGCACGGCGGCCACGAAGCTCGCCAGGATGATGAGGTAGGGCACTCGCCGCCGCTTGCTGGGGGCAGCGGCCGCCGTCCCGCCCCCCGGGCCGCGAACGCCCTCGCGCGCGGCGAGCATCTCGAGCACCGGCTCGCTCGCAACGGGGACCACGGGCGGGTTGCCGTTGGTGGACTCGGATTCGGGCGCCTCAGGCTCCTCGACCGGAGTGGCGGCGGAGTCGCCCTCGGGGAAGATCTCAGTGTCCGCGATTGAAAGGGCATGACCCCCCTCGGCCCCCTCCGCTGCGCTCCATGCGCCCTCGTCGAGGAGCGCCTGCAGCACCGCGCCGAGGTCCTCGCCGCGCTGGGCACCCAGCTCGTCGGCGAGCCGCTCGATCGCCCCCGCACGTCGCCGAGCAACCTCCTGCGAGTCCACGTCGTACACGCGCGCGAGCGCGTCGTCGGGCACGCGCCTGCGCAGCGAGAGGGCAAGCAGCTCCCTCTCCCTTGGATCCAGACGCTCGAGAGCGTCGGCGAGCTGTTCGGGCTCGATCACGGCGACGGTGACCAGCGTACTGACGGCATCGGTTGCCGGGCGCGAGGCGTGAGGCGGAGGGGGTGGGATTCGAACCCACGAGAGACCTGACGGCCTCCGCCGGCTTTCAAGGCCGGTGCATTCAACCGCTCTGCCACCCCTCCGGCGACGCCTAAGGTTAGGCCGCTCAGCGGCGAGCGAAGCGCGCCTGGGTGCGCTGGAGCAGGACTCCAACGCGCTCGCCGGTGCTGCCCGGCGGTGGCATCGCGCCGATCTGCCGCGCCAGCGCGGCCATGTCGTAGTAGGCGCGGTAGCGCTCGATGCGTCCCTGCGCGAAGTCCCACACATCGATGCCGTCGATGTCGATCTGCTTGCCGGTCGCGGCGAAGCCGGGCGGGTCGATCATGCCGTCGTGCGTGCCCTGCATCCGCCACGACCAGGTGAGCGACTCCCCGTGCGGCTCGAGCCACATCGGCCCGGAGGTGAAGCGGAGATCCGGAAAGGCGACCCACGAGCGCCGCATGAAGTCCTTGACCTCGTTCACCCCTCGCGCCGGTTCGGGCAGGGCCGGGTCGAGCCAAACGACGTCCGAGGTCACCAGCGGCTCGATCCGCTCGGCATCGTGCGAGTTCCAGGCGTCCGCGTAGCGTTCGGCGAACTCGCGCGCGGACTGCTCGTCCAACATGACCCGACGCTACAGGTCGGCGGGCTCGAGCCGCAAGGGCGCCCCGAACTCATGCAGCACTGGGGGGACGTCCACGCTGCCGTCTTCATTCTGGTGATTCTCGACAATGCCGATGATCGTCCGGCCGACCGCCACGGCCGTGCCGTTCAGCGTGTGCACGTGTCGCAGCGCCTCGCCCTCGCCCGGGCGGAAGCGGATGTCGAGCCGGCGCGCCTGGAAGTCGGTGGTGTTCGAGCACGAGGTGAGCTCGCGAAAGCGGGCTTGCCCGGGCAGCCAGGCCTCGAGGTCGTACTTCTTTGACGCCGAGGCGCCGAGGTCCGTTACGGCGATGTTCACCACCCGGTACGGGATCTCGAGAGCCTGGAGGATCTCCTCCTCGATCGCGAGCAGGCGCTCGTGCTCGTCCTGTGCCTGCTCCGGCTCCACGAACGTGAACATCTCGACCTTGTCGAACTGGTGCACCCGGAACATGCCCTGCGTGTCCTTGCCCGCTGCGCCGGCCTCGCGCCTGAAGCAGGGCGAGAAGCCCGCGTAGCGCCGCGGCAGCTCCGCCCCCGCCAGGATCTCGCCCGCGTGCAGCGATGCCAGCGGCACCTCGGAGGTGCCGACCAGGTAGAGCTCGTCGTCCGGCACGCGATAGATCTGCTGCTCGGTGTCGGGCAGCATGCCGGTGCCGACGAGCGCGTCCTCGCGCACCAGCACCGGCGGGATCACCGGAATGAAGCCCTGTTCGTCGAGCCGCGACAGCGCCCATTGCACCAGCGCCAGCTCCAACCGGACGAGCGGTCCCTTGAGGTAGGCGAACCGTGAGCCCGACACGCGAGCGGCGCGCTCCATGTCCAGGTCTTCGCCGAGTAGCTCCACATGGCTGCGCCCCGTCTTGCCGGCCTTGCCCACCTCGCGCAGCACCTCGTCCTCGTCCGCCGCAGTGGGGTCGGGCAGGTTCGGCAGCGAGAACAGCACGGCCGTTCGCCGCTCCTCGACCGCGCGCAGCTCCTCCTCGAGCTGCTTCTCGCGCTCCGAGTGCCCGCGCGTCTCGGCTATCGCCTCGGAGGCGTCCTCGCCGTTCCGTTGCAGCTCGCCGATGCGCTTGCTCGCCTGGTTCTTGCGCGCGCGCAGCTCCTCGAGCTCCGGCAGAAGTGCGCGGCGGCGCTCGTCCAGCTCGAGCGCCTCGTCGAGCAGCGCCGGATCGATGCCGCGGCGCGCCAGCGCGTCACGCGCGGGCTGCGGGTCCTCGCGGATCTGCCTGAGGTCCAGGATGGCGACCTCGCCTAGCGCCCTAGCCGCCGGACTTGCGGCCCGAGTACTTTTCCACGAAGGTCGCGACCGCTTCGGCGTCCTCGCCGGTCACGACGTTGGCCGGCATGATCGCGCCGGAGAAGCCTCCGTTGCGGATCGCGAAGAGCACGTCGTCCTTGTCTTCCTTGCGCTGATCGAAGTTCGGGCCGTTCGTACGCTCGCCGCCTTGGAGCTGTCCCTCGGGCTTCGATCCGTAGGCGTTCGCGGCCTCGAACGTGTGGCATCCGGAGCAGCGCTCGTAGAAGAGCACAGCCCCCCGATGGGCGGTCTGGTCCTCCTCGGGAACCGTGATCTCGCCGCCGCAGCCCGCGAGGAGGGCGGAGGCGAGCGCGCAGGCAATGACGATCGGACGCGTCAAGGCGGCGCATAGTATCCGCTCGCCTTGCGTCGCTTCGCCCTCCTCCTCGCGCTCTGTCCGCTGTTCGTCCTGGGCTGTGGAGACGAGGACGAGCCCGGCCGGACCGTCACGGCGCCCGCCAACTCGAAGCTGAGCGTGTTGGCCGACGAGTACTCGTTCGACCCGTCGGCGATCGTCCTCCAGGGCGCTGGAACGCTCACCGTAACGCTGCGCAACGAGGGCTCGCTCGCCCACAACCTGAAGGTGCTCCGCGGCGACGAGGAGGTCGCCGGAACGCCCACCCTGCCCGCGGGCCGCACAGAGTCGGCGCGCCTCAACCTCGAGCACGGGACCTACAGGATCATCTGCAGCGTCGGCGACCACGAGGAGCTGGGGATGACCGGGACGCTGCGCGTGCGCTAGGCGGCGCGCCGCTTGGTGAAGCGCATCAGCGTGCCGGTCTCCCCGGCCCGCAGGTCCACCTCATCCATCAGGACGCGCATGAACTCGAGCCCGCGGCCTGATTCGGTGAGCTCGCCGCGGCGCTTCACGCGCGGGCGGAAGCGGCCGGTGTCGAGCACCTCGAACACGAGCGCGGCGCCCTCCGACCCCACGACGATCTTGATCGGGTCGCTGGGCGAGGACGAGCCGTGCTGGATGGCGTTCGTCACGGCCTCGCTCATCGCCAGCTTCACGTCGTAGCAAGCTGCGCCGTCGAGTCCGAAGTCCGCTGCGGCCCGCGCTGCGAAGTCACGCGCCTCCTTGAGGAGACGGAGGTCCGCCAGGATCGAGTGCTCGCGTGGCTTGAAGTTGACCGTCTCCATGTCCAACCGGTTTGCCGGGGCCAGTGTTACGTGAACGGCGGCGAGATGCATTTCATGCGCGCCAATGTGATCCGAAATCGCAGGTGCCGCGAAATGGGGTTGCAACGGGAGGCTGATCTGGCGAACGGATCCGGCCTCCGAGGCTCCCAAAGGAGGACTCGTAATGCGCAAGCTGCTGCTCGCCCTGGCGGTGCTGGCTGCGTCGGCAATCGCGGTTCCGTTCGGCTTCTCGTCGAGCCATCGCGAAGCACCGGGCATCTCGCTCGACCCGTCGGCAGACAACACCGACACTTACGCGTGGACCGCCAAGGACGCTCCAGGCGCGCTCACGGTCGCGGCCAATTGGATTCCCGGCGAGGTGCCGGCCAACGGGCCGAACTTCCACTCGTTCGACGACCGCGCTCGCTACTACGTCCACATCGACAACACCGGAGACGGGCGTCCTGACGTCAGTTACCGGTTCCGCTTTAAGACGACGGTGCGCAACAAGGAGTCGTTCCTGTACGCGCTCCCCGGCGCAAGCGGATACAGCGACCCGAAGCTGAACGTGATCCAGCGCTACTCGATCGACCGGGTCACGTACAGCGGGAAGAGCCGGAAGGAGCACGTGAAGACGATCGCGCGCGGACTTCCGGTCGCTCCTCCCAACATCGGGCCGAAGACGTTCCCGAACTACGACTCGTTCGTGAGCGGCGCCATCCGCTCGCTCAAGGACGGGACGAAGGTGTTCGTGGGCCAGCGCGACGATCCGTTCTTCGTCGACCTGGGCGCGACGTTCGACGGGCTCAACGTCCGCAAGCTCACCGGCAACCAGGGTGAGGGCAAGGACGACCTGAGCGGCTACAACATCCACTCGACCGTCCTGCAGATCCCGGAGCGCCTGGTCACGCGCAACCAGCGGTCGGTCGCCGGGGCCGACGCCTCGAACGCCGTCGTCGGCGTCTGGTCCACCACCGAGCGCAGGAAGCTCCAGGTGACCGACAGCCGGTCGCGGCACGGTCACGGCGGATGGGTCCAGGTCTCGCGCCTGGGCAACCCGCTCGTGAACGAGGTCGTCATCCCGCTGGGCAAGAAGGACCAGTTCAACCGCACCACGCCCGACCGTGACGCCGCGCTCTACGGCAAGTACGTCGTGAAGCCCGAGCTCGCGGCGGTGCTGAACGCGCTGTTCGACATCGGCGCCCCCGAGAACGACCGCACCGACATCGTGCAGGCGCTGCTCCAGGGCATCCCGATGCTGAACCAGCACAGCGGGGTTCAGGGCCCGCCGGCCGTCGACACGATCAAGCTCAACCTGGGCGTGCCGCCGGCTGACATGGAGGACCGCTTCGGAGTCATCGGTGGCGACACCGCCGGCTTCCCGAACGGCCGCCGGCTTGGCGACGATGTCGTGGACATCGAGCTCCAGGTCGTCGCCGGGTTCCTGAAGGGCAACAAGGTGCCGCTGGGCGACGGCGTGGACAGGAACGACAAGCCGTTCCTCTCCTCGTTCCCGTACCTGGCCGGCCCGACCAGTGGCTTCGACTCCGCACCATCCACGCGGACCGAGCCCGGTCACGCCCCGACTCCGGCCGGCGGCTAGACGCACATGTCGAAGACGGCACTGAGCAGGCTCCTGGCTCCGCTCGCCGTCTTCGGCGCGGTGCTGGTGGCGATGGCGGCGCTCAACGGGGGCGCCGCCTCGCCGCCGGCACTGTCGGCCGGCAGCGACCTCGGGCGCCCATCGGGCGACCCACTGCGTGACGCGCAGGCGGCGGTGCGAGCCACGCCAGCGAGCGCCACGGTGTACGCGGGGCTCGGCGACGCCTACCTGAGCCGCGCGCGCGAGAGCGGGGACCCAGGCTTCTACTCGCGTGCGGAGCGGGCCTTCGACGTCGCGCTCCGGCGTGACCCGCGCGACGTGGCAGGTCTGGTTGGCGCCGGCACGCTCGCCGGGCTGCGCCACGATTTCGGCACGCAGCTCAGGCTTGGAAAGGCAGCATTGAAGGCAGCACCGGAGCTGGCCCGGCCGCTCACGGTCATTGCCGATGCTCAGATCGAGCTGGGCCGCTACGACGAGGCGGGACAGACGATCCAGCGCCTCGTCGATCTGAAGCCCGCGCTCGCCTCATACGCGCGCGTCTCATACTTCCGCGAGCTTCACGGCGACGTGGACGGCGCAGTCGCGGCGATGCGCCTCGCGGTGTCCGCCGGCGGCAGCCCCGAGGGCACGGCGTATGTGCAGACGCTGCTCGGCGACCTCGAACTCGCACGCGGGCGCACCCGAGCGGCTCGCGACGACTATCGCTTCGCGCTCCGCGAAGTGCCCTCTTATCCCCAGGCCCTCACCGGACTCGCACGGCTCGACGTGGCGAGCGGCGACCTGAAGTCGGCCGCCGCTCGCCTGCGTCGGGCCACGGACCGGCTGCCACTCACGAGCTCGCTCACGCTGCTGGCCGAGGTGGAGCGCGCGGCGGGTCACCTCCGGGCCGCGCGCGCAGACCTGGCCGCCGCGCGCGTGCAGCACGCGTTGCTCGGCAAGAACGGCACGCGGCCCGACGCCGAGGCCGTGCTCTTCGAGGCGAACCACGGTTCACCGAACCGGTCGGTTCGACTGGGCGAGCGCGTGTGGCACGCCGCCCCGAGCATCCGTTCTGCGGACGCACTCGGATGGGCCCTCACGCGCGCGGGCCACGCGCGCGCGGGGTATGTCTGGGCTCGTCGCGCTTTGAGGACGGGGTCGCGCGACCCGGTCTTTCGACTGCATGCGGGCGTGGCGGCGCGGGATGTCGGGCGAGGGCCCGAAGCCGCGCGGCATTTCGAGATAGCAATAAGGGGTCGAGCGGCCCTGTCGCCCGCGGCCGCAGCGCTGATCCCCGGGGCCGTGCGATGACTCTCTCCAGGTTTCCGTTGTATTTCAACGGTAAGTGCAACCGAGTGGTGGTGCTGGCCCTCATTGCTGCTGTTTTCGCGGCGCTGAGCGCGGCGCCCGCTGAGGCCCACCCGCTCGGGAACTTCAGCGTCAACCACCTCTCCACGGTCTCGATCTCGAAGGACCGCGTCGACGTCCGCTACATCCTTGACCAGGCCGAGATCCCGACCGTCCAGGAGCGTGGCCTCGGCCGCGCTGAGGTGCTGCGCCGGAAGCTCCAAGAGGTCCGGCGTGGCCTGATCCTCACCGTGAACGGCCAACAAACGGCGCTGGGCCAGGCGAGCGCCCCACGGCTCACCTTCCCGACCGGCGCCGGCGGACTAACCACCACACGCCTCGAGCTCACCCTCAATGCTGCAGTTAAACGGGCGCGCCGAGTCGAGCTCGAGGACAACACATTCAGCGGCAGAGTCGGCTGGAAGGCAATCGTCTCCGCACCCGGCAGCGGAACCGCCGTCCGGACCGCCACGCCGAGCGGCGATCCCACCGACGGCCTGCGCCGCTACCCGCGCGACCTCCTCGCCAGCCCGGCCGACCGCCGCAGCGCGAGCTTCTCGGTCCGTCCCGGTGACGGCTCACTGACCGCGCCCGGGGCCACCCGCGGCGGGCGCGCCGAGAGCCGCGCGGAAGGCGGCTTCGCCGGTCTGTTCGCGGACGCCGCGTCCGGACAGGGAGTGCTGCTCGTCCTGCTCGCGGCGGCGTTTGGCTGGGGAGCGCTCCACGCCCTCTCGCCCGGCCACGGCAAGGCGATGGTGGCCGCGTACCTGATCGGCACCCGCGGAACGAAGGGCGACGCCGTCCTGCTCGGCGCGACCGTCACGGTCACGCACACGATCGGCGTGTTTGCGCTCGGCTTCGTGACGCTCGGCCTGTCGCAGTACGTGCTGCCCGAGGACCTCTACCCGTGGCTGACGCTCGTCTCCGGGCTGATGGTGGTGGCGATCGGTGCCGGCGTGTTGCGGAGCCGGCTGCGCCCGACGCACCAGCACTCGCATACACACGGCCATTCGCACGACCACGACCACCCGCACGACCACGGCCACACGCACCGCGGCGTTCTCTCCATGGGCGCCGCCGCCGGACTGATCCCCTGCCCCTCGGCGCTGGTCGTCCTGCTCGCGGCGATCGCGCAGCACGAGGTGGCTCTCGGGATGCTGCTGATCGTCGCGTTCAGCCTCGGCCTGGCCGGCACCCTCACTGTCCTCGGTCTCGCGGTTGTTCACGCGCGGCGCTTCGTGCCGCCGCGCATCGCCGCGAGCCGCGCCGCGGCCCTGATGCCCGCGGCGTCCGCGCTGCTGGTGATGGCCGTCGGATTCGTCCTGGCCGCCCGCGCGGTCCCCGGTGTTGTCTGACGAGAGGAAGGCGCAATGAATTTCGACATCCTGTTTCGCCCGGCTGAGGAACTGGACGCCCTGCTCGAGGGCCTGTTCACCGGCGCGACCCTCCCGGTTGCACTCCTCGTCGCTTTCCTGCTCGGGCTTCGTCACGCATCGGACCCGGATCATCTGGTTGCCGTGACCTCATTGGTCGCGGCGGAGGACGGCGACACCCGCAAGGCGGCGGGCCTCGGCGCCTGGTGGGGTGCCGGGCACGCCACATCGCTGCTCGCCCTCGGCATCCCGCTGATCGCGTTCAAGGCGCAGCTGCCGGTTTGGCTCGAGAGCGGCGCCGAGAAAACGATCGGTCTCGTGATCCTGGTGCTCGCCGCTCGCGTGATCCTGAAGTGGGCACGCGGCGACTACCGCGCCGGCGCGCACGCTCACGACAGCGGCCACCCACGACGCCGACACCTCCGTCGCGGCCACGGCACAGCGCACCGGCATGTGAGGGTGCGCACCCGCGGCCAGGCAGCAATGATCGGGCTGCTTCACGGCCTGGCCGGCACCGGGGCCGTGGTCGTGCTGCTGATCGCCGCGCTGCCGACCCAGTTCGAGGCCGCGCTCGCGCTGGCGGTGTTCGCGCCGATGTCCGTCGCGTCGATGGCCGCGTGCACCGCCGCGTTCGCCTGGGTCCTCACGCGGCCGCTGGTGGAGCCGGTCTATAGGTCGGTGCTGATCCCAGGCCTCGGGCTCTTCGGCGTGATGTTCGGCCTTTCGTACGCCGGGCTCGCGTAGTGCGCAAGCCGCGGGCGTTGCCCGCGGCGCAGCGACGATTACCCGCCGGTCTGATACGCGCGCAGGGCTAGCGTCAGGATCAGCAGCGCGCCCACGGTCATCACGCCCATCTCCCCGAGCGCGATCCGCTTCGCCAGCGTGACCTGCTCGGAGCGGTCGAGCGCCTCCAGGTCGTCAACGCCCTCGAGCTCGCGCTGAGCGATGCCCACTCGCATCCCCTCGCTCACGAGCGCGACCACGAGCGGCGCGACGCCGTAGACGATGTGCAGCCCGTCCGGAGACGAGGCGCCGCGCGCCACCAGCAGGAAGCCGATCACGGCCTGGATCACCACCGTCGCCTGGGCGAGCCGGAGCAGCGGCCAGAACACGATCGAGGCACGCGCGTCCTTGCGCAGCCAACCGATCACGCCCCACCCCGCGGCCACCAGGTTCGTTGCCAGGACGGCGATCCCGACCACCATGTGAACGTCGCTCAGAGAGTGTCCTTCCGCACTATGTAGCTGCCTCGCACAAGCTTGCGTTATACCTCCCGGTTGGCCGTGCTGAAGAGCTACCTACCAGCGCTTGTCTTCCTGCTTCTTGGCATCGGGATCGGCACCGCCTTCACGTTTGCCAACAGCGTCCTCGGGCCGAAACGCCCAATGGGCATGAAGCGCGAGCCCTACGAGAGCGGCCTGCCCTCCGACGTGAAGAAGTCCTTCCGGTTCGGAATCAGCTTCTACCTGATCGCGATGCTGTTCATCCTGTTCGACATCGAAGTGGTGTTCCTCTACCCGGTGGCGTTGAAGCTCGAGATGTTCGGCGTATTCGCCCTTGTGGAGATGGTGGTGTTCGTGGTGCTGCTGTTGGTGGCGCTCGTGTTCGTGTGGCGGAGGGGAGCTCTGGAGTGGAAGTAACTCGCACCAAGGTCGAGGGCGACCTCCGGGTGCGGCAGATGAAGGCTCAGGCGCTCCTCCGGGGCGAGATCGAGGCGGAGGACCTCGAGCGCGAGGTCGAGCAGCGCCTGCTGTTCACGAAGTTCGAGGAGGCTCAGAACTGGGCGCGCAAAAACGCACTGTTCCCGCTCGGCTTCGGCCTCGCCTGCTGCGCGATCGAGATGATCACCACGATCGGTTCGCCGCGTAACGACCTCGCGCGCTTCGGCGCGGAGGTGACCCGCTTCTCGCCGCGCCAGGCCGACCTCTTGATCCTCTCCGGCCGAGTCTCCATCAAGATGGCGCCGATCATCCGGCGGCTCTACGAGCAGATGCTCGAGCCGAAGTGGGTCATCGCGATGGGCGCCTGTTCCTCGACCGCGGGGATGTTCAACAACTACGCGGTCGTCCAGGGCGCCGACAAGTTCCTGCCCGTGGACGTGTACGTGCCCGGCTGCCCCCCGCGGCCCGAAGCGCTCATCTACGGGATCATGAAGCTGCAGGATGAGATCTCGGGCGACCCAGGCATGGGCTGGCGCGAGCGGTACCGGGCGGAGGGGACCGAGGAGGTGGGGAGCTAACCCTTGGACGCGACGGGTCTGGAGCTGATCGCCCAGCGCGTGCGCGAGAGGCTCGGCGACGAGGCGGTGACCGGCACGGTGTATTACCGCCGGCGCGCCACGCTCGATGTGGCGCCTTCGAGCGTGCGCGACGCGATCGCCTATCTGCGCGACGACGAGCCGGAGCCGTGGGAGCGGCTGATGAGCGTGCACGGCGTGGACTACCTGCCGGAGGAGCCGAGGCTTGGCGTGCACTACGAGCTGCTGTCGATGGAGCGTGCGGACAGGCTGAACGTGAGGACCCGAGTGAGCACCGACGACCCGCGCGTGCCGAGTGTCGTGGAGCTCCACCCGACGGCCAACTTCCACGAGCGCGAGGTGTTCGACATGTTCGGAGTGGTCTTCGACGGCCACCCGGACCTGCGGCGCATCCTGATGCCGGAGGACTACGAGGGCTACCCGCAACGGCGCGACTTCCCCATGGGCGGCGAACCGGTGATCTACACCTTCAACGAGCCGAAGCTGCCGCGCTGGTATGACTGACCGGGAGCCCGGCAGCATGACGGAGGCGCTGGACGTTCCGTACCGCGAGCGCGAGCGCTCCGTGACGATGGCGCCGCTCGGCGAGCACGACGAGCTGCTCACCATCAACATCGGTCCGCACCATCCGGCCACGCACGGCGTGCTGCGGCTGCTCACGACGCTCGAGGGCGAGATCGTGCGCGACGTCAAGCCGATCATCGGCTACGTCCACACGGGAATCGAGAAGAGCTGCGAGGACCAGCAGTACTGGAAGGTCATCCCGTTCGTCGAGCGGATGGACTACCTGGCCTACTACTTCAACGCGATGGCGTTCTGCAGGGCCGTGGAGCAACTGCTCGACGAGGAGGTCCCGGCGCGCGCCCAGTGGCTGCGCGTGATCCACCTCGAGCTCAACCGGATCGCCTCGCACCTGTTCTGGATCGCCACCGCGGCGCTCGACATCGGTGCCATCACGATGCTCTGGTGGGGCTGCCGTGACCGCGACCTCGCGCTCGACCTCTTCGAGATGTCGGGCGGCCAGCGCTTGCACACGCGCTACTTCCAGGTTGGTGGGGTGGTCGAGGACATCCCGCCCGGCTTCGAGGAGATGACGCGCCGCTTCATCAAGACGATGCGCGTGCGCATCCCGCAGTACCTCGCCCTGCTGGACCGCAACGAGATCTGGCTCCAGCGCACAAAGGGCACGGGCATCGTGCCGGTCGAGGACCTGCTCGCGCTCGGCGTGACCGGGCCGCTGCTGCGAGCGGCCGGCCACCCCTGGGACCTGCGCAAGGCGACGCCCGACTCGGGTTACGAGAACTTCGACTTCAGCGTGCCGGTTGGCAGCGTGGGGGACAACTACGACCGCTTCCGCGTGCGCATCGACGAGATGGAGGAGTCGCTCAGGATCATCGAGCAGGCCCTTGACGGGCTGCCCGAGGGGCCGTACATCACGACCAACCGCAAGGTCGCGCTGCCGCCCCGGCACGAGCTCGCGACCTCGATGGAGGCGCTGATCCACCACTTCAAGCTCGTCACCGAGGGCTTCCGCGTCCCGGCGGGAGAGGCATACGCGGCGGTGGAGTCGCCGCGCGGAGAGCTCGGCTGCTTCGTCCTCGCGGACGGCTCCGCGAAGCCCGCGCGCGTGCATGTGCGCGACCCGAGCTTCGTGAACCTCCAGGCGCTCCCGGAGATGGCGCGTGGCTCGTTGATCGCCGACTTCATCACCTCGATTGCGATGCTGGACCCGATTCTGGGAGGAGTGGACCGGTGAGCATCGATCCCGGCGGCCTGCGCGAGTCGCCACTCCCGCCGGGCTGGGACGAGGCCGTCGATCTCGAGGCGCCGCCGGCCACGATTCCGGATCCCGCAGAGGTGGACGTGCCGGACGCGTTGCGGACCGAGATCGACCGATTGATGTCGCTCTACCCCGACCGCCACTCGGCGACGCTCCCGGCGCTCGCCGCGGCCCAGAGGGTGCACGGCTGGTGCTCGCCCGAGGCGCTGCGTCAGGTGGCGGCCGTCATGCAGGTCACGCCCGCGTTCCTCTCGAGCGTGGCCACGTTCTACGACATGTTGCGCACCGAGCCGAGCGGCAGCCGCTACGTGTACGTCTGCACGAGCGTGGCGTGCCACGTTCGTAACGCGAAGAAGGTGTACGAGGCTCTCGATGAGGAGGCCCGCGCCCAGGGGCTCGAGGACGTAGAGCTGCGCGAGTTCGAGTGCCTCGGCGCCTGCGACATGGCGCCGATGGCGTCCGTGGACGGCCGCTATGTCGGCCCGCTGTCCACCGACGACGCGTCGGAGTTCGTCCGCCAGGTGAAGGCCGGAGAGACCGTGCTGCCCGGCCGCGGCCTGGCGGATCCGGGCTTCTCGCTCCCCGTCCCGGCACCCCAGCCCAGCGAGCCGTTCGAGCACCCGTCCATACACGCCGCAGGCGGCGAGTGGCCCGACGACGAACTCGACGTGCCACCTGCCGAGGGGCCGCCGCCTCACCCGAAGCCGATCACGGAGCCGCTGGCGCCCGGCACGAGCCATGCCGGGGAGCAGATCGACCCGTTCACGCATGACGTCGTGGAGCACGAGGACGAGGACGAGGACGAGGCAGCGGAGGGTGAGGAATGAGCGAGACGCGCGTCCTGCTCGCCAACATCGACGAGCCCGGCCTCAACACGATCGACGTCTACGAACGGCTCGGCGGCTACGGCGCGCTGCGCAAGGCGCTGCTCGAGATGACGCCCGAGGCGGTGCTCCACGAGCTCGAGGAGTCGGGGCTACGCGGCCGCGGCGGTGCAGGCTTCGCGATGGGCAAGAAGGCCAGCTTCCTCCCGAAGGGGGCGATGGACAAGTACCTGTGCTGCAACGCGGACGAGTCGGAGCCCGGCGCGTTCAAGGACCGCCTCCTGATGCAGAAAAATCCGCACATGCTCGTGGAGGGCTGCATCATCGGCTCAATCGCCGCGGGCGCGAACAAGGGCTTCATCTTCATCCGCGGCGAGTACGAGCTTCAGGCCGAAATCCTCGACGCGGCGGTGGCCGAGGCGTACGAGAAGGGCTATCTCGGCGCGGGCATCCTGGACACGGACCACACGTTCGACCTGGTGGTGCACCGCGGCCAGGGCGCCTACATCTGCGGGGAGGAGACCGGCCTGCTCGACGCGCTCGAGGGCAAGCGCGGCAACCCGCGCCTCAAGCCGCCGTTCCCCGCCAACCAGGGCCTCTACCAGGGCCCGACGCTGATCAACAACGTCGAGACGCTCTGCAACACGCCGATCATCATCGAGCGCGGCGCCGACTGGTACAAGCAGTACGGCGAGGGCAACTCGACCGGCACGAAGCTGGTCTCGGTGTCCGGCAGCGTCCAGCGCCCCGGCAACTACGAGGTCGAGCTCGGCATTCCGGTCCGCGACGTCATCTACGGACTCGCTGGTGGCCCGCCCGAGGGCCGTGAGATCAAGTGCTTCTTCCCCGGCGGGTCGTCCGCGCCGGTGCTCACGCCGGACCACCTCGACCTTCCGTTCACCTACGAAGCGATGGCCGAGGCGGGATCGATGCTGGGCACCGCTTCGGTGATCGTGGTGGATGACTCCGAGCCGCTCGTACCGCTGGCGCTGCGGCTTGCAGAGTTCTACCGGCACGAGTCGTGCGGAAAGTGCGTGCCGTGCCGAGAGGGCACCAACTGGACGGTGAAGATGCTCGAGCGCATCGACGAGGGCGAGGGCACCCCCATGGACCTCGACCTTCTCGAGCAGGTGCAGGGCAACATCATCGGCAACTGCCTCTGTGTGCTGGGCGACTCGATGGCCATGCCGGTGGCCTCGATGCTGAAGCACTTCCGCGCCGAGTTCGAGCAGCACATGGAGGAGGCGCGCAGGCGCCGCGACCTCGAGGAGCTGCCGCACCTCGCCGCGCCAGAGGTGGCCGCCGTGCCCGAAGCGGGAGCCGCCTGAGCACATGGCCCGCCCCGAGCAGAACTGGATCACCTTCGAGATCGACGGCAAGCAGGTGCGCGCGCCGGAGGGCGCGATGCTCGTGGACGCCGCGAAGGAGGGCGACGTCGAGATCCCCTACTTCTGTTACGAGCCGAAACTCGGGCAGCCGGTGGGCGCGTGCCGGATGTGCCTCGTCGAGATCGAGGGAATCCCGAAGCTCCAGACCTCGTGCTCGACGGCCGTGCGCGACGGCATGGTGGTGGTGACCACCTCGGACCGGGTGAAGCACGCGCAGAACGCGGTTGTCGAGTTCCTGCTCGTGAACCACCCGCTCGACTGCCCCGTCTGCGACAAGGGCGGCGAGTGCCCGCTCCAGGACATCTCGTTCGGCTGGGGCGCTGGCCGCTCGCGCTTCATCGAGCCGAAGCGCCACTTCAAGAAGCCGCTCGAGCTCTCTCCCCTGGTGGCGATCGACCGCGAACGCTGCATCCTCTGCTACCGCTGCGTGCGCTTCTCGCAGGAGGTGGCGGAGGACCACCAGCTGGTGTTTCTCGACCGCGCCGACCACACCTTCGTCGGCACGCACAACGGCCGTCCCTACGTCGCGCCGTTCAGCGGCAACATCATCGAGCTATGCCCGGTGGGGGCGCTCACCTCCACGGCGTACCGCTTCCGCGCACGTCCCTGGGACGTCGTCGAGGGCGCCGGCACCGTCTGCATGCTCTGCCCCTCGCAGTGCAACGTCGAGCTGACGATCCGCGACGACGCGAAGGTCGTCCGCGTGCTCGCGCGCGACAACGAGGAGGTAGACGACGGCTGGCTCTGCGACAAGGGCCGCTTCGGCTACCAATCCTTCGGCGCCCCCGAACGGATCACCACGCCGCTCATGCGAATCGGCGGGTTCCTGCGCGAGGCGAGCTGGGAGCGCGCGCTGGAGGCGGCCGTCGCCGCGCTCGAGCGCTCGGGTGAGGACACCGTCGCACGCGTGGGCGGCCAGGCCACGAACGAGGAGGGCTTTCTCGTGCAGCACCTGCTGCGCAAGGGGCTCGGCTCGCCGCACGTGACGTCCGGGCCCGGCAGCGACACGGCCGGCTCCCTCGCGCGCGCGCTCGCGCGCGTGGACCTGTCGGCCCGGGTTTCCGACATCGACCACGCAGACGCGATTCTCGTACTCGACACCGAGCTCGTCGACGAGGCGCCGATCCTCGACCTTCGTGTGCGCAAGGCGGTGCGGCGCAACCAGGCGCGGCTCGTGGTGGCCTCGAGCCGCCCCTCCACGCTGGACGCGGCCGCCCAGTCCGCCCTGCGCTTCGCGCCGGGTGCCGCCGAGGCGGCACTCGCGGCACTCGCCTCCGCGCTCGGGTCGGACCGGGCCGGCGGCACGCCCCTCGACGAGCTGGCGAACCGGGCTGGCGCCACGACCGGCTTCATCCCGGGCCGTTCCCAGACCAACGGGAGTGGCCCGGCGAGCGGCGTGGATGCGGTGAGCGCTGCCGCCGACCTGCTTCGCGACGCCGGCGACGTGGTGATCATCTGTGGCGAGCGCGTGCTCGGCGGCGAGCGCGGTGCCCAGGCCGGCGAGGCACTGCTCGCGGTGGCCGCCGCGCTGGGTGTCGCCGACCGGTCCGAATCAGGCCTGATCGCGATTCCGGCCGAGACGAACGGACGCGGACTGCGCGAGGTCGGCTGCTCCCCCACGCTCGGCCCGGGCCTTGCGGACGCCGACGCCGCAGGCGATCCCGACTCCGCGCGCGGCGCGCTGCTGCTGCTCGAGACCGACGCGCCCGAGGCCGAGCTCGCGCGCGCCTCCTCGGTGATCGCGTTCGCCCGCTTCCACGACGAGGCGCTCGACAGCCACGCCGACGTGGTCTTCCCCGCCGAGATCTATCCGGAGAAGGAGGGCACCGTCACGCACCCGGACGGGCGCGTGCAGCGCGTGCGGCAGGCGCTCGGTCGCCCGGGCGAGGTGCGCCCCGGCTGGAGCGTGCTCAGCGAGCTGTGCGAGCGGCTTGGAGCCGGAACCGGTGCGCTCTCAGCCTCGATGGTCAGCGCCCTCGTGGCCGAGGCGGTGCCGTTCTACGCCGGCCTCACGCTCGACGAAATCGGAGGCGACGGCCTGCGCTGGCAGGACCGTGACGCGGCGTCGGCCCTTCCGACCGCAGAGCTCTCCATCGAGCCGCTGGCGCAGCCGCCTCCGCCGCGTCACGGACTGGTGCTGGCACCGGCACCGACGCTCTGGGCGGGCCCCGAGGTCGAGTACTCGCCCTCGCTGCGCTTCCTTTCGACGGGGCCGCGCGCCTGGCTCTCGGTCGACGACGCGCGCCGCCACGCCATCGAAAGCGGCGACGAGATCGAGCTCGCCGCGGGCGGCGACCAGGTGAACGCCGTCGCGGTCGTTAGGAGCGGCGTGCCTGAGGGGAGCGTCTTCCTTTCGCCTCCCGTCGGCCTGGAGGGGCCGGTGGAGATCCGTTCGGGCCAGGCGGTCGCCTCCTGATGGACCTCCCGCTAGAGAGCACAGCCGTCCTGATCGCGAAGGCGATCGTGATCTTCGCCTTCGTGCTCGGGATCGTGCCCATCATTCTCTGGGCCGAGCGCAAGCTGCTCGGCCGCTTCCAGTCCCGCCTCGGGCCAAATCGCGTGGGCCCGAAGGGGCTGATGCAGCCGGCGGCCGACGTGCTGAAGCTGCTCTCGAAGGAGGGTTCCACCCCGGAGACCGCAGTGCCGTGGATGATGGCCATCGCCCCGGTGATCTCGATCGTGACCGCCGTCGCGACGCTGGCGATCATCCCATGGGGCGCGCAGGGCGCGTGGGGCGGGAACCTCGGCCTCTACGGCATCGACGTCTCGATAGGGCTCCTCTACTTCTTCGCCTTCGGCTCCCTCGCGTTCTACGGACTCATGCTCGGCGGCTGGGCCTCCGGCTCCAAGTACTCGTTCCTGGGAGCGATGCGCTCGGCGGCGCAGCTGATCTCCTACGAGGTCGCGATCGGCCTCTCACTGCTCGGCGTGGCGATGACGGCGGGTTCGCTGTCGGTGGTGGAGATCGTCGCGGCCCAGGACAACATCTGGTACGTCGTCCCCCAGTTCGTGGGCTTCTGCATCTTCCTACTGGCCGGCTTCGCGGAGACCTCCCGTGCGCCGTTCGACCTTCCGGAGGCTGAGGGAGAGCTCGTCTCCGGCTACAACACCGAGTTCGGCGGCATGCGCTTCGGGTCGTTCTTCATGGCCGAGTACATCGAGGTCGTGATCATCTCGGGCATCGCGGCCGCGTGCTTCCTCGGCGGCTGGCATGGGCCCGGCCCCGACGCCCTGGGCCCGCTCTGGATGTTTCTCAAGGTCATGCTCGGCGTGTTCTTCTTCATCTGGGTCCGCGCCTCGATGCCGCGGCCGCGCTACGACCAGCTGATGTCGTTGGGGTGGAAGGTCCTGCTCCCGCTGGCGACCTTGAATGTCCTGATAACCGCAGTCGTGATCGTCCTCGACGACGAGAAATGGTGGATCTGGTGAGCCCTTTCGCATGGGAGGACGACGTCGTTCAGGTGCCGCGCGGCCCGGAGCCGGGCGGCCTCGGCGGCGTATACCGCGCGTTCGGAGAGACCCTCCGCGGGCTGCGCACGACCTTCGGCCGCGTGACGGAGGGGGTCTACACGATCGAGTACCCGGAGGAGAAGACGCCCGTCTACCCGCGCTTCCGCGGGCGCCACAAGCTCCAGCGCTTCGAGGACACCGGTCTCGAGAAGTGCGTGGGCTGCTCGCTCTGTGCCGCGGCCTGCCCGGCGGACTGCATCCGCGTGGTGGCCGCCGAGAACACCCCCGACAACCAGGTGTCGGCCGGAGAGCGCTACGCGGCGGTCTACGAGATCAACCTCGCGCGCTGCATCTTCTGCGGCTACTGCGAGCTTGCGTGTCCGTTCGACGCGATCACGATGGGCAACGACTACGAGCTCGCCGACTACAGCCGCAGCGACCTCATCTTCACGAAGGAGATGCTGCTCGCCGACCCGCCCGAGCACACGCCGCTCCGGCGCGTAGGGGAGTAGCCGCGGGCCATGTGGTTCGAGCAGGTCCTGTTCTTCGTGGCCGGCATCGGCGCTCTGGCAGGAGCGCTCGGCGTGGTGCTGCTCCAGAACCCGTTCTACAGCGTGCTCTCGCTCGTGGGCCACCTCCTCGGGCTGGCCGTGCTGTTCCTGCTGCTGAACGCTGAGTTCCTAGCTGCGGCACAGGTGGTGGTGTACGCGGGCGCCGTGATGGTTCTTTACCTGTTCGTCGTGGCGTACATCGGCGGCGCCGACGCGCCGCTGCGCCCGGAGAGCGGTGGCGTGGCGCTGTTCGGGCCGCTGTTCGCGGCGGCGATCGCCGTGGAGCTGTGCATCGCGTTCATCGCCAGCGGGCTGCAGGCGCTCGACACGACCGGCGGCGACATCGCACGCGGCGAGAAGGCCGACGCATTCGGGTCGCCCGGGGCCATCGGCGATCTGCTCCTCACGGACTTCCTGCTCCCGTTCGAAGCCGCGTCCTTCCTGCTCCTCATGGCGGCCGTAGGGGCCGTGGTGCTCGCGCGTCGCCGGCGCGGGCTCGAGGACGCGTCGGTGGAGACAGGCCCGACGCGGCGCAGGGACGAACCGCCCCCCACCGAGACGCTGGAGGTGCGCGTCTAAGTGGACATCACCTGGTACCTCGTCCTCTCGGCGTTCATCTTCGCGATCGGCGCCGCCGGCGTGATCAGCCGCCGCAACCCGCTCGTGGTGCTGCTCTGCCTCGAGCTGATGCTGAACGCGGGCAACCTCGCGCTCGTGGCGTTCTCGCGCATGCACGGCAGCGAGGCGGGCCAGGTGTTCGCGCTGATCGTGATGGTGATCGCCGCCTGTGAGGTGGTGATCGGCCTCGGAATCATCGTCGCCATGTACCGCAACCGGCTCCCGATCGACATTGACGAAATGTCGGAGCTCCGCGGATGACTCGCGTGCTGCTCGGGGAACGCGGATGAGCGCCACTTCCTACGGCTGGCTCGTGCTCGCCTTCCCGCTCGCGGGGATGCTGATCATCGCTTTCGGCTGGCGAGTGCTGCCGGGCCGGCTGCCGGGATGGATCGGCACCGCGGCGATCTCACTGTCTTTCCTCGCCTCGATCGGCGCGCTGCTCGAGCTGCTCGACCAGCCGGAGGAAGAGCGCGAGCTCGTGGACAGCGCCTGGACCTACGCTGCCACCGGGAACTTCAACGTGGACGTCGCGATCCTCGTGGACCCGCTGTCGGTGTTCATGTGCCTTGTGGTGTCCGGAGTGTCGTCCCTGATCCACCTCTACTCGGTCGCCTACATGCGCGGCGACCGCGGCTACTCGCGCTACTTCGCGTACCTCAACTTCTTCGTCTTCTCGATGCTGCTGCTCGTCCTGGCGGCCAACTTCGTGATCCTGATCATCGGGTGGGCGTTCGTGGGCGCGGCTTCGTACCTGCTGATCTCCTTCTGGTACCGGCGCGAGACCGCCGTGAAGGCCGGCATCAAGGCGTTCGTGATCAACGTGATCGGCGACGTGGGACTCGTGGTCGCCGCGTTTCTGATCCTCGACAAGCTCGGGTCGCTCGACTTCCTGACCGTCTTCGGGGAGGCGGACAAGTTGTCCGTGGGCAACGACGCGACGCTCGTCGCGGCCTGCCTCCTGCTGCTCGTCGGCGCCTTCGCGAAGTCGGCCCAGCTGCCGCTCCACACCTGGCTTCCGGACGCCATGGAGGGCCCCACTCCGGTCTCCGCCCTGATCCACGCCGCCACGATGGTCACGGCCGGCGTCTACCTGATCGCCCGTACGCACCCGCTGTTCGAGATCGCGCCAACCGCAGCCGACATCGGGGCGATCATCGGCTGCGCCACTCTGCTGTTCGCCGGCACCGTCGCGCTCGCGGTCACCGACCTCAAGCGCGTGATCGCCTACTCCACGATCTCGCAGATCGGATACATGGTGATGGGCGTCTCGATGGCCGCCTACAGCGCGGGCCTCTTCCATCTCATGACGCACGCGTTCTTCAAGGCGCTCCTGTTCATGGGAGCTGGGTCGGTGATAGGCGCGATGGCCGGGATCCAGGACATGGACCGGATGAGCGGCTTCCGGCGCGCGATGCCCTTCACGTTCGTGACCTTCACCATCGGTGCGCTCTCGCTGGCAGGCTTCCCGCTCACGGCCGGCTGGTTCTCGAAGGACGAGATCATCGCCTTCGGCATTCATCGCGGCGGCCTCTACGCCGTACTGGCGGTCCTCGGCTACGTCGGCGCGTTCCTCACGGCCTTCTACTCATTCCGCATGGTGTTCCGGGTGTTCTTCGGAGCGGCGGCGCCCGAGGCGCGCGAACTCGAGGCCGGCCACATCGCGCACGGCGAGCCGATGAACCCGATGACGGGCGAGCCCGAGGACACCGACGTGGGCTTCCCCGGCCCGGAGCACTACGTGGCGGAGCGCGAATGGCCGATGAAGGCGGCCATGGCACCGCTCGCTCTGCTCTCCATCGTGGGCGGCTACGTCGCTGTGCCCGGCCTCACCGACGTGCTCGAGAAGTTCCTCGAACCGACATTCCAGGACACGCGCATCCACAGCGTGCCCAGCGACAGCGCCGAGTGGCTCGGCCTGGCGGTGGGCGGCGTGATCTCGATCATCGGCATCGGGCTCGCATGGTGGGTCTACATCCGCGAGCCGGGCACTGCCACACGCGTGCGTGAGCGCTACGCGCGGGTGCACGCCTTCCTCGTGAACAAGTGGTACTTCGACGAGCTGTACGAGGCCATGTTCGTGCGGCCGGTGGCGACCATCGGCGGCTTCAGCAAGCGTGTGATCGAGACCGACTTCGTGCAGGGCACGATCGTGGGCGGCGCCACGGGCGTGGTGCGCGTGGGCAGCTCGTTCGCGCGCGCGATCCAGACCGGTTACCTGCGCGCCTACGCACTCCTGCTGCTGCTCGGCGTGGCCGCCCTGACCCTCTACTTCCTCATCAACAGCTCGTGACCATCCACCTGTCCATCGTGCTGTTCCTGCCGCTCGCATGCGGTTTCGTCGTGGCGCTGCTGCCGGGTCGCCTTGCGCGCTCCGCGGTGCTCGCCGGCCCGCTCGCGGTGCTCGCCTACGTGGTGGTCATGCTCGTGGACTTCGAGTCGGGCGGCGGGCTCCAGTGGGTCACGAACGACGAGTGGATTGCGGAGCTCGGCATCAGCTACAAGCTCGGCGTCGACGGGCTCAACCTGTTCATGATCGCCCTGACCGCGATCACCTGGGTGCCGTGCACCCTGGTGGCCGCGTTCACCGTGGTGGAGCGGCCGCGCCTCTTCTTCTTCAACCTGGCTCTTGCGGAGACTGCGGTGCTCGGCGCCTTCATGGCGCAGGACCTCGCGCTCTTCATCGTCTTCTTCGACCTGATGCTCGTGCCGTTCTACTTCCTGATCGGCGGCTGGGGCAGCGGCGAGCGCGTGCGGGCAACGACCAAGTTCGTGATCTACACGCTGTCGGGATCGCTGCTGATGATGGCCGCGGCCATCGCCCTCGGCGTGCTCGCCACGCCGGACGGCGGCGAGATCAGCTTCGCGCTCTCGCGAGTTGCAGCAGCGCCCGATCGCGGAGGACTCCCAGCACTGGATCGTGCTGCTGTTCGCCTTTGCGTTCTTCGTCAAGGCGCCGCTCTTCCCGCTCCACGGCTGGGTGCCGGAGACCTACCGCTCCACCTCGATCCCCGTGCTGGCGCTGCTCTCGGGCGTGCTCTCGAAGGTCGGCGTCTACGCCTTCCTGCGCATCGTGCTGCCTGTGATGCCGGACGGCGCCGAGTACTGGCAGGAGCTGTTCATCATCCTCGCGGTCTTCTCGATCCTCTACGGGTCGATCCTGGCCTTCTCGCAGGACAACGTGCGCATGGTGCTCGCGTACTCGTCGATCGCGCAGCTCGGGTTCATCGTGCTGGGCCTGTTCGCACTCGACGGCGACAGCAACGGCGCGCAGGGCGCTCTCCTGCAGATGCTGAACCACGGCCTTGTGACGGTGCCGCTGTTCCTGATCCTGGGCGTGATCGCCGTCCGCGCCCGCGGCAGCGAGTCGCTCTCCGAGCTCGGCGGCATGGCGTTCCGGGCGCCCGTGCTCGCTGCGCTCTTCCTCGTCATCTCGCTCGCCACGCTCGCGATGCCCGGCTCCAGCAACTTCGTCGGCGAGATCCTGATCCTGTTCGGGACCTTCGAGGACAAGCTCGCCTACGGACTGGTGGCAAGCATCGGCGTGATCCTGGCGGCCGTCTACATGATCCGGCTCTACCAGGGCACGATGCACGGGCGCGTGGGGCCGGCGGTGGAGTCGATCGAGGTCGACCGCGTGAACCTGGCCGCGATCGTCCCGCTCGTGGCGGTGATCGTCGCGCTCGGCCTCTACCCGCAGTTCGTGGTCAAGCGCACCGAGACGGACGTGGCGAAGAGCATCGAGGCCGCCCAGTCGCGGACCCAGCCAGAGGTCTCGGTGATCAGGTGAGCACGCTCCTCGCCCAGGCGCAGGCCCCGGTCATCGACTACAAGCAGCTGTCTCCGCTACTCGCGCTCGTCGGCGGGTCGGTGATCGTGCTGATGGTGGGCCTGCTCAGCTCGCGCGTCGTCCGCACCGTGATCGTGCCGGCGCTCACGGCGGTCGCGCTCCTCACGGCCATCGGACTCACGATCTGGATCTGGGAGCCCGGCGTCCGTGGCCAGATCCTCGAGGGCGCTCTCGGCGTGGACGCGCTCACGCTCGGGATGTCGATGCTCTTCTACGTGGCGGGGCTCGTGACCATCGTGCTCTCGCTGCGCTCGCTGGCCCCCGAGCAGGCCGGCCATGGCGAGTACCACTCGCTGCTGCTCGGAACGATCGCCGGCATGGTCGTGCTGGCCGGGTCGGAGAGCCTGATGACCCTGTTCATCGGATTCGAGCTGCTCTCGATCCCGCTCTACGTCCTGTGCGCCACCCACCTGCACCGGCGCACGTCGCTCGAGGCCGGGCTCAAGTACCTGGTGGTGGGATCGGTGGGATCAGCCACGCTTCTGTACGGCCTGGCGCTCGTCTACGGGGCAACCGGCGCACTCGAGTTCGACGCAATCGCGAGGGCGCTCGACGGCGACACGGTGAGCGTCTCGGACCCGCTCCTCCTGAGCGGCGTGGCACTCTGCGCGACCGGCCTTGCCTTCAAGGCCTCAGTGGCGCCGTTCCATCAGTGGACGCCGGATGTCTACGAGGGTGCCCCCACGCCGATTACCACCTTCATGGCGGTGGCCACCAAGGCGGCCGCGTTCGCCGTGTTCATCCGGCTCTTCGATCAGGCGTTCGGTCTTACGCAGCTCGACTGGGGGCCGGCGCTCGCGGTGCTCGCCGCGGTCACGATCGTGATCGGCAACGTCGGCGCGATCCCGCAGCGATCCGTGAAGCGCATGCTCGCGTGGTCGAGCGTCGCGCAGGCCGGCTACCTCTTGGCCGGCGTCGTGGTCGGCACACAGCTCGGCGTGCGCGCGACGGCGTTTTACCTGGCGGTCTACCTGCTGATGAACGTGGCGGCCTTCGCGGTGGTGGTCGCGCGCGAGCGCGTGTCCGAGCACGGCGACGACCTGCGCTCGTTCGAGAACCTCGGCACGATCTCGCCCTGGCTGGCGTGGCCGATGACGATCGCGATGCTGTCGCTAGCGGGCTTCCCTGCCACCGGCGGCTTCATCGGCAAGTTCTACTTGATCGACGCGTCCGTGGCCGGCGACTACACGTGGCTCGGCATAGCCATCGTGATCGGCTCGGTGCTCTCGCTCGCGTACTACCTACGCGTGATCGCGGTGATGTGGATGGGGCGCTACGAGGTCGAGATGCCGACCGTGCCGCCGCGCCGCGTCCGCCCCGTGGCGGGCTGGTCCCCCGAGGCAGACGCCCGCGCCCAGCCCGAGGTGGTGGCGGTGGCCGTGCTGTTCGCCGCCGCGACGATCGCCGTGGGCGTCTGGCCGGACCCGCTGTTCGACGCCGCGCGGGACGTGAGCAGCGCGCTGCCGAATTTGCTCTAGGGGCGCGCCCGCCACGCTCGCTGACAACCAGCACTGAGGGATAGGGATTCCGTCACTTCTCCGCGATATGCGCGGGTAGACGCCGGAACCCCCGCGTCTGCGGGGGTCCTATCGCGATTCACCGTGTATATCGCGGAGAACTTCGATAGCACCCGGCCGCGCCCCGGGGGCCATCGGCCCCTTCAGCGCAAACGGACCACGCCCTCGTGAAGTCGCAGCGCATCGAGCGGAGCGCCACACCGCCCGCCTCGCACCACTTGACACAAGGGTGATGTCGAGGTAGTTTGCGCGAAACAGCGTTCGACATTATCGAATCGAAGTCGAGCGCGAGAGGAGGAGAAGTGGAAGAGCACACCCTTTCCCAGCGAGCTCTTGCAGAGACATTGGGAACCGCCCTGCTCGTGCTCGTAGGTCCCGGGTCCGTTGTCGCCACGCTTGTCCTGGCCGGCGACAAGGTCCCCGCGATCGACGGGTCCGACCTACTCGGCATTTCATTCGCGTTCGGCCTGGTGATCACCGCGCTCGTCTATGCGATCGGCAAGGTCTCCGGCTGTCACATCAACCCCGCCGTAACGTTCGCACTCGCTTCGACGAAGCGCTTCCCGTGGAAAGAGGTGCCCACCTACATGGGCGCGCAGCTCGTGGGCGGAACGCTCGGCGCGCTCGGAATCTGGGCGCTGTTCACGCAGACCGGCGTCGACATGGGGCTCGGACAGGCGTCCTTCAACGAGGACACGTACACCTGGGGTTCGGCGATCTTCGCCGAGTTCATCGGCACAGGGCTCCTGATGTTCGCGATCCTCGGGATCGTCGACGCTCGCTCACCGGGCGACTTCGCCGGCCTCGTGATCGGCGGCGTCGTGGTCGCAATCATCATGGTGCTTGGTCCGATCACGGCCGCGTCGCTCAACCCGGCCCGCGCGATCGGCCCGGCGCTGGCGGCCACATTCGCCGGCGGCGATACGCACTGGAACCAGATCATTCCGGTGTACGTGTTGCCGGGCCTGGCGGGAGCCGCCGTCGCGGCGTTCGCCTACGACTTCCTCGCCACTCCGAGGACGGTCAAGCAGCCGATCGAAAGCGCCGTCACCCATCCCGATCCCGTCGAAGCCCTCGCGGCGAAGTAGAGAGGACCGCACATGGCTACTGTCGCCACACCAATGAAGAAGCTCCTCAACGATCCGGCGAACATCGTGAAGGAGTCGCTCGCCGGACTGGCCGCCGCGCACGGTGACCTTGTCCGCTACGACGCCGAGGCCCAGATCCTCGTCCGCGCCACACCGGCGGACAAGGTGGCGCTGATCTCGGGCGGTGGCTCGGGACACGAGCCGATGCACGGGGGCTTCGTCGGACCCGGCATGCTGGACGCCGCGTGCCCCGGCGAGGTGTTCACCTCACCGGTGCCGGAGCAGATGCTCGCGGCGACCAAGGCGGTGGACGCCGGTAAGGGCGTCGTGCACATCGTCAAGAACTACACGGGCGACGTGATGAACTTCAAGCTCGCCGCGGAGGACGCGGAGGATGAGGGGATTCAGGTCGAGTCCGTGCTGATCGACGACGATGTGGCGGTGCAGGACTCGCTCTACACCGCGGGTCGCCGTGGGGTGGGCGCCACCGTGTTGGCGGAGAAGATCGCAGGCGCCGCGGCAGAGCGCGGCGACGACCTGGCCGCGGTGGCCGGGCTCGCACGGCAGGTGAACGAGAAGGCGCGCTCGTACGGCGTGGCGCTGTCCTCGTGCACGCCGCCCGCCTCTGGCACGCCCATCTTCGACCTCCCCGAGGGGGAGATGGAAGTGGGCATCGGCATCCACGGCGAGCCGGGGCGCGAGCGCCGGCCGCTCGGGAGTGCCTCGGAGATCGCGGAGCTGATGCTCGAGGCCGTGCTGAGCGACCTCAAGCCCGCTGAGGGAGCGTCGGTCCTGCCGTTCGTGAACGGCATGGGCGGCACCCCGCAGCTGGAGCTCTACCTCCTCTATGGCGAGATCGAGCAACGGCTGCGCGAGCGTGGCCTGCGTCCCGAGCGTCGCCTGGTGGGCAGCTACATCACCTCGCTCGAGATGGCCGGCGCGTCGCTGACCCTGCTCGAGTTGGATGACGAGCTGACCAGCCTGTGGGATGCTCCGGTCCACACCCCCGCGCTCCACTGGGGAGCGTAGAGCCGGTGATCGCAGGAGCCGCGGTGCGCACCACGACGATTCACGCCTGGATGACAGCGGTCGAGGAGTCCGTGAAGGACCACCGCGACTACCTGACCCAGTTGGACGCCGCGATCGGCGATGGCGACCACGGCGTGAACATGGACCGCGGCTTCGAGGCGGTCGGCAAGGCGCTGGCCGCACAGGACGGGTCGCTTGCCCCCGGCAAGCTCCTGACCGTGGCGGGCAAGACGCTCGTATCCACCGTGGGCGGCGCGAGCGGCCCGCTCTGGGGCACCGCGTTCCGCAGGGCGGGCCGTGCGCTCGGCGACAAGCAGGAGCTCGACGGTCAGGATCTGGTCGTGGCGCTCCGCGCGGGACTCGACGGAGTGGTGGAGCTCGGTGCCGCACAGCCGGGCGACAAGACCATGGTCGACTCCCTCGGCCCTGCAATCGAAGCCCTGGCTGGCGCACTCGACTCGGGTGAGCCGCTCGAGGTCGCGCTCTCCGCTGCCACTGAGGCCGCGGAGAGCGGGGCCAAGGCCACGGTGCCGCTGCAGGCGCGCAAGGGTCGTGCGTCGTACCTCGGGGAGCGCTCGATCGGACACCAGGATCCGGGCGCCACCTCGGCCGCGCTCATCATGGCCGCGCTTCAGCGGGCGGTCGAGCAGGACAGCTGATGAGCGAGCGGGTTCTGAGCGGCGCCCCTGCGTCGCCCGGGCTCGCGATCGGGCGCGCGCGGGTCCTCTCCCATCCCTCGGAGGATCCCGCGCGTGGTCCGCTCTCGGCCGCGCGAAGCCGAATCGGAGGCCGAGCGCGCAAGCGCCGCCCTCCGAGAGCGCCGCCACGGAGCTGGAGCGCATCGCGGCGCAGCTCCGCGAGCAGGGGCGAGACGACGACGCCGAGATCGTCGAGACGGGCGCGCTCATCGCCGCCGACCCGATGCTCGACTCCGCCGTCTCCGAGGCGGTGACGGAGCGCGGTCTCGGCGCGGGCGCCGCGCTGGTCGAGGCGACCGAGCAGCACGCCGCCGTGATCGCGTCCCTACCCGACGCCCTTCTGGCCGCGAGAGCCGACGACGTTCGCTCACTCGGGCGGCGCGCCGCGCGCATCGCCTCCGGCGTGGCCGCCGACGAGCCCGCGACCAACGGCTCGGCGTTCGTCCTCGTGGCGGACGACCTGGGGCCCGCGGACGTGGCTGAGCACGGCGAGCAGCTCGCCGGAATCGCCCTTTCCGGAGGCGGGGTGACGGCGCACGCGGCCATCGTGGCGCGCTCGCTCGGGATCCCGATGACGGTGCTTGCGGGGCCTGAGCTGCTCCAGGTCACGAGCGGAACGCACGTCGTGGTGGACGGCAGCGAGGGCACGGTGATCCTCGACCCGTCCGCCCCGCGGGCGGAGCTGGCGGGCGCGGCCTCGGAGGAGCGCGCGCGCATGCGGTCGCGCGAGATCGCCGACAGCGCTTTGCCGGCGGAGACCAGCGACGGACGCCGAGTCCGAGTGCTTGTGAACGCCGCGACGCCCGCCGAGCTCCGCGCCGGCCTCGCGGCTGGGGCGGAGGGCGCTGGCCTGATCAGGACCGAGCTCGCCTTCCTGGATGCGCCAGCCTGGCCCACGCGAGCGCAACACGTACAGATGCTCGCGCCGCTGATCGCCGGCCTTGCCGGCCGCACGGCAACGGTACGGGTGCTCGACTTCGGCGGCGACAAGGTCCCGCCGTTCCTGCGCGGCGAGCCGCGCCGCGGCATCGAGCTGCTCCTGGCCTACCCAGGTGCGCTCCGCGCCCAGCTGGCGGCGATCTCCGAGCTGGCCGGCGACTGCGACCTGCGTGTCCTGCTCCCGATGGTCAGAACGCCCGGCGACGTGAACGTGACCCGTGCGATCCTCACCACGCTCGGTGCGAATGTGGAGCTCGGCGCGATGATCGAACTACCCGAGGCGGCGGAGGCCGCAGCTGAGATCGCAGCCGTGTCCGACTTCCTCAGCATCGGCACGAACGACCTCACCCACGCCACGCTCGGTACCGACCGCTTCGAGCACGGCGAGGCCCCGACCCACCATCCGCAGGTGCTGAGCCACATCGCGGCCACGGCTCAGGGCGCACGCACGGCCGGCATTCCGCTCGAGGTGTGCGGGGAGGCGGCCTCGGACCCGCTGGTGGTGCCGCTGCTCGTGGGCCTGGGGGCGAACGAGCTGAGTGCGGGCGCTGCCCGCGTGGGCGCGGTTCGCGCCTGGGTGAGGGCGCTCGACTACGGCCAGACGCAGGAATTCGCGCGGCAGGCGCTCGACGCGAGCGACGCCGCCGAGGTCGAGCGGCTCGCCGAGCCGCTCGTCAGTCGCTGAGCGTTGCGATGCAGGTGCTGAGAGTGTCCACGGCGGCCGCCGCATCCGGGCCGGACGCGGTGAGTCGAAGCTCGGTTCCGCCCTTTGCACCGAGGGCCAGCACGGACAGGAGGCTCTTCGCGTCCACCTCGCGGTCACCCACGGCCACCTGCACGTCGGAGGCGAAGCCCATCGCGGTACGGACGAAGTTGGCAGCAGGCCGGGCGTGCAGGTCGACGTCAGCGGGCAGCGTTGCGGTCACATCCGCGGCCGCCCCCACGGCGTGCTCAGAGCTTGCCTGCGCCACGAGCGTCCTCCGCGGATCGGGCTACGTCGTCGAGGGACATGTTCGCCGAGGCGGTCACCGCCGCGGCCACCGCGCCCTCCACGATCGGGGCGTCCACGAGCCGCACGCTGCCGTTCCCGTTGTGCCGCTCGAGCACGTGGCGGACGGTGAGGATGGCACTGCCGAGGTCGCCGAGTATCACGACGCCGGCGCCCTGGTCGGCAGCTTTGATGGCCGCCCGAACGCGGTCTTCGTCGGTCCCGAGGCTCCCGTCAGGCAGGCCGCCCGCGGGTTCAATGCGCACGTCGGGACCGGCCATCTGCGCGGCGAGGGCCGCGAGGCCCTCCGCAAGATCCGAACTGTGCGATACGACTACGATCCCGACCACGACGCTAATCTACACTACCGAAGTGGATTCGACAATACCGAATCGTAAGAGATCGCCGAAGCGCGGCACGATCCAGTCCGTAGACCGGGCCGCCCGCATCCTGAAGGCGCTGGCGGCCGGCCCGCGAAGGCTCGGCGTCAGTGAGCTGGCCGACCGTCTCGACATGACGCGCCCTACTGTCCACGGCCTCTTGCAGACGCTTTTGGCGCACGGTTTCGTGGAACAGGACCGCGACTCCGACAAGTACCAGCTCGGCGCCGGCCTGCTTCAGCTCGGCAACTCGTACCTCGACCTGAACGAGCTGCGCGGCCGTTCGATCGTGCACGCCGAGCGTCTGGCCGAGCGCACCGACGCCGCGGTGCGCGTGGGCGTGATGCACGGGCCCACGGTGGTGGTCGTCCACCACGTCTTCCGGCCCGACACCACGCTTCAGATCCTCGAGGTCGGCGCGGAGCTGCCCGTGCACGCCAGCGCGCTCGGGAAGTCGATCCTCGCCTACAGCCCGGCCGAGCTGGTGGACGACCTGCTTGCCGAGGCTCCGGACAAGCTCACGAGCCGCACGCTCACCCCATCCGCGCTGCGCAAGGAGCTCAGCACTGCCCGCGAGAGCGGCATCGCCCGCGAGCGCGACGAGGCGGTGCTCGGCGAGTCCAGCGTTGCGGGCGCCATCTTCGACCACTCCGGGCACGCCGTGGGCAGCATCGGCGTGGTGGGCGACACCGACCGCATCCTTCCCCGCGGCCCCGCGCGCGGGATCGCCGGCGCCGTGGCGGAGGCAGCGCGCGGAGTGTCGCGCGAGCTCGGAGCCCGCCGCTGGCCCGCGCCCCCGATCTAAGTCGCCCCGACTCAAGGGGTCTGACCCCTTAAGTGGCTTCGACTCAAGGGGTCTGACCCCGCTACGCTGCGCGCAGCGAACGAGGGAGACGGCATGAGCGCGAACCTGGCGAGGATCCTTACCGAGACGGCCGAGAAGAGCGGTGACAAGACCGCCTTCAAGCTGGACGACGTGGAGCTGAACTACTCCATGCTCGACGAGGGCAGCGCCCGCGTCGCAGGGCTGCTGAAATCGAAGGGCCTCGAGCCTGGCGACCGCGTCGGCCTGATGATGCCCAACGTGCCGTACTTCCCCGCGATCTACTACGGGATCCTGCGCGCGGGCGGCGTGGTTGTGCCGATGAACGTGCTGCTCAAGGGCCGTGAGGTGGCGTTCTACCTCGAGGACCCGGGCGCCAAGATCGTGTTCGCCTGGGGCGACTTCGCGGAGGCCGCCGAGGAGGGCGCGGAGAAGGCCGGCACCGAGGTGATCCTCGTAAAGCCCGGGGAGTTCGAGAAGCTGCTCGCCGGGCAGGAGCCGGATCGCGACGTGGCCGACCGCTCCGCCGAGGACACCGCCGTGATCCTCTACACCTCCGGCACCACGGGCAAGCCGAAGGGCGCGGAGCTGACCCACGCGAACCTCCACCGCAACTCCGTCGGCGTCTCATCGAAGCTCGGCGAGATGGGCAAGGACGACGTGCTCCTCGGCGCCCTCCCCCTGTTCCACTCCTTCGGCCAGACCTGCACGATGAACAGCGGCGTGAGCGTGGGCGCCACCGTGACGATGCTGCCGCGCTTTGACCCCGACAAGGCCCTCGAGATCATCGGTCGCGACAAGGTCACGATCTTCCAGGGCGTCCCGACGATGTACAACGCAATGCTTCACTCGGCGTCGTGCGATAGCGCGGACTGCTCTTCCCTGCGCCTCTGCATGTCCGGCGGGGCCGCCATGCCGGCGGAGCTGATGCGGGCGTTCGAGGAGAAGTTCGGCTGCATGATCCTCGAGGGCTACGGCCTCTCGGAGACATCGCCGGTGGCCTCCTTCAACCACCCCGACAAGGAGCGCAAGCCCGGCTCCATCGGCACGCCGATCGAGGGTGTTGAGATGCAGGTCTGGGACGACGACGGGAACGAGGTCGACCAGGGCGAGGTCGGCGAGATCGTTATCCGCGGCCACAACATCATGAAGGGCTACTGGAACCGTGATGACGCCAACAAGGAGGCGATCACGGACGAGGGCTGGTTCCGCACCGGCGACATGGCCAAGATGGACGAGGACGGCTACTTCTTCATCGTCGACCGCAAGAAGGACCTGATCATCCGCGGCGGCTACAACGTCTACCCGCGCGAGATCGAGGAGGTGCTGTACGAGCATCCGGCGATCCAGGAGGCCGCCGTGGTCGGCGTGCCGCACGACGAGCTCGGCGAGGAGGTGGGCGCCGCGGTGGTGCTGAAGGACGGCGAATCGCTCGACGCGGACGAGCTGAAGAGCTACGTCAAGGAGCAGGTGGCCGCCTACAAGTACCCGCGCAGGGTGTGGTTCGTGGACGAGCTGCCGAAGGGGCCGACGGGCAAGATCCTCAAGCGCGAGATCGAGGTGCCGGAGAAGGCCGAAGTCTCGACGAGCTCGTAGTGCCCGCCGCCCGGTCTGCCCACCACATCGAGACGCATCCCGAGGAGCGCCGGGTCCAGGTGAGGATCGACGGCCAGACGGTCGCCGACACCCAGCGCGCGCTGGCGCTCACCGAGGGCAGCCTGCCGACTCGCTGGTATTTGCCGCGCGAGGACATCTCCGCCGAGCTCGAGCCGAGCGACCATCGGACGACCTGCCCCTTCAAGGGAGAGGCGACCCACTTCGCGGTCGGCGGTGAGGACGCGGTGGCGTGGAGCTACGAGGAGCCGATCGAACAGGTCTCCGAGATACGAGACCTCGTCGCCTTCTACAACGAGCGCGTCGACATCGAGCTCACCTAGCGCTGGGCCGTGTGGCCCGTCAGCTAGCCTGCCGCCGGGAATGGGCTCGGGGAACGGCTTCACACGGCGCGGTCTTTTTGGTGCTGGGGCGGCGAGCGCAGCGGCCGCTGGCCTGGCTGCCTGCGGCGACGACTACTTCGAGCCGGCGACCTCGCACGGCACGGACGCGCCCAACGTCCTGCTGATCTTCACCGACTCGACGCGCGCCGACTACCTCGGCTACTACAACCCCGAGGGCAAGCTCAACGACACGCCCAACCTCGACGCCCTCGGCAAGGACTCGCTCAGCTTCAAGCTCGCGGTGCCCGAGGCCATGCCAACCGGCCCCGCCCGCCGCGGGCTGCTCACAGGCGTGCGCTCCTTCCCCTTCCGCAACTACGTACCGACCAAGGGGCTGCCGCTCGGTCCCGGCTGGGTTCCGATCCAGGAGAACCAGCCGATCGTGACGGAGGTGCTCGGGGAGGCCGGAGTCGAGACCGCCTACTGCACCGACAACCCGTTCCTGGTGGGACCGCGCTTCTCCAACTTCCGCCGCACGCTCGACTTCGTGAAGGCGAGCTATTCGCAGGGCGCCTACCGCTTCCTCAACAAACCCTTCAAGCGCCCCGCGCCGCGCAGCGCAATCGAGCGCTACCTGCTCCCCGAGCTGAGCGACTCGGTCGAGGTCGGCCGGCTGCGCTCGATGGTCGGCTGGAACTCCATCTACCGCGACAGCGACCGCGACTACCCCACCGCCCGCGTGGTTCGCAGCGGGATCAACCTCGTCGACGACCTCAAGAAGAAGCGCCCGTTCTTCCTCGGTGTGGACACCTTCGACCCGCATGAGCCGCTCGACGCGCCGCGCGTGTACGTGGACGCCAAGGGCGCGCCGAAGGGCATCGAGAAGGAGAAGGGCATCATCCCGATCCAGCCGTTCGAGACGCCGTACTCGTGGGTGATCGACGTAAAGCTCGACGACGCGACGATCGAGCGCGCGCGCGAGCTCTACGCCGCCGAGATCACGTTCATGGACGAGTGGGTCGGCCGGCTGATGAACCGGATGGCGGACCAGAACCTGCTCGACGAGACCGTGGTGATCTACTCCTCCGACCACGGGCTCACGCTCGGCGAGCACGGGATCGTCGGCAAGCACGGCTCGCGGGCTCACTGGCACATCTACCACGTGCCCTTCATGATCCGGCACCCCGAGGGCAAGCTCGCCGGCGAGTGGGACGACTACTTCGCGTCGAACCACGACATCACCAAGACGGCGCTCTCGTTCATGGGAGCCCGCGCGCCCGGAATGATGGCCGGGGAGGACCTGTCGGTGATCTTCGACGGCCAGCGCCCTCCCGCGCGGCCTCACTTCACCTCCTGCTACGACGACCACGTGCTGGCCGGGGACTACGACTGGTTCTTCATCTCGGACAGCGAGGGCAAGCGCAAGCGCCTGTACGACAAGAAGAACGACCCACAGGAGCTCGTGGACGTGGCCGCCGACCACCCGGACCTGGTGGCCAAGTACTGGCGCATCCTCGAGGACGAGGCGGGCGGCACCCTGCCCCAGTTCGGCCGCAAGGCCGGCAAGCCCGTGCTCGGCGGATGACGCTCACGCGCCGCAGCCTGCTGCGCCGCGGCGGAGCCACCGCCGCAAGCGCGGGCGTGCTCGGGTCGCTTGCGGCGGCCGCGCCCGCGGCGGCACAGCTCGGCGACGACCATGCCGCGCGCGCGCTGCTCGTGGTGCTGCCGCTCGTGCGGGCCGATCACGTGGATGCGTTCGAGGGCGGCGCACCGGCCAAGACGCCGAACCTGAACGAGCTCACGAAGAAGTCGCTGCGCTTCGACCGCGCGATTCCGGAGTCGATGCCCGCGCTGCCCGCGCGGCGCTCCCTCGTCACGGGCATGCGCGCGTTCCCGTTCCGCGACTGGCGCCGCCTCGATGGGTTCCCGTCGGTCCCCGGGTTCAACCCGGTCTGGGACCACCAGCCGCTGCTGATGGAGGCCACGCGCTCGGCTGGAATCGAGACGATCTACGTGACGAACAACCCGGTGTTCCAGGGGCCCCGCTTCGCGGACGTGCGCCGTGCGGGCTCGTCGGCCAGCAGTGATGTCCGCTCGGGCATCGACGAAGAGCTGATCCCCTCCTTCAAGCGCCTCACCGATGAGACGCGCCGCACGATGCGCCTGGGGACCCGGGCGCTGCGCCAAGTCGCGCGCGCCCCCTCCTTCTTCGTGGGCGTGGACCCCTTCGACCCGGCGGACGCCTTCGCCGCCCCGCCGTTCTACGTGCGGCCCGGCCGGGCGGAGGACGACGGCCTCGGCCCGACCGACGGGCGAATGGTGGAGCTCAACTTCTCCGACAAGGACATCGACCGCGTGCGTGAGGCGTACGTGGCGCACGTGGAGGCGGTGGACGACGAGCTCGGCCGGCTCATGGACGAGGTGCCAGACGACACGGTTGTGTTCGTCCTGGGGGACCACGCCCTCGCCCTGGGCGAGCACGGCTATCTCGGCCGCGCCGCGCCGACGTCACACAGACCCTCCTACGAGATTCCGTACCTGATCCGGCACCCGAGCGGAGACAAGTCCGGCGACGACGTGGACTGGTACGCCTCGACCCAGGACGTCGCGCCCACGCTCCTGTCATTCCTAGGTCTCACCATCCCCGGGAAGATGGAGGGCGAGGACCTGACGGCGCTCTTCGACGACGTGGACCAGGAGGACCTGCCGGACCGGCCCAAGTCCGTGACCGCGGTCGGGTCGCAGATCATCGTCCGCGACCGCCGCTGGCTCGTGATCGCCGACCGCGAGCGCACCGTGCGCCGCATGTTCGACGATGACGAGGAGGTCGAGGACGACATCACGCGCTACGACAACATCGCGAACGAGGACACCGAGAAGCTGACCGAGCTGTCGGTCGCATCGCTGACCGTCGCGGGCGGCACACTTCCCGAGTTCGGGCCGGACGGCGCGCTGCGCCCGCCGCGCGAGCACGGCGACGACGACAGCGACGACGACGGCATCCCGAACGACATGGATCCCTTCGACAACGACGAGCCCGAGGACGGGGTCACGAAGAAGGACCTGCAGTACGACGGACGCGTCCCGGAGGGTGGTGAGCTGCCGTCAGCGACAAAGCCGTAGCCGAGCGCCACAACCCGTCGGCGGAGTTCCTCTACGAGCACAAGTGGCGGATCTTCGGCGTGATGATGATCGGCTGGGCGATGTCCCTGCTGGACGTCTCGATCGTGAACATCTCGATCCCGGAGCTGCAGGACGAGATGGACACGGACGTGGCCAACGTCACCTGGGTCATCAACGCCTACAACATCGTGTTCGCTGTCCTGCTGGTCTCGATGGGACGCCTCGCCGATCAGTTCGGGCGGCGCAAGTTCTTCGTCCTCGGCCTGGCGGTCTTCACGATCGGCTCGGCGCTCTGCGCCGCCTCATGGTCGATCGAGTGGCTGATCGTCTTCCGTGTGGTCCAGGGCATCGGCGCGGGCATCCTGGCGCCGCTCGGATTCGCGATGACGATCCTCGTGTTCCCGCCACAGCAGCGCGGCTTCGGCCTGGCGCTCATCGCCGTCGTGGCGCTCGTGTCCTCTGCCGCGGGGCCGGTGCTCGGCGGGGTGCTTATCGAGCTGGCGAGCTGGCACTGGATCTTCCTCATCAACATCCCGTTCGGCATCCTCGGAATCATTCTCGCGCTGCGCTGGTGGCCCGAAACCTGGGACCTCAGCGCAGTCGGCAAGCAGGTGGACGTGCGCGGCATGCTCCTGCTCGGCGGCGCGGTGCTGTTCCTCACGATGGCACTGGTCGAGGCCAACCCGTTCGGCGGCGACCTTCCGCTCTGGCTCAGCCTGATGCAGGGCGCGATCCTGCTCGGCGTCCTGTTCTTCTGGTGGGAGCGCCGGGCGCCGGATCCGATGATCACGCCGGGCCTGCTGTCGAACCGCCAGTTCCGCAACGCGAACATCGGAATGCTGTTCTTTGCGGCCGGCGCGATCGGCTCGCTGCTGCTGCTCTCGCTCGTGTTCGTGAACCTCTGGGGCTACACGCAGCTCGAGGCGGCGTTCGCGATCGTCCCGATCCCGCTGTTCGGGCTGCTGGCGTGGCCGTTCGTGGGCAAGGCGGCCGACACTCGCGCACCCGGCGATCTGGCGAAGCCGGCGCTGATCGTGATGGCGATCGGGATGCTGTGGGTGTCATTCCTGCCCTCCACCGCCGACGACGCCTGGGCCTACATCCGCATCCTGCCCGGGCTGGTGATGATCGGGATCGGAATGGGCATCGGCTTCCCCGCGCTGAACGTGGGCGCCATGGGCGCCGTGACGGGGCAGGACCTGGGGCTCGCATCGGGGGTTCTGAACACCGCGCGCCAGCTCGGCGCTGCGCTCGGCGTGGCGATCCTGATCGCGACGTTCGGCGGGGCGCTTCACGCGCACATGTCCTGGTTCGCCGAGGACGAGATCGACGACATCGTGCACGACTGGCAGATGCCGAGGCCCGAGGCGGCGGCGGTGATCCAGTCGACGCTGCACGACTACACGGGCGGCACCCAGGACCGCTTCGAGCCCGAGCCGGGATTCGACGAGGAGATCATCCGCCAGACCGCGGGCTCGGCCCGCGAGGGGTTCGCATGGGCGTTCCGCCAAGCCGCGCTGCTGGTGCTCTCGGCGCTGCCGCTGATGGGAGCGCTGCGGAGAACGCCGGCGCAGGCACGGGCGGAGGCGATGGCGGCGGCGAGCGGGCAGGGCCCGCCGCCTGAGAAAGACAGCATTGAAGAGGGCGCCGCCGATGGGGACGGCGCTGCCGCCGGCGCCCCCGCACCCGACGTGGAACCCCGCCCCGCCTGACTCCATCCAGGTTTCCGTTGTATTTCAACGGAAAGTGCAACCAAGTGGCTGGGCAGCCCCTCGGTGCTGCCGTTTAGGCGCTCGGGGCCGCTTCGCGCTCCGCGGAGCCGCTCAGCCGCCGCTCCACGTACTCCACAAGCCGCGCCGCCGACTCCTCGGGCGACTCCGACTCGGTCTCGAGGGTCAGCTCGGCGGCGAGCGGTTCCTCGTAGGGGTCCGAGACGCCGGTGAACGCCTGGATCTCACCCGCGCGGGCGCGCTCGTAGAGACCCTTCACGTCGCGGCGCTCGCACTCGTCGACCGACGCCCGCACGTGCACCTCCACGAAGCGCTCGCCCATGCGGGCGCGCGCCTCGTCGCGGGTGCCGCGGTACGGGGAGACGGCGGCCACGAAGGTGACCACGCCGTTGCGCGACAGAAGGTCTGCCACCCACGCGATGCGGCGCACGTTCACGTCGCGGTCCTCGCGCGAGAAGCCGAGGCCGGCACAGAGGTTCTGGCGCACGTCGTCGCCGTCGAGCACCTCCACGTGATGGCCGCGGTCGCGCAGCTGGCCCGCCGCGAGGCGGCCCACTGTGGACTTCCCGGAACCGGACAGCCCCGTGAGCCAGAAGCAGAGGGCCGAGCCCGTGCGAGTCGGGGCCGCGAGCGTGCCGTGCGCGATCGGGCCGAGGTTGGGCTCGCAGCCGTGAAGGTCGAAGGCGCGGAAGCGGCTGAACAGCCGGTGGTCGGGACCGTGATAGTCCGACGACCCCGTCATCAGCAGCCCCAGTTCCTCGCAGCGCTGCGCCAGAAGCAGCGTCTGCTCGCGCGTGTGAGAGGTGTAGAAGACCTCGACGCCATCGAGCCCGGCGGCCCGGTAGCGGTCAATGGACGCGCACACCTCGCCGCTGTCCTTGACGTCCCAGAACGGGTGCGCCCAGACGGCCACCCCGGCCGCCTCGTGAATCCACGAGATCGCCTCCTCCACGGTGGGATGAGAGCGCGCCACGTAGCCGGGCTTGCCCTGGATCAGGTATGCCGGAATGAACGAGGAGACATCCGCGTGTCCCTCTTCGGAGAGGCGTTCGGCGTTGGCCGGGTGGGCCAGGACCGCAGCCGCCAGGTGCGGCCGCCCGACAGGCTTGCCGGCCGCCTTGCGCGCCTCGATCGGCGCGGGGTCGACTTCGAAGCCGAGCTCGCGGAGACGGTCCGACATCGCGTCGGCGCGGCGTTCGCGGTCCGCGCGCGCGTCGAGCAGCCGCTCGCCGAGCAGGGCGCTGCGGTGGTCGATCCCGTAGCCGAGCACATGCAGGTCCTCGTACTCGCCGTCAACGGCCGAGATCTCCGTGGCCGGAACCACCCGGACGCCGTGCACGGCGCCGGCTGCGAGCGCCTCGTCCACGCCGTCGACCGTGTCGTGGTCGGACAGCGCGAGCAGCTCCACCCCGGCCAGGGCGGCGTTCTCGACCACCTGGGCCGCCGGCAGCTCGCCGTCGGAATGCAGCGAGTGCGACTGTAGGTCGAAGGCAGGGGCGGTCACGGCGAGCCACACATTAGAGGGTGGGCCCGCCGCGAACGCGCGCTGTTTATGGCGTGGTGACGCTCTTGCGAGGCGTGTCGTCACCACCGGCGACGACCCTGTAGATACCCAGGAGGATCATCGTGCCGATGATCGCGCCGACCAGGCCGCCCAGGTCGAACGCCTTGTCGTCCCCGATCCCGAGCAGCTCGGTGAAGACGAAGAAGCCCACGAGCGAGCCCGCCAGGCCCAGCAGAATCGTCACGAAGAACCCGCCCGGATCGTCGCCTGGCATGAGTGCTTTGGCGATGTACCCGGCGAGCAGGCCAAGGATGATTGCTCCGATCATGTCTACCTCCTACCCGCCTAGTCGACGGGTATGCCGTGCCGCATGGTGTTTTCTGTAACTACACGCGGCTCGACGAATTGCAACAGGTAATCCGGCCCGCCCGCCTTCGAGCCGATTCCCGAGCGGCGGTTGCCGCCGAAGGGCTGGCGGCCGACCATCGCGCCGGTGATCCCGCGGTTCACGTAGAGGTTGCCCACCGGAAGCCGCGACGCGATGCGCTCTACGGTCGCCGGGCTGCGGGAGAAGAGACCGCCCGTTAGGGCGAAGGGGAGCGCATCGACGATGTCGCAGGCCTCGTCCACGCTCTTGACGCGCGTGAGCGCGAGCAGCGGTCCGAAGATCTCGTCGCTCAGCACGGGCGAGTCGACAGGAAGATCCGCCACGAGCGTCGGCGCGCAGAACCAGCCCTCGTCCGGCACCGACTCGACCCGCGAGACGGGCTGCGCCATCGCGGCGTAACGGCGCACACGCTCCTGTGCCTCGCGCTCGATCACCGGTGGCACCTCGGTGGCGAAGCGGTCGGCCTGGCCCACGTCCAGCACACTCACCGCGCCCGCAAGGCGCTCGAGGAGCTTGTCGGCAGCGGCCTCGTGCACGAGCACCCGCGCCGCCGCGGAGCACTTCTGCCCGGCGTACCCAAAGGCGGAGTGGACGAGCTCCGGCACCACTTCGTCGAGATCCGCGTCAGCATCCACGATCACGCAGTTCTTGCCGCCCATCTCCGACACCACGCGCTTCACGTGCCCCTGTCCCTCGGGCGTCTCGGCGGCGGCGCGAAGGATCTCGAGCCCCACCGCGCTCGAGCCCGTGAACGCGATCACGTGCACGCGCGGGTCGCGCACCAGGGCCGCGCCGGCCTCGCCGTAGCCCGGCAGCAGCGAGAGCGCCTGGCGCGGAACGCCCGCCTCGTGAAGCGCGTCCACGAGCGCGCCGGCGCTCGCTGGGGACTGCTCCGCCGGCTTCAGGACCGCGGCGTTGCCGGCCGCGAGCGCCGCGGCGGTCATGCCGCAGGGAATCGCGAGCGGGAAGTTCCACGGCGAGATCACCGCGGCCACGCCGCGCGGCGCATAGCGCATCGTGTTGCGCTCACCCGGCACCTGCACGAGCTCCCGCCCCGCATCGAGCTCGATCGCCTCGAGCGCGTAGTACTCGAGAAAGTCGATCGCCTCGCACACGTCGCCGTCGGCCTCGGGCCACGGCTTCGCGCACTCGCGCACCTGGAGCGCCGCCAGCTCGAGGCGGCGCTCGCGCAGGATCGCCGCGGCGCGGCGCAGCACCTCTGCGCGCTCGGCAGCCGTCCGGGCGCCCCAGTCTCGGAAGCCGCGCTTCGCCGCCTCGACGGCCGCAGCGGCGTCGGCCTCGGTGGCGCTGCCGGCTCGCGCCACCAGCCGCTCGGGCGCGCCCGGATCGGTCGAGTCGAGACCGGAGGCGGCGCCGCGCTCGCCGCCCACCAGCACCGGCACCTCCAGCGGCAGCTGACCATCGAGCCCGCGCAGCGCCTCGAGCAGCGACTCGCGCGCGGGCGCGCGGCGCAGTTCCAGGATCGGCTCGTTGCGGAAGCTCACGGCGCGGCGAGCAGCTGTTCGATTGGCGTGCCGCGCTGCTGCTCGCCCAGGAACGACTCGTTCGACGTGTTCTCCAGCAGCCTCCGAACGAGGTACGCCATGCCGGCCACCATGTCTCCGACCGGGACAGTAGATCCGCACGCGCTGGCCGAGGTCGGCGAGCGCCGCGGCAAGGTCGTCGCCGAGCCCGCGCAGCACCTGGAACTCCACGTCGCGGTCCTCGCGCCCGAGCTCCCGCGCCGCCGCCAGCGCATGCGCCACCGAGCGCAGGTTGTGCGACGCGATCGCGGGGCGCACGTGCGGCCACGCCTCGAGCAGCCGCCGGGTGAGTGCCTCGAAGTTGCGGTCCGACTCGCGCTTGTCCTCGAACACCGGTGGGATCCAGCCGTGCTGGCGCGCGTCAACCACCTCGTGGTCCCAGTAGGCGCCCTTCACCAACCGCACCACGATCGGCTGCTCGCGCGCGGTCGCACTCGCCCAGTCGATCACCCGCTCGAGCTGCTCGGGCGACTCGCGCAGGTACGCCTGCATCACGACGCCCGCGGACGGCCCGTCGCGCAGCTCCGGCTCGTCGAGCAGCTCGAACACGAGCCCGAGCGTGGCCTCGATCGTGTCCACCGACTCCATGTCGATGTGCAGATGCGCTCGGAGCTCCCGCGCACGCAGCAGCAGCGGGCGCATGCGCCGGGCGGCGTCCTCGCGCCCCACCTCGGGCGCCTCCGGCCGCAGCAGCGGCGTGAGCGCCGAGACCTTCACGGACAGGTTCACACGCGGGAGCCGGCCGATCGAGTCCGCCTCGAGCACCGGGCGCTCGGGCCACGAGCCCGCTGCGGCGGCCAGAGTCTCGAGCGCATCCAGGCAGCGCGCGGCATAGCGGTCCGCCTCGGCCTCGGTCACCGTCGCCTCGCCAAGGAGATCGAGCGACACGGCCGCACCGTTCTCCCAGAGGTGGCGGATCGTCTTGAGGGCGGCCTTGGGCGTCTCGCCGACGATGAAGCGGTGCGCCATGTGGCGCACTCCGGCCGCCGCCGCGGCGCCGAGCGCCGCGCGACCGGCCTTCGTGCCGGACATCCGCATCGCCGCCTCGATCGGCGGAGGGCGGTCATCCACCTCCTCGAGATAGCCGGCGAGGTGCCTGGCGAGGTCGTCGAGCGAGCGGCAGGCCGGCGTCACATCCACGAACCGGAACAGCGCCGCGCGCAGCTCCGCGTCGTGGGAGGCGAGCTGCATCGCCCGCTCGTCGAGCGCGCGCAGAGGATGCCGCGACTTCCCGGGAAATGCGGCGTGGATGGACCGCCCCACCTCCTGCAGCTGCGACTCCACGATCCGAAAGCTACTCCCCGGGGTACGGTCGAAGCATGCCCTCGCTCGTACTTGGACCCCTGCTCCGATATGTGGCCGAGACCGAGGCCGTGCTGTGGGTCGAGACGGACGAAGCGTGCGAGGTGGAAATCCTCGGCAGTCGAGAGCGCACGTTCTGCGTGTCCGACCACCATTACGCGCTCGTCTGCTGCGGCGACCTCGCGCCCGGCAGCTGGCACGAGTACGAGGTGAAGCTCGACGGCGAGCGCGTCTGGCCGCGGGACGACGGCTTTCCCGCGAGCGCCTTCCACACCTACCCGAAGGAGAAGCCGCTCCAGATCGCGTTCGGATCCTGCCGCGTGGCCGCGCCGCACGAGCCGCCGTTCTCGCTGAAGAAGGACCATGACCTGCGCGGGCGCGAGATCGATGCCCTGCGCACCATGGCCCTGCGCATGCGCGACGAGCCGCGTGAGCGCTGGCCCGACGTGCTGCTGATGCTCGGCGACCAGGTCTACGCCGACGAGGTGTCGCCCACTACGCAGTCGTTCATCGAGACGCGGCGCGACCCGGCCGAGCCACCCGGTGAGCGGGTGCTCGACTTCGAGGACTACACGAAGCTGTACCTCGAGAGCTGGAGCGACCCGGATATTCGCTGGCTCCTCTCCACCGTGTCGACGATGATGATCTTCGACGACCACGACGTCCACGACGACTGGAACATCTCCCAGGCGTGGGTCGACGAGGCGCGCAAGCACGAGTGGTGGAACGAGCACATCATGGGGGCGCTGTCGTCGTACTGGGTCTACCAGCACCTCGGGAACCTCGCCCCCGAGGCCCACAGGGACGACGAGCTGCTGACCAAGGTGAAGGCCTGCGACGACGCCGAGGAGCTGCTCAAGGACTTCGCCTACCGGGCCGACCGCACCACCGACGGCGCGCGCTGGAGCTACTACCGCGACCTCGGCCGCACGCGCCTGATCATGATCGACTCACGCGCCGGCCGCGTGCTCGAGGAGGGCAAGCGCTCGATGCTCGACGACGAGGGGTGGGACTGGGTGAACGAGCACGCCACCGGCGGGTTCGACCACCTGCTGGTGGGCACCTCGCTGCCGTGGCTGCTCGGGCGCGGGCTGCACTACGGCGAAGCCTGGAGCGAGGCGGTGGCGGGCGGCGCCTGGGGTGGTCTCGCCGCGCGCGGGGCGGAGAAGATCCGCCAGGCCGTGGACATGGAGCACTGGGCGGCCTTCCAGGACTCGTTCGCGCGCCTGACGGATCTCTTCAGGGCGATCGGCACCGGCGAGCGCGGCGAGCCGCCGGCCTCGATCGTGGCGCTCTCCGGCGACGTGCACCACGCCTACCTCTTCGAGGTGGGCTACCCGCGCGCGACCGGCATGCGCACCAGGGTGTGGCAGGCCGTCTGCTCGCCGTACCGCAACCCGCTGGACAAGAAGGAGCGGCGTCAGATCCGGCTGGCGCTGTCGCGGCCGGCGGCGTGGGCCACGCGTGCGATTGCCCGGCTGGCCGGGGTGCGCGATCCGGGTATCGGCTGGCGAATGACCGGCGATGGGCCCTGGTTCGACAATCAGGTGGCCACGCTCACGATCGACGGCCGTCGCATGGACATGCGCCTCGACAAGGCCGTGCCGGTGGACGAGCTGCACGCGAAGCTCGAGTGCGTGCTGGAACAGCGGCTCGCCTGAACTGCAGCACTAAAGAGATCGGCCGTCCTGCCTAGTGGGGTCTATGTCCCGGTAAAGCAGGACAGTCTCCGGAAACCACCCTTCACCGCTGCAGTAAACGCCCCGCCGCCCGCAAAGGTAAGGTGGCGCGCAGCGTCGATGGACTACCCGATCGAGACCTTCACGGACGAGGAGCGCGCCCTCCTCGCCCCCCATTTCACCAACCTCGACGCGCCCGTCTTCGCGCTCGTGAACCTGCCCGAGACGGTGAAGGGCGCCCTGTTTGCGCGCTACTCGCGCTATCAGGGAACGCTGCGGCGGCTCTACCTCGATGAGTTCGCTGCGGAGGCCGTGCCAGGCGCCGCCTTCGACGGTGAGGAGGGCGAGCGGGCCCGCAAGCTCTACGAGCGCATTTTCATCGGCTTCGGGGATGACTCGGTGGCGCAGCTCGGCGGCGCGCACATCGCGTGCGAGTGGGTCTCGAACGTGATGACGAAGATGCTTCAGCGCGGCCGGCTCGCCGCCTACCTGGAGCAGTCCACTCGCTACATGGCCTACGACGCCCCGATGGGCGAGGGCCTCGGCTATCGCTACTGGCGCCATCCGGAGCTGGGCCCGGAGTACCAACAAGCGATGGATGCACTCTTCACTGCTTATTCCGAGGCCCTGCCGCGCGTGGAGGCCTGGGCCGCGGAGCGCTTCCCGCGCCCGGACGGCGAGCCCGAGGCCGCCCACATGCGCGCCATCCGCGCCAAGGCCCTCGACCTCATGCGCGGCCTGCTCCCGGCGGCCTCGCTCTCGCACGTGGGCATTTTCGCCTCGGGTCAGGCGTACGAGCAGCTTCTGCTGCGGCTGTCCGCCTCGCCGCTCCCCGAGGCTCGCGAGTACTCGCGCCAGATCCTCCAGGAGCTGAAGGCCGTGGTGCCGAGCTTCGTGTCGCGAGTGGAGCGTCCCGACCGCGGCGGAGAGTGGATCGAGTACCTCGAGCAGCGCGAGCGGGCCGCCGAGCGCTGGGCGGCTCGGCTGGGCCTCGACCGAACACAGCGCGACGACGAGGCTGGGCCCGACGGTGCGGCTGCTGTCAGTGCAGGGCAGCGAGGAGGACCTCCTCAGTGCCCTGCTGTTCGAGGCCGCTGACGTCTCTGAGGACGAGACACGCGCCGCCCTCCACAACCTTCCGCCCGACGAGCGCGCCGCGATGCTGGCTGAGCTGGTCGGCGAGCGCCGGAACCGCCGGCACCGTCCCGGCCGCGGCTTCGAGGCGCTCTCCTACCGCTTCGAGGTCGTGTCCGACTACGGCGCCTTCCGTGACCTTCAGCGCCATCGGCTGCTCACGGTCCAGTGGCAGACGCTCGGGCCGGAGCTGGGTGCGGGCGTGCCCGAGGAACTCGACGACGCCGGGGTCGGCGACCTCTACCGGGCGGGACTCGAGCGCTCGCGCGGCGAGCACGCGCGGATCGTCGAGCTGGGCCATCCGGAGCTCGCTCCCTACGCGCTCGCGCTCGGGTACCGGATCCGCTACATCCTCGACATGAACGCCCGCGAGGCGATGCACCTGATCGAACTTCGCTCCGGCCGCGAGGGCCACCCGGCCTATCGCGCGGTGGCTCATGCCCTGCATGCGGAGATCGCCAGCGTGCATCCGGCGGTGGCCGCCTCGATGAGCTTCGTGGACCGCGACACCGAGCCGCGCCTCGAGCGGATCCTGTCCGAGATCCGCGCGCACGCAAAGCAGACTGCACGGGCCTGAAAAGGGCTTCGGTGGAGCGCAACTAGCGCGCGCCGCAACGGTTAGAGGGGCACCCACCGACCAAGGAGGATGCCCCGTGAGGCAGCGTAGCAACAGGTTTCTGACGTCCCTGGCGACGATCGCGGCGGTTTCGCTGATGGCAGCGACGGTCGCGATGGCGGCCACGATCGTCGGCGATGCGAGCTCGAACGTGCTGACGGGCACGGAGCAGCGTGACCGCATACTCGGCCGTGGCGGCGACGACACAGTGAACGCGCTTGGCGCCGCTGACCTCGTGCGTAGCGGCCAGGGTGCAGACACCGTGGACGGAGGACGCGGACGCGACCTCGTGCACGGCGGAGCCGGCAACGACAACCTGAACGGTGGTCCCGGCTGCGACCACGTATTCGGTGGAGCCGACGACGACACGCTCGACGGCGGGCCCGGCTTCAGTTACCGGCGCTTCCGGTGTGAGCGGCTGTTCGGGGGTCTCGGCAACGACGTGTCGACCGGCGGCCCCGGGCGCGACTTCATGTCCGGCGGGAAGGGCGACGATAGCCAGAGCGGCGGCCCCGGCGCGGACAAGCTCTTCGCGAACCCCGGGCGGGACACGTCTGATGGCGGTGATGGCCACGACATCCTCTGGGCGCTCGCGCGGGTGGACGTGACCGCGATCGGGGACACCGAGGGCGACGAGCTGAGTGGCCGCAACGGCCGCGACCTCTTCCTCGTGCGCGACGGCGAGGTCGACCTGGTGCACTGCGGCGAGGGACGCGATCGCGTGGTCGCCGACCAGTTCGACCAGGTGGACACTGACTGCGAGCGGGTCAACCGCCGCGACATCACCTCGCTCGATCAGGTCGAGGACCGCGAGGAGAACCGGACCGAGAACCCCACGCTCGACTAGGCGGCACGGACGCCGGGCGCGGCGGGGCGGCGTGGTACCGTCGCCCCGCCTTGCGCTCCGCGCTTCTACAGGACGTCCGGGTGGCACCCTCGATTCTCTCCGCCGACTTCGCCCGCCTCGGCGCGCAGGTCGAGACGGTGATGGACGCGGGTGCCCGCGTGATCCACGTGGACGTGATGGACGGCCACTTCGTCCCGCCCATATCGATCGGAGCACTGATCGTCGACGCGCTCCGGGATCTTGTGCACGCGCGCGAGGGCGTTCTCGACGTGCACCTCATGGTCGAGCGCCCGGAGCGGCGCGTCGAAGAGTTCGCTGCAGCCGGCGCGGACACTTTGATCGTGCACTGGGAGGCCACGCCGCACGTGCACTATGCGCTCCAGGCCGTGCGCGCCGCCGGGCTCGACGCCGCGCTGGCGCTCAATCCCGCGACCCCGCCCGACGTGGTGGCCGGCCTCACGGACGAGATCGATCACGTGCTCTGCATGACCGTGAACCCGGGCTGGGGCGGCCAGCCCTACATCACGAGCTCCACCGCCAAGGTGGCACGGCTGCGTGAGCTGCTCGGACCCGACACACCGATCGAGGTGGACGGCGGCATCGACGCCTCCACGGCCGAGGCCACCCGTGAGGCGGGGGCCACCCTGTTCGTGGCCGGCTCCTCGATCTTCGGCTCGGGCGACCCCGCGGTGGCCTACACGGAGATAGCGACCGCGGTCGACGCGGTCTAGGATCGCGGCGTGAGCCACCAGACCAAGTTCACGCTCACCGAGGACCGGATCCCGACGCACTGGGTGAACCTCCTCCCGGACCTTCCCGGCGAGCCGCTTCCGCCGCTCAGTCCCGCCACGATGGAGCCCGCCGGGCCCGACGACCTCACGCCGATCTTCCCGATGGAGATCATCGGCCAGGAGGTCTCGATGGACCCCGAGGTCGAGATCCCCGAGCCGGTGCGCGACGCCTACCGGCTCTGGCGACCCACACCCCTGTTCCGGGCGCACCGCCTCGAGCGCGCGCTCGATACGCCCGCTCACATCTACTACAAGTACGAGGGCGTCTCCCCGGCGGGCTCGCACAAGCCGAACAGCGCGGTGGCGCAGGCGTACGCGAACAAGCAGGCCGGCGTGAAGCGCCTGGTCACCGAGACAGGCGCCGGCCAGTGGGGCTCGGCGCTGGCGATGGCGTGCGCCCAGTTCGGGCTCGAGTGCCTGGTCTACATGGTCGGCGCCAGCTACGACCAGAAGCCATACCGGCGCGCGATGATGGAGAGCTGGGGCGCCACGGTGATCCGCTCGCCTAGCGACACCACCGAGGCCGGCAAGAGCCAGGCCTCGCACCCCACGGGCTCACTCGGGATCGCTATCTCCGAGGCCGTGGAGGTGGCCGCGGGCGACCCAGAGGCGAACTACGCGCTCGGCTCCGTTCTCAATCACGTATGCCTGCACCAGACGGTGATCGGCCAGGAGTCGATTGCCCAGATGGAGATGGCGGGCGAGGAGCCCGACGTGGTGGTGGGCTGCGTGGGCGGCGGCTCGAACTTCGCTGGACTCACCTTCCCGTACGTGCGCCGCGTCCTGCGCGACGGGGCGACGACGCGCTTCCTCGCGGCAGAACCGGCCGCCTGCCCGACCCTTACCCGCGGGGCGTACCGGTACGACTTCGGCGACACCGTCGGCCTCACGCCGCTGATGCCGATGTTCACACTGGGTCACGACTTCGTCCCCCCGCCCGTCCATGCCGGCGGCCTGCGCTATCACGGCGACTCGCCGATGCTCTGCGGCCTCGTGAAGCACGGGCTCATGGAGGCGCGCGCCTACAAGCAGAACGAGACCTTCGCCGCCGCCCTCCAGTTCGCGCGCACGGAGGCGATCATCCCGGGACCCGAGCCCGCGCACGCCATCCGGGCCGTGATCGAGGAGGCCGAGGACGCCAAGCAGGCCGGCGAGGAGCGGGTGATCCTGCTCGGACTGTCAGGCCACGGCCACTTCGACATGTCGGCCTACGAGAGCTACCTCGCGGGCAACCTCGAGGATCCGGAGTTCTCGGAGGCGGACATGGATGCCGCCCTGGAGCGGCTGCCGGATGCCCCGGCGATCGCCTAGCGGCCCACCGCGCGGCGCCACCGCGGCATATCCGCTGCTGCTCGCGCTGGGCGCCCTCGACGCGACCGGGTACAGCGTGATCGTCCCTGTCGCGCCCGCGATCGCCGATTCCACGGGCGCCGGTCCGGCCACGATCGGCCTGCTCGTGGCGTCATTTCCCGCGGGCATGGTCGCCGGCTTCGCGCTCGCGGGCTGGCTCGTGCGCCGCGCCGGCGCGAGGGTGCTGCTGGCCGGCTCGCTCGCGCTCGTGGCGCTTGGTGCCCTCGGCTTTGTGCTCGGGGACTCGCTGGCGGTCTACTTCCCCGCGCGCCTGCTGATGGGGATCGGCTCCGGCGGGATCTGGATCGGCGTGACCTTCGACACGCTCGAGCGCTGGCCGGGCCAGGAGTACCTCTGCATGAGCCGCGTGTTCGCGGCCTACTCGGTGGGTGGGCTCATAGGCCCCGCCCTCGGCGTCTTCGGCGGCATCCACGGCCCGTTCCTCGCCTACCTGGGTCTGCTGCTGCTCGCCGTACCGCTCGTCCTGTTCGTCGCGGAGCCCGCCACCCGGCGCGACTTCGCGGCCGACAGCGCGGCGCTCCGAACTCGCGGCTTCTGGGTCGCCTCCGCCGCCATCCTGTTCGCCGTCCTCGCACTCGGCGTGCTCGAGGGCGTGCTGCCGCTCCACTTCGCCGAGCGCCTCAGCCAGGCGCAGATCGGAGCGCTCTACGTGGGCGCGTCGATCGTCGTCGCCGCGAGCGCGGGGGTGTCCGGCGGGATGCAGCCGCGACCGCTCGTGTTCGCCGCCGTCCTTCTGGCGGTGGCAGGCATCTCGCTCGCGGGAATGGCGGCGAGCGTCCCGCTCTGGATCGTCGCCCTTCTGCTCGCTGGCGTCGGGATCGGTCTCGGGAACACGGGCTCGCTCGGACTGCTTGTCGAAGCGGTGCCGGTGGAGCGGATCGTGACCGCGATGGTCGTCTGGTCCCAGGTCGGGATCATCGGCTACCTGCTCGGCCCGCTGGCCGGCGGGCTGCTGGCGGCGGGACCCGGCTACGCGTTCGTGGGCCTTGCGCCCGCTGCCGCAGGCATTGTCGTACTCGCCCTGATTCGCAGCCGGCCCTCGCCCGTGGTGCGGCCGAGCTAGCCCTTGCGGCGGCGCTTGCGCGACTTCGGCCGCTGCGGCACGGGGTCGGGCTCGGGCGGCGTGGGGTCGAGCGTCGGCTCCTCCTCCTCCTCGCCCGGCATCGGGCGGAGTCCGCGCCGCTGCGCGGCCGTGGGCCAGGGCTCGGCCCGGCCACTTGCCCACGCGGGCCCGCGGCCGCCGGGCCAGCGCCCGAGCAGGAGCGCGCCGAGCGCGGCGAGCCAGAAGGCCTGAACCACGGTGGCGAGGCCGGGGAACTGCGAGCGGAACACGATCAGCGCGCCCACGACCACGCCGAGGATGCCCATGAACGGGCTGAGCAGGCCCACCCGCCTGGCGCGCAACGGGAGCATTACGTAAAGGAACGCCAATCCGACCGTGCCCGCTGTCGAGAGACCCAGTAGCAGCGCCGCAGAATCGCTGAGGTCGCGTGCGCGATCGGTGCCCGCGTCGCCGCGGATCGGGGTTCCGGCCGCGAACTTGTCCGCGATGTCGACCACTTCCACCGTGGCCCACACGGTCGAGATCGCGTACAGAATGGGCGCTCCCACGATGAGGTAGACGAACCAGCGCGGCACCGCTGCACCGCGGGCCATGGCGGCGCGGAACAGGTAGAGGAAGACCCCGATCACGATCAGCGCGCCGATCGCCGCGAGCACGGCGGACGTCACATATGGCCCCGTCTGCTCGTTGACGGAGAGCAGGAAGTCGGGGTTGGACTCGATTCCCTCGCGGTCCTTGGGAACGAACAGCAGGCCGCTCACGAGCAGCATCGCCCCGGCGACGAACGCCGCTAACGCGGCAGGGAGGCCCCAGCGGGCCTCCCACTGCAGCTGGTCCTCGCGGTTCACGTCTGCTTCGGCGGAGGTGGGCTTTCGCGCGTGACGCGCGGCGGGTAGTACTCGACGTCCTCGCGCTCGACCACGCGCGAGATCCGCTCGCCCACGGCGAGCACCACGTCGAGCGCGGGCGACATCAGCCGGATGAGGCCCTCGATCCGCTGCCGCGTGCGTAGCTGGTCCGGTGTCATTGGTGCCACAGTCAGCCCCCGCGCTGGTGGAAGTAGAACTCGGGCAGCGACGCCTTGGCCACCTCGGCCGTGATCTGCTGCGCCTGGTGCAGGTCGCCCGCCCTCACGGCGAGGTCGTCGATGGTCACGATGCCGACGAGCCCCTCGCCCTCCGTCACCGGCAGCCGCCGGATGCGGTGCTGGATCATGATCGCCACCGCCTCCTCCAGGTCCATCTCCACCTCGCCCGTCACGATCGGCCGGGACGCGTGGTCGCCGGCGGGCGAGGCCGGCTCGATGCCGTCGGCCACCACGGCCAGGGCAAGGTCGCGGTCGGTGATCACGCCGACCGGCCGGCCGCTGTCGCAAATCACGACGGAGCCGACGTTGCGGTCGCGCATCAGCTCGCCCACGTGCTGCAGGCTGTCCCCGCTCTCGGCCGTCACCACGCCCTGGGTCATCACCTCGGCGATGCGCACGCGGCGACTGTATCGGAGACCCCCTACCCTTGAGGCATGTCCTCAGAAGACCCATTCGGCGGCCTCTTCGGCGACCCGGACGAGCTGCGCCGGCGCATGGAGGAGTTCGCCCAGCAGATGCAGGGAGCACAAAAAGTGGCCTGGGCCGACAACGCGATCAAGCTGGCCGTCGACATGACGGTCGCGGGCCTGAACCGCCTCAACCTCCAGGGCAACGCCGAGCAGCAGACTCAGGAGCTGCGCGCCGCGATGCAGACGCTCTTCCCGGAGGCGGTCATTCTGGTGCGGGAGGCCCGCGAGGGCTTCGGGACGTAGCCCGGTCCGCCTTGCCGCGGGCGATGACCTCCTTGAAGCTGCGGTACTTGAAGATCCAGACGAGCGAGGCGAAGCCGATGCCGAACGTGAGCACCCCGATCGCGATCTGCTGCCCGACCGAGTAGGCCGCCACCGTGGCGCCCGGCGCGGTGCCCGCGAACACCTTGGTGAGCAGCGCCTGTTGCACCCCCGCGCCCTGCGGCGTGAACGGGACCGCCGCCGAGACGGCGTTCACGCCGAGCACCAGCAGCACGTTTCTCACCGAGCCGCCCACGTTGAACGCCTCGAGCAGCATCCAGAACGCTGTGAACCGGAAGCACCAGCCGCCGAGCTGGACGAGGAACACCTCGCGGATGTAGCGCTCGCGGTCCTGGAGGATCGTGAGGCCCTGCCGCACCCGCTCCCAGAAGGCCTTGACACGCACGCTCAGCAGAGCGAAGCCCACGAGCCCCGCCACGGCGACCAGAGTGACGATGAACAGCGTGAACTGCGGGTGCTGAGCGAAAAAGGCCAGGTCGAACGCGTTCAGCTTTGCGAAGTCCGGCGGCTTCGGGAACACGCCCTGCGTGAAGGCGAACGTCAGGATCAGCGATCCCATCACCACGTCGAAGATCGCCTCGACCACGAAGCTCGCGGCCACGGCCGGATAGCTCGAGTTCGGGATCGAGTTCTTCGTGAGGAAGAGGCGGACGACATCGCCGCCGCGCGCCGGTATCACGGCGTTGAACCCGTAGCCCGCGAAATACGCGCCCCAGATGCGCTTGAAGCTGAAGCGCTCGGTGGGGTACGCCGCCCGCAGGATGTTGAAGCTGGCCCGTGCCCGCAGCGTCAGGTAGCACGTGAACAGCAGCAGGGCCAGCAGCAGCGGGAGCAGCTGCACCGAGGCGAGGTTCGAGAAGAACGAGTCGACCGCATCGAAGAACGAGCGGAACGACTCACCGAGGGTGGCGGCGGGGGCCAGAGGCACGGCCTGAACGGTACGTTGCGACGGTGGATCGCGCACAGGCATCTCGCATCGCCCACGGCGAGCTTCGGCTCTGGAACCCGCTGAGCGAGGCGGCGCTCGACGAGGCGATCGGGCTGCTCGAGCCGCCGCCGGGAGGGCGGGTGCTGGACGTGGCATGCGGCCGTGCCGAGGTGCTGCGGCGCGTGGCCGAGCGCTTCGACGTCGAGGCCACGGGCTACGACTCGGACGCTGCTCTGATCGAGTCGGGGCCGCCCGGCCTCGATCTTCACGTGCGCGACAGCCCACCGCCGGGACCGTTCGACGTGGTGCTGTGCATCGCCGCGAGCCATGCCCTCGGCGGGTTCCCGGACGCGCTGGGCGCCCTGGCGCAGTTGGTCCAGCCGGGTGGCGAGGTACTGCTCGGCGAGGGCTATTGGCGCCGGCCGCCGAGCACCGAGTACCTCGACGCGCTCGGCGGCGCTAGCGCGGACGAGCTGGCCGACTACAGCGGGCTCATGCGGGCCGCGGAGGAGGCTGGGCTCACGCCGCTGCATGCCTCCGTGGCAAGCGAGGCCGACTGGGACCGCTACGAGTGGCTGCTGATCCTCAATGCGGAGCGCTGGGCCGCGGCCCACCCGGGCGATCCGGGCGCCGAGGTGCTGCGCGAGCGCGCCCGCCGCGCGCGCGAACGGATGACGATGCCGGGAGGGCGCGACACGCTCGGATTTGCCATGGTGCTCTTGCGCCGCGACGCGTGATCCCGAACCACAAACAGCGCAAACGCGTATAGCGTGAAGCATGCCGTCGAGCGACGCGATGCTGGTCGAACGTCTGCCGCGCGACCGCAGCGGGGATGAGCTGCGCGAGCTCTACCGGCGCTACGCCGGCGAGCTGTTCGGATTCGCGGCAAGCGCACTCGGCGACCGCGAGCAGGCGGAGGAGGTCGTGCAGGACGTGTTCGCCCAGCTCTGGCGCCACGCAGGCGAGTACGACCAGCGGCGCGCCAGCGTCCGCACCTGGCTCTACGCGATCGCGCGCAACCGCATCGTGGACGCCCACCGGCGAGCCGCCGCGCGGCCCAAGCGCGCCGAGACGGAGGACTCGCTCGACAACGCGGCCGAGATCGATGCCGCGCTCGACCAGGCCGTGCTGCGCTGGCAGATCACGGCCGCACTCGCCCGCCTGTCGCCCGCCCACCGCGAGGTGATCCGGCTCGCCCACTACGGCGGCCTGACGATGCGCGAGATCGCGGCGCGCACCGGCATCCCGCTCGGCACGGTGAAGAGCCGCACCTCGTACGCCCTCCGGAGTTTGCGCCTGATCCTGGACGAGATGGAGGTCGAGCCGTGACCGGCTGCCGCGACTACGGCGACCTGATCGGCCCCTACGTCCTCGGCGCGCTCGAGCCCGACGAGGTCGAGGAGATGAACGAGCACCTGGCCGAGTGCGACCGCTGCGCCCTGGAGCGGCGCCGGCTCGCGGCCCTGCCCGCGCTGCTCGACACCGCGGAGCCGGATGACACGATCGCGGCACTCTCCCCGCAGCTCGAGGACGCCGTGCTCGACCAGTTCGTTCGGGAGCGCTCGCGCGCCGCCCGTCCGCGGCGCGCCTGGCCGCGCTTAGCAATTCCGGCGGCGGCCGTGGCAGCCGTGATCCTCGCCGTTGTGCTCGCGCTGTTGCTTTCGGGTGGGGGTGATAGCGCCTACGCCCGCGCCGACCTGTGGAGCATGTCCGGCAAGGTGCTCGGCAACGCCACCGCCGCGGAGGTGGAGGGCGGCACGCGGGTTCAGCTGCGTGCGCACAACCTCCCTGTCGCGCGCGGTGCGTTCTACGAGCTCTGGTGCGTGCGCACCGACGGCCGCTGGATCAACGGCGGAAGCTTCCGCGCCCGCAGCAACGGCACCGCCGCCGCGGAGCTCACGGCCGCGGTCCGGCCGGGCGAGTACCACGTGGTCGTGGTCACCCGCCGCTCGGCCAGCGGCGAGCGCGGCGCGGAGGTCATGCGCGGCAAGCTCAACGTACTGAACCTCCACCGCTACGACTGCGTATCACCAGCCATGCGCACGCTCGCCTTCACAGCTTTGCTCTGTTGCCTCGCGATCGTCGCTGCCGGATGCGGTGACGACAACAACTCCGACAGCGGCAGCTCTGGCAGCGGCCAGGCCGCCGACACGCAGACAACCGAAAACGGCGGAGGCGGAGGCGGTGGCGCGGCGCAGACCCTGAAGCTGAGCGCCGACCCTAGCGGTGCGCTCAAGTTCGACAAGAGCTCGCTCACCGCCAAGGCGGGCAAGGTCACCATCACCCTCGACAACCCGTCCTCGATACCGCACGCCGTGGAGATCGAGGGGCACGGAGTCGAGGAGGAGAGTGGCACCATCGGTGAGGGCGAGACCACCGAGGTCACGGCCAGTGTCAAGCCGGGCGAGTACGAGTACTACTGCCCGGTCGACGGCCACAAGGCCGCCGGTATGACCGGCACGCTCACCGTGCAGTAGCGGCGGGCATTGCGGCCCGGCGCGCCGAGTACAGGAAGTGCACGGCGCCGTCCGAGTCCCGCGTCCCGACTCGCTCCATGCCGATCTTCTCGACCACATTGATCGACGCCGCATTGCCGGGGCGCACGAGCGCGAGCACCTCCGGGAGGGCGAGCTCGCCGAGGGCATAGTCGCGAACCGCGCGCGCGGCCTCGGTGGCGTAGCCGCGGCCCCACCAGGGCGTCCCGAGCGCGTAGCCCAGCTCGAACTCCGGGCCGACCCCGTCGACCAGGCCGACGCCTGCGTCCCCGATCAGGTCGCCCGACGCGCGCTCGATCACGGCCCAGAAGGCCGGATTGCCCGCGCGCGCCTCGCGCACGTGAATGTCGAGCGCACGACGTGTGTACTCGATCGTCGGATACGGCCTCATGAAGCGAGTGACCTCCGGATCGCCATTCACGGCGTGGAGTGCCTCGAGGTCGCTCGGCTCGAATGCGCGCAGCTCGAGCCGCTCGGTCAGGAGCGGAAGGCCCAACTCACGCCTCCACTGACACCGGGCGGCCCGGCACGGGTGACGACTGCATGATCGACGTGGTGGTCTGACCAAGCACCGTGAAGCGGTCGATCACCTCCTCGAGGTGGAGCACGTCGCGCAGGTGGGCGCGCATCACGTAGCAGTCCTCTCCGGTCACGCGGTGGCACTCGACGATCTCGGGGGTCCTCTGAGCGAGCTCGGCCACGTTCTGGATCTGCCCGGGCGAGGGCCGGATGCGGATGATCGCGCTCAGCGAGAGCCCCAGTGCGCGCGGGTCCACCTCCGCGCGGTACCCCGTGATGGTCCCGTTCTGCTCCAGGCGCTGCAGGCGCTCAGCCACCGCGGGAGAGGACAGCCCGACCCTGCGGCCCAACTCCGCGAGCGACAACCGGGCATCGTGCTGCAGCTCGTTGAGCAGAAGGCGATTGGTCGGATCGAGTGCCCCATTCGTAGCCATATAGGTCAGGATACCTTCGAGAGGCCATGTACGGGGCCGCGATGGTCGTCGATCCTTTTGTGGATGTCCGAGCGCGTCCCTCCCCACCTCTACTTCGTCGTCAGCGCCGTCTTTCACTACCTCGGCCCCGCGTTCGCCGTTCTGCTCTTCGCCCGGGTCGATGTTCTCGGCGTGGCGTGGCTGCGCATCGCGTCAGCGGCGCTCGTCTTCGCGCTCTGGCGACGACCCTGGCGGGCGTTCGCGAAGCTGGACCGCTCGGGCCGCCGGCTGCTGGTCACCTGGGGAGCGGTGCTCGCGGTGATGAACGTCTGCTTCTACGTGGCGATCGACCGCCTGCCGCTCGGCACGGTTGCGGCGATCGAGTTCCTCCCCGTGATCGCGCTGGCCGCGCTCGGCGCACGCAGCGCTCGCAACGTCGCCGCCCTCGTGCTCGCCGTGCCCGGGGTCTACCTGCTTACCGGTGTGCAGTTCGCGGGCGAGCCGCTCGGCGTGACGCTTGCCTTCGCGAACGCCCTGCTGTTTGCGGCGTACATCGTGCTCGCGCACAAGGTGGCGCGCCACGGCGGGCTCAGCGGCATCGACGGGCTGGCGGCCTCGATGCTCGTCGCAGCTGTGGTGGTCACGCCGCTCGGTGGGTGGGAGGTGCTCCCGGCGCTCACCGACCCGGTCGCGCTGCTCGCCGGCATCGGGGTCGGCCTCTGCTCCTCGGTGATCCCCTACGTCTCCGACCAGCTGGCGATGCGCCGCCTGCCGCGCGCCACCTATGCGCTGATGGTGTCCCTGCTGCCGGCGACTGCGACCGTGATCGGCATCGCGGTGCTCGCCCAGATCCCGTCCTGGGTCGAGGTGGCGGGCGTGGGGCTCGTCATCGCGGGTGTCGCCATCCACCGCCAGGCACCGGAGCCGCCGCGAAGCGCTCCAGTGGAACCAGCAGAGCGGCGGGCCCCGGCCAGTGCTCTCGCATCAGCTGCGGGCCGGCACTCCTGAGGAGGCCGCGCAGCACCAGTGCCACCACGATGGCGTCGTCCAGCTGGCCCAACACCGGGATGAAGTCCGGCACGAGGTCGAAGGGCAGGGCCAGGTAGACGAGCGCGAACGCCGACCAGACCTTCCAGCGGCGTGGTACGCGCGGGTCCTCGAGCAGCCGCTTGAAGAGGATCGCGCAGTAGGGAACCAGCTTGGCGATCATGCGCACGTCCCATTGGCGGTTGCCGATCACCAGCGCGGCGATCAGGGCCACATAGACCGCGACCACGACGGTGATGCTGAGGAGCAGCCAGTTCACAGAGCGCCGAGGATCTTCAGGACCTGCTCGTCGTGGGTCTTCGGCGAGACCTTCGGGATCACGTCCGCGACGGTGCCCTCGGGGTCGATCACGAACGTCGCGCGCTGGACGCCCCAGAAGGTCTTGCCGTACATCGACTTCTCGACCCACACGCCGTACGGGTCGGCCACCGCGTGGTCCTCGTCGGCGAGCAGCCTGAAGTTCAGCCCCTGCTTGTCGTGGAAGCGCTTGACGGCCTTGACTGGGTCGGGTGATGCCCCGAGCACCACCGCGCCGGCCTGCTCGTAGTCGGGCAGGTGGTCGCGGACGCCGCAGGCCTGCGTGGTGCAGCCGGGCGTGTCGGCCTTCGGATAGAAGTAGAGGACCACCGGCTGCCCGCGCAGCTCGGAGAGCCGGACGGGCTCGCCGTCCTGATCCGGAAGCTCGAAGTCCGGCGCCTGGTCGCCTGGTGACACCACGTATCGGAGCCTAGTCATCCCTGGCAACGGGATACTGGGCGGGCAATGTCACAGGAGAACGTGGAGATCGTTCGCAGGTTCTTGATCGTCGACGACGTCGACGAGGCGCTGACGTATGCCGATCCCGGGATCGTGTGGAACCCGACTGAGGAGCTGGCGACGCAGGGACACGGTGCGGTTAGGGCGAGCCTGGCGCGTTGGAAAGCCGAATGGCACGACTACAAGGTGATGCCCGAGGAGTTCGTGGACAGCGGCGACCGCGTCGTTGTGACGGTCCGCTTGCGAGGGCGCGGTCGTGGAAGTGGGGTTGAGGTCGACGCCCGCTTCTACGACGTCTACACGCTCCGCGACGGCAAGATCGTTCGCATGGACCAGTTCACAGAGCGCTCCCAGGCATTCGAAGCCGTAGGGCTGGCGGAGTAGGCGAGGTCTCCGCGTTCGCTCACTTCAGCAACCTCGACAGGCGCCGGTCCTTCAGCACCCGTCCGCCCGTCTGCTCCTCGGGGCAGTAACACATCACGTAGTCCTTGAAGTGGATCGCCTCGATACGCGCGCCGCAGCGCGGGCACTCCTCGCCGGCGCGGCGGTGGACCTGGAGCGGCATCGGCAGCTTGTCGGGGACGGTGTCGCCGATCACGTCCTCGTAATGCTCGAGCGCGCCGCCGAGCACCTCGTCACACGCCGCGTGCAGGGCCTCGATCTCGTCGGGATCGAGGTCCGCGCCCTTCTGGAACGGTGAGAGGCGCGCTGTCCAGAGCAGCTCGTCCACCCAGGAGCGGCCGATCCCCGCGATAGTGCGCTGGTCGCGCAGCAGCGGGTGCAGGTGGCGAGGCTGGTCGAGCAGTTTGGTGAACTCTTCGAGCGGTGGGGCGGGGTAGGCGTCTGGGCCCAGGCCGGCCACGGCGTCGTCCTGCGCCACGGCGTCCGAGCGCAGCAGCTTCGCCCACGCGCGCTGCTTGGTGCCGAACTCCCGCAGCCGCAGCTCGCGGCCGTCGTCGAGCCGCACGAGCACCCGGGAGGAGCGGTCGCGCAGCGACGCACGCGCGTCGAAGAGCTGGAGGCGGCCGGACGACATCAGGTGGATGAGCAGCGTCAGGTCGCCCGACTCCACCGCGAGCATCTTTCCGATCCGGCGCACGCCGTCCAGCTCGCGCCCGGCCAGCGCGTCCAGAGGCGGGTCGAAGGTCTTCAGCGCCACCATGCCCGGCGCCAGTGCAGATTCCACCCGCGCACCGGCCAGCCCCGCCGTCAGGCGGCGTGCGGTGATCTCGACCTCGGGCAACTCGGGCACGCCTCAAGACTAGGCTGAGCGCCAATGAATATTTCGGTCGCAGCGGACGAGCGCACCGGCGTGGCGGACGCCGTGGTGGACGAGCTGCGGCGCCGCGGGCACGAGCCGATCCTGCACGGCGTGCTGAGCGACGAGGAGCGCGACGACTGGGCCTGGGCCAGCGAGGCCGCCGCCCGCGATGTCGCCGAGGGCCGCGCCGAGCAGGGGATCGTCTGCTGCTGGACGGGGACGGGCGCGTCGATCGCGGCCAACAAGGTGGCCGGCGTGCGGGCGGCGCTGTGCGGCGACGCCGAGACCGCCCGCGGCGCCCGCAAATGGAACGATGCGAACGTGCTCGCGCTGTCGCTGCGAACCACCAGCGAGGCGCTGCTCGAGGAGATCCTCGACGGCTGGTTCGAGGGCACGCCCAGCTCGGACGACGACGACGTGGCGAACGTCCGCCACGTGGACGAAATCGGCTAGCGCAGCGGCACGGAGCGGGACGCAGCGCTCGCCGTGGGCGCGGGCCCAAGCGCCAGGAAGCGCGAGCGTCCCTGGAGGGGGCCCTTGGTCGCCACCGCGGCGAAACTGCCTGAGGTATCGAGCGCGGGCCACACCGCGGTCACGCCGCGCGCGTTCGTGCGCTGCCGAGCGCCGGCGATCGCGACCGTCGCTCCCTCAACCGGCCTGCCTCGTCGCGTCACGCGCACCCTCACGCGCGGACGATGGGAGCCTCGGCGCGTGGCAGTGGCGGTCACGCGCAGGCCCGACCCCGCGGAGGCGGTGAAGTGCAGCAGCGCCACTGTCGGCGGGAACGTCGGCTCCTGCGCCAGCGGGGCGACCAGGAAGTGCAGCGTGCCGCCGAGCAAATTCGTCACGTGAAGGCCCTCCGCCTCGCCCTGCACGTTCTTCAGCTCCACCTCCAGGCGGCGGGCGCCGCTGGCCAGATCCACGGACCAGATCTGGTAGGTCGTGCCCTGAGCGCCGGCCAGAAGCAGTCGTCCCCCGCGGAACGCGGCACCCGTCACGCCGCTGGGCGGCACCGCGCCGGCGAGGCGTCGCACCGAGTGGATCGGTGGCGCGGCCGGTGAGGCGTTCGCGGCGCTGACGTCGGCAGCGCGGTAGGCGAGCAGGTCGTTCCCGCTCGAGGTCCACAGGAGGCCGTCCGGCGACGCCTCGACCCACATTGCCTTGGCTATCTCCGTCGGGTCGAGCTTCACGTAGTAGCGGAAGGCAAGCGTGTTCGGGTCGGCTGTTGCGATCGCCCCGGTCCCGCAGGTGTTGCCTCCGTTCGGCTTGCCCGGCTCGTAGCACTCAAGGGGCAGCAGCACGCGCTTGCCGTCCCGCCCGTCGAACGAAATGTCGCCGACGTGGTTGTAGCCCTCCACCGCCTTCACCGAAGCGGGAATCGCCGGAGAGATCGTCGCTGTTTCGCTCAACCAGCGATCGGTGCGGTGAAGGCCCTCGACCAGCCCGGAGAAATAGAGCGGCCCTGTCGGCCCGGCCGAGGTCACGCCCTGCCAGTAGAGGTTCGACACGGAGCTCCAGCCGCTGAGAGTCCAGCGCCCGGGATCCTTTGCGCCGGCCGGCGCGCAGAGCACGAGCGCGAGAAGCACGGCCAGCGCGGCGGTGCGGAGGGCCCTCATCCAGGCCAGCCTAACCGGCGGCGCGGGGTGGTCAGCGGATCACGAAGAAGTTCCGCGGAGTGATCTTCTTGTCGAAGTCGTCCACGACCGTGAGGACGCCCCGGTAGGTGCCGCGCTTCAGGCGGCGCAGCGTGAAGCTGCGCCGGCCGGCAGCGAGGCGGCCCAGCTTGACCGTACGACGCGACTTGCCCGTGAGCTTGTATGTGACCGTGGCGGGCTCGGTGAGCAGGAAGCTGAGCTTCACCCGGTTGCCGGTGCGCTTGGACTTGAAGTTGTCGATGCTGTCGGCCACCGTGTCCGTGCCCACCTGGATCACGCCCTGCGGCATGAAGGACTGGTGCGGGACGCAGATGTACTGGTAGCGCCCGGGCCTGTTGAAGACCTTCGTGAAGGGGACCCCGGCGCTGTTCGTGCCGCCGTCGGGCGCCGAGTTCCACGACTCCGCCTGGCCCGACTTGCTTGTGGCCGTGTGGCCATCCACCGTGAAGTTCCATGTCACCGAGTCGCCCACTGCGATCGCGCGCGCCTGCGGCTGGAACTCGTAGTCGATGACGTTCACGCTCCAATCGGACGCGGCCGCGGGCGAGGCGGACGCGAAGAAGACGAGCAGGGCGACAGGGATCAGAAGTCGGTTGGGCCGCATCGGGCGCGAAGCTTAGAGGCGCGCGACGCCGGGTTCTGAGCGAGACTGCGCCAGGACGATGTCACTCGGACTTCGCGCCCGCATCTTGATCCTGGTCCTCGTGGCGCTCGCGCCCCCGACGGCGATCGCCATCATCGTCGCGCTCGAGGAGCGCGGCGAGGCACGCCGCAACGCCCAGATGGACCTGCTCGACGCCACACGCCTCGCAGCGGTGGATGCGGGTTCGGCAGTCGATGCCACGGCGAGCTTCCTGTCAGCGGTGGCGGATGACCTGTCCGCTCGGCCTGGCGTGGAGCACTGCGAGCGGCTCCTGTCCCTGGTGCCGCGCGCCAGTGATTGGTACAGCGCGGTGGGCGTGGCGACCCCGAGCGGGCGGGTCTACTGCGGCACGACCACGCGGGGCTTGGTCCGGCCCATGAGGCGCGTGGACGTGTCGGGCGCTGACTGGTTCCGGCGCGCGCAGGCCGACCGTGGCTTCGTCATGGGAGAGGTCGGCGAAGGGCCCCTGTCCCACATGAAGGTCCTGCTCGCCAGCCACGCCGTGGACCGGGGGCGCTTCGAGCGTCCGGCGGTGCTATTCGCGGCTCTCGACGTGGATGAGCTGACCAGGACCATGGCGTTGCAGAGCTCGCCCACCGAGACCAAGTACGTGATCCTCGACGACCGCGGAAAGCTCGTCGCGCGCGTGCCGGACGACCCATCCGGGGAGAGCGTGCGTGAGCAGGGGCCGCTGGTGAGCACCGTGCTCCGCGAACGCCAGGGAACGGCCGAACTGATGGGACTGGACGGCGTGCCGACGATCTACGGCTTCGCGCCCGTGGGAGGCAACGCCCAGGGTCGCCTGTTCATCAGCGCGGGACGCACCTCCGAGAGCGTATTCGCGGACCCGAACCACGACCTGCGCCGCTACCTCCTACTCGCCGGGTTGGGCCTCCTGGCGGCGCTTGGGCTCAGCTACCTGATGACGACGCTACTGCTCGGACGCTGGAGCTCCGCGGTAGTTGAGTCGGCTCGGCGCTTTGGTGCCGGCGACCTCACCGCCCGCGCCCTGGTCCCGAAAGGACCCAGTGAGCTCACCGATGTGGCCAACGCGCTCAATGCCGCCGCCGTCGAGATCGAGCAGCGCCAGGAAGGGCAGGCGCGGCTGCTGTCCGAGCTCGTGGCAGCCGAGGAGGAGACGCGCCGGCGGATCGCGGTGGACATCCACGACGACACCGCCCAGGCGGTCGCGGCGGCCGGCCTGCGCATGGACGCGCTGGCGTCGACGCTCGAGGACCCGGCCGAGCGCGAGGCCGTGCTCAAGGCGCGCACCGCCCTGATCGAGGCGAACCGGCGCCTCCGCCGGCTCCTCTTCGAACTGCGGCCTCCCGCGCTCGACGAAGCGGGCCTGAGCGCAGCCCTCCAGCAGTTCCTCACCGACTCCTTCGCCCACGACGGCTTCGACTGGCGAGTGGTGAACCGCCTCGACGACGAGCCGGCGCCGGAGGCTCGCGCGATCCTCTATCGGGTGGCGCTCGAAGCCCTCACGAACGTGCGAAAGCACGCGGACGCCAGGAGGGTGGAGGTGCTGCTCGAGCGCCGTGGAGCTGGAGTGGTGCTGCGCGTCAGGGACGATGGCTCCGGTTTCGAACTGCCCGAGGCCGACGCCCCAGCCGAGCCCGGCCACATCGGTCTGGTCTCGATGCGCGAGCGAGCCGAGGCGGCGGGCGGCCGCTTCGAAATGAGCAGCACGCCGGGGAGCGGTACGACGGTGGAGTTCTGGATGCCGGAGAAGAACGGCGGCAAGGGGTCAGACCCCCAGAGTCCGGAGAAGAACGGCGGCAAGGGGTCAGACCCCCAGAGTCGGCCCGGGCTCTGATCACTCAGGGGGTCTGACCCCCTACTCGCGCCAGACAGCCTGCGCTCGCTACTCCAAAATCCCCCGCCGCATCGCCTCCGCCACCGCGGCCGCGCGGTCGGAGACGCCCAGCTTCTCGTAGACCCGCTGCAGGTGGGTCTTCACGGTTGTCGTGCCGAGGTGGAGCTCTCGGGCGATGTCCGGTGCGGACATGCCCTCGGCCGTGAATCGCAGGATCTCGTCCTCGCGCCGGGTGAGCAGGCGCTCCTGGTCGCCGCTCCGACGGCGGATCTCGTGTGCCACAGCGGCCTGCACGTCGGTGCCGAGGGTGGTCCGGCCCTGAGAGGCCGCCACCAGCGCGTCGCAGATCTCGTCACCGGTCGAGTCCTTCGACAGATATCCGGACGCCCCGCTCCCGAGCGCGCCGTACACCACGTCGCTGTCGAAGTAGGCGGACACGAAGACCACGCGTACGTCGCGTCCCTCCCGCTCGAGCGCCCGCAGCACCTCCACCCCGCCGAGCCCGGGCATCTTCACGTCGAGCACGCACACGTCGGGGTCCAGGCTTCGTATCTCCTCGAGCGCGGCCGCGCCGTCCTCCGCCTGTCCCACCAGCTCCAGCTCAGGGCGACGCTTGACCGTGTCCGCGAGACCCGTGCGATACAGCGGGTGGTCATCAGCGATGAGGACTCGGATCCGATCGCCTGGCATTGTCTTTTCTACCACCTATATGGGGTACTCCGCGACCGAAGGAGTCCGATCGGAGGAGGCAGACGCTTCCATATCGGGTCGCTCGGGTGATGGGCGGACCCGCCACCGGCGCCGATCCTCTGTCTGGAATGGGAGCCGCGCTGACCGCCCTGGCAGCACGCGCCGTCGTCGGGACCGACGGCGACGTGTGGACTGCCAACAGCGCGTTCTGCTCGCTCGTCGCGCTGGACGAACCCGCGCTGCGACACCTCGGCTGGCGCCAGCTCGTGCACCCCGCCGACCGCCAGTACGTGGCGGCGCACCTCGTGGAGATCCTGGCCGGGAATGCCGACCTTCGCGAGTTCGACCTGCGCCTCGTGCCACCCCACGGCCGGGACGTGCCGGCCCGCATGCGCGTGGAGTTGGTGCGCGACAGCGACGGCCGCCAGGGCTGGTTCCTCGTGGAGGCCTGGCCAACTACGTAGGATCCTGGCCGCGATGGACGTGGTCGAGACAGCGGAGGACGCCGCCGGACTCGAGCTTCCGCCACTCGTGGTGCGCGAGCCCCTCGAGGCGTTCCTCGATGCCCACGGCATCGGCGAAGGCCGGCTCGAGGCCGAGCGCATCGGCGAGGGCCACTCGAACATCACGTTCCTGGTGAAGCGCGGCAACGCCCGCGTGGTGCTGCGCCGCCCTCCGCGCCCGCCGTTGCCCCCCTCGGCCCACGACGTGCTGCGCGAGGCGCGCCTGCTGAAGGCGCTCGAGGGCACGCCTGTGCGCGTGCCGACGGTGATCGCCGTGGGTGACGACGAGACGGTGCTCGGCGTTCCGTTCTACGTGATGGAGGAAATCCACGGCAGCGTGCTCGCGAGCGCGATCCCGCCCGCAATCGACACCGCCGACGAGCGACGGCGAACAGCCGAGGAGCTCGTTGACGCTCTCGTGGAGCTGCACAACGTGGACTGGCGCGCGTGCGGCCTGGAGGGCTACGGCAAGCCCACGGGCTACCTCGAGCGCCAGGTGCGGCGCTTCAGCGGGCTGTGGGAACACAACAAGACCCGCGAGCTGCCTGTGGTCGAAGAGCTGGGCGAGTGGCTGGGGCGCAACATGCCGGAGTCACCCGAGTCGACGATCGTGCACGGGGACTACCGGCTCGGCAACGTGATGATGGCCGACGCCGCGCCCGCCGAGCTCGTCGCGATCTTCGACTGGGAGCTGTCGACCATCGGCGATCCCCTGGCGGATGTGGGCTACCTGACCGTGACCTGGGTCGAGCCGGATGATCCTCAGGACACGATGTTCGCCAACCTGAACGCCGTCACCCGCTCGGGCGGGTTCCTCACGCGCGAGGAGATCATCGCGCGCTACGAGGAGCGCAGCGGCCGCTCGATGTCGGCGCTCAACTGGTACCAGGCCCTCGCCCTCTGGAAGGCGGCCGTGTTCATGGAGGGCAACTACAAGCGCTTCCAGGCCGGCAACTCGGACGACGAGTATCTCGGCCTGTTCGATCGCGGCGTGCCGATGCTGGCCGAGAAGGCGCGGGAGATCGCACACTCGTGAAGGGCCTGCTGGTGGATTTCGGCGGCGTGCTCACCACGAACGTCTTCGACTCCTTCCGCGCCTTCTGCGACGACGAGGGGCTCGATCCCGACACGATCAAAGGCCTGTTCCGCGAGGATCCACGCGCGCTCGAGTGCGTGCGCGGCCTCGAGCGCGGCGAGCTCACGGAGGAGCAGTTCGCGGAGCGCTTCGGAGAGCTGCTCGAGCTCGAGGACGGCCGCCGCGCCGGGCTCGTGGACCGCATGTTCGGCCACATCCGCCCGGACGACGAGATGGTCGAGGCGCTCCGCCGCGCACGCGCCCACGGCATCCGCACCGGGCTGATCTCGAACTCGATGGGCGCGGGCCGCTACGACCGCTCGACCTTCCCGGAGCTGTTCGACGGCGTGGTGATCTCCGGCGACGAGGGCATGCACAAGCCCGAGCCCGAGATCTACGAGCTGGGCTGCGAGCGCGTGGGCCTCGCCCCTGCCGACTGTGTTTTCGTGGACGACCTGCGCGAGAACTGCGATGGCGCGGAGGCCGTCGGGATGACGGCGGTGCTCCACCGCGGAGCGCAGCGGACCCTGCCGCAGCTGGAGGATCTGCTGGGCGTGGAGCTTCGCTAGGGCGCGAAGCCGGCTCGCCGCGCCCCCCTCACCCCCAGCCGGGTAAAGGCGCCGGAGACGAACTTGAACAGCGGCTTGAGCGCAGGGAATCGATAGTTGGACTGGGTGTGCGGGGCGTAGACCAGCCGCTCCCCCGCCTCGAGCCAGCCGGTGTGCTTGCGCTGGTTCTGTCCGATCACCCCGCGGCTGAACCAGTGCGCCGTGAGACCCGCGCGTCGGCCACCGGGGGGCACGAGCCCCTCACGGGCATCCAGCAGGATCCCGCGATCGTCGGATCCGGCGACCTCCACCGGGACGGCCGTCGGGAAGCCGTCCGCGCCCACCCAGCCGAGCAGGGCATGAGGCAGGCCCGCCGCCTGCTTCGCGGCCCGGGTGTGGTTGATCCGTGGAGCGGTCCCCTTCTTCGGCTCGGCCTGCGGAGCCGGCGGATCGGGTGGCAGCGCGGTGCCGTGCACCTCGACCGGGCCACCACATCCCAGGTCCGGCCAGACGAGGATCCGCTCGACGGAGACCTCGATCGCAATGCGCAGGGCGTAAACGCGCCGCCAACGCTTCCAAAGCGGATGCTGATCGGCCCAGAGCTCGAAGCGCTCCCAGACATCCAGGATGGTGGATGGGTAGTCCTCCACCGGCGCGCCGAGGGTCGCGGTGCCCTGAACGAGGACGTACTCCGGGCGATCGGTCGCGGCGTACTCGCGCGTGTGAAACGCGAGCGCGACCCGCGGGTTGCGCCGGATCCGCTCGAGCTTCCTCCAGGCGCCGACGGACGTGTTTACGGATGCAACCATTCCCGCCTCACGGTCGAGCACGGCGAAGTTGCTCACCGGCAGGAGGACCACGCCGTTGGCCGGCGTCGCGTAGGCGAGCATCAGCGCGTGGTCGCCATCCAGGATCTCCTGGACCTCGTCTGACCAGTGAACGGTCATTGGATGAGCCACCATAGTGCCGGTGCTACTCGTGCTCTGGGACATCGACGGGACGCTCGTGGACTCGGCCGGCCACGGGCGCTTCGCATTCGAGGAGGCGTTCGACGCCGTGATCGGCGGCGTGCCCGACTGGGTGGAGTACGCCGGCCGGACCGATCATCAGATCGCTCTGTCGATGCTGAACAACTCGACCGAGCACGTGCCGGCGGTGCTGGAACAGCTCGTGGCGAAGCTGGCCGTTCGCAAGAGCGCCATCGCCGCGGAGGGGCGGGTGTATCCCGGAGTCCCCGAGACGCTCGCTGCACTGCACGAGGCCGACGGCGTGATCAACTCGCTCCTAACCGGCAACCTCGAGGCGAACGCAGCGGTGAAGGTCGGCGCGTTCGGGCTGGAGCGCTGGCTCGACTTCGAGGCCGGCGCCTACGGCTCCGACCCTCACGAGCGCCGCTCCGACCTCGTGGCCATCGCGCGGGAGCGAGCTGCGGCGCGGTACGGGCAGCCCACGGGCGCGGTGCTCGTGGGCGACACGCCCCTCGACGTGCTCGCCGCCCGTGAGGCCGGCGCTCGTGCCGTGGCGGTGGCCACCGGCTTCGCCGATCTCGACTCGCTCAGGGCCTCAGAGCCCGACGCGCTGCTTCAGGACCTGAGCGACACCGAGGCGGCGATCCGGGCAATCACTGCTTCCACTTGACGCTGCAGCCGATCGGATCGGTCTCGGGCCGAGCGACGTCCTCGGCGGCGCGCAGACAGTTGAGCGCGTCGCGGAGCCACTCCGCGTCGAGGCTCGGGTCCTGGTGGTCGGCGTCCGGTGCGCCCCGATAGCGCAGCCGCCCGTCCGCGTCGATCACGAACACGTCGGGCGTGGTCTTGGCCTCGAACGCGCGCGCCACGTCCTGCGACTCGTCGCGCAGGTAGGGCATGGGCCAGTCACCCTCCCGCTCCACGCGCTCGCGCATCGCCTCGAGCGAGTCACGCGGATAGCGCTCGGCGTCGTTCGGGTTGATCGCGTAGAAGTGAAAGTCCGGGTAGTCGCGCGCCGCCGCAGCGAGGCGGTCGTGCCAAGCGAGCGCGTAGGGGCAGTGGTTGCAGGTGAAGACGACCACGGCCGGCGTCTCGAGCGAATGCTCCACGCCTGCCGTGTCGGGCAGGGTGAACGACGGCGCCGTGTCGCCTATCGCGGTCATGCGGCTCGGCGCACCGCGGCACGCATGTCCTCAGGGTCAGGCAGTGGCGAGTAGCGCCCGTCGCGCGTGCGATAGACGCGGCAGGTGAGCGAGAACGGATCGCCCTCGCCGGGCGGCACGATGTCCTCGCCGTCTATCCGGATCGTGGGCGAGCCCGGGAAGCGCTCGCGCCTGGCCTGCTCGTCGTCCTCGATCTCCACGCGCGAGACCTCCGCCTCGACGCCCTCCTCGCGCAGGATGCGCTGAAGCTGGGCGAGCGCCTCGGGGTAGGAGGGACAGCCGTCCCACCACAGGAGCTCAACCGTCATGGACCTCCACGCGTTCGATCTTCGCGTCCTCGACGGGACGGTCGCCGGGGCCGGTTTCGAGCCCCTCGATCGCGTCCACCGACTCCATGCCGGAGGTGATGCGCCCGAAGACGGTGTGCTTGCCGTCGAGCCACGGCGCAGCCTCGGTGGTGACGATGAAGAACTGGCTCCCGTTCGTGTCCGGTCCCCGGTTCGCCATCGCGAGCGCGCCGCGCTCGATCTTGTGCTCGTTGATCTCGTCCTCGAACTCGTAGCCCGGACCGCCGGTACCCGTCCCGAGCGGGCAGCCGCCCTGGACCATGAAGTCCGGGATCACCCGATGGAAGATCAGCCCGTCGTAGTAGCCGTCGCGCGAGAGCTTCGTGAAGTTGTCGACGGTCTTCGGCGCGTCTCCATCGAAGAGTTCGATTTCGATCGGCCCATGGTTGGTGTGCATCGTGACGCTGCTCATGCCTTCTTCGCTACCTCCACCAGGAGCTTGGCTCCCCGGGCTTGTTTGCCAGAAACAGCTTCTGCGACGACCTGCGCGCGGTCCGCGGGCACCTCTACGAACGAGAAGCGCTCAAGCACCTTCACGTTGCGAACGTCGTCGTTCTCCAGATGTGTGTTGTCGACCACCGCGCTCACGATGTCGGCGGGCTCGATGCCGTCCTGTCGCCCCGACCCCACGACCAGCTTCGAGTAGGGCACCCCGTCGCGCGGGTGAGGCTTCGTGTGCCGCGGCCTGCGCGTCTCGCGGTCGGGATCGCGGTTGCCCTCCCGCTCGGCCTTCGAGCGCCTCTGGCCCCTGCCGTTGGCGCTCCACTCCCCGATCTCGGTCTTCGCGTGGCGCTCGATCGCCTCCAGGTCGCGCCGCTGCTTCGGCGTGATCAGCGTGATCGCGCGGCCGCTCTCGCCGGCGCGGCCGGTCCGGCCGATGCGGTGCACGTAGATGTCCGGCGAGTTCGGGATGTCGTAGTTCACGACGTGGCTCACGCCGGTGATGTCGAGCCCGCGGGCGGCCACGTCGGTTGCGATCAGCAGGCGCTCGCGGCCACCCTTGAAGGCGATCATCACGCCGTCGCGCTGGCCCTGGGACATGTCGCCGTGCAGCGCCTTCACGCGCACGCCGGCGTCGCCGAGCCGCCGCGCGAGCCGGTCCACGCCGATCTTGGTGCGCACGAAGACGATCGCCTGCTCGGGGCGCTCCTCCTTGAGCACGCGGACGAGCGCGTCCGGCTTCTCCTTGTCCGGCACCTCCACGTAGAAGTGCTCGACCGTGTCGATCGTGAGCGTGGCCGCGCGCACCTTGATCTCGACCGGGTCGTGCATGAAGGTGTCCGCCAGGCGGCGAATCTCCGGCGGCACCGTGGCGCTGAAGAGCGCCGTCTGCCGGCCCATCGGCGCGCGCTTGAGGATCGACTCAACGTCCTCGAGGAAGCCCAGATCGAGCATCTCGTCCGCCTCGTCGAGGACCACGTAGCGCGCGTTGTCGAGGAAGAGGTGGTGGCGGCCGATCATGTCCATCACGCGGCCCACCGTGCCGACCACGATCTGCGAGTCCTTCAGCCGTGCTGCCTGGTCGCGGATCGGAGCGCCACCGAACACGGCCACCACGTTCAGGCCCTTCTGCTCGCCGTAAGCGCGCAGCGCCTGGGTTACCTGGATGCACAGCTCGCGGGTCGGCGTGAGCACGAGCGCCTGGACGCTCGGGTCGTCCGGGTCGGCGTACTCGACCATCGGCAGCCCGAACGCGGCGGTCTTACCGGTGCCCGTCTGGGCCTGACCGATCACGTCCTTGCCCTGCATCATCGGGGGAATCGCCTGCTCCTGGATCGGCGTGGGGTTCGCGTACCCCAGGTGTTTGAGCGTCTCCAGGGTCGATTCAGAAAGGCCGAGTTCGGCAAAGGTCGTCATGTGCGGTCCCTGACGCTAGCGGGAGGGGTCGAGCAGCACCTTGCCGCTCGTGCGGCGGCCCTGCATGTCCTCGTGCGCCTGGCGCACCTCGGACATCGGGTAGGTGGTGCCCACCTGCGGCACGAGCTCGCCGCTCGCTGCGCGCTCGAACAGATCCGCGAGCGGCTCCTCCATCATGTCCCGCCGCCCGAGGCAGTGCATCAGCCAGAAGCCGACCACGCTGCGGCTCTTGCGCATCAGCCGGCCGGTCTCGACCGTGTTCTGCTCACGGCTCGCAATGCCGTACGCCACGATCCGGCCGAACGGGGCGAGCGCCTCGGCGCACTGGTCGAACACGCGGCCGCCCGACATCTCGAGCACCACGTCGACAGGCCTGCCCTCGTTCGCCTCGATCAGCGCGCCCTTGAGGTCCTCCTCGGCGGCGTCCACCGCGGCATCTGCTCCCAGCTCGATCGCCTTCGCACGCTTCTCCTCGGTGCTCGCCGTGGCGATCACGCGGCCGGCGCCGAACGGCTTCGCGAGCTGCACCGCGAGGCTGCCGACTCCTCCGGCGCCCGAGATCACGACCACCGACTCGCCCTCGCCCAGCTTCGAGCTCGTCTTGAACAGGTGCCACGCCGTGAGGCCATGGATGAGCAGTGCGAGCGCGGCCCCCTCGTCCATCCCGTCGGGGATCGGGAAGACGGTGGATTCGTGCGCCACGGCGTACTCGGCGTAGCCACCGGTGGCCATCAGCGCAACGACCCGCTGCCCATCGGGCGTGGTGCCCACCACCTCGCCGCCGAGCACGAGCGGCACCTCGTAGCGCGCGAGATACGAGTTCTCGCGCTGGTGCGTGTCGGCGAAGTTCATCCCCGCGCGCGAGACCTCGATCAGCACCTCGCCGTCGCCGGGCTCCGGCTTGGGGACATCGACCACCTGGAGGACCTCGGGTCCGCCGAATTCCTGTATTTGGCAGGCGCGCATGGGCGGAGCCTAACTCTGTGGCGCTGCCGCCTGCCCAGCGCTTACAGCAGCGGTGAAGGGGCGTGTTTCCGTCGACCGTCCTGTCCTACCTACCGTATGGGTAGTCCAGGCAGGACGGTCGACCTCCTCAGTGCTGTCGTTCGCTCGGCGCTGCCGCAAACGGCGGACAGCCCGCCCCCGTCGGCTAGCCTCCCCGCCGCCATGTCGCTCACTGTCGTCGGTTCGATCGCCTTCGACGCGATCAAGACGCCCTTCGGGGAGCGTGAGCGTGCGCTCGGTGGGTCCGCCGTGCACTTCTCGCTCGCCGCGAGCTTCTTCACCGAGGTGCGTCCCGTCGGACCTGTGGGGGACGACTTCGGCGAGGTGGAGTACGAGGTGCTGCGCCGCCATGGCGTCGTGACGGACGACATCGAGCACGTCGAGGGCGGCAAGACGTTCTTCTGGAGTGGCGAGTACGAGTGGGACCTCAACACCGCCCACACGCTCGACACCCAGCTGAACGTGTTCGGCGACTTCGCTCCGAAGCTTTCAGACGCGTCGCGGGACTGCGACCTGCTGTTCCTGGCGAACATCCAGCCGGACCTCCAGCGTGACGTGCGCGAGCAGTGCAAGGGCGCGCAGCTCGCCGCGCTCGACTCGATGAACTTCTGGATCGAGAGCACGCGCGAGTCGCTCCTCAAGACGATCTCCGGCGTGGACATGGTCCTGATGAACGACGCCGAGCTGCGCATGCTCACCGAGGAGCCGAACCTCGTCAGGGCTGCCGCGGCGGTTCGCGCGATGGGCCCGCGGGTGGTGATCGCGAAGCAGGGTGAGTACGGCGCCGCGCTGTTCACGGAGGATGGCTTCTTCGCGCTGCCCGCCTACCCACTCGAGACGGTCCGCGACCCGACCGGTGCGGGCGACTCCTTCGCCGGCGGCCTGATGGGCTACCTCGACTCGCAGAGCGGGGCGATCGACGACGCCACGCTGCGCCGCGCGATGACCTACGGCTCCACGCTCGCGTCCTTCTGGGTCGAGCAGTTCGGCTGCGAACGCGCAGAGAGCCTCACGCGCGAAGAGATCGACGAACGCTACGAGCACTTCAAGCGGATCACGTCGATCGAGTGGGTCCCCGCAACCTAACCTCCACCGAACCTCCTGCCCCTGGGCGAGGCGGTTGCCTCACCCAGATGCACGGGCTAGGCTCGCGCCAGGTACTCCCCCGTCCCTTCAGGAGGTAGTCGTGGCGAAGGCCAGGCCAAAGCGCGTCAAGCGGATCCTCAACGTGGTCCCGTCTGAAAAGACCGAACGCGACTGGCGATTGGAGCACGCGGACGAGGCCGGCCTGCTGGCCGCAGCGGCGTCAGTGCCCAGTTCGAAGGATCTGCGGGCGGCCTGGTGGAAGGTGGGCGATCAGGGCGCCACGGGCTCGTGCGTCGGTTGGGCCACCGCTGACTCCGTGCTGCGTTGGCACATGGTCAAGGCAGGGCGGCTGAAGAACACCGAGCGGCTGTCCGTGCGCTTTCAGTGGATGGCCTCGAAGGAGACGGATCAGTTCGCGACCCCTCCCACCACCTTCATCGAAGACGCCGGCACGGCCGTGAAGGCGGCTCTCGACGTGGCCCGCAAGTACGGCGCGGTGCGCGAGCCGGTGCTCGGCTTCGACGCGGGCAAGCTGTACCCGGGCAGGGAGGAGGCGTTCTACGCCCTCGCATCCGAGTTCAAGATCGGCGGGTACTTCAACCTGACGCCGTCGGGCCACGACGACCTGGATGGCTGGCGTCGATGGATCGCGACGAAGGGGCCGATCGTCACCAGGCTGAGTGTCGACCGCACCTGGGACAAAGCACCCGACACGAAGGGCCTGCTGGACGTCTACAAGCCCAACACCGCCCGTGGGGGCCACGCTGTCTCGGTGGTCGGCTACACCGCCGACCGCTTCATCGTCCGGAACAGCTGGGGCACGGGCTGGGGAGACAAGGGCTTCGGCTACGCGTCGATCGCGTACGCGAACGACGCCTTCACCGAGGCGTACGGCGTGCAAGTCTGAACACGCGGCTCTGGGACAGCGGGCTCACCCAGTCCGGGCCGACCATCACCACCCTGGCGGGCGCTCCGGCGTGGCGCCTGACGGTGAACGCTGCGCGCGATCGCTTGTCGAGGCGGGCGCGCGCCACCGGCCACCAGCCGAAGCGCTCGCGCAGCTTCAGCTGAAGGACGACATTGGCCCCGGGAGACGCTGGGCTTGCCTTCACGTTGATCAGCACGCCCGCCGCGGACCTCCGCTTCGCCGACACCGAGAGCGTGGCGCCGTCCGTCACGTCCACGCGTAGCTCGGGGCTGGAACCTTCCGCCGACACCGCACGGTAGTTCGCGCTCTCCGACGCCACCACGTTGGCGTGCAGGGTCCCGGGCTCTACATGGCCGTCGTGGCCGCCGCCCTCGGGCGCGCCGGCCACGGCCACGGGCTGATAGCCGGACCCGCTGTCGGCCTCGATCGTGACCTCGGACGTCCCCGCCGGCGCGCGCACGTGGAGTGCGACCGAGGCGCCGCGCTGCACCGCCCGCGTCGGTCCGCTCAGGAGCAGCGGGTGAACGCCGATCTCGCCAGTCATGCCGTCGTGGATCGTGCAGACGTACGGGAAGCTGCCGGCCGACGCGAAGACGTGGTTCGCGGCCGTGCGCGGCGCGAACCGCCCGGAGTTGTAGCCCTCGGCCTCCGACTTCACGTTGTGGGTCTTCACGCTGTTGTTGCGCCAGATCACGGTGTCGCCCACAAGCACGTCGAGCTCGGCCGGCGCGAAGCTGCTGGTGCCCGCCGACACGAAGATCGAGTCCGCCTGCGCAGGTGCGGCGAGGACCGCGAGGCCGGCCAGCGCTATCGCCAGGGCCCTCACCGGGGCGAGACCTTGTAGATGCCGATCATCCCCTGCGCCATGTGCTGCTCGACGTGGCAGTGGTACAGCCATGTGCCCGGCGCGTCCTCGCGCCACGACACGCGGAAGCTCTCGGCCGGACCGAGCGTCCGGGTGTCCTCTGGCACGCCCGCGGCGGTGCGCCAGCGATGGCCGTGCACATGGAAGGTGTGGTGTTCGTCGCCGATCGCGAGCACGTCCCACTGGACGCGGTCGCCCACCTTCGATCGGTAGATCGGCGTGTTGCCCACGAAGGCCCTGCCGTTGATCGTCTGGAAGTCCTTCATGGGCGCGAAGACGGTGACGAACTCGCGGTCGGGCCGCCGCTCGTGGCGCCCACGGATCGAGAGAGCGCCCCAGAGCCCACCCGCGAGCGATTCGTGCATGGACGGCGAGTGGTCGTGGTAGGGCCAGACACCTGCCGAGTCACCCCCGGCGTTCAGCCGGTAGGTGAAGGTCCTGCCGGGCTTGACGTTTCCGCCCGGACCGGAGAAGCCCGGGATGTACGACCCGTCGGAGCCCGGCTTGTAGTGGACGCCGTGGAAGTGCATCGAGTGCGGGTTCTGCGGGTCCTTGTTCTTGAAGTGGATGCGCAGGCGGTCGCCGACTCGCGCGTGCAGCAGCGGCCCGGGGACCATGTCGTGATCGACGTTCGTGACCGGCGCGTTGCGAAGCGGCCGGCGCCAGTTCTTGGTGTAGCGCCGGTAGACGACCGTCGGGAAGACGGTCTGGGACGGGTCGAACGTTGTGCCCATGATCCCGTCGCGCCCGTTGGGGACGATGTTCCAGGTGGTGGGCACAGCGGCGACCCACTCGTGCCGCACCGCGGCCTCCGCCGGAGTGGCGGAGACCGCGGCGAGCAGCACGATCAAGCAGCCGGCTAGCCGGCGCGCTTGACGACCTTGACCTTGTTCTGCATCCACGGGTGGATCGCGCAGATCATGTTGAGCGTCGAGCCGGGGGCTGCCGACACCTTCACGCTGGTCTTGCCGCCCGGCGGGATCAGCACAGAGTCACCCGGCGCGTTGAATCCGTCCTTGCCCACGTTTACGAGGGGCGTGGTCGGGTCCTGCTCCTCGCCGGTGTCGGGGTTGATGGCACCGTGCGCGACGGCCAGCTCGTCGCACGGACCCTTGCCGAAGCAGGCATCCATCTGCCTGAGGTTCGCCGGCACCTGACCGCGCTTCACAACCGACCAAGAGTGCGGCGCCTTGGTCTTGTCGATCAGCGTCATCTTCCCGTCCGTCTGGATGGTGAGGACGTCGCGCTGGAAGTGCATTCCGTCGGTGATGCTGCGGTTCGGAACCATCTTGACGGTGCCTACCGCTCTCATCGTCGCGTTCCGGGGCGCAGCGGCCAGCGCCGGTACTGCCACGGCGGCCGCGACCAGGATGGCGACGGCGCCGATGGCGGGCCGCGCGAACTTATGTCGTGACATTTGTTCCTTTCTGTCCGGAGGGAGGGCGTGGCCCAAGCTAGGTGCGGTTTGTCCCCCGGTCAAGCTCTCTGTTGCATATGGGGAGCACCCACGTCTTCTACGGCCACCGTAAGCCCGCGGCGGGGCCGAGTCGTCAGCCTCGCGGCGGAACTCGTGTCATCCGAAAGGACGAGGGGCCGCCCTGTGCGTTCGCCCCGATCCCGGGTACGATCCTTCGCATGAGCGGCAGCGCTTGGGGGATCGTCTGGCTGGCGATCGCAATGAAGGTCCCGATCGTCGCCCTGCTCTGGCTGGTGTGGTGGGCGATCAAGGATCCGCCCGTCCTCGAGCCGGAGGATGGCGGTGGCGGGTCACCCGACCGCGATCCCCACCCGCATCCGCGCCGCCGCCCGCCGCAGCCGCCGCGCCGTGGCCCGCACGCCGCACCGGAGCCGCAGCCGCCTCGGCGAGTTCGGGTCGAATCGCGGACGCCGCGGCGCACCCTTCGGTAGCTTTCGGGGAGTGGAAGGCTTCTACTTCGCCGGAGGCGCTCTCGCCGTGTGGGCGCTGGTCGTCTCCGCCCTCGGCGTGATGCGCGAGGACTTCCCGAGCACCCGCGGCGCCACTCGACTCGTGGGTGCGATCTCGATCGTGCTGGTGGTCGGCGCGGTCGGCTCGGCGATCTACCTCTCTGCCACCGAAGAGCACGAGCCGAAGGGCGGCGAGCACGCTGCCGGCGAGTGACGACGGCCACGCGGTGCACTACACCGCCCTCGAGCGCGGCACGCCCGTGATCAGCTCCGACGGCCAGGAGGTCGGCAAGGTCGTCGAGGTGCTCGACAACGTTCCGGAGCACATCTTCGACGGGCTCGTGATCCAGACGCCCGGCGGCGAGCGCCGCTTCGTGGATGCCCCCGAGGTGGCCCGCACCGCCGAGCGCGCCGTGACCCTCAACATCACTGCGGCCGAGTGCGCCGACCTGCCGCCCCCGGAGAAGCAGGGGCCGGCCGTCGGCGGCAGCAGCGGCGGTGGGGTCCTGAAGCGGCTCTTCGGCCGCGGTCGCTGACCCGCGTGGAGTCCTTCGTCACAATCTGGGAAAAGAGGGAGACATATGGCTGACGAGCAGACAGAGCGCGAGGACGGCGGTGGCGTAGCGACTGCGAACGAGACGCTCAGCGTCACGGACAACCGCACCGGAGAGAGCTACGACGTCGAGATCTCGGACGGGACCGTCAAGGCGATGGACTTTCGCCAGATCAAGGTCTCGGAGGACGACTTCGGCCTCATGACCTACGACCCGGCGTTCACGAACACGGCGTCGGTGCGCAGCTCGGTCTGCTTCATCGATGGCGAGGCCGGGATCCTCGAGTACCGCGGCTACCCGATCGACCAGCTCTGCGAGAAGTCGTCATACCTCGAGGTGGCCTACCTCCTGATCTACGGCGAGCTGCCCACCCAGGCCCAGCTCGACGAGTGGGTCTTCGAGATCACCCACCACACCTTCGTCCACGAGAACATCAAGAAGTTCGTCGAGGGCTTCCGCTACGACGCCCACCCGATGGGGATGCTGCTCGCCACAGTCGGCGCGCTCTCCACCTTCTATCCCGACGCGAAGCGGATCGACGACGAGCTCGAGCGCCACATGGCGGCGGTCCGGCTGATCGCCAAGATGCCCACGCTCGCCGCCTTCGCGTACCGGCACAACCTCGGGCTGCCGTACGTGTATCCCGACAACGACCTGTCCTACCCCGGCAACTTCCTCTCGATGATGTTCAAGATGACCGAGGTCAAGTACGAGCCCGACCCGCGGCTCGAGCGCGCCCTCGACGTCCTCTGGATCCTGCACGCGGACCACGAGCAGAACTGCTCGACGAATGCGGTGCGCGGGGTCGGCTCGTCAGAGGTGGACCCGTACTCGGCCGTTGCGGCCGGCGTGGCCGCGCTCTACGGGCCGCTGCACGGCGGAGCCAACGAGGCCGTGCTGAAGATGCTCGACGCGATCGGGACCAAGGAGAACATCCCGGACTTTCTCGAGCGGGTGAAGAGCAAGGACGAGAAGCTGATGGGCTTCGGCCACCGGGTCTACAAGAACTACGACCCGCGCGCCGAGATCATCAAGAAGCACGTGGACGAGGTCTTCGAGGTCACGGGGAAGAACCCGAAGCTCGACATCGCCACGGAGCTCGAGAAGCGCGCCCTCGACGACGAGTACTTCATCGAGCGCAAGCTCTACCCGAACGTCGACTTCTACTCGGGGCTGATTTACGAGGCGCTCAACCTGCCGCCGGACATGTTCACGGTGATGTTCGCCATCCCGCGCACGTCGGGCTGGGTCGCTCAGTGGCTCGAGATGGTCACCGACCCGGAGACGAAGATCGCCCGCCCGCGCCAGATCTACACCGGCGCCCGCGAGCAGGACTACGTCCCGATCGGCTCGCGCGAGAAGCGCAGCGAGAAGCCCGTTGCGCCGACGAACCTGATCGACCCGCGCAAGCGGTAGGTCGGCGGTCCGCAGCTAGATCCGGAACACCGGCACGAGCCGCTTCTCGTGCTCGGCCTCGATCTCGGCCACGACCTCCACGTTCTCCTCGATGCCGGAGCCGCGCAGCTTGGTCGCCAGCAGCTCGTCGATCTGGAAGAGGCCCGAGGAGTTGTTCATCGCGATCTTCACCTGGACCGCCTTCTCGTCGCCTTGCTCGATCGTCACGTCGTCGATGGCCGCGGCCGAGACCGAGTGGATGTTGGGGCGGCGGGTCTCGAACGGGATCCGTGAGCGGCCGCTGGCCATGTCGAGGGCGTCGGCCACGCGCACGATGCCGGCCTCGATCGTCATCGGGTCTCCCGCACGACGGTGGCCGATCACCGCGTGCAGCGCCTCCGAGATGACCACCGTCAGTTCGGGCTCTTTGTAACTGCCCTCAAGCAGCAGCGGCATGCGGTCGGACGCCAGGAAGAGGCTGTACTGCTCGTGGTCGGTCCGGTGGATCGACATGCCGGTGTCGTGGAACAGGCACGCCGCGGCGATCACGACCTCGGCGTCGCGGACGTTCATGCCGTGAGTGGTCACCATGGCCGGCTCCACGCCGCCGCGGTTCAGCAGGCGAAACAGCCGCAGCGCGATGTTCACGACGATCTGGATGTGCACCCATGAGTGGTCGGACATGTCGCGCCGGTCGGCGTTCACCTGCTGCATGTACCACCACGCGTGAAGGCGCCGGTCGGCGTTGGCGGCTTCGAACAGCGCCTCGAGCTTGCGGTTGCCGCGCGTGGGCGCGCGAATTTCGGTCAGCGGCAGGTCCACTGCAGATACCCTTCCATAAGGTGAGCTTCGAACCCCTTGTGGACGGCCATGGCCGGCTGATATCGGACCTGAGGGTCTCGGTAACCGACCGCTGCAATTTCCGCTGCCAGTACTGCATGCCGGCGGACGGCCTGCCATGGCTCGACCGCGACGAGATCCTGCGCTTCGAGGAGATCGAGCGAGTGGTTCGTGTGCTCGCGGGGATGGGGGTCACGGACCTGCGCCTCACCGGCGGCGAGCCCCTTGTGCGGCGTGAGTTCCCGCGGCTCGTGTCGATGCTCTCGCGCGTGGATGGCATCGAGGATCTCTCCCTCACCACCAACGGCTATCTGCTCGAGCGAGACGCGGCCGCACTCGTGGAGGCGGGGATCACGCGCGTGAACGTGTCGATCGACTCGCTTCAGCGCGACCGCTTCTTCCAGCTCACGCGGCGCGACTCGCTGCCGCAGGTGCTGCGCGGCCTCGATGCCATCGGTGCCCACCCCGAGGTGCGGCCGATCAAGGTGAACGCGGTGGCACTGCGCGACTTCACCGAGGAGGAGGCGCTGCCGTTCGCGGAGTTCGCGCGCTCGACGAGCTACCAGGTGCGCTTCATCGAGTTCATGCCACTCGACGGCGACCATGCGTGGTCGAGCGACCAGGTGCTGCCCGGCGAGGAGATCCGCGCGATCATCCACCGCGTCCATCCGCTCGAGGAGCTGCCGCGCGAGCCCCACTCGACCGCCCGCGTGTTCCGCTTCGCCGACGGCCGCGGCGAGATCGGCTTCATCAACCCTGTCTCCGAACCCTTCTGCGCCGACTGCAACCGCATCCGGCTGACGGCCGACGGCAAGCTGCGCACGTGCCTGTTCTCGATCCACGAGACCGATCTGCGCTTGCCGCTGCGAAACGGCGCGAGCGACGCGGAGCTGGAGCGTGTCGTCCGCGAGGCGGTCTGGCGCAAGGAGCTGAAGCACCACGTCGGCGAGCCGGGCTTCCGCCAGCCGCCGCGCACGATGTCGGCCATTGGCGGCTGAGCCGTACACGCTGACCGTCCGGGCGGGCGCGAGGGTCCGGAAAAGCCACTACCGGGACCTCTCCGAGGCATTGTCCGACCTCGAGCGCGAGGGCCGCGAACTCGAAAACGGCGCGCATGAAGGACCCGAGGGCGGCACCATCATCCGTAGGCTCGAGCCCGTCCAGATCGTCGTCGCACGCCTGGAGCTCTCCGGACCCCGCCGGCTACGTGCCGGCGTCGACGTCCGCGGTGACGGCTCGAGCGAGGCATTCAAGGGGCGCCTTCGGCGCACGGTGGTCGAGCAGCGCGACGGCGAGAGTGCCTACGACGCATTGAGGAGGGCGGTCTCGTGAGCCGCTGGCGTGTCCCCTTGCCAGCGGGCGCCGAGCCGCCGATCCGCGTGTTCGTGAACGGCGTCCCGCAGGAACAGGGACGTGACTACGAGCTGGTGGGACGCGAGCTGCTGTTCGACAGGCCGCTCGAGAAGGAGCGCCTCAGCAAGGGCAAATGGACGGCGATCTTCTTCGGCCTCTGGGGCTACTACGGCAAAAACGACTCGGTGGACGTGCAGTACCGGGTTGGTGGGCGCGAGACGGTGGCGACGGGGTTGGAGATCATTCCGCCGGAGGGGTGATTTCCTTCGACCGTACTGTTCTACGTACCGTATGGGTACCCCAGGTAGGACGGTCGTTCTCCTCAGTGCTGCAGTTCGGGGAACCAGCCAACCCTGCGGCACAACCTTGACACGATCGTGTTAAGGTTCGGCCTATGCGGATTGCGGACCTGCTGGAGCGGCAGCGGCCTGTGTTCTCGTTCGAGTTCTTCCCGCCGAAGACAGACGAGGGGCAGCAGACGCTCAGGAACACGCTCGAGGTCCTGAAGGACGACGAGCCCGACTACGTGTCCGTTACCTACGGGGCCGGCGGGACCACGCGCAACCGCACCGTCGAGATCACGAAGACGATCAAGCGCGACTTCGGGATCGAGGCGATGGCGCACCTGTCATGCGTGGGCGAGCCGCGCGAGCGGCTCGTGGAGCTGCTCGCGGAGATCGAAGCCGCGGGGATCCAGAACGTGCTCGCCCTGCGTGGCGACCCGCCGCGCGGCGAGACCGCCTGGCAGCCGCACCCGGGCGGGCTGTCCTACTCGGTGGAGCTGATCCGCCTGATTCGCGAGCGCTTCGACTTCTGCGTCGGCGCCGCGTGCTTCCCCGAGATCCACCTCGACGCCCCGGACCGCGCGAGCGACCTTCGCTACGCACGGGAGAAGGTCGAGGCCGGCGCGGGCTTCCTGATCACCCAGCTCTTCTTCGACAACGAGGTCTACTTCGATTACGTCGACGAGGCGAGGGCCGCGGGCATCGACGTGCCCATCGTGCCGGGGATCATGCCGATCACGAACTACGGCCAGATCCACCGCTTCACCGATATGTGCGGGGCCACGATCCCCGAGGACCTCGAACGGCAGCTCACCGGGCGCGCCGACGACCCGGAAGCGGTTGCAGAGCTCGGGGTCGCTTACGCGACCCTCCAGTGCTCCGATCTCCTGGCGCGAGGCGCGCCCGGAGTGCATTTCTACACCCTGAACCGCTCACCGGCAACGCGGGCAATCCTGGCCGCGCTGCGCGCAGCGCATCCCTGGACGCGGGCGAAGGCCGCGGTCTAGCGCGCGGGTCGCGCCGGCGCTCAGCCGCCGGCCAGCCGCCACTGCTCGGGGTCCTCGTCGTCCACCCGCTCCACCTCACCGGCGAGCTCCATGTGCCGCAGGTAACAGAGCGCCTCGGCTAGGCCCCAGCCGATCATCATCGGCGCCGGGAGCTCCACGTCGAGCATCTCGGGGACGATGTCGAAGGCTGTGCGCGGACCGTCCGCCAGTGAGCTGCGGATGCGCTCGAAGCGCTCCGCGATCGCGCGGCGGTTCGCCTCGGTGAGGGCTCGTGCATCGCGCACCGGACGCCCGTGGCCGGCGAGCACGAGCTGAACGTCGAGCTCGTCCACCACATCGAGGCTCGACAGGAACTCGCCCGCCGGGTCCGGCGAGTATCCGAAGTCGTAGTAGAGCGAGACACGCCCGAGCAGGTGATCGCCCGAGAGCAGCAGCTCGCGCTCGGGCTGGTGGAGCACCACGTGCGACGGCGCGTGGCCCGGCGTCTCGTACACGTGCCAGTTTCCGAGGTCGGTCTCGACCTCAACGCCCGGGACGAGGTCGCGGTCCGGCATCACGATCTCGGCGATGCCGAACTTGTGCGCGCCACGCGCCTCCTTGTAAGCGCTGAGTGCCTCCGCCGGCACACCGGACTGGCGGGCGATCTCGAAGCGCCGCTCGAACGCGCGCTCGGGATCCTCGGCCGCCTTCGTCATGTGCTCGTGGTTCGGGTGCATCCAGAGCTCGGCGCCGGTGCGCTCCATGATCGGCGCCGCCTGCCCGTAGTGGTCCGAGTGCGCGTGGGTGCAGACCACGAGGCGCACGTGCTCCACGCGCAGACCAGCCTGATCGAGAGCGAGCTCGAGCTGGCGCATCGAACCTGGCTCGTGGAGGCCCGTGTCCACGAGCACGACGCCGTCGCCGGCGGCCACGGCGTACGCGTTGCCGTGCGGGACTCCGGGCCACGGCAGCGGCAGGCGCAGCCGCCAGAGCCCCGGCAGCACCCGGTCGGCGCGGGCCAGTTCGCGTCGCCTTGCCACGCCGTCAATCCTTCCAGGGGTCGATCAGCACGCCGGGATTGAGGATCCCGGCGGGGTCCACGGCCGACTTCGCGGCGCGCAGAGCCGTGGCGAACGGCTCCGGCCGCTGGCGGTCGTACCAGGGCCGGTGATCGCGCCCGACCGCGTGGTGATGCGTGATCGTGCCGCCCGCCGCGACGATCGCCTCCGAGGTGGCCTGCTTCAGCTCGGCCCACTGGGCGAGCTCGTCGCCGCGCCGGGCAGGAGCGAGCACCGTGAAGTAGGGCGCGGCGCCGTCCGGATAGACGTGCGTAAGCCGGCATGTCACGACGCCCTGGCCGCCGAGCGCCTCACGCACGCCCTCTCGCACCCCGTCCACCAGGGACTCGAAACGGTCCCAAGTGATCGCCGTCTCGAAGGTCTCGGCCAGGATGCCCGCGGCGACCAGCGTGTCGCGCAGGTAGGGAGCCTGGAGGAAGGCATCGCGCCAGGTGCCCTCGGACTCGCCGCGTCGCTCACGCGGCCGGCCGCCGTGGTCGGCGCACAGCTCGAGCGCTCGCGCCATCCAGGGGCCGAGCTCGTGGTCCGCCGATTCGAAGCCAAGCACGAGCAGGGCGGGCGGAGCGCTCGAGCCGTCGCCCTCCGGCGCCGCGCCGGTGAGCGCCGCCTCGCCTGGGTCGAGGAGCCTGCAGTTCGCCGGGTGAAGCCCCGACTGCGACAGCGCGCGCACCGCCTGCGCACCGGCTTCGAACGAGTCGAACAACACCGCTGCCGATTCCCGAAACTGCGGCGTGTCCTGCACCCGCATCCATGCCTCGGTGATCACGCCGAGGATGCCCTCGGAGCCGATCAGCATGCGGTCGGGGCTAGGTCCGGCGCCCGACCCCGGCAGGCGCCGGCTCTCCCACCAGCCGCGCGGCGTGAGTGCGCGGATCGACTCGACGAAGTCGTCGATGTGCGTGTGCAGGGTCGCGTAGTGGCCGCCGGCGCGCGTGGCGATCCAGCCGCCCAGCGTGGAGTACTCGAATGACTGCGGGAAGTGCCTCAGCGTCAGGCCGTGCCCGCGCAGCTGCTCCTCCAACTGCGGTCCGGTGGCCCCGGCCTGAATCAGCGCCGCGCGCGAGCTGGCATCCACCTCGAGGACGCGATCCATCGCCTTGAGGTCGATGCTCACGGCCGGCTGGCCGGCCGGCGGCTCCACCCCGCCCACCACGCTCGTGCCGCCGCCAAAGGGGATCGCCGCCGCGCCCGCCTCCTCGCACCACGCGAGCACGCGCTCGAGCTCCGTCTCGTCCGAGGGGTGCGCCACCGCATGGGGCGGGTTCTCGAACTGCCCGTGGAACGCTCTCACCACGTCGCGGTACGACTTCCCGTACGCGTGAGCGGCGCGCTCGTATGGATCGCTCCGGCAGATCGCCGCAAGGGACGCGGGCGGCTCGAGCCGCGGAGCCGGAAGCTCGATGTCCTCGAGCCGGACCGGCCGCTCCACCTCGGCCGGACCGAAGCCGAGGTGCTCGCGCGCGCTCGCGGCCGCGGCCTCCACCTCCTCGTGTGCCGGCTGCTGGTCCTCGAAGCCCCAGCCCCAGAACTTGCGGCGCCGCGTCATGGGCGAGGAGCCTATGGCTCCACGCGCAGCCGCTCGGCGCGCGCGGAGCCGGCGTGGGCGTCGATCTGGACCAGATCCGCCGCCACCGGCTCGAAGCCGCCCTCGCGCCCGTAGATCAGCATGGCCAGCCCGAACGGCTGGTTCTTCTCCAGATTGCCGGTGCCGCCCCCGCCCACGGTCCCGCCGTTCAGCTCGACCAGGTTGGTGGACGAGTTGAAGCTCTGCAGGTGCGTGTGTCCCGTGAGGAGCGCGAGCGGCCGGTGGGGTGGAATCCGGCGAAGCTCCTCCGCGGCGCTCTCGGCAAGCGCGGGCGAGTGCACCATCACCACGTCCACGCGGCCGAGCAGCGGCCGCAACCAGTCCCGGAAATCCTCCTGCTCCTCGGGCGTAGGCTGCGGCTCGCGCAGCTGCCGGAAGTGGTCGCGTGCACGGCGCTCGAACGGGTCGGCGTATCCCGCCACGCGCAGTCCACGCACCTTGACCACCACCGGTCCGTAGGTCCCATCCGCCCTCAGCCGGCCGCGCTGCGTGAGCACGATGCCGCCGGCAAGCGCCATCCGGCGCACGAGCGCGTCCGAATCGTGGTTGCCCGAGACGAACACGAACGGATGGCCGATCCTCACGATCCGCCGTACGAGCGTGAACTCGAACGGCGACCCGCTCGAGGTGAGGTCGCCCGCGAAAAAGAGCGGGCTCCGCCCCACCGCGCGGTCGAGGGCCGGTAGGGCGAGCAGGTTGTTGTGGAGGTCCGAGGCCAGGACCAGATGGTTGAGATCGCGGCCGGGCTCCCGCTGCGAGCTTGCGGCCACGAGGCGTGCCAGGCCCACGAGCTGCTCGTTCAGCTCCTCCGTGATTACGCGCGCCGAGCCCTGTGCCTGCTCCACCGCCCGCAGAGCCACCGGGATGTCGGGGCCGTTGGCGTAGTACTCGGGGTCCGCGATCGTGCCGCGCGGTGGCAGCAGCAGCGCAAGCGCGAGGCAGCCGGCAACCGCTGTGCCGAGCGCCGTGCCGAACAGCCAGCGCAGCCGTGGCGCGCCCCGGCCGCGCACGGCCAGCGCGACGATCAGCCCTGCCGTGAGGCCGAAGGCGAACACCACCAGCAGGAGCACGCGCAAATAGTCGGCCACCGCGTCGCGCGCCTCATCTCGCACCGCCTCCACATCCGGGAGCTGGCCGGCGGCAAGCCGCTGGGCCGCCTCGCGATCCACGGTCCGCACGTCGATCGAGAGCCGCGCCGGCAGACGCACAGCGCCGAAGCGGGCGCCCCAGTCCACGAGCGGCACGTACAGGTCGAGGGCGCCACGGTGGAAGGGCTGCACGGACAGCTCTATCCGGCCCACGCTGAGCTCGCGCTCCGCGCTGTAGATCGCGAGCGCTAGCAGCCCCCCGCCGAGAACGGCGATCACGACGAGGGCCACCGCGGCAGCGCTGCGGATGGTCCTCACCGCCCACAAGCTAGCGGCGAGCCGCGCGGGGGCTACAGTTGAGGGCTGGGATGGCCACACGCGCCACGAGCGTCCAGATCACCATGCCCCAGATGGGGGAGTCGGTTACCGAAGGCACGGTCCTTGGTTGGCTGAAGCAGGTCGGTGACCGGGTCGAGGCTGACGAGCCGCTGGTCGAGATCTCCACCGACAAGGTGGACGCCGAGGTTCCGGCGCCCGTATCCGGAACGCTTGTAAACATCGCCGCGGAAGCCGATGAGACGGTTCAGGTGGGAAGCGTGCTCGGCGAGATAGACCCCGACGGCGACGGAGCGGCCCCGGCGGCGCCCGACGAGGCGCCCGCAGGCGGCGATCAAGCGCCCGCAGGCGGCGGCGAGGTTGTCGATGTCGCGTTCCCGGAGATGGGCGATTCGGTGGCCGAGGGCACCGTCCTCGAATGGAGGGTGAAGCCGGGCGACACCGTCGCCGTCGACGACCCGCTGGTCGAGATCTCCACCGACAAGGTCGATGCCGAGGTGCCCTCCCCAGTGGCGGGCACGATCGAGGAGCTCCTCGTCCAGGCCGACGAGACTGTGCCGGTCGGCTCGGTGCTGTGCCGCATTGCTGCGGGCGCCGGCACCGCTGCCCGCGCGACGAACGGCCCGGTCCAGCCGAGCGCCGAACCCGCCGAGACGAAGCCTGCCGCAGGTGCACCCGCCATCAACGGCGGGAACGCGACCCCCGTGGCCGCGCGCATCGCGAGCGCTCACGGCATCGACGTCGAGGCGATCACGGGATCCGGTCCGCGCGGCCGGGTGACGAAGGAGGACGTGCTCGCCGCAGTCGAGGGGAATGGAGGCGCCACCGCCCCCGCACCGGCCGGCGCCGAGGTCAAGCCGATCCGCGGCCCCGCGGCCACGCTCGTGAAGTTCATGAACGAGAGCCGCTCGATCCCGACTGCCACGAGCTTCCGCACGGTGCCCGTGGCAGCGCTCGACGGCCGTCGCAAGGAGCTGAAGGCCGCCGGCAAGAAGCTGTCGTTCACGCACCTGATCGCCTGGGCGATCGTGCAGGCTGCCGGCGACATGCCCGTGATGGGCCACGCCTACGCCGAGGAGGACGGCAAGCCGCAGCGTGTGACACCGGGCAGCATGAGCCTCGGGCTCGCGGTTGACGTGGAGCGCAAGGACGGCACGCGCTCGCTCGTGGTTCCCGTCCTGCGCGACGCAAGCGCGCTCAGCTTCGCCGACTTCGTGGCGCGCTACGACGAGCTGGTGGTGGGCGCGCGCGACAACACCCTTCAGCCCGACGCTTACCAGGGCGCGAACATCACGCTCACAAATCCCGGCGGCATCGGCACCGTGGCCAGCGTGCCCCGCCTGATGCCAGGCCAGGGCACGATCGTGGCCACTGGTGCCATCGGCTACCCGGCAGGCCTGACCACGGTCGATCCCGCTCGGCTCGCCGAGCTCGGTGTCCAGAAGGTCATGACGATGACCTCGACCTACGACCACCGGGTGATCCAGGGTGCGGAGTCCGGCGCCTTCCTGCGCCGCATCGATCAGCTGCTCCAGGGCGAGGACGGCTTCTACGAGTCGGTCTTCGACGCCGTGGGCGTGTCCCTGCGCGCCGAGGGCCCAACAACTCCCGCGCCGGTCACCGCGGCAGAGCCGGTTCCGGCAGCGGCCACCCCTGCCGCGGCGGAGGGTGTCGACGCGGCGCTCCTCCAGGCGGTCCAGGCGGCCACCTCACTCGTGAAGGCGCAGCGCATGCACGGCCATCTTGCCGCGCGTCTCGACCCGCTCGGATCCGAGCCGGTCGGCGATCCCGCGCTCGAGCCGGCCACGGTGGGACTGAACGACGAGCTCATGCGCCGTATCCCCGCCTCGGTCCTGCGCGTGGCCGTCCCCGGCGAGACGTTCGCCGACGCGCTGCCGCAGCTGCGCGAGACCTACACCGGCACGATCGCGTACGAGATCGAGCACATCTCCGATCACGAGCAGCGGGTCTGGCTGCGCAAGAACATCGAGTCGGGCACGTACCGCCAGCCGCTGGAGCCGGACGCGCGCCGACGGCTGCTCCAGCGCCTGTCCGAGGTGGAGGCGCTCGAGAACTACCTGCACAAGGCCTTCCTCGGGAAGAAGCAGTTCTCGATCGAGGGACTCGACTCGATCGTCCCGATGCTGGACGAGACCATCGAGCTCGGCGCGGGCGCGGGCGCCCGCGAGGTGGTGCTCGGCATGGCGCACCGCGGACGGCTGAACGTGCTCGCCCACACCGTCGGCCGGCCCTATGCCGCGATCCTCGCCGAGTTCGAGGGGGAGCAGACGCTCGCCGTGGACACCGCGGCACCCGAGGGCGGCACCGGCGACGTGAAGTACCACTACGGCGCGAGCGGCACCTACTCGACCGAGTCGGGGCGTGCGGTGACCGTCACGCTCTCGCCCAACCCGAGCCACCTGGAGTTCGTGAACCCGGTGATAGAGGGTCGCGCCCGCGCCGACCAGACCACCCGCAAGGCGCGCGAGCTCGCGCACGACCCGGCGGCCGTGGTGCCGGTCGTGATCCACGGCGACGCCGCGTTCCCGGGGCAGGGCATCGTCTCCGAGACGCTGAACCTCCAGGCGCTGCCCGGCTACACAACCGGCGGCACGATCCACCTGATCGCCAACAACCAGCTCGGGTTCACCACCGACCCTCACGAGAGCCGCTCGACCCGCTACGCCTCGGACCCCGCCAAGGGCTTCGACATGCCGATCATCCACGTGAACGCCGACGACGTGGAGGCCTGCGTCTCCGCCGCCCGCCTGGCCCACGCGTTCCGCGAGACGTTCGGTCGCGACGCACTCATCGACGTGATCGGCTACCGCCGCTTCGGCCACAACGAGACCGACGAGCCTGCGTACACGCAGCCGCAGATGTATGAGCTGATCAAGGACCACCCGCCGGTGCGCAAGCTCTACGCCGAGCGCCTTGTGGCCGACGGAGTCGTGAGCCAGGAGGAGGCCGAGCGCATGGCGAGCGAGGCCTACGACCGCGTGGGCCACGCGCATGCCGAGCTGAAGGAGTCGATCGGCGGGCCTCCCGACACCGGCACCCACGAGCTCGACCGGACGATGAGCCGCGAGCCGCGCACGACCGTGCCGGAAGACACGCTGCGCTCCCTCGGCGACCAGCTCCTGCGCCTGCCTGACGGCTTCGAGCTGCACCGCAAGCTGCGTCCGTTCCTCGAGCGCCGCCGCGAGGCACTTATGTCCGGAGGCCCGATCGACTGGGCCCATGCCGAGACGCTCGCCTTCGCGTCGCTGCTCGCCCTCGGTGTGCCCGTTCGCCTCACCGGACAGGACTCGGAGCGCGGCACGTTCAGCCAGCGCCACGCCGTGCTGCACGACTCCAAGACTGGCGAGCGCCACAACCCGCTCCAGCACCTGCGCGACGCGAACGCCCCGTTCGAGCTGCACAACAGCCCGCTCTCCGAGCAGGCGTGTATGGGCTTTGAGTACGGCTACAGCGTCCAGGCTCCCGACGCGCTCGTGCTCTGGGAGGCGCAGTTCGGCGACTTCGTGAACGGCGCGCAGGTGATCATCGACCAGTTCATGGTGTCCGGCCTCGCGAAGTGGGGCCAGACCTCGCGCCTCACCCTGCTGCTGCCGCACGGCTACGAGGGCTCGGGACCCGAGCACTCGAGCGCACGCATCGAGCGCTTCCTCCAGGCTGCGGCCGAGGGCAACATCCGGGTGGCGAACTGCACGACGCCCGCCCAGTACTTCCACCTCCTGCGCCGTCAGGCGCTTGTGTCGAAGCCGCGCCCGCTGATCGTGATGACGCCGAAGAGCCTCCTGCGTCTCCCCGAGGCCTCCTCCACGCTCACCGACCTCGCCGAGGGCCACTTCCAGCGCGTGATCGACGACCCGCGCTTCGCCGAGGGTGGGCGGGAGGCGGTCACCAAGCTCGTGCTCTGCTCCGGCAAGGTGTACTACGACATCGCGGGCCACGAGGAGCGGGACGCGGCCGATCACATCGCGGTGGGGCGGGTGGAACTGCTCTACCCGTTCCCCGAGGAGGACCTCGTCGAGCTGATCGAGAGCTACCCCAACCTCGAGCGCGTGGTGTGGGTGCAGGAGGAGCCGCGCAACATGGGCCCGCGCGCGTTCATGCGCCGCCGCATGGCGAAGATCCTCCCCGAGCGGCTGTCCTACGACTACGTCGGGCGGCAGCTGCGCGCATCCACCGGTGAGGGCTACTCGGCCGCCCACAAGCGCGAGCAGGCGCGCATCGTGCGCGTGGCGCTCGACCTCGAGGACGAACGGCTCGAGCCGGACAGCTCAGCGCAGCGGCCGCTGATGTAGCGGCGTGCGCAGCGCGAGCAGCGTCGCCAGCACGGCTATCGCGAGCGACGCGAGCGCGCTCGCCACGCACCACTGGCAGATCGCGTCGATCTTGAACAGCTCGGCCCAGGTGAGATAGCCGCTGAAGCCGGCGGCCACGTAGGCGAGCAAAACCGTCACCTCGACGGGCATCCAGAGAGACACGAGGATCGACGCGTAGCCGGCGATGCCGAGCACTGCGACCGGAATGCCGGCCAGCTCGGCATAGTCGGAGGTCTGGACCTTCTCGCAGTCGCTGATGCCGGTGCACACCGGCTCGATGTCCGAGTAGTGCACCCACGTGAGGTAGATGCTGATCGCGAGCCCGAGAACGGCGAGGCAGGCGATCGCCCTCCTCACTTCCCGAGCTCCTCTTCGATCCTCGGCACGAATGCGCCGGGCGTGAGGTCGCTGGGCTGGAAGCGCTGGAACGGGCCGCCTGTCGGGCCGATCAGGAACGATGGCGTCGACTCGATCTGCGCCCGGCGCGCCTGGCGCTCCGCGTCCCGGATGAGCGCCTCCCCCGCGGCGCCGGCATCCGCCTTACCGAGGCCCGCGTCGGCGGCGAGCTTCTTGATGAAGGCGTCGGTGGCGTAGCCGGAGTTCTCCGCCCCCTGCCTGTCGTACGCGAGCGTCACGAACTGCCACATTCGGTTCTGCGCGGCGGCGGCGGCCGCGACGCGCGCGAGACGGTCCGAGTCCGGGCCGATGAAGCTGAGCAGCCGCAGCTCGAGCCGCAGCTTGCCGGTGCGGACGTAGCGCTTCAGCAGCTCCGGGAACACGTCCTCCGAATACTCCTTGCAGAAGGGGCATTGGAGGTCGGCGAACTCGACCATTGTGACCGGTGCGTCGGGTGAGCCGAGCGCGATGCCGGACTGCGGGACGCCGCGCAGCGGCGCGATCGTGGCGGCGGGGGTGCCGCCACCCTTGTCACCGTCGGAGGAGTCACCGCCCGCAAGCAGCACCGCCACCACGACGACGACCGCGGCGAGCGCCGCGAGCAGGCCAAGTCGAATGAGCATCGGGCCGCGCGTCACGGTTCCGATGCTCACAGCATCGGCGGAAGAGGACCTAAATCTTCATGCCGTGGGCGATCTGACCCGCGCACGGCGCGCACCTAAAGCCGCGGATGGGGTCAGACCCATAGGACTGCCGCGGTCAGCGATGCCGCAGACAGGGGTCTGACCCCATCGCCTAGCGGTTGTTGCGCTGCGCGTCCGCCAGCGCGTCCGCGATGCGCTCGGAGCCGAGGCGGCGCTGAAGGCGCGCAACGGTGACCGGCGCGAGTCCCGCGATCCGCGTGCCCACCCGCAGGGCGAGCGGCGCCACGTCCACCTCGGCCCGCTCTCTTTCGATCCCGCTCACCACCGCCGCCGCCACCTGCTCCGCGGTGCGCGTTCCGACCCAGGGCGGCAGTTTCACGCCGCTGTCTGCGAAAAGCCCGGCGTCGCGCACGAAGCCCGGGAAGACGACTGTGACGCCGATCCCGCTCGCCTCCACGTCCTCGCGCAGACCGGCCGCGAAGCCGCGCAGCCCGAACTTCGTCGCCGAGTAGATCCCCGAGCGCGGCGACGCCACCTTGCCCGACAGCGACGATACGAACACCACGTGCCCGCGCCCCCGCTCGAGCATTCCCGGCAGCAGCGCACGCGTGAGCTGGATCGGCGCCCGCAGGTTCACGTCGAGCGCGCGGTCGATCTGGTGGTGGTCGAAGTCCTCGACCCGGCCACTCGCTGGAAGGGCGGCGTTCGCCACGAGCACGTCCACCGCTCCAGCGGCCTCGGCGAGCTGGGCCGCCGCGTCGCGCTCGGCGAGGTCGGCCACGAGCACCTTCGTCCGATCGCCGAGGCCTTGCGCCAGCTCGTCGAGCGCATCCCTGCGGCGCCCGCTCAGCAGCACCCGCGCCCCGCGCTCGTGGAGCGCTCGGGCGATCGCGTTGCCGATGCCGCCGGTGGCCCCGGTGACCAGGGCGGCCTGTCCGCCGAGCTGCACGCCGCGGAAGCTATCCCACGCGCTGCGCGAGGTGGCGCTCGATCCGCGCCATCAGGCCCGGCCGACCTAGGCCGCGAGGTGCTCGCTCGTGAGGGTGGCGCGGGCGGCGGCCCCGACGGCGGGCGTGCCCTCGAAGACGATCCGGCCGCCGTCGTGGCGGCTGTATTAGGAAATCCCGACCTAGGGTTTTCCCTATTGCAGCGCGAGTGACACTGGCAGAGACTGGGAAAACACAGCTCTTGAAAAACCCACCTCCGCTCAAGCCGGGGGATCACATGTGTCTCCTGTACGAAGAGAACGCTGGCCGGGGCTCCTACGTGCTCAGCCTCTACGGGGACGTCGACAACTCGACCGTCGGCGAGTTCGAGGCCGCGCTCACCGGCGCCCTTGAGTTCGACGAACTGATAGAGGTGGCGGCCTGAGCGGTTTCTCCCACCGCGCGCTGCTCTACGCCTCGCCGGGCGAGTTCGTGGCCGCCGCCGGCCCCTACGTGCGCGAGGGCGCCGAGGCGGGCGACTCGGTGATCGCGGTCACGACTCGGGCGAACGTCGACGCGCTCCGCGAGGAGCTGGGCGATCTCGCCGAGGCCGTGGAGTTCGGCAGCTCCGAGGACTGGTACAGCCGCAGCCCCTGGCGGACGCTAGAGCTGTTCACGCGCTGGCTCTCCCGCGCTCCTGAGGGAGCGCAGCTGCGCGTACTCGGCGAGCAGATGTGGCTCGCGCGCTCCGATGCCGAGCGGCGCGAATGGCAGCGCTACGAGGCCTTCGCCAACATCACATTCGCCTCGCCGCGCACCAAGGTCGTCTGCACGTACGACGCCACACATCTGTCCGAATCCATCTTCGAGCACGTCTACGGGACCCACCCCGAGGTCCTGTACGTGGATCAGCTCACTTCCAGCAGGACCTTCACGGACCCGGCCGCCTTCGCCGCCGCGCTCGACAGCACGCCGCTGGAGCCATGGAACGGGCCGGCGCTCGAGGCCGAGTTCGATGAACTTCGCGACCTGAGAATCCTCCTCGAGGACGAGGCTTCGCGGGCCGGGCTCGGTATGGAGCGCACGGCGGACCTCGCCGTTGCCCTGAACGAGGTGGCCACGAACGCCCTCAAGCACGCGGGCGGACGAGCGCGCGTGAGGATCTGGACCGAAACCGCGCAGGTCATCTGCGAGGTATCGGACAGCGGCCCGGGGTTCAGCGACCCGTTCACCGGCCATATGCCGCCCTCGGGCCGGGACGCACCAGGCTGGGGGCTCTGGAACGCGCGGCAACTCTGCGATCTCGTGCAGCTGCGCTCGGGCGACGGCGGCACCGTCGTCCGGCTTCACATGAGCGTCGCCTGACCCTGCCTCCGGAATGCGGCGTGAACCCTGAGACCGAACAGGGCCGCGCTCTCTTCCAGGAGCTGCTGTGGGTGCACAGCGTCGTTCGCCGCGACCTCGAAACGGTGCGACGGCTCGCGGGCGAGGTCGTCGACGGGCTGCCCGCCGAGCAGCTCAACGCTGAGCTCGACGAGCTCCAGACGAACGGGCCGCTGTGGCGGCTGAAGGTCAACTGCCTGCACTACTGCCGCTTCGTCCACAGCCACCACAACGCCGAGGACGTGCTCCTGTTCCCGCGCCTGCGCGAGACCGACAGCGAGATAGGTCCCGTCGTGGACAAGCTCGAGGCGGATCACAGGCGCGTCTCCGACGACCTCGACGAGGTGGAGGCCGCGGCCACGGACCTCACCAATGGCGAGAGCGCGACGGCTCGACAGCGGGTCGTCGAGGGGCTGAACGTGCTCGCCGAGAACCTCCTCGCGCACCTCGATTTCGAGGAGCGCGAGGCGGGCCCGACGATGCGGAGGCTCGAGCGGCTCTAGGCGTATCCTCGACCGATGCTTCGAGCACCGATTCGTCTCGGCCTGCAGATCCCCAACTTCAACTTCCCGGGGGTGAGCGAGGCGGACCTCTTCGAGCGACTGTCGGACATTGCGTCGACCGCCGAGTCGTCCGGCTTCGACACGGTGCTCGTGATGGACCACCTGCACCAGATCCGCGGCGTCGGACCGCCCGAGAACTGGATGCTCGAGGGCAACACGATCCTGCCGGCGCTAGCCGCCCGGACGAGCAGCGTGAACCTGAGCCTGCTCGTGGGCGCGGTCACTTATCGCAACCCGGCTCTCCACGCGAAGATCACCACCACGCTGGATGTGATCTCGGGCGGCCGGGCGATCCACGGCATCGGCGCGGGCTGGAACGTGGACGAGGCCACCGCCTATGGCTATGACTTTCCACCGCTGGGCGAGCGCTTCGAGCGGCTCGAGGACCATCTCAACATCGCCCGCGCGATGTTCACCCAGGAGCCCGCGACCTACGAGGGCAAGCACCACAGCGTGCACGACGCCTTCAACAACCCGAAGCCGATCCGCGGCGACATCCCGATCATGATCGGCGGCAGCGGCGAGAAGAAGACGCTGCGGATGGTGGCCCAGTACGCCGACGCGTCGAACTTCTTCGGCGACGCCGACAGGATGCGACACCTCATCGGCGTGCTCGAGGGCCACTGCGAGCGGCTCGGACGCGACCCCGCGGAGATCACGAAGACGCGCCTCGGCACGATCATCATCGCGCCGACGCAGGAGGAGGCCGACGCCAAGCTGGAAGGGCTCGTTCGGTTGACCGGCATGGACCCGGAGCGGCGCGCGAGCGTGCTCACCGGCGACCCGGACACCGTGACGGAGAAGGCCAGCGAGCTGCTCGAGAGCGGGATCGACGCCCTCATCTTCAACTCCCCCGAGGCGCACGATCTCGAGACCGTCCAGCTCCTTGGGGAGACGCTAGGACCGCTATGCTCGGACGTCCCTAGCGGGCGTAGCTCAGTTGGTTAGAGCGCCGGCCTGTCACGCCGGAGGTCGCGGGTTCGAGTCCCGTCGCTCGCGCTGATTCGGGCTGCAAACCTGCGCCTGGCTGTGTCATCGGGCCAGGGCCGTGCGAAGCACTGTCCCTGGCCCTCTTCCTTGCCAGGCTTGGTTTTCGCACTCAGCGCGAGCGACTTCGTCGCTCGCGGCACCGGGGGCTAGGCCTCGCGGGCCCCGCGCCGCGGCTCACTGGGCAGCGGCCCGCGCGTTAGCCAGCGACGCGCTGAGGAGCAGTCTTTAGTGGCGCGGTGCGCATGGAGCTGGGCGCCGCCACCAGCGGCAGCTCCGATCTGGTGCCGGTCAACTCGACGAGCCGCCACACCGCGCGGGATGCCCGGATGATGAACCACACCCAGTCGTCCGCGTCGACAGCGCGTGCCGAGCGGAGCAGGACCCGCAGCCCGGCCGTGTCGATGAAGCTGACAGCGGACATGTCGAGCATCGCCATCACTCCGTCCGCCCGGGCCGCATCGAGCGCCGAGCTCAGGCGGTTCGCGGTACCCCGGTCGAGTTCGCCGCTGGCTCGTATGAGGCAGGTCTTCTCGAGCCGCTCCACCGTGACTCTGAAAAGCGGAGCGGAACTCACAGAAACCTCCAGCTCGTGATCATCGAGACATCACCTTTCCCTCGGGGTACGGAACCGGCGCGATCGCGTAACGCGCCGGAGTGTCGCCGGGGCCTTCCTCGGAACCGGGCGGAATCCAGAACAGTTCGATGGCCAGGTCCCGCTCCGGCTGAAACTGGAAGGAGTCATGGAGCACTGGTCGACCGGTCACGCGCTGAACCTCACCGATCAGCCGCTCGCGCTCGGCTTCGCGGATAGCCGCCCGCGCCTGACAGACGAGATCCGTGCGACCCCCAAGAACGAGGACGCGCTCGTGCGGGACGAGGACGTCACGCAGGAAGGTGACGTAGCCCGCGTCGAATGCGTAGGTCGTGGTGGTTACTGGACCACGGCCGAAGAGCTCACGGTAGAGCTTGACCAGTGCGGTCGACAGGTCGTTGCGAACCGCCCCGCCGCCCCTCGGAGGTGGCTCTGCGTGCAGAGTCCCGTTGTGCGACACCGCGTGATTAGCAAAGCTCATCAGAAGTTACTCCTCGGCTCCAGGGGAGACATTAACAGCCACCGTACCACCTATTGAGGAAGTTGTGAAGGAGTTATGGGATTAAATCTCATCAGCGACTCATCATTGGCTCACCAGGTCCCCCTGGGATCGGTTAGCATGGCGAACGTGTCTGGTGAGGCTGGCGGGAACCGCGGCGTGTACAGCATTGGTGCGGTGGCTCGAATGCTGGACGTTCCCGCCGCGACGATCCGCAACTGGGAGGAGCGCTACGCGACGGTAGTCCCGGAGCGGAGCGAGGGGGGACACCGGCTGTACTCCCGTGACCAGGTGGACGAGCTTCGCTTCGTCGCGGCGGAGGTTTCGGGCGGGCTTTCGGCGGCCGACGCTCACCGGCTACTCGGGGAGCGGCGCGAGGCTGGCCAGCCTGTGAGGAGCGACGGCAAGAGTGGTGGGGCGCGCCTGCTCGTGTTGCTCGCCGAACGCGATCCTGTGTCTGCGGAATTGCAAGAGTTCTTCCTGCGCACCGAGGGGTATGACGTGAACTTGGCCTTCGCGGCCGACGAAGCCGAGGAGCACTGGCTCGAAAGCCGGCCGCAGCTTGCGATCGTGGAGCTGATGATCTCCGGAGGTCAGGGCGCGGAGCTGTGCCGGCGCCTGAAGCAGCACGACGCTGAAGCCGTGCTCGCCATCTCCGTCCTCGAGGCTCGAGACGAGGCGCTGGCCGCGGGCGCTGACGCCTTTCTGCAGAAGCCGTTTGACCCGCTCGAGCTCGTGTCAACCGTCAAGGACCTGCTCGGCTCAAGCGCGCTGGTCGCGCGCCCCGCGCAAGAGGGTCGCTAGTGGACGAGCGCCTCACGAGCGGCGACGAGGGGCTCGACCTCATCCTCGGCGGCGGTCTGCCGATGAGCGGGATCAACCTGATCATGGGCCTCCCGGGCTCCGGAAAGACGATCCTCTCTCAACAGTTCGTCTTCGCCGGCGCGACCGTAGAGCGCCCTGCGGTCTACCTCTCCACGGTCTCCGAGCCGTTCGAGAAGATCCTTCGCTACGCCCAGACGCTCAGCTTCTTCGACCGCGACGCGATCGGGCGGGCCGTGTACTACGAGGACCTTGGCGGCACCGTCGGCGGTGACGGCGGGCTCGCCGCCGTCACCGAGCGGATCGGCGTGCTGATCAAGGAGCGGCGGCCCGGAATCATCGCGATCGACAGCTTCAAGGCCCTGGCCGCGTTCGCAGATGACGCGCGCGCCTTCCGGCGCTTTCTGCACGACCTCGCCGCGCTGCTCACGGCCTTCCCCGCAACCTGCTTTTGGATAGGCGAATACAGCGAGGACGAGATGCGCACGGCGCCGGAGTTCGCGGTCGCGGACGGGATCATCTCGCTCGCGACGGAGCGCGTGAACGAGCGCACGCTACGCCTGATCCAGGTGGCCAAGCTCCGCGGCACCGACTTCCGCTCAGGACGGCACACATATCGCCTCTCCGAGCACGGCATCACGGTCTTCCCCCGGCTCGCCGATCCCGTCCGGGAGGCTGATTACCGATTCAGCGAAGGCCGAATCTCGTCCGGCATCCCGCCGCTCGACACGATGCTCGCCGAGGGCTACACACCGGGTAGCTCCACGCTGGTTGCCGGGCCGTCAGGTGCCGGCAAGACGTTGATGGGCCTCCACTTCATCTTCAGCGGCGCGGCGAGCGGGGAGTCAGGCGTGATCGCCACGCTCCAGGAGAACCCGATGCAGCTGCAGAGGATCTCCGGCGGCTTCGGCTGGTCGCTCGACGACGAACGGGTGGAGGTCATGTACCGGTCTCCAAACGATGTCTACATCGACGAATGGGTGTACGAGCTGCTCGACCTGGTCGAGCGTACCGGGGCCAGCCGCGTGCTGATCGACAGTCTCAGCGATCTGCAGTACGCGGCGCCCGATCCGGTGCGCTTCCGCGAGTTCGTCTACTCGCTCACACAACGCCTGTCGCGTGCGGGCATCAGCCTGATCATGACCAGCGAGATACCCGACCTTTTCCACGTCGGGCGCCTGGCCGAATACGGCATCTCGCATCTCTCCGACAACGTCATCCTGCTGCAGTACCTGCGCGCCGAACCGCGCTTGCTGCGGACGGTGACGATCCTCAAGTCCCGCGCCAGCGCCCACGAGCCCGAGATCCGCGAATTCGACATCACCCCGGGCGGGATCGTCCTCGGAGATCCGATCGTCAGCGAGCAGGTCTCCCGCTAGCCCGCCACCCACCCGGCCTGGGTGTGCGCGGTGAGAGGTGGGTATTGGGGGGCTCAGGCATGGACGGCGAGAAAGAGAGAGGGAACAACATGGCCACAGCGACAAGGTTGGGGCAGACGGGCCTGCAGGGCTGGCGCGAGAAGGTGGCGGACGGGATAGCGGAGCCGGTGGCACGGCGCGCACCGCTGGACTCGGAGCAGGTGCGTGCTCTGCTCGGGGCAATCTTCTTCGTACTCTCCGTGCTGTACGTCGTCAAGACAATCGCGGCCGCGACCCGCGAGACGCGGCAGAGCTGAGCGGGGTGACCCGTCGCTCGCTCCAGGGGCTGTGGGGATGGGGTAGCGGACTCTGACGGTCGCGCGATGAGGGTTATCACGTGGAACGTGGCGCGCCGCTCGTCCCGGCTGGCCGAGCAGGCCGCGGCGCTGGCGGGTCGTGAGCCCGATGTGGTGGCGCTTCAGGAGGTCACCGATGCGACGCTTCCGCTCTGGCGGGCCCTGCTGGAGCGGATCGGGCTGCCGCATGTACGGGCATCGCTGGACAGCGCCGACCCATGCCGCGCGCCGGCGTCGCGGCGTCGCACCGGCGTGCTGTTGGGATCGAGCGCCGTCCCTTCGCGGCCCGTCCGCGACGCTACCCGTTCCGTGGGTCGAGACCACGGTGGCCGCGATCGTCGACGCCGGCATCGGTCCAGTCGAGATCCACTGCCTCCACGTCCCCAACGCGGCCAACGGCTGGGTGAAGGCGAGCACGCTCCAGGCTGTTCGCGCCGGGCTCCAGCTCGCGCCGACGATGGCCCGCGTTGTGTGCGGCGACTTCAACACCCCGCGCCGCGAGCTCGAGAGCGGCGAGGTGGTCTCCTTCGCAAGAGACTCGCGCGGGCGACTGCGGCGCGAGCGCGGACCCGAGTGGGACGAGGCCGAGCTTGGCGTCGTTCCAGGGTTGCGAGACCTCGGCTACCAGGACGCGTATCGCTCCCTCCACGGCTACGGATCGCGCGAGCCGAGCTGGACGTGGCAGCGCATCTCGGGCCATGGAGGCGGCTGGCGCCTCGATCACCTGTTCAGCTCGGCCGAGTTGCGGCCAGCGGCCTGTATCTACCACCACGCCTGGCGCGACGCGGGCCTGAGCGACCACTCGGCCCTAGAGGCCGACATCGTCCGAAGACTATGAGGGCTCCGTCAGGCCTTGGCCTTGCTTCGGCTCGACGATCGGCTGGTTCGACTCGACGTCTTGCTTCGGCCGGCGCCGGTCTTCGAGCCCCCGGAGGCTTTCGCGCCCGTTGCGCCCCCAGCCGTCACGCGGGCCGCCGGCCCGTTGATCTCTGAGACGGGGATCTCGTCGTGAGCCACGTCCACGGACAGCTTCGGCAGCAGCCCGGCAAGGAATTCCTGCATGCGCACCTCTTGGCGCAGGATGTCGCGCGCGAGCTTGGCCGTCTGCTTGTCGCCGGCCGCGGTGGCGAGCGAGTCGATCACGGTGTAGGTCGCGATCTCGTGCGCCTCCTGCTGGTACTCGACGCGAGCGTTGTGAAGCATCTTCTCCTGCTCACCCGATCCGCGCACCGTGTGCATCGGCGCCTGGGCCGCGGCCTTGGCCTTTCCGACCATCTCGGAGACGCCCTCGGCGGCGCGGCTCAGCCCCTCGGGGCCGGGCAGTGAGACGGTCTCCGGGTTGCCGCCAAGCTGCTTGATTCGCGTCGACACCTGGGTGGCGTGCGCCTTGGTCTCCTTGAGGTGAGCCTTTAGACGCTTCGCGTAGTCGTCGCGGGTCGTCACCCGGATGTGCGCGTCGAGCGCAGACTCGAGCTGCTTTTCCTTCGCGTACGCCTCGTTGAGGAGCTCGACGAGCTTGGCATCGCGGTGGGGCGTCTCGGTCATGGTGGTCTTCCTTCCCTCGGTCGAATCCGTTCCCGAGGCTGCTACCCGATAATCGACGGTCGAACGACCGTCTTGGGAAAACACCCGCAAATGGGTTCATGCGGCCTTCGACGGGTACAGCGACGCGGCGACTAGCGGTGTTGCTCGATCAGGAGGCCTGCCATCGATCGGGCTCGCTGTGCCGCCTCGGCGTCGCCCTCCGCGGCGGAGACGATCGAGCCCTTCATGAGAATGTGCATCGAGCGCGCGAAGGACTCTGGGTCGCGCAGTGCGGCCTCCTCTGCGAGACGACCCACGACCGAGCGGATGCTCGCGAGATGCCGGACGCTCGCCTGACCGGCGGGATGCGCGGGGCCCATCTCAAGCAGCACGTTGATGAATGAGCAGGCTTCGAAGTCGTCGCGGTGGAACCATTCGTCGAACAGTTCGAAGATCGCGAGTAGCTGTTCCTCCGGTGTGGTGCCGCGTCGTCTCGCCTCTGCCTCGACCCACGCCAGCGTCCAGCGCTCCTCGCGGCGCTCGAGGAACGCGATCACGAGTTCGTCCTTGGACGGGAAGTGGCGATACAGGGTCGCCTTCGCCACCCCTGCTCGCTCGATCACCTCGTCTATGCCCACGTCGCGGATCGCACGCCGGGAGAAGAGTTCGTAGGCGGTGTCGAGGATGCGCTCACGCGCATCCGCCTTCGACTGCGGGGTGACTTCGACGACGGACATGCCCGGGACAGCCTAGCACTAGACAGACCGGTCTGTCTCTGCTATAAATCCGAGTTCGTTCCGGCCCCGAAGGTGGGGTCGGGAAGCAGCACGAGGCTGCTGGGAAAGCGCGACGATGGGCACACTGAGCCGCTCGAAGCGACGTCCTCGGATCATGAAGGGACGCCGCGCGGACCCCGGTCGAATGGGGCGCGACTCGGACCTTGCGTCAATTGGAAGACCGACGGAGGTTCATGATGTGTGCAGTCGCCCTCGCACCGCCGAGGCTGTCCCAGACGACCCACCCGCGAAGCGCCGACCGCGCTGCCATGCGGGAGCTCGAGCGAGAGCTCCTGATCCGCTATCACGAGCTGGGGGACCTCGCGGCGCGTGAGGAGTTGGTGGAGCGTTTCCTGCCGCTGGCGCGCGACCTCGCGCTGCGCTATACGTACGCCGACGAGCCCTACGACGACCTGCTGCAGGTCGCGTGCCTCGGGCTGATCAAGGCGATCGACCGCTTCGAGCCCGGCCGCGGGACGAAGTTCACGAGCTACGCCGCGCCCACGATCCTCGGCGAGCTGAAGCGCCACTTCCGCGACAAGGGCTGGTCGCTGCACGTGCCGCGCGACCTTCAGGAGCGCACGCTCGCGGTCAGCCGCGCGACGGAGATCCTCTCCACGGAGCTCGGCCGCTCGCCGAACGTGCGCGAGGTTGCCGGACACCTCGGCTGCTCGGCCGAGCAGGTGCTCGAGGCACAGGAGGCCGCGGCCAGCTACGAGGCCGCGTCACTCGACGCGCCGGCCGCGCGCGACGACGACGAGTCCGCGTCGCTCGTGGACCTGCTCGGAAGCGAGGACTCGGCCTACGAGCTCGTCGAGGACCGCGAGGCGATCGCACGGACCTGGAAGGAGTTGCCGGACGAGGAGCGCTCGGTCCTCGAACTGCGCTTCATGCACGACCTCAACCAGCGCGAGATCGGCGAGCGGATCGGCTACTCGCAAATGCACGTCTCGCGGCTCCTTCGGCGGGCGCTGACGCGTCTCGAGACAGCCGCGACGGCAGCGTAACCACTGACACCGTCCTGACTCGAGCCCGACCGGGGTAGCGCGACCTGTTTGCGTCGCCCTGCCACGGGCACAGGAGTGGGGCGGGGCCGGTACCGGAGCCAAGGCGACGACCGCCCCCGAGGACTCGACAAGAAGCACTGACGGAGCGGGCGCCAGACGCGCTCGCCCGCCGGGCTTCGGGACACCAATCAACCTCAATAAGGAGCCACACATGGCCACCACTGGTGCCACTGGCAGCACCCGCGTCGACACGCCGCGGACGAACGGAATCCGCGGCCGGATCGCGGAGCGCAACCACGAGACCAAGGCAGCGATCAAGACCACGGAGTTCTGGGCCATGCTTGGACTCGTCGTGACGATTCTCGTCAGCGCTGCGTTGATCAACGGCGGCGACAACGGGACGGACGAGTTCATCGCCAAGCAGGCTTGGCTCTACGTCTCGATTCTGGGCGGGGCCTACTTCATCTCCCGCGGCCTCGCGAAGTCCGGCAGCTACGAGCCCGACTCCGACTACAACCCGGTTGATCTCGCCGAGCGTAAGCGCAACAGCGACAACGATCGCTAGACCGACCTAGTGGAGCAAGCCGGGCGGCCTCGAGCCGCCCGGCGCTCCTGCCTCCTCGACCTATGCCGGCCCCCTCGCAGCCTGCGTAGGCCCGCTGGCGACTACCCCCACTGAGAGTGAATTTCGTGACTAAGAAGCAAGAACAGAAGATCGTGCAGTACTTGAACGAGGCCCATGGTGCGGAGCTGGCGCTTGTGCGTCAGTTGCAGGCACAGATTGCGATGACCCCCAAGGGTCAGTACCGCGACGGGCTGGATACCCACCTCCAGGAGACGCGGCGGCACGCCGAGCGTCTCGAGGGCCGGCTGGCCGAGCTGGGGCAGGGGAGCAACCCGCTTCAGGTCGGACTCGGTGCCCTGGAGAGCCTCGTTGGGCAGGCCCTGGCGTTGACCAAGACCCCGTTCGATCTGGTTCGCGGAACCGGTGGCGAGGAGAAGGTGCTCAAGAACGCCAAGGACTCGTGCGCGGCCGAGGCGCTCGAGATCGCCACCTACACCGCGCTGGCCCGGCTCGCACGCACCGCCGGAGACGCCAAGACCGAGCGTCTGGCCGATTCCGTTCTCCGGGACGAGCAGCGGATGCTCGACCGGCTTCTGAAGGAGATCCCGCGATTGACCGATGCCGTGGCACGGGCTGAGTTCGACGGAGCCGGCTCCTATGACGTGACCGAGACGGGCGCCGCCGACGCGCTGCGTGAGGTGGGCGGCACGGCCAAGCGCACCACTCGCAAGGGAGCGGGACAAGCGAAGCGCACGGCCCGCCAGGCCCGCAAGGTCCCGGGCGTCGCACGCGCCGAGGGCACGGTCAAGGGCGCGGTGGCGTCCCAGTCCGATCTGGCGATCGCGAACTACGACTCGCTCAGCGCGAGCGAGGTTCAGGACAAGCTCTCCGAGCTCTCCCAGGTCGATCTGGCCAAGATCGACGCCTACGAGCGCAAGAACCAGAACCGCTCCACCATCACCAGCCGAATCGACTCGCTGCAGGCGTCCGAGCCCTGGCCCGGCTACGACGAGCTAGGCGTGGAGGAAGTCCGTGCCGTGCTCTCCGAGGGCGACGACACCCGCATCAAGGCCGTGCGCGACTACGAGCGCAAGCACAAGAACCGCACCGGCGTGCTCCAGGCCACCGAGCGGGAGCTCAGCAACGCCTAAGAACCGTTTCGAGCCAAGGAGGGGGCCATGCGCGGGCCCCCTCCCGGTTCTTCGCCTCGCTTAGAAGGAGGTGACCGGGCGCCACCGGGCGAACGGCGCATATCCCGAGTCCTTCCTTGGCCTCCTTGGTTTTCGCACTCAGTCCGAGCGACTGCGTCGCTCGGACTCAGCCGCTCATGGCCTCTGCGGCCCGCTTCTCCATCTCGTCAGGCGGCACGTCCTCGACGTGGGTCGCGACGCTCCAGCGGTGCCCGAAGGGGTCCTCGAATTGACCGGTGCGGTCCCCGTAGAACTGGTCCTCCATCGGACGCAAGGCGGTGGCGCCCGCTGCCACGGCGGCATCGAAGACGGCGTCCGCGTCCTCGACGTAGATCATGATCATCACCGGCGTGCCGCCCACCGCCTTCGGCCCGCGTACGCCCATCTCGGGGAACTCGTCCGCGAGCATGATGAGCGAGTCGCCGAGCTCGAGCTCGGCGTGGCCGATCTTGCCGTCGGGGCCCGGCATGTGCATCCGCTCCCTGGCTCCCAGAACGTTCGAATAGAACTCGATCGCGGCCTTCGCGCCGTCCACGCACAAGTACGGCGTGACCTGCGGGTAGCCGTCGGGAATCGGCTTTACGTCCGCCATTATTTCCGTCCTCCAGCTGGTCGGGCTCTCCAAGCGTGCTTCTGGTCGAACCCTAGCGCCAGCCGGCCGAAACGCTCGCCCGCGCCGCGGCTGTGACTAGGCCGCCCCGAGGCGTTCGCGCCGCTGGAGCTCAGCCTCCGTCGGCTCGTCGAACTCGAACGACCCGGTGTCGATCTCCCCCGCTCGCTTGTAGGTGTTGACCGTGACGCCGGTCTTCGTGACCCCGCTGTCGACCAGCTTCAGCGCGACCGGGATCGTGCCGTCGCCGAAGAAGCGCTTTCCGGTCCCGACAGCAACAGGGAAGATCCAGAGGCGGTACTCGTCGACCAGGTCGTGCTCGAGCAGCGTCTGGATGAGGCCTGGGCTCCCATGGACCTGGATCTCGGGGCCGTCCTGGCTCTTGAGGTCCGCGACGTACTCGGCCACGTCGCCTTGGATCAGCGTCGAGTTGTTCCACTCCACCGACTCGAGCGTCGTCGAAGCGACGTGCTTGCGGGTGCTGTTGAGCTGGTCCGCGATCGGTCCCTCGTCGTAGGGCCAGTGCGCCGCGAAGATCTCGTAGGTCCCGCGGCCGAGCAGCAGCTCGTATGGGGCGGACTCCGCGACCCGGCTCATCATCTCGTCGTCGAAGTAGTTGACGCCCCAGCCGCCGTGGGTGAAGCCGCCGGTGGGGTCCTCATCCGGGCCTCCGGGCGACTGCATCACTCCGTCGAGCGATACGAACGAGTTGACAGCGAGGATTCTCATTGGGTCTCCTTGGTTGCGGATGGCTATTTGTCATCTACAACGAAGAGCCGCGAAAAACTCATCGCTCGCTCGATCAGAGCCTCGGCGGGAGGCCGAACGCCGGAAACAGCTCTGGGAAAAGGAACGAGTCGATCTCCGCGACGCGTCCCCCTTCGATCCGAAGCACGTCGAGCGCCAGCGGCCGGTGCTCCGATTCGCCCGGCGGTCGGAGGTAGTGGGCGGCCGCGGGCTGCATGTTGGCGCCGGCGACGATGCTTCGGAGGTGGCCGAACCCGGGGTCGAAGCCCTGCCGCATGCCGATCATGATCGCGTCCCGTCCCGCGTACCAGGTGGGGTGCGGCGGCATCGTGAGGCGCGCGTCCTCGCGCAGCAGCTCGGCGAGCGCGTCGGCGTCGGTCCGCTCGTGGGCGTCCACGTAGCGTCGCAGCAGCTCGCGCTCCTCCTCGCTCGGCCTCGAGGACGGGGCCCACTCCGTGCGCTGATCGGGCAGGTGACCCCGCATCGTCGCTCTCGCTCTCTGCAGGGCGCTGTTCGCCGAGGCGACGGTCGCCTCGAGCAGCGAAGCCGTGTCCTTCGCCGACCAGCCGAGCACGTCGCGGAGGATCAAGGCTGCCCGCTGTCTCGGCGGCAGGTGCTGGATCGCGGCGAGGAAGGCGAGTTCGATCGTCTCCCTCCGGACGACCACCACACCGGGCTCGTCCTCCGCCGGCGCGATCGGCTCGAGCAGCCGGTCGGGGTACGGCTGCAGCCAGGGGAGATCGGCCGGGGGCGAAGGCGGCGCGGCCGGATCGCCAGCGGCCGCCACTTGCGGCGGCAGGATCCGGCGCGGCCTGCTGCGAAGCACGTCGAGGCATGCGTTTGTCGCGATCCGATACAGCCACGCTCGAAACGAGGAGGTTCCGCGGATGCTGAAGCTCGCGCGCTTGCGCCACGCGCGCAGGAAGGTCTCCTGGACGAGATCCTCGGAGTCCTCGAACGACCCCAGCATCCGGTAGCAGTGCACCTGCAGCTCCGGCCGGTAGCGCTCGACGAGCTGCGAGAACGCCGGCTCGTCGCCGGCCTTGGCGGCGGCAACGACGGCGTCCGTCTCGCGCTCGCGCATATCGCGGTGGCCGCGGTTAGGTCTGCGGACGGTAGGCCAGGTAGACCACGCCGTTCTCGTATGACCTCGTGGCTGCCAGCGAGAACTGGGTGGGTGGGGCGTCCTCGGGGAAGAGCCGAGGGCCGGCCCCGCGGGTGAGCGGGTAGACGAACAGGTGCAGCTCGTCCACCAGACCGTCCGCGAGCATCGCTCGGACGAGTGTGCCGCTGCCGCTCACGTAGAGGTCGCCGTCGCCCTCGTCCTTGAGGCTTCGGATCCTGTCGGGGTCGTACGGCCCGATGACCTCCGAGTTCCTCCACGTCGCGTCGGTGAGCGTCCCGGAGACGACGTACTTCGTCGTGTCGTTGAAGAACGGCGCCCCCGGATCGTCCTCCACGGTCCGCGTCGACCACGCCGGCTCGAACATCTCGTAGGTCGTGCGCCCGAGCAGGATGCCCCGGGCGCGATCCGTGAACGCGCCGATGGCCTCTCCCATCTCAGGGTCGAAGCCGTAATCGAACGTCCACGTCGGCGCGTCGATCACGCCGTCGAGACTCATGAACTCATGCACGTGTATTGCTCCCACTTCTCACCTGTCCTCTCGGCGTCGCTCCCGGATCTGCGTCACGGCGAGCCAGACGAGGAACGCGACCACCGGTAGGAAGTATGCGACCGAGGTGATCCAGTGTCCGGCATGCGCTATTTGAAAGGTCATGCGTTCGCTGACGACAGTAGCCACAGCGCGAGGCTCGTGAAGCCGACCATCACGCCGAGCATCCAGTACTGCGAGCGCACGGCCTTCCTGTTGTCCTCGTAGAGGGCGAGCGCGCGGTCGTGGGCCAGCATCAGCGCGGCCACGTGGCCGGCCACCACGAAGGCCACCTGCCAGTACCAGGTGGCGTTCGCGCCGATCAGCGTGTAGTCGATCTGCGTATCGGCCGTGCCGAAGATGTCGGATCCCTTGCCCAGCGGGTCCGAGATCAGGTACGCGATGGCCTGGCCCTGGAAGAGCAGCAGCGTGAAGTAGTGCGCGGCCACATAGGCCAGGGCAATCGGCACGAGTGAATGCACGAACTCATGGGCCAGCCGGCGAGCGCTGAAGCCGCCGCCCACGCTCTTGGCTCCAAGCACGCCCAGCCAGTAGAAGCCGGCCACGAACAGCACCGCTCCGATCAGCCCGAGCATGAACGTCGCCTCAAGCGCGTGCTGTGGCGACAGGCCGCGGTCCTGGAAGAACTGCGCGATGTCCGGCGAGATGTTGTTCCAGGGCTGCTTCCCGGTCAAGCCGTCGAACGAGACCGAGCCGATCATCACCGCCACGAGCGCCACGGTCCCGGGGAGCGACTCGAGCTGCGGCAGGCCGGACAGCGGCTTGCGCAGACCGACCTCGCGGTCGCGCGTCTCCACCACCGACAGGCGCGAGAACAGGTTGAAGTACACGGAGAAGGCCTCGGCGCGGTCGATCCAGCGGTCGATGCCGTAGAGCGCCATTCCGATGAAGGTGACCGCGGAGTAGGCGAGCGCGGCGACGGCCAGGCTGTCCGGCTTGTCGCCGTTCGAGGCGATCAGCTCCATCGTCGCGAACGCGAATATGCCGACGGCCGCGGGCCAGCGGCCGAGCCAGGCCGGGTACTCGAGCGGTGCCGGCAGCTCGCCGCGGGAAGCGGTGCGCGCGATCCACGCGACCGCCCGGCCGATCGCCCGCCACGGGTTGAACGCCCGGAACACGTCGCCGAACAGGACGCTCAGTGGCACCAGCGCGAGCCAGAAGATCACGTAGATGAAGATCGGCGCGAAGTTCGCCGTGGTGCTCTCGGTGCCGCGCAGCCCCGCGTAGATCGTGAGGCCGAAAAGGAAGATCCCGATCGCGCCGCAGATGATCTCCACGGGCCGGCTCGCGAGCACCCTGCCGATCCCGCCGGGCAGCGGGCGCCACGTGGGCTTCTGCAGGCGCGGCTCCGGCCACAGGACCGCGAGCGCCACGAACGAGACGACGAGCACCATCGCCGCCGCCCAACCGAACAGCCATTCGGGGATGGGCAGGTCGGACCGTACGGAGATCCCGTGCCCGATCAGGAACACGGGCGCCTCACCGCGGTTCGACTATGAGGGTCCCTACCAGCGGCTCGCGACCGGCGTCCTCGGCCACGTGGCTCTCGAGCTCGAACTCGCCCTCGAGATTGGCCTTGAACCTGAAGGTCGCAGGCTTCCCCGGCTCGACCGGCTTCTCGATGTCGTAGCCGTGCAGATGGATGTCGTCGGGCGCGTCAGCGCTCACGACGATCACAACGGTGTCCCCGTTCTTCGCGTGGATCTCGGCAGGACCGCCGACCACCTGGCCGCCGCGGATATCGATCCGCGTGACCGTCGGCTTCGGTGGGGCGGGTGCCTCGGTCTGCGTTTCGGTGGTGTCGGTGCTCGGCGTTTCGGTGGTGTCGGTGCTCGGCGTGGCGGTGGTCTGCGACGCCTTGTCGCCGTCGTCGTCCCCACCCGGGTTGGCGATCACGAAGGCCAGCACCGCCACGGCGACGGCCGCGACGATCAGCCCGATGCGCTGATTCCTCGACATGCGGCGCCGAAGTATGGCAACGCCATATGCACCAGGTACCAATCAAAATGACCAAGCGAGGAGGAACCCAGATGAGAACGACAATCGCCCTAGTGGTGCTCGCGGCCACGCTCGTCGTGGCGAGCGCGGCATCCGCGCACGTGACGCTTCAGCCCACGGAGGTGGCACCGGATGCGTTCACGCGGCTCGACGTTCGTGTGCCCAACGAGAGGGACGATGCAGGAACCACGAAGGTCGAGGTGCAGTTCCCGCCCGGCTTCGCCTTCGTGTCGACAGAGCCGGTCCCGGGCTGGACAGCGGACGTGAAGATGCGCAAGGCGGCCAAGCCCATCGAGGCCGAGGGCGAGAAGTTGACCGAGGAGGTCGACACGATCACCTGGACCGGCGACGGCAAGGTCGGCATCGTCAAGCCGGGACAGTTCCAGGACTTCGGACTCTCGGTCGGAATGCCCGACGCGCCGGGCGAGACGCTCACGTTCAAGGCGCTCCAGACCTACGCGGGCGGCGAGGTCGTGCGCTGGATCGGCCCGCCCGACTCGGAGGAGCCGGCGCCGCAGGTGGTTCTCACGTCTATCGCCACCACCGCGGAGCCCAGTCAGGCCGCAACGGAGTCAGACGAGGGCGCCCCGGTGTGGCTCGTGGTCGTGGCCCTGGCTCTCGGGGCGCTCGGCCTGCTGGCGGGCACCGTCGCGGTCGTAAGGAGCCGCGCCTAGCGTCCGAGCGCGCTGCCGACGACGGCCCGGGCCGAGCCGTCGCCCACCTCAGGGTCCGGCGGCAGGTCCTCGAGCGCCGGGGCCGGTACTGGCGGAGCGGAGCGCTGGCCGAGGCTCGCCTCGAACGCCGCGGCCCCGTCGGCGCCGTCGGGGCCCTCGGGCTGGAAGCGGTAGCCCACCCCGAAATGCGTGTGGATGTAGCTCCAGTCGGGCGATGCGGTCTCGAGCTTCTGGCGCAGCTTGCGCACGAAGACGTCCACCGAGCGATCGCCGTGCGCCATCGCGTAGCCCCAGACCGCCTGGTAGATCTCCTCGCGCTGGAGCACCTTGCCCTGCGCCTGGGCGAGCAGCTCGAGCAGCTCGAACTCCCTGCGGGTCAGGTCGATGCTGCGGCCGCCGACGAAGGCCTGGAACTGGTCAGCCCGGATCTCGAGCTCTCCGGCCACGAGCGGACCCACGTCCGAGCGGTCCGACGAGCGCTTGCGGCGCCGGACCACTGCTTCCACGCGCGCGAGCACCTCCTCGGGGTGACACGGCTTCGTGACCCAGTCGTCGGCGCCTCCGCGCAGGCCGCGCACGCGCTGGGAGACGCTCGTCGGCCCTGTGCAGACGATCACTCCCATGCCCGGCAGCGCCCCGGAGACGCGCTCGAGGAACTCCCAGCCGCCGGGGCCGAGCAGCGCGAGATCGACGACCAGGGCGTTCACCCGCATCGCCACGAATTCCTCCACGGGTGGAGGGGATTCGAGGCAGCGGTATTGCCAGCCCAGATCGCCGGCACGCTTCACCAGCACTCTCACGAACCCCGAGTCAGAGTCGAGGATCGCGATACGCAGATCCGCCATCGCCGTGGAGTCTATGGAAATCGCTCCTGGAGCGAACACGCTTCACAGCCTTTTCACAACCGGGCAACGCCGGAATAACGGACTTTCCGCACTTAGGTGGCACAGTCGCGCCCCATGGTTGTTGGAGACCTCGAGATCCGCCCACAGGAGTACATCGCCTTCGCGCGCGGGAGGCCGCTCCAGCTCACGGTGCGCGAGCTGGACCTGTTGACCGCGCTTGCAGAGCGCCGCGACCGCATCGTCAGCCGCGAGGAGCTCTACCGGGTGGTCTGGGAGGAGCAGTACCGCAAGTCCGACCGCTCGGTGGATGTCTACATCGCACGGCTGCGCCAGAAGCTCGGCGAGGCGATTCCCGGCAGGGACTACATCCACACGCACTTCGGGTTTGGCTACCGCCTCTCCTCCGAGTAGCGCGCCCCTTTCACATCCTTTTCACAAGACGGGCACAGCTGGATAACAGACTCGTGCCCCCTGCCTGCGAGCGTGCCGCCCATGAAGAAACTCATCACTCTGGCCGCGTGCTGTGCCCTCGCCCTGGGCGCGGCTGCCTGCGGCGACGACAACGACGACAGCAGCGCCAACGCCGACTCGGGCAGCGGAGGCGGGAACCTCTCCGGCAACATCAAGATCGACGGCTCGAGCACCGTCGCGCCGTTCGCGCAGGCTGCTCAGGAGGCCTTCCAGGCGGAGAACCCGGACGTGAAGATCACCGTCGGCACGTCCGGCACCGGCGGTGGTTTCGAGAAGTTCTGCGCCGGTGAGACCGACATCTCGGACGCCTCGCGGCCGATCAAGGACGACGAGGAGGTCCCGGTCTGCGAGAAGGCGGGGATCAGCTACAAGGAGGTCCAGGTCGCGAACGACGGGATCGCCGTGGTCTCGAATCCCGAGCTGAAGGTGGACTGCCTGACCACCGCAGAGCTCAAGAAGGTCTGGAACCAGGGCTCAAAGGTGAAGAACCTCAGCGAGGTCAACCCGAAGCTGCCTGACACCGAGCTCAGCCTGTTCGGACCGGGCACCGACTCGGGCACCTTCGACTTCTTCACCGACGTGATCAACGGTGAGGAGGGCGTCTCGCGCGAGGACTATCAGCCCTCGGAGGACGACAACATCCTCGTTCAGGGAGTCGCGGGTGAGCCCGGTGGCTTCGGCTACTTCGGCCACTCCTACTACGAGCAGAACCAGGACAAGCTCAACCTGATCAAGGTCGACGGCGGTGACGGCTGCATCGAGCCCACCACCGAGACGATCCAGAGCGGTGAGTACAAGCCGCTCTCGCGACCGCTGTTCATGTACCCGAGCACGAAGGCGCTCAAGCGCCCCGAGGTCAAGGCGTTCTTGGACTACGTCCTGGAGAACCAGCAGGCGATTGCGGAGGCCTCGCAGATCGTGCCGATGAACACCGAGCAGACCGACGAGGCGAAGACCGCGCTCGGGAGCTAGGTGGAGGCAGCCAGCACAGCAGCGGCAGCAAGCGGCCGCCCGGAGGCACCCAGCCTCCGGGCGGCCCGCCGCCGTTATGGGGAGGATCTGATCAAGGGTCTCCTCGTCCTGGCTGCGCTGATCTCGCTGCTCACCACCGTGGGAATCGTCTACGCGCTCCTGAAGGAGACGATCGTCTTCTTCGGAGACGTGGGCGTGAGCGAGTTCCTGTTCGGCACGAAGTGGACCCCGCTGTTCGGGTCGGCCAGCTTCGGCGTCCTGCCGCTGGTGGCCGGAACCTTCGCCACCACGTTTATCGCGCTCCTGGTGGCCATCCCGCTCGGGCTCGGCGCCGCGATCTACCTCAGCGAGTACGCCCGCCCGCGCGTGCGCAAGACGGTCAAGCCGATCCTCGAGCTGCTGGCGGGCGTCCCGACCATCGTGTTCGGCTACTTCGCGCTGACCTTCTTCACGCCGGAGATCCTGCGCAACTTCCTCCACATGGACGTGGCGATCTTCAACGCGCTCGCCGCCGGAATCATCATCGGCTTCCTGATCATCCCGATCGTCGCGTCGATCTCCGAGGACTCGATGCGGTCGGTACCCCAGGCTCTCCGCGAGGGCGCATTCGGGCTCGGAGCCTCGAAGTTCCAGGTGGCTCTGCGCGTGGTCTTTCCGGCAGCGCTCTCCGGCATCGTGGCTTCGATCGTGCTTGCCATGTCGCGTGCGGTCGGCGAGACGATGGTCGTGCTCATCGCCGGCGGGCAGCAGCCGCAGTGGGGTGTCGACGTCGGCAAGTCGATGGAGACGCTCACGGCCTTCATCGGCGCGACCGCGAAGGGTGACGCGGCAACCGGGTCGATCGCGTTCAAGACGATCTTCGCCGTCGGAATGACGCTGTTCGTGATCACGCTGGTGATGAACCTGATCTCGATTCGCTTCGTCCGCAAGTACAGGCAGGTCTACGAATGAGCGCTCAGCCGAACGTGATCCCCCCACCCTCGCGTTCGCAGCGCTCAAAGGACCTCGGCTTCCGGTTGGCGCTGCTGGCATGCCTCGCGATCGCGATTGGGCTGCTCGTGGTCCTGCTGGTGGACGTTGCCCTCGACGGCGCCGGCTCGCTCACCTGGGACTTCATCAACAACTTCACGTCGATCACCGCCGACAAGGCGGGAATCCAGGCCGGGCTCTGGGGCACGATCTGGCTCATGGGCGTGTGCGCCCTCTTCATCGTGCCGGTGGGCGTGGCCACAGCGATCTACCTCGAGGAGTACGCGGACCCGAGCAGGTGGTGGAACCGCCTGATAGAGCTGAACATCCAGAACCTCGCCGCGGTGCCGTCGATCGTGTACGGCATCCTCGGACTTGCCTTCCTGGTCCGCGGGCCGCTCAGCCTCGGCAACGTCGTGCTCGCCGGCGGTCTGACGCTCGGCCTGCTCGTGCTACCGATGGTGATCATCGCCGGCAGGGAGGCGCTGCGGGCCGTGCCGTCATCAATTCGCGAAGGCTCCATGGCGCTCGGAGCGACCCAGTGGCAGACGATCTGGCGGCAGGTTCTGCCGGCCGCTGTTCCAGGTATGGCTACCGGAGTGATCCTTGCGCTCTCGCGCGCCATCGGTGAGACAGCGCCGCTGATCGTGATCGGTGCGGTGTCAGTGATCGCCTTCAACCCGGAGGGCCTTGACTCGCAGTTCACCGCAATGCCGATTCAGATCTTCGACTGGATCTCACGTGCATCCAACGACGTCAACGACTACAGGCCACTCGCGGCAGCCGGGATCCTGTTGCTCATGATCCTGCTGCTCGCCATGAACAGCGTCGCGATCTGGCTACGAAACCGTTACGAGCAGAAGTGGTAGGTGAACTAGAGTGCCCAAGTCTGTGACCGAGTCGCCCGAGATTCGAGTTGACGTTCCGCAGCATCCGGCGGCCACGGACGGCGGGCCTCCGGAGCCGAAGGCGGCGCGCGAGCCGATCTTCCAGCTGGAGGATGTGACCGTTACGTACGCCAGCAAGCCGGCCGTGCGCAACGTGACCTTCGACATCGCCAAGAAGGAGATCACGGCGCTGATTGGCCCGTCTGGCTGCGGCAAGTCCACTCTGATTCGCTGCCTGAACCGCATGAACGACCTGATCGTGACTGCGAAGGTCGAGGGCAAGGTCATCTACCACGGGCAGGACCTCTACGCACCCGAGGTGGATGCGGTGGAGGTGCGCAAGCGCATCGGCATGGTGTTCCAGAAGCCCAACCCGTTCCCGAAGTCGATCTACGACAACATCGCCTTCGGTCCGCGCGTACTCGGCATGAAGGGCGGCATGGACGAGATCGTGGAGGGCGCGCTGCGCCGCGCCGCGCTCTGGGACGAGGTCAAGGATCGGCTCAAGACCAACGCCTTCGGCATGTCCGGCGGGCAGCAGCAGCGCCTCTGCATCGCGCGCTGCCTCGCGGTGGAGCCGGACGTGATCCTGATGGACGAGCCCTGCTCGGCCCTCGACCCGATCTCCACCGGCAAGATCGAGGACCTGATGATCGACATCAAGCAGGAGTACTCGATCGTCATCGTCACGCACAACATGCAGCAGGCCGCTCGCGTGTCGGACAAGACCGCATTCTTCACCGTCGAGCTCGACGAGGACGAGAAGAACCGCACCGGCCGCGTCGTGGAGTTCGACGACACCGAGAAGATCTTCACCAACCCAACGGATGCCCGGACCGAGGCGTATGTGACGGGGAAGGTCGGCTAGCGGGTTGTCGGACACCACCAGAACCCACTTCCAGGACGAGCTCGCGGGCCTCGAGCAATCCGCACTCGGAGGCCTGGACCTCGTGGCAACCGCGCTCGATCGAGCGCTGGAGACCGTCCAGAACCAAGACATCGAGCTCGCGGGCATGGTCATCGCCGACGACGACCGCATCGACGGCCGCTACCTAGAGGTTCACCAGGGAATCCTGTCGCTGCTCGCCCTTCAGGCTCCGGTGGCCGGCGACCTGCGCGTCGTCGCGGCGCTGCTTCACGTGATCAAGCACGTCGAGCGGATGGGCGACCAGTGCGTCAACATGGCGAAGCTCGTTCCCCTGGACGGGCACCAGCCCCCCGCCGATCCGCGGATGCTCGAGCTCATCCAGCGCATGGGCGACCAGGCTCGTCGCCAGGTCATCCAGTGCGGTCAGGCCTTCGATCGCCGCGATGTCGAGATGGCGGAGGACCTGGTTCGCCAGGACGACGAGATCGACCGACTCAACCGCCAGGTCTTCCACACCGCTCTCGAGCTCGGCGACGAGGCCGATAGGCGCGAGTGGGCGATGCACATGATGCTCGTGGGGCGCTGCATCGAGCGGATCGGTGACAACGCAGTGGACATCGGCGAGCAGACCGCCTTCGTCGTCACCGGCCTGTTCAGGGAGTTCGAGGACGCCTCGCACCCAGTGGCGCCCCCGACTGCTTGATCTGCGCCTGCATCGACATCGGTAGCAACACGACGCGACTGCTGGTGGCTGATGCCGGCGAGGGGCGGCTGCGCGAGCTGGTGGCGCAGCGCGCGTTCACGCGCATCGGGAAGAGCCTCCAGGACGGCGGCATGATCCCGCCGCAGAAGATTGCCGAGACCGCGGAGGTGGTCCGCACCCAGACGTCCGTCGCGCGCGAGGTGGGCGCCGAGCACATCGTGGCCGTGGCCACCGCCGCTATCCGCACCGCGCGCAACCGCGGCGACTTGGTGGACGCCGTCGAGAAGGCCGGCGGCGTCGAGCTCAGCGTCCTGTCGGGCGAGGAGGAGGCGCGGCTGTCGTTCGTTGGCGCCACTCGCACACTGCTGGAAGCGCCCGAGGGCATGGTGGCGGTGATCGACGTGGGTGGCGGCTCCAGCGAGATCGCCATAGGCGAGCCTGACGGCGAGATGACATGGTCCGAGTCGTTCCGGATCGGGTCGGGCTTTCTCGCCGACGCCTACCTGCGCTCCGACCCGCCCTCGGCTGACGAGCTGGAGAAGATGCGCCGCCACGTGGAGGGGACCTTCGAGGGCCTGGAGCCGCCGCCGGCCACCAGCGCCGTCGCGGTCGGCGGCACGGCCACCTCGCTGCGCCGGCTGGTGGGAGCGGAGCTGGAGCACGAGACGCTCGAACGCGGCATCCGGGTGCTCTCCACCACGCCCATCGCGCAGGTGGCCGAGCGCTTCGAGCTCGACTCGGAGCGCGTACGGCTGCTCCCGGCCGGAATCCTGATCCTCGAGGCGATCTCCGACCTGCTCCAGCTTCCGCTCCGCATCGCCCGCGGTGGTCTGCGTGAGGGCCTCCTGCTCGAGCTGGTGGAGGGCCGGCGTCTTGCGTGAGAACGTCGCTGCGCACCGGGCAACGCCCGGTGCTTGCGCTAGGCGCTATCCACATCCGCGATGGCGCGCGTCTCGTCCGGCCGGAGGAGCACCTTGAGCTCACCCTTCTCGATGCCGGCGAGGCCCCCCTTCTTCATGCGCACCTGGGCGCCGGTGAGGCTGTGCACCGCCATCGAGAAGTCCGGGTCGTGGCCCACCAGCAGCACGTCGTCTCCCAGACCCGCCGCGAGCGCCTCCGGATCGAACGCGCCACCGGCGAGCTTCGGCTCCTGTTGCGGTTCGACGCCCAGCTCCTTGCACGCAAGCCTCGCCGTCTCTGCTGCGCGCACTTTCGGGCTGGTGAGGCATGCGCTCGGACGCACCCCAAGCCGCTTGAGGGCGCGCCCCGCGGCGCGCGACTGCCGCTCGCCCTTCTTGGTGAGCGGTCGCTCCGCGTCAGGCGATCCGTCGGCAGCGTCTCCATGGCGCAGCAACCACAGCACGGTGCGTCACCATATAGGGACGCGATGGAAGCGGTAACCGCAACAGCTCACACCCCGGCGCTCGATTCTCCGGAGCTCTTCGTGAACCGCGAGGTCTCGTGGCTCCAGTTCAACGAGCGCGTGCTGGAACTGGCCGAGGACGAGCGCACACCGCTGCTGGAGCGCGTGAAGTTCCTCGCGATCTACGCAAACAACCTGGACGAGTTCTTCATGGTGCGGGTGGCCGGTCTGCACGATCAGCTGGACGCCGGCATCGACGCACGCGGGCCCGATGGGCTTTCCGCGCGCGAGACACTCGAGCGAGTGAACGAGCGCAACGCGGAGCTGGAGCGCCGGCACTCGCGTGCGTGGGAGGAGCAGGTGCGCCCGGAGCTGACCGAGCACGGCGTCCGGGTGGCCGAGGTGCCGGAGTGCTCCGGCGACGAGCTCGAGACGATCGACCGGCTGTTCTCGGAGCAGATCTTCCCGGTGCTGACTCCGTTGGCGGTGGGGCCCGGGAGGCCGTTCCCGTACATCTCGAACCTGTCGCTCTCGATCGGCGTGTCGCTCCGCGACCCGGTGTCAGGCCTCGAGACCTTTGCGCGGGTGAAGGTGCCGAAGGAGGTCGTGCCGCGCTTCGTGCCGATCGTGGACGACGTGGTCGTGCCGCTCGAATCGGTGATCGCGCGCCACCTCGACGAGCTCTTCCCGGGGATGGAGATCCTGCGGCATGACTTCTTCCGGGTCACGCGCGACGCCGACTTCACCGTCTCCGACGAGGCGGACGACCTGCTGCGCGCCGTGGAGGACGAGCTGCGGCGCAGGCGCTTCGGAGAGGTGGTGCGCCTCGAGGTCGCGTCGAGCATGGACCCGGAGATGCGCCAGTACCTGATCGAGCAGCTCGCGATCGACGAGACGCAGGTGGTGGACGTGGACGGCCTGCTCGCCCTTGACGACCTGATGGCGCTCCATGACATCGACGGACACCGGGAGCTGCGTTTCGAGCCCTGGACGCCGGTGGTGCCGGCCCCCTTCGCGGACACCGACGACGACACTGCCGACGTGTTCGCGGCGATGCGCGCGGGCGACCTGCTCGTTCACCACCCGTACCACTCGTTCGTCGGGACGGTGGAGCGCTTCGTCCGTCAGGCCGTCAAGGACCCCGACGTCCTGGCGATCAAGATGACGGTGTACCGAACGTCCGACGACTCGGATCTCGTGCCTGCGCTGATCGAGGCGGCCGAGCACGGCAAGCAGGCGGTCTGCCTCGTGGAGCTGAAGGCGAGGTTCGACGAGCGCCGCAACATCGGCTGGGCGCGGGCCCTCGAGGAGGCGGGCGCGCACGTTGTGCACGGCCTGCCGGGACTGAAGACGCACGCGAAGGCGCTGCTCGTGGTGCGCCGCGAGGGCACGCGAGCGCGCCACTACGTGCACATCGGCACCGGCAACTACCACGCGAAGACGGCCCGCCTGTACGAGGACTTCGGGCTGTTCACGTGCGACCGCGCAGTGGGGGCCGACGTGGCCGAGCTGTTCAACTCGCTCACCGGCGCGGCGCGCTCTCCGGAGTACCGCAAGGCTGTGGTGGCGCCCGATCACATGCGCGACTGGTTCCTGGACGAGGTGCAGAAGACCATCGACGCGAAGGAGCGAGGCGAGGAGGCGCGCATCGTCCTCAAGATGAACTCACTCGTGGACGCGCGTTGCATCCGAGCGCTCTACGAAGCCTCGGGGGCCGGCGTGCGGGTGGACCTGAACGTGCGCGGCATCTGCTGCCTGCGGCCGGGCCTCGAGGGCGTGTCGGAGAACATCACGGTGGTGTCGGTCGTTGGGCGCTTCCTCGAGCACGCACGTATCTACGGCTTTCACCGCGGCGAGGGGCGCCACTACTGGCTCGGATCGCCTGACCTCATGCCGCGCAATCTGGACACGCGCGTCGAGCTGCTTGCCCCCGTCGAGTCCAAGGCCCTGCTCACCCAGCTCGAGGACACGATCGAGCGCTGCCTGGCGGACGACACGTTCGGTTGGGAGCTCGGCCCCGATGGCGATTGGGTACGCCGCTCGGGCGGCACGCACGCGGTGCATCACGAGCTGATGGAACTGGCGCTCGAGCGCGCCGACTCAGCGGAGTAGCTCGGACTTCAGCGCGAGCATCCGCGCGGCGCTCTCGCGGATGCGCTCCCTGAAGGCGTCGTCGCGTCGGGCCTCCGCCAGTAGGTGCGGGAACACGTCGTTCCAGCTCGCTGATCCCGTCATCAGGATTAGGTCAGCTCCGGCCCTGATCGAGCGCTCGGCGGCTGCCGCCACGCCGGAGCGTGCCAGCACCGCGTCGGCCTCGAGGCTGTCGGTCACGATCACACCCTCGAAGCCGAGCTTCTCTCGAAGGAGATCGGTCACGATCGGCCGCGACTGGGAGGCGATCCGGCTGGCATCCAGCCTGGGATAGCTCGCGTGCGAGAGCATCACGAGCGGCACCCCCTCGGCGATCGCGGAACGGAACGGAACGAGGTCGCGGTCGATCGGCACTCGGACGGTCGCAGGACCGTCGTCGGTGTTCACGGTCGCGCCGCCGAGCCCGGGGAAGTGCTTGGCAGTGGCGGCGACGCGCGCGTCGCGTAGCCCGCGAATCGAGGCCCTCGTGCGCGCCGCGATCCCGCGCTCGTCACCCGCGAACGAACGGGTGGCCATCACCGAGCCCGGCCGCGGAACGTCGGCCACGGGCGCGAGGTTCACCTGGATCCCGGCCGCGCGCAGCTGCCGGCCCGCGCCGGCGGCTGCCCGCCTGACGCTGCCCGGCCCGCCCTGGAACGGCTGGCTTGCGGTGGGGCCGGCGAAGGCGACGGTCCGTATGTCGCCGCCCTCCTGGTCGACCATCACGAGTGCCCGGCCGCCGGCGGCGCCCTGGAGCGAGCGCGTGAGACGCCGCCACACGGCGCGGTCTCCACCGTTCGAGCCGAACAGGATCACGCCCGCCGTCTCCCGCGCGCGGAGACGGCGCCGGATGTACTCGGGCATGGCCGTGCCCGAGAAGCTGGAGACGGTCACCTGCCCGACCTGCTGGCGCAGGGACAGGCGGTCGACCTGGCGGAGAGCGGCCTCCTGCTCGAGCTCGAGCGCGGCTTGCGCGGCCCCGCCGCGCGCCGCCGGCGTGCGGTCTCCGCCATCGCCTGCCCCGGCGCCGACGCTTACACCAACGATGAGGGCAACGCCTGCCGCCGCGCCGAGGGCCGCGAGACGCCGCCGCCCGACGGTCCTGGCGTCAGGTGGTTGGCGCGGCGGTCCGGGCGGCACTGGGCACCACTCCGGCGGCACCGTCCTCCGAGATCCCGGCCTCTGCGCAGCCCTTGACCAGCTCGTCGAGTCCGAAGGCGTCCACGGGGCCGAGCGCTCCGGTTCCCTTAAGCGCGCCGGCGGCAACGCGATCCGCGCCCCAGGCCAGCATGCGGCCGGTGAACGTGTAGCCGTCCACGCCCTTCACGTGCACCTCGCTCAGCGGGCGCCCCGCGGCGTCGTATGCGATCGCCACGATGTGCGAGCCGCTCGTCGAGCGAGCTTCCGCGTCGGGGCCGCCCGTCGAGCCCTGCACGAAACGCTCACCGGCCGCGCTCCAGAGCTTGTCCACGCCCGGCGCCTTCATGGCGACCGACGTACAGGCGGACATCACCTGCATCGCCCGCGAGGCTGGTCCGAACCAGCCCAGGTAGGCGTTCACCTCGCGCAGTCGCGGCGCCACACGCGGTAGCGCGAAGTGCTCCGAGCTACCCACCGAGACGCCCTGAAGCTGCTTCGAACCCACCTTGAAGGTGCGCACCCGCTTTGCGCCGCGCTCGGTCTGGACGCGGCCGTCGCGGAGTCCGAAGGCCGGCTCGGAGATCGCGCCCACGAGCGACGCCTTCGTGCCGCCGCTCATCGAGCCGCCGCTGCCGGTGATGAAGTAGCCCACGTCAACGCGCGTGGCCAGCTCGCCGGCGCGCTCGAGGGCGAGGCCCCCGGCCAGGTTGCCCGGCACCCAGTCGTAGCCGAACGCGGTGAGCATGCCTATGCCGGCCTTCTCGGCGGCCGGTCCGTAGCGCTCGAACACCTCGCGTATGAAGGGCGGCTCACCGGTCGAATCGATGTAGTGGGCACCGGCAGTGGTGGCCGCCGCGGCGGCCGGCGTACCCCAGCGCGCGAACGGTCCGACCGTGGTGACCAGCACGTCGCCGCTCTCCACGAGCGCGCGGACGCTGGGCGGATCGGCCACGTCGGCGGTGGCGGTCTCGAGGTCGCCGCCGAGCTCCTCGGCGAGCGCGTCGAGCTTGTCCTGGCTGCGTGCCGCAAGCACCGGCCTCACGCCGCGCTCGACCATCGCCTCGGCGGTGAGCCGGCCGGTGTACCCGGTGGCCCCGAACAGAACTATCCGCGCCGCCATGGGCTCCTCAGCTCGGGCGGCGCTCTTCGAGCGTGCTGCGCACCCGCTCGGCCGCCTCGGGAATGTGGCGCTCCATTCGCTTCAGGTCCCAGCCGGTGAGCGTGACCAACTTCATGGGCGTCTTCGCTGTGACGGTGGCGTTGCGGAGCGTCTTCTCGAGCAGGCCCATCTCGCCGAAGAAGTCGCCGGGGCCGAGGTCGTTCACGTGCTTCCCCTCGCGCGTGACCTCCGCCTCACCCTCCTCGATCGCCATGAACTCGTAGGAGAAGTCGCCCTCGCGGACCAGTTCGCGGCCCTGGTCCACGTTGACCTCCTGCGCGAAGCCGGCGATCTGCGCAAGTTCCTCGTCGGGTACGTTCGCGAACAGGGGTAGCGACTTCAGCTGGCTTGCGTCCAACGGGTCCTCCTAGTCACCGCGATCTTGGTCGGGGCGACTCTATCCGAGCAGGGCTAGAGCTCGCGCCGGGCGTACTTGGTCACGTTCTCGCGAGCGCGCTGCGTGATCGGGCGCTCCCGCCACTCGCCGGGCTCGATCCGCTCCGAGTTCTCGAGGTCGCGCTCGAACACCTCGTGCAGCTCCCCTGCGAAGCGCTCGCTCTGCACGCAGAGGGTGACCTCGTCGTGCAGCTGGAAGGAGCGGTTGTCGAAGTTCACCGAACCGACCGAGGACCAGATCTCGTCCACCGTGAGCGTTTTCGCGTGCAGCATGGTCGGGCAGTACTCGTAGATCTCTATGCCCGCGTCGATGAGTTGGTCGTACGCCGCGCGCCCGGCCGTGCGGACGAACTGCTTGTCGATGTGCGAGCCCGGCACGAGGATGCGCATGTGGACCCCGCGCTCGGCCGCCTCCACGAGCGCCTCGGTGAAGGCGGGGCGAGGCACGAAGTAGGCGGAGGTGAGCTCGATCGAGTGCTTGGCCGCCGCCAGGGCGAGGTAGAAAAGAGCCTCGGCGTTCGAGTCGCCGACCGTGGCGCTCGAACGCATCACCTGCATGGGGCCGCCGTCCTCCAGCTCCTCGATGTAGGGCAGATAGCGGTCACCCGCAAGCACGTCCCCGGTGCACTCGAGCCAGTTCTCGGCGAAGGCACCCTGCAGGCCGCGGACCACGGGCCCGCTCACCCTCACGTGGGTGTCGCGCCAGTGATCGGGGTCCTCGGCGTTGCCGGTCCACTCCTCGGCGATGCCCACGCCCCCGGTGAAGCCGGTGGTGCCGTCCACGATCAGCAACTTCCGGTGGTTGCGGTACTGGAGGCGGCGAACCGCGTACGGCTTCGGGGGCCGGAAGAAGCACACGTTCACGCCCGCTTCGCGCATCTTGTGGACGAGCTTGCGGTCCATCTGCGCGGCGCCGACGGCATCGAGGATCACGTTGCACTCCACGCCCCCGCTCGCCTTCTCGCACAGCGTGTCGGCCACCTCGGTGGCGATGTCGCCGCGCCAGTAGGCGTAGGTGGTGAGGTTCACGGTCTCCTCGGCATCGCGGATCGCGCCCACGTAGGCGGGGAAGATCTGGTCGCCGTTGATCAGCAGGTCGGCGTCGTTGCCGAAGGAGACCGGCGCTCCGGTGAGCGACTCCGCGGCCCGTAGGAAGCTGGCCTCGCGCACGTCGACCTCGCCTCGTAGCCGGTACCCGTGGCCACCCTCACGCCGGTGGCTCAGGCTGTCGGCGGCGTACCAAGCCGCACCCGCAGCCGCCATGCCGGCAGGCCACGCGTAGCGCGCCACGTGCGTCTCCTCCCTGCGGAACCTCCCTGGTCGCATGTGCGCAGGCTACCCACGCCCGCGGAGCACGCGTAGGATGGCTCGCCGATGGGCGTGGCCCCGCCCCCACCCGTTCCCGGCGGCGTTCTAGAGCGTGTTCGCTCAGACATGCGCTGGCAGAAGGCCGCCCGCGGCCAGTTCCCGCCCGGCGAGCTCGGCTTCAGCATGCGGCGAACGCGCGAGTTCGAGAGCGAGCCCCTGCCGCTCCTCTTGCGGCTCCACGAGCGCTACGGGCCGGTCTTCTCGATGCGCCTGATGTACGCCCCGGTGGTGTTCGCGCTCGGCCCGGAGGCGAACCACTACATGACAGTCTCGGGAGCGTCGAACTTCCGCTGGCGCGACGGCGGGATGGGAGACCTGATCCCGCTGCTCGGCGACGGTCTGCTCACCACCGACGGTGAGTACCACCGGCGCGCGCGCAGGATCATGCTGCCCGCGTTCCACCGCGAGCAGATCGCCGCGGCCACTGGGACGATGGCTGACGAGGTGGAGAAGGCGCTCGAGCCCTGGCGCGACGGCCAGCGACTCGACCTGTACGCCTGGACCCGCAGGCTTGCGCTGCGGATCGCGATGCGGGCCCTGTTCGGCTTCGACCCGGCTCGCGGCCCGGAGATGGCGGAGCAGTTCGAGCGCGTGCTCGGGTACTGGGGACGCTCATATGCGGCGCAGATGCTCCGCGGCCCCGGAAGCCCGTATCGCGCAATGGTGCGCGCGCGGGCATGGCTCGACGCGGTGATCTTCGCCGAGATCGAGCGGCGTCTCGAGTCCGGCGAGCGCGGGTCGGACCTGCTCAGCCTGCTCATGGACGCGACCGACGAGGACGGCTCCCGTCTCTCGAAGCAGGAACTGCGCGACCAGGTGATGACGCTTCTCTTCGCCGGGCACGACACCGCCACCTCGACCGTCACGTTCCTGTTCTACGAGCTGGCCCGCAATCCCGGTGAGCACGATCTCGACCTGGCCATCGACGAGACGCTGCGCATGTATCCCCCGGCGTGGATCGGACCGCGGCGCTCGATCGACGCATTCGAGCTGCACGGGGTGCGCGTGCCCGCCGGCGTGCTCGTGAACTACTGCTCGTGGGCGAGCCACCACCTGGCGGATGTGTTCCCTGAGCCGTTCCGCTTCCGCCCGGAGCGCTTCACCGACGAGGCGCGCGCGGCGCTGCCCAAGGGGGCGTACATCCCGTTCGGGGGCGGCTCTCGCACCTGCATCGGGATGCGCTTCGGCCTGCTCGAGGTGAGGACGATCGCCGCGGCCATCCGCGAGCGCTTCTCGGTCGAGCTCGCCGAGCCGGACCGCGAGATGTCGATCCGCCAGATGCCGACTCTGTCACCTCGTCACGGGCTTCCGGTCGTAATCCGAGTGCAATAGCGAAAAGTTCACAGACGTTGCAGCGGCGCGGAGATAGCCTCGCCCGCATGCTCAGACTCTCGCGTCTCGTTCCGCTCACCCTTCTGGCCGTGTTGGCCTCCGCGGTCCCCGCGGCGGCCCAGTCGGCGCCGGCGAACGAGGTGGTCATCTCCGAGTTCCGCACGCGCGGGCCCGTCGGAGGCAATGACGAGTTCGTGGAGCTGCGCAACCGCTCGGCGGCGCCGGTCGAGATCTCCGGCTGGCGGCTTCAGGGCTGCGCTTCGGGTACGCCTGGCAACCCGTCCAACCGGGTGACCGTGGACAGCGACGTCTTCCTGCCCGCGGGCGGCTCCTACCTGTTCGCGAACGACGCCGCCGCTGGTTACTCCGGCACGGTCGAGCCAGACGCCACGTACAGCACCGGCATCACCGATTTTGCCGCCAACAACTTCGCGGGCATCCGGATCGTCGACCCGACGAACACGGTGCGCGACGGGGTCGGCTCCCCGCAAAGCCCCTGCCGCGAGGGGACCGGGATCGTCACGCCGACCGCGAATGGCGACAACTCCTTCGAGCGCCTCGGCGAAACCACCGACACGAACGACAACGTTGCCGACTTCCGGGGCCCGAAGACCGGCAACCCGCAGAACAGCGGCGGCAACACCACGCCCCTGCCCCCGATCTCCGGTCTACGCATCCACGACATCCAGGGGCGCCAGCACCTGTCGCCTTACCGCGGCTCGTTCGCGCTCGCGGTGCCGGGCGTGGTCACGGCGCGGCGCTTCAACGGCTTCTACTTCCAGGACCCCCAGCCCGATGCTGACGACAGGACCTCCGAGGGGGTCTTCGTCTTCACCGGTGGCGCCCCGCCTGCAGCCGCGGCCGTGGGCGCGGGCATCCTCGTGAACGGCCGCGTGACGGAGTTCCGCGCGGGCTGCACCCCCACGTGCACCCCGCCCGACTTCCCCGCCGGGAACTTCGGGGCCTCCGCCTTCGCGAACCTCTCGATCACCGAGATCGACCGGGCGACCATCGCGCCGGCCGGCACGGGCGCGATCACGCCCACAGTCGTTGGCGAGGGTGGCCGCGTGCCTCCCACGACCGTGATCGACAACGACACGCCGGATCCGCAGGCGGATGACCCGCCCCTCATGACCGGGAACGTGGAGAGCAAGTCGGGCGCGCCACTCGACACTGCCAACCAGGACCCGACCTTCGACCCGAGCGAGGACGGCATCGACTTCTACGAGTCGCTCGAGGGCATGCTCACGCAGGTGAACCGCGCCGTGGTGGTTGCGCCGACGAACACGTTCAGTGCCGGCGCGGCGAACGAGAACTCGGAGCTGGCCGTGCTCGCGGACAATGGGGAGCACGCCGGTCTGCGCACGGATCGCGGCGGCATCCTCGTGCGCTCCTTCGACGAAGACCTGCCGCACGACTACCGGCTCGGCGACTTCAACCCCGAACGGATCATCCTGAACGACCCGGTGGCCCGCGACAGCGACGAGGCGGCCGCGCCGGAGGCGCAGGTGGGAGACCACTTCGCCGGTCCGATCGAGGCCGTGGTCGACTACTCGTTTGGCAACTACAAGTTCCTGGCGCGGCGCTTCCCGGCGCTCGAGGACGGCGGCCTCACACCCGAGTCGGCGCCGCCCGCCGCCAAGCACGACCTGTCGGTCGCCTCCTACAACGTCGAGAACCTCGACCCCGTCAACGACGCCGCGCGCATCCAGGCCATCGCACTGCAGATCACGGAAAACCTGAAGGCGCCCGACATCCTCGGAGTGCAGGAGATGCAGGACTTCGACGGGGAGGGCCCAGGCGGGCCCGCCGGCGACGCGACCTTCGCCGCGCTCGTCGAGGCGATCGCGGACCAGGGCGGCCCCGCGTACGAGTACCGCCAGATCGACCCGGTCCACAACGCGGAGGGCGGAGCGCCGAACGCGAACATCCGCGTCGGGTTCCTGTTCCGGCCGGATCGCGTGAGCTTCGTCGATCGCCCAGGTGGCACCGCGCTGACCGCGACGGAGGACGATCCGGCGGAGCCGGGCGCCCAGCTCACGTTCAGCCCCGGTCGCATCGACCCCCAGGATCCCGTCTGGGAGGACAGCCGCAAGCCGCTCGCGGGCGAGTTCGTGTTCGACGGCCGCAAGCTGTTCGTGGTGGCGAACCACTTCGCCTCGAAGGGTGGCGACGCCCCGCTGTTCGGCCGCTTCCAGGAGCCCTACCGGCCGAGCGAGCTGCAGCGCCGCGGGCAGGCCCGCGTGGTGAACGCATGGGTCGAGCGGCTGCTCGCGGCCGACAAGCAGGCGCGCGTCGTCGTGCTCGGAGATCTCAACGACTTCGAGTTCTCGGAGACGATCAACGTGCTCGAGCGCGGGACGCCGGGCTCCGAGTACGAGCTCACCGACCTGTGGCGGGCACTCCCGGAGCGCAACCACTACTCGTACGTCTTCGAGGGCAACGGCCAGGTGCTCGACCACATCCTGGCGTCACGCGCCCTGCTCGCCCCGCGTCCGGACTTCGCTCCGGTCCACATGAACGCGGAGTTCGACGAGACAGCAGAGCGACCACGACCCGCCGCTCGCACGCTTCCGGGTGACCGGCGGGAAGTAAGGCCGCGACCTCTAGGCTGCGACGGATGCCCAGCGCAGCCACCACCAGCACTGCCCAAACGGCCAGGCGGGTCCCTCCTGAGGACCTCGAGCTCAAGGAGATCGAGCTCCACGGGCACCGCGTGGCCTACCGCAGCGCCGGTAGCGGGCCCGCGATCGTGCTCGTGCACGGGATCACGTCCACGTCGGCCACGTGGGAGCGCGTGATGCCGTACCTGGCCACCCGCTTCACAGTGATCGCGCCGGATCTGATCGGGCACGGGGAGTCGGCAAAGCCGCGCGGCGACTACTCGCTCGGGGCGTACGCGAGCGGTGTCCGCGACCTGATGGTCACGCTCGGACACGAGAGCGCGACGTTCGTGGGGCACTCGCTCGGCGGCGGGGTGGTCATGCAGCTTGCCTACCAGTTCCCCGAGCGCTGCGAGCGCCTGGTGCTCGTGGACAGCGGCGGCCTCGGCCGTGAGCTGAATCTGCTGCTGCGCGCGGCCACGCTGCCGCTCTCCGAGATCGTGCTCCCGCTCCTGGCGAGCACGCGCCTGCTCGACGTGGGCCGGACCGTGGGCCGCTTCTTCGGGCGCCTCGGGCTCCACGCCGGCACCGACATGGCCGAGCTGGCCCGCGGCCACGCCTCGCTCGAGGACCCGGAGGCGCGTGCGGCGTTCGTGCACACGCTGCGAACGATCGTGGACCCGCTCGGTCAGCGGGTGAACGCCACCGACCGCCTCTACCTCGCCGAGAACATCCCGTTCCTGATCGTGTGGGGCGAGCGCGATCCGATCATTCCTGTCGAGCACGGCCTGTCGGCGCACGAGTTGGTTCCGAGCAGCCGCCTCGAGCTGTTCGAGGGCGCCGGCCACTTCCCGCACCTCGACGAGCCGCAGCGCTTCCTCGACGTCCTGCTCGATTTCATCGAGTCCACCGAGCCGTCCGACGTGAATCCTGAGGACTGGCGGGAGTTGCTGCAGTCAGGCCATCGCGCGTAGCATCGCGCTGGCATGAACGACACTCCGCGCGCCGACCGGCCGGCCCAGGCCACTCCGGCCCGGGCGAAGATTTTCATCAGCTATCGGCGGCGGGAGACCGCCGGGTACGCCGGGCGCCTCTACGACGGCCTGGTCGAGCACTTCGGCGCCAACCGCGTGTTCATGGACGTGACGATGGAGCCCGGCGTCGACTTTGCCGAGCACATCCAGCAGGCCGTCGGCGCTTGCGGTGCGCTGATCGCGCTGATTGGCGAGGAGTGGCTGACGATCGCGGATCCGGACGGCACACGCCGGATCGACGATCCCACCGACATCCATCGGCTTGAGCTCGAGGCGGCCCTCGCACGCGGGGTCAGAGTCATCCCAGCGCTGGTGCAGGACGCCGAGCTGCCCACACCGGAGCAGCTCCCCGAGCCGCTGCGGCCGCTCGTGGCGCGTCAGTCGGTCGAGCTGAGCGACGACCGCTGGGACTACGACGTCCGTCGGCTCGTCGACGTCCTCGAACGTGTGCTGAGCGAGGAGGATGAGGAGGCGCGCGGGCCGACGGCACGCTGGCGTCGGCCCGCGCGACGCGCCTGGTCGCGGATGCGCTACCGGGTCGCCCGGCGCCGCGGCCGGGCCGGCCTCCTGGCCGGCGCGCTCGCCACCCTGGGCGTGGTCGGGGTGCTGCTCGCCGCGACCGGCTACTTCGACGCGCCAGAGCTCGAGATCACCTCGTTCGGCTACAAGGCGCCGGCGCCGGACAGCTCTCGTGCGACCTGCAACGTCGTGGCGAAGTCCGAGTACGTGATCACCAAAGCCCGCTTCGTGGTCAACCACAACGAGGAGAACTCGCTCAATGAGCAGACGCACGAGCCGTGGCAGTGCGCCAACGTCCAGGACCGCAACTTCTGGAATACCTGCCAGGGTCACAGCCCAAAGTTCAAGCTGTCCGACGGCCGACCCCATACGCTCACGGTGACACTCACCGACTACCACGGGAACACGGTCACGAAGAGCAAGCAGGTGCAGACGAACTGCCCAGAGGGCGCGAAGTGAGCGCTCAGCCGGCGGCGTCCGGTCCGGCGTGGGATCGGCTCGAGGTCCAGGTCGGCTGGTACGACCGCAAGAGCCAGGGCGCGCAGCGCGCCTACAAGCGGCTCAAGGTGCTCCAGCTCGTAGCGGCCGCGGCGGTGCCCGTGCTCGCGGCAGCCGAGGCGGCGGCGTGGATCACCGCTGGCTTCGGCGGCGTCGTCCTCGTGCTGGAAGGCGTGCAGCAGCTCGGCCAATACCAGAGCAACTGGATCACCTACCGGTCCACGTGCGAGGCCCTCAAGCACGAGAAGTACCTCTACCTCGCGGGCGCTGGCCCGTACAGCAACTCCGAAGACCGCTCCATGGTGCTGGCCGAGCACGTCGAGGGACTCGTGTCCCAGGAACATGCGAGGTGGGTCTCGAGCCGCGAGGAGACTGCGTCGCCAGAGGGCAAGGGTCGGCCGGCCGGCTGAGCGCCGGCCCGCTAGTGTCGGCATTTCTCTCGGCGTTCCCCCGCCTGGCCCGGTGGGTCGCCCTTAAGCGCTCAGTCGATCCGCGCTCGAAAGGCACAGCATGTCCCAGCTTCTCGCGCGCTTGGCGCGCACCCTGTCATCGCACTGGAAGCGCAGCCTCGCGGCGGCGGTGGGCGTCCTGGTGCTGCTCGCCCTGGCGGCTGGCGCCAGCGAAAAGCCCGCCGACGACTACTCCCTGCCGGGAGCCGAGTCGCAGCAGGCGATCGACCTCTTCCAGGCGCACTCGCCGGCGTTCGGCGGGGCCGACTCGACGCTCGTCTTCACGGTCGACGAGGGCAGGATCTCCGATCCTGGGCCCAGGGCGGCGATCGAGGGCGCGCTCTCGAAGGTCCGCCAGCTCGACGGCGTCGCGCTGGTGGCGAGCCCGTTCGAGCCGGGCGGCCAGGTCTCGGAGGACGGGCGCCTGGCGTCGGTGGACGTGCGCTACTCCACAGACCCTGGCGATATCAAGAAGGAGGACGGCGAGGCGCTGATCGCAGCCGGTGAGACGGCTGAGCCCGAGGTGCAGGTCGAGTCGCGCGGCGTCCTGATCGACCTGGCGGCCGAGCAGGAGGCTCCGGTCGGAGAGCTCATCGGCGTGTTCATCGCCTTCGTGCTCCTGACCCTGCTGTTCCGCTCCGGGTGGGCGATGGGCGCAACGCTCATCGGCGCGCTGCTCGGCGTCGCGGCGGGCCAGATCCTGCTGGCCGCGCTGGCGGCACCGCTCGGTCTGCCGAGCTTCGCTGCCGTAATCGCGGTAATGCTCGGCCTCGGCGCGGGCATTGACTACGCGCTGCTGATCATCGGCCGCTACCGCGAGCAGCGAGCCGCAGGTGACAGCCTGCACGATGCCGCCGCGCGTACGGCCGCAACATCTGGCACCACGGTTGTGGCCGCGGGGCTGATCGTGATGGTCGCGATCGCCGGCCTGCTTGTGATCGGCGTCCCATACGTCGGGAAGATGGGCCTCGGGGCGGCGATCGCAATCGGCGCGGTGGTCGTGTCGGCCCTGACGATTCTCCCCATCATGATGGGCGCCTTGGGGCGCAAGCTCGTGCCGAAGAAGCCCGAGCACGTTCAGGCGTCGCCTGCCTTCACCCGTTGGGGCGAGATCGTGACCGGCCGGCCTTGGGCGTCGATCGCGGCGGGCGTCGTGGTGCTACTGATCTTTGCGTTCCCGGTCACGCAGTTGCGGATCGGCCAGCCCGACGACGGCAACCAGGCCGAGTCGCGGACGCAGCGTGTCGCGTACGACCAGCAGACCGAGGCGTTCGGCCCGGGCTCCAACGGCCCGTTCCTGCTCGCCGTCGACACGCCGAAGGGCGCGCCCGAGACCGAGCAGCAGCTGAGCACGCTCCAGCAGGCGGTCGCCGACACGCCAGGCATCGCCTCGGTGCCTCCGGCCTCCGTGAGCAAGGACGGCGAGATGGCCACGATTTTTGCCATCCCGAACACCGCGCCACAGGACGCGAAGACGTCTGACCTACTCGATCGCCTGCGCGAGGACGTGATCCCGCGGGCGACCGCCGATACCCCCCTGAAGGTCTACGTGGGCGGCAACACCGCCGGCTTCGAGGACGTGTCCGACAAGGTCGCCGGGCGCCTGCCGCTGTTCATCGCGGTCGTGATCGGCCTGTCGGTGCTGCTGCTGGTGATGGTCTTCCGCTCGCTGTGGATCCCGCTCGTCTCCGCGCTGTTCAACCTGCTCTCGGTCGCCGCCGCCTACGGGGTGGTCGTGGCGGTGTTCCAGGAGGGCATCGGCGCGAGCCTGATCGGCGCCGACTCGGGCATCCCGATCATCTCGTTCCTGCCGGTGATGCTGTTCGCGATCCTGTTCGGGCTCAGCATGGACTACAACGTCTTCCTGCTCAGCCGGATCCACGAGGCCTACAACGAGGGGGACGGGCCTCGCGAGAGCGTGATCCACGGGATGGGCCGTATCGGCAAGGTGGTCGTGTTCGCCGGCCTGATCATGGCCGGCGTGTTCCTGGGCTTCGTCACCCAGAACGACATCATCGGCAAGATGTTCGGCCTCGGGCTGGGCCTCGCGATCCTGATCGACGTGCTGATCGTGCGCATGGTGATTGCACCCGCGGTGGTCACGCTGCTCGGAGACCGAGCCTGGTGGCTGCCCGCGTGGCTCGACCGCATCCTTCCGAACGTCTCGCTGGAGGGCCGCCGCGTGGACGAAACCGCGGAGGCCGAGCCGAAGCGTGAGAAGGTGATGGCATGAACGAAGATCATCCAGTTCGGTTCTCGGTCGACTATCCAGACCGCCTCCTGAATCGTGTGAGCACGGGCTTCCGGATCTTCGCGGTGATCCCGATCGCGATCCTGCTCGGGACCATCAGCGGCTACAGCGGCACGTACGGCGGGAGCGGCGACGCCCAGACCATCGCTATTGGTGGCACGGGCCTGTTGGTCCTGCCGCCGCTGCTGATGATCCTCTTTCGGGAGAAGTACCCACGCTGGTGGTACGACTGGAATCTGGAGCTGCTGCGCTTCACCAACCGCGTCGGGACCTACGTCGCGCTGATGAACGACCGCTACCCGTCGACCGACGAGCCGCAGTGGGTGCATCTCGACCTCCCCTACCCCGACGTCCGGCGCGACCTCAACCGCTGGTACCCCCTGGTCAAGTGGTTCCTCGCCATCCCGCATTACTTCGCGCTGTTCTTTCTCTACATCGCGATGTTCTTCGTGGTGATCGGAGCCTGGTTCGCGATCCTGTTCACCGGCCGCTACCCGCGCGGGATCTTCGACTTCGTGGAGGGCGTGATCCGTTGGCACAACCGGGTGGTCGGTTATGCCTTCATCCTCGTCACCGACGCCTATCCGCCGTTCTCCCTGAGCCAGCGAGAGGTCCCGCCACCGACCCCCGAGCGGCCGGTCCAGCCTCAAGCCTGAGCGGAGCCGCTCCGTCACACTCTGTGCAGTGTTCGATCTGGCCCTCGACTCGACTTTCGCTGGCTGCCGCATCGAAGCCGTGGCTGGGCGTGGCGGGATGGGTGTCGTCTATCGCGCAACCCAGCTCGGGCTCGACCGCGTCGTCGCGCTGAAGCTCGTCGCCCCCGAGCGGGCGGCCGACGCGAACTTCCGGGCGCGGTTCGAACGGGAGTCCCGAGTGGCCGCGGCGATCGAGCATCCGAACATCATTCCCGTGTACGGCGCCGGTGAGGAGGACGGACGGCTCTACCTCCTGATGCGCTGGGTGCGTGGCACGGATCTGCAGGCGCTCATTCGCCGGTCGGGCCGGCTCGGTCACGTCCACGCGGCGAACATCGTGGCGCAGGTCGCCGCCGGGCTCGACGCAGCCCACGCGGTCGGCCTCGTGCACCGTGACGTCAAGCCCGCCAACATCCTCCTCGGGGGCGAGGATGGCTCGGGACACGTCTACCTCAGCGACTTCGGGCTGACACTCGACCCGTCCGCCGACACACGCGTGACGGACAGCGGCGAGTGGTTCGGGACCGTCGACTTCATGGCACCCGAGCAGTTCGAGGGAGACCGCCCGGACGCCCGGACGGACGTTTACGCGCTCGGCTGCGTCCTCAACGCTGCGCTCACCGGCGAGCCGCCGTTCACCCGCGGGTCCGTTCCCGGCACGATCCTTGCCCACCTGAACGATCCGCCTCCGCGCCCTTCCGCTACGACGGGCGTGCCGCGGGCCTTCGACGAGGTCGTGGCGCGCGCACTGGCCAAGCGCCGGAGCGACCGCTATCAGTCCGCCGGTGAGCTGGGCAGAGCTGCGCTCGCGGCGGCCACGCAGAACGGCGGGGCGCCTGCGACCGGAAACAGCGAGACGATTGCGCTGACGAACGGGGCGCAGGTCATAGCGTCGCCGGACGAGCGAACCGAGCTCGCCAGCGAGCACCTTGGGGCGCACCGCGCGACTGATGCGGGCGTCGCGCCGGCCCACGTCTGTGGCGCTGCTCGCGGCGGGAACCTTGCTGGTGGTTGGTGTGGCGATCGCGGCGCTCCTGGGCGTGGGACCGCTCGGCACGAGCGAAGAGTCGGGAGCCGTGACGGCGACGGACGTGCGCGGTGCCGTGGATGCGTTTGCGACCGCCTACACAAGGGAGGACGCCGACGCACTCTCGACGTTGCTCGCGCGCGAGGTGAGCCGCGTGACCCCGTCGGATGCTCAGCGTGGGCGCGAGAGTGTGGTGCGGGAGTACAGGCGTCAGTTCGCCGCGAACCCGACGGAGCGCTACGTGCTAACGGACCTCTCGGTGAGACCCGGCGCGATCGGCCGAGCGAGCGGGAGGTACGTGGTGTCGCGGTCGGGCAGAGGGCCGATCACGGGCCGGGTCGCCTTCGGCGTGCAGCACGAGCAGGGCCGCCCCCGCGTGGCGCTCATCGCCGCGACGCCCGACCGCTGAGTCGGCTCAGCAGCCCCTTGCGACGATGAGCTTGACGTCGGTCCCACTCGGCACGTGGCTGCCCGCGGGGGGGTCGCTCTCGCAGACGATCCAGTCGCCGCCGAGCAGTTCGTCCAACAGGTCGCCATGCTCCTCGACCTCCGCGCTCAGGCCGAGAGCCTCGAGCCGGTCGACCGCATCATCTCGGGCGGCGCCGGCCAGATCAGGCAGCTTCACGAGGACCTCGCGAGTCACCCGCAGGGCATTCCAGGCCGGGGCCGCTCCACGGGCACTCGCACCGACGTCGATCAGGTTCGATCCCACCCGGAGGGGGACGACCGCACTGAACTCACCCCCGTCAACATGGGCGGGGCGGCCGAGGACGATCACGCGCGCTCCCCTCGGGTGAACGAGCCCGCGAACCTCAACGCTCCCGTCCTGCACCACCGCGGCATCCGCCGGCGCGGTGATCTCGAGCCGAACGGGCCTCTCGGCCGGGCTATCGCCGCACCCGGAAGCCCAGCCCACGAGAAGGAGCGGAAGCACCAAACCACAAGCGCGCGCGGGCCATCTCGCGTTCATCGGCATCCTCGATGAGGCTAGCGTCCGCCGCTGCGCCCACCCGCGCCCACCCTGGCCGCCCCAATTCGCTCTGCTTCGCATCCGGTAGCGCGGATCACCCGATCCGGGTGATCACGGCGGTGCTTCACAGGGTTATGCTGGGAACTAGCGATGGCCCAGACGCTTGCCAGCACGATCTCGGACGAGCAGCTAGCAGAGCTGCTCGGGCTGATCGAGGGCGCCGACAGCGTGGAGCTCAAGTTGACCGTCCCGACGTCGGATCATCAGACGGCGATTGGGGTACTCGGCATCGATCCCCTTGACGCCCAGATCCGCCAGGTCTTCTTCTTTGACACGCCCGATCTGAGCCTCTCCAAGGCCGGCGTGGTGGTGCGAGCCCGCCGGGTGCAGGGGAAGGGAGACGACTCGGTCGTGAAGCTGCGTCCCGTGGTACCGGATCAGCTTTCGAAGAAGCAGCGAAAGACCGAGGGCTTTGGCGTCGAGGTCGACGCGATGCCCGGTGGGTACGTCTGCTCGGCGTCGATGAAGTCGGTGGCACAGGCCGACGTCCGCGAGACCCTGCTCGAGGGGAAGCCGCTGCACAATGTGTTCTCGAAGGAGCAGCAGGCGTTCTACGAGGAGTGCGCTCCCGACGGGATTCGGCTCGACGACCTCTCGGTTCTGGGCCCAATCTTCGTTCTGAAGCTGAAGTTCACACCGGAGGAACTGCAGCGCCGCCTGGTCGCCGAGATGTGGCTCTACCCGGACAACACGCGGATCCTGGAGCTGTCGACGAAGTGCCCCCCGCGGAGGCCTTCCTCGCCGCGGCCGAGGCGCGTGTTTTTCTCACGAGCAAGGGTGTGGATCTGTCCGGCGAGCAGGAGACAAAGACGCGAAAGGCGCTCGAGTTCTTTACCTCGCGCTGATGGCTAAGCCCATCGCGCCCATGTGACAACTACGCGCCCGGCGCGCGGTACCGGACTCCCTCAACCTTGCGCAGAGCATCCATCGTCTCGTCGACCGTCAGGAGCACGGTCGTCTCGAGCGAGCTGATCGCACCGCCGCCACTGAGCGCCAGCGCAACCACCGCCATGGACACGTTGTCGGGCGCCTCCCAGAGCGTGTAGCCGTCGTGCGCGCCGAACGCGTACCAGAACCCCTGGAGCTTCCCACCGACCGACTCGATGTACGCCTCCGCGGCCGTCCGACGGTCCTCCGGGTTGTCGATCAGCCTCGCCCACGTCTCGGGCGTATAGCTGAACTTCGACAGATACAGCGGCATCGTCCCTCCTCCTTGGTCGCCGGCCCCGCGCACGCGGGGTCATGAAGCGGAGTATTACCCGGGCTCCTGGCGGCGCGCGCTACGCAAATGGAAGTTCAGGGTCCACCTAGGGGGCATCACCGATGCGAGGGAGGGGTCCGGCGAGGGAGTCTGTACGCAGATGACCGCGCACGCCCTCCCAACCGAGTCCGTCGAGCTCCCCTCGACCCGCCAGATCGTTCGCAAGCTGGCGGCGGTCGCAGTGGTTCTGGTCATCGGCGGGGTGCTGGCCACCCAGCTCCCCGGCCTGGAGGAGATCCCCCATCAGCTTGCCGGTGCGGACGGCGGCTGGATTGCAGCGGCCCTGATCCTGCAGCTGGCCTCGACCGCCTGCTTCGCCCTCGCCTTCCATGGCGTCTACGACCGGCGCACCAGCCGGCGCGCGAGCACAAGCATGTCGATGGCCGTGCAGGGCATGAACGTCGTGCTGCCCTCGGGCGGCGCTGGAGGCCTGGCGGTCGGCGCCGTGCTGCTCGACCGCGCGGGTGTCCCCCGTTCATTCGCCGCCAGCCGGACCGTTGCCCTGTTCTTGATCACCAGCCTGGTCAGTTTCGTCGCCGTCGTGATCGCCGGCTTTGGCGTCGCGGCCGGCGTGCTGTCGGGTGACGCGACGCTGGCGGTCACCCTGCTCCCGGGCATCGCCGCCCTCCTGCTCATCGTTGCCGTGTTTGCGCTGCCGCGCTCGCGGGGCTCGGCGGAGCGCGTGCCCGCTGGGCGGTTGAGCACGGCACTCGCGAACACGCGCGAGTACCTGCGCAACGGAGTCGGAGCCAGCGCCGAGCTGCTGCGCTCGGGGGACCGCCTGGTGATCGCCGGCGCGATCGGATACTTCGCTTTCGACGTCGCCTCGCTTGCGGCCGCCTTCCAAGCGGTTGGCTCGGCCGGTCTGCCGATCGGTCTGCTCGTGCTGGCCTACACCCTCGGACACGGCGGGGCCATCGTCCCGATACCCGGCAGCGCCGAAGGCGGACTGATCGGCATGTTCGTCCTGTACGGCATGTCAGTGCCGACCGCCACCGCAGCGGTGCTCGCCTACCGCGCCCTGCACGCAGGCGTCCCGATCCTGCTGGGCGCCATCGGCCTGGCAGACGTCCGGCGCCTACTCAGGGACCCCGCTCGCGCGGTCGCCGCCAAGCCCCGCATGAAGCTACGCTCGGCGCCGGTGCCCCAGTTTGCACAGGGCGCAGCCGTCGCTGCGTGAGCGGTCGCGCATCGCCGTCGCGGCCTAGCGACTCAGGCGGGTGCCACGACGTGCTTGACGTCCGCCATGTAGCGCCCGGCGGCGACGGCGGCCTCGTCCGGAGTGCTCCCGCTCTGGCGAGCGTGGATGTACGCCGCGTACCAGTCCCACCAGTCGTGTGGCGGGGCCACCGCCTCGAACGAACCGTGACGTATCGCCGTCTCATGCAACAGCGCTGCCAGCGGAGCGACTTCCATGTCAGTCCTCCCATTCCCGGCCGGGGAGCCGGGTCGAGATCTCTTGGAGCAGCCAGCCGTTGCCATCGGGGTCGCTGAACGACGCGTACGCGAAGTAGGACCGCCCTGGCGAGTCGGAGCCCGGGGGCCGCCGGTCCTCCACCTCGCCGACGTCGACCCCGCGGCTGATGAGCTCGGCCCGGGCGGCGTCGATGTCCTTGACCGCCAGGATCAGCCGTTCACACGACCCCGGCTCAGCTGAGATGAGGCCCTTGCCGAAGTGGATCGAGCACTGCGAGTGGGGCGGCGTGAACTGGACCACCCGGAAGTCGTCGCCGGCCACTATGTCGGCGTCCAGCCGCCATCCGAGACTCCGATAGAAGCGCTTTGACCGCTCGACATCGGAGACGGGCAACGTCACCACCTCGAGCGCCAGGTCGATCGTTGCCGGCTCCGCGGTCTCCGTCGAAGTGGAGCTGCCTACGTCGGTGCTGCTCATCCTGACCTCCGTTGGGGGGCTTGCTGGCAGGCCGACTCCAATAAGCCAGGGGCGCCCAAACCCAAGAAAATTCACACCTGGCTTGCGCGGGGGTGCGAGAATCGGAACGCCTCTCGAGCGTGGGGATGGTTTGGCCCCAAGTACGCAGCAGCTCACCCCGGAGCAGGAACGCGATCTGGTCATGGCGACCGACGCAGGTGACGCGGAGGCGTCCCGGAAGCTCGTGGCCGCCTACCTGCCGGCGATTGCTGGACTCGCCGGTCACTTTCCGACCGGCGCCGGCGTGGAGCCCAGGAGCTCCTCCACGAGGGAATCGCCGGCCTCCTGGTAGCGGCGCGGCGCTACGACACCCGGCGCAAGACGCCCTTCTGGGCCTACGCGTCGTACTGGGTTCGCAAGGCGATGCAGGAGCTCGTGGCGGAGCTGACTCGCCCGGTCGCGCTCTCCGACCGCGCCGTGCGCGCGCTCGCCCGCTTGAGGGCGGCTCGGCGTGAGCATCTGCTGGCCCACGGGGTCGAGCCGACCAGCGCCGAGCTGAGCCGCGCCACCGGGTTCACGCTCGCACAGCTCGCGAGCCTTCAGGCCATCGAGCGCAGGCCGCGCGCCATCGAGGAGCCGGCGGCCAGGCGAGCGGGGGCGACCGCGACGGTCGGCGACACGATCGTCGATCCCAGCGCTGAGGTGGCGTACCAACAGGTGCTCGATCGAATCGAGGTGCGCGAGCTGCGTGATCTCGCCGACCAGCTCGACGAGCGCGAGCGCACGGTGATCCGCGCCCACTACGGGCTCGGCGAGCCGCCCCAGACGCTCAAGCAGATCGGTGGGGCGCTCGGCCTGACGGCCGAGCGTGCTCGCCAGATCGAGGCTGGTGCGTTGGACAAGCTGCGCGACGCACTCGCGCAGCCGGTGGCGACCTGACGAGGTTGCGACAGTGAAGGTCGTCTTGGCGAGCGGGCTCGAGATCGCCTACGAGCGCGTCGGCGTGGGGCCATCACTGGTGTTCGTCCACGGCGCCGCCGGGGACGCCCGGATGTGGCAGCCGCAGCTCGACGCTTTGGCGGACGAGTTCACGGTCGTCGCTTGGGACGAGCCGGGTGCGGGTCGCTCCTCGGATGTGCCCGCGGACTTCGGCGTAGCGGACTACGCGAACTGCCTCGCGACGCTTATTGAGGAGCTCGCGCTCGGGCCGGCGCACGTCGCCGGCCTCTCCTGGGGCGGCACGGTTGTACAGGAGCTCTACCGCAACCATCCTGAGCTGGTCGCGACTCTGATTTTCGCCGATAGCTACGCCGGTTGGAAAGGTTCGCTGCGAGAGCAGGAGGTGAGTGCGCGCGTCGCGGGCGCACTGGAGATGCTGGCAGCGCCAGCAGAGGAGTTCGATCCCACGCTTCCCGGGCTGTTCGCCGGCGAGCCGCCGGTCGAGTTCGTCTCGCTGCTCGAGGAGATCGCCGCCGCCGTGCGCCCGGAGAGCCTGAGGACGCAACTGTTCCTGATGGCTGAGACCGACCGGCGCGACCTGCTGCCCCACATCGCGGTGCCGACCCTGCTGATCTGGGGTGAACTCGACGCGCGTTCGCCGCTCAGCGTCGCACGCCAATTCGAGCATGCGATCCCTGACACTCAGCTCGTGGTGATCCCTGGCTGCGGGCACGTCAGCAACCTCGAGCAGCCCACGCAGTTCAACGAGGCCGTGCGCGACTTCTGCCGGGCCCACCCGCCGGGGTAGGCCCGGTCACATCCGATCCTTGGAATGGGTCATAGCAGTAGGACCCGCGAGATGCGGGCGATGTGACCAAAGGAGAAACACGATGCGAGTCTTCGTTGCAGGAGCAAGCGGTGCGATCGGGACCAGGCTGGTCCCTCAGCTCGTCGACCGAGGCCATGAGGTGATCGGCACCTCGAGGGCGGCCGAGAAAGCCGAACACATACGGGCGCTCGGCGCTGAGCCGGTCGCGCTCGATCTGCTCGATCATGGGGCCGTGCGCCGGGCCGTGGTCGCGGCCGCGCCGGATGCGATCGTCCACCAGGCAACGGCCCTGGCGGAGCTGAACTTCTCGCGCAATTTCGACCGCACGTTCGCCGAGACGAACAGGCTGCGGACCGAGGGCACCGACGCGCTGCTCGAGGCCGCGCGCGAGGCGGGCGTCGACCGGTTCGTCGCTCAGAGCTTCGCCAGCTACCGGACCGCGCGCGAGGGCGCGTGGGTCAAGACCGAGGACGACCGCCTCGATCCCGCCCCGCCCGCGAAGGCGCGCGAATCGTTCGCCGCGATGGGCCACCTCGACGAGGTGGTCACGAAAGCCGGCGGGATCGCGCTTCGCTACGGCGCCTTCTACGGCGCCGCCAACGACGGTCTGATCGAGCCGGTGCGCAAGCGGCAGTACCCGATCATCGGAGACGGCGGGGGAGTCGTCTCCTTCATCCATCTCGACGACGCCGCCGCCGCGACCGTGCTCGCGCTTGAACACGACGGGCCGGGCATCTTCAACATCGTCGACGACGAGCCCGCGCCGGTGCGCGAGTGGCTGCCGGTGCTCGCAGAGGCGCTCGGCGCCGGCCCACCACGCCGCTTTCCCCGCTGGCTGGCGCGGCTGGTCGCCGGCGATGTCGCGGTCGTGATGGGGACCGAGACGCGCGGTGCCTCGAATGCCAAGGCCAAGCGCGAGCTCGGCTGGGAGCCGCGCTACCCCAGCTGGCGAGAGGGTTTCGTGGCCGCCTACGCGAGTAGGCAGCCAGCACCTGCCGCGGTCTAATGCCGCCTGTCGCTCAGCGACCGGGCGGTCGCGACGACTTCCGCGACGAGGGTCGCGAGGTGCTCCGAGCCTGTGTCGGGGTGCAGGATGCAGGCGCGAAGCGTCTCGCGGCCGCCAAAGACCGTCCCAGTGACGAACGTGCGGCCTCGGGCCTGAACCGCCTCCGGCAGTGCCCGGTTGAGCTCGTCCAGCCTGGCGGACGCGCAGGCTTCCGGGCGCGCCCGGAAGGCGACGATGGAGGTCTCGGGCGCGGCCGCCAGCTCCAGCTCGGGCTCGCGCTCGACCAGCGTCGCGAGCTCGCGGGCAAGTGCATTCGCGCGCGCCACCTGGGCCGCGATGCCGGTGCGTCCGCGCGCGGCGATGGTCGCCCACGTCTTGAGCGCGCGGAACGGTCTCGTCTGCTCGAGCCCGTATTCGGCGAACGTACCGACCGGCGCGTCGGCGTCCTGGCGTAGGTATGGCGGGATGAGGCTGAACGCGTCGCGCAGGTCGTCGCCGCGCCGCACAAGCGCGCAGCCGGCGTCCACGGGAACCCCAAGCCACTTGTGGGGGTCGAGAACCAGCGAGTCGGCCCGTTCCATGCCGCGGTAGCGGGCCGCGATCGCCGGGTCGAGAACGCCGAACGCGCCGTAGGCGCCATCGACATGGAACCAGAGGTCCTCCGCGCTCGCGACATCGGCGAGTGCATCGAGCGGGTCGATCGCGCCGGTGTTCACGGTGCCGGCCGAGCCGACGAGCACTGCCGGCAGGGCGCCGCTCGCCCGATCGGCGGCGATCGACGCCCGCAGCGCGGTCGCGTGGAGCCGGCCTTCCTCGAGCGGCACCTCCCGCATCGCACTGCTGCCGAGGCCCAGGAGCTCCAGGGCGCGCCGCACGCAGCTATGGGCCTCGGCCGGCACGTAGGCGATCAGCTGCGGGGCACCGGCGAGGCCGTCGCGACGGACGTCATGGCCGGCCGCCGCCAGCGCGCGACTGCGGGCGCCCGCGAGGCAGACGATCGTCGCGGCGGACCCGCCGCTGGTGAGCAGGCCGGCGCCCGGCTCGTGCGGGAAGCCCACGAGCTCGGCCAGCCAGCGCACGACCGTGCGCTCGAGGTGGACGTCCGCGTGGTCGCCAGAGACGACGCTCGGGTTCATCGCGGCCGCCGCCAGCGAAGCCATCACGCCGGCGGGGGAGGGCGGCGGGTTGACCCAGCCGAAGAAGGCCGGGTGGCCGTTGCCCATGGCGTGCGGCAGGACATCGCGCGAAGCTGTCGCCATCAGGTCGTCCAGCGCTGCCGGGTGCTCCGGCAGGGGCAGTTCGAGCAGCTGAGTGCGAAGGAGGTCGGGGAGCGGCTGCCAGACCGGCCGTGAGGGCAGCGCGGCGAGGTGGTCCGCGACGCTGTCCACGAGTGCGTGTGCAGCGCCGCGGAACTCGGTTAGCTCATCTTCAGGCGCCCCGCCGATGTCCGCTTCGCTCACAGCGCAAGCATAAGAAGCCTGTGGGTCAACGGTCGATGGAGGACATGCTGGCCTCGTCGTGGCGCTCGCCCGTCGCCGGGGTGAGATCGCCCAGCCGTCGGATCTGGTCCGCGCTGAGCCCGATGCCGTCGGCAGCCGTGTTCTCCTCGACCCGGGAAACCCGCTTGGTGCCGGGGATCGGGGCGATGTCGTCGCCCTGCGCGAGCAGCCAGGCCAAGGCGACCTGCGCCGGTGTGGCGTCGAGCTCGGAAGCGACGGCCTCGACCTCGTCGACGATGCGGAGGTTCTTCTCGAAGTTGCCCTCGGTGAAGCGCGGGTTGGTCTTGCGCCAGTCGTCGTCGGCGAGCTCCTCGGGGGAGCGGATCGTCCCGGTGAGGAAGCCGTGCCCGAGCGGCGAGTAGGGCACGAAGCCAACGCCCAGTTCGCGCAGCAGCGGCAGCAGCTCGGCCTCCGGATCGCGGGTCCACAGGGAGTACTCGCTCTGCAGCGCGGTGATCGGGTGCACGGCGTGGGCGCGGCGGATCGTTTCGGGTGCGGCCTCGGACAGGCCGATGTGCATGACCTTTCCCTCGGCCACCAGCTGAGCCAGAGCGCCGACGGTGTCCTCGATGGGCGTGTTCGGGTCGACCCGGTGCTGGTAGTAGAGGTCGATGCGGTCGGTACCCAGCCGCTTCAGGGAGCCCTCGACCGCGGTCCGGATGTTCGCCGGGCTGCTGTCGAGCGCTCCGGGGCCTCCGCCGGAATGCGAGACGAAGCCGAACTTCGTCGCCACCACCACATCGTCGCGACGTCCCTTGAGTGCGCGGCCGACGAGTTCCTCGTTTGCGTATGGGCCGTAGATCTCGGCGGTGTCGATGTGGGTGACGCCCAGCTCCAGTGCTCGCTGGATGGTGCGGATCGACTCGGCGTCGCTGCTGCTCGGGTCGAGGTAATAGCCGGACATCGCCATCGTGCCGAGTCCGATGCGCGAGACGTTAAGTCCGCCTAGCGAAATGTGCTTGATGGAAGTCATGGCTCTCAGCAAAGCGCGGATCTCGCGAAGGTGGGAGTCCCTGTTGAGAGAGGTACTGGCAGGGTCCCCCAGGCGCAGACAGCCGGGTCTACGCTTGGGGCGTGGAGACGAAGCAGGAGATCCGCGAGTTCCTCACCTCCCGCCGCGCACGGATCACGCCTGAGCAGGCCGGGTTGGTCTCCTATGGCAGTCGCCGTGTTCCGGGACTCCGCCGTGAGGAGGTCGCCGTCCTCGCCGGCGTTAGCGCTCCGTACTACACCCGCTTGGAGCGCGGAGACATGAGCGGGGTCTCCGAGAGCGTCCTGGAGGCGCTGGCTCGGGCGCTCGAGCTCGACGACGCCGAGCGCGCCCACCTCTTCGATCTCGCGCGCGCCGCACAGCCGACCCTAACGCGACCGCGTCGGCGCCAGGCCAAGCAACGCGTCCGGCCCGAGGTCCAGTGGACCCTCGACGCGATCACCGGCGCCGCAGCGTTCGTGGGCAACGAGCGCCTCGATCTCCTGACCGAGAACCAGCTCGGACGCGCGCTGTTCTCCGAGCTGTACGACACGCCCGCGCGGCCGGTCAACACCGCCCGGTTCGTCTTCCTCGACCCGCGAGCCGAGGCGACCTTCGGCGACTGGGACCGCGTCGCCACCGAATCCGTCGCCATCCTGCGCACTGCCGCAGGGCGCGACCCGTACAACCGCGAGCTCTCAGACCTCGTCGGCGAGCTCGCGACACAGAGCGATGCGTTCCGGACGCGCTGGGCGGCGCACAACGTCCGCTTCCACAACACCGGCGTCAAGCACTTCAACCACCCCGTCGTCGGCGAGCTCCACCTGACCTACAACCGGCTGGACCTCGCCGCGGACGCCGGGCTGACGATCTTCACCTACACCGCCGAGCCCGGCTCGCGCTCCGAAGAGGCCCTGAAGCTCCTCGGCAGCTGGGCAGCCACAGTCGACCCCGCCGAGTCGGCGCACGCGACCGACCCAAGCTAGGGCCTACCTGCGGTGATGGGCGGCGCCCGGCTCGAACGGGCGAACCTCCCCGGGGAGGGGGATGGCGGCCGCGACGAGGGTGCCGCCGTCGGCCGGGCTCTCGATTGTGAGCCGCCCGCCGAGCGCCGTGGCCCGGTCGCCCAGCCCCACCAGCCCCTGACCGTCCGGGTCGGCGCCTCCGACCCCATCGTCGCGAACCTCGACGCGGAGCACCTCGTCGGCGACAGACACGCTGACCGCTGCGCTCCGGGCGTGCGAGTGCTTGACGACGTTCGTGAGGGCCTCGGCCACGATGAAATACGCGCTCGCCTCGACCTCCGCCGGGAAACGAGCGGCCGGAACATCCACCCGGACCGGTAGGTCTAGCCGCGCTGCGAACGCGTCGACGCCTGCGCCCAGGCCACCGCTCGAGAGGGCTGAGGGAAGCATTCCGTGCGCCAGTGCCCGCAACTCCTCGTTGCCCTGCTCGGCCTGCTCGAGCGCCTCGCCTAGCAGCAACTCCGCCGTCCCGTCGTCCTCGCGAAAGGCTCGTTGGGCGAGCTTCAGCGTCACGATCGCATGCACCAGCCGCTGCTGTGCTCCGTCGTGCAGGTCGCGCACGACGCGGCGGCGGGCTTCGTCGCCGGCGCTGAGCAGACGCGCCCGCGAGGCTGTGAGCTGGTCACGGCTGTCGGCGTTCGCGATCGCGGTTTCCAGGAGCTGGGCGAACTGCTCCATCCGCCCCTCGGTGTCGGCGGGGGGCGACTTCTCGGGGTTCCAGTCGGCGTGAATGACACCCCAGAGCCGGCCGTCGACGACGATCGGCGCCCCGACCGCCGTCCCCGCACCAAGGACCTCGGCAAGCTCAGCAACGGCGGCGTCGGCTGGCTCGGATCGCTCGAGCCGCGCCGGCCGCTCGGTGTCCCGTACCAGTGACGACACGGTCCCACCGTCGGCGCTGACCCGCGACCCGGGCGGCAGTCGCCACGCCTCCGACCCGCGGTGGGCGACCACCGTGACCTCCGCACCGGCCTCGTAGCGGTTCAGCACGACCCGGTCGGCATCCAGGAGCCGCTCCATCTCCGCCGCGACAGCATCGAACACCGCCGTCGGCAAGGCTCCTTCCCCGATCAGCGTGGCCACCCGCCGCAGCGCGGCCTGCTCATCGGCCAACCGCGCCACCTCGGTGCGCGCCTCGGCGTTGGCGACTGCCGTGGCCACCAGATCGGTGAACTGCGTCATGCGCGTCTCGGTCTCGGGCGCCAACGGCCCCGGTTCGTACTTCGCGACGGCCACGACGCCCCATGTGCGCCCACGGACCGAGATCGGACAGCCGGCAGCCGACCGGATCCCATGCTCGCGGCCGTGCTCGGAGGTGGTGCCGGTGGTCGTGGAGTAGTCGTCGATCCGGCATGGTCCTCCGTCGCGGAGCACGGACGCAACCACGCTGTCGCCTTCGACTGGGAACCGCTGGCCCACGCGCGCCGTGGCCCCCATGCCGGCGCCCCAGGTACCGACGACGCTCACGTGCCCGTCGCCCTCGTCTCGCGCTATGACGCAGTCGACATCCTCGATCACGTTCGCCAGTTCCTCGGCCACCTTTGCGAACACCTCCGACGGCGGCGCCTCCTTCGCGACAAGCGTCGCCACCCGCCGCAGGGCGGCCTGCTCCTCTGTCAGCCGGTCCGCTCGGGCGCGAGACTCGGTGTTGGCGATCGCGGTCGCCATCAGGTCTGTGAACTGCCCGAGCCGGAGTTCGGTCTCCGGCGGCAGAGGCTCATCCCCGGTCGTTCCCGCGATCATGGCCCCCCAGAGCCCGCCCTCCACCATGATGGGCGTGGCCACGGCGCTGCGAAGGCCGGTCGGTCGCACGGCCTCCGCGATCGGGCCGCTCGCCCTGCTGTAGTCGTCGATCCGTGCCGGTTGCCCCGTCCGGAACACGCGCGAGGCGGCATTCTCGCCTCCCAGTGGCTGGCGAGAGCCGGTCGGGAAGACTTCCTTGAACGTACCCGCACTCGCGAGCACGAGCTGGTCGCGGTCGGCCTCGTAGCGGACCATCCCGATGTCCCCGGTGCCGAACAGCTGCGCGCACTCCTCCGCGATCGCGGTGAAAAGCTCAGCTTGGGACGCATCGCGCGCGACCAGCGTTGCCACCCGCCGCAGCGCCGCCTGCTCGTCTGCGAGCCGCTCCACCTCTGCCTCGGCCTGACGGCGCTCGGTCACGTCGCGTGCCACGCCGTACATGAGCCTGCTCTCGACGTCCGGCGTCGTCGTCCAGTCGAGCACCCTGAGGGACCCGTCCTTGCGGATGAAGCGGTTCTCGAACGACAGCGTCGGCTTTCCCTGAGCGAGCGCATCCGCCTCCGCCTCCGTGCTGTCCCGGTCGGCCGGATGGACGAGCTCGACGTACGGCCGTGCGAGGAGCTCTTCCTCCGTGTAGCCGAGAATGTCCTGAGCGGCCGGATTGACGCGCGTGAACCGTCCGTCGAAGTCGGCAACCGCGATCAGGTCCTGAGACAGGGTGAAGATGCGGTCGAGCTCCTCCTGCGCCCTGGCTCGTCGCGCCGCGTAGAGCCCCAGTGCCCCACCGAGGGCGGCGACGATGAGGCCGCCGGCAAGGACTATCCAAGGCAGGCCCGCCGCAGCACCCTCGACCGGTTCCCGCGGCACGACGACGTCGAATCGCTGGCCCGCGACCGCGAACGTCTTGCTCGCGGTCTCCGCGCGCTCACGCGCTTGCGTCGAAGCGTCCACCCCGCTGATCACTGCGTTCGGCGCGTCGGTCGCCGCTGCAAGCAGACTCAGGTTCGATACGAAGACCACCACGTGGCCAGGGCGCAGTACCTCGCCGATGAGGTTCGACGCCGGCGCAACCAGGAAGAGCCCGCTCGTGCCGGTTCTCGCGGGTGCCATCGGGGTCGCGGCTACATCATCGAGGCGGCTCGCCCGGGTGAGCGCCGTGGCCATCCCAGGTGCACCGCTCAGATCGGTGCCGGGCACGGCCATGGGAGGGAAGCCAGACACAAGCGTCGCCGGGAGATAGAAGGAGCGCGATCCGGGTGCCACCACCCCGCGGCGCGCGTCGGGCGACACGATGGGCTGTCCGATTCGCCGCTCGTACGCCGCACGCCGTGAATCGGGAACCCGCTCGACCCATGCGGCGGCCGAGAAGCCCGCTGGGCTGAGCCACCGGAGTGCGTTCCTCGCGAACTCGTCGCTCGTGATGCCGGTACCGCTGGCGTCCAGCATGAACCGGCCGAGGCTCTCGGTGAGCGACGCTGCCTGCGCGATGCGGCCACGGATCTGCGCCGCCGCGACCTGGGCGCGGTTCTCGGACTCGCGTCGCTCTCCTCGCTCGGTCAGCACCCGGGCGACGATGAACCCGGCAACGGTCAGCACAAGCAGCAGGGCTACTGGTGCGATATGTCTCGGCCGAACGGCCAGACGTCGAAGGATCCGAACGATTGTCCTCTCTCTCAATGCCAGCGACAAGGCTGGCTTCACCCCCGGCCAAGGTCGGTCAGTGCCCGACGCGGGACGCGATGTTCTGGCAGTTCGTGAGCGCCGAATCGATAGGCGCCTTGCCGGCGATCACCGCGGCGAACAGCTCGGTGCACTGGTCGCCGACGTCCTGGAACTCGGGGATGCCCACGTATTGGACGCCGGGGGTGCCGGGCCGCTTGCTCGTGCCCGGGTTCTCGACCGGCGCGGACTCGATCGCGTGGAGCTCCGGCCCGACAAACGCACGGGCGGCCCTCTCGTACTCGGGAATCGCGTAGGTCGACCGCCGCGTGCCCGCCGGGATCGCGGCCCACCCCCCGGCGATGCTCGTCCCGGCCTCCTTGACGTACTGCGGTCCGGTCGCCCACGAGATGTACCGCCAGGCCAGGTCCGCCTTGCTCGACGATGTCAGAGTGGCGAGCGCCCACGACCACAGCCATCCGGAGGCCCTGGTCCGCTCGACCGGGGCGGGGACGTAGCCGTTCTTGCCCTTCACATCGCTGTCGTCCGCCTCGAGCAGCCCGGCGGCGACGGTCGCGTCGTACCACATCGCCACCTTGCCGTCGAGGTACTGCGCGAGGCACTGGTTGTAGCTCGCGCCGGGGGCGCCGCTCTCGCCCGCGTCCCTCACGAGGTCGACGTAGAACTGGAGCGCCTTCCGGAACTGAGGTCGGTCGACCATCGCCGTACCCACCGAGCCGTCCGGTTTAGCGGACCACCACGTTCCACCGAACGTGTTCAGCACGGTGGTGAACGTAGCGCCGAGGTCGCCCCAGCCCGGCTTACCGCGCAGGCAGATCCCGGCCCTGTCCGGCGTGTCGATCCTCCGGGCGATTTCCGCAACCTGTGCCCAAGTGGGGTTCGCCGGCATCTCGACGCCGGCGTCCTTCAAGACGTCCTTGCGGTACATCACGAAGGACGACTCCCCATAGAACGGCGAGGCGTACAGGTTGCCCTCGAACGACAGGGCGTTCCGTACCGACGGGATGATGTCGTCAAGCTTGTAGGTCCTGTCGGAGGAGGCCATCCGTGTGAGGTCGGTGATATGGCCGTCCTTGCCGAACTGCGGCGCCTCGTACGGGCCGATCATCACCACGTCGAACTGGCGCCCGGCGGCGGACACGTCGCGCGTCGTGACCTCGCGCAAGGTGCCGTTGTCGAGGATCGTGTAGTTCACCTTGATGTGGCTCTTGGCCGTGAACAGCGACGGCGTGAGATGCGCGAGGTCCTGCATCTGAGGGTTGTCGACGATCGCGACGTTGATCGAGCCGCCGCCCTTCGGCCCACTGCCCTCATCGTCGCTGCCGAGGCAGCCGCCCAACACCGCCCCCCCGATCGCGAACAGGGCGGCGATCAAGCCGTGGCGCACGGCGTCCTCTCATGGCAGTCCCAGGCCTCTGGGCACAAGACCATTTTCCTCCCCGGCGCCTGCCTGTAAAGAGGTGGAGCTACGTGCGCGCCGTAGGTCCGGCGTCGTCGTCGCCGGCGGGAGGCGCGTCGATCACGGGTGATGGTTGCGCACTTGGTGCGCCGGCGATGAGGTCACCAATACGGCGCCCCCAGCGGGTTGCACGCCGGGTCGGGCTGAAGCGCGCGGTAGCTCGGTCCAAGCGCGGCTGTGAGTAGCGCGACCGAGCCCAGAGCGATGACGGATGCGCCAACCGCACCGCTCCTACCAGCGCGACGACCGGAATGAAGAGGCCGACCACGCCCAGCAGCACGCGGCCCTTGAGGAAACAGATGACCGCCAGGCCCAGGATTAGCGTGACGGCCGCCGCCGTACCGGAAATCGACGCCGGATCGTCAAGCCCAAATGGCTGGGTCCCGAGTACGACCAGCCCGGCGAATGCGGCAGAGATGACGACTGCGTCAAAGGACGCACGGCCCTGCTGCGCCCAGTAGACGTCCTGCAGCCGAACCCAGAGCGCGAACTCATCCATCGTCAGACCCGCGCCTACGCCAAACCCGATCGCGACAAAGTGCCACCAGGGAGCCTCGAGTGGCGCAGCGAAGGCGAGGAACCCGCAAAGCATCATCAGGCAGATGCCCCACACGAGGTGGTGGATGTGCACGCCGCCGCTCTCGACGCCGCCTGGCCACCACGACACGCTCCGCGTCAGTCGGGCGCTCGTGCGGATCGCCAGGAAAGAGAGCACGAACGCGACCAACACGACGAACCCCGCCCCCGTGCCGGGGCGCAACCGCTCACCGAGCGGATCGACGCTGACGATCGCCGCGATCAGCACAGTGCCTCAGGATACGGGCGGCGTCGATGTCCTTGACCGCGGGGTCAGTGCCGAAGTGGATCGAGCTCGGGCGGGCCGTACGCCACCTCGATGCGCAGGCCGTCGGGATCGAAGACGAACATCTCGTAAAAGCCCGGAATGTCCTTGTCCTCCTCGGGCGGGAAGTGGATGCTCACGCCCGTGTCGAGGGCGAAGCGGTGGGCGGCGTCGACGTCCTCGCGCTTCTCGACATAGAAGGCAAGGTGCTCCATGCCGACGTCGTAGTAGCGGTACTCGCCGCCGTCGGCTTGGCGGAGACCGAGGTACTGGTCGCCGAAGGCGAGGTAGACGACCTCCTCGGTGCCGCGGTAGGTGGGGAAGCGCCCTGCTTCCTTCATCCCGAAGGGACCCAGCAGCCCCAGATAGAAGGCGAGCGAGCGCTCGACGTCACTCACCGCGACATCGATGTGATGAATCGAGACGCCCATCGGGCTCCTCCGCGGGCCGGGTGCCGAACGTGGCGAGACTAACCAATCAGGGCCCGGCAGGGAGCCGTAACGACTCGAGCAGCTCGACCATCTCCTCCGGACCCGGCAACGCCATCATCTCCGCCTGGAACGCGCGGGCGTTGGTGCGGTAGCTCGGCTCGGCGAGCACCTGCCGCACAGCCTCACGGATGCGTTCCGGGGTACGGTCGTCGGGGCCGAGCGTCCTGGCCACCCCGAGGTCTACACAGCGCTCGGCGCTGTAGGGCTGGTCGGCGCTGATGGGTACCACAACCATGGGAACGGCAGAGCTCAGCGCCTCCTTGACGCTGTTGAAGCCGCCGTGGGTGACGAAGGCGTCGCAGTGCGCGAGCAGCAGCGGCTGCGGAACGTAGGCCTCCAGGCGCACATGGTCGGGCTGGGGCCCGAAGCGGTCGGGATCCTGGTCGCGGCCGATCGCCACGATCACGTTGATCGGCTCCGCTGCGAGCGCCCCGAGGATCGCCTCCAGCACCCCGGGGGTCTTGTTGAACACGGTCCCGAGGCTGGCCAGCACAGTCGGCTGGTCGGGCAGATGCTCGACCCAGTCGGGCAGTGCGGCCCCCGGTGGCACCGTGCTGACATGTCGGAGGAAGCGCGCGTTGGGGGGCCTGTGTGCGGAGGCTCCGTCCCAGGCCCGCGGTGTGAAGCACATGTGCAGGTGGCGAAACGGCATCTCGATCTCGGGGTCGGGCGGCAGCCCGACCTGCTCCCGGTGGCGGGCCAGCGGCTCGGCGACCATCCGGCGGTTGCCCGGGAAGTAGTTGATCTCAGGGGAGTCGATTGCGGCGTAGGCGTTGCCGGCCACCGACGCGTGCGGGAGTCCAAGGGCCTCGGCGGCGATGCAACCGCCGTACTCCATTCCCTCTCTGACGATCAGGTCCGCTCTCCAGTCGCGGGCGATTGTGAGCACGTCCGGCACCATGCGTCGGGTGGTGATGTCCGCGAGCGTCAACACGGCCCAAGCCGGGAAGTCGGGGCCCGGAGGTGGCATCGGAGGGAAAACCTGCCAGGTGGCCTGATCGGACATCAGCCAGTCGAGGCCCGCGTCGACATGCGTAAGGCCGAACGCGTCGACCTCAGGGCGGAACGAGGGCGCCGAGCAGACGGCCACGTCGTGCCCTGCCTCCGATAGCGCGCGGGCCACCGGTACGAGCGGGTGAAGGTGACCCACCGACGGCTGAACGGTGAACAGTGCGCGCATGGCCGAGATCTTCGTCTTTTCAATCGACATGGAGAGCCACCGTCAGCGCCGCCGCGGCCAGGATGCCCGCCGCGACACGGACGTGGTTCCAGCGCGTCCACTCCGCGACGTAGCGGCGCCAGTGGGCTTCGGCGTCGTCGTTGGTTGGTTCGACCGCGGCAAGCGCGTTGTTCCTCGGCACGTGGTAGGCCATCGTCAGGCCGATCGTCCCAGCGAGGTATAGGACGCTGCCCGCGATCAGGTAGGGGCTGAACGAGTCGTGCCAGTCGGCCAGTGCCCAGACCGCGAGGACGAGACAGGCCGCCGCCGTCCCGAACAGGGCCGTCATGAACATGGGCGTCACGGCCACGACGTTGATCGAGTGCATGGCCGCGATGCCCTGCGCCGGTTGCAGGCGCGCGAGGGCGCCCATCACAAAGCTGGAGAATGCGAAGAGAGCGCCCGCGCTCAGCCCGCAGCCGAGCGCCGTGACCAAGGTCAATACGACCAGGAGCGTCGTCCATAGCCTCGGCCTCTATGCCTGCACCGCGGACGCGTTCCAGACGCCGCTGGCGGCCGTTTGCCGTGCGTAGTCGGCGAAGTCCCGCGGCTCACGGCCGAGGGCGCGCCGGACGCCGTCAGTTGTGTCCGAGTTGCGGCCGTCCACGACCTCATCGAACAGGTAGGTCAGGAAATCCACGAACTCCGGCGGAACGCCGTGATCGGCGAGCTCGGCGGCGTGCTGTTCGAGCGAGACCGGCGTGTAGCGGATCTCGCGACCCGCCGCCCGGCCGATCTCCGCAGCAGCGTCCGCGAAGGTCAGCGATCGTGGGCCGGTCAACTCGTACAGCTCGCCGACGTGGCAGTCGTCCGTGAGCGCCTCGACGGCGATGTCGGCGAGGTCGTCGATGTCGAGGAACGGCGTCGGTACCTCGCCGGCCGGAAGCCGGATCTCTCCGCTCAGCACGTGGTCGAGCATGTAGTCCTCCGAGAAGTTCTGCATGAACCAGGTCGAGCGCAGGATGGTCAGGTCGGCGCCGGCGTCGCGCACCGCCTGTTCGGCCCGCTCTGCCTCAGGCTCGCCGCGGCCGGACAGCAGCACCAGCCTGGGAACCCCGCTGCGCACGGCGAGCTCCGCGAACGACCTGATCGCCTCGACGGCCCCGGGCAGCGCGAGATCCGGGTAATAGCTGAGATAGACCGACCCCACGCCGTCGAGGGCAGGCGCCCATGTGGCCCGATCGTCCCAGTCGAACGGCGGCTCGCCGGAGCGCGAGCCGACCCGGACCGGGAGGCCGCGCTCGGTTAGCCGCTCCACCACTCGGCGGCCGGTCTTGCCCGTCCCTCCGAGCACGAGTGTCGGCTTGGTGGCATGTGTGTTCACTCTTGATTCCTCCGGTTCGATTGATCCAACTCCATGAATTTCAGGCGGCCCGCTCTGGTGAGATGCGCGGGTAGCCCCGGCGCGTCGCGAGCCACGCCAGCGGTGCGAGGGCGAGGCGCTGCACCCAGCGCGGCGGGAAGGCCGCCTGCACTTCGTCCTTGAACTCGCGCACGAAGAGTGCGAGGTCTAGGGGCCTCGGCATGCCGCCCAGCATCGTTCGCCCCTGCTCGGCGAGGCCGACGGCGGTCTCGAAGAGCGCCTCCATCTTGAGGGCGGGCCTCACCTCGACACGGACGAGCGCCGGCGCGTCACCGGCGTTGGCGAAGTCGTGCGGGACGCCGGCGGGGACGACGACGACCTCGCCGGGTCCCGCGACGACCCGGTCGCGTCCCATCTTGAAGCGCATCGTTCCTTCGACCACCTCGAAACGCTCCTCCTGCAGCGGGTGGATGTGCTGGCCACCCGGAACGCGGCGGCCTGCGGGGAGCTCGAGGTCGATCGCCAGCAGCTCGCCATGGGTGTCCGCCGCGGTCTGGCGGATGGTGATCCGCTCGCCGCTCGCGGGATTCTCGAGTATCTGTCCTGCAGAAGCCATTGTGCCTCCAGCGCTTGATTGCATTTCGTCCATGATCGGCGCTGGCAGCTGGACTGTCTATGACTCAAAAGGGGGCATTCATGCTCCTACGTCCAATATCCGTGGACGCTGAGGGACTGGCATTGCATACTTGGGGCGATGGAGGAACTCGACCCCTTCCCACCGGCGGATCCGCTGGCCGAGGCACTTCAGTTTCTGCGCATGAACGGCGCCTTCTACTGCCGCTCCGAGCTCAGCGCTCCCTGGGGCCTGACGCTCCCGCCCATGCCCGGCTACATCTGGTTCCACGTCGTAACGTCCGGCCGGCTCTGGCTCGAGTCGGACGACGCCGAGGGCAGGCTGCTGCAGCAGGGAGACCTCGCACTGGTACCCCACGGTGAAGGGCACTGCCTGCGGAGCGACCCGGGAGTTGCGGCACCGGGAATTCTGGACCTGGAGCGCGAGCTCGTCAGCGACCGCTACGAGATCCTGCGCCATGGTGGAGGCGGCGCGCCCACGGGCTTGATCTGCGGGGCGGTGCGCTTCGACCATCCAGCCGCGCGCAATCTCGTCGAGATCCTGCCGACATCGATCTACCTCCAGGCGGCGGAGTCGCCTCCCATGAATTGGATGCAGAGCACGCTCAGCCTGATGGCCGCCGAAGCCAAGGAGCTACGCCCGGGCAGTGAGGCCGTGATCACCCGCCTCGGTGACATCCTCGTGATCCAGGCGATCCGCTCCTGGATCGAGAGCGATGCGGCCGCCCAAACCGGATGGCTGGGCGCGTTGAAGGACCGCCAGATCGGTCGCGCCATCTCGCTGATCCATCGCGACCCGGCGCAGAATTGGACGGTGGCATCGCTCGCGGACGAGGTGGCAATGTCACGATCGGCGTTCGCGGGCCGCTTCACCGAGCTGGTCGGCGAGCCCGCGATGCAGTACGTCGCCCGGTGGAGGATGCAGCTCGCGGTCAGCATGCTTGAGGACGAGGAAGTCACCGTTGGACAGCTCGCAGACCGCCTCGGCTACCGGTCCGAGGCTGCCTTCAGTCGTGCCTTCAAGCGCGTCATCGGCGTCTCGCCAGGCTCAGCCGGCCGCCGCCTCAACTTCCGCTGATCATCGGAGCTACCTCGCTCGCCACCAGCTCCAGTTGCCGCTGTTCGTCGCCCAGCGGCCAGAGGAAGACCCGCTGACACCCGGCCGCTGCGTAGCGTGTGAGGAGCTCCGCGCAGTGCTCCACGGGTCCGATGCAGACCTGCCCGCGCAGCGCCTCGGGATCTCGCTTGAGGACTGGAGCCAGGACCTCGGCAAGGACTCGATCGCCCGTGGCTCGATCGTTCGAGACCCAGGTCCACATCGTGGCGAGCGCATTGGGGAAGCCGTGCGCATCCCGGCCGCGGTCCTCGAGCGCACGGGCCAAGAGAGCGCGAGCGGCGGAGAACTGCTCGGGCGTCGTGTTGTAGGCAGAGGCAAGCCAGCCGTCGCCCAGCCTCGCCACGCGCGCGAGCCCGGCCTTTGAGCCCCAGCTCCCGACCCAAAGAGGGATACCGCTCGATCGGGTGGGGGCCGGCGCCAGCTCAACGTCGGCTGGGATGGGGTAGAAGCGTGGGTCCTCAGGCAACGGATCTCGTCCTACGAGCGCCCGCAGCACAGCGAGCGCCTCGTCGAATCGCTTCCAACGCTCTTCGAAGGGGATGCCAAGGACGTCGTAGTCGCGTTGCGACGAGCCGGGCCCCACGGCCGCTATGAGTCGACCCTGGGAAAGTAGATCGATGGCGGCGAGCGCCTTGGCGAGGGGGACCGGCCCCCGCAAGACCGCAAGCGACACCGTCGTGGCAAGGGTCATCTCGCCGGAGCGCTCGATCATGCTCGCGAGCGCAGTGGGCCCGTCGAGCCAAGGTGTCTGGAAGAGGAAGTGGTCGTTGGCGGAAACCGCGGCGAAACCGCACTCCCGAGCGGTGTCGACAGTCCTTCCCAGGCGCCCTAGCGAAAGCGGCTCCTCTCCGAACTGCATCAGTGGGAGATGTACGCCCAAGTCCACGCCGCAATGCTCTCAGCGAGGTGACGAGTCACCCTGATGCTGCCAGCGCCGCCGGCAGGGCCTGGCGGCCTGCGACGTCGAGCTTTCGGTAGACGCCGGTGAGGTGCATCTCGACCGTCCGGCGTGTGAGGAACAGGGCTTCCGCGATCTCGCGGTTGCTCAGCCCCTGGGTGGCCATCGCCGCAACTCGGCGCTCCTGCGCCGACAGCGAGTCAACGCCACTGACGTCGGGGCGGCGCGGGCGCGCTCCGGTAGCTCGTAGCTCGTCCATCGCCCGATCGGTTTCGACCACCGAGCCACACCGGTTCGCGAGGTCGAGCCCTTCGCGTAGCGGCTCGCGAGCGTCGCGGCGATGGCCGCCTCGCCGCAGCGCGGCGCCCAGGTCGATCAGCGCCCGGGCGTGGGCTACCCGAAGCTCGGAGCCGCCGAGAACATCCACCGCCTCGCCGGCCAGCTCGACCATCTCCCCGCGAGGGGAGAGCAGCGCCCGAATGCGGAGGGCTTCTCCGAGGGGCTCCGGAGCGCCGAACCGTCGCGCGATCTCAAGCTCCTGCTCGACCAGCTCACGCGCCCGATCGTGCTCCCCAAGGCGGGCGGAGGCAAGCGCCGCGTAGCTGCGCCACATCAGCGCGCACGGGTTCACGTATGCGATCGCCAATGATCGCCGGCCGGCCTCCTCGAGGTCGGCCAGGGCAGCGCTCGGATCACCCATGCGTAGCGCGAGCCGGCCTCGGGACGCCAGCGCCTGGCAGATGCTCAGAGACAGCGGCAGGTCGCCGGTCGGCCAGGCGTCGCGCAGCAGCGTCACGGCCTGCTCGAATGAACCGTGCTCGATGTGGACGTCGGTGAGCGCGGAGAGCACGGTCGGCAAGACGATGGGGTCATCGGCGGGAAGCAGCGCCAGTGCGGCCACGGCGTCGGCCTCGGCGCCGGCGAGATCCCCAGTCCAGGCTCTGCCGGAAGCGCGCAGGCCGAGCGAGTTGGAATACATCAGCATCGAGCTCCGGGTCCGCCCCTCCTCAACGCCGGCGGTCCAAACCTCGATTGCCCTGGTCAACCTGCCCGAAAAAGCCATGCCGATCGTGGCGGCAGTGAGCGCGATCGTTGTCGCCGGGGCCGCGAGGGCGGAGTGCTCGGAGCGGACCTCGATCAGGAGCTGCCCATCTCCCCAAGCCGCCTCAGCAAGCGCCGCAACCTCGTCCGCCGTGCGCGCGGTGGTTGCGGCGAACACCACCGCCATCATGGCGAGCAGGCTGCGCTCGGCCGCCGTCTCACCGCGGCTCACCTCCTGCTCGAGCGCCAGCAGCCTCCCGAAAGTCTCGGCGCTCGGAAGCCCGCCGACCAGCCGAGTTGCGGCCACCTGGAACTCGAGCCCGAGGCGAAGCTCCCGATCCAGATCCCCGGCTGTCTCGAGAGCTTCCTCGCACGCGGCGATCGCTTCCGGCAGCTCGGCGGCCAGGAAGCGCACCATGGAGAGGCCGAGCGCCGCGTTACCGCGCTCAGTTGGACCGTTCGACAGGCGCAGCGCCTGCTCCATGCGGCCGGTCGCTTCGGGCATGCGCGCGGCCGACTCCGCCGCGCCGAGGTCGAGCAGGATCGAGCGCCGCACCGTGGTCGGCGCTTCCTCCTCGAGCGCCCGGCGCAGGAATCGCACCGCCTGGTCCGCGGAGCCGCGGTTGCTGGCCTGTCGTGCAGCAGCTGTCAGCGCATCGAAGGCCCATCGCTCACCAACGGGACCGGCGGGACCCGCGGCCAGCAGGTGGGCGGCCACACGCTCGCACCGAGCGGGATCTCGCGCCAGCTCACGAGCGGCGGCCAGATGCAGCTGGACCCGCTCGGCCGGTGGGATCGAGTCGTGCAGCGCCTGCTGGATGATCGGATGGACGAACCTCGGCGGCAGGCCCGGATACAGGAGCTCGGCGTCGATCAAGGCGTCCACCGCCTCCGCGGCCGCTTTGCGGTCCACGCCCGCGACCTCCGCGGTGTCCGCCAGGGAGGCGTCGTCGCCGAGGATCGCCAGTGTCTGGGCCACGGCCGCGGTCGCTGGCGAGCGTCGCCTCAGCCGATCGGCCACGAAACGGGCCACCGAAGGCGGACCCATGGCTGCGATGGTGTCGAGGTTTACGTCCTCTCCGCCTTGCTCCTCGAGGGCAGAAATGAGCTGACGCGCGAGCAGCGGGTTCCCGCCCGTCGTTCGAGCGCATTCGACGCAGACCTCATCACCCGTGTTCTCGCCGAGGCCCGCGCGCACCATTTCCGCGATGGCCGCCGAACTCAGCGGTGGCGGGCGAACAGGCGTCAGCGGCTCACGCTCGATGAGCTTGGTCAGGGCTTCTGGCGGCGCCACTGCCTCGCCCGTCCGGACCGCCAGGATCGCGCAGGCCGGAATCTCCTCGATCCTCGCCTCGAGATATGCGAGGAACCGAAGCGAATGCTCGTCGGCCCAGTGCGCATCGTCGATGAGGAAGGCAAGCGGCCGCTCGTCCGCCAGCCTCGCGCACAGCCAGTGCAGGCCGTGAAACCGTGCGAACAGGCGATCGTCGGCGGCCGCTCGATCGGGAACCTCCTCGAACAACGGCCGCGCCAGTCCCGCGGCACCTGCGAAGACCCGATCGCGCTCGCCCCCTGTCAGCGGCTCGATGCTCGGCGCCAGCAGCTGAATCACCACGCCGAGCGCGAACTCGCGCTCCATCACCCCGCCGCGCGCGCGAAGCACCGTCATTCGCTCTGCCTCGGCCAACTCCGCGGCCCCGTCCAGCAGCGAACTCTTGCCGATCCCGGGCGCTCCCTCGATCACCAGGATCCGGCCCGAGCCGGCTGCGGCAGTGCGCAGCGCATCGCCGATCTGCTCCAACTCCGCCTCGCGCTCGAGCAGATGGGTGCGCGTGTTCAGATCCGTCATCCGGCGCCGTTCGGCCGTCGGACTTCGCATGGCCGGCTCCTCGGCTCGCCTGGGCTGACGCCAAGCGTATCCCCCCCGAAAAGCCTGCGGTGGGTCCACGTAGCGAAGGGAGGCCCGCCGGCCGTAGCGTCGCCAGCCAAGCGAATCCCATGCTGTACCTAGGAGGCGACGATGCCATCAGGACCGCTCTTGGCTGTCTTGGCCGCGCGGGCGCTCGACCAGCAGGAGGCCGCCCGCCCGGGGCGCCGCCGTTTCCGTAGGCTCGCGGCGCGCGCCGGCCAGCTCGCGGCGCGACAGGCTCCAAAGGCGCCGGTGGGCACCGGCGAGCAGGGTCTCGATCGCCCCCACACCCAGGGACAGCGGCGCCGCGACCTCCCAGTTTGAGGTCCTCCGAACCGAGACTTGTTCTGGTGCTGCGGTGGGCGTAACTTGACCGTGTGGGGCAGGCTGCGATTGACCCCGATGCCTTCAATGCCTTCGAGGCGGGAGGCTGGGAGGACAAGGCGTCCGGCTATGACCACTTCTTCGGCGGCATCACCGGTCGGTTCGTCGAGCCTCTCCTTGACGCAGCCTCCGTAGGGCCAGGGACGCACCTGCTGGATCTCGCTAGCGGCCCTGGTTACGTGGCGGCACGAGGCGCCGAGCGAGGAGCATCGGTGATTGGTGTGGACGTCGCCGGAGCGATGATCTCGCTCGCGCTCCGGCTGCATCCGGGACTCGACTTCCGCCAGGCTGACGTGCACAAGCTTCCGTTCGAAGACGGCTCCTTCGACGCCGTCGTGGGCAATTTCATGATCTTGCACCTCGGACGCCCCGAGCAAGCGATTGCCGAGTTCGTCCGCGTGCTCCGTCCCGGCGGCAGGCTCGCGCTGACGGCGTGGGATCTACCCGACCGCGCACGCTTTCTGGGCGTGTTCCTCGATGCAGCCGCCGAGGCCGGAGCAACGCCACCGGAGGATTTACCCACCGGACCGGACTTCTTCCGGTTCGCGGTCGACGACGAGTTCGACGCCGTCCTAAGGGACCATGGCTTAGAGAACCGCACGGTGAGAACGATCGCTTTCACTCATCGCGTCGCGACGGCCGAGGACCTCTGGGACGGCTTGCTCGGAGGGACGGTCCGGACTTCCGCGCTCATCCTGCGGCAGCCCAAGGAGATCCAGCTGCTCATCAGGGAATCCTTCGATCGACTCGTCGACGCCTACCGACGCGACGACGCCCTCGAGCTTCCGGTCTCCGCCAAGCTGGCGTCCGGTGACAAGCCTGTGCGTGACCTCACAGTGGCCGCTCGTGCCGGAGGCGATACTCGGCCATTGCGGCCCTCCCCCTGACGAAAAGGTCACCATGTTTTCAACGAACGCATACGTCATCCGCCAAGCCACCGTCGACGACGAGGGCGCGCTCCGGCGCCTCGCTGAGCTAGCCGGTCGCCGGCCGCTATCCGGTCCGGTGCTGATCGGTGAGATCGGCGGGACCCCGGCGGCGGCGGTGTCTCTCGCGGACGGGCAGATCGCAGCCGACCCGTCCAAGCCGACCGCACGGCTCGTCCCGCTGCTCGGTATCCGATTCCGCGCGCAAAGAGCGTTCAAGGACCAGCCGTCGCTGCCCGAGCGTCTGAGGGCGAACATGAGCGGGTGGAAGGCCAGGAACCGCCCGGCCCCCGCCCGAGCGCTCCCCGATGCGGGCCACGCGGAAGCGATGGAGGCAGAGCACTCTCGCGCTGCCTGAGAGCGCCGCGCGTTCACCCTCCGCTGGGAGCAGCCGGCCGCTCGCCGACGTAGCGAAAACCTGTGGCCTGGATCTCGCCGGCCTCGATCAGAGCTCGCTCCGCGCGGTCGTCGATCGCCTTGCCCAGTTCTCGGTTGAGCTGGGGCATCCAGACGAAGAACCGCTCCTCGAAGTGTTGGTCGAGCTCCGTGCGCATCGCCGCGGAGGTGTGCATGCCGGCGTGGTCAGCCGCCCACTTGTCGAGACATCGTTCAACCGAGCTTGGTGCGCCAGGATGCGTCGCCGCGAGCTGCTCGAGGTACCAGCGCGCCGTTGGCTCGTCGAGCCGGTCCCAGGCGAGTTCGTTGACGATCAGCCGGCCCCCTGGCCGCAGCAGCCGCCGGATCTTCGCAAGCGCACCGCCGAGATCGGGAATGTGATGAAGGGACAGGTTTGCGAGGACGGCGTCGAACGGTCCTGGGTCGGAGAACTCCTCCAGCGAGACCGCGCGGAAGATGGCCCCCGCGGGTGCATCCGGATCGATCGCGTCCACCTGGTAGCCGAGCCGGGAGACCGCCAGGGCGAGGGCACCGCGACCGCAGCCGACCTCGAGCACACGGCTCGGAGCCGATGGCAGATGTGTCTCGACAAACGCTCGAAAGGCCACTCCGCTGTGCATCATCTCGGCCCGGCGTCCACTCGCGCGATGGCAGGGGGCGCAATTGGTACCGAGCGGTCAGTGCACGAGGGCTTTGAGCAGGACGACCGTGCCGCCGAGGGTTACGGCAATGAGGGCTGATGCGACCGTCCCGGGCACGCCGGCTCCTGACACGCGCGCCGCGTATGCACCGCCAGCGGCCAGTTCCACCAGGACAGCAAGCGTCGCGACGAGAATCGCCGCCTTGTCGGCCAGGACGTCGAGCGCACCCAGCGCGAGGATGAGGACCAGCGGAATGGTCACCTCTACCAGCGGCCAGTCGTGACGAAGCGCCTCGCGCACCTCAGATCGGTTGGGCGCCCGGTGGTTGGTGATCGAGCCCGCCAGCACGCGGGCGTAGACGTGCGCCAACCAGAAGACAACGCCGGTGACCAGCACGGTGACGCCGACTAGGCCGGCGTTCGAGGAGGCGTACTCCGCCGAGACGGCGATCACGGACGTCGCCAGGATCAGACCGTATATCGCCTCCGTGACGCTGCCGGTCGTACCGGCGACAAGCGGGCGCCACCGCCTGGCGGCTGACATCAGACTGCGCCCATGATCGCTGAGGAACTGCGGCCAACCGCTTTGAAAGCTCTCCGTAGTGCCATGACAATCGTGTGGGTCACCGTCGGGCGTCTCATGGCATCCAACCTACGCCCGCGCGGGGTTGCTGCATCTAGCTGGCGCGTCGAGAAGGTCGTCGGCTACTCCCGCACACCCGCAGGGTCCGCTATGGCGCGGACCTCCACCCCGCCCGCCAGTCTGGAGGCTCCCAACCCTCGGTGACGTAGATCGACTCACGCGCGATCTTCTCGCCTCGAAACTCGAGGATGCTTACCCCGAAGTTCCAAGGACCCCCGTCGTAGCTGATGGAGATCTCAGCAACCCAGAGATCATCTCGGCCTCTGATCTCCCGGAACTCGACGACCGTACGCTTCGGATAGTTGCTTCTCCATTCGCGGAGGTTTTCAACTCCGACGAAGCGCTCGCCCGACTGCGGGAACTCGAGAACGGCGTCATCGTGGTACATCGCGTGGCTTAGGTCGGGATCGCTGGTGGCGAAGTGCTGCTCGAGCATCGCCCTGACTGTCGCCGCATCCATGCCGACAGAGTGCCACGGCTTACACTGAGTTCATGAAGCGGATCGACTGCGTGTGCGGCCACGTCGTTGAGGCTGAGGACGATGACCAGCTATGGGAGGACGCGCAGGAGCACCTGCGGACTGACCACCCGGATCTGGTCGGCAAGGTCTCCCGCGAGGACATCCTCGCGCAGGCAGAAGAGACCTAGGCCGTCGTCGTCGTCTGGTCGAGCAGGCGTCGGTAGACGCTTTGCACGGCCGGGCTGGGCGCGATTCCGAGCTCGTCGCGAAGCAGGATCCGCAGGCGGTCGTAGACGAGTAGCGCCTCGGCAGCATTTCCGCGCCGCGCAAGCGCCTCCATCAGGATCTGGTGACCGCTCTCACGGTAGGGCGCCAACTCGATGAGCCTCCGCCCACAAGTCTCGGCCTGCGGCAGCGTTGGTCCGCCGAGGCCGAGGCGCGCCTGGGCGAAGCATTCGAGTCCGCGCAACCGGATGTCGTCGAGGCGTCGTCGCCACTCGTCGAGCCATGATCGGTCCTGACCATGGAGGAGGGGCCGGTTGGCGATGTGGTACGCGATGCCGGCAGGGCCCCAGGCCTCAGCCCACTCTTCGTTGGCGACGTGGTACTCGGCGCGGTGCAGTCCCTCACGCGCGGCCTCAACGTCGACGAATGCATCGCGCGCCAGAACGACCTCGATCTCGGATCGTCCGGTCACCAATCCTGGCCCGAGCACGCGACGCAGCTTCGAGAGCAGCACGGTCAACCGCGGCTGGTGGTCGGGTGAGACGTCGTCGCCGTAGACCGCGTTCAACAGTTCGTCCCGATTCATCCGCCGGGCGCGATTGAGAACGAGGTAGGCCAGTAGCAGCCGCCCCTTGGCGCCCGGCAGCTGATCCTCCACTCGCTGCCCCTCCAGCCTCACGACCAGCCGTCCGCAGAGCTGGACTCTCGTACCACGCGGCTGCGTCATCCCCAGCAAGCTTAGAAAGCTCGACGCAAGGTTCGGGAAACCAGCCGCTGGGACCATCGCTCGCGAACGAAGCAGCCCTTCCACCAATAGCACGACGACCCAGGAGGCCTCGCAGTGAGCGTAACGACAGACACCATCCGCAATGGCGTCGACACGGAGAAGATGTTCGCCACGCTGGACCTGATCAAGGCGCAGCCCGAGCTGGCGAAGTTCCAGTTCCGCGCCACCAACCGCTGGATCGACGAGGCCCACAACCGCTCGACGATCAAGGGCTTCTACGGCGCGGGCGCCGAGGACAGCACGCGCATCGAGGAGTTCCAGCTCAACGCCGGCGAGCCGGCGATCCTGCTCGGCAGCAACACCGGGCCGAACCCGGTCGAGTACCTGCTGCACGCGCTGGCCGCCTGCCTGACGACCTCGATCGTCTACGTGGCGACGGCGCGCAAGGTGGAGCTGGGTTCGGTCGAGTCGACCCTGACCGGCGAGCTGGACGCGCGCGGCGCATTCGGGCTGGACGACGAGCCGCGCAACGGGTTCGAGCGCATCACCGTGTCGTTCCGCGTGACAGGCGACGCCACGGAGGAGAAGCTGCGCGAGGTCGTGGAGCGGGCGCGGGAGCGCTCCGCCGTCTACGACATGGTCACGAACGGCGTGCCCGTTGCCCTTGAGGTCACGACCCATGCCGATTGAGCTCGCTGCCCGTACCGACGCCGGGGCGCGTCTCGTGGCGATAGCGGAGGAGCTCTCCGCGGGGCTCGCCGTCCACGCGGCCGAGCACGACCGCGACGGCAGCTACCCCTTCGAGGCGATCGAGGCGCTGAAGACCTCCGGCTATTTCAGGGCGCCCGTCCCCGTCGAGCTGGGCGGGCTCGGCGTCTCGTCCGCGCACGACCTGGTCGTCGCTTCGAGCCGCCTGGGGCGCGGAGACGCCTCCGTCGCGATCGGCGTGAACATGCACCTGGTCGCCGTGCTCAACATGCAGCGCCGTCGCGAGGTGGCCGTCGCGGCCGGTCAGGAGCGTCGTGCCCGGGGCTTCGCCACGTCGCTCGAGCAGATCGCCCGCAACGGCGTCGTGCTGGCCGCCGCGATCAGCGAGCGTGGCCAGGACCTCACGCGCCCGGGCACACTTGCCACCCGAACCGAGTGCGGCTGGCGAATCGACGGTCGCAAGATGTTCTGCACCATGTCGCCGGCGGCCACGGATCTCTACGTGGCGGTGACCTATGTCGACGCCGAGGGCATTGAGCGCTACGCGTACGCGATGGTGCCCACGGACGCGCCCGGCGTCGTCGTGCACGACGACTGGGACGCGCTCGGCATGCGCGCTTCGGGCAGCAACTCCGTGTCGCTCGAGGGCGTCGAGCTGCCGGAGTCCGGTGTACGAGGCGGCTTCAGGGCCGGCGATCCAGTGCCCTACATGGAGCGCAACCTGGTGGCCGGGCCGTTCCACGCCGCGGCCTCGCTCGGCATCGCCGAGTCGGCCGACGCCATCGCGCGCCGCGGCATCGTTGACCGGATCAACGGCGACGCCCACCCGCGCATGCAGGTGGCCGACAACGCCGTCGACCTCTCGGCGGCCCGCGGTGCGCTCTCCCGCGCGACAACACTGATCGACGACCACCGGGCCGCAAACCCGGTATCGGACGGCACGCCCGACGAGCTCCAAGCGGTGTTCGCCGAGGCCCAGGCCGCCAAGGCGTTCGTGGGGGAGGCGGCCGCTCGCGTCGTCGAACGCGCGCTCGCCCTCTCGGGCGGCGCCGGCTATGTCAACGGCAGCCCTCTGGCGCGCGCCTACCGCGACGTCAAGGCCGGCTCCTTCATGCACCCGCTCGGCGCGAACCGCGCCTACGACTATCTCGCACGAGTCGCCCTCGGCGAAGAGACCTTCCTCCACTGAGATGGCGCTGGCAATGACAGCACACGTCCCGCCCGCGCTGGACACGCGCTCGTTCCGCGAGGCGCTCGGGCGGTTCGCCACTGGCGTCGCGTTCGTGACGGCGGCACCCGACGGCAAGCCCACAGGGCTGATCGTGAATTCGCTCACGTCCGTCTCGCTCGAGCCACCCCTGATCTCATTCTGCGCAGCGCGCAGCTCGCTCACGTGGTCCCGCATGCGCAGGACGGGGTGGTTCGGCGTCAACGTGCTGCGGCGGCATCACGAGCGGTTTGTGATGCGTGCGACCCCGGCTGGGGCCGACCGGTTCACGGGTCTCGACTGGTGGCTCGGCCGCCGTGGTGCACCGCTGCTGGCGGACGCCGTCACCACCCTGGAGTGCGAGATCGTCGCCGAGCATCCCGCCGGCGACCACTGGATTGTCATAGGGCGGGTCGACGACCTGCGTACCTCGCTCAGCAAAGACCCACTCGTCTTCTTCGCCGGCGCGTTCGGCACGCTGCAAGAACGAACGTGAGGCAGAGCGGTGGCCTAGTGGATCGTCTCGTGGCTGCGGCGCTCGAGCAGCTCGTCGGCGCTGTCGTATCCGAGCGCCGTGATCGCGGCGGGGTTGGCGAACCGGATCACGTCATCGGGATCGACGACCCAGATCGGCTCCGCGGCCGTCTCCAGCACGGCGGCGAGAAATCCTCGGCACTGACCCTAAGGCCAGCCAGGTCGGTGAGCGAATGGGGTGGCACGGGAAGTCTCCGGGCAACCACAGAGTGTACGTTCGGTCCATCGTGGGGACGGGGTTTGACTACAGGCAGGTCGGCGACCGGCTGTGGCCGGTCCTCCGGCAGTTGATGAAGGGACACACCGTCGTCTACCGCGCGACACACGGCCTCGTCGGCCACCGCTTCCCCGGTGCGCCGCCGACCCTGCTGCTGGACCATGTGGGCGCCAAGAGCGGCAAGACGCGCACAACTCCCCTCACGTACATGCGCGACGGCGCAAACTTCGTCCTCGTCGCGTCGAAGGGCGGACACCCAAGGAACCCCTCCTGGTACCACAACTTGCGCGCGAACCCCGACACCACGGTTCAGGTCGGGTCCGAGAAGAGAGCCGTGCGTGCTCGCGTGGCGACTCACGCGGAGCGCAAGCGCCTGTGGCCGAAGGTGGTCGAGCTCTACGGCGGCTACCGGGACTACCAAGAGCGCACCGAGCGCGAAATCCCGCTCGTCATCCTCGAGCCCAAGCCGTTTCCATAGGAGTTGTGCACTCGGGTCCGGGTACAACCGGCCGGACGGTCGCAAAGCCTCACGTGCAGCTACTCGCCAACGCGTGCCGCGGCGGGCGCGGCAAGCACGGCGGCCACAAGTGGGACGACAGCCGACACGATGACGGTGGGCGACACGACCGGGGCGGCGACGACTAGGGGTAGCAAGCTCTACAAGTCGGGCGTGGCAGTCTTCGACGCTGTTGGGTGGCGTTCGCATTAGAGAGCGCTAGAGCGCGGGGGTTTGGAAGACCAAGGAGTCGCGCATGCATATCGAGGTGAGCGGGACGCGCTTGTGGTTTGACGTCGACGGCCCGGTGCTCGTGCCCGACGGCCCGGCGATGCGCGAGCGGCCCACCATCGTGCTCTTGCACGGTGGGCCCGGGAGCTTCGACCACTCCTACTTCAAGCCCGAATTCGCTCGGCTGTCGGAGGCGGCGCAGGTGGTCTACCTGGATCTGCGCGGACATGGCCGTTCCGAGTGGGCCGACCCAGCGAGCTGGGGGTTCGAGGTGTGCGCCGACGACGTCCGTGCGTTCTGCGATGCCCTCGGGATCGTTCGGCCGGTCGTCTACGGACACTCCCTTGGCGGCTTCGTCGCGATGGTCTACGCGGCCCGCCACCCCGGTCACGCCGGGGCGGTGGTGCTGCAGTCCACATGGGCTCGGTTCGACCTGGGCCGGATCGTCGAGTCCTTCCGTCTGGCCGGAGGCGACGAGGTGGCCGGGATCGTGGAGCGCGCCTACGGCGACGATGACCCTCCGGTGACCGATGAGGAGTGGGCCCGCTGCTGGACCCTGTTCGGCCCCTGGGTCACGGGTGAGCTGGAGGAGTCGCGCACGATCGTCAACACGGACCTGAATGCCCCGGGTCTCGAGCTGATGCGCGGGTTCGATGTCCTCGACCAGCTCGCCCGCATCGACTGTCCGACGCTGGTCTGCGTGGGCGAACTCGACCCCATAGTCCCGGTAGCCGCCGCCCGCGAGACCGTGGACGCACTGCCGGACGGAATCGCGCGGCTCGAGGTGATCGAACGGGCCGGACACTTCCCGTGGAAGGACGCCCCCGAGCGGTACTGGCCGCTCTTGATCGACTTCGTGACCACCACGACGGGGCACGGCGCTCGGTCCTGAGCTCGTGTGGGTCTAGGACGCCGAGCGACAGGGCAAACGCATCGCGCGGGGCCAGTATTCCCAGCCCGCCCGCCGTCGCGCCTCACCCGATACGGGCGAAGACGCGCGTCGCGTTGGCCGAGAGAGTTGGATGCCAATGACTCAGGAAGTGCCAGGGCTCATGCGCGTACCTCGGCTCAGGCCCCAGTCCCGCCGCAGCGGTCGAGGCTGGATGACGTTCGCCGGCGTGATGCTGTTGATCGGCTCGATCCTCAACGCCGTCTACGGCTTCTCCGCGATTTACAACGACGACTACGTCGCCGAGGAGGAGTTCCTCTACGGGCCCGTCACCTTGTGGGGATGGCTCGCCGTCGGGATCGCCGTTGTTATGTTCGCCACCGCCCTGGGCCTGTTCGCGCGCAGCGGTTACGCGTCTTTGTTCGGAATCCTGATCGCGGCCGTCAACGCTCTCGTCAGTTTGATTTCGATCGGGGGCAAGCCGATCTTTTCGCTGATCATCCTGGCCATCGACGGCCTGATCATCTATGGGCTTGTGACTCACGGGTTCGGTCAGAATCAGCGCTGGAGGACGACGACGTGACAGAGCCTGAACTCAATGAAGAGCGGATCACGATCGTCCTGGTTCTCTCGCTGGTGGCATGGCTCGCGGCGCTCATCGCGGCCTTCTGGTTCGTCGGCGCGTTCGCGGGCTTCATCGTGATCGTCATCGGGGCTGGCCTGCTCGCCTTGGTGCTCGCCAGGGTGATTCGCTCGGGCTGACCGAACTGTGCGCCCAAAGGTCGGGGACGGCCGGTTCCGCTCAGCGCTTGGCAAGCACCCTGCGGGACGCGGCGGCCGTGTTGCCCGCGGCGTCCGCCGCCTTGACGGAGAGGACGACCTTGGCCTTTCCGCCTCTCATCGCCTTGCGCAGCTTGACCAGTGATTTCTTCGAAAGCTTGAGCTTCATCTTGACGGCCCTCCCGGAGGGCGCGGTTACCTTCGCGCGGCCCAGGACGACTTTCTTTCTGCCGATCCGGACCTTCGCGACGGCGGCGAGCTTGCACCGCTCGTTGCAGCGGGCTGACAGCGCGAGCAGCTTCGCCTTCAGCGCGCGCTGGATCCGCTTCGCGGCGAGTGTCAGCTTCGGAGCGGTGCCGTCGGAGCCGGACGGGGAGGTGTTGGGGTCGGCGGGCGCCGCGTCGTCGTTGACGATCGTCACCGTGGCGCCGGCCGGGGAGCCGACGTTCGCGCCGCCGCCGGCGTTCGAGATCGTCACCTGGAACGTGTCGTCGCCTTCGAGCGCGGAATCGCTCGTTACGGGGACAGTGAAGCTCTTGCCGACTTCGCCCGGACCGAACGTGAGCGTGCCGCTCGCGGCTGTGTAGTCGGAGCCCGCGGTGGCCGTGCCGTCGCTGGTCGCGTAGTCGACCGTGACCGGGCCGCCGGCGCTGCCGCCCGAGCGCGTCACGCTGATCGTGACCACGCCGTCGGCCTCCCCGACGCTGTATGCGCTGGAGCTCAACGCGAGCGGGCCACTTGCGCCGTCGTCGCCGATGCGGAGGACCGCCGCGGTCGTTGGCCCGAGGTCAGAGCCACCACCGGGGTTGGTCAGCGCCAGGCTGATCGACTCCGTGCCTTCTGCGCGGCCGTCCCAGTTGACCGGGACCGTGAAAGTCTTGTCGGCGCTATCACCGGCCGCCCAGTTGAGGGTGCCACTCGTGGCGGCGTAGTCGGAGCCGGCGGTGGCCGAGCCGTCGCTGGTCTCGTAGTCGACGGACACCGCGCCGCCGACGCCGCCGAGTCGCTGGACCGTCACGGTCGCCTGGCCGTCGGTCTCATTGACGTCGTAGTGCAGCGACTCGAAGTCGATCAGGCCGGCCGGGTCGTCGTCGGCGATTGTGACCGTAGCGGTCGCCGGCGCGCCGAGAATCGAGGAAGCGCCCGGGAGCACATTCGAGAGCGCAAGCGTCAGCGTCTCCGGATCCTCGGCGTCCGGATCCTGGGAGATCGGGATTTGGATCGTCTTCGAGGTCTGGCCGGTGCCGGGGCCGCCGTTGTTCACGTTCCCGGTGAAGGTCAGCGTGCCGTCCGTGTCGGTGTAGTCGGAGCCGGCCAGGGCGGTCCCGTCGGCGGTTGCGTAGTCGACCGTCACGTCGGCGTCGACGGCGTGGCTCAGCGTCACGGTCACGGTCGCTGTGCCGTCGGCCTCGTTGACGTTGTGGGTCGGGCTCGACAGCTGAACGCTGGTCTTCGGGTTGTCGTTGTCGACGATGCTGAGGAGCGAGGAGTCGACCGTCGTCACGCCGCTCGTGAGCGTCAGGTTCACGGTCTCGTTCGCCTCGGAGGCGCCGTCGTTGGTGACGTTGACATCGAACGTCTTGGTGGTCTCGCCCGCCGCGAAGTTGAGAGTGCCGGTGGTGGCCGTGTAGTCCAAGCCCCCGCCAGTTGCGGTCCCGTCGCTCGTCGAATAGTTGACGGAGGCGGGGATGTTGGTCGCGCCGCCGCGGTTGACGGTGATCGTCGCATGACCGGCGGGGTCGTCCTCCTGGACGAAGTACGCGGGCGCGCTGAAGTTGAACGTCGACACGTCGTCGTCGTTGATCGTCAGCTCCGCCGGCCCGTTCGGGCCGAGCTGCGGGGCCGCGCCGGCGGTCAGGTTCTGCGGATTGGAGAGCACGAGGCTCACGTTCTCCGGGCCCTCTGCGTTCGAGTCGTCGGCGACCGCGACCTGGAAGGTCTTCGAAAGCTCGCCGGGGTTGAACGTGAGCGTCTGGGCCGGGCTGATCGACGTGTAGTCGAAGATCGGCGACGCGGGGTTGGTGAGTGCCGTCTGGGTCGCGTAATCGACGCTGAGCTTCAGATTCGACGCGCCGATGCGGTTCACCGTGACGCTCGCAAGGTTCGCGCCTTCGACGACGGTGTAGGCGCTCGAGCTGAAGTCGAGCGTGCCGGGTCCCTCGTTGTCGATGATCGTGAGCTTGGCCGTCGTCGTCTTGATCTGCGAGCCGGCGGGAGTCGCATTGGCAAGCCTGAAGACGATCGTCTTGTTTGGGGCGTTGGCGGTGACGTTGTCGACGATCGTGACCGGAAAGGTCTTCTTGGTCTCGCCCGCAGCGAAGTTGAGGACGCCGCCCGTGAACGAGTAGTCCACGCCGCCACCCGTCGCGGTCCCGGTCGCCGTTATCCGAGTACTGGATCGACGCCGCGGCAGTTGTGTTGCCCGAGCGCAGGACGGTCACGTTGAAGGTGCTGGCGTTCTCAACGACGGAGTAGCTGGTCGCGCTGAACTTGAACATGACCTTCTTCGGCGCGGCTGACGCAGAGCCGGGCAGAACAGCGAGCGCGCAGAAGGCGCAAACCACGGCAAGGGCCCGAATCAGCATGTGGCGGTATCGGCAGCGCTGTGTCGTGGCTTGAGCAGAGCCGCTCCGCTTCAGAGCAGGCCTGACGATGGCTACTCGATCAGCGCCGTCGTACCCCTGATCGCCAGGTAGGAGCCGGCCAAGCTGAACACGAGCACGGTGATGCCGCGGGCGCGACGTCGTGCCCAATTGTCGAGCCGAGCCAGAGCCCTCCGCGCAGCCCCCGGACGAAGCAGAAAGATCACGACAGCAGCGATGGATGCAGAGAACCAGATGGCGTTGAACAGCACGACCTGCAGCACCCCCGCGACGAGGCTGGGCCCCCCAGCAATGATGGCGTTCAGGGCAACGATGTAGAAGAGGCCGGGGATGTGAGTGACCGCACCCGCTACCGCGGCCGTGATCACCGTCGGGTTGTGGAGGCGTCGGATGATCGTCGACTCCTCGTGGGTGCCGCTGTCGCGCGAGGGCAGCTCCCGTCGCCCGGTCCCCACGGCGATGGCAAACCCAAGCGCCGCCAATCCCCCGAGCAGCTCGAGCGCCCCGTAAACGTCTGTCCCTCGGTAGTCGATTCCCGCCCCATGAAAGATCGCCACGACCACAACCCCGACGGCCACGCTGAACGTGAAGCCGGCGGCGACATACGCCACAGGCAAACGCCGGAGGGAGGACGCGCTGAGCAGCGCGTACAGACCAGCGATCCCGGCCGGGCGAGCTGCGCTGGCCAGAGCCAGCACCAAGACGTCAAGATTCATTCGAGCTCATTCCGAGCAGGCGCTTCAGCCGAGGGCGTTGACGGCGCGGGCGACGACGAGGATCACGACGGCATAGGAGATAAGTGACTCGACGGCCATGAGGCCCTTGGCCCTGGGAGTGAGGGGCATCGTGTCCGTCGGGCTGACCGCGATGGCATTGGTGAGCGACACGTAGAGGTAGTCGCTCAGTCGTGGGCTCCAGCCGCCGCGCGGACGGGCGTCCTGGGGGAACTCGAAGTCCGGGTTGTGCCGCCCTCGCTCGGCCCGCACGCGCGGTCCGCCCTCGTCGAGCAGCCAGAAGAGCAACCCGAAGGTGATGATGTTGGTGAGCCAGACGACCGCCCCATGGGTCAGCAGTTCGCCGGCGCTGAGGCTCGCCGCGCTGCTGCCCGCGAGAGCAGCGAGCAGCACCCCGACGGCGAACGCATCGGAGGCGACCAGGAGGCCGAGCAACGCGACCCCGACATTTCGCACCCGCCCCGGACTCAGCTCGGCGAGCGGCGCCACGAGCAGCAAGACGATCAGCAGCAGGGCGGGCGCCGCGACCAGCAGCCACGCCCACCAGGGAAGGTTGATGATGTCCCAGCCCTTCGCCACGTCTATGGCCGCGAGGCCCCCCAACAGCGCCACGTCGACCGTCAGCACGACCACCGCCTCGGTGCGTGCCTTGTGCAGAGCCAGGCGAGTGCGTGTGTTCAGCTCGGCGCCGGGGGCGTGACCGACATTCTGGAAGCGGACCTCGCTGCGCGAGTCATCCCCGGTCATGCGGCGCCGTCGTTAGCCGAAGGACGCGCATGATTCCCCCACGCGTCCATGGTCAGCTGCAGTCGACCCCCGCGAACGACTGCCTGTAGGCGTCCGCCAACTGCTTCACCGCGGCCTGGAACTGCTCCTTAGCTCCGCTCACGGAGAGGCTCGTGCTGAGCTCCTTCGCGATCGACTGGAACTGCGACCTGAACTCCTTGTTCGCCGACTCGAGCTCCTGCTTGCGCTCGTCGTTCAGGTCTCCCTGTGCTTCCGCGATCTGCTCGAGGTCATCCCGGATCGCGGTAAGGCTGTCCCCCACGCTCGCCGCCGTCGCGGTGTCGAGCGTGAGGCCGGAGAGCTCCTCGACCTGCTTCTGGATGCTGGCGCGCGCATCGCAGACGGCGTCCTGCGCCTGCTCCTCGTCGGACTCCCCACACGCGCCCAGCAGGGTCCCTAACAGGAGCACGAGGCTCAGCGATCGCTTCATAGCGACCCACTCTCTCACCCTGCACGAACCCGTCTTCACCCGCATCGGGCGATCCGGGAGGGCAGGCCAGCCTCCAGCTACGCGAAAGCGCTAGTGAGGCTTCAGCGGACGATGCGGATTCGTCGCTGGACGACCCTCCTGTTCCCCGCCGCGTCGGTCGCCGTCACCCGCAGCCGCGCGGTGAACCCACGGCGCGACGAGGAGAGCAAACGCGGCTTGGGGCGCAGCCGCACCGTGCGCCTGCCGCCGGCCCGACGCAGATGCTTCGACGCGAGCGTCACGTCTCCCAGGCGGGACACGACCGCGCGGTTCGCGGTGCCCAGCAGCTCGAGGTCGATCGTGCTGGGCTCGCTCGGCCTGACTCGCACCACTACCCCGCGGCGGAACCCCGCGAGCTTCATGCGCGAGAGAATCCGCCCGAGAGCGATGGTCGGCCGGGTCCTGTCGGCCGCCGGCGGCCGGTCCACAATCGACAGCGTCGCGCTCGCCGGAGCGCCGAGCGAGCCGCCGACCGGGTTCGACAGCGTGAGGTTCACGGTTTCGTCGCTTTCGGCCTGATCGTCAGCGGCAAGCGGAACGGAGATCGTCTTGACGCTCTCGCCCGGCGCGAAGGACAGCGTGCCAGACGAGGGGGTGTAGTCCGCGGCTCCGGCCGTGCCGTCGGCGGTCGCGAAGTCGACGCTTGCGCTCCCCGGGCCTGAGCGCACGACCGAGACCGTCGCGCTGCCGCCCTCGCCGCCCGTGAACTGCGACTCGGCGAAGCGAAACGTGCTCGGCTCGGGCTGCGGCTCGCCGTATATGAAGTCATCCATCGCGACGACGTCGGCGCCGCTCACGCCGTCCGTGTTGCTGGCGGACAGCGGCACGTTCCCCGCGCCGATCTGCACTCGGGCGATCCGCTCTCCTGCGTTGAAAGAGAAGCCCAGGAAGGAGAGCCCGTTGTTGAAGGAGTTGACACCGAAGCCGGCCAGCTTTGTCCCGTCGGCGGCGTAGCCCTCCATGTACGAGCTCCCGTCGACGTCGGTGAGGACCGCCCCGAATCCGCTGACGGTCGCCGGGATGGTCGTGCCGGGCACGAAGAACTGTACGTCGACCGTGGTGGAGCCGACAGCCCTGAACAGTCGCTCAGCGCTGAAGGGGATGAAGATCCCCGGATAGTTCGCATTGATATTCCCGAACTTGGGCGCGGTCATTGTCGGATTGCTCGAATCCGCGCTCACCCTGAAGGTGTGCTGCCCGCCGATGTTGGCCGCCGATTGGAAGACCGCGCCCCGAGGTGAGGTCACGTTGAAGAAGTTGAACGGCAGATTGTTCGGCTCGGCGTTGCTGTCGGGCACGCCGTCCCAGTTGATCTCGCGCCGCCCGCTCGGGAACGTGCCGCCAGTGCCGTTGTTCGCGCCGCCCAGGTCGGCGCGGAACTGGTCGACCGAAGCCTGGATCGCGGCCGCGTTCGCCCCGGTGCCGATGCGTAGGACAGCAGCTGCCGAGGCGCTGCTCGGGGCCAGCGTCCCGCCAGCGACGCAGACCACGAGGGCGGCCAGGGTACGTGGGCCGGACTTCTGTCTCAAACTCACCTCGGGCCTCCTGTCCGGCCAGCCGTTGACTTCCCGTAGCCCAGCGCGGACACGATACCGGCGTGGTCCCCGGAATCTGTGACCTAGCGCGGTTTCGAACTTGTCGAGCCGCCGGTACGTCCTCCAGCCGCGCGGATGCGTTCGGCTAGCGACACCTCGTCCATAACGGAGTTGTTGACCAGGCGCCGGGGCGCAACGCTGATGCCGCGCGCGGCCGCGAGGGCTTTTCGGACTCGGCGCTGCCTCGTGCGGTTGTTCGCCACCTGGCGGTCGTCCAACTTGCGCGGGCTCATGGCACCACGAACTGCGAACCGAACACGATGCCGGTGATCCTCAGGACCTTCATTTGGGGGGTTCCTTCGGTTGTCGTTGTCGGGGCGGGAAGCCGCCTCCGCACGGCTCAACCAGCAATTGGCGCGGCAGAACCCGCATGAAGGTCCTGCCCGCCATGAGGACCCTGGATGGTCCCCCCCTGCCGCCATAGATGACACCCCAATGGTGCGGCGGTTACCCGGCGGTCACTCCCTTTTAGGGGATCCTTAGCCGAGGCGGCGCGAGCCGAAGGACCTGACTCCTCTCAGCGCCGGGGTTGGACGGATGTCCGTTCGAGCGGCCGCGCTGGCACGTCGATGCATCCGCATGGCTCGTCGAGGTCGACTCGCGCTTGTGACGGTGGCTGCCGTGCTGTTCGTGAGCGTGGGCACGGCGCTCGCCGCTGCGCCCGGCGTGCTCTATGGGGATCCCACGAACGTGACGCAGTCAGGCGCGATTCTGCAGGGTTCGATCAACCCGAGCGACAGGACGACGACGTACTACTTCGAGTACGGCACGAGCACGGCGTACGACGCCGTGACGGCCCAAACGACGCTTCCCAAGTCCAAGGCGTGGCAGGCGGTGTCCGCCGAGATCACCGGGCTGTCGGCCGGATTGACGTATCACTTCCGCATCGTCGCGTGGAACGGCGGCGGGACCAAGGACAAGACCGTTGGGTCTGACCACACCTTCACGACCGCCTCTCCCGACGACCAGTACTCGACCCCCCTGCCACGACGCAGGATGTTTCCGAACGCGGCGGCACCCAGCCGGACCACGGCGGCGATGCGAGTCCATCAGACGGACTCCGGCCGACGCTCGGCTCGAGCGTAGTCGTGCATGTCGTAGCCGGCCGCGTTCTGATCCGGCGGCCTGGAAGCGGCAGGTTCGTGCGGCTGGCGACCGACACCGAGGTTCCGCTCGAAACCGAGATCGACGCGAGCCACGCGACGATCGCGCTCACGTCTGCGCTGCCCTCCGGGCACACCCAGACCGGCCGATTCGGCGGCGGACGGTTCCAGCTGCGCCAGGGTCGCCGGGGCTACGTCGACCTCTACCTCCGCGGGCGCGCCTGCCCGAGGTCGGGCCGGCACGCGCACGTCGGGTCGGCGTCCGCCGCTTACGCGCGGAGGCGGCGCCCCAACCATCTGTGGGGGCATGACCACGGCGGGCGCTTCCGCACCCACGGTCGCCATAGCCAGGCGACCGTGCGCGGCACGCGCTGGCTCGTGGCGGACCGCTGCGACGGCACGCTCACCCTCGTGACGAAAGGATCGGTCGTCGTTCGAGACACCGTCCGCCACCGGCGGCTGGTGCTCCATGCCGGCGAGCGGTACCTCGCCCGCAATCGTTAGGGCGTGAGGTCCGTCGCTTAGCGCGGCGTCGACGGCCGTCGTTCGGGACGCGGCGTTTGCGGCGATCTGCGGACGCAAAACGCACCCCAACAAGTGGGGTGCGCTTGCGTCTCAGTTGGCGTCAGGCGGCGTTCATCGCCGCCTTACCGAGGGTATAACTCCTATTACTTGCGGAAGATGCTCAGGCTCCGAATGGTGCGCTCGGTGTGAATCTTGCCGGTGCTCTTGCTCTTGTACTTCGCGACCATGACCACGTTGTAGTTGCCAACCGTCTTGCCACGGAGATCGACCTTGACCGTCCGACCGTGAACGTTCAGGCGCTTACCGCGCAGCGAGGCACGGACGCTGAGGAACTTCTTGCCCTGGATCTTCCGGGCGTGAAGGGTGCGGACCGTGTTACCGGTCAGCTTGCCACGGTCATGGATGACGGTGGTGACGCCATCCTTGCCGTTGACACCGTTCGTGCCATTGTGCCGTTGGGCCGTTCTGAGCCGGCTGCGGCCGGGGGCAGGCGGGTTGAGCGGAGCCGGAGTGCCGACGTGAGAGTTGAACTCCTCGTCACGTTGTCGAACAGTGAAGCCTCTGTCAGCGATGCATTGACACGTCAGTTCCCGTGCGAGTAGCCATGCGCCACCATGACCATGACGATCTGTCTCAGTGCCGGATTGATCAGCGTCGATATCGGTACTAGTTCTCCCAGACAGCACCGCGCATCATCGGATGCGTCGATGATAAGCGGACACTTCGTTGTCGGTCGCCCTGACGAACGTCAGTCTCGAACTTGATCGTGTGCGCGACCGAACGGTCCAGCGTGGCGATTCGCTGGAGCGCCGAACTGTGAGCATCGAGGAAAACGACTGCACGCCGTCAACGCTGTCCTCGAGGCGCACGTAGCTCATTCGCGAGCCGCTGCACCAGTCGGGCTGATGCTCACGGCAAGCCGCGCCCGCTGAGTTACCAGCAGCCTGAAGGTGAACTGTTGTACGAGAACGTTGTCTGGCCTCGGTCTCGCCTGCCGTTGGCGACCGGCTAGCGGAGTGGGCATGCCAGCGAAGCTGCCATCGGTGACATCGGTGCGAAATACGGAGCGCCTTGCTCCGGCCGTCTTCGAACAGCCTGGTCGTAAGTGGCATCAGCCGTCCAGCCGCCCTGACCGTTGACGCTTCCGTCAGCGAAGCCGTGAACGTCGTCGTGTTGTATCCGCCTGAGCGGTTGCTGCAAATGCAAGCGACAGCGCGAGCGCCGTACCTGCGGTCATGAATTTACGCATTTAGCAAACGTCCTTTTATGGGTTGGAGGTCGGGACTGGTTGATCCCTGGCGAACGCCGGGCGGCACGGCCCACCGGTAATTGGTCGGTCGTCCGTCCGGATTCGTCAGCGGCCGGTCAGCTGGAGCGCTTGCACCGCTCCACTGCGGCTGGCCGAACGACCCCTGCCAACACGCAGAGCGGGTCACGGCCCTTGTTGGCGAGATGATAACAGTCTCTTGACGGAGCGCCAACAACATTTACACTCCCCTTATGAGCACGCCAAGGTTCCACCGCCTCGATCCCGGGGAGCGGCGCGACCAGATCCTCGACGCGGCCAACGCGCTGTTCGCCGAGCGCGGCTACGACGAGGTCTCGATCGAGGACATCGCGAGCTCCGCCGGCGTCACCCGCGGGCTCGTGCACCATTACTTCGGCGGCCGTAAGGAGGTCTACATCGGGCTGCTCGAGCGAGCTCGGCGCCCTGCGAGAGGAACAACTCCCGCCGCCCGTGGGTCGCAGCGCTCGTGCGCGCGTGGCCGATGACGTGTCGCGCTGGCTCGACTGGACCGAGCAGAACCGCACGATCTGGCTCGGCACGATCGCCCACGGCGAGGACATCGCCGACCCCGACGTGAGACGCGTCGTGACCGACCTCGTGCGCCGCGCCGTCGCGCTGGTCGCGGCTCGCCACGCCGACATCGCGCAGGACTCGCCGCGGCTGCGCTTCGCGCTCGAGTGCTGGACCGCGCTCAACCGCTCCGCGACGCGCCGCTGGCTACGAGGCGAGGCCACCCGCGAGGCGACGCATGAACTGCTCGCCTCGACCCTGGAGCACGTCCTGCGCACATTCGGCGCTCCACCTCGATAAGCCGTAGCCGGCGCGCTTAACGACACCCATCCGGCGGTTGCCGTGGGGCCGGGCACCGCGGTGGCTTGTACCAGAACGTTCAAGAAGGGGGGTGGATCGGTCGAAATCCTCCCTAATGAACGCGGCCGACACACGGGAAGCGAGCAGCGTCCGTACCGCGGCGCAGCCGGTCAGCCGTCGGCCGTGGCTAGAGCATTGGCTCGCGACAGTGAGCGACCTATCCGCGCTGAAGGCGTCGCACCCAATGATGGATGCCGTCATCGACGAGATCGACGGACGGATGATTCGAGTGGGCGACCAGTGGCTGGCTGACTTCGCGTCGTGCAACTACCTCGGATTCGATCTGGATCGCGACATCATCGAGCGGGTCCCCGCAGTCCTCGACCAATGGGGCACGCACCCGAGCTGGTCGCGCTTGCTGGGCAGCCCGGTGCTGTACGAGGAGATCGAGGAGCGGCTAACAGCGCTTCTCGGTTCCGAAGACTCGCTCGTCCTGCCGACGATCACTCACATCCACATGTCGGTGATCCCGCTGTTGGCCGCCTCCGGGACGATCTTTTTGGACGCCCGCGCGCACAAGACCATCTACGACGGCTGCCAGATCGCGAAGGCGCGGGGCGCGGCGGTCCGGCGCTTTCGCTTCGAGGATCCCGATCATCTCGATGCTCTGCTCTCCGCCGAGCGCGACCCGACGCGGCTGGTGTGCATGGACGGCGTCAACAGCATGACCGGCAACGCGCCGGACCTCGTGGCGTTCGCCGCAGTCGCACGCCGCCACGGCGCCCTGCTCTACGTCGACGATGCCCACGGTTTCGGCGTCATCGGCGAGCGCGCGCCGGACGAGTCGTGCCCTTACGGCAGCCGTGGCAACAGCATCGTCCGGCACGTCGACGAGACGTACGACAATGTCGTGCTGGTCGGCGGATTCTCGAAGGCCTACTCGTCGCTGCTGGCGTTCATCGCCTGCCCGACCGATGTGAAGGACCTCCTGAAGGTGGCGGCGCCGCCGTACCTCTACTCCGGCCCGTCACCGACGGCATCGCTGGCGACGGTCCTTGCCGGCTTCGACGTCAACGAGGCGCGTGGCGATGCCCTGCGGGCCAAGGTGTGGCGACTCACGGATCGTGTGCTCACCAGCCTCGGGAAGCTCGGAATCGAGACGCCGAACCACTCCGGCCTGCCGATCATCGAGATCCCCTTGCGGGACCACCAGCGCATCGACGCGGTTGGGCGCTTTCTGTTCGACAACGGCATCTACGTGACCCTGGCGGCGTATCCGCTGGTACCCAAGGAAGAGGTTGGCTTCCGGGTCCAGCTAACCGCGGCCAACACCGACGCCGAGGTCGATTCGCTGATCGCCGCGCTCGAGGCGCTGGCGGGCGCTTCGGAGCTCCGGCTGCGCGACCGGGACCTAGCGGACGCAGCCTAATGCCCGCGACGACCTCCCCGCCTCGGCCGGTGGCCCGTCACGCATGGAAGTTCTTCCTTGCGGCGGGCGTCGTCCTTCTTGCGCTGTACCTGTGGGTGCCGCCGCTCGCCGGGAGCGCTCCCGTAATCAACGCACTGGGCCTCGCTCCAGTACTGGCCATCATCGTCGGTGTCCGGATGCACCGTCCGGCGGCAGCGGCCGCCTGGACCTGCTTCGCGCTCGGGTTCGTGTTCTTCTGGCTCGGCGACCTGTACACCTACACCTACCCGCTGGTACTCAATCGCGAGGTGCCGTTTCCGTCGCTCGGAGATGCGGCGTATCTGGCGGTTTACCCCGCGCTGATGGCGGGGCTCCTGATACTCCAGCGCCGCCGGACGCAACGTGGCGAGCGCGGCAGTGCGATCGACGCGGCGATCATGACCGTCGGCCTTGCGCTTCCTTCGTGGATATGGCTCACGGCCCCGTACATCCACGACCACAGCCTCTCAACCGTCGGCCGTCTAGTTTCGGTCGCCTATCCACTGGCCGACGTCCTGCTGCTCGCGGTCGCCGTGCGGCTCGCGCTCGACGGCGGCCAGCGCCGGCCGGCGTTCCACTTCATGAGCGCCAGCATCATCTGCCTGCTGCTCACCGACTTCGTGTACGGATTGATGATCCTGCACGGGACCTACGACCACCAGCTCTGGCTCGACGCCGGCTGGATCGGGTTCTACCTGCTCTGGGGGGCCGCAGCCCTGCACCCCTCGATGTCCAATATCGACCAGCCGGCCGCGAAGCGCGGCGAGGCGCTCACCCGTTTCCGCCTGGGGCTGCTGACGGGTGCCTCGCTCGCGGCACCCCTCATCGGCATCGTGAACGACCTGCAGGTCCGTGACTACGACTTTGCGGTTGTGCGCCTCGGGTCGATCCTCCTGTTCGGCCTTGTGGTGTCACGAATGGCGGGTCTGGTGCGCCAGCAGGAACGATCGCTCGAGCGCGAGCGCATGCTCAGCGCCGCCGGCGCTGACCTGGTGGCGGCGACCAGCCGCGAGGAGATCGACGAGGTTGCCCTGACGGCAGCCCGGGCGATGGCCGGTCCTGGCGCTCTGACATTCCTGTGCTCCCCCTCTGACCACCACGATGCTGCGTGGACTTCCATTGCCCACGCGCTCCGGGCGGACCGTGATGCGGAGGTCGTGAGGCTGCCCCAGGAGGTCCTCGCGGAGCTGAACCTGCCGACCGACCATGACCGCGCCTTGGCGCTCGACCTGGCGCCACCAACCCGCGAGCGAAGGTTGCTCGTGGTGGCAGAACGCACCGCGCCGGCGGAGGCGATCCGCGCATCCCTGAGGGCGCTGGCGGCACAGGTGGCGCTCGCGCTCGAGCGTGCGCTACTCACCGAGGAGGTCCACCGGCGCCGCGGTGAGGCCCGCTTCGGCTCGCTCGTCCGTCACGCCAGCGACATGATCACGGTCATCGGGCTTGACGGCGCAATCTCGTACCAGAGCCCTTCGATCGAGCGGCTGCTCGGCTACGCACCGACCGACGTGACGGGCCGGCACTTCGCCGAGTTGGTTCACCCGTCTGACAGCGGTCGCGTGCAGCAGATCCTGGCGGACGGCGCATCGATCCCGGGCGACGAGCCACATGCTCTGCAGTGCGTGCTCGTGCACCGAGACGGCACGCCCGAGCAGTTCGAGATCAACTGCACCAACCTGCTCGATGACGAGCATGTCGGCGGAATCGTGCTGAACTGCCGCGACATCAGCGAGCGCAAGGCCTTCGAGGAGCAGCTCACGCACCAGGCCTTCCACGACCCGGTGACCGGCCTTGCGAACCGTGCGCTGTTCGCCGAGCGCGTGCGCCATGCAATCGCCCGGAGCCGACGCGAGCACAACCGAATCGCCGTCGTGTTTCTCGATCTCGACGACTTCAAGACGATCAATGACAGCCTCGGTCATGCGGCGGGCGACGAGGTCCTCGCCGAGGTCGCGAAGCGCTTGGCGACCAGCGTGCGCGCGAGCGACACGGCCGCGCGGTTCGGCGGTGACGAGTTCGCCCTCCTGCTTGAGGACATTGAGGGCATCCAGGAGGCGGCTGACACGGCCGAACGAGTCCTCGATTCCCTTGCGGTGCCGCTCCGGGTTGGCCACAAGGAACTGTCGCTGCGATGCAGCATCGGTATCTCAGTCGTCTCCGAAGATGCGCCTGCCGGAGCCGAGGAGCTCATCCGCGATGCCGACGCGGCGATGTACCGCGCCAAGCGGGATGGCAAGGGCAGCTACCGCATGTTCGAGCCGGAGATGCACCAGGGCGTCCTCGCGCGTCTCGAGCTCCGCACAGACCTGCAACGCGCGATTGCCACCGAGCAGCTCGAGTTGCACTACCAACCCGTCGTCCGACTGGACGACGGCGGCATCACCGGCGTCGAGGCGCTGATCCGCTGGCGCCATCCGGAGCGCGGCATGATTCCGCCGGATGACTTCATACCGCTCGCCGAGGAAACGGGACTGATCATCCCAATCGGCAGGTGGGTGCTCCGTGAGGGGTGCCGCCAGGCTCGACGGCTGCGGGATGGACTTCCGCCCCAGGCCGGGCTCACGATGAGCATCAACCTGTCGGTGAAGCAACTGCAGCACAGCGATGTCATCGCCGACGTGCGCGACGCCGTGCAGGAGGCGGGGATCGACCCCTCGATGCTCACGCTGGAGATCACCGAGACCGTGCTAATGGCCGACACCGATCTCGCGGTCACTCGGTTGACGGAGCTCAAGGAGCTTGGCGTAAACCTGGCCCTCGATGATTTCGGGACCGGGTATTCGTCGCTGAGCTACCTGAGCCGCTTTCCGGTCGACATCCTCAAGATGGACCGGTCGTTCCTCCGCGACGGCGCCACGCCCGAGACGTCCGCGCTCACCTCCGCCGTCCTGGCGCTCGGCACAACCCTCAGCCTTCGAGTGGTCGCCGAGGGCATCGAGATGCCGGAGCAGCGCAACTCCCTGCGCGACCTCGGCTGCGAATTCGGTCAAGGCTTCTTCTTCGCCTATCCAATGGACGCCGACGCAACGCTCGCGCACCTGGCGGCTCAGCTCGGCGACGCCCCCGCGGCGGCCGTGCTGCCGCACGGCGATGCACCATAGCCATGAGGCCCTGGACCGACCTGGCGGCGTAGAGCGCGTCGGTCTGCTGGTCCCACTCCGCGACCCGGAGTTCCGAAAGCTGTGGCTCGCGATGTGCGTCTCGTTGCTCGGGGACGGCGCGTTCCTGGTCGCGGTGGCGTGGAAGGTCTATGAGCTGTCCAACGCACCAGCCGCGATGTCGATCGTCGGGATCGCGATGACTGTGCCGACGATCATGTTCTTGCTCGTCGGCGGCGTGGCGAGTGACCGCTACTCCCGGCGGACGCTGATGATCGCCGCGGATCTGCTGCGAGCGTTCGCTGGCGCCGCCCTTGCCGGCCTCGCGCTCAGCGGTCTCCTCGAGGTGTGGCATGTCGCGATCCTCGCTGCCCTCTACGGAACCGGCGCCGCATTCTTTGCCCCCGCGTTCGACGCCTTCGTGCCGGACATCGTGCCCGCCGACCGGCTGGCGCGGGCGAATGCGCTCGACCAGCTGATGCGCCCGGTTGTTCTTCGCATGGCGGGCCCGGCGCTCGGCGGCATCGTCATTGCCGCGGGCGGCGCCAGCCTCGTATTCGCACTGGACAGCGCAACGTTCCTTTTCTCAGCCGCGATGCTGGGCATGGTTCGCGTGCCGTCCAGGCCCGCGCAGTCTGGGTCGGTCTCGGTGGTGCGCGACCTCGCCGAGGGCTGGGGATTCGTGCGCAAGCGTGTGTGGCTCTGGGCCACGTTCGCGAGCGCCGCGGTTGCCTACCTGTGCTTCATGGGTCCGGTTGAGGTGCTTTTGCCATATCTGGTCAAGAACGAGCTGAATGGCAACGCTCGCGACCTTGGCATGGTGTTTGCAGCCGGCGGCCTCGGGTCCGTTGCGTGCGCGCTCGTCATGGGTCAGCGGGACACACCACGCCGCAGCATGACCTTCATCTACGTGACCTGGACGGTGGCCACGCTCGCCGTCGCCGGCTACGGATTGTCGAGCACGCTATGGCAGCTCATGTTCGCGGCCCTCGCCTTCAACGCGCTTGAGACGGCCGGCACGATCGTATGGGCGACGATGAAACAGCGGCATGTGCCCGGCGCCATGCTCGGTCGCGTCTCGAGCCTTGACTGGCTCATCTCCATTGGCCTACTGCCGCTGTCGTTCGCCCTGACCGGACCGGTGGCCGCTGCCATCGGCACGCGTGGCACGCTGGTCGCGGCAGGCTTGGTCGGCGCCGTGGTGACGTGCGCCGCGTTCTTTGTGCCTGGGATGCGAGACATCGAGCGTGAGGCCGACCGCTCGCGACCCCCTCACGCCGCGCCAGTCGCCGACGTCAACCCGGCTGGCGCGGACTCCGGGGCCCGACAGGCGGCCTAGCTCCTCCCGACGCGGTCCGAATCGTTCGTCATGCCGGCGGCATCTCGGCGAACTGCGGTGCGTCGTCGCCGATCGCGTGCCAGCTGGCCTTGTAGGCGACCTGTTGGTGAAAGCTCGGAGTGAGGTCAAGGTCGCCCATCAGTCCTGCGGCCACAAAGTAAATCGCGCCAAGATCGTCATAGAGGCTCGATCCGCAGTTGCTGCAGAAGTTGCGGGGCGCCAACTCGCTCTCGTAGGTCGTGACCAAGTCCTCGCCCTTGGTGAACCTGAAGTTCTCCTTGGCCACGACCACCCCGGCAAGGCTCGAGCCCGTCCAGCGCTGGCAGCGAGAGCAGTGACAGTAACCCAGTGCCTGGGGATCTTGAACCTCGTACTCGACGCCGCCACACAAGCAAGTTCCCTTGAGCACTTCAGTCATCGGACACCTTCTCGAGTCGCCGTTGAACGGTCCGCGGCAACGCTACCACCGAAATTGTTCAGGGCGTGTGACCGAGGCGATCGGTGGTGGAGATGAGCACGTCCGTCATGTCCGACCCGCCGTGTCCCGCTTCGTCGACGATGACGAGGTCACTACCTGCCCATGACCGGTTCAAGGTCCAGGGGATGTCGAGTGGCGAGCTGAGGTCCCGCCGTCCGTGAACGAGGACGCCTGGGATGCCGGCCAGTTTCTGCACACCGGCGAGAAGCGCGCCTTCCTCAAGCCATGCCGCGTGGCGCCAGTAGTGGGTGACCAGTCGCGCGAAGCAGAGCCGAAATGATGGGTCGTCGTAGCGGGTATCCGACGGCTCATCGGGATGTGTCCGTACGTGCGTGTCCTCCCAGTCACACCAGTTCCGTGCCGCCGTTTGGCGTACCTCCGGGTCCGGGTCATGGAGGAGCTGGCTGTACGCGTCAACGAGGCTGCCCTCGCGTTCCCCCTCCGGTACTCCGTCTCGAAAGCGCTGCCATGCCCTTGGAAACAGCCGACCCACGTCGCGGGTCACCCACTCCACCTCGCGGCGCGTCGTCGTGACGACAGAGAACAAGACCATCTCGCTGACCCGATCAGGGTGCGCCTGGCCATAGGCCAAACCCAAGGTCGACCCCCAGGAGCCGCCTAGTACAAGCCAGCGCCCGACGCCCAGGTGACGTCGGAGCAATTCGATGTCCGCAACGAGATGGTGGGTCGTGTTTGTCGTTAGGTCGGTCGTGGGAGCGCCAGCGTGCGGAACGCTCCTCCCGCAACCACGCTGGTCGAAGAGCACGATGCGGTACGCCCGTGGATCGAAGAGCCGACGCCACCAGGCGCTGCACCCCGACCCCGGTCCACCATGTAGGACAACAGCCGGTTTTCCGCCCGGCTCGCCGCATACCTCCCAGTAGATCCGATGGCCGTCGCCCACGCTCAGCATGCCGTGCTCATACGGCTCGATCTCTGGATAAAGGGGTTCCAACTCCGCCTGTCCGCTACGCAGGCTCACCATGCAAGCAGACCCGCAACCCTCATCCCTGCTCCGCGGCACTACCTGTCCCGAACGCTGCCGCTTGGCGCGACGACCGTCAGTGCAGGCCGGCGTTCGCTGGCCATCGTGAACGAGGTAATCGCTCGCACGGGCGGGCTTCCGGTCACGAACCACGCCAAGTCCGTCGCCCGCGCCGGCAGGCCTCCTTCAAAGGGCTGGGGATCCGCGCGCCGGGCTGACGTAATCGCCGGCTCGGACGCCCAGATCACACGGTGATCTCGGTTCGCCCCTGGGCCGGTCCGCGGGCTCGTGTCACATCCGTTGGGACGCTCTCCATCGGTGGGAGCTTGTCGCGCGGGTGCCGCTCGAACCAGCGGGCGTAGCGCGCCGCGAGCGGCGCCGCGGTGAAGCCGTGGGCGAAGACCGATAGTCCGACGGTCACGTAGATTGCGAGGACGATGATGTGCTCGTGGGGGAGGTTCGACTCCTCGATCACGATCACCGCGAAGACGATCGATGCCAGGCCGCGGGGACCGAACCAGCCGAGGAACCCGACCGTCGGCGACCTGGCGTGCGACCCGAACATCGCGATCGCAACTGGCAGCATCCGCACGACGGTGAGGCTGAGGACCGCGTACAGCGCGAGCTCCCAGCTCAGCTCGCCGAGCGCAGGGCCGAGCAGGATGGCGCCGAAGAGCACGAAGGTGACGCCGTTGAGGACGCTCCCCACCTCCTCGGAGAGCTCGTTGAGGTCCTCGGGGTCACGCCTGAGCGCGCCGCGAAAGACCATGCCCGCCACGAACGCCGCGATGAAGCCCGATCCGTGGAGCCCGACAGCGATCCCGTACGCGAGAGCCGCGCCGGCGGCGGGGATGACCTGGCGCCACTGAGGCGCGATCAGATTTCGCCGACCCGCGTAGATGACGATGGCCGCGATCAACAACCCGGCCGCGACACCTCCGACTACCCCGTAGCCGATCTCCTCGAGCAGGAGGGTAGCCGGGCTGCGCCCGTGTGAGATCTCGGACTCGACATCCGCCACGGCCACGGCGGCGAACAGGAGTGGCACGCAGATCCCGTCGTTGAGTCCGCTCTCAACGTTCAGACCCTGGCGAATTCGCTGTGGGACCCGCGGCTCCGTTACGACCGCCTGGCCAAGTGCAGCGTCGGTCGGCGCCAACACGATTGCGAGGATTAGGGCCTCCTCGACCGACAACTGGCCGAAGATCCAGGCCGCCGCAACGGCCCCGAGCGCGATGGTCAGCGGGAGGCCGATGCCGAGCAGGCGCAGAGGCACACCGGCCTCATGCCGAAGGCGCCCGAGATCAATGCGAGAGGCGTCGCAGAACAGCACCAGCGCCAGAGTCGCCTCCGCCAGCGTTCGCACGGCCGAACTCGAGCTGTCGGTGTCGATCTCGCCGAGCACCTCAGGCCCGACCAGCAACCCGATGACGACGAACAGCATCGTCGCCGTGAGAGGCGTCCCCGACAGCCGGCCCGAAACCGCTCCAACCGCGAGCAGCGTGAGCGCCACGATGGCAAGAGACCAGTCCATTCGGGACGCTCGCTACCGGGCGACCATCCTACTCGGACGGCGGAGCCGACCGTTCACGCTTCAGCTTGTCGGTAAAGGTCGGACCCATGCGTCGCTCGCGACCAAGCTTTGCTCGGGCGGCGACATCGCGACGCTCGATGTCTTGGATGATCTCCGTCGCCTCTCCCCACGCTTCGACATCAGCCCATGGTGCGCCCCGGCGCACCGCCCAGAGGAGTGTCCGGGCGACCGTCGCGACCCGCGCAAAACTGGCGATGGAGAGGTCCTGCTCCTCTGCCTCCTCCTGGATGCGTCTGTAGAGGTCGTCCTCGACTCGGAAATGAATTGACCTCATCCTGGTCCTCCCAGCAGCGGCTGTGTCTGCGACATCGCCCGCCCAGTATCCCGCCTGCGGGCAGCACGGACAATCCGGCGACGCTTGCCCAGGGCACAAGCTGCAACGCATGTGCAACATGCACTGAAAGAGTGGGGCGGACAGGGTACGGTCGGACGCTCGTCCCCCAATAGGGGACGCATCTGGCGATACGACTGGGGAGGCAGCCTTGGCCATTCCCTACGAGGCCCAAGCGGCCGTCGAGATCTACACGGTCAGGCCTGACGGCAGCGGCCTGAAGCGCGTGCGCAAGGAGCGCAAGAACAGCTACTCGTTCGATCCGGTTTGGTCCCCCGACGGGGGACGCGTCGCGTTCGTTCACGGCGCCGGGCGACAGGTCCCGCACATCTGGACGATGAAGAAGAACGGGACCCGGCTGCACCAAGTGACCCATGGTCGCCGCCCCGACCGCGGGCCCGACTGGGGGTCGCAGTGACACGCGCGTGCGCACCGTTACGCTCCTCCTCTCCCCGACCGTGAGGACCACCCCCCGTGAGCACCGTTGCACTTAACGCCGAGGAGCTCGGGCCTGTCCTGAAGCAACTCACGTCCCGCCTCGGAGGCCGGGTCGTCGGACCGCAGGACCCCGAATGGAACGATGCGCGGCGAGCCTGGAACCTCGCCGTCGACCAGCGTCCGGCGGCGGTGGCGATGCCGGAGTCGGTCGAGGATGTGGTGGCCGTGGTGGAGGTGGCGCGCGAGCAGGGTTTGCGCGTCGCGCCGCAGGGAACCGGGCACAGCGCCGCTCCGCGGGGTCCGCTCGAGCGAAGCGTGCTAGTCGACATGTCGGGCATGAATGCCGTCGAGATCGACCCCGATCGCCGTCGCGCGCGGCTACAGGCGGGCGCGCAGTGGCAGCACGTCACGGGCCCGGCCGCCGAGCATGGGCTGGCGGGATTGTCGGGCTCGGCGCCCGACGTGTGCGTAACCGGCTACGCGCTCGGTGGCGGCGCAAGCTGGATGGTCCGCCGCTACGGGCTGGCCGCCAACAGCATCCGGGCCGCCGAGGTTGTTACTGCAGACGGCCGGCGGCTCCGCGCCGACGCCGGTAGCGAGCCTGACCTGTTTTGGGCGGTACGCGGCGGTGGCGGTAGCTTCGGCGTCGTCACCGAGCTCGAGCTGGAACTGTTCCCGGTTCCCGAGCTCTATGCGGGCGTTCTGTTTTGGCCGCAGGAGCGAGCGGCCGAGGTGCTCGAGACCTGGCATGGGTGGACCGCCAGCGTGCCGGAGGAGATGAGTTCGCTGGGACGCCTGCTGAACATGCCGCCGTTGGAGCAGATCCCGGAGCCCTTGCGCGGGCGCTCGTTCGTTGTAGTGGAGGCGGCCTGGCTCGGGGACGAGGCCAGTGGCTCCGAGCAGCTGGCACCGCTGCGCGACCTGGGGCCCGAGCTGGACACGTTCGCGATGATCGCGCCGCCCGGCCTGGCGGCGCTGCATATGGACCCGCCCGAGCCGGTACCGGGTGCCGGTGACGGGATGTTGGTCGGCGACTTCTCCGCGGCGGCGATCGGCGCCTTGGTGGACGCCGCAGGTCCGGGGACGGATTCGCCGCTGCTCTCGATCGAGGTGCGCCACCTCGGCGGCGCGGCCGGCCGGGCGGACCCCGAGCACGGCGCGCTCGCCGCGATCGATGCCCCATACGCGCTGTTCGCAGTGGGGATGGCCGCAGTCCCGGAGATGAAGCAGGCTGTCTCCCAGCGCCTCGATCAGGTGCACGCCGCGCTGGCGCCATGGGCCGCAGGCCGACTAATGAACTTCACCGAGCGCCCGGGCAACACAGGCCGGATGTTCGACGACGACGTCTACCGCCGCCTGCGCGAGATCAAGTCGAGGTACGACCCCGACAACATCATCCAGGCGAACCACGAGATCCCACCGAGCGAGTAGAGCGTCCAACAGTGGCTGCTGCGCTCTGCTACCCCGCAGCTAGCGGTCGGCGTCGGCCAGTTGCGCCTCGACCGCCAGGTGGATGTTGCCGTGGATATGGTCGGCGCCGATGCGGTCGATGATCCCGTCGGCGTCCAGGACCGCGTAGACCTGCGGCTTGACCCGCGCTAGGCGCAGCGTGACGCCGTCGGCTTCGGTCAGTTCGTGAATCTCGGTCACTACATCACTGTGGGGACAGGGTGGCTGCGCTTCCAGATGAAGTCGAGGATGACAGACAGCAGGCCGATCGCGATGATGGCTATGAAGGTCTCGGGCTGCGTTGCGGAGCGTGTCGACCGCGAAGAACGCAAGGACGACCGCGGTCACCGTGATCGCGGCCAGCACGATCGCCGCGTTGGCCCCAATGTCGTGCCGGCGCCGATACCCAGCGATGCCGACGAGCAGGAAGATCGCGAGCGAGCAGGCGCTGCCCACGGACGCGATCGCCGAGAGGTCAACGATGTTGGCGACGGCGAGCACGAGCCCGCTGGTGATCAGCAGCCCGGCGTGAGAGCCGAGCGGTGACTCTCGCCCGAAGAATGAAGGGAACTGCCCGACTTTGGCGAGCATCGCGGTCAGGCCGCCCGAGGCATACAGCGTGGCGTTAACCGAGGAGGCGGTGGCCAGCAGGGCGGCGATGGCCATCATCACGAAGCCCGCCTCCCCGAGCGTGGGCCGCGCGGCTTCCGCGATCGCCGTCTCGCCGAAGCCGGTGACCTCGTCGACCGTGAGCGTCCCGAAGACGCCGAGCGAGATCAGCACGTAGGTGGCGCTCGTCACGCCCAGCGCGAGGTACATCGCCGTCGGCAGCTCGCGGGCGGGGTCTCGCAGGTCTCCGACGGAGAACGTGATCACGCTGAAGCCCAGGTACGCAAAGAACGTCAGCGCGACGCTGGCGATGATGTCCGACAGCGACGGGTAGCCGCTGAATGCCAGCAGGTCGAAGTCGATGTCGACGATCGTCACGCAGATGAAGACGGCGAAGACCGCGAGCAGGACGACGACGATCAGCGACTGCGCCCGATCCACAACGCGCGAGCCGACCATGTTGATCGCCAGCATCCCCAGCACGATCGCCGAGGTGAAGACGTTGTCCCAGCCACTCGCGGCGTCGTTGCCGATGAAGAGCGACGAGGCGTAGCTGCCGAACGCGACCGCCACCATCGAGCAGACGATCACGATCGCGGCGAAGTAGCCCAGCCACGAGGCGACCCCGACCAGGCGTCCGTTGCCGAACCCCTCGATGAGATATGCGATCAGTCCGCCCGACGACGGGAAACGGACCCCGAGCTTTACGACCGTGTAGCCCAGCAGGCCGGCGACGATCCCGGCCAGGAGGAACGACAGCCACACAGCAGCTCCCGCGACTGCGCCGGCCTCGCCGAGCAGCGCGAAAATGCCGGCGCCGACCATCGCGCCGATGCCAAGGAAGGCGGCGCCACGCACGGTCACCCTGCGCGCCCCGTCCTCTTGAGCGTGGGTGACTCCCAGAGCGTTGCCCGGAGGGGTAGCGAGCCGGCCACGAGGGGGCGAGCCTACGACATCCGGCGGAGGTCCTCAGCGGCTATCCGGCCCGGTACATGTCATGCGCTCCACGACGTTCCGTTGCACCACCGAGACAGACTCACACGCGAATGCGAGGGTCGACGGTCCGCGCCGAAAGCGGACCAGCGGAGATGGGCGGTGCCCGGCTCGAACGGGCGACCTCCTGCTTGTAAGGCGCGAGCAACTGCTGCGCTCTACTGACGCCTGTGGCTAAGACCGCCCAGGAGCGATGGACTCGTCCCTATCTGCCTGCCTTCTGCTGCGGTTTGCCGCTTCCAAGCCGCTTCCAGATAATCGCTTCTGCTTCACGCGAAAGCGATAGCGAGCTCAGCGAACGGCGCCACTCCTGCTTCTCGTCCGAAGCGGCACTCCAGTCGCGGGCTACTACGCGTTTAGGTCAGCCGCAGAACGGACGAGGGCTTTGAAGGCTTCCTCGTCAATGCCGTCTCCCTCCTGGAGGTCGATGGCGCGCCTCACCTTGCCCTCGAGGCTGGAGTTGAAGAGGCCGGCTGGATCCTCCAGGGAAGCTCCCTTGGCGAACGTGAGCTTCACCTTGTCCTCGTAGGTCTCGCCGGTGAGAATGATCCCCTCGCGGGACCAAACCGGAACGCCGAAAGGGTTCGACCTCTTCCGCCATTTGATCTCTTCGATGACTTCGGGAACGGCCTGCTTCGTGAGCCCGCGGACTCGGGAGAGCATCTCTCCGCGCCAATCGTCCAGTTCCTTGATCTTCGCGTCGATTAGCTCAGACGGTGTCTCCGATTTGGGCTCGGCGGGCATGCCTGGACCATGCCAGAGTGCCGCATTCCATGCAGAGCAGTAGTGCCCGCCTTCGATTGGAAGCTGCTGCTTTGCGCGAGAAGCAATCGTAAGGCGCTGCCTCTCAGACGCTGGTTCGGTGAGGAGGAGATGGGCGGTGCCCGGCTCGAACGGGCGACCGCCTGCTTGTAAGGCGCGAGCAGCTGCTTCGTTCTGCTGCGTTGTCGCTCCAGCCGCCCCTGGAGCGACAGCTCGCACAAGCTGCTGCAGTCTGCTGCGGTTTGTTGCTTCCAAAGCGCTTCCACGTGAGCTGGCCAGATGGAAAGCAGGCGTTCGCTCTCGCATTCACATTCGATTCTGTGAGGACCAGCGGCTTCGCGGCCGGCGTCCGTCGGCTCCGGTTGCCACGAGGCCCTGGATCGCCGCGGGTGCCGGGAAGTTGGCGGGGTGGGCGCGGAGGTCGCGCCGCAGCCAGCGTGCGGCCAGTGCCGCGGCGGTCATCAACCCGAGCAGCAGCACGGCTTCAGACGGCTCGTGGTGGCGCGCCGCTTCGACGACGAGGATCAACGCGGCAAGCGCGACCATGAGCAGCGAGATTGTGCGGTGGAAGCGGCCTGCTTCGGAATGCGGCCAGGGGTCCAAAGGTCTGACTATCTCGCGACCGCGGTCCGAGTCGGTGCAAGCCGCCTTGCGGGGGCATCCGTTGCAGATGTGCGCCTTGGCGCGATAGCGCACTAGCCGGCGCTCGTGGTCGAACTCGTGCGGCCAGAGGTGCTCGCCTTGCGGGCACTCCCAATGGTCTTGCGCCTCGTCATAGGTGAAGCCGGCGGTCCGGAAGCGAAGCGAGCGACGGTGTGTATGCGCCGATAGCCACTCCAGCACGAACGCTCCGGTCACGAGCAGGGCGGCGTAAGCTGCGCCCAGTAGGACCTCCGTGCTCATCTCAACCTCGCCGCGGTCGCCTCTTCGGCGGCAATCGGCGCGGCGCCCTCGGGCTGGGCGATCTCCGTGAAGAGGATGTCATCAGGCTCTTCGAGTGTCACGCGTTTGACGGTGTGGCGGATGCCGAGGTAGGCGATGTAGAGCGCTGGGATCGCGCCGCCGACGATGAACACGATGTCGCCGGGCAGTCGCAACCACTCGAGTAGGGCGTTCGTGTCGTTTGTCAGGAACTCGAGCTCGCGGGCTTCGAAGTAGCCCTCGTTGACGGACTTGTACAGCTGCAGGATGCCCAGGGGCAGCAGCGTGGCAAAGCACATCCAGGCCAGGCCGATGTTCGTCGACCAGAAGCTGATGCGCGCCCACTTCTCCGGCCACCTGTCAACGGGGATCAGGTAGCGCAAGCAGAACAACGCCAAACCCAGCGCCAGCATGCCGTAGACGCCCATCATCGCCGCGTGCCCGTGGTTGGCGGTCAGCGCGGTACCGATCTCGTAGTAAGAGACGATCGGCAGGTTGACCAGGAAGCCGAAGATGCCTGCACCGAGAAAGTTCCAGAAGCCCACGGCGACAAGGAACATGACCGCCCAGCGGTGCGGGAACGGAATCTGCGAGCGTGACTGCTGCGCCGCCCCGAGCTGAAGGAAGCTCCACGCCTCGACGGTCAGGAAGGTCAGCGGGAGCACCTCCGCCGCGGAGAAGAACGCGCCGAGCGCCATGTGCTCGGCCGGCTCGCCTGAGAAGTAGAGGTGGTGCATCGTGCCGACGACGCCCCCGATCGAGTAGAGCAGGATGTCGAGGAACACGACCGTCAAGGCGATCTTCTCGCGCACCACGCCGAGGAGCACGAACATGTAGGCCACCATCACGGTGGTGAAGAGCTCCAGGAAGTCCTCCACCCACAGGTGCACCACCCAGAAGCGCCAGAACTCGGTGGTTGTGAAGTTGTCGCCGGTCCTCGCGATTAGGCCGACGGCGTAGAAGACCGGGATCGCGCACGCCGCCAGGAAGAACAGCCACGGCATGTTGCCGGGGTGCTCGGCGGCCAGCCGCCTGCGCAGCACCCGCCAGAGCATGAAGACCCACACAAACAGGCCGACCGACAACAGGACCTGCCAGAGACGGGCGAGGTCGAGATACTCGAAGCCCTGGAGCCCGAACCAGTTCGAGGCCGCGTCCTTCAGCACCCCGTGCACGCCGAGGTACGAGCCGATCAGCGTCCCGAAAACCACGACCGCCAACGCCCCGAGCAGCGCGAAGGCAAGCTTGCCCTGGTGCCTGGGCTCGCGGCGGGCGATCATCGGCGCCAGGAAGATCCCCGCGGCAACGAACGAGGTAGCGACCCAGAAGAGCGCGAGCTGGACATGCCAGGTCCGCATCAGGTTGTAGGGGAACAGCTTGGCGAGGTCGAAGCCGAAGAAGCTGTCGATCTCCGCGCGATAGTGCTGGGCCGCGGCACCGACGAACGTCTGAATCAGGAACAGCGCCGCCATCACGAAGAAAAACCACGCGGTGGCCCGCTGCGCCGGGGTCAGCGCCACGTCCCCGGGCGAGCGGAAGCTGAGCGTCGCCTGCTCTCGACCATGCCACCCGAGGTTGCGTCCCCAGCGTCCGAACGCGCCGAAGAGCAAGCCGATGCCGCCCAGCAACGCGATCAGGGACAGCACGGACCAGACGACCACGTTGGCCGTCGGCTCGTTATCGACGCGCGGCTCGGGCGGCCAGTTGTTCGTGTAGGAGTAGTCGTGCCCCGGTCGATTTGTCGACGCGGCCCAGGCCGTCCACGCGAAGAAAGCCGTCAGCTGGCGCAGCTCCACACGATCGGTGATCGCGTCCCGGCGCAGGCCGTGCACGGTCGTCGGGTCTGAGAAGAACCGGCTGTAGTGCGGAACGAGGCGGCGGAAGGCTTCGGCCTGCGAAGACGTCAGCGTCAGCGTCTTGGTCTTCTCGTCGTAGCGGTTGGTGCGCAGGTCCGCGATCGTCTCGCCCGCCGCCGAATCCGACGCGGCTCCACCATGTGAGCGCCTTACGAGATTGGAGGAGCGGCGCAGGTAGTCGGCGGTGAAGTCGGGTCCGAGGTACGCACCGTGACCAAACGCGGAGCCGTACTCCATCAGCCCGTTGTGCAGGAAGACCTGCTGCCCCTTCTGAATGTCCCGGCCGGTGTAGACGACGCGGCCGTCTGAATCGACGACTTGCTTCGGAACCGGCGGGTGCGCCATGTACGTGCGGTAGGCCAGCAGTCCGAGGATGAAGAACCCACATACGACCACCAGAAGAGTGGCCTGAACCCATACTCGGGAGACCAGCAGACCCCGGCGTTCTCCGGCCACGCGCTGCCCCTTCGACGGACTGCGAAGCGGGCGCATTATACGTGCGCCCCCTACCGTTCGCACGCTCCAGGCCCAGATCGGTGGAGCAGGACCCCCAGGTCACGCTGCCTACCCAGGCGCCCAACGCTGGATCAAAAAGTGGGCGGTGCCCGGCTCGAACGGGCGACCTCCTGCTTGTAGGGCACGGGCACCCTGCTGCGCACTACCGCTGCCCGTCGCTCGAGCCGCTCGACGAGCGAGGATCCGCACCTACCTGCTGCACCCTGCTGCGGTTTGCCGCATCCAAGCCGCTACCAGATGCGCTTCAACCTCGGGAGTCCCCTGGTGCTTTCGCGCGAATCGTGCGGCGTTAGTGGACCTGACACGATCAGGGGCGTAGGTTGGGGGACACCCTGGGCTCAAGGAGGGGACATGCACTCGCCCGTTCGGTTTACCCGGCCACTGCTCGCGCTCACGATCGGGGTGCCGCTCGCATGGGCGGTCCTATTGTGGTTTCACCCGAACGTCGACCCCAACCACGTCTACGCCGATCTTCGCGACAACGTGGTGGCCTACCAGATCGTCCACGCAGGGACGCTGGTCTTCATCGGACTGATCGGCCTGGCCCTCTACCTGATAGTCCGCGACCTGCCGGGCAGGGCCGCGAAGATCAGTCGGCTAGCGATCGGCCCGTTCGTGCTCTTCTACGCCGCCTGGGAGAGCGTGATCGGGCTCGCCATCGGGGCGCTGGTCCAGCACGGCAACGACGCGCCCGTGCGCCAGCGGCCCGCCGTGGCGGACGCGATCCAGAGCCTGGGGGACAACGTGATCGTCGGCGACCCAGGCATCGTGGGCTTGGTGGGATCGCTCGCGTGGATCGTGGCCGTCGTCGCGGCCGCCATCGCATACCGCCAGGTTGGCGCGCCGCTCCTCGCCACGATCTTGCTCGCGCTGTCGTTCATGGTGGTCTCGCACCCGCCGCCGATCGGACCCATAGGGCTCCTGTGCTTCGCCAGCGCAGTCGCTCTCCTGGCCCGAGCCCAACTCGTCTCCTCGCGACTCGAAGCCGGAGCACCGACCCCCATACCGACCTAGGCGGCCTAAACCGCTTCCGCGTCCCGTCGGGAAGCGCGGCCGGAAAACAGATCGGACCCGCTATCGCTCCCCATTGCGAGGCAGCAGTCGACGGTCGTCGGACGATCGGTGCCGCTTGACCGAGAAGCGACTTCTGACACCAGCCCGCGAACCGACAACTCCGGGCGGCGCGCACGCGGCGCCCGGGAGTCGGCTACAGCCATCCGCAGGGCAACCAGCAGGCACCCGCTCAGCCGCCGTTCGAGGCGACGGCGTAGCGCCGGCTCGGCTGGCCGCGCAGCGCTGTCGCCGGCGGCAGCGGCGTCCCATGGGCAGTCGCGCCGGCCACGACCGGGAGGACGAGCTTCGACGCCACGTGGCCCCCGAGCGCGACCGTGTTGCGCGTGCGACCACGGTCGACGGTGGCGAACTGCCAGCGCGGGCGGTCGCCACCCGTCGCTTCGACAGTCACGCGGATCCGAGAGCCGGCGCGGAAGGCGTGGGCCACAGGCCAGATCGGCACCCGCACGAGGGCGAAGCGCCCGCGCGGCAGCGGCGCGGCGTCGCGGCGCAGGTGTCTTGGCACCGGGTCGATCGAGGTCGACCGGCGCACGTCGAGCTTGCGGTGCGATGCGCGCAGCCAGCCGTTCTGCACGTAAGTCTCGTTGCCGTCCGGGCGTACCTCGCTGAGCGTGACCTGCAGGTCGGTGTCGCGCGCCGAGGACCGCAGGTGAAGGTCGAGGCTCGACGGCCCGGCGATCACCACGTCGCGCGCCAGCGGTTGTGACACCCAGCCGAGCCCCTTGCCCACGGCGATCGGCGCCCAGTTGTAGGGCGGTTGCGCCTTCCAGGCGTCGGCCTCGCCGTCGCCTGGGAGCGTCTGCGCTGGACGCGCACTCGGGTCGGCGAAATAGCTCGCTGAGCGCCGCTTCGCCGGCTTGCCGCCGAGCGCGCCTTTCGGGCGCAGGAAGTAGGGCGTGGCGCGCAACTCGCGCGGCGGCCAGGCGCTGTAATTCAGCTCCCAAGTCGCGCCGATGGAGCCCAGCCCCTGCGCCCCGGCGCCGTTGTCCATCAGGAGTCGCACGTGCGGGTCCTCGCGGAACTCCGCCTTGGCCGCGGCGACGCTGGTGAAGCTCGCGAAACGCGACTGCTGCACCGGCGCCGCGCCGGCATCGGCCAGGAAGCGGTACAGCTCGCCGCTCAGCGCGATGACGCTCGGCGGGATGCGCGGAATCTCGTCGCCGACGTACAGCTTGAGGAACTCGGCCCAGCGGGTGATCGTGCTCGGTCCGAGCGAGTCGGCGTGCACTCCGTTCTGGAGCGAGATGAAGACATTCGACTTGCCGTTCAGCGAGCTGAGCGCCTCGGGGAAGTGCCCGCCCGTCTGCTCATCGTGGAACTGCCCGACGAGGAACACCGGCACGCGCGCCCGCGCAAGCCAGGCGCGGGGCGAACGCTGCGAGTACAGCGACGGCGCGCGGAACGGCTGCCGGCGCTGGATCCGCAGCGCGTTCTGGGTCTGCAACCTCAGGCGCTGGTTCGCCAGGCAGTGCTTGTCCCCCATCCGCACGAGCTCGCGTGCGTAGGGCTGGCCACCCTCTGGCGCCGGCCTCGCGTCTTCCATCCGCTCCCGCAGCCAGCTCTGGCCGAAGCCCGAGTTGGGAATGCCCCCGGGGTAGCCGGATCCTATGTAGAGGTCGTCGGTCACCGACATCGGCGTGATCGCCGCGAGGTGCGGCGGCCGCGTGCCGGCGACGAACAGTTGGCTGATGCCGGAAAACGAGATCCCCGCGAGGCCGACCTTGCCGCCCCTTACCCACGACTGCGCGGCTACCGTCTCGACCGCGTCGTAGCCGTCATAGGTCGTCGGTAGGTCGAAGAGATCGAAGGCACCGCCCGAGCAGCCCGAGCCGCGCATCTGCACGCTCACCACAGCGAAGTCGAGCATCGGCGCGATCAGCGAGCCGACAGCGGTACCGGTCGCCGGCGCGAGCGGGTCCGGCGTCGTGCTGCCGCCGGTCAGCTGATTCACGACCGAGTCGAAGAGGTCGTGCGGAGCCGCCACCTGGTAGCCGGAGTACTCGATCACCGTCGCGAACGGCCCGTCGGCGAGGGTCTTGCCGCGCGGCAGCCGGACCGTCATAGCCAGCTCCACCCCGTCGCGCATCGTCACGTAATTGAGCCCCTGCTTCAGGGTCTTGCGGCGATAGAACGACGGCTTCGGGTTCTGCCCCGGGCGCAGCACACGGAAGGCCTTGCTCCGGTGTGCCCGCCCACCCTCCATCCGCCGGACGGTGTACCCGCGGCCGGGCCCGACGTTGCGGAATATCTCGCTTCCGAGCCGGTCGGCGCGCCCACTGCTCACGACGTGACCCTGAGCGTTTACGAGCTCGAGCCGCTGCCCTCTCTTTGCGTCGAGCACGTAGGCGTGGCGGATGCCGCCGCGGGCCTCGAAGGCAGCCGTGGCGGTGGAGGGAGCGAGCCCGCCCACCGCGAGCAGCAGCACGAAAGCGACGCTCAGCCGGTGCCGTCGCGCAGGCCCGCCGGGGGGAAAGGGGGGTGATAGGCTCGTTCCGATCATCGGCTCACACGCCGCTTCCGAGGCCACAGGCCCGACTTCGTATGAATCCTGACGTGCTTCAGCGGAACATCTCCCTTTTCCAGCAGTTCCCTACGCGGCGCCCGGTCACTGGTACGACCGTACCCGACCTCACGGCAGCAAGCGACACGCTAATGAGCCCTTGCGGGGCGGCCCGGCCTGAGGCAGAGTCCGTGACGAGTTGCGCCAGGCTCCGCATACCACTCAGCTGGAGCGGCTGAGCCGCGAGGACGCCCGCATCCTCGGTCTCGAGTCGGGCAACGTGCGCGGTCACACGGTGAAGGTTTTCCTCGTCGAGGGCCGGCACGACGTCGACGCCGTTCGTCGGCACGTTGCGGCGCGCCTCGGCGCCGAGCCGCGGCTGCGGCAGCGGCTCGCGCCGACGCCGCTGGGGCTTGCCCCGCCAGCCTGGGTCGACGACCCGTCCTTCGACCTGATCTGGCACGTCCGAGCGAAGCCGTTCGAGGGCGACCTGCGGCGCTTGGTGGCCGAGCTGATGGTCGAGGCGCTCGATCGGCGTCGGCCGCTCTGGCGGATGGACGTGGCGAGCCCGGTCGAGGGCGACCGCACCGCCATCGTGTGGAGGGTTCATCACTGCATGGCCGACGGAGGAACCGTGATGCGCATGGCCACTCGACTGTTCCTGGACAGCGAGCCGAATCCGCACCCTCCACCGGCGGCGGAGTGGCGCCCCGCCGCGAACCCCCCGGCCGCGGGCTCTTGTTCTCGGCCGGCGCCCGTGAGCGCGGGCACCGGCTCGCCGAGGTCGGCCGGAGCGCCGTCTCGCCGGATCCGTGGCTCGAGCGCTGGCGGGGGCTGGCGCGCCTGCCGCGCATGGTCCGGCGCGAGCTGGCGCCGTCCGGCGCCTCATCGCCGCTCGATGCTATGGCGGGTCCGCGCCGGAAGGTCGAGTTCGTGTCTGCCGAGCTGGCGGCTCTCAAGCGAATCGAGCACGCCGCGCCCGAGCGCGTGACCATCAACGACGTCGTGCTGAGCGCCGTCGCCGGCGGCCTCCGACGTTGGCTCGTCCACCACGGCGCGAGCCTGGACGGGTTGCGCGTGAAGGTTCCGGTGAGCTTGCATCACGGCGGGGAAGGCGGCCTCGCCAACCGGGACCGATTCATGTTCATCACGCTTCCGCTCGAGCTGGGCGACCCACACGAGCGACTGCTCGCGGTGGGGCGCCAGACTCGCGTCCGCAAGGCCGACCGGGACGCGCAGACGCTCGACACGCTTCTACGCGACCTCGCGCGCCTCTCGGCGCCGCTGGAGCGTCGCGCCGAGCGCTGGCTCATGAGCCCGCACGTGTTCACGCTGACGGTCTCGAACGTGCGCGGCCCCGACGCTCCGGTTTGGGTGATGGGAGCCCGATTGCACGCGCTCCACTCACTCGCCGAGATCGCCGACCGGCACGCGCTGCGGGTGGCGGTCGTCTCCGCCGCGGGCCGCGTGTCGTTCGGACTGTGCGCCGACGCCGACGCCGTCAATCGGCTCGAGCTCGTGTCGCAGGGACTCGCGGCGGAGATCGAAGCCCTGCTCCAATGAGCCCGCATCCGGGCGCCATCCTCATGCCCCGATGGCCAATTTCATGAGTGCGTCCGGGGGCGCGCCCTGTCATCCGCCTTCCGGCAGATGACGAGGGCCTCGATGTAGTCCCAGCGGTAGCGGTCGGGGTCATCCGCGACGCGCTCTTCGAGATCTCCGAGGAAGTCGGCGAGGAGACCCGGGGCGCGGTCCTCCCCCTCGCGCGCGAAGGCGCGCAGGAGGAGCGGCCGGCCCCATGCGGTCACGCTCCGCACATAGCCCCGCGCGAAGACGGCGGGATCGTCGTCCCGGTACGGATTGTCGAGACGGAAGAGCTCGGCGCTCTCGAGCTCGAGGCCGGCGACGCGGCCGCCGTTCGCCTCGAACGGGGCCCGGATCTCTTCGAGCGTGCGCATCCACACCGGAACGACGACCGCGGCGACAGTGGCGGCGTCGATACGCCCCGCGCGGCACCACTCGGCGAGCAGCCGGTTCATGTCCGCGATGAGCTCCACATAGAGCCCGCGCCTCTCTGGGCACGGGGCGGCGGAAGCCGGAACCGCAGCGATGAACCGGCCACCCGGCGCAAGCTCCACGGCGCGCATCTCGAGCAGCCGCTCCCACTGCCGCGCCGCGGCCACGCGCCAGGCTCGCCGCTCGATCTCGTCAATGTGGTCCGGATAGCCCGGGAATACAGACCCGGTCGAGGGCAGGCCGGCCGCGTCGGCGACCCAGTGCATCGCCGTCCCGCTGACCGCGATGTGCACGCTGCCCGACGGCAGGCAAGGCCCCAGGTGGAGGGGAATCCCCGCCATGCTGACCACCAGGGCTGGGGGCGGGTCGTGCTCGACCGCCTGGCGGCAGGCCTCGAGGTGGGCCCCCGGCGACACGTAGTGGGCCCCCGTGCCGACATCGGCGACCCCGGGGCCGGCCTCCCCCGGAGCGGGGATGACGACGACCCCGGATCCGTCCGCCGCTCCACCGAACGCGTCCCGCAGGTGGTCGCCCGCGACCCCCCAGACGTTCGTCGGGAGATCTACGAGCGCATAGATCAGCGGCCGGCCGGCGCGCTCCTCCGCGAGGCCGCGGATGAGATCGTGGGAGTTGACCCCGTCCGCGGCGCCGAGATCGACCACGCAGAGCACCGGCTCGTCCGCGAACAGCCGCGCTGCGGCGAGCGCGGCCGGCCTGGTTGCCTCGAACGCGGCACGCTGCGAGAGCGCGTACCGCGCGTAGTCGTCTGCCATGCTCGCGAAGTCGGGGCGATCTGACTGCGTGGCGCCTCCTTCCGGAGAGGAGCGTCTGGTCTCCGCGCTGCGACGACGATCGTCCCACAGGATCGGCATGGCAAGCCGTACGATCGCTTAGACCGCCCACGACGATGAGTTCTCGTCTCGCGATCGGTCCCTACGGCGAAGCACACCGCTGAAGGAAGGAGAGCCCGATGTCGAGCCTCAGAGTGGACCTCATCACCGATCATCGTCGGTCGCTCCGGCCCGACGGTCTGAAGCCATGCTGATCTACTCGATGAGCGTCTCCGTGGACGGCTTCATCGCCGACCGCGAGGGCGCGTTCGAGTGGGGGGCCCCTAGCGAGGAGCTGTTTCGTTTCCACACCGCGCTGGTAAGCGAGCTCGGCGGGTATCTGCTCGGCCGCAGGCTCTACGAGGCGATGCTGGTGTGGGAGACGGATCCGTCGATGCGCGACAACGAGCTCAGGGCCGCGTTCGCCGACGTCTGGTGCGCGATCCCGAAGGTCGTCTTCAGCCACACGCTCGAGAGCGTCCAGGGCAACGCCCGGCTCGCCGAGGCGTCACTGGCCGAGGAGATCGCCGCGGCGCTCGACGCGACCGACAAGGACGTCTCGATCGGCGGCGCCGGCCTGGCCGCGCAGGCGATCGAGCTCGGCCTTGTCGACGAGCTGCGCATGTTCCGCTACCCGGTCGTCGTCGGTGGCGGCACGCCGTTCCTGCCGCCGGTCACAGAAGACGTCCCGCTCGACCTGATCGAGACCAGGACGTTCGGCTCGCGCGTGATCTACGAGCGCTACCGGCGCATTCACGCTGACTCGGACTGACACCTAGGGGAGGGGGTGGGAGAGAGGGAGAAGAGGGAGAGGAGGGGAGGAGGGGGTGCCTCGGGAGGAGCAGAGGTCATGCCGCTGGACACCTCCGCCCGGCCTCTCTTCGCTCGCTGCCTAGCGCGCTCGGCCGCGATTTCCGAGCGCAAGGGTGCGGATGTGTACCGGCGCCGGTTGCTGGCAGGTTTGGCCGGGCGCGTGATCGAAGTGGGCGCGGGCACCGGGATCAACTTCCGCCACTACCCCCGCGCCGTGGCCGAGGTGCTGGCGGTCGAACCTGAGCCGAACCTGCGCGCGATGGCGGAGGCTGCCGCGCATGAATCGCCGGTCCCTGTTCGAGTAGTAGCGGGCACCGCCGAGGCGCTGCCGGCGCCCGACGGGTCGATCGACGCGGGCGTCTCGGCCGGCCTGCTCTGCAGCGTCCCCGACCCCGCCGCGGCCTTAACCGAGCTGGCTCGTGTCATCCGGCCGGGCGGCGAACTGCGCTTCTACGAGCACGTCATCTCGCGGCGCCGCCGTGCCGCGCTGCTCCAGCGCGGCCTCGATGCGAGCGGGCTTTGGGAGCGGGCCATGGGCGGCTGTCATACGAGCCGCGACACGGACGCCGCTATCGCCCACGCAGGCTTTGACATCCAGTCGATCGAGCGCTTTACGTTCCACCCCACGCTGCTCGACTTTCCCGTCGCGCCGAAGATCCTCGGGCGCGCACGCCGCGCATAGCCCACTTCTTGCAGGCTCCAACACAGCTGCACGGATCCGAGCCGGGCTTTCGAATCGGACGTGAACCGAACGGCGAGGGGCCTTGCGGCCCCTCGCTCGTCTCAGTCCTGTCGCTGGTCGTCGTCGCTAGTGCCGCCCGGCGGTCGCCGCGCTCAAGGCGTCCACGATCCCGGAGCCGTAGAAGCCGTTGTACTCGAGCCCGCCCTCACAGAGCTGGTCGAACTCCGTTGGGTTGGGCGTGGGGCAGGCGTGCTCGCGCGCCGTCCTCTTCATGATCCTTTCGACCGTGTCGGGCCGGAGTTCGAGGCCGCCCTTCTTCTTGTCGCGCTTGCCGAACTCGCTCACGATCACCGCTGCGACGCCGACGGTGTGCGGCGAGGCCATCGACGTGCCCTGTAGGTACGCGTAGTACGTGCATTTCCCGTCGCTCCGCCGCTCGCAGATGATCCGGTTCGAGATCGGGGTGCCGGTCGCGGGGTCCACGTCCGGGATGCCGTCGAGCTCGATGTCGCCAGTGCGCGCGACGAACTCCGGGTACGTGGAGAGGATCCGGTTCTGCGGGTTGGCCAGCCCGGTGGCGGTATCGAGCGAGTCGCCGCCCGGGGCCGCCACGTCGGCGAGACCGACGCCATAGGACGAGTAGAACGACATCCGCTCACTCGGGCCGACGGCGGTGGTGCTGAGGACGTCCTTGCCCTCGGCCGGGAGGTCGAGGCAGCCCGGGGGCACCTGGCGCTCCTTCTCCGTGCCGAGCGGGAAGTCCGGGCTAATCGTGTCGGTCACCGTCTTGCTGTAGTCGACCGCCTCGTTGCCGGCTGCCGCGACAAGCGTGACGCCGTGGCGGTGGGCATAGCCGAGCGCCCGCTCGGTCGCCTTGATGATCGTCTGCTGCTCCATCTGCTCGGCCGGCGAGTCGGCCGGATTGTTCTTGCAGTTGAACAGCCAGGGGTCGATGAAGTAGCTCATGTTGACCACATCGATCCCGTTGTCGCCGGCGTAGGTGAGCGCGTCGACCGAGGGCTGCAGGAAGAAGAACCCTGAGTCCTGGCCCGCGCGCAGGTTGACGAGCGTCACCTTCGGCGCGACACCCGTGACGCCGATGCCGTTCGCCGCGGCGGCAACCGTGCCGGCGACGTGCGTGCCGTGGCCGGCCTCGTCGACGTCCGCGGGATCCGAGCACGAACCGTCAGGCTCGTCCGCGCACGGACCATCGATCTCGTTGCCCAACGAGTCGACGGGGATGTCGGTCGTGAAGTTCCGGCTGAGTGCCCTGTTGAAGTTGGCCGCGATGTCGGGATGCGAGCCGTCGATCCCAGTGTCGATGATGCCGACACTGACGCCACGATCGCCCGGCTGCACCGCGTGGGAGCCCTCCGGCGTCGCGTGGATCATCCGCATGTCCCACTGGAGTGAGGCGAGCGGATCCGCACCGGCGGCAGCCGCGCCCGGCTTCGCCGCGCTGCCGGCGCCCTCACCGTTGAAATCGCCCTTCTCGAAGGCGAATTTGTCGACGCCGCCGCCCTTGCCGTTGCGCGAGGCGCGCGGGACGTAGCCGATCCGCTTATCGCGCGCGACTCCCTCGATCGCCGCGCTCCGGCTTGCATCCGTCAGGAACCGCGGATTCGAGGAGCGGGCGGTGGCCACGCCGACCTTGCGATTCTCACGGACGATCCGGCCGCCCGCGGCTCTCACAGCCGCGTGGGCCTGCGCCGCCGAGACACCCTTCCCGTAGAGAACCACATAGCTCTGGCTCTGCTGCTGCTTCGTAGCCGGCCGGGCCGCGCTCAGCGCTGCCCCGGCGAGCACTACCAGCACCGCCAAGCCAAGTGCAAACAACCGCCGCATCTCTCGCTCCTCCTAAGTAGTGGCCGCCCGCCCAGGCGGCAGGGTCCTGATGTCGGTCTGCCCACGCCCACGGAAGCCCTAAACCCCGCGCGGCTGACGTCGAGCCAGTCGTCGCGCCGGTACGACTGCGGCTTGGGGGTCGGCGGGCGCGATCCTCAGCCCGATCGGCAGGCTGCCAGACGCTTGGGAGCAGCGCCGCGCTCTACCCGGCCACTACCCAGCCGCCATCCACGTGGATTACCTGACCGGTGATGTACCCGGCCCCGTCCGAAGCCAAGAACAGGACGGTCTCGGCGATCTCCTCCGGCTTGCCGAAACGCTTCAGCGGGTTCATGGCGATTGCCTCGTCGATGTGCTCGGGCGAAACTCCCCACTCGGTCTCCCATTCGCCTGAGATTGGCCCGGGGGCAAGCGCATTCACGCGGATTTCCGGGGCCAGGTCCCGGGCCAGCGTAGTGGTGAGGCCGCGGATCGCTCCCTTCGCGGTGGAGTAGGTGACGGGAACGAAGTTGATGGCGTTGTCGGGGTTGATCCCGTTCCCGTAGGTGCTCGAGAAGTTGATGATGGCGCCGCCGCCACCTTCAAGCATCATCGGCCTCACCGCGTGACACATCCGCATCGCTCCGATCACATCAACCTGTAGGAGGGCGCTCGCCGCGGCTGTGTCCAGCTCGCTGAATCTAACCGTGTCCGCCTCGTCGAGGCGGCCGGCGGCGTTGACGAGGACGTCCAACCGACCGTAGCGCTTCACGACGTCGGCGACGAACGCGTCGACCGAGTCCTGATCCGTGACGTCGAGGAGCCCGGAGTGAGCCTGCCCGCCCCGGCCCTCCAGTTCCGCCACGACTTCCCCAGCCTGGGAGCGAGAGGAGCGATAGCCGATCGCAACCGAGGCGCCCTCCGAACCGAAGCCTCTGGCAACAGCTCCACCAAGCGTCCCTCCACCCCCGGTAACCACCGCCACCCTTCCCTCGAAGCGCCGCCCATCATTCCATTGAGCACCCATGCTTCTCCTCGGTCGGTGGTCTCTATGGCCAGGCGATTAGATCAGAGGCCGGCTGAGCCCGACGCGCGGGCGGTTTGCCCCTGAATCGACCCGCCTCGACCCGGGAGGGTTAGCGGCGGGTGGCGGCAGCAGGGCAGTGGGAGCGAGTCACCGGCGGGGTCGCGGCGGAACCCGCGCATCCCGTCGCGGTCGGTATACCTCGGCGGTATGAGCAATGGACTCCGGGACACAGTCGCGCTCGTCACGGGCGCAAGCAGCGGGATCGGCGAGGCGACCGCGCGCGCGCTCGCGGCACAGGGGGCGACAGTGGCCGCCGTCGCGCGCCGCAAGGACCGGCTTGACGCGCTCACTGCCGAGATCGGTGGCTTGGCAATCGAAACCGATGTCACCAACCGTGAGCAGGCGCTGGCCGCCGTCGAGCGGACCGTCCAGGAGCTCGGTCGGCTCGACATCGTGATCAATAACGCCGGCGTGATGCTGCTCGGCCCGATCGTCGACGCCCCCACCGAGGAGTGGGATCGGATGATTGAGCTCAACCTCCAGGGGCTGCTCTACATCGCCCACGCCGCGCTCCCGCACCTCCTGCGCGCCGCCGAGCGTGAGCCGCGCCGGGTCGCGGACCTCGTTAACGTCAGCTCGGTCGCGGGCCGACGCGTTGGAGCCGGCGGCGGCATCTACCAGCTCACCAAGCACGGCGTCGGGACCTTTAGCGAAGCCTTGCGCCAAGAGGTCACGGCTCGCTACGTCCGTTCGTCGCTGATCGAGCCCGGCGCGACTAAGAGCGAGCTCGTCACCCACGTCCGCGAGGAAGTCCGCAGCCAGCTCCCGGCTGGCATCGACCAGATTCTCGCGGCGGAGGACATCGCCGACGCGATTCTCTACATCGTCACGCGACCACGACACGTGGCGATCAACGAGATCCTGGTCCGCCCGACGGAGCAGGTGCGCTAGCGCGGCCGCCCTCCGACATCGAACCTGGCCGTCTGCGCATCACCCTAGGAGCTCGCTACGAAGCGCCCCTCGGAGGGCTGCACGAGCACCCACCCCTGACCGGAGAGGCCGAGCTGGAAGCTCTCCCCGGACCCCATGCCGATCAAGGACTTGGCCTGCACGTCGGACTTGAGGGTCGTCGTGACGCCGCCGGACCAGGCGATCGCGGCCTGCGGATCGGCGAACGTTGGCGCCTCGGCGACGTCGAGCCGCAGCGGCTCGCCATCGGACACGAGCGCCACCAGCCCGCTCCCGCGCAGCCCCACGTTGAACAGCCCGCCGGCGAGCACCCCCGCCGCCCCGCCCTTGACCTTGGTGATGTCCCAGTCGATGCCCGCCTCGAAGGCCAGGATGTTGGCGCCGTTGACCGTCAGCATGTCGTTGTCGAGCCGCATCACGTGGACCAGCATGGCCTGGCTGGCAAGGAAGAGCTCTCCCGAGCCCGTCGCCTGCATCAGCCGTAGCGACTCGCCGGTCGCGGCCTTCTTGAGCAGCCTGCCGATGCCGCCGCCCTTGTGTTCGAACCTCACTTCGCCCTGGTAAGCGACCATCGCGCCGTTGCGGGCCATAACGGACGTCTCGGACAGCTCAATCTTCAGCAGATACGGGTTCTGGAGCGTGAACGCCTCCCCGGTTTCGACCTCAGCGAACTTGTCGAGCCGCTCGCCCATGTCCGACATGCCGTCACACCTCCTGGATCGCGTCCGGCGACCATAGCTATTGCAATCAGCGACGGGCATGTCCCAGAACCTCTTGCCGTACGTTCTGCCTCGGAAGCGGATCCGGGGAGATGCTGCGTTCTGCACCGATGACGCTCGAGCAGATCGGGGACGCCGCGATCGCCGAGCAGCTGATCACGTGCAATGACCTGGACGAGCTCCTCGACGACCTCCACGCCTTCACCGCTGACCCAACCACGCTCATGGCCCTCCCGCGGATCGTGCAGAGCTGGGGCTACCGCTCGCAGAGCCCGGCCTAGACATACCCATGACGGGCCAGCCATCGCAGTGAGAAGTACCCCCAGATCGGAGGGAGGTAGAAGGTGCAGAGGCGCTGCGTGATGGCAACGGCGAACGCAGTCGACTGGTCGACGCCCATTGCGATCAGTCCAGCCGCGAGCGCCGCCTCGGCCGGGCCGATGCCCCCGGGCGACGGGATCACGCTCGACAGAACGGCCGCCGAGCTGTTGACGAAGACGAGCTGAGCCAGGTTCAGGTGAACCCCGTACGCGAGGCAGGTCGCTCCAAGCGCGATCGAGTAGGTCAGCTCAGAGAGGACGTTTCCCCCGAACAGCTCGATCCGCTTGTGGCGATCCCGGGCGACGCTCCAGACGCCTGACAGAGCGCTCTTCACGTCCGGCACCACCCTGTCGCGCAACTTCGGCACGGCGATGACCGCCACCGCGCTGATGGCGAGCGCGACGGCGATACCCACCACCAGGCGTGTATCGGGACCGTGGAATTGGCTCGTGTCGACGCTCGCGCCCACCAACGGAAGCGCGATCAGGAGGAGCGCCAGCTGGACCATCGTCTCGGACACGTCGTCGACGGCGCCCGCGGCCAGCGCCTGCGCGCGCGGGACCCCCATCTGCTGCAGAAAACGCAGGTTCATCCCTATGCGACCCGCCGAGCTCGGCACCGTGAGGTTGATGAACTTGATCGCCGACTGCAGCACGACACAGGGCAGGAGGGCGAGCGGCGCTCTCACGGCTCCGCGCACGGAGATCCCCGACCCGACGAATGCGGACTGAGCGATGAGCAGCGCGACCACGACCCACGCGACCTCGGCGTCGCGCAGCTCGCGGGCGATCGTGTCGAAGCCGATCTCAGCAAGCCGCGTGATGAGGATGTAGGCCGCGAGGATCAGCGCGGCCATGGTCAGTACGTCCTTCAGCCGGACGCGGCGCAGGGGGGCGATCTCCGGCTCGGCGGTCCCGGTGGCCGCTGCGGCGGCGCCACGGAGGCGCTTGAGATCGACCTCGTGGGTGCGGGCGAGATCACGCAGATGCGGCGTCAGCGCCGCGCGCTGCAGGTACGGCAGCACGCGCGAGACGGAGTCGGACCATCCCGCATTCACGGCCAGGCGCAGCGCGCGTTCCGGGCCGACGAGAACGCAGCACGAGACGAGCAGCTCGGCCACGTCCATGTCGAGCGCGGATTCCGGCGCAGCGAGCGTGGCGGCCGACAGGTTGACCAGCATCGGTCCGCCTTCCACGACGATGACGTTGCCGACGTTGAGCCTGCCGTGGGAGATGCCGGCGTCATGCAACAGTGCCACCTGCCGAAAGAGCTCCTGGAGCAGCCCGTCGCTCACCTCCTCGGGGCTCGCGAGCTCCAGCGGGGTCAGATCGGGCTGGCGAGTGACCAGCAACGCGTCGCCGTCGGGGCCGAGGCCGGCGGTGACCACATCGGGCACGCGAACGCCGGCCTGCGTGGCCATCAGAGTCGTCAGCGCCTCGTGCTCGACCTGCTCAAGCCGACCGATGGGTGCGCTCCGCGGCGGGTCGCGGTAAGCGAGAAGCCGCCAGCGACGCGCGACGCGCTGTGTGTCCTGTGCGTCTCGACCCAGCACGCGTACCTTCAGTGACCCCCCGTCTGCACCGTGCCCGAAATACTCCGTGGCACCCATTTGCTGGCGCTCGGCGATCAGCAGGTCGCTGACGTGGACCCCGAGCGACTCGAGCTCCCCACGCACGCGATCCATGGGCGGCGCCCCGAGCGGGGACCCCAACGCGAGCCGGACGAGCGCCCCGGCGCCCAGACCGAGCGCGAGTCCAGCGAGAACGTCCGCCGGGAGCGCGATCTCGAGCGCGAGAACGCCGAGTGACGCGAGTCCGACGAGCCAGACCGCGACGACGCGCATTGGACGCACCAGCTCGGGGCGAGCGACCGAGATGACCGCCACGACACACGCGATACGGAGCTCGGGGAACCCCCAGTGCGACAGGGGATCCGCCTGGAGCGGAAGCCAGTCAGAATCGACGATGCGTGCCAGAACGCTCGCCCCCGCGGTCGCCAGAAGCAGGGCGATGAACAGGTCGCGGACCAGCAGCCATCGCCGCTGGACGACAGCGTCCGCGACGATGACGACCGCAAGCGCGAGCGTGACCACCAGCAGCGCGCGCCAGAGCCCCGCCGCCCAACCGAGGAGCGTGCCGAATGCCTGCCCGATTTCCTCGTCGGTAGCGGCAGCCGACCGAGCGACCACGGCCTGGAGCCCGACCAGAGCGGCAGTGGCCGCGACCAGAACCCCGTCCACTGTCCGCCGGTTTCTTCGACCCGGCTCGGCCGGGACGAGCAGCGCGAGACTCCACGAACGTGATTTCGAGCCAGCCTCGCCATCACCGGCGTGGGCTTCCATGGCCATCACCGGCAGATTGCCGCATCCGCACGTTGCGGGCCTACCGCGCCGCGCTCACGCCGCGCGCCAGTCGCGCTCGACTCCAGGCTGATGGCACCTCTGAACGTCCCACAGGTGGGTCGGGGTGCGCGGTGTCAAGCCAGCCCGAGCTCCGCGCGCTCGAACTCGATGATCGCCGGCGGATCCATGGTGAAGTCGCTGTATCGGATCCACGTCGGCCGCGCCCGGATGTAGGTGATGCCCCGCCAGCTTTGCCGCTCACGCCCGTCGGGGAACGACTCGAAGTAGAACTCCCTGAGGCGTTCCAGCTCAGCTCCGGTCGGCTCGTCCGCCACCCCCTCGTACTGCACGGTGTGCCCGCTTGCCTCCGTGCCGCCGATGACCAAGGCGATCCTCGGATTACGCCGCAGGTTTTCGACCTTCCGGCTCTCACCCACAGTGTCGAAGAAAACCTCGAAGTCGTCCGTCACGACGATGCCAACAACGGCCGCCTGTGCGCTCACTGAAGGCGATACCGAGGCCTGGACCGCGAACGAGTGCTCGCGCATGAAAGTCAAAAGCTCAGCCGGTGTCATCGAGACCTCTCGACAGACGGCGGCGGCCGGAATCGCGGGGCTGCGAGCCTGCGCGACGACGTGCGGGATCCTTACGCCGGACTCGACTGCCGGGCGTGGCGCAGCGCCCAGTCCAGCGCGTAGTCGGCGACCTGCTCCCAGCCCGGCCAGGCGGGAAGCAGGTGCGGCCCCTCGAACTCCTTGACCTCGGTGACCGTGTCGGACTTGTAGTGCTTGGCGTTGGACCGCTGGATCGACGGCGGCATCAGGTGGTCGTTGCTGCCGGAGATGAACAGCAGCGGCGCGCGGTCGTCGTTGCCGTAGTCGACCCAGGTGTCGTCCTTGCCCGGGTGGATGTTGGCCAGCGCGCTGCCCCAGAAGATCTCCCCGGACGCGGGGATGTGGTAGCGCTCGTACAGGCGCCGCGCCTCGTCCTCGGGGAAGCCGTTGGTGAACGCGTAGTTCCACTGCTCGAACGTGAGGCCCACGGCCTTGTGGCGGTTGGCCGGGTTCTTGAGCACCGGGAACGAGGCCCGGATCTGCGACAGCGGCACCCGCTTGACGCCCTCGGTCGGGGCCGAGTCAATCGCCACGCCGGCGGCGCCGAAGCCGTGGTCGAGCAGGACCTGCGTGAACACGCCGCCGGCCGAGTGGCCGATCAGGATCGCCGGCGAGTCGAGCGCGCTGACGACCGACTCCAGGTGCTCGATGATCTGCGGCACGGTGACCTGCTCGATCGGCGTCGGGTCGGCGTTGAGCGCCTCGACCTCGACCTCGAAGCCGGGATACGCCGGGGCGAGCACGCGGTGGCCGCGCCCCTCGTACCTGGCAATCCAGTGCTCCCACGAGCGCGGGGTCACCCAGAACCCGTGGATCAAGACGATGGTCTCGGCGGCAGTCGGTTCGGGGCTCACGGCGTGGTCCCTTCTCGTAGGGGTTGAAATCCGACTCCCGCGCCGAGGTACGTTACATGGCCGATCGAGGCCGCCGGCGCGCACGGGTCACGCCGGCGTGTGGCAGACGGCTTCGATGTTCTTGCCGCGCAAAGGGGCAGCCAACCGAGAAGCGCCCCTCGGAGGGCTGCACGAGCACCCACCCCTGACCGGAGAGGCCGAGCTGGAAGCTCTCCCCGGACCCCATGCCGATCAACGACTTGGCCTGCACGTCGGACTTGAGGGTCGTCGTGACGCCGCCGGACCAGGCGATCGCGGCCTGCGGATCGGCGAACGTTGGCGCCTCGGCGACGTCGAGCCGCAGCGGCTCGCCATCGGACACGAGCGCCACCAGCCCGCTCCCGCGCAGCCCCACGTTGAACAGCCCGCCGGCGAGCACCCCCGCCGCCCCGCCCTTGACCTTGGTGATGTCCCAGTCGATGCCCGCCTCGAAGGCCAGGATGTTGGCGCCGTTGACCGTCAGCATGTCGTTGTCGAGCCGCATCACGTGGACCAGCATGGCCTGGCTGGCAAGGAAGAGCTCTCCCGAGCCCGTCGCCTGCATCAGCCGTAGCGACTCGCCGGTCGCGGCCTTCTTGAGCAGCCTGCCGATGCCGCCGCCCTTGTGTTCGAACCTCACTTCGCCCTGGTAAGCGACCATCGCGCCGTTGCGGGCCATAACGGACGTCTCGGACAGCTCAATCTTCAGCAGATACGGGTTCTGGAGCGTGAACGCCTCCCCGGTTTCGACCTCAGCGAACTTGTCGAGCCGCTCGCCCATGTCCGACATGCCGTCACACCTCCTGGATCGCGTCCGGCGACCATAGCCATTGCAATCAGCGACGGGCATGTCCCAGAACCTCTTGCCGTACGTTCTGCCTCGGAAGCGGATCCGGGGAGATGCTGCGTTCTGCACCGATGACGCTCGAGCAGATCGGGGACGCCGCGATCGCCGAGCAGCTGATCACGTGCAATGACCTGGACGAGCTCCTCGACGACCTCCACGCCTTCACCGCTGACCCAACCACGCTCATGGCCCTCCCGCGGATCGTGCAGAGCTGGGGCTACCGCTCGCAGAGCCCGGCCTAGACATACCCATGACGGGCCAGCCATCGCAGTGAGAAGTACCCCCAGATCGGAGGGAGGTAGAAGGTGCAGAGGCGCTGCGTGATGGCAACGGCGAACGCAGTCGACTGGTCGACGCCCATTGCGATCAGTCCAGCCGCGAGCGCCGCCTCGGCCGGGCCGATGCCCCCGGGCGACGGGATCACGCTCGACAGAACGGCCGCCGAGCTGTTGACGAAGACGAGCTGAGCCAGGTTCAGGTGAACCCCGTACGCGAGGCAGGTCGCTCCAAGCGCGATCGAGTAGGTCAGCTCAGAGAGGACGTTTCCCCCGAACAGCTCGATCCGCTTGTGGCGATCCCGGGCGACGCTCCAGACGCCTGACAGAGCGCTCTTCACGTCCGGCACCACCCTGTCGCGCAACTTCGGCACGGCGATGACCGCCACCGCGCTGATGGCGAGCGCGACGGCGATACCCACCACCAGGCGTGTATCGGGACCGTGGAATTGGCTCGTGTCGACGCTCGCGCCCACCAACGGAAGCGCGATCAGGAGGAGCGCCAGCTGGACCATCGTCTCGGACACGTCGTCGACGGCGCCCGCGGCCAGCGCCTGCGCGCGCGGGACCCCCATCTGCTGCAGAAAACGCAGGTTCATCCCTATGCGACCCGCCGAGCTCGGCACCGTGAGGTTGATGAACTTGATCGCCGACTGCAGCACGACACAGGGCAGGAGGGCGAGCGGCGCTCTCACGGCTCCGCGCACGGAGATCCCCGACCCGACGAATGCGGACTGAGCGATGAGCAGCGCGACCACGACCCACGCGACCTCGGCGTCGCGCAGCTCGCGGGCGATCGTGTCGAAGCCGATCTCAGCAAGCCGCGTGATGAGGATGTAGGCCGCGAGGATCAGCGCGGCCATGGTCAGTACGTCCTTCAGCCGGACGCGGCGCAGGGGGGCGATCTCCGGCTCGGCGGTCCCGGTGGCCGCTGCGGCGGCGCCACGGAGGCGCTTGAGATCGACCTCGTGGGTGCGGGCGAGATCACGCAGATGCGGCGTCAGCGCCGCGCGCTGCAGGTACGGCAGCACGCGCGAGACGGAGTCGGACCATCCCGCATTCACGGCCAGGCGCAGCGCGCGTTCCGGCCCGACGAGAACGCAGCACGAGACGAGCAGCTCGGCCACGTCCATGTCGAGCGCGGATTCCGGCGCAGCGAGCGTGGCGGCCGACAGGTTGACCAGCATCGGTCCGCCGTCCACGACGATGACGTTGCCGACGTTGAGCCTGCCGTGGGAGATGCCGGCGTCATGCAACAGTGCCACCTGCCGAAAGAGCTCCTGGAGCAGCCCGTCGCTCACCTCCTCGGGGCTCGCGAGCTCCAGCGGGGTCAGATCGGGCTGGCGAGTGACCAGCAACGCGTCGCCGTCGGGGCCGAGGCCGGCGGTGACCACATCGGGCACGCGAACGCCGGCCTGCGTGGCCATCAGAGTCGTCAGCGCCTCGTGCTCGACCTGCTCAAGCCGACCGATGGGTGCGCTCCGCGGCGGGTCGCGGTAAGCGAGAAGCCGCCAGCGACGCGCGACGCGCTGTGTGTCCTGTGCGTCTCGACCCAGCACGCGTACCTTCAGTGACCCCCCGTCTGCGCCGTGCCCGAAATACTCCGTGGCACCCATTTGCTGGCGCTCGGCGATCAGCAGGTCGCTGACGTGGACCCCGAGCGACTCGAGCTCCCCACGCACGCGATCCATGGGCGGCGCCCCGAGCGGGGACCCCAACGCGAGCCGGACGAGCGCCCCGGCGCCCAGACCGAGCGCGAGTCCAGCGAGAACGTCCGCCGGGAGCGCGATCTCGAGCGCGAGAACGCCGAGTGACGCGAGTCCGACGAGCCAGACCGCGACGACGCGCATTGGACGCACCAGCTCGGGGCGAGCGACCGAGATGACCGCCACGACACACGCGATACGGAGCTCGGGGAACCCCCAGTGCGACAGGGGATCCGCCTGGAGCGGAAGCCAGTCAGAATCGACGATGCGTGCCAGAACGCTCGCCCCCGCGGTCGCCAGAAGCAGGGCGATGAACAGGTCGCGGACCAGCAGCCATCGCCGCTGGACGACAGCGTCCGCGACGATGACGACCGCAAGCGCGAGCGTGACCACCAGCAGCGCGCGCCAGAGCCCCGCCGCCCAACCGAGGAGCGTGCCGAATGCCTGCCCGATTTCCTCGTCGGTAGCGGCAGCCGACCGAGCGACCACGGCCTGGAGCCCGACCAGAGCGGCAGTGGCCGCGACCAGGACCCCGTCCACTGTCCGCCGGTTTCTTCGACCCGGCTCGGCCGGGACGAGCAGCGCGAGACTCCACGAACGTGATTTCGAGCCAGCCTCGCCATCACCGGCGTGGGCTTCCGTGGCCATCACCGGCAGATTGCCGCATCCGCACGTTGCGGGCCTACCGCGCCGCGCTCACGCCGCGCGCCAGTCGCGCTCGACTACAGGCTGATGGCACCTCTGAACGTCCCACAGGTGGGTCGGGGTGCGCGGTGTCAAGCCAGCCCGAGCTCCGCGCGCTCGAACTCGATGATCGCCGGCGGATCCATGGTGAAGTCGCTGTATCGGATCCACGTCGGCCGCGCCCGGATGTAGGTGATGCCCCGCCAGCTTTGCCGCTCGCGCCCGTCGGGGAACGACTCGAAGTAGAACTCCCTGAGGCGTTCCAGCTCAGCTCCGGTCGGCTCGTCCGCCACCCCCTCGTACTGCACGGTGTGCCCGCTTGCCTCCGTGCCGCCGATGACCAAGGCGATCCTCGGATTACGCCGCAGGTTTTCGACCTTCCGGCTCTCACCCACAGTGTCGAAGAAAACCTCGAAGTCGTCCGTCACGACGATGCCAACAACGGCCGCCTGTGCGCTCACTGAAGGCGATACCGAGGCCTGGACCGCGAACGAGTGCTCGCGCATGAAAGTCAAAAGCTCAGCCGGTGTCATCGAGACCTCTCGACAGACGGCGGCGGCCGGAATCGCGGGGCTGCGAGCCTGCGCGACGACGTGCGGGATCCTTACGCCGGACTCGACTGCCGGGCGTGGCGCAGCGCCCAGTCCAGCGCGTAGTCGGCGACCTGCTCCCAGCCCGGCCAGGCGGGAAGCAGGTGCGGCCCCTCGAACTCCTTGACCTCGGTGACCGTGTCGGACTTGTAGTGCTTGGCGTTGGACCGCTGGATCGACGGCGGCATCAGGTGGTCGTTGCTGCCGGAGATGAACAGCAGCGGCGCGCGGTCGTCGTTGCCGTAGTCGACCCAGGTGTCGTCCTTGCCCGGGTGGATGTTGGCCAGCGCGCTGCCCCAGAAGATCTCCCCGGACGCGGGGATGTGGTAGCGCTCGTACAGGCGCCGCGCCTCGTCCTCGGGGAAGCCGTTGGTGAACGCGTAGTTCCACTGCTCGAACGTGAGGCCCACGGCCTTGTGGCGGTTGGCCGGGTTCTTGAGCACCGGGAACGAGGCCCGGATCTGCGACAGCGGCACCCGCTTGACGCCCTCGGTCGGGGCCGAGTCAATCGCCACGCCGGCGGCGCCGAAGCCGTGGTCGAGCAGGACCTGCGTGAACACGCCGCCGGCCGAGTGGCCGATCAGGATCGCCGGCGAGTCGAGCGCGCTGACGACCGACTCCAGGTGCTCGATGATCTGCGGCACGGTGACCTGCTCGATCGGCGTCGGGTCGGCGTTGAGCGCCTCGACCTCGACCTCGAAGCCGGGATACGCCGGGGCGAGCACGCGGTGGCCGCGCCCCTCGTACCTGGCGATCCAGTGCTCCCACGAGCGCGGGGTCACCCAGAACCCGTGGATCAAGACGATGGTCTCGGCGGCAGTCGGTTCGGGGCTCACGGCGTGGTCCCTTCTCGTAGGGGTTGAAATCCGACTCCCGCGCCGAGGTACGTTACATGGCCGATCGAGGCCGCCGGCGCGCACGGGTCACGCCGGCGTGTGGCAGACGGCTTCGATGTTCTTGCCGCGCAAAGCGGCAGCCAACCGAGCCGCCCTGGGGCTCTCGCGGTTGCCTCAACTCGAGAGCCGGCGTTACCGGTCTGGGCTGCCTCGAGGCAATGCGGGACTTGTTCCTGGCGCTAGGCGGGGCCGTCGCCGGTGACGCAAAGACTCGCACCGAGCGGTTGGTGGGTCCGGGGCGCCTTATAGCCGAGGTTCCGCTTCCGAAGCGGCCTCGTGAGGATGGCCGGTGCCCGGCTCGAACGGGCAACCTCCTGCTTGTAAGGCGCGAGCAGCTGCTGCCGTCTACTGCCGCCTGTCGCTCAGGACGCTCGGCGAGCGATGGGCTGTGCATAGCTGCTGCACTTTGCTGCGGTTTGCCGCTTCCAAGCCGCTTCCAGAGTCGTGTCGCGGTTCATTCCGACCGGGGCTCCAGGAGGGTGTCGTAGTGCTGGATCCAGGTGTCCTTGAGGAGGTGCTCCTCGTCCGGGGTGATCACGGCCTCCTGCCAGCGGTCGCCGGCGAACGCCCGGATCGACTCGACGTCCTCCCAGACGGTGATGAACAGATACTCGGTAGAGGAGCGGTCGCGTGGCCTGCCTACATGCTGCGCGACGATCCCTGATTGCTGTGACACCAGCGGCACGGCCGTGTCGCGGAGGAAGGACTCGAACTCGCTTTCCTTACCGGGGTGGATCGTCGGCCTGAAGACGCGAATGATCACGGCTTCTCCTCGCTCGGGTGCGGTCGGGCGATGCTACGCCTCCGCCCGTCACGCCTCATGATGAAGGTCATGAGCCCATCCGTGTCGACGCATCGTGGGCTGGGCATCACCGCTGGTCTGGACGCTGGACTCGTCCGCGAGCTGGCGGCTCACTGCGAGCAGCTCGGGTACCACTCGCTGTGGTCGAACGACGAACCGACCGCTCGCGGTCTGGACACGATTGCTGAGCTTGCCGAAGCAACCGCGACAATCGAGCTCGGTGTGGGGGTGCTGCCCCTGCACCGATATCAGCCGGCCCAGATCGCGGCGGACGTCGACCGCCTCGGACTCGATCCCGCGAGGCTGTGGCTCGGGATCGGGTCAGGGTCGCTTGTCTCCTCAGATTGACGCACTCCACCGGGCGGTCGCCGAGCTTCGCACGCTTCTCCCCGAAGCGACTCGCATCGTGGTCGCTGCGATGCGGCCTCGGTTGTGCCGCCTCGGCGGCGCAGTTGCTGATGGCGTGCTTCTGAACTGGATGCGCCCGGGCCAAGCGACGCGGGCGCGCGGATGGGTGCGCGAAGGAGCCGCGGAGCAAAGGCGCAGCGCGCCCGCCGTTGCGTCCTATGTGCGGGTCGCCGTGGGCCCCGGCGCTAGGCGGCGCCTGCGTGAGGAGGAGAGCTTCTATCGCACCATCAACGAGGGTCATCGGAGGCACTTCGCAGCCATGAAGGTCCCCGTCGGGAGCGTGGGGATCGCAGCCTCGCAGCGGCCCGACCTCCTCGAGGCACTAGCTCCGTATCACTCTGCGCTCGACCTTCCAATCGTGCGCGTGCTCGCGGACCCCGACGCGTCCTTGCTCGGCGCCGTCACGGACGCGGCAGCACCATAGCCGCGGCCGTCCCCGCTAACAAGACGATGAGTGGACGGTGCCCGGCTCGAACGGGCGACCTCCTGCTTGTAAGGCGCGAGCATCTGCTGCGGTCTACTGCCGCCTGTCGCTCAGACGGCTCGGTGACCGGCCGCTCCCCGCACAGCTGCTGCCGTTTGCTGCCCTTGTTGCTTCCAAGGCGCTTCCATATCAGCGCTCCTGGCTCCTAAGCCCGCGAACGCGCTCGCGAGTCTCGGACCGGCAGAGGTCTCGGACCCCGAGCCGACGGTGACAGCGCTGCTCCCTGAGCCACGAGAGACGCTTTCCTCTGCTGTGGTCGGCCGAGCCGTGAGCGCCTAGAGCGCGAGCATCGCCGCCGCAACTTCACTGGCGGCCGCATCGGGGATCGCCGTCGCGGCCTGTTCGAGCACAAGCAGCCGCGCATCGGGGATCTCGCGCGCGAGCGCTTCGCCGTTGCCGACAGGGAAGAACGGATCGCGGCGACCGTGCACCACCAGCGCCGGGATCGCGAGCTCGGGCAGGCGCTCGCGCCAGCGCGGCTTGCAGTTGAGCTTGGAGAACACCATGCCCAGCTGGTTGGCCATCTGCACCGCGGGCTCCGTGCCCGGCGTGCGGTCCCACTTGCGCTCGGCGGTCGCGCGCGCGGCGGCGGGGTCGTCGCCGAGGATCTCCGCGCCACCGGCGGCGAACTCCGCCACGGCAGCGCGGTCGGACCAGTCGGGCATCGAGCGCGAGAACAGCCGTTTCATCGTCGCCGTGTCATGGTCAGGCAGGTCGTTGTCGACCCGGCCTGGGGCGACGGGCCGCGTCCCTGCAAGGGTAAGCGCCGAGAACGCGTCCGGGTGGTCGAGCGCGGCGACCTGGGCGACCATCCCGCCCACGCCGATGCCCGCCAGGTGCGCCGGCCGGTCGTCGAGTTCGCGGGCGAGCGCCGCGGCGTCGGCTGCGAGATCGCGCAGCGTGTACGCCGGAGCCTTGGGATCGACGGTGGTCGACGCGCCGGAATCGCGCAGGTCGTAGCGCACGACGTGGCGGCCGCCGCGCGCGAGCGCCTCGCAGAGCGCGTCGGGCCAGGAGAGCATGGTCGTGCCGCCCGCGAGCAGAACGAGCGGCGCCGCCGCGTCGCCGAAGTGCTCCACCCCGAGCGTGACCCCGGCCGCCTCGACCGTCGCCATCACGCCTCCTCCGTCGCGATGACGCCGCCAGACGTGTGGAACGAGTGGACCGTCGGATGCATGGTCAACCTCCAAGGTGTCGTGGATCGGTGGCGCGGGGACGGCGGCGCTAAACGAATGCTCACTCGACGAACTGGTAGTCGGTCGCGATTCGGCCGTCGGCGGCGAGGATCACGAACTCGAGGCCGGCGCCGAGCACCTCGCCATCCGGTGAGACTCCTTCCCAGCGCCAAGTGACCACATCCCCAAGGCGTTTCGCGCCGTCCCGCGCCCGAAAAGACATCTGGCCGGTCGCCACGAAATCCTCATAGGCTGAGGTCACCCTCGCTTCGAGTTCGTCGTGGCCGCGCACCTGCCAGGTCGGGTTGACGGCCCGCTCAGCGGCGGCCTCGTAGACCTCCTGCGTGGGCTGGAGGAAATGAATCGCATCGTCGCTCCAGAGATCGGCGATCGCCTTGCGGCGGCGGTCGCCATCCGGCTCCATCCAGACCGCCGTGTAGCGCTCGGCGAGCTCGTTCGGATCATTGAAATTCATTTGACGGTTACCTCCATTGATCGTGCGGTTGCTTCGCCGTCAACGGTCCCGGAGGAAGGCCCACGCGTCCATTACCTCTCGTGTAACGCCGGCCGGCTTCGCCCGCTAACTTCACTCAGGTGGTCGTCCAGACCGAGCAGGAGCCCCAGACCGCGGGCGAGCTGATCCGCTTCTGGCGCACGCGACGCGGCCTCAGCCAACTCGAGCTGTCCCTGGACGCGAACGTCTCGACCAAGCACCTGAGCTTCGTCGAGACCGGCCGGTCCAGCCCGAGTCGCCAGCTCCTCGTCCACCTGGCCCAGCACCTCGACTTACCGATCGCCGAGCGCAACCGCCTGCTGCTCGCAGGGGGCTTCGCTCCTCCCTATCTGGAGCAGCCCTACGACGGCGAGGTCATGCAGCCCCTGCGGGAGTCGCTGAGCAGGCTGCTGGAGGCGTACGAGCCGAACCCGGCATTGATCGTCGATGGGCTCTGGAACCTGATCGAGGCGAATCGCGCAGCGTCGCTCCTCTGGGACGGGGTCGACCCCGAGCTCCTCGAGCCACCGATCAACATGCTCCGCCTCGGCGTTCACCCGGGCGGCCTGCCGCGGATCTCGTCGATGACCGCCGCGTGTAACGCGCCGCTGATTCACCGGCTGAAGCGGAGGAGCCGCGAGGATGCCGATCCGGCCCTCGGCCACCTGATCGCGGAGGTCGAGTCCTATCTCCCGGACGATCCGCCGGCCGGCCAGGCGACCCAGCCCGTGGTCTCACTGGACCTGCGTACGCCCCTCGGCGAGGTCAGCCTCTTCACCGTGATCGCCACCCTCGGGGCACCGCTGGAGGTGACCGCGGCAAACCTCGCGATAGAGACCTTCGTGCCGATGGACGCAAGAAGCGCAGCGCGGCTTGGCGAACTCGGTGGAAAATCGCGAGGAGAATGACCGCGCCCGCCACCAAGGTGACCGGGCCACCAATCATCCCGCGGTCCTCGAGCCGGATCGGGTCCCTGGCAGCGGGTGCCCCGTGATCCGAGTCGCTCCCGCATCGGGCGAGCGGCGTCAGTCATACGGCGCTGCTCCTCTTTGACGAGAAGTGGGTGCGTGAGGCTGGGCGCTGCCCGGCTCGAACGGGCGACCTCCTGCTTGTAAGGCGCGAGCATCTGGTGCGGTCTACTGCGGTCTGTCGCTCATTCCGCTCAGCGAGGGGCGATCCGAAGACAGCTGCTGCGCTCTGCTGCGGTTTGTCGCTTCCAAAGCGCTTCCACGGGGCTCACGCTCCTCTCGGGCCGTGACACCGGGCGGACCCGGAGTCCGTCCACGTCTTTCCCGCTACGGGGACGAACCGCCAGTGGTAGCGCCTAGCATGAAGCGCCAGTTTCAGGACTCCGAACGTGTGGTTCTGAGCGACCTGGCTTCCCCCGAGCCGCGATGACCCAAGCCCGGTCATGAACGCGCCGCCCGTGCCGACCACGAACTGGCGGATGCCGATCCTGCTCGTCTTGCCGTCGCCATTGCGCGGAGCGAAGCGCTCGTAGCCATGGCTGTGGCCGGACAGGACGACCTCGGCACCCGCCTTGTAAAGGTCCCTCCAGAACGCGTGAAGCGTGATGTGGCTGCCGTCGTGGCCCGAGCTGTAGCGCGGGTGGTGCCAGTACGCGAGCGTGCACGCCGACGGATGGGCGGCGAGGTCGGCACGCAGCCAACGCTCCTGGATCGACCCCGCCCCGCACGACACCCGCGTGCAGTTCGAATTCAGCGCGACGACATGCCAGGCGCCGACGTTGTAGCTGTAGTAGCCCCGCCCACGCCGGCCGGCCCGCCCGTTCGCCGCACCGGGCCCATTGAAGTAGTCGAAGTAGGAGTTTCCGGCCCCGTCGTGGTTGCCGAGCACCGGATGGCTGATGGACTTCACGCGCCCCCAGGTTCGGTTGTACACCGCCTTGAGATTCGACGCCGACGGGCTGTCGTACTGGATGTCGCCGAGCGGGAGCACCGCAGCAAGACCGGCCCCGACGAGAAGGTCCGAGGTGGCACGCTGCCGGCAGCGGTGCGCAGTCCCGCGGCCGCCGTTGTAGCCAGGGTCGCTTGGGTCGCAGGCGATGTCGCCGGCCGCCGCGATCACAGGGTCGGCCCCGGCGTCTGCCGTCCACGGACCGATTACGGCGAGCATTGTCACCGCGGTTGTCACAAGTCGCCGCGCGGCCAGGGTCATCGTGCCGCCGTCACGGGAGCACCGTGGCGCCGTTCGGCAAGCCCAGTTGAGCTTCGAATGCGTCGAATCCGGACCCGTTTCCCGAGACGAGCGACAGGCGGCGGCTGCTCACCGTCGGTGACCACGCTAGTCCTCTCGTGTCGATGGCGGAGAGTTTCAAGCGTAAGGCGGGCGAGAGCGGCGCCACAAGCCGCTAATTGAGGACTTCGCTACCTACCAGGGGTGAGACACGGCAGGAACAGCAGACGATGCTGGATTCTGCTTTGCCACGAAAGACCCGAAGCCTGAAAGGAGACCCGCCTTCCTCGCTTCACGCGAAGGGAGCAGGAAGGTGGGGGCCGGTCAGGACGCAGGCGCACGACTACCTCTCAGCCTTCGAGCATCCCCCAAGCCTGGATCAGGGTGAAGGTCGTGCCCCACCTCCCCGGCTCGGCCAGCTCGGACTCCGCCTCACGGCGTAGCGACGCAAGGTCGTCCTCGCTCAGTCTCTCAAGCACCCGCGACTCCAGCGCGGCGCTGAATTGAAGAGGCAGACGCAAATAGGGATGGCCTGGCCTGAGCGCGATCACGTGTGCATCTATCTCTGGCTCCTTAACGCCGATTTCCCGGAGCAGCTCAGGCAGTCCGCGGCCCGCCTCGCCGCCCAGGCTGGCAAAGATCTCGGAGAGCAATCGGATCAGTCGCTCGGCCGCGGGGGCTGGGGGATTGAAGTGCCACGAGCCCAGGTCCCACTCCTCCAAAACCAATGAGCCACTCGGCCTGACTAACCGCTGGTGCGAGGCCACCTGCTCGGGGCCACGTCCGAGCGGAGCGATCAGGTAGCGGGCATGGACGAGATCGAAAGATTGCGGCTCCAGCTTGCTGTCGAAGAGATCATCGACGACGAGCTCTACGTTGGAGATCCCTTCTGCCTCCAGAAATGAACGAGCGGCATCGAGGAGGCTCTCGTCGATGTCCCCGCCGATGACCTGGCCGGAGGGGCCGACCCACTCGCTCAGGATCCGAAGCCAGCCCAGGCCTCCGCAGCCGACGTCGAGTGCGCGCCCGCCAGATCCACTACCGAGCTTCGAAAGGAGCTGCCGCCCGGTGGGTTCCCACACCCGTGATTGCAGCTGCAGGCGCTCCAACTCCGAAGGCTGGTTTGCCAGCAGGTACTCCTCCTGCGCCACGCCCGCAGTATCCCGCCTCAGGCTTGCGGGGAGCAAGGCTGCCGAGCCGGCGAGCTAGCCCAGACGACCTGGGTATCGCCCCGGACAGCGACGGCCGGCGACGCGTGACGGTGATCGGGCTCAGGTGAGGAACTCAATGCCGTAGCGGGGCGCCGCTTCGGCGTAGCGGGCGGCGACCTCCTCGACGTTGTCCGGCGGGAGCTGGTCGGGGTCTTTCGCGCGCTCGAGCGTCTCTTCGAAGAACTTCTCGATGCCCGCTGGGGAGAAGGTGAGGATCAGGCGGGCCGGGGTCGAGCCGGCGTTGTGGAACCGGTGGAGCGCGCCGCGCGGGACGTTCACGAAGTCGCCCGCGGTCGCGATGACGATCCGGTCGCCGAGGAGGAACTCGACGTCGCCTTCGACGACGTAGAACGTCTCGTCCTCCCGGCGGTGGATGTGCGGCGGCGGACCCCCGCCGGGCGGCACGACCGCCTCCATCGCGAAGTAAGCGCCCCCGGTCTCGGCGCCGGTGACAAGAAAGGTGTAGAGGTCGCCAGGGCCCCAGTACATCTCACCGGTGCGCGCAGGGCGGTGCAGCAGCTCTCCGGCAGTGGCCGCAGGGGCGCCCGCGGCGGTCGATGCCGCGCGCGTGGTCATTCGCGTGCTCCCGGCTGGACGATGGCGCTCGAATGTCATGACCCGAGCATGCCGCCGCCCGGCGACCACGACTACGCCCGTTCGCTATCGCCGAACGGAGCGCCCAATGCGCGCGCCCGCGCCGGCGATCGCGCGCGCATACTCGTCGCGCCGCGCCTCGAACCGATCGCTCGGCGCGCAGAGCGCCAGGGCCGCGGTCGCCGGCCCGTCGCTCGTGCGCAGCGGGGCGGCGGCGCAGTGCACGCCGTCGAGCGCGCGCTGGGTCCCGACCGCGTAGCCGCGGCGGCGCACGCGCTCGGCCTCTGCCGGGTCGAGCCCGCCGCCGGTGTCGGCTCGATCGGCGAGAAGCACCACGCCGGTAGGCGTCAGGTCCGCGGCGACTGGCACAGCTGGCGCGGACACGCCGCCCGGCGGCCGCTCGCTGGCGACGTAGAGGACGGTACCGCGCTCCCAGGCCGCGACGTGAACCGTTTCACCGAAGTGGCTCGCCAGCCGACGGGCGGTCGGGGTGACAGCGTCGCGATACCCGCTCGTCGCCAGCATCGTCCGCGCGAGCCCCAGCGTCCGCCACCCGAGCCGATAGCGACCGCACGGCAGCCGCTCCGTCAACCCGACGCTCGCCAGCTCGGCCAGCAGCGCGTGCGCCGTGGACTTCGCGATCCTAAGCTCGTCCGCCACCTCGGTCGGCCCCCAGTCCGGCCGCTCGACGGAGAACAGGTCGAGCACGAGCGCTGCCTTACGGACGCTTGCAGGCATACAACGAGGGTAGCCGCACGCCGACGCGGCGACTCCGGGCGCGACGTCCCGTCCGCATTGGCCCCGCTAAGCGGACTTGCGAGGATGGGCGGTGCCCGGCTCGAACGGGCGACCTCCTGTTCTCAGCGCGCGCTGACCGCGGTCTCGCGGATCACCAGATCTGTGCTGTCCACTTCGACGGTCACGCCGAGCGGGAAGGTCGGCAGCGGGTCGGTGTGACCGCCCTCAACGCGGGCGATCACCGGATAGTCCCATTGGGCGACATGTGCCATCAGCGCCTCGTGGAGTTGCTCGGTCTGCGCGTCGGTGAAGTCGTACGGACGGCAGAGCACCAGCGCCGCGAGACCGTCGAGCCAGCCGGCCAGGCGCAGGTGCGTGAGGTCGGCGTCGGCGATCTCGGGGTCGTAGGGCGTCTCTGGCGTTTCGAGCACCAGCACGCGTCCGTCCAGTTCCGGCTCCCACGGGGTGCCGATCAGGTTGCGAGCCACGGGCAGACAGGCCGAGACCAGACATCCCTTCGCGCGGCCGCCGCGCAGCACCTCGCGCGGGCGGGACGGTGTGCGCCGCAGCGGCTCCCCGGTACGTTCGGCCCGCTCGAAGTCGGTGTCGTGGATCTCGTAGTCGGCCCGCGGCAGCGAGCCTGCAGGCTCTGGTCGTCCGACTACTTGGGCGAAGTGCTCGACCACGTAGGCGAGCGGTCCACCCACGGCGCCCCACTGGGGGATCACCGCCGGCCCATAAAAGGTGACGAGCCCGGTGACCCCGTGGATCGCCAGGTGCAGCGAGGTGATGTCGGAGTAGCCGCAGAAGACTTTGGGATTCGCGGCGATCAGGTCGAAGTCGAGCAGCGGCAGCAGCTGTGCGGAATGTAGCCCGCCGATCGTGCACAGCACAGCCCGCACCTGCTGGTCGGCGAAGGCATCGTGCAGGTCGGCGACCCTCTCCTGCGGCGTCCCCGACACCCAGCCGCGGCGTCGCTCCGCGTGCGCCATCACCCGCACCTCGAACCCATGCGCGCGCAAAGCCGCAAGGCCGCGCCGGTAAGGCGTCGGCATCTCGGCCGGACCGCACCACGAGGGCGAGACGACCGCGATCGTGTCGCCACTACTCAAGGCCGGCGGCCGCAGCGGCCGGGCCCCCACATCGCTCACGGGGACATCCTTCCACCATCGCGCACGTGACCCACCCTGGCGCCTCGCCCGAACTCCACGCGAGGACAGTGCCCCGCGGCGTCGTCGCCCGGTCCTGCTTGGCGCGAATACCAGGGTTCAGCGCTCGGGTGAAAGCGGACTCGGGTGTCGTGGCTCGTAAATCGCCAGCTCGCCGCCGTCGGGGAGGCGCAGCGCTGTCATGAGGCCGAATCCTTCGTCGCTGATCTCCCTGGTGAACTCGACCCCCTTTGCCTTCAGCTCCTCCACCGTGGCCCCGATGTCGTCGCACATCAGGTACAGCTCATGGCGGCTCTCGTCGCCGTCCGGGTGGGCAGCGAGCTCGGCGGGCGGCAGCGCGAAGATCAGCCAGCCGCCGCCGGCATCGACGGATGGGAGCTCTAGGACGTCACGAAAGAACGCGCGCACGCCCTCGGCGTCGTCCGAGAAGATGATCGCGTGGACCCCGTTGATCAAGGCTCCAGCACCCTATCCGAGCCGACCGCGAGTCCCGACCCAACCCTTCGGAAGCACCGACGCCAGCCGTCACCGGGCACTGACGAAGGCTCGTTATCCGCCTAGGACAGGCGGCCTCGGCTCGCTCTCGCTGCGCGACAAGCAGCACTGGTCAGGCGTGCTAGCGGCGGTTCCGCGTCAGAGTTGCGCGGCGTATGGGCGGTGCCCGGCTCGAACGGGCGACCTCCTGCTTGTAAGGCGCGAGCAGCTGCTGCGGTCTACTGCCGCCTGTCGCTCAGGCGGCTCGGCGAGCGATGAATCGCGCCTGACTGCTGCGGTCTGCTGCGGTTCGTCGCTTCCACAGCGCTTCCAAACCATGGATCACGAAGGAACGAGCTCGCGATCGGGCCCAGCGGAGGCTTCGGCACTCGCAGGTTGACTATCGCCCGTAATAGCGGCTGAGCACGCGTTCGAGCAGCTTCGTCATCCGCTTGGAATTTGGAAGCCAGCCAATGTCCTTCTTGAGCCCGAAGCGGGTGACCATGATCGTATGCGGCTCGGTGTACTTGAGGATCCCCTCGCGTCCGTTTCGGGCGCCCACGCCTGAGTCGCGAGAGCCGCCAAAGGGCGCCTCCCAGCCCACGACGTGGACATAGCCGTCATTGACCGCCGTGTTGCCTGCCCGCAGGCGTCGTGCAATCGCCTCACCCTTGCGAATGTCCTTGGTGTAGACGGACGACGAGAGGCCGTACTTAGAATCATTGGCTAGCCGCACCGCCTCGTTGGCATCGCGGACCTTCATGACGGGCAGCGTCGGGCCGAAGGTCTCCTCGCGCATGCAATCCATTTCGTGATCGACATCGACGAGAACCGTGGGCTCGTAGTACAGGCCGGGGCCAGCCGCACGCCGGCCGCCGGTGAGCACTCGCGCGCCCTTGGCGACTGCGTCCGCGACATGGCGCTCCACGACCTCAAGCTGCGGCGGAAAGGTCGTCGCGCCGACGTCGGCCTCCCCCGCGGAGGTGATGCCGCGCTGGCGCAGCTTTTCGACGCGCTGGACGAGCTTGTGAACGAACTGGTCATGGACCTCCTGCTCTACGTAGATGCGCTCGACCGACGTGCAGGCCTGGCCGCTGTTCGCCAGACCCCATGCCGCCGCTGCGTTGGCGGCGCGGTCGAGGTCGGCGTCGGCGCACACGATCATCGGGTCCTTGCCGCCCAGCTCGAGCGACACGGGGATAAGCCGCTCCGCTGCACGCGCCGCCACCTTCCGCCCGGTGCGGGTCGATCCAGTGAACATGATCATGTCGACGTGATCGACGAGTGCGGTGCCGGTGTCACCGCGACCCGTCGCGACGAGCAGAACGTCCTCAGGCAAGCCTGTTTCGCGCCCGATTGCCTCCACCACCATCGCTGTCGTCAACGGTGTGATCTCCGACGGCTTGATCACTACCGCGTTACCGGCCATCAGCGCGGGGACCGCGTCGCCGATGCCGACAGCGAGCGGGTAGTTCCAGGGCGCGATCACTCCGACCACGCCGAGCGGGCGCCGGCGCACGACGAACTTGCGCCCGAGGACGAGCGGTCCGCGCGCCGGGACGCGCGTGTCGCGCAGATGGCGCCCTGCCTTGCGCTCCCAGAACCGGAGCGAGTCGGCGAGGAGGAACACCTCGCCGACGAGCGCGTCCTCATAGGTCTTGCCGGTCTCGCGCATTGTTGATTCGATGATCGCGTCACGGTTGGTCACGAGCCAGCGACGCATGTCGGCCAGGGCCGCAGCGCGCTCCTTGATGGGCCGCGCCCCCCAGTTCGCCTGAGCAGTACGGGCACGAGCCACAAGCGAGGGCACCGCCAGCGTCATGTCAGGCACATGCCCCGCGATGCCTCCGCTGGCGGGGTTCTTTACCTCGATCCGGTCGGCCTCGACGGTCGTGGACGTGACGGTGGCGCTCATATGCCTAGCGTCCCACCGCAGCACCCGGGAGGCAATAGCCAGATCAGGCCTTGCCGATGACGGTCCGCATCTCTTCCCGGGTGAACGCACGGAGGGTGGTCGTGCGGATGTTGCCCTGCCCTGCGACCGACAGCAGCGCGGCCGCCAGCGTTTCGTCGTCGGGTGCCTCGACGGTTGCAACGATGTCGTGCGTGCCGAGCGTCCACCAGACGTCGGTGAAGCGGACGCCGAGACTCTCGAACGCACTCTGCGCGGCTTCGTAGCGGTCGACGGTGTCCTTGAAGTCGCGGACGCCCTGGTCGGTCCAGTCGATCAGCGCGATGTACGCGGGCATCTAGTCCTCCCCTCGTGGTGCGATGGCCACGCCGACGAGGAGCCGCTCGCACGACGCGACACTCAGAGCAACACGACCCTAACCGGCGCGCGGTCGGCCGACAAGCGGCCGACCCGTTTTGACGCGGGACGAAACCCAACCGCCGCTGCCCTTGCGTGGCGAGCAGCACCGGCCGCCGGTCCAAAGTCGCCGGGCCGGCACTCGCTGTCCATGGCAGCAGCAGTGCCAGCCCATCGATGATCTGGGCGCCAGCGGATAGGCGTGTCGCGCGAGGGCGCTGTCGTTTTTGCGCCAAGCGGTAACGCAACAACGCTCCGCTTCGGGAGCAGACCCGCGAGGATGGGCGGTGCCCGGCTCGAACGGGCGACCTCCTGCTTGTAAGGCGCGAGCACCTGCTGCGGTCTACTGCCGCCTCTCGCTCATGCCGCTCGACGAGCGACGGGCCGCACAGAGCTGCTGCCCTCTGCTGCGGTTTGTCGCTTCCACGGCGCTTCCACAAGCGGTGAATCCCTTAACGCCTGAACGGGCGGGTCTGGCGCCCTGCTCAGACGCTGCTGGCGAGCCCGCTCACCCGCTGCGCCTCGGTGACCGGGTCGCCCGTCAGCACGAGCACTCCGGCGGGAGTCGAGTCCAGACTACTGGCACCGGCGCCAGCGATCGCGAGCCGGTGCGTGCGTGCGAGTTCCTCCAACTGAGATCGCAGCGGCGACAGGTGCTCCGGAGCGGCTGCACTGATGACTAGCAGCGCGGGCTGGATCGCACGCGACGCCTCGACGAGACTCGCGGTCGGCGTGTCGCTGCCGAGGAAGTCGATTCGCCAGCCGCGATTCCGTAGCGCGAGCCCGAACACGATCAGGCCGAGGTCATGTCGCTCGCCTGGCGGGCACGCGAGCAACGCTCTTGGCCCTCCGCCGCTCCCCCAGCCGCGAGCGAGCCCGAGCAGCCGTCCGCGCAGGAGGTTCGACGCGAAGTGCTCCTGTGCCACCGAGAGCTCGCCGCGCTCCCAACGCTCTCCGAGTTCGTGGAGGTAGGGAACGACGACCTGCGACAGCAGCGCATCGAGAGTCGCAACCGCGAGTAGCTCGTCCAAGACGGTCTGAGCGCCGGGCTCGTCGAAGGCCTCCGTAGTTCGCGCGAGCTCGGCGCGAGCGAACTCCGGATCGAAGGGCGTGGTGGTGGACTCCCGTCCTGGCGGCGGCGTGGTCGGCTCGGCGGAAAGCCGTGCTCGCCTTGCGAGTGCTGCCGCTTCCCTCGCGGCGAGCCCCTCGGCGATGTGGCTGGACATGAGGCGAACGCGTTCCAGATCGTCGAGCGAGTAGAGGCGGAGGCCCCCAGGCGAGCGCGTCGGGTGCAGGAGGTCGTAGCGCCGTTCCCAGGCGCGCAGCAGCTCCGGGCTCACGCCGGCGCGCCTGCTCAGCTCGCCAATCCGAAGCGGCGCGTCTTCGCTCATGGCCCAGACAATACAGGATCTGTACAAGACCTTGACAAGGGGTCGCTTGCCCGCTACCTTGCAGCGCATACTTGTACAACAGCTATACAGGAGGTAGACGGATGAGAAAGCTAGACCTGGTCGCCGCCACGCTTTTGATCGTGGGCGGACTCAACTGGGGTCTCGTGGCGATTGCTGAGTTCGACCTCGTCGCATGGATCTTCGGCGAGGAGTTCGGCAGCACGAACGCGGCAAGCCGCCTCGTCTACGGACTCGTCGGCCTGGCGGCCGTCTACGGCATCGCGTCGCTGCTCGCGAGTCGCAGTACGGATCCCGCAGGTCACCCGGCGACGAGCACACGCTAGGCCCGACTCTCGAGAAAGGAGCAACCCATGAGATCAATCCGAATCGCCCTCGCCGTGGTCTCGCTGGCGGCCCTGGCCGTCACCGGCTCCGCATCGGCCGCTTCCAGCCCGGCTGGGGCGGCGCAGGAGACCGACATCGTGCAGACCGCCGTCGGCGCCGGCAACTTCAAGACGCTCACCAAGCTGCTGAAGCGGGCTCACCTTGTCCGCACCCTCAAGCAGCCCGGACCGTACACCGTGTTCGCGCCCACCGACGCTGCGTTCGCCAAGGTGCCGAAGCGGAAGCTGAACGCGCTGCTTCGAAGCAGGTCGAAGTTGAGGTCCGTGCTCCTGTACCACGTGGCGGCCGGTGAGTTGCCTGCGGCCGCTGTCGTCCAGCGCTCCTCCGTGAAAACGCTGAACGGCAAGAGGGTCCGCATCCGTGTGAGGGACTCGAACGTCTTCCTGAACAAGGCGCGGGTCACGACACCGGACGTGAAGGCCTCTAACGGCGTCATCCACGTCATCAACCGCGTCCTCATCCCGCGCTAGTCCGCGGACCGCAACGCGCTCCCGCCGCAGCCCAACCGCTGCGGCGGGAGCCGACGGTCGCCGAAAGCCCAACGAACTTGGCTTGAGCTGCCGTCGCCCGCCGATGCGAACTCGCGAGGATGGGCGGTGCCCGGCTCGAACGGGCGACCTCCTGCTTGTAAGGCGCGAGCATCTGCTTCGGTCTACTGCGGTCTGTCGCTCAGGGCGTTCGCCGAGCGATCAATCGCACATATCTGCTGCGCTCTGCTGCGGTTTGTCGCTTCCAGAGCGCTTCCAATGCACGCTCCTTTTCTCATCCCGAGCGGAAGCGAACGCAGCCACATGAAAGCGACAGTGCCCAGCCGTCCAGAGCGCCGGCTTTTGAAGCGGTTCACTCCTTGGCCCGTCGCTCGGCCTCAGCCGAGCACTCGGCGGCCTCGTCCAGCAGCGAGCTTTTGCCGATCCCGGGCGCTCCCTCGATCATTACGATCCGCCCCGTTCCGGCTGCGGCGGTGCGGAGCGCATCGCCGATCTGCTCCAGCTCCGCCTCGCGCTCGAGCAGATGGGTGCGCGTGTTCAGATCCGTAATCCGGCGCCGTGCGGCCGTCGGACTTCGCATGGCCGGCTCCTGGGCTCGCCTGGGCTGACGCCAAGCGTATCCCCCGAGCATGCGCGGAACCTCGGACAGGTGCTGGGCGCCTGGAGAAAGCCTGCGGTGGGTCCACGTAGCGAAGGGCGGCCGGCGGGCCGTAGCGTCGCCACAGATGCGAATCCCACCCTGTCCCTAGGAGGCGACGATGCCATCAGGACCCCTCTTGGCTGCCCTGGCCGTGCGGGCGATTAACGAACAGGAGGCCGCCCGCTCCCGGCGCCCCCGTCCCCGTAGGATCACCGCGCGCCTCGGCCAGCTCACGGCACGACAAGGGCCGAAGGCGTCGGTGGGCGCCGGCGAGGAGCGTCTCGGCCGTCCCCACCCCCAGGGACCGCGCCGCCGCGACCTCGCAACTTGACGCCCGCTCACCGTAACTGGGCGGTGTCCGACTCGTGCGCGGTCGTGGCGTCTGCGCGCGGGGTCTGTGCGCGATCGCACAGGAATTGAGGCGTTGCGCGCGGCGTTAACGGGGGCATGGCTCAAACTCCCACATCCCGTCGGATCCTGTTTCTGGTCTCTGCGCACAACAGCCTCAGCCAGCGCGCGTTCATCGCCCTCACGGAGCTCGGACACTGGGTGGAGGTCGCGGTGGTCGACGGCGCGGGGGACATGGAGGTCGCCGTCGCGCGTCATAGCCCGGAGCTGATTGTCTGTCCGATGCTCAAGCAGCGGATCCCGGAGTCGATCTGGTCGACGCGTCGCTGCCTTGTCGTCCACCCGGGGCCGATGGGTGACCGCGGTCCCTCATCGCTCGACTGGGCGATCGAGCTTGGCGCCCGTGACTGGGGTGTGACGGTCCTCGAGGCCAACGGCGACTTCGACGCAGGCGATCTCTGGGCCAGCCGCACGTTCCCGATGCGCGAGTCAGGCAAGGGCAGCATCTACCGGCACGAGGTCCGCCGGACTGCGATCGACGCGCTGATGGAGGCGGTGCGCAAGGTCCTCGAAGGTGGGGCGCCCGAGGCTCTCGACGAGGACGGTGCGCGCGCGGTGGGCCGGGCACGACCGCTGATGAAGCAGGACGTTCGCGCGATCGACTGGCAGGCGGACCCCACCGAGACGGTGCTCCGCAAGGTCCGGGCAGCCGAGGGTCACCCAGGGGTTATCCACGAGATTGCCGGCGTCGACTGTCACCTGTTCGGCGTCCAACGCGAGCGCGGCCTGCGGGGCGCTCCGGGCGAGATCATCGCGCAGCGCCACGGGGCCATCTGCCGGGCGACCGTCGACGGCGCCGTCTGGGTCACTCACCTCAGGCGATCAGGCCCGCCGCAACTCTCACTCAGGACGCATCTGGACACCGAAGCAGTCACCCGACCAAAGAACAACAGCCGCCCGATCGACGGCCGGCCGCTCTCGAGGAGAATCATGAACGCAGGAATTCCCATGGGCCGGCGTCGCGCAGCACGCCGGCTGCTCGCCGGTCTTGTGCTCGCTGCCGGGATAGCTGCCGCTACCAGCTCGTCGGCGCTGGCCGCGACGACGGCGACGTTCAGCTCCGGCGTGCTGACCGTGTCCGGTGACGGCGCCGACAACTCGATCGCGATCAGCCGCGATGCGGCGGGAAGGATCCTCGTCAACGGCGGCGCGATCGCCGTCACCGGCGGCACGCCGACGGTCGCCAACACGGCGCAGATCCGGGTCATCGGCCTCGGCGGCAACGACACGATCACGCTCAACGAGGCCAACGGCGCGCTGCCGCGCGGCGAGCCTGTTCGGCGGCGCCGGCAACGACGTCCTCACCGGCGGCTCGGGCGACGACCAGCTCTTCGGCCAGGCCGGCAACGACACGCTGCTCGGCAAGGGCGGCTTCGACCTGCTGTTCGGCGGCGGCGGGAACGACACGCTGACCGGCGGCGACGCCGACGACCAGGTCTTCGGCCAGGGCGGCAACGACCGCATGATCTGGAACCCCGGCGACGACACCGACCTCAACGAGGGCGGCGACGGCGACGACACGGTCGAGGTCAACGGCGGCAACGGCGCCGAGCAGTTCACCGCCACGGCCAACGGCACCCGCGTCCGCTTCGACCGCCTCAACCCGGCGCCGTTCGCGATCGACATCGGCACCTCCGAGAACCTCGTCGCTCAACGCCAACGGCGGCGACGACACGCTTCTCCGCGACCGGCAACCTGGCCGCGCTCATCGAGCATCACGGTCGACGGCGGCGCGGGCAACGACACGATCCTCGGCAGCAACGGCGCCGACGTCCTGCTCGGCGGCGACGGCAACGACTTCGTCGACGGCAACCAGGGCAACGACGTCGGCCTGCCTCGGCGCCGGCGACGACACGTTCCAGTGGGATCCCGGCGACGGCAGCGACATCGTCGAGGGCCAGGACGGCGCCGACACGATGCTGTTCAACGGCAGCAACGCCAACGAGAACATGGAGGTCTCCGCCAACGGCGGCCGGGTGCGCTTCTCCCGCAACGTCGCCAACGATCACGATGGACCTCAACGACGTCGAGGCGATCGACGCTCAACACCCTCGGCGGCACCGACAACGCTCGTCGTCAACGACCTGTCCGGCACCGACGTCACCAACGTCGCGCGCCGACCTCGCCGCCAGCGGCGGCGGCGACGACGGCGCGGCCGACAACGTCGTCGTCAACGCGCACCAACGGCGACGACGTCGTGACCGTCACCGGCGCCGGACCGAGCGTGCAGGTCGCCGGGTCTCCCGGCCCTGGTCTCGGTGTCCGGCGCCATCGCCGGCAGCGACCGGCTGACGGTCAACGCGCTCGCCGGCGACGACGTGGTCGACGCCTCCGGCGCTGGCCGCCGACTCGACTGCTGCTCACCCTCGACGGCGGCGACGGCGACGACGTGCTCATCGGCGGCGACGGCGACGACACCCTGCTCGGCGGCGCCGGCGACGACGTGCTCATCGGCGGGCCCGGCAACGACACGCTCGACGGCGCGCCCGGCGACGACGTGGTCCTCCAGAGCATCGGCGTGAACGCGGTGACCTCGGCGACGACCACCGGCAGTCGACGCCGTAGCCGTGCAGCGGCTCCAGCGACACCGCCTTCAGGATCAGCATGTCGAGCGTGCCTGGCAACAGCTCGGTCGGCTTGGCCATCTCGTGGTCGCCTCCTAGGCAAACTAGGAGGAGGATCTATCGGCTCTCCTAGTTTGTCAAGGAGAGCGGTCCGGCGGGTCGGTTCAGCCAGGATCGTCCTTGCCGTCGGCCATCTCGAGCCAGTCCAGCTCCTCCTCGATCTCGATGAAAGGCGTCGTCGCCGATCTCGTCGCTGGCGCGCATGGCGAGCACGGCCTGCCGCGCGGCCTGGAGCGCGCCGCGATGGATGTCGCCGTGTGCGGAGCGCGCGGCCATCGCCTGCGTCAGCCGTCCGCGTCGCTCGTGCGCCAGATGCGCCGTGAACTCCTGCCGGACCGCCTCCGCGACCGGCGACTGGTCGTCGCGCAAAGCTCGCCAGCCCGGCACGCAGCGCGCGTTCACGCGCCGCGCGCACCTCGCGGCCGACCGGATCGTCGTCATGCAGATCGAGCGCGCGCAGCAGCGGCTTGAGCGTCAGTCCCTGGATCGACCAGCGTGCCGAGCACGACGGAGAACGCGGTCAGCACGATCAGATCGCGATAGGGAAACGCCGACGGGCAGCGCCAGCGCCGCGGCCAGCGAGACGATGCCGCGCATGCCGGCCCAGGAGATGACCAGGCCGCTGCCGACGGTCGGCCGCAGCATCGGCCGCGGCGGATGGAAGCCGAACCGGCGGTCGCGCCACCGGATGACGGCGTTGAAGGACATGTGCCAGGCGATGCGCACGACGATCACCGTCACCAGGACGGCGCCGGCGACGGCGAAGTAGCGCCCGCGCTCCGCCGCCTCGAGGCTCTCGAGAATCGGCCGGATCTGCAGGCCGATGAAGATGAACGCCAGGATGTTCAGCGCGAAGACCACCGTCTCCCACACGGCGTAGGTCGGGATGCGGATCCGCGCGGGAGTCCGCTCCGGCGCCGTCCGCGCCACCGTCATCGCGTAGCACACCATCGTCAGCACGCCGAGAGCCCGATGTGCTCGGCGAGGATCCACACGCCGAACGTGGTGACGAACTGCAGGATGATGGCGGTCGGCACGTGCTGCACGCGATCCATCAGCCGCAACGTGAGCCACCCGAGCGCCGGGCCGACGACCACGCTGCCGGCGACCGCGAGCAGGAACGTCGGCGCCACCGCGCCGAGGGAGAAGCCGTCTGCGCCGCGACGGCGCCGACGGCGAGGCGGTAGATCAGGAGCGCGCTGGCGTCGTTCAGCAGGCTTTCGCCTTCGAGGATCGTCAGGATGCGATGCGGCGGCCGCAGCTGACGGAGCACGGCCGTCGCGGCGGCGGCATCGGGCGGCGCGACGATGGCGCCGAGCGCGATCGCCGGCGCCCAGGGCATCGCCGGCACGAGCGCGCGGGCGACGACGGCGACGGCGACGGTCGTGAGTCCGACCGCGAACGACGACCAGGCCGGTGACCGGCGCCCAGTTGTCCCGCAGATCCCGCGAGCGACGCGTCGTACGCCGCGTCGAGCAGGACGGGCGCGACGAACAGCGCCAGCGCCAGCTCGGGCGGCAGCGTGAACGACGGCGCGCCGGGAACGAACGCGAGCAGCGCGCCGCCGAGCGCCAGGAACACCGGATACGGCGCGCCGACGCGGCGCGCGGCGGCCGCCAGGACCACGGCGGCGACGAAGAGCGCCGAGAAGCTGTTCGAGTTCCCTCATTCGGGATCCGCCCCGGCGTCGAAGGTAGCCGCGACCGCTGCGGTCGTGAAGGCGGCAACCAGCGCGTGGCCGCCGGCCCGCTCAATTAGGTCCTCGAGCCGTCGTCGTCGGACCCATCGTCGGGCGGCGACGGCTCGGTCGGGCCATTCGCTGACGGCTCCCGTCCCGCATCTCCTTCGACCTAGCCGCCGCCGTTCCCGTTCGCGTCACCCTGATCCTCGAGGCGGACGATCGAGACGACCTGGTCGCCCTCGTCGACGCCGATCAGGCGCACGCCCTGGGTGGCGCGGCCGATGGCGCGGATGTCCGTCGACGCGCATGCGGAGGATCTTGCCCTGCTGCGTGATGAGCATCAGCTCGTCGTCGTCGGTGCACCTAGGCGATGCCGACGACCTGGCCGTTCCGCTCGCTGGTCTGGATGTTGATGATGCCCGAGCCGCCGCGCGACTGGACGCGGTACTCCTCGAGCGTCGGTGCGCTTGCCGTAGCCGTTCTCGGTGACCGTGAGCAGCGTGCCGCCGGCTCGCACGCACCTCCATGCCACGACCTCGTCGCCGTCGCGCAGCGTGATGCCGCGCACGCCGTAGGCGGTGCGGCCCATCGGCCGCACGTCGCTCTCGGGGAAGCGGATGCCATGCCGTCGCGCGTGCCGAGGAAGATCTCGCTGCTGCCGTCGGTCAGCTGCACGGCGATCACCGCGTCGTCGTCCTCGACGCCCATCGCGATGATGCCGCCGGCGCGCGGGTTGCGTACGCCGTCAGGTCGGTCTTCTTGATCATGCCCTTGCGCGTGCCCATCACGATGAAGTGCTGGTCTTCCTCGGCGGGAACTCGCGCACGGCGAGCAGCGCCGCGATCTTCTCGCCCGGCTCCATCGACACGAGGTTGGCGATCGCCTTGCCGCGGCCGTCCGGGCCGACGTCGGGAATCTCGTGGACCTTGAGCCAGTAGACGCGGCCGCGGTCGGTGAAGATCAGGATGTAGGCGTGCGTCGAGGCGACGAACAGGTGCTGACGAAGTCCTCTTCGCGCGGTCCGCATGCCGATGCGGCCCTTGCCGCCGCGCCGCTGGGTGCGGTAGGTCGAGATCGCCGTGCGCTTGATGTAGCCGGTGTTGCTGACGGTGATCGCCATGTCCTCGTCGGCGATCAGGTCCTCGATGCGGATCTCGCCCTCGTCGTCGATGATCTCGGTGCGGCGCGTCGTCGCCGTACTTCTCCTGGATCGCGCTGCAGCTCGTCGACGATGATCTGCATCAGCAGCTGCGTCGCTGGCCGAGGATGGCGCGCAGCCGCTCGATCGTGCTTCAGCAGCTCGGCGAGCTCGTCGAGGATCTTCTGCCGCTCGAGGCCGGTGAGGCGCTGCAGCCGCATGTCGAGGATCGCCTGCGCCTGGATCTGCGACAGGCCGAACTGCGTCATCAGGCCGTCGCGCGCCTCGGCCGGGTTCTTCGAGCGCGCGGATCAGCGTGATGACCGCGTCGAGGTGGTCGAGCGCGATCCTCAGGCCTTCGAGGATGTGGGCGCGCGCCTCGGCCTTGCGCAGCTCGAACTCGGTGCGCCGGCGCACGACCTCGCGGCGGAACTCGACGAAGTGCTCGATGCAGCTCGACGCAGCGGCAGCACGCGCGGCCGGCCGTCGACGATGGCCAGCATGATGATGCCGAAGCGTGGTCTGCAGCTGCGTGTGCTTGTAGAGGTTGTTCAGCACGACCTCGGCGACTTCGCCGCGCTTCAGCTCGATGACGATGCGCATGCCGTCGCGGTCGGACTCGTCGCGGATGTCGGAGATGCCCTCGATGCGTCTTCTCGCGCACCAGCTCGGCGATCGCTCGATCAGCTTCGCCTTGTTGACCTGGTAGGGAATCTCGGTGACGACGATCTGCATGCCGATCGCCCTTCTTCGATCGGCTCGATCTCGGTCTTGGCGCGCATCGTGATCGACGCCGCGGCCGGTCGGTGTAGGCCTGCGTGGATGCCGCGCGCGGCCGACGATGATGCCGCCGGTCGGGAAGTCGGGCCCGGGGATCAGCTGCGAGCAGCTCGCGCAGCTTCTCGCTCGCGCGTGATCGGCCTGCGGCGGCTCGGCCGGCGTCCATCGGCGTCATCGTCAGGTCGATGACCCGATGACCGCGTCGATCGACCTCGCTCAGGTTGTGCGGCGGGATGTTGGTCGCCATGCCGACGGCGATGCCGGAGGAGCCGTTGACCAGCAGGTTCGGGAACGGCGTCGGCAGCACGGTCGGCTCGTTCGGTCGTCTCGTCGTAGTTGGGGACGAAGTCGACGGTCTCCTTGTCGAGGTCGGCCATCATCGCCTCGGCGAGCGCCTCGAGGCGCGCCTCGGTGTAGCGCATGGCCGCCGGCGGGTCGCCGTCGACCGAGCCGAAGTTGCCCTGGCCGTCGACCAGCGGGTAGCGCATGTTGAAGTCCTGCGCCAGGCGCACGAGCGTGTCGTAGATCGCCGGCGTCGCCGTGCGGGTGGTAGTTGCCGATCACCTCGCCGACGATCTTCGCGCACTTGCGGTAGGCGCGGTTCGACGCCAGGCCCATCTGCGCATCGCGTACAGCACGCGGCGATGCGCCGGCTTCAGGCCGTCGCGCACGTCGGGCAGCGCGCGCCCGATGATCACGCTCATCGCGTAATCCATGTACGAGCGCCTCATCTCGTCTTCGATGTTGACCGGGATGCGCGATTGCGGTGTCGGTCATGCGTGATGGCGTTCGGCGACAGGACTCGAGCGGCTGCGGCGCGGCCGGCTCGGAGTCGAGGCTCGACTCCGAGTCGCTCGGCCTGGCTAGATGTCGAGGTTCTTGACGTCGAGGGCGTTGTCCTCGATGAACTTGCGGCGCGGCTCGACCTGGTCGCCCATCAGCGTCGTGAACATCAGGTCGGCTTCGGCGTGGTCCTCGGCGCGCACCTGGAGCAGCGTGCGCATCTCGGGTCCATCGTCGTCTCCCAGAGCTGTCCGGGTTCATCTCGCCGAGGCCCTTGTAGCGGTTGATGGCGAGGCCCTTGCGGCCGGCGGCGATGAAGTAGTCGACGCAGCTCGTCCAGCGACTCGATGCGGACGTCGGCCGTCCTTGCGCCGGCTTCGCCGCCGGTCCTTCGGCTCGCCGGCGAGCTCGGTCGCGGCGTCGACCGGCGCGCCGCCGATGGTCGTGTCGTCGGCCGCGGCCGGCGCCTCGGCTTCGTCCGGCTCTCGGCTCACTCGGCGTCGACCTGGCGTCGAGCGTCGGATCACGACCGGCGCCGAGCAGGTCCTTGACGTCGCGGTAGCTGCGCGAGCAGCGTGCGGTACTCGGCCGTCGGTGACGAACTCGACGCCGACGATGTGCTGGCGCGGGTAGCCGGCCGAGCGATCCTCGATCACGCAGCAGCGAGCGCGTTGTGCTCCTCGTCGCGCTCGACGGTCACGTCGCGCGTCGGCGTGCGTCAGCGCCGCGGCCAGCGCCTCGAGCTTGGCTCGCGGTCGTCGAAGAACGACTGCGTCGCGCGCGTCGCGCGTCGAGCAGCGCCGCGACGACGTCGCGCGGCGGGCCGCGGCGCTCGACGACGCTGCAGGAGCTTGCTGGTAGCGCGATCATGCTGCTGCAGCATGCGCTCGAGCGTCGGCGCCGGAGATCTCGCGTGCCGTCGGCGCAGCGTGACGACGCGCGATCTCGACGGCGCGGCGGATCAGGAACGCCTCGAGCTCGCGCTCGTCCTTGATGTAGGTCTCCTTCTTGCCGCGCTTGACGCGGAACAGCGGCGGCTGGGCGATGTAGATGTAGCCGCGCGTCGATCAGCTGCGCGCATCTGCCGGTAGAAGAACGTCAGCAGCAGCGTGCGGATGTGCGAGCCGTCGACGTCGGCGTCGGTCATGATGATGATGCGGTGGTAGCGCAGCTTCGTCGAGGTCGAAGTCCTCGGCGCCGATGCCGCTGCCGAGCGCGGCGATCATCGTCTGGATCTCCTCGTTGCCGAGCATCTTGTCGAAGCGCGCCTTCTCGACGTTCAGGATCTTGCCCCGGAGCGGCAGGATCGCCTGGAAGCGCCGGTCGCGGCCCTGCTTGGCCGAGCCGCCGGCCGAGTCGCCCTCGACGAGGTACAGCTCGCACTGCGCCGGATCGCGCTCCTGGCAGTCGGCGAGCTTGCCGGGCAGCGTGCTGCCGTCGAGCGCGCCCTTGCGGCGCACCAGCTCGCGCGCCTTGCGCGCCGCCTCGCGGGCCCGCGCGGCGTCGATCGCCTTCTGCGATGACGCGCTTGGCGACGGCCGGGTTCTCCTCGAGGAACGCGCCGAGCTTCTCGTTGACGATCGTCTCGACGATGCCCTTGACCTCGGTGTTGCCGAGCTTGGTCTTGGTCTGGCCTTCGAACTGCGGCTGCGGGATCTTGACGCTGATGACGCCGGTCAGGCCCTCGCGGAAGTCGTCGCCGCTGACGCTCTCCTTGAGGTCCTTCGCCAGGTTGTTGCTCGTCGCGTAGGCGTTGATCGTGCGCGTCAGCGCGGCGCGGAAGCCGGAGAGGTGCGTGCCGCCTTCGTGCGTGTTGATGTTGTTGGCGAACGAGTAGCATCGGCTCGCGTGTAGCCGTCGTTCCACTGCAGCGCGATCTCGACCTCGATGCCGTCCTTCTCGCCCTTCATGTAGATCGGCTCGTCGTTGACGGCGGCCTTGGCCTGGTTCAGGAAGCTTGACGAACTGAGGATGCCGCCCTCGTAGTGGAAGTCGTGGCTCTTGCCGTCCTCGCGCTCGTCGTCGAGCGTGATGTGACGCCGGCGTTCAGGAACGCGAGCTCGCGCAGGCGCTGCGCCAGCGTGTCGAAGCTGAACTCGGTGGTCTCGAAGATCTGCGGGTCGGGCTTGAACGTGATCTTCGTGCCGCGCTGCTTGGTGGTGCCGGTCGTCGTCGAGGTCGGCCGATCGGCGTGCCGCGCTCGTAGCGTCTGCTGGTAGACCTGGCCGTCGCGCCAGATCTCGACCTCGAGCCACTCGGACAGCGCGTTGACGACCGAGACGCCGACGCCGTGCAGGCCGCCGGAGACCTTGTAGCTGTCGTTGTCGAACTTGCCGCCGGCGTGCAGCACGGTCAGCACGACCTCGGCCGCCGACTTGCCGCTCTCGTGCATGTCGACCGGGATGCCGCGGCCGTCGTCGACGACCGTGACCGAGTTGTCGATGTGGATCGTGACGTTGACCTGATCGCAGTAGCCGGCCAGCGCCTCGTCGATCGAGTTGTCGACGACCTCGTAGACCAGGTGGTGCAGGCCCGGCGGCCCGGTCGAGCCGATGTACATGGCCGGCCGCTTGCGGACGGCCTCGAGGCCCTCGAGCACCTTGATCTTGTCGGCGCCGTAGTCGTCGGCTGACCGTTGACGGCCGTGGACGTCGGCCGGCATGGCGTCGGCAGCCGAGCCGGTCTCCGTCTGGGACGAGGGTCGTCCTGGGGCGTCACTGGGTGCGGCGAGCATGCGTGTCGACTGGTCCACCGAGACTGGTCGACAGCGATCGCTGGCGGCGCACGCGCTCAGATCCGCATCGGCATGATCACGTAGGTGTAGTCGTAGCCCTCGGCGCCCACCGGCTTCATGACGGCCTGGCTCATCTCGTCCTTGAACTCGAGGCCACCTGTCGGTCTCGACGGCGCCGAGGAAATCGAGCGACGTACTGCGCGTTGAAGCAGATCTGGATCGCCGGGCCGCTGTAGTCGACCGGCAGCTCTTCCTTGGCCTCGCCGAACTCCGGGCTGCTCGACGTCACCTCGACCTTGCCACTGTCGATCTGGAACCGCACGGCGCGCGAGCGCTCGTTCGACAGCAGCGCGACGCGCTTGACGGCGCTCGTCAGCCGATCGCGCTCGAACTCGATCGCCTTGTCGTTGGTCTTCGGGATGACGCGCTCGTAGGCCGGGAACTGCCCGTCGATCATGCGCGAGATGAGCACGCGGCCGCCGACGTCGAAGAACAGGTGGTTCTCGCCCTTCTCGAACGCGACGTCGCCGTCGCCCTCGGCGAGCAGCCGGGCGAGTTCGAGCATCGTCTTCTTCGGCAGGATGACGCTGATCTCGTCCGGCGCGCCTGGCCGCCGCTCGCGCGGCACCGTCACGAGCGCCAGCCGATGGCCGTCGGTGGCCACCAGGCTCATCTCGTCCGGCTTGAGCACGAACAGCGCGCCGTTCAGGAAGTAGCGCGTGTCCTCGCCGGTGATCGCGAACTGCGTCTTCGCGACCATCTGCCGCATGGCGTCGCGCGGCAGCGTCGCGTCGCCGGCAGCTCGCCGCACCGTCCGGCAGCGGCGGGAAGTCGTCGCGCGGCAGCGTCGTCATGCGCGAGTCGAACCGCTCGGCCGCGACCTTCACGCCGCCCTTGTCCTCCTCGATGCGCACGTCGGTCTCCGGCAGCGCCTTGACGATCTCGAAGAGCTTCTTGGCCGGCAGCGTCAGCGTGCCGCGCTTGGCCGACCGTGCGCCTCGCACGGCTGCGCAGCGCCGACCTCGAGGTCGGTGGCGAGCAGCCGACCTCGTTGCCGTCGGCCTCCATCAGCACGTTGGCGAGCATCGGCATGGTGTTCTTGCGTTCGACGATGCCCTGAAAGAACTGCAGTTCGCGCAGCAGATCGGTCTTGCGGACGACGAGTTCCATGCGCCTGGTGACCTCGAGAACGGAGCGGAGCCCGGCGACCGCGACGTCCCTGGAGATGTTTCTCTAAAGAGGATCAGCAGAGACAAAAAAGTATATCAGGAATAAAGGTCTGTTGAAAAGCTGTGAAGACGACGTCTAATTCTCCTTCAGTCAATGACTTACCTGTGGACGGCGGCCTGTGGAAAACCCCGGTCGTCCTGTGGGCCGTCCAGCAGCCGTCCGACACGGTCCACAGCGGCGTCCACAGGGCCGCGACCGTCAGGCTGTGGAAACGCCGTCGGCGGCAGCGCGGCCTAGCGGAAATTCGTCGAGCAGGGTGTTGATGAGGCTGTTGAAATCCGCGTCGCGTCTGCCGCATCCTCCTCGACCTTCCGGATCGAGTGGATGACGGTCGAGTGGTGCTTGCCGCCGAAGGCCCGGCCGATTTCGGGCAGCGACGCGCGCGTCAGCGTCTTGCACAGGTACATCGCGACCTGCCGCGGCAGCGCGACCGACTTCGAGTTGTTGCGCGACTTCAGCTCGCTCGGCTTCAGCTTGTAGTAGTCGGCGACGAACTTCTGGATGATCTCGATGGTGATGGCCCGCTCGTCGTTGCCGAGGACGTTGCGCAGCACGTCCTGGGCCAGCGGCAGCGTGATCTCCTTGCCGGTCAGCGAGGCGTAGGCGACCAGGCGGATCAGCGAGCCCTCGAGCTCGCGGATGTTCGACTTGATCTTGCCGGCGATGTAGATCGCGACGTTGTCGGGCAGCGGCACCGCCTCGGCATCGGCCTTTTTCTTGCAGAATCGCGACCTTGGTCTCGAGGTCGGGCGGCTGGATGTCGGCGATCAGGCCCCACTCGAAGCGCGAGCGCAGCCGCTCCTCGAGCGCCGGGATCTCGTGCGGCGGGCAGTCGCTGCTGAGCACGATCTGCTTCGCGCGTCGTAGAGCGCGTTGAACGTGTGGAAGAACTCGTTCTGCGTGCCCTCCTTGCCGGCGAGGAACTGCACGTCGTCGACGAGCAGCACGTCGACGCTGCGATAGCGCTCGCGGAAGTCGAGGATCCGCTCGTAGCGGATCGCGTTGATCATCTCGTTCATGAAGCGCTCGGACGAGATGTAGGTCAGCCGCAGCTCGCGGTGTGCTGCGAGCGACGTAGTGGCCGATCGCGTGCATCAGGTGGGTCTTGCCGAGGCCGACGCCGCCGTAGATGAACAGCGGGTTGTAGGAGCGCGACGGGCGCTTCGGCCACGGCGCGGCAGGCCGCGTGCGCGAACTGGTTCGACGGCCCGACGACGAAGGTGTCGAAGGTGTAGCGGGGGTTCAGGCCCGGCCGGCGCGTGGCCGGCGCGATCGGCGGCGCGTCGACGGGTCCTCGGTCGACGGCATCGGCGGCTCGTCGGCAGCGCGACGGCTCGGGACGTGCTCGGCGCCGTCGGCTCGGTCACGAAGACGACGACGCGCCGGGCCGGCCGACTTCGGCCAGCGCCTCGGCGAGGACGCCGGGTAGTGCTTCAGCAGCCAGTCCCGGAACAGCGCGTCGGGCACCCGGACCATGAGGCGTCGCCGTGTCGCGGACGAAGTCGTCGGCTTGAACCAGGTGTAGAAGCTGTGCCGGTTCACCTTGGTTTCGACCCGCGCGAGGACCTGGTCCCAGATGTCATCGGCTCGGCCCGGACGATCGCGGTCTGACCAGCGGGCCAGAATGCATGGAGATCCGACACTTTCGCCTGTGTGACGCGTCTGTGACGCGCCATGACGTGTCACGAGCCGAAAAACAGTCGACAAAAACGCCATCTGTCGACCTTCGCCTACGCAGAATCCCGAAGCACAAGGCGTGCATGACGCGCCAGTCGCGAAAGCCCCGTTTTCCACAGTTTTTTCCACAGTTGTGGAAAACCCGGCTCGGCGACGCCGATCGGCGGAGCTGCCGACGGCGAGATCGTAGCACACGGCTCGGCGCATGGGAAGCGGACGGACGATACCACACGCGTTCGACGCGCCGGCTTTGTTGACACGTTCGCGGCGCCGCGCGACTACGCATGAGTCGAGGTTCTGCCGTACGGTCGAGTGCCGCGCCACGGTCCGAGCCTGGATGATCCATGAAGCGTACTTTCCAGCCCAATAGCCGCCGCCGCGCGCAAGACCCACGGCTTCCTCGTGCGCATGAGCACGAAGAACGGCCGGCTCGTGCTGAAGCGCCGTCGCGCCAAGGGCCGGAAGCGCCTGACCGTCTCGTCGAGCGTCGCGCTCCGGCGAGCCGAGCCGGCTCGGCGCCGGATCCGCGTGCCGACGCTTCGGCCGCACGAGCGCGTCCGCCGGCGGCCCGAGTTCCAGCACGTCTACGAGCAGGGCGTGAAGCACCATGGCCGCTTCATGACCATGTTCCTCCTGCGCGAACGGCGCGCGCCGGCAGCGCGGCTCGGTGTCGCCGCCACGCGCAAGCTGGCGGCGCGGTCGTCCGCAACCGGGCGAAGCGTCGGGCTCGCGAGATCTTCCGGCACCACAAGCCGCATGCCCGGCCTCGATCTCGTCATCGTCCCGCAGCCGCGAGTTCCTCGCACGCCGCCTTCCAGCCTTGAACGCGACTACGTCGAGCTGCTCTCGGCCGCGGCGGCCGCGACGCCGGTCCGCGCCGACGCAGCGATCGCGGCGCGCGCTGACGTGGCCGCGCGCGTCGCTGATGCGCTCGTTCGCGCCTACATTGCTGCTGTCACCGTTGTTTGGCGGCGCCTGCCGGTTCACGCCGTCCTGCTCCGGCCTACGCCATGAGGCGCTCGAGCAGCACGGCGCCGTGCGCGGGCGCTGGCTGGCGATCCGGCGCCTCGCCCGGTGTCATCCATTCGGCGGCTCCGGCTCGACCCGTGCCGTCGATCCGCGTCCGCTGACCGCCCAGCGCGTCTAGACACATTCATGGAAAAGCGCGTTCTGCTGGCCGTCTTGCTTTCGTTTGGTGCTGCTCGGTATCAGGCGTTCGTCGTCAAGCCGACGCCGCCAACCGCACGCCGGCGCCGGCCGCAGCCACGCCGCCGGCCGCGCCGCCGCCGACGCCGGTCGCGGCCGCCAGCCGCGCCGCCGCGGCCGAGCCGGCGCCCGGCGCCGGCCGTGCTCGCCGGCGAGACCGCCGAGCGCGCGATCGTGGTCGAGACCGCGGGTCGCGGCGAGTTCTCGAACCGCGGCGCGGTGCTCCTAGCTGGAGGCTGAAGCACTACCTCGACTCGACGGGCGCGCGATCGACCTGGTCCCGCCGGCGCTGACCGCGAACGCGTCGCCAGCGTTCTCGCTGACGGTCGGACGACGCCGCGCTCGACGCGCGCTCGAACGCCGCGCTCTTCACGCGCGAGCGCGACCAGACGCGCTCGGACACGCGCAGCCGGCACGCTCGCGGTTCGAGTATCGCGACGCGTCGGGCCTGCGTGCGCCAAGATGTTCGACGTTCGAGCCGGACGGGCAGGCGTTCCTGCTGCGGTTCACGGCCGAGGTGCATCGCAACGGGCAGCCGCAGAACGTCACGCGTCGCACGGCGGCGCCGGGCTTCGGCGACATCGAGCGCGGCGTCAGGCCGTCGGAGCTTGCTGTTCGCCGGCGACCTACCAGGCGCCGCAGGCGATCTTCCAGCACGGCGACGGCGACGTCGACGCGCGTCGCCGTCGCCGACGTCGGCGACGCAGCCGGTGCACGAAGGGCACGTTCCGCTACGCCGGCGTCGACGACCACTACTTCCTCGGCGGCGGTGCTGCCCGACGGCAAGCACGCGCGCGTCGAGTACCGCGCCGCTCACGCGTGCAGACGCCGCCGGTGCCGCGCGCAGCTCGTCGACGTATCGCGTCCGCGTCGCCGGCGACGCGCCGTGAAGTTCTTCTTCGGCCCGAAGGACTTCGACGTGCTGCAGCGCGTCGATCGCAACTCGTGCGCGACGATCAACTTCGGCATGGTTCGCGCTTCCTCGTCGTGCCGCTGCTGCGCGCGCTGAAGTGGGTCAACGGGCTACGTCGGCAACTACGGCTGGTCGATCATCATCCTGACCGTCCTGATCAACCTCGCCATGTTCCCGCTGCGGCACAAGAGCGTGGTGTCGATGCGGAAGATGCAGGAGATCCAGCCGCAGGTGAAAGCGATCCAGGATCGCTACGCCAAGCTGAAGACGACCGACCCGGCGCGGCAGAAGATGAACACCGAGATGATGGAGCTCTACAAGAGCAAGGGCGTCAACCCGGCCAGCGGCTGCGTGCCGATGCTGCTGACGATGCCGGTGCTGTTCGCGTTCTACGCGCTGCTGTCGCGTGGCCATCGAGCTGCGCGGCGCGCCGTTCGTCGGCTGGATCCAGGATCTGTCGCAGCACGATCCGCTCTACATCACGCCGATCATGATGGGCGCGACGATGTTCTGGCAGCAGCGGATGACGCCGGCGACCGGCGATCCGGCGCAGCAGCGGATGATGATGTTCATGCCGCTGATGTTCACGGTCTTCTTCCTGTGGGCGCCGAGCGGCCTGGTGCATCTACTGGCTGGTCAGCAACCTGCTGGACGATCGGCCAGCAGTACCTCACCAACCGCATGATCGGCGCCGCCGGCGCCGGTCGCGGCGCGGCCGACGCGCCGACGAAGCGCGGCGAAGCGGCCGGAGCGACGACAGACGAGCGACGCGATCAGGAGCACTGCACGGCGAGGTGCAGCGCGTTCGTCGAGCAGCGTCGTCGACGCCATGGGCCTGACGTCGACGGCGAGGTCGACGGACCTCGAGGACGGACAGCATCCGCGTCGACCTCGAGGGCGAGGACGGCGAAGCTGCTGCTGCGCCGCAAGGGCGAGGCGCTCGACGCGCTGCAGCACTCGTCAACACCGCGTTCCGCCGCGACGCTCGGCGGCGACGAGCGCATCGTGGTCGACTGCCAGGACTTCCGCCACGACAAGGACGCCGAGCTGCAGCAGATGGCGCAGGTTCCTGATCGAGAAGGCCAAGACGACGCGGCACGCCGCAGGAGATGGGCCCGCTCAACTCGTACGCGCGCCGCCTCGTGCACCTCGAAGTCGCGCAGATCCGACGTCGCGTCCGAGAGCTCGGCGACGCGTCGTGAAGACGGTCATCATCATCGGCGCAAGGTCGCGCTGAGCGCTCGGCGGAGCGCGCGCTCGACGCAGGCCGCCATGTTCTCCACCGACGACACCATCGTCGCCATCGCGACGCCGCCCGGCCGCGGCGGCTCGGCGTCGTCCGCGTCAGCGGCCCCGAGGCGCATGCCGATCGCGCGCTGCGCTGCTCGCGCGCGGCGGCCGCTCGCGCCGCGGCGCGCCACGCTGACGCGCGGCGCGCGACCCGGCGTGCGGCGTCGCCGGCGCGCGGCGATCGATCAGCGTCGTCGTCGACGCTCTTTCGCGGCGCCGCATTCCTACACCGGCGAGGACGTCGTCGAGATCAGCGCGCACGGCAGTCCGGTGGTGCTCGAGCGCGATCGTCGCGCGGCGCGATGCGCGCGGGCGCGCGGCTGGCGCGCGCCGGGCGAGTTCACGCTGCGCGCGTACCTGAACGGCAAGCTCGATCTGGTGCAGGCCGAAGCCGTCGCCGACCTGATCGAGGCGGTGACGCCGGCGCAGGCGCGGCGGCGTTCGATCAGCTCGAAGGCACGCTGACCGCGCGATCGCGCGCGATCGACGAGGCGCTGTTCGATCTGCATCGCGCGGCTCGAGGCGTCGCTCGACTTTCCGGACGAGGGCTACCACTTCATCGAGCCGGCGACGAGGCGGCGCGGCGCTCGACGCGCGTCGCAGCGCGACTCGACGCGCTGCTCGGCGACGGCCGCGCGCGGGCCGCGTGATGCGCGAAGGCGCCGACGGTCGTGATCGCCGGCCGGCCGAACGCCGGCAAATCGAGCCTGTTCAACGCGCTGGTCGGCGCCGACCGCGCGATCGTGACGCCGATTGCCGGGACGACGCGCGACCTGCTGACCGAGCGCGTGCGACGTCGGCGGCGTCCCGTCACGCTGGTCGACACGGCCGGCTGCGCGAGACGCGCCGACGCGGTGGAGGAGGAGGGCGTCCGGCGCGCGCGCGCAGGCGCGCGACGATCGCGCGATCTGGTGCTCGTGGTGCTCGATCGCTCGCGGCCGCTCGACGACGACGATCGCAGCGCTGCTGCGAGACGACCGCCGGCCGGCGCGCGCGTGATCGTCGCCAACAAGGTGCGACCTGCCGGCGGCGTGGAGCGCGCGGCGACTCGGGCGCCGACGCGGTCGCGGTGTCGGCGCTGACGGGCGACGGGCTCGACGACGCTGCGCGCGGCGATCGTCGCGGCGCTGACGGGCGACGGAGCGCTGCGCGATCGCGCCGGCGTCACCAACGTGCGGCACATCGCGCTGCTGGAGCGGCGCGCGACGCGTGCGTCGCGCGCGAGCGCGGACAGGCCGCGGCGCGGCGCGCCGGAGGAGTTCGTGCTCGCCGATCTGACGAGGCGCGGCGCGCGCTCGAGGAGATCGTCGGCGCGCGAACGCCGCGACGACGTGCTGGCGCAATCTTCGCGAGGTTCTGCATCGGGAAGTAGGTCAGACGATGACCGATCATGCGACGTTCGACGTCATCGTGATCGGCGCCGGTCACGCCGGCTGCGAGGCCGCCTGGGCCGCGGCGCGCCTTGGCTGCCAGCGTCGGCGCTCGTGCACGCTGTCGCGTCGACACGGTCGCGCACATGCCCTGCAATCCGGCGATCGGCGGCACCGCGAAGGGCCACCTGGTCCGCGAGATCGACGCGCTCGGCGGGTTGATGGGCGCGGCCATCGACGCCACCGGCATCCAGTTCAAGCTGCTGAACCGCAGCCGCGGTCCGGCGGTCTGGTCGCCGCGCGCGCAGGCGGACAAGCGGCTCTACGGCGCGTGGATGCGGCGAGCGCTCGAGCGCGAGCCGAACATCGAGCTGGATCTGTCGGGCAGCGCCGGCCGGATTCTCGTCGAGGAGCGGCCGCGTCGTCGGGCTCGCGCTCGAGGACGGCGACGCGCTGCGAGTGCCGCGCGGTCGTCGTGACGACCGGCACGTTCCTGAACGGGTTGATCCACGTCGGCCGGAGCAGCGGCCGGCGGGACGCGCCGGCGAGCCGCCGTCGCGCGAGCTCGCCGAGTCGCTCAAGTCGCTCGGCTTCGGCTGGGGCCGGCTGAAGACCGGGCACGCCGCCGCGGCTGCATCGGCGACAGCATCGACTTCGATCGCGGTGTCGCAGGTTCACGTGAACGCGGCGACGAGGCGCCGGTGCCGTTCTCGTTTCGTCGACCGACGACATCGCCGCGACCGCAGATCGCCTGCCACCTGCTGCACACGACCGAGCGCGTCCACGACCTGGTTCGCGAGAACATCGACCGTCGCCGCTCTACAACGGGCAGATTCAGGGCATCGGCCCGCGGTACTGCCCGTCGCTCGAGGACAAGGTCATGCGGTTCCCCGACAAGGAGCGGCACCAGATCTTCCTCGAGCCCGAAGGGCTCGACGTCGACGAGATCTACGTCAACGGCTTCTCGATGAGCCTGCCGCGCGATGTTCAGGACGCGATCGTGCGCGCGCTGCCGGGGCTGGAGGACGCGCGAGATGCTTCGGCCCGGGTATGCGGTCGAGTACGACTTCATCCAGCCGACCGAGCTCGACGCGTACGCTCGAGACGCAAGCGCGTTCGCGGGCCTGTTCCTGGCCGGGCAGATCAACGGCACGTCGGGCTACGAAGAGGCCGCGGCGCAGGGCTGGTGGCCGGCGTCAACGCGGCGCGCGCGCGTGCGGCGGCGAGCCGCCGTTCATGCTGCGGCCGCGACGAGGCTACATCGGCGTCCTGGTCGACGACCTGGTGACGCGAGGGCTGCCTCGAGCCGTACCGGATGTTCACGTCGCGGGCGGAGCACCGGCTGCTGCTGCGGATCGACAACGCGGATCTGCGGCTGACGCCGCGGGGCGCGAGGACCGGGCTGGTCGAGACGACGCTGGGAGGCTTCGAGGCGCGCGCGGCTCGCGTCTCGGATCGCAATCGGGTGACGGCTGCACGCGTCAGTCGCAGTCGACGACGGCGTCCGGGCAACGGTCTGGCAGCGTCTGAAGCGGCCGGATGTGCGTGCTGGCTGATGTCTCGAGCGGTCTGGGGCTCGAGTTGACGCCAGCCGTCGGCGATCTCGAT
>CAWDLE010000009.1:0-22108 GCA_963803085.1 uncultured Thermoleophilaceae bacterium | reverse complement strand
GGGTGGCGTCGAGCGCCAGCGGCTTCTCGCACAGCACGTGCTTGCCCGCCCGCGCGGCCGCGATCGTGGGCTCGGCGTGGAGGTGGTTCGGAAGCAGGTTCTCGAGCACCTCCACCTCCGGGTCCGCCACCACCTCCTGCCAGTCCGCCACGTGGCGGGCAAAGCCGAAGCGCTCGGCGAACTCGGTGCGCTGCGCCTGGTCGCGGCCCGCCACGGACACCAGCCGCGGCGCGATCGGGGGCGGCCCGGTCATGTGGGCCAGCGTGATCAGGGCGTGGGCGTGGGCCCGGCCCATGAACGCGTAGCCGAGCAGCCCTACGCCAGGAGACTCCACACGCACAAGCTATCCACTAGGAGCAGCACGATGAAGACCAGCCTTGGCATCTGGGCACTGGGCCCGATGGTCACCCGCTTCGTACCCGCGGGCTACCAGCCGCAGTGGGCCGACGAGTCCATGCCGGACAAGGTCCATCGCGCCGTGGAGGGCCTGGGCGAGCTGATGGACGATTACGAGTTCCACTACCCGCAGGAGCTCTCGCCGGACAACCTCGACGAGGTGCGCGCCGCTCTCGGCGACCATGGCATCTACGCGATCGCCTCCGGGCTCCACCTGGACGCGCGAGTTCGGGCGAGGCGGGCTCGTGTCACCCGACGAGGCCACCCGCAACGAGGCCCGCCGGATCACCCGCGAGGCCGCCGACTTCGCCGGCTCGATCGGCGCCCAGTTCATCGTCTGGCCCGGGATCGAGGGCTACAACTACCCGTTCCAGACGCCCTACGCCGACTCCTGGCGCTGGCTCATCGAGGGTGTCGGCGAGGCCGCCGAGGTGTGCGCCGGCCACGGCGTGAAGCTCTTCCTCGAGCACAAGAACTCCGAGCCCGCGATGAAGATCCTCATGCGCAACATGGGGATGACGCTGCACGTGATCCACAAGCTGCGCGCCGAGGGGGTCACCAACGTGCAGGTGAACATGGACTGGCAGCACCTGATCATGAACGGCGAGCACCTGCCCGAGTACGCGGCGCTGCTGGCCGCCGAGGGCCTGCTCGGCCACCAGCACGCCAACTCGGGCTGGGGCACGTTCGACGACGACAACATGGTCGGCGCCACCGCGTTCATGGAGACGCTCGAGCTGGCGCTCGAGCTCCGCCGCGCCGGGTACGGCAACGGCGGCGAGCGACTGGGCTTCGACCTCTATCCCTACACCGAGGACCAGGTGGCGGCCGTGCGGCGCTCGGTCGAGCAGTGGAACTTCATCGATGCCGCGGCGGCCCGGATCGACGAAGGCGCGCTCGTGGAGGCGCAGCGCGAGAAGGACGCCGTGCGCGCCTACGAGCTCGTGTACGCCGCGCTCGGCGCGTGACGGCGGTCGGGCTTGACGTAGGCACCACCGCCGTCAAGGGGATCGCGCTCGCGGACGACGGCGCGGTGCTCGCGCGAGCCGAGCGCGAGTACCCGTTCGCCACTCCGCGGCCGGGCTGGGCCGAGCAGGATCCCGAGCTGTGGTGGGCACGCGGCGCAGGTCGTGCTGGAGGAGCTGCGCGGCGCCGGGGAGCCGCGCGGGATCGGCCTCTCGGGACAGATGCACGGACTGGTGGCGCTCGACTCGGCCGACCGGGTGCTGCGGCCGGCGATCCTCTGGAACGACCAGCGCACCGCGGCGGAGTGCGCCGAGATCGAGGAGCGCATCGGCCTCGCGGAGCTGATCGCCCGCACCGGCAACCGGGCGCTCACGGGCTTCACCGCGCCGAAGCTCCTGTGGATGCGCCGGCACGAGCCCGAGCTGTACGGGCGGATCGAGTCCGTGCTGCTGCCGAAGGACTACGTGCGGCTGCGGCTGTGCGGCGAGAAGGCGATGGACGTGGCGGACGCGAGCGGCACGCTCCTGTTCGACGTGGCGCACCGGCGCTGGGCGATCGTCGGTGCTCGCCGCGCTCGAGCTGGACGAGGCGTGGCTGCCGCGCACGCTCGAGTCGCCCGAGCGTCGGGGCACGTGGACGGCGTGCCGGTGGCCGCCGGCGCCGGCGACCAGGCGGCCGGCGCGCTCGGCGTGGGGGTGGACCGGCCCGGGCCCGGCCTCGGTGGTGCTCGGCACCTCCGGGGTCGTGTTCGTGGCGCTGGAGGAGTTCGCCGCCGACCCGGAGGCGCGCCTGCACACGTTCTGCCACGCGGTGCCCGGCGCCTGGCACGCCATGGGCGTGATGCTCTCGGCGGCGGGCTCGCTGCGCTGGCTGCGCGACGTGGCGGCGCCCGGTGAGTCGTTCGCCTCGCTGGTGGGCGAGGCCGAGCGCTGGGAGCCCGGGGCGGAGGGGCTCACCTTCCTTCCGTACCTGTCGGGCGAGCGCACGCCGCACGCCGACCCGGACGCGCGCGGCGCTTTCGTGGGCCTGTCGGTGCGCCACGACCGCGGCGCGCTCGTGCGCGCGGTGCTGGAGGGGGTGGCGTACGGGCTGCGCGACTGCCTCGACCTCCTGGTGGAGGTGGGCGCCGCGCCCGACGGTCGGCCGCGTCTCGGGAGGCGGGGCGCGCAGCGACCTCTGGCTGCGGATCGTGGCCTCGGTGCTCGAGCTGCCGCTCGAGCGAACGGCGGTGGACGAGGGGGCCGCCTTCGGGGCGGCGCTGCTCGGAGGGGTGGCCGGGGGCGTCTGGTCGGGCGTGGAGGAGGCGGTGGCGGCGGCGGTGCGGCCCACCGACGTGGTCGAGCCGGTGGCGGAGCTGGATCGAGCCCTACCGCGAGGGCCGTGAGCGCTTCCGGGCGCTCTACCCGGCGCTGCACGTGTGAGGGCCGCCGGCGCGGGTAAACGAATTGGTATGGCCAAGAAGATCATCGCCCTGGTGTCCGAGCCCGTTTCGGGCGACGCCCTCAGGAACTCCGTGGGCTCAGACGACGAAGACGCCGAGGTGCTCCTCGTGGCGCCCGCCCTCGAGAGTCGCCACCGCCCGCTCATCGACCCCCCCCCCCCCGCTCCTGGCGATCCAGGACGCGCTCCAGATCTTCGATGCCGACGAGATCGTGCTCCTCATCCACTCCGGGGACGACAGCAACTGGTTCGAGGAGGGCCTGGTGGAGCGCCGCGGCGAGCGCTTCGACCGCCCGTGCGGCACCTCGAGATCGACCGCTGATGCGCAGATAGTCAGCGCATTTCGGGGCTAATGCTGCGGCATCGCGCGAGCCGACGATATCTTGAAGCGCGATGCCCACCTCACTCGTCACCGGCGGCGCCGGCTTCCTCGGCTCCCACATCTGCGATTTCCTCCTCGAGCGCGGCCACCGCGTGATCTGCGTGGACAACCTCGAGACCGGCTCGCTCAACAACATCAAGCACATCCGCGAGCCCGGCTTCCGGTTCGAGATGCTCGACATCACGGACCACTACGACATCGACGAGCCGGTCGACTTCGTCTACCACATGGCCTCGCCGGCCTCCCCGATCGACTACGCGCGGCTGCCGCTCCACACGCTCAAGGTCGGGGCCTACGGCACGCACAACACGCTCGGGCTCGCGAAGAAGCACCGCGCCCGCTTCCTGATCGCCTCCACCAGCGAGGTGTACGGCGATCCGCTCGTGCACCCGCAGCCGGAGACCTACTGGGGCAACGTGAACCCGATCGGCCCGCGCGGCGTGTACGACGAGGCCAAGCGCTACGCCGAGGCGCTCACGATGGCCTACCTGCGCCAGCAGGGCGTGGACACCTGCATCGCACGGATCTTCAACACCTACGGCCCGCGGATGCGCCCCAACGACGGGCGCGCCGTTCCGACCTTCCTGCGCCAGGCCCTCGACGGCCAGCCCGTGACGGTCTTCGGCGACGGGTCCCAGACGCGCAGCTTCTGTTACGTGCAGGACCTGATCCGCGGCCTGGTGGCCCTCAACGAGGCCACGACGTGCACGACCCTGTGAACATCGGGAACCCGAACGAGATGAGCCTGCTCGAGATGGCCGAGCTGGTCGTCGAGCTGACCGGCTCCCGCGCCGAGGTGGTCTTCGAGCCGCTTCCGGAGGACGACCCGCAGGTGCGCCAGCCGGACATCACGCGCGCCAGGCAGCTGCTCGGGTGGGAGCCCGAGGTGGGGCTGCGCGAGGGCCTCGTGCAGACGATCGAGCAGTACGCCAAGAGCATCGCTTCGCCTGCCGCGCGCTGAGCCGCGCGGCCTCGGTACGCTCGACCCGTGAGCCGCGACGCAGAGGTCAAGAACCTCGAGGCGATCTCCAAGGCCATCGATCAGCACAACGCCGAGTGCGAGTGGCCGGCGGTGGCGATCGAGATGAACCCGTTCGAGGTCGAGCGCCTCGGCTGGGACTCGATCCGCGGCCTCCCGGTCAGGTCCAATCCGGAGCTCGGCACGGGCGCCTTTCGCGTGGTCTGCGCGGGCGAGGAGGGCGAGCCCGGCGAGGTGGTCGAGGCCGTGGCCGAGCAGACGGTGCCGGCCGCGCCGGTCACCGTGCCCTGACGCTCAGTCGGACCGGCGGTCCAGCTCGAACCAGACCGTGGTGGACCCGGCGCGCGGTCGATGCCCCAGCGGCTCGACATGCGGTCCACCAGCACGAGGCCGAAGCCGCCGGGCTCGAGCGGGTCGTCGCTCTCGCGGCCGTTCCACTCGAAGCCGGCGCCCGGATTGGTCACCGCGGCACCCACGGCCAGCCTCCGACTGCACGACCTTCACCGCCACGCCACGGGGGCGCTCGGCGCCCTCGCCGTGGCGCACGGCGTTGGTCACCAGCTCGGTGAGCATCAGCAGCACCGGCTGGCGCTCGTCCTCGCTGAGCGATTCCTCCGCGGCGGAGAAGGCGTGGCGCGCCTCGGAGGCGGCCAGCGGTCCCGGCGCGAAGGTTGAAGCCGAACACCCGCGCGGCCGCCGAGGAGAGGTGGGCATCGGAGCGTCTGGCGAGCGGCCCGGGTCCCTGAGTCGGAGGGGTTGTCATGGGAGGGTTCATCGGGTGGCTTGGCGTGACGGCGGAGGTCAGCGCGCACCACCGCCCGCAGCTCACGGTCCCGCGATCTCCGTCGGAACGAACGCGGCGTAGTGGCCGCAGACCTCGCAGCGCATGTGGCCGTCCTCGTCGCTCCACGAGATCCCTGTGGTCCTCGCTCGCGCATCAATGCATGAGCCCCGCAGCTCGCGCATTCCAGACGCACCCTGCCACTGGTTCCATCAAGCATCGCCATGGATGCCTCCCCTTGGTTGCCCGCGCCCGGATTGTTCCCCTTGATCGGGGCCCGATTCCGAGGGCGGGGATAACGCACACATTTCGCGGGGTCGAACCCGTGCCGCGGAGCGCCAGGTTGGCGCCCAAAGCCCGGATTTTCCGGCCGTCGGCCGCGCTACCGCTGTGAGAAGCCGATGGCGGGCGGCGCTGTGACCAGCCGGCCGAAGTAGTCGCGTGCGGGCGAGCCCGGGCACCTGCGTGCCGGCGCCGTGGGCGGGCGAGCGGGCGCGCAGCCGGAAACCGCGGCCGACTGCGAGCCGGCCACGTCCGCGGCTCGCGGGGTCCCTGAAAAGCGGATCTGCGCTCACCGCGGCGGACCCGGTTGCCGGCAGTCCGAAGAACAGGTTGTTCGAGCAGGGCGCGCCACAGCCGAGCGTGGTCGTTCTGCGGCGGCGGTGGCGTAGAAGACGTTGTTGCGCAGCTCGAGGCCGGCCGGGTCGAGCAAGGCGCTCGTCACGTTGCCGAGCACGCCCCACGAGAGCCGGCGGCCCACGACGGTGTTGTTGTGGAAGCGGAGGCCCGAGTAGTTCGAGCCGGGCTGGAGCGAGCACGGCGACTGATTCGCCACCAGGCGGTCGTCGACGCTCAGGTTGAAGCGCACCTGTGCGGCGCGCGGCCTGGCGTCGGTGCAGAGAAGGATGAAGCCACCCTCGTTGTCGTGGCTGTAGTTGAACTGCACGACGGTGCCGTCCTGGTCGTAGTCCACGTCGAAGCCCGAGCCGTCGCAGCCGTTGAAGCGCATGCCGAAGACCTCGTTGCGCTGGATCACGGTGCCGTTGGCGTGGAAGGTCCAGATCCCGGCGTTGCAGATCATCCCGAGCGGGTCGGAGAGGCCGCGGCCGCGCAGGTTGCCCGCGCTCACCACGTTGCGCTCCACCACCGCGCCGACGGTGCCGAGCGGCACGATCCCGTCGCCGCCCAGCCGGGCGAGGCGGTTCGCGCGCACGCGTACGCGCGTGGATGCGGCGGGCCACGGTGACCCGGCGCGCGGCCGCTCGGAGTCGGCCGTTCCGACGATGAAGATGCCGCTGCGGCTCACGTCGGCGATGCGGTTGCCCTCGATCAGCAGATCGTCGAAGCGGGTGGGTTCTGGTCCGAGCACGTCCACCTGGATGCCGCCGCTTCCGCCGGCGTCCTTCGAGAGGTCGCCCTGGACGTCGTGGATGTTCAGGCCCCGGATCGTCACGCCGCGGACCACGCCGGCGGTGGCCACCACGTGAACGCCGCGGCGGCGCGCCTCCACGCTGCCGCGATTGGTCACCTCGAGCGAGCGCAGCAGCACGTGGCTCATGTCCTTCAGCAGCACGGCGTCCTCGCCCTCGCCCTTCACGTGTGGGCGGGCGCCGCGCCCGTAGGCGCCGATCACGACGGCCTTCGCGCGCGTGCCCGATCCACCCGGGGCGAGCGTGCCGGTGCAGGTGGTGCCGCGTCGAAGCAGCAGCCGCTGGCCCGGGCGAAGCGCCGCCGCGCTCGCCCGCGCGAGCGTGTTGAAGGGGCGCTTGAGGCTTCCATCGCCGGCCCGGTGCGCTGTGCAGTCCACGTAGCGCGTGGTGCCGGCGGCCGCCGGGGACGCCCCGGCCAGCGCGAGCACCAGCGCCGCGCTAGCCGCCGGCTGCCTTCGCTCTCAATGCCCGGAGGGGCCCAGCCGGGCCCGTGGTAGAGCACGCCGAGGCGGTCGCGCAGGCGCCTGGCCCGCCGGATGTCGTGCCACATCGCGATGTACTCGTGGAACGCCGCGCGCACCGGGTTGAAGGTGTTGATGTTCTTGGTCAGCCCGTAGCGCACGCGCTCGCCCTCCGGCTCCCAGGTGCCGAACAGCCGGTCCCAGATGATCAGGATGCCGCCGTAGTTGCGGTCCAGGTAGACCTGGTTCGAGCCGTGGTGCACGCGGTGGTGGGAGGGGGTGTTGAGGAAGCCCTCGAGGAAGCGGGGCAGCTTCCGCACGCGCTCGGTGTGGATCCAGAACTGGTAGATCAGCGACCAGGACTGGGCCAGCAGCACCATCCACGGCTCGAAGCCCACCGCCGGCATCCAGAGCCAGAACGGGAAGTAGGTCATCGGCACCCAGGTCTGGCGCAGCGCGGTCGACAGGTTGTAGTGCGTGCTCGAGTGGTGCACCACGTGGCTCGCCCAGAAGAAGCGGCTCTCGTGGCTGATCCGGTGGAACCAGTAGTACGAGAAGTCGTCCGCGAAGAAGAGCAGCACCCAGACCCACCAGTCGCCCGGGATCGAGCCGGAGCGGGCTGAGCTCGTAGACCGCGACGAAGATCGCCAGCACCACGAGCTTCCAGGCGACGTTGATGATCACGTTGCCCGTGCCCAGCAGCAGGCTGGTGCGGGTGTCCTTGGCGTCGTACCCGATCAGGTCGTCGGCGTCGTCGCGCGCGTGGCGGAACGAGAGCGCCTCCAGCACCAGGAGCAGCACGAAGAAGGGGATCGCGTAGTAGAGGATCTCCGCCACGGGGGCGCCAGCCTAACCGGCGCGGCCGCGCGTGCCGATCACCGTCAGGCTGACGAGCCGGGACACGACCAGAGCGATGTACCCGAGGCCGGCCACCTGCTCGATCATCACGACGCCGCGCGCGAACGCCTTGAGGGGCACGACGTCGCTCAGGCCCGACGCTCGTGAGCGTGGTGAAGCTCAGGAACAGCAGCTCCATCCAGGTGCGGTCGTCGCCGGGGTCCACGGCCGCGGTGAAGCTGCCGGGCTCGATCGCCTGGACCACCGTGTACATGTACGCGAACGCCCACGCCACGAGCGTGAACGTGGCGCCCACGGCGAACAGCTCGTCGGTGGTGATCTCGCGGTCCGCGAGCATGTACTTGACGAGCGCGAAGGCCGCGTACAGGTAGAGCACCGCCTCGAGCGCCGAGGAGTAGGGCAGCAGTGTGTCGTCCCCGCTCACGGCCTGTATGAGCAGCAGCACGGTGGCGGGGAGGGCGAACATGACGCTCACCCAGAGCTGCACGGGCGTCGCGCGCACGGCCATGACCACGAGCGCGAGGAACCCGATCCCGAAGGCGCTGAAGATGGCGCGCCCGGCGGAGTTGCCCTCCATGAACGGGTAGAGCAGCACCGCCGCGAGCTGTGCGAACAGCAGGATCCCCGAGGGGTGCCGGCGGCGGTCTTCAGCACGCCCGGGAACGTAGCCCCCGGCTCGGCCGTCAGCCGGGGCTACTGACGGAGGCGTAAGCTCGCCGGCCATGCCCGGTCCGACCGACATCCGGCCGCCTTTCACGGCCGAGACGGCGGCCGCGAAGGTGCAGACTGCCGAGGACGCGTGGAATACGCGCGATCCCGACCGGGTCGTCCTCGCCTACACCGAGGACACCGAGTGGCGCAACCGCGACGAGTTCCTCCACGGTCGCGAGGAGATCCGCGAGTTCCTGCGCCGCAAGTGGGCGCGAGAGCAGGGCTACAGGCTCAAGAAGTCGCTCTGGGCGTTCACCGAGAACCGGATCGCGGTGCGCTTCGAGTACGAGAGCCACGACGAGCACGGCCAGTGGTGGCGCTCCTACGGCAACGAGAACTGGGAGTTCGACGAGAGCGGCCTGATGGCCAAGCGCTACGCGTCGATCAACGACGTGAAGATCGACGCGAGCCAGCGGCGGATCGCCGTCGACTAGAGGTTCGCTGCGGTCTCGGCGGACCTGAGCGTCTCGTGGACCTGCTTGATGACGGCAGAGCCGTCGCCCACCGCCGCCGCCACCCGGTGCACCGAGGCCTGGTTCAGGTCGCCGACCGCGAACACGCCGGGCAGAGTGGTCTCGTACATGCGCGGCGGCCGCTCCAGCGGCCAGCCCTCCTCGGGCAGGATGTCGGCGTCCGTGGGCACATAGCCGTAGTCGTCGCGCGCGACCGTGTCGGGTAGCCAGTCGCTGTTCGGGCGGGCGCCGATCAGGACGAACAGCGCGGCAGCCGGCACGGTCTCGGTGTCGCCGGTGCGCCGGTCACGGAGCGTGAGCGTCTCGAGCCGCGCCTCGCCGGCGCCGTCGGCCACCTCGGTGCAGAACCGCATCTCCACGTTCGCCGTGGCATCGAGCTGGCCGCATAGGTACTGGGACATGCTGTCGGCGAGCGTCTCGCCGCGCACGAGCACGGTCACCTGCTCGGCGTACCGGGACAGGTGCATCGCGGCCTGGCCGGCCGAGTTGCCGCCGCCGAGCACGAACGCGTGTCCACCCGTCGCCGCCTGTGCCTCCGGACCCGAAGCCCCGTAGTAGACGCCCGAGCCCACCAGCTCCTCGAGCGCCGGGATGCCGAGCCGGCGGTAGGCGGCGCCGGTCGCGAGCACCACCGTGCGCGCGCAGAGCTCCGCGCCGCCGGCGGTCACGAGCACGTGCCGGTCGGGCTCGGTGCGCAGCGACTCGACCTCCGACATGAACAGGAAGCGCGAGCCGAAGACCCAGGCCTGCTGGTAGGCGCGCTGGGCGAGCTCCGCGCCGCCGACCCCGCGCGCGAAGCCGAGGTAGTTGCGGATCAACGAGCTCGCGCCGGCCTGCCCGCCGATCGACTCGCGCTCGATGGTGAGCACCTTGAGGCCCTCGGACGAGGCATAGACCGAGGACGCCAACCCGGCCGGCCCGGCGCCCACCACGATCACGTCGAAGAGCTCGTCCGGGTCGGCGAGCTCGGTGTTCACGCCGTAGGCGGCGGCCAGCTCGGGCTTCGTGGGATCGCGGAGCGACTTTCCGTTCATGAGGACCACGACCGGCGCGCGCTCGCCGGCGTGCCCGGCCTCGTCCAGCAGCTCCCTGCCGCGCTCCGAGTCGGTGGGGTGGAACTCGTGGGCCATGCCGTTGCGGGCCAGCAGGCTGCGCAGCTCGAGCACCCGGGGCTGCCCAGGCTCGCCCACCACGGCGATCTCGCGGGGCAGGGTGGAGCGCGCCCGGCTCCACTCGAGCAGGAACTCGGTCACGACCCGGTGGAAGTGCTCGTCGGGCATCCGCCACGGCTTCGGGATGTAGTAGTCGATCTCGCCCTTGGCCATGCACTGGACGATCGCCTCCGAGGTGTCCCGGTCGCCCCAAGCGCCCCAGTCGATGAGGAGCGCACGGCGGGCGTGCGGATGGATGCCGCTCACGCGCGCGAGAAGCTCGTCTCCGCGGAGGCCCCTGCTCCACAGGCCGGCGAGCACCAGCGCGACCGGCGCGCCCTCGTTCCGGAACGTCTCCAGGAGGTCCTGAGCGCGCTCGCACGAGCGCTCGCAGACGACCTCGTAGTCGCTCTCGTAGCGGCGGCGCAGATGGTCCTCGACCATGGCCAGGGCGACGGCATCGTCGTCCACAGCCATGATCACCGGCTTGCGATCGGCCATCGAGCGATGATATCCAGGCCCGGCTCGGTGCTAGATTCGAGGCGGCGATCGCACCCCGATCGCCACAGCGCGGTGGGCGTAGCTCAGTTGGTAGAGCTCCTGGTTGTGGTCCAGGCGGTCGCGGGTTCGAGTCCCGTCGCTCACCTTAAGACCCCTGCAAATCGTTGGTTTATGACTACGAGTGGGCCATGTCTGAAACCGCCCGAGCTACCAATTTCTGGTGGAGGTCACCTCTCGCGGTCTCATGAGTAGCTGAGAGTGCTCCTTGTGGTGAGAGCGGCACCGTGCTGGGAGCCGGTGGCTACTGCTGCATTCACGTGGAAGCGGAAGCCACTCCCGCCGTCGCCTGGCCGGTCACGGGCGGCTCGGCCGGGGACCCGACAAGGCCGCGCGGCCGAACAATCGACGCCGTGGCCAGACTCGTCGCCGTCAGCTCATCGAAGCGCGCGAACGCGCTCGCGAGTCTCGCACCGGACCCGCCGATCGGGCCGCGCAGCTACAGATCATCAGCGGGACCGAGCTCGTCGGTCAGATCGGGCGAGACCTCGCCGTCCTCGAATCGTTCGACCGTCAGCGCGAGCGTTGGGTCCCCCGGCGCCGAGGCGATCGAGTACGAACGCAGTGCCTGGTAGCCGTCCTCGGCGGTCAGGCGCACGTCACGTGCTGGCCGGCGACGTGTCCGGGCCGGCCGGGCACGTCGAGCACGAGCGTGCGCGCGGGCGGGGATTCGGCGCGGGCGTCGCGGAGGGTCGCGACGTGCCGCGGATCGAGGCACGACGCGGCCCGTTCCGCATCAGTCGCTCCAGTACCGCTGCTCCTTCCAGGGGTCGCCGTGGTTGTGGTAGCCGTAGCCCTCCCAGAAGCCGGGCTGGTCGTAGTCGCGGAGCTCGATTCCGCGCACCCATTTGGCGCTCTTCCAGAAGTAGAGGTGGGGGACGAGCAGCCGCGCGGGCCCGCCGTGCTCCGGCTCGAGCGGCTCGGCGTCGTACTTGTATGCGATCCACGCGCGCCTCGCCATCAGGTCGGCGAGCGGCAGGTTCGTCGTGTAGCCACCGTCGCAGAACGCGAGCACGAGCTTCGCCTTCGGCACGGCCTGCTCGAGCAGTGTGTCGAGCGAGACGCCGGTCCAGGTTGTGTCGAGCTTGGACCACTTGGTCACACAGTGGATGTCCACGGTGAACGTCTCGGACGGCAGCGCGACGAACTCCTCCCACGACCAGGCCACAGGCTTTTCCACGGCGCCTCGATCGCGAATGACCACTTGTCGAGCGGGGTGTGAGGTGTCGGGCCGGCGGAGAGCACCGGGAAGTCGCGCGTGACGTATTGCCCAGGAGGCACCCGCTCCGGCTCGACCTGCGGGCGCCTTCCCTGAAAGCCTCGTGAGATTCGTGCCATTTCGGTTTCCTCTTCAGGCCGTCTCGGCCGTTTGCCCTGCGGGGACGAAGATCGCGGCCCGGTCGACGGCCTCCGGCGCATAGGCGTCGCGAACGCGGTGGTGGTGGCGGCGCTGAACGATCAGAGTCGCCACGCCTGTGACGGCGCCGACCGCAAGCGCGACCGAAAGCGAGCCGGTGAAGAGCGTCTCGGCGATGAGGCCGCCGCACGCGCCGATGACCACGCTGTTCACCACGGCGACCATTCCCGCCGTCGTCAGTGCAAGCTGCCAGCCGCTCGGAGCGAGGCTCTCACGATGCAGGAGAGCGTCGGCACGAGACCCGCTCACCGCGAGCACGTATGGCTCGAGCTCCGGGGCAAGCGCGAGATAGAAGCCGCGCAGACGGCCGATCCGCTGCGCATACGCGATGTCCTCAATCGAGGATTGCACCAGGCGCTGGAAAGTCACGGTGCCCACAAACGCAAGCGCGGGCAGCAGGATCAGCGCGAACGCGCGGAAGGCGGTGCCCAGGCGGGACATCTGGCCGATGAAGGCCAGTGCGATCAGGTTGCTGGATAGAGCGGCGAGGCAGACGTCTCGCGCGGCCGTTTGCCTCGGAGATCGTGGCCATTCGCGCGGTTTGTAGGTTGGAGTGCTCGGCTGGTCGCGAAGGTGACGGCCGGCCCCAGGCGGTCCGGCGCCTGACAACAACTCATCGAGAGGTCCGGCTGTAGTCGCGGGCGGGCCGCCCACCGCGACTGAGGATCGCTGCCCGCTTATTGGCCGCAAGAAGAAGGGACTATCAAGTCTTCAACAGATCCGATCGCCATCGGGAGCCGTGGACGTACCGTCAGGGTCCCATTGACTGTTCAGGAGGCTCCTCATGCCCCACACTGATACCGGCGAGCGCGTCACTCCGGTGCTCGACTTCCCATCGCGCGATGGACTCGTCGTCAACGCCGTCCGCGTCGACTACGAGCCGGGCGGGTTCTCGCGCGTTCATCGGCACCCGGCCGGCGCATACGTGTACGTGATCGAGGGCAGCGTGATCTTCGGGATCGATGATCGCGAACCGGTCGTGCTGAAGGCGGGGGACTCGTTCTACGAGCCGCCGGGCGCGCTCCACGCCGTGTCGCGCAATGCGAGCCAGGAGTTCCCGGCGAGCCTGCTCGCCTTCTTCGTTCTCGGCGAGGGTGAGTCCCCGACCGTGTACGACGGTGACTCGTGATGCGCGTTGTCCGGCTGCGTGCGGCGGGCGGTCCGGAGCAGCTCGCGGTCGAGGAGGCCGACCGGCCACGACCCGGTCCGATGGAGGCGCTCGTCCGCGTGCACGCGGCGGCGATCACCCGCGGCGAGCTGGAATGGCCGGTCGACCGTCTGCCGGCGATCCCGTCCTACGAACTCTCCGGAGTGGTCGAGGAAGTCGGCCCGGGCGTCGCCGGCGTCGCGGCCGGCGACGAGGTGTTCGCGCTCACCCCGTTCGACCGCGATGGCGTCGCAGCCGACTACACAGCGGTGCCCGCCGAACTGCTGGTGCCGAGGCCGCAGGCGCTCGGGCACGCCGAGAGCGCCGCGATCCCGCTGCCCGCGCTCACCGCCTGGCAGGGCTGTTCGACCACGGCCGGCTCGGCGCAGACGAGCGCGTGCTGATCCACGGCGCCGCGGGCAACGTCGGCGGCTTCGCGGTGCAACTCGCCCGCGCGGCCGGCGCGCATGTGATCGGGACCGCGTCGGCGGCGAACCTGGATTTCGTCCTCGACTCGGCGCACACGAGGTGGTCGACGCGGAGACGGCTTCGAAGACGCCGTAGAACCCGTCGACGTCGTCTTCGACACCGTCGGCGGCGAGCGGTTGCGTCGCTCCCGCGCCGTGCTGCGCGCCGGCGGGCGACTGGTCTCGGTGGCGGAGGAGCCCCCCGAGGAAGGCGTGTACTTCCTCGTCGAGCCGAATCGCGAACAGCTCGGCTCGCTCGCGAGGCTGGTCGATGGCGGCGACCTGCGTCCCCCGCTCGTCGAAGTCTTTCCGTTCACTTCGGCGCGCGAGGCGTTCGCGCGCAGCCTGGAGCCAGGCCGGCGGGGCAAGGTGGTGCTGACGGTCGTCGAGTGATCGCGCGGCCGGATCGACCAGCGCCCGATTCCGGACTGAACCGGACTCGCCCGAAGGATCGAACTCATGAGCTTCTGTGTTGCCTCCGAAAGAGGTCACTAGCTCGAGGATCCAGAGTTCCCTCGCAAGGGCCACTTCCTTCGAGTCGAATGCACGGCGGCTTTGCCGCGGGTTCCGGTTTCGGTCCGACGCGAAGCACATGCACAACCGGACTCCTGAGACCCAAAAAACCTGCAATGCAGGCCTTTCCGAAGCGGGAAGGGAGTCGATCCCTCGACCTTCTGCATCGCCATCAGTAGCTCCGCCTCGCAGATTCCCTCTGAAACGCCTGCAAATCGGGCACATTTGCGGTGCTCACGCCGGAGACGCGTGGTCCTAAGAAGATGCGCCCAAACTGCAGGGGTTTAGACAATGAACGGACAATGAAGAGCGAGCTGGGACCCGTCGACCACGCGGTCTCAAGGTTCCTTGGTTAGCGAGGCGGCGCGACGTCGCGTAAGCGGCCGTCCCTCCGGCCGGCCGCCCACGACTGTTAGCGGGAGTCGCGGCGGCCGGACGGCGTGCGCGCCGCGCAGGCGCTGTCGCGGCAGGACGCGACCCCGACGGCGACGAGGAGCAAGTGATCGGGGCCGGGCCCGCCTACGGCCGATTCATGGAAGCGAATGAGCGATCGTGAGCGGCTGTTGATGCTGGGGGCACGGGGTTGTTCGATGGAACTACTTTCCCGATCAGAGGAGCAAGACCATGGCCCTAAGTGAACCTGTCCTCTCCGGTCCCGGGGCTGGACGTACCGTGACCTACGGCGGTGGCTCGAGCGCAGAGCTCAAGCTCGCCGGCGACCAGTCCGGTGGCGACTGGGCGGTCGTCGAGTTGCGCGTGCGCGCGGGCGACGAACCGCCGATGCACACCCACACCCGCGAGGACGAAACGTTGTACATCGTGGAGGGCGCGATCACCGCCTACGTGGGCGACGAGAAGATCGAGGTCGAGGCCGGCTCATACGCGGCGCTCCCGAAGAACGTGCCGCACGCTTTCACCGTGCGTAGCGAGCAAGTGCGACTCCTCGTCACCGTCGAGCCAGCGGGCGCGGAGTACTTCTTCGTCCACGCGACGACTCCGACGCCGACCCGGCCAAGTTCGGCCTCATCGTTCACGCGGGAGCGCCGGCGATTTAACGCAACTCGCCGGGCTGCTCATCCTCACCTAGATCGTCGACTGACACCCGGGAGGCAGCGGTTGCGCAACAGCGCGGCCGCCGCCTTCGATTTCCGGGAGGCCGAGGCGAAGCTCACGTGGTGGCAACGGGGGTTCGGAGCGCCGACTCCTGGACGCGGCCGTCAACGCACCGAGCGCCATCGATCCGCGGAACGCAACGACGACCGAAAATGCCGTGTAGGCGGGGACTGATACAGGGAGGTACCGGATGAAGGCGATTGTGGTGACGGACCAGGCCGCCGGAACGGCTGGGATGAAGCTGGTGGAGCGGCCCGAGCCGCAGGCGGCGAGGCTCGCCAGCCTCTCGGGCGCGAGCTACGGCGATGTCGTCGTTGAAGTTCATGCGTCGGGATTCACCCCGGGTGAGCTCACGTGGCCCTCGACCTGGACCGACCGCCTCGGCCGTGACCGGACGCCGTCGATCCCCGGGCACGAGCTGGCCGGAGTGGTCAGCGCCCTCGGCTATGGAACAACCGGCCTGTCTGTCGGACAGCGGGTGTTCGGCCTCACGGACTGGACTCGCGACGGCACGCTGGCGGAGTACGCAGTCGTCGAGGCACGTAACCTCGCGCCGCTGCCGGGCGACGTCGACTTCACGGCGGGCGCGAGCCTCGCGATGCCGGGCCTGACCGCGTGGCAAGGGCTGTTCGAGCACGGCCGCCTTCAGGCGGGGCAGAGCGTCCTCGTGCACGGCGCGGCCGGCGCAGTCGGTTCGATGGTGACGCAGCTCGCACGTGAGGCCGGCGCCTACGTCGTCGGCACCGGACGCACTGCCGACCGTCAGACGGCGCTCGACTTCGGCGCGCAGGAGTTCGTCGACCTCGAGAATGACGCCCTGGAAGACGTCGGCGGAGTCGATCTGGTGTTCGATGTCATCGGCGGCGACATCGGGAAGCGGTCCGCGGACCTGATTCGAGCCGGAGGAACGCTGGTGACCATCACCGGGCCGGCCGAGGCACGGCCCGTCGACGGCCGAGCGATCGACTTCGTTGTCGTGCCCGACCGCGCCCAACTGAGTGAGATCGTCCAGCGAGTGCGGGACGGACGAGTGCGGACGAACATCGGCAACGTCGCGACCCTCGACGATGCCGTTGCGGCGTTCAATCCGACCGAGCGGCGCAAGGGGAAGACGATCATCCGCGTTCGCCCGTGAGGACTCGGGACGGCGAGCGGTCCTGCCCTCCTCGTGGATAGCGTCACGCCGGACGGGCCGCGTCGTGCCCCGATCCGCTGGCACGTCGCGACCGTCCGCGACGCCCGCGCCGAATCCCCGACCGCGCGCACGCTCGTGCTCTGACGTGCCCGGCTAGCCCGGACACGTCGCCGGCCAGCACGTCGACGTTCGTCTGACCGCCGAGGACCGGATACCAGGCATCACGCTCGTACTCGATCGCCTCGGCGCCGGAGCACGACGGCGTCGAGCTGATCGATCGAGCGCTTCGAGGACGGCGAGGTCTCGCCCTACCTCGTCGACGACGTCATCGCTGGCGACTAGTTCGAGGTCGCGGACCGATCGGAGGGCCGTTCACGTGGTCGGTCGACGAGGGCTGCCCGCTCTACCTGATCGGCGGCGGCTCCGGGCTGGTCCGGCTGATGGCGATGCTGCGCCAGCGCGCCGCGCACCCCGACGCCCAGATCACCCCTCACCGCGTGCGAGCAGCTCCACGTCGCCTGTACCTAACACGCCAGCCCGGGTGCAACGTCGCGTCGTCCACGCGGCCGCTCCAGCCGCCCCAGCCGTCGGGTGCCTGCGAGGGCGTCGACCGGCAGCTGTTCGAGGACGAGCAAGTCCGTCCTGCTCGGGCCACCCGCCGTTCCTGCTCAAGCGCGACGACAACCCCGGCGGTGATCGTCAAGGACCGCTCCGCCTACTTCAAGGACTTCGGCGACAACTTCTACAACGCCGACGTTCTGGCTGGCGAGCGCATCAGCCAGCAGGCGTGGCAGGCCGGCTTCGACGTCGCGGCGGGCGCCTCGCTGTACGCCAGCTACGGCCTGCGTCGATGCCTGGCTCACCGATTACCGCGACGATCTCCCAAGCTCGACGTACCCGCCCTGGTGCTGAACGGCACGGCAGACCGGATCCTGCCGATGACCGCCACGGCCGACCGGCTGCCGCGGTTGATCGCCGATGTCCGTCTCGTGAGCGTCGAGGGCAGACCGCACAACATCGGCTGGACCACACCCAATGGAGGTCAACAAGGCGCTGCGCGAACCCGTCGACCAGCGGGACAAGAAGCCGGCCGGCAGCTGACCGCCCGCCTCCGCGCGCGCCGTCAGCGGCGGGCGCCCCGCAGCGACTCGGCGGCGGTCACGAGGGCGGCGGCGAGGAGCACTGTGTCCTTCAACAAGAACTGCCCGACGAAAGACGGGACGAGCATCCCTTCGCCTTCCTGCCTGGCCTCCGGCGTCGTCACCAGGAAGCTGAGCGTGGTGAGGAACATCCCGACGGCGCCAAGGCTGGCGGCGGCAGAGGCCTTGGGCGCGACCGGCTTGGCGGCGATCAGAGAGCCCACGGCGATCTCCGCGATCCCGATGACTCGCGCGAGCCTTCGTGCCCCCAGCTTCTCGCGCAATCCCGAGAACAGCGGGCTGGAGCGGACGAGGGGGTCGATGTTCTCGACCTCGTACCGCTTGAACTTGAGCGCCCCGATCCACAGCAGGTTCGTCGCCAGCCCCGAGCGCAGGACCGACGACCCGACGGAAGCAGGTCATCCGCTGGCGCGTGTCGTGTGTGCAACCGCTTCATGGCCTCCGAGTATCCGCGTCTGACGACTCGGTTCAAGAGCAGTGCACGATCGCCCGTACACTGCGGCGGATCGCCGCCGACCGGCAGGAAGGCACGCCAAAGCCCGGCGCTCGCCCTCTCGTGTGCGCGCGAGGGGGCGGGGTCTAGGCGCGCCTCTCGCTGATCTCCTCCTCGAGGTCCGTCATGTAGCTGCCGCAGGCGGTGTCCTGTACGGACTTCTCGCCACTCTCATAGGAGAGCTGGGGCAATGCCGGGGGCGACCAGTAGCAGCATCGCGCCGCTAGACCTCCTGTTCACCCCGTGAATTATGGGTTACCGTCGTTGAGGCCTTGGGGCCCCCGCACGTGACGCAGTCCGGTGAGCTCGACCGTTTGGCCGAGGAGCAGGCTGCGCTCCGCGAGATCGCGGCGGTGCTGGCGCGTGGCGCACCACCTGACGAGCTGTTCGCAACGGTCGCCGAGCAGGTGGCCCGAGTCCTCCACGTGCCGGTCGTCAGGATCGTTCGTTACGAGGATGATGAGGTGGCCTCCGAGTGCGCCAGCTACTCCGAGGCCGGTGAGGTCTTCCCCGTCGGGAGCCGCTTGTCGCTCGACGGAACCAACGTCGTTCGGATGGTGCTCGAGACGCGGGCGGCCGCCCGTATTAACGACTACACGGGCTTGGGAGGGCAGATGGCCGAGCTTGTTCGTGAGCACGGCATTCGCTCCAGCGTAGGAGTCCCCATCCTCGTGGCCGGCCGGCTGTGGGGGGCGATGGTCGTCTCGTCGACCGAGGCCGACCCACTTGACCCGGGAACGGAGGCCCGGTTGGCCGAGTTCACCGAGCTGGTCGCCACGGCGATCGCCAACACCGAGGCCCGCACGCAGCTGGAGCGCCTAGCTGAGGAACAGGCCGCGTTGCGGCGCGTGGCAACGCTCGTGGCGCAGGACGCATCTCAGTCCGAGGTTTTTACCGCAGTTGCCCGAGAGGTCGGCCTGCTGCTCGTTACGGACGTGATCCGAATGGTGCGGTACGACGACGACCGGACAGCGGTCGTCGTGGCCAGCTCGGGTCACGAAGACCACTTTCCCGTCGGCTATCGGCTTTCGCTTGAGGTGGACACGGCTGTCTCGCGAGTCTCCCGGACAGGACGGCCAGTGCGGATCGACGACTACGACATTGCGAGCGGGACGGTCCCGGAGACCGTACGCTCGATGGGGATACGCAGCGTCGTGGGCACCCCGATCTGGGTGGAGGGCCGACTCTGGGGGGCGATGACGGCGGGCACACCACGGGCCGAGCCGCTGCCACCGGATACGGAGTCCCGCCTCGGCCAGTTCACCGCGCTGATTGCAACCGCGATCGCGAACACGGAGTCGCGCCCGGAAGTCGGAGTGGCTCGCGGCGGAGCAGACGGCCCTGCGGCGGGTTGCGACGCTGGTCGCGAACGAAGAGTCCCAGGGGGACGTTTTCGCAATTGTCACCGAAGAGGCGGCGCGAGTCTAGGTAACGGAGGCCGTCGGGATGCTTCGCTTCGAGCCTGACGGGACGGCCACGCTGGTCGCGCAGTCGCAGACGCCCTGGGACCCACCTCCGCTCGGCACCAGTTTCCCGCTGGATGGTGAGAACCTCGTCGTCTCGCTGCTTCGAACGGGCAGGCGGCCCGCGTGGACGACTGGGCGAATACATCCGGGGCGGTCGCCGCCATGGCGGATACGCTGGGCGTTCGCTCGAGCGTAGCCACTCCGATCGTTGTTGAAGGACGGCTTTGGGGCACGATGGTCGCGACCACGAGCCAGAGTGAGCCTCTGCCGGCCGAGAACGAAACGCGGATATGGCGTTTCAGCGACTTGTCGCCACGGCCATCGCCAACGCGGAGGCGCGCATGGAGATCGAGCGGCTCGCCGAGGAACAGGCGGCCCTGCGGCGGGTGGCGACGCTGGTCGCCGAGGACGTCGCCGGCGAGCCTCTTGCTCGCCGCCGCTACCCAGGAAGTGGCGAGCTCCAGGGAGGGGACCGCGCCGGTGCTCCGCTACAACGACGATGGGACCTAGCCCCGTCGCGGTTTGGGCGCGCCGGCGAGCGCCGCATCCGAGCCGCCGTCCGAGGGAGGAGGGTGACATGGCAACGACGGTGCTGAGGGGGACGGCCCCGACCGAGCGATGTCGGGCAGGCGTGCCAAGGCCCACGACCTTGTTCCGCGAGCTTGCATCCGTCTTCGGTCGGTTGCCCGATCTCGTCCGCGGGGGCTCTGGGGCGCCCTGGATTCGTTGAGAGGTCGACGAGCCGCTGCAGGAGGGGACGGAGTCGCGGCTGGTGAGTTCTCCGACCTGGTGGCCACGGCCATCGCCAACGCCGAGACCGCCGGCGAGGTTGGGCGCCTCGCCGAGGAGCAGACTGCGCTGCGGCGTGTGGCAACGCTGTGTTCGCGAGCGAGGGACTCGCCCGAGCTCTTCGCGGCGGTCACGCGGGAAGTCGCGGGCTGCTCGGCGTGACGCCCGCTACCGAGCGTCGCTTCGATCCGGGGCCCGAACGTCGCTCGTCGCGCGGCAGCACGATGCGACCTGCCGTTGGCTCGCGCTAGCGGCCGGGAGGGACATCGCGTCCGACCCGGGTGCAGCGAACCGGCGAGCCCGTCGGTTCGACCATTACGAGAAGGCCGCCAGCGGCGGCATGCGGCGCCGTCCGCCGGAGCTCGGCTTCCGCGCCCTCCGTCGGGAGCCGATCGTCGTCGAGGGCCGGCCTGTGGGGCGCTATTCGTCACCATGAGACACCGAGCCGCTGCCGCCGGAGACCGAGCGCGCGCCTCGGCAGTTCACGGAGCTCGTGGCGACCGCGATCGCCAACGCCGAGTCACGCGCGGAGGTCAAGCGGCTGGCCGACGAGCAGGCCGCGCTGCGGCGGGTGGCGACGCTCGTCGCGGAGGGCGCCCGCCCGCCGCGGTCTTCGACGCTGTGGCCGGGGAGATGGAGGCGCTGCTGGACGCCGACCAGGTTGCGCTGAACCGCTTCGAGCCCGGCAACGAGATCCTCGTGCTCGCCCACCGCGGGCTGGATGTCGCGCGAACGCCGGTCGGCTCGCGCGTGAGCATCGAGGGCGAGAGCGCCACGGCAATGGTGCGGCGGACCGGGCGGCCGGCCCGGATCGAGAACTACGAGGGAGCGCAGGGTGCCCTGGCGGAGCTCGCCCGCGAGACTGGCCTGCGCTCGAGCGTCTCGGCCCCGATCGTCGTCGAGGGCCGGCTGTGGGGGTTGATCACGGCGAGCTGGAAGGGCGAGCACTCGCCGCCTGCCGACACCGAACAGCGGATGTCCCGGTTCGCGCAGCTGCTCGAAACCGCGATCGCGAACGCCGAGGCCCGCGCCGAGCTGATGGCCTCGCGCGCCCGGCTGGTCGCCGCCTCCGACGAGGCGCGCCGGCGCTTCGAGCGCGACCTCCACGACGGCGTCCAGCAGCGCCTGGTGTCGCTGGCGCTCGAGCTCGCGAGCGCGGAGGCGATGGCCCCGCCCGACAACGACGAGCTCGCCGAACAGCTGACGCACGTCGGGAAGGGCCTCGCGGAGGCGCTCGACGACCTGCGCGAGCTGTCGCGCGGCATCCACCCGGCGATCCTCTCCGAGGGCGGCCTGGTGCCGCGCTCTGAAGGCGCTGGGGAGGCGGTCAGCGGTCCCGGTGCAGCTGGACCTGGCGATTGCGGAGCGGTTGGCCGAGCACGTGGAGATCGGGGCGTACTACGTCGTCTCCGAGGCCCTCACAAACGCCGCAAAGCACGCCCGCGCCTCCAAGGTGGAGGTGCACGCGCGCGCGCTCGACGGCGTGCTCGAGCTCACGATCGAAGACGACGGCGTCGGCGGCGCGGATCCCTCGCGCGGCTCTGGCCTGACCGGCCTGCCGACCGGGTCGAGGCGCTCGGCGGCACGATCTGGATCGCGAGCCCGCCGGGCGAGGGAACCTCGCTGCGCGTCGAGTCCGCCTCGAACGTCCTTGAGCTCACCGCTTCCGCTGGGCCGAGAACATCCAGGCGTGCTCTTCGAGACTCTGCACGACCTGGTGAGGAGGTCCTCCGTGACGGTCGTATTCGGCTGCCCGCTCCATCGCGGAGCGCGTTGTGCTGACGACCTGGACGAGGAGTGCCGTGATGTGATCGATGACCTC
>CAWDLE010000008.1:0-25395 GCA_963803085.1 uncultured Thermoleophilaceae bacterium | reverse complement strand
GAACCAGGGACCGACGGATTATGAGTCCGCTGCTCTAACCAACTGAGCTACCGGCCCTAGAGCGGGATTCCGCCGCCTCCGCTCGCCTCGGATGGTCGACCGATGGTCGACGAGGATCCCAATGAGGCCCATCCTAGGATCCCGAAGGCCTTCCTCGCCCGACGGGAGCGTCGCGCTCGGAGGCACGCCAGTGCGCCCCTTCCGGGCCTGCCTTATTCGCATGAGCAGCTGCGCCCCAACGGCAATCTGCTTTGCGACCTGCTCCGCGCCTCTGTTAGATTCGCGCCGCGACTCCTGCCCGGGGGCCGCGTGGGCTCGACGAGGAAGGCCAGGAGGTTGGGGTTGCCGGAGAAGCAAACACGTAAGCGGCGTCTCACGACGCGTGGAGTGTCGCTAGCAGCCACGCTCGCAGCCATGATGCTGGCTCTGCCGGCGCTCGCCTTGGCTCACCTCGAGCGGCCGTCGTACTGGCCGGATCCGCGTCCCGACAAGTCGGTCAGCCCGCCGGCCGGCGGCAAGGTACCCCAGGCCCGCTCCCTGAAGTCGGCGGCCAGCGGGGCGGGGAGAGGCGACGTGCTCGTCGTCTGCAAGGGCAATAGGGGCGCGCAGTCGCTGGCGCTCTTGCGCGCATCGGTGCGCAAGGCCCGCGAGGGGGGCTACCGCCTCCGTCCGAGCCAGCCGAAGATCAGGCTCTCTAAGCGCCAGGCGCGGCAGCTGCTCGCCATCAACGACGTCCTGGCCGCGCGGTGCGGATACAGCTCGGTCCAGAAGGCGGTTCTCGACGCCGGCAACAACGACCGAGTCGTGATCATGCCCGGCCGCTACACCGAGCCGGCCTCACGCAGGGCCCCCGAGAACGACCCGAAGTGCAACCCGAGCCTGCTCCAGAGGGACGCCAGTGGGGACCTCACCCCGAGCTACGAGTACCAGGTCACCTGCCCCAACGACCAGAACCTGATCTACGTCCAGGGCCGCGCGGTCACGGGCGATCCGCCAGTGCCACCGCTTTCGGACCGCCAAGGGATCCCAGCGCAAGAGCTGGGCCGGTGCCTGCGGTGCAACCTGCAGATCGAGGGGACCGGGCCGAAGCCCGAAGACGTGATCATGGACGCCGGGACCGGCTATCGGGGTGAGCTCTTCATGGGGAAGAGGCCGGGGGCGAAGCCGGGCGGCTATGCCAAGCACGTCGTTCTGCGAGTCGACCGCGCCGACGGCTTCGTCGGGCGCAACTTCCTCGTGCGCGGTGCGCGGGAACACACCTTCTACAACGAGGAGCTCGACGGCATCCTGCTCGACCGCGTGAAGTTCTTCTGGGGGGCCGACTACGGCCACCTCTCCTTCACCTCGGATCACAGCCTCGTCCAGAACTGCGAGGGGTTCGGCGCAGGCGACGCGGCGGTGTACCCGGGCGCGGCTCCCGAGACCGGCTCACAGGCAACCGACTTCTATCCGGACGCCCCGCGCCCCAACACCGTCATCAGGGACTGCGACCTCCACGGCTCTGCGCTCGGCTACTCGGGCTCGATGGGGAACGCGGTCCGCATCACGCGCAACCACATCTACGGCAACACGACCGGGATTTCGAGTGACACGCTCTCGGCCGCCGGTCATCCCGGCTTCCCGGCCGACAGCTCGGAGATCGATCACAACTACATCTACGCGAACAACCTCGACCTCTACACCGACCATCCGCCCGTGTCCCCGCTGGTGGCAGTGCCGATCGGCACCGGGATCATCTACGCGGGCATGAACGACGCCCGCGTCCACCACAACTGGATCTTCGACAACTGGCGCGACGGGGCGATGCTGTTCGCCGTCCCGGACTCCCTCACCAACGGCGGCGGCGCCGAGGGCGACATCTTCCCCGGCGTCTCGTGCCCGGATGCGCCGGCCAGCGGGCTGTCGACCTCATGCGGCAACCGGTTCTTCCGCAACATCGTCGGCAGAGCGCCGAGGGGCTTCCGCTTCCCGGGTGCGATCGACATGTTCGGCAACGTGCACACACCTGGTGCGGGGCCGAGGAAGCCGAACGGCAACGACTTCTGGTGGGGCGAGTTGTTTACGCCCAACACCGGGAACTGCTGGTACCGGAACACCGGCCCAGACGGGACCGCGGCCAGCGTGACCGGTCCAGGCGACGCCGGGCGCCTCCCGGGAGCCCCGCCTCAGGTGCTGCCGTCGAACTGCGCCACCAGCACGGGCAACGAGGACATGGCCAAGCTCTCCTACCTGATCGACTGCGGGAACGGACCCGACGAGGACACCGGGCCCACGGACTGCGACTGGTGGACACGGCCGGCCAAGCCCGGAAGCCCGGCCGCACGAGGCACGGTCCTGAGCCGAGCTGCTGCGGCGCAGGCGTTCGAGAGGTCGCCCGAGGCGAATGCGCTGAGGAAACGGCTCGACGCCCTGATGGCTCGCGGCGAGTGAGCCGCAACGGCCTCACCATGCTCGTGCTCGCCGCCGCTGCAGTCGCGCTGCCGGCTTGCGGAGGGACGGACCACGACGGCGCCGCCGGCCGTGACAGGAACGCCCCGGTGGACATCCGGGGCGTGGGCCTAATGAGTGGAAATTCCACGGCGCAGTTCGCCAACTGCCGGGATTGGCGCGGGGGCTCGGTGAAGCGGCGCTACGCGACGATCGAGGACATCCGCGGCCAGCTCACACCGCAGAGCTCGGAGTCGGCCGAGTCGGACCTCTCCGACGAAGATGCGTACCGAATCTTCCAACACGTGTGCTCCAACGACTACTCCGACGAGCTGCGGCTCTACAAGCTCTACGCCCGCGCCCAAGCCTTCGCACCGCTCAAGGCCGCAGGCGAAGCCGATCCGGCGCCCTGAGGATCGCTAGAGCACGCGAACCGGCCCGCGGGGGGTCAGCCTATTCGTCCAACCCGCGCGCGAGGCGCTAAACAGAGCTCAGTTTCGGCTTGGGGCGGCCGATATATCAGCAAGACGCTGATGGACTCGCGACCGCTACGTAGGTGGATGGCCCTTGCCGCAATCGTGGCCGTGTCGGCCTGCACGGTTGCGGCCAGCTCCGGGGCGGACCCGCAGCCCGTTGCGGTGGTCAATCAGGCGAGCGGGACGTTCCAGATCACCAACTCGCGCGACGGGCAGGCGATCTTCCAGGCTCAGGGGCTCGCCCCGGGCCGGTCGGTGACCGGCACCGTCCAGGTCGCGAACCCCAGCGCGCTCGCCGGCGCCCTCGGGCTCCGCCAGCTCGACGTGGTCGACCAGCCCGGCGCCAATGGAGGCCTCCTCTCGAACGCCGTGCATCTCGACGTTCAGGACATCACCGGCGGCAACCTAGTTCCCGTGTTCGCGGGTCAGCTCGCCTCCCTTCAGAGCAGATCGCTCGGTTCCCTCGCCCCCGGCGCGGCGCGCACCTATCGCTTCACCGCCTCGCTACCCGACGGCGGCGCCCCGCCGACCCCCACCAGCGGTGACAACTCCTACGCCGGCTCGGCGCTCACCGTCCGCTACTCGTGGCAGGCGACCGCTCCGGACCCGAACGAGGGTGGTGGCGGCGGCGGAGGCGGTCCAAGCGGCGGTGGCGCTCCGACCTTCACCTTCCGAGTGATCTCGAAGAAGGTGCTGAAGAAGGGCATCCTCGACGTGATGGGCACCTGCGACCGTGCCTGCACGGTCACGGCCTACGCCCAGCTGCCGAAGGCGAAGCGCAAGCGCAAGCGCGCGGTGACGCGCCGCAAGGTGACCACGCTCCCCGCCCCCAACAAGGTCGCGCGAATCCGGCTGAAGCTCAGCAAGAAGAACAAGAAGCAGCTGAAGAAGGCGCTGCGCAAGAAGAAGAAGGTCGCGCTGACGGTGCGGCTCAGCGTCGCGGCCGCGAGCGGCGGCGCGCAGAAGGCCTACAGCAAGAAGGTCGTCGTCAAGCGGCCGAAGAAGAAGCACGCCCGGCGCCGCTAGCCGGCCCGGACGCCGCTAGCCGGTCGCCTTCGAAATCGCCTGCTTGAGCTCGCGCTCGCTGAAGGCACCCTCGATCCGCGCGGCCACCTTGCCGGAGCGGTCGAACACGAAGAGCCACGGCTCGGTCTGCAGCTGGAAGGCCGCCATCTGCGGCCGCACGCCGTCGTCGATGCGGTTGTTGCGGAAGATCTCCATGTGGATGAACTCGACATCGTCCGGCGTGCTCGCCTTGACCTGCTCGGCCACGTCCACGACGGGCCCGCACACGCGGCTCTGGCAGAGTTGGGGCGTCGCGAACAGCAGCACCACCGGCTCCTTGCCGAGCACGTCGGCGAAGTCGGCGTCGTGCATCGAGGAGGGTGGGAGGCGGGTGTCGATCGACGCGACGTCGCCGCCCACCTCGGCCAGCGTCGGCGTATGGATTCGCGGCGGCCGCGTGCCCACCGCCGGGATCGGGTCGCCGGACTCCTTCTTCACGACCACTCCCGCCGAGGGGGTGGTGGCCGGGACGAGCTTTCCGCCGATGCGGGCGATGCCGACAACGTTGTACTGCCCGGGCTTGGCGAACGGGATCTCGGCCGTGTAGATCGACTTCGCCGAGTCGGGGTCAGAGGCGGTCTGGCGGCTTTGGAACTGAGGCCTGACCTCGAGCGACTCCCAGCGCGCCAGGTACGGACCCTCCACCGGTCCACCGCCCGCCGGCGCCACGTAGACCGCCACGCTCGCGTCGGTGATCTGCTCGCGCGAGCGACTGAAGAGAGCGAACCCGAAGCGGTTCTTCCCGGTGCGCAGCTCGAGCCCCGACGGCGCCAGCACCGGGCCGGTCCCGCCGGCGTCCTTGAGCAGCTCGGCGAGCGACTTGCCGTTGGGCTTCGGGAAGTCCTCTGCCTTGGCGGCGGGCGGCGCCTGCTGGTCGCCCGACGACGAGTCGTCTCCGCCGCACCCGGCGATCAGGGCGCCAACGAGCAGGGCGAGTAGGAGGATCCATCGGGCACTCACGGGCGGGGAAGAGTAGAGAGTTTGCATAGAGTGCCCGCGCAATATGGACCGCGCGGCACTCATCACTGGAGGATCCAGCGGGATCGGGCATGCGATCGCCCGGGCGCTGGGTGAAGACGGCTACCGGCTGACCCTCTCGGCCCGGCGCCCGGACAAGCTCGAGGCGGCCGCGCAGACGCTGCGCGACGAGGGCTTCGACGTGGAGGCCGTCCCCGCCAACATGGCGGACGAGCAGGAGATCTCAAAGCTCGTGGCAGCACATCGCGAGCGCTGCGGGCGCCTCGACGTGCTGATCAACAACGCGGGGATCGGCATCGGCGGCGCGGTCGCGGACGCGGAGACCAAGAAGCTCGATCTCCAACTCGACGTGAACCTGCGCGCGGTCTACCTGCTTGCGCGAGAGGCGATCCCGATGCTGAAGGAGGCCGGCGCCGAGCACGGCAAGGCGCTGATGACGAACACCGCGTCCTACGCCGGAAAGCACGGACAGGGCTGGCTCGCGGCCTATTCGGCGACCAAGTTCGGCGTGGTCGGGCTGAGCCAGGCGCTCCACAAGGAGCTCGCCACGGATGGTGTGCAGGTGACCGCTCTCTGCCCCGGCTTCGTGGCCACGCCGATGACCGACTGGATCGAGGGCGAGGTTCCGAAGGACGAGATGATTCAGCCCGAGGACATCGCCGAGGCGATCAGGTTCCTGCTCAGGACTTCACCAAAGTGCGTGGTGCCTGAGGTGCAATTCGTTCGTCCTGGGGATTCAGAGCTCTGATCACGCCCAGCTCGGCCACGGCCCGCTCGTACTCGTCGAAGCGGTGGAAGAGGCGCGGCAGGCGGCGCTTCTGCGCCTCGCGCGCCACGTCCTGAAGCTCCGGCAGCTCATCGAGGGCGATGCTCGCCTCGAGCATCGTGGTCAGGGTGTGCAGCTCGCGGTCGCTGGCCGGCCGCGGACGCCCGCGGGCGCCGGTGTAGCGGTCCCAGGCGTGAGCGAAGCTGGCGAGGCTAGTGCGGCCGCCGTTGCGATGAGCGGCGAGCATCGGGCACACACCGCCCTTCCGGTCCGTGTACGCGCCGACGATGATTCGGTTCGCCTCGACGCCCGTCAGCATCGCCTTGCGCGTCTCCAGCGGAAGGCAATCGATGGCGGTGCGGAGGTCTCTGGCGGGGCGGCGTCTCATGGCCTCTTACGTAGGATCGGCAATAACGGGCAAAACATGCAACCGGCGATAGGACATTTGCAGTGCGACTCGGCCTGAACGTCGGTTACTGGGGTCTCGGCATGGCGGCCGCGGACCAGCTCGAGTTGGTGAAGGAGGCGGAGGCCGCGGGGTTCGACTCCGTGTGGGCCGCCGAGGCCTACGGGTCCGACGCCGCCACGGTGCTCGCCTGGCTCGCGGCTCAGACGGAGCGCATCAGGATCGGCTCGTCGATCTTCCAGATGCCCGGTCGCTCGCCTGCGATGACCGCCATGACCGCCGCCACGCTCGACCAGCTCTCCGGCGGGCGGATGCTGCTGGGGATCGGCACGTCTGGACCGCAGGTGGCCGAGGGCTGGCACGGGCAGCGCTTCGGCAAGCAGCTCCAGCGCACGCGTGAGTACGTGGAGATCCTGCGAAAGACGCTGGCGCGCGAGCGGCTCGAGTACGACGGCGAGACCTACCAGCTGCCCCTCCCAGACGGGCCGGGCAAGGCGCTCAAGCTGACCATCGCCCCGGTGCAGGAGCGGATCCCGATCTATATCGCGTCGATTGGGCCGAAGAACACGCAGCTCACCGGCGAGATCGCCGACGGCTGGCTGCCGATCTTCTTCTCCCCCGAGCACGTGGACGGGTCGCGCGAGCTGCTCGAGGAGGGTGCCGCGCGGAGCGGCCGGACGCTCGGTCCAGAGTTCGACATCGCGCCGGCTGTGAACGTGGCCATCGACGACGACGTGGACCGCGCCCGCGACCAGATGCGCCACTTCATCGCCCTATACGTGGGCGGCATGGGCTCCCGCGAGCGCAACTTCTACAACTCGCTGGTGCAGCGCTACGGGTTCGAGGACGCCGCCCGCGAGATCCAGGACCTCTATCTCGAGGGGAAGAAGGACGAGGCCGCCGCGGCCGTGCCCGCCGAGCTGATCGACACGATCACGCTGGTCGGCCCGCGCGACAAGGTGCGCGACCGGCTCGAGGTCTATCGCGATGCGGGCGTCGGGACGCTGATCGTCTCGCCCGTCTCGTTCGACGCGGGCGGGCGCAGGCGAATGGTCCGCGAGCTGGCGGAGATGCTCTGAGCCGGCGCTTCCTGCTCGCCGCGTTCGGGGATCCCGGACACGCGTTTCCGGCGATCGCCCTAGGAGCCGAGCTGGCGCGACGCGGGCACGAGGTCACGCTCGAGACGTGGTCGCGCTGGGAGGAGCACGTGGAGCGCGAGGGAATGCGCTTCGCGGCCGCGCCGGAGTACCAGGTCTTCCCCACCCGCGAGGTGCCGCTGAAGCCCTACGCCGCCGCGGTGAAGGCCTCTGCCTCCACGCGCGCGCTGATCCGCGCCTTCGATCCCGACGTGGTGGTGGCGGACATCATCACCGTGGCCGGCTCGCTCGCCGCGCAGGCGGAGGGGCGACCGTGGGCCACGCTCGTGCCGCACGTGCTGCCCACGGGCGAGCCGGGGTTCCCGGTCTACTCGGTTGGCGCGGTCTATCCGCGCAGCGCGATCGGGCGGCGAATGTGGTCGCTCGTGCGCCCGATCGTGATGACGGGCGAGGAGCAGGGGCGCGTGGAGCTGAATGGGGCGCGCGAGCGCGTGGGCCTGGGGCCGCTGGACGAGGTGCACGGCGGGATCTCGCGCGACCTCGCGATCGTCGCGACGTTCCCCCAGCTCGAGTACCCGCGCACCGCCGGCTGGTCCGGCATCCGGGTCACGGGGCCGCTGCTCTGGGAGCAGCCCTTCGGCGACGTGGAGCTGCCGCCGGGCGACGATCCGCTGGTGCTGGTGGCGCCGAGCACGTCACAGGACCCGGAGCACCGGCTGGTGCGGGCCGCGCTCGAGGCGCTGGCGGACGAGCCGGTGCGCGTGCTCGCAAGCACGAACCGGAGGGAGCCCGCGGAGCCGCTCGCCGTGCCCACGAACGCGCGGGTGGTCGACTGGGTGTCCTACGCGCGCACGATGCCGGTCTGCGACGCGGTGGTCTGCCACGCCGGCCACGGCACGCTCGCACGTGCGCTGGCAAGCGGAGCCCCTGTGGTGGCGTGCCCCCACGCCGGGGACATGGCCGAGAACGCCGCCCGCATCCGCTGGGCGGGGGCGGGCGTGTCGCTGCCGCGCCGCCTCACGACGCCACGCGGCATCCGGCTCGCGGTGCGCCGCGTGCTCGGCGAGCCGCGCTACCGGCGCCGTGCCGAGGAGCTGCGCGACTGGGCGGCCCGCAACGACGGGGCCAGCGCGGCCGCCGACGCAGTCGAAGAGTTCGCCGAATCTCACAAAACTCCGCAAAGAGCGGGTTGATTGCTTTGGGGGGCTTGACGCGGACCCCGACCGCTGGTCTACTCATTCTTGAGACGCGGACGGAGCGCAGAGAGCGAAGCCATGAGGTTGTAAGGCTCGCCCCGATGAAGGTCAACTTCGGTTGATTGGAGCGGACCTCAAGCGCGAAGTTCGCGTCTCGTTTACGTTCTGGGACTCTTCGTCCCTTGAACGCCGAAGGCCGCCCATGGGGCGGCCTTCTTAGCTCCGGGGGTGGGAATCGAACCCACAACCTCTCGATTAACAGTCGAGCGCATCTGCCTAATTGAGCTACCCCGGATCGATGTGCACTACGTCGGAACGCTAGCGGCGTCACGCCGCCTTGACGATACCTCCCTCCACTTCCGAATGGCAGTTCGCGCAAAGCAGAACGCACTTTGCGGCCTCTGCCCGGACTGCGGCTAGCGACCTCGTCAACCCACGCTCGGAAACTCCGAACACCTTGGCGGTGCCCTTGCGGTGGTGGAACTGCAGAGCGCCTATGTACCGGTCGTATCCGCACAGACTGCAGCGTCCGCCGGCTTCAGAGACCAGGATCTCCTTCAGCCGGCGCCGACGGCGCGCAACGGCCTCCGAGCGGCAACGAAGGCATCTGTAGATACCTCGGCTGTCGAGCCAGAACTCGGTGGCCCCGTGGCGATGGCAATCCATCGTCCTTCGCGCGGCATCCACCCCTCGCACGCCGGCGGATTCTTTCCGTCTGGCGCGCACTGTTCGGAGCCCATGCCGTCGTAGCCAATAGCGCACAGTCGACTGGCTGAACCCGAGTTGCCCTGCGATCTCACGGGTCGTTAGTCCGGCCTCGACCAGGGATGCGAGCGTGCGCTCGTCCACGCCTCCCTTCGGCGCATGCCGGTCGCGGTGCACCGCCGCAAGCCCGTGGCGCTTGAGCCAGTAGCTGACAGTCGACGGGTCGCGCCCGGTGAGCTGGCCGATCTTCTCGAGGGAGAGCCCCTCGCGCAGATATCTTTCGAGAACAGCCGACTCCATACACGAACACTAGTTCGTGTACCGGATGGACTTACGCCTCGTCGGCGGTTCCTGCGAGGCGGTCTGCGCCGCCTGAGCTCTTCAGCATCGCCAGTGTCTTTGACTCGATCTGGCGCACTCGTTCGCGGGTCACTCCGACCTCTTGGCCGATGTCCTCGAGGGTCATCGGGCCCTCGTCGCCCAGGCCGTAGCGGAGCTCGATCACCTTGCGCTCTCGCCAGCCCAGCGAGTCGAGCACCTTCAGGAGGTCCGCGTCGCGGATTCGGTTGGCCACGATCTCGAGGGGGCGGTCGGTGGCGGAGTCCTCGATGAAGTCGCCGAGCGACGCGTCGCCCTCCTCGCCGCCCACCGGCGCTTCCAGCGAGACCGGCTCCTGGCCCAGCTTCAGGATCTCCTCGACCTTCTTGGCCGGCATCTCCACCAGCTCGCCGATCTCCTCCGGCGTGGGCTCGCGGTTGTGCTTCTGGATCAGCGACCGCTTCGCGCGCGCCACCCTGTTCATCCGCTCCACCATGTGGACCGGGATGCGGATGGTGCGCGACTGGTCCGCCAGGGCCCGCGTGATCGCCTGGCGGATCCACCAGGTCGCGTAGGTCGAGAACTTGAAGCCGCGCCGCCAGTCGAACTTCTCCACCGCGCGGATCAGCCCGAGGTTGCCCTCCTGGATCAGATCCAGCAGCGTCAGGCCGCGCCCGGTGTAGCGCTTTGCGATCGAGACCACGAGCCGCAGGTTCGCCTCGATCAGCGAGTTCTTCGCCGCCATGTCGTTCATCTCGATCCGCTTGGCGAGGCGCACCTCGTCCTCACGGGTGAGCAGCGGCACGCGCCCGATCGAGCGTAGGTAGAGCCGGACGGCGTCCTCCGCCCCATGCTCCGGGGGTGCCACCACCAGGCCGGCGGTGACCACACCTCCCTCGTCGTAGAGGTCGGCGGCCGTGGGCTCCTCTTGGTCCTCCGAGTGGCCTTCGGCGGGGGCCGCGGGGTCGAGCTCGCGCGGCTCCTCCGCTTCGTCGCCGTTCCCGTTCAGCACGCGCTCGGTCATGCCGTCTGTCCTATCGAAATTGAACCCATCTCGGTACGGACCGACTGCTCTGCCGCAGCGAGCTCCGTCTGACGTCCGAGCTCACCGTCCTGAGACGCGCGCCTTATCTCTCGCTGAATACGTCGTAACTCGAGCTGCAAGAGACTGAATTCAAGCGTACGCTCGTCCGTGGGGGGCCGCTCCTGTGCTGCGAAGGCGAGGTCGGTGACGAGCGCCGCAAGGCGCGGGTCGTCCTGTGGCACGGTGGCCACCGGGTCGTCGAACTCGCTGACGAAGTGGGCACGGGCGCGGCGGGTGAGCTCCGAGGAGAACTGCTCGTCCTCGGGCTTGCCCAGGAAGTCGTGGCCGAGGTCCGCGCTCGAGAGGCACCTGATCAGGAACTCACGCTCCCATCGAAGCGACAGCTCGGCGGGTGACGCCTGCGTCGGCGCGTCCGGTCGGGCCGCGGGCGCGCGGGCGGGCGCGAGCACGTAGTCCACAGGAACGTCGAGCCGGTCCGCGGCTTCGCGGACGAGCGCATCACGTGTTGCGGTTCGTTCGGGAACTGCTGAGATCAGCTCGCGCGCCTCCCTTAAAGCCTTATCCCTGCCTGCAGGCGTGTCGAGGTCTGCATCGGCAAGTACCCGTCGCACCTGAAACTCGATCATAGGTGCAGCACGGTCCATCCGCTCTACAAACCCCTCGGGCCCCTCCTGAGTTACGAGCTCTGCTGGATCCGTGCCATCCGGCATCTCCACGACGCGCAAGTCGATACCTCGATCCTCCGCGAGCCGCGAGGCGCGCAACATCGCGTCCCGACCGGCTCGATCAGCGTCGAGAGCGAGGTAGACGAGTCCACGGCGGTTGCCGTCGCCCACCTTCGCCAGCTCGGCGAGCTGCTCCTGGGTGAGGGCCGTGCCCATGATCGCCACGGCCTCCCTGATCCCCGCCTGGTGAAGCGCAAGCACGTCCGTGTAACCCTCCACGACCACGAAACGAGCGGTGCGCATCGCCTCCTTGCGCGCCACGTCAATGCCGAATAGCTGGCGACCCTTGTGGTAGAGGTCGTTCTCGGAGGTGTTCAGGTACTTCGGCCCGCGCCCCTCCCCCATCTGCCGCGCGCCGAAGCCGAGCACCTTGCCGCGCGCATCGGCCAGCGGGAACATGATCCGGCCGCGGAAGCGGTCGTACAGGCCACCGCTCTTGCCCCGCTGCGCGAGACCGGCCGCCACGAGCTCCTCCTCGCTGAAGCCGCTCTGCCGGGCGCCCATGATCATCCGGTCCCAGGCGCTCGGGGAGTAGCCCACGCGGAACTCGGCGAGCACCTCGTCCGACAGGCCGCGTGAGGCCAGGTACTCGCGCGCCGGCGCCGCCTCGGCCGTCTCCCGAAGGTAGGCGGCGTAGAAGCGGCTCGCGCGCTCGAGCAGGGCCTGCAGGCGCTCACGCCGGCGGCGGCGCTCCTCGGCGCGCGGATCGTCAGCCTCTCGCTCCACCCGCACGCCCGACTGCTCCGCCAGCAGCTCCACGGCCTCCTGGAAGTCGAGCGCCTCGGTCTGCTGGACGAACTTAAAGGCGTCCCCGCCCTCGCTGCAGCCGAAGCAGTAGTAGAGCTTCTCCTCCGGATTCACCGAGAACGAGGGCGTGCGCTCGTCGTGGAAGGGGCAGAGCCCGCTCCAGCGCGTGCCCACGCGCCGCAGGTCCGTCTTCTGGCCCACGAGCTGGACCATGTCCACGGCCTCGCGCACGCGGTCGATCGTGTCCTTTGTGAACAGCGCCATCAGAACCCCTGCGGCACGGACAGGTTCTCGAACTCGCGGATCGCGTAGCGGTCGGTCATGCCGGCCAGCCAGTCCACCACCTGTTGCTCGTCATCCATCTCGTCCGCGTAGTGCAGGAACAGCGCCCGCAGCATGCGCTCGATGCGCGGGCGCTCGCGCTGGGCGGCCGGGCCGAGGTAGACGCGCTCGAACATGAATTCGCGCAGGCGCAGCATCGCCGCGCCCACCTCCTCGCCCTGGACGATCTCGGCCGCCTCCTCGGAGTGGCGCAGGAGGTCCTCCACCAGCGTCTCGATGCGCTCGGAGCCTGTGGAGCCCAGCAGCTCGATCTCGCGCGGCGGCAGGTCCTCGAAGCGCAGGACGCCGGCTCGGATCGCGTCGTCGATGTCGTGGTTGATGTACGCCACGCGGTCCACGAGCCGCACGATCCGCCCCTCGAGCGTGTCGGGCGGGTCCGGCCCGGTGTGATGCAGGATGCCGTCGCGCACCGGCGCGGTGAGGTTGAGACGTTCGATTTTCTCGACCACACGAAGTGAATGCTCGTTGTGGCGGAAACCGCTCCCCCAGCGCTCGCGCATGCACGAGTCGAGCACCGCCTCACCCGTGTGGCCGAAGGGCGGATGCCCGAGGTCGTGACCCAGCCCGATGGCCTCCGTGAGGTCCTCGTTCAGCCCCAACGCGCGCGCCACGTTGCGGGCGATCCCACACGCCTCGAGCGTGTGCGTGAGCCGCGTTCGGTAATGGTCGCCCTCCGGCGCGATGAACACCTGGGTCTTGTGCTTCAGGCGCCGAAAGGCCTTCGAATGCACGATCCGGTCGCGATCGCGCTGGAAGGGAGTGCGATGGGCCGAGTCCGGCTCGGGCTCCTCGCGCAGCGCCGGATACGACCGCGTGGCAAGCGGCGAGAGCGACTCCTCGAGCTCCTCCATCCGGTCTCTGAACGACGTGCGCGCAAGCTGGGCCATGCGCGATCGATTGTGTCAGTTGGTGGAGAGCGATTCGAAGCCCGCGGCGCGGATGTAGAGCTCGTTGTGCGGGAACCACCTCGCAAAGTCCGGCTTACATCGAGCATCGGGCGCTCGCCTGTGCCGCTGCCACCCTCGCGATCGGCACGCGGTAGGGCGAGCAGCTCACGTAGTCGAGCCCTGCCATCTGGAAGAACGCGATCGACTCCGGGTCGCCGCCGTGCTCTCCGCAGATGCCGAGTTTGAGGTCCGGCTTTGCCTCGCGGCCGGTCCACGCCGCCAGCCGCACGAGCCACCCCACGCCGGGGCGGTCGATCGTCTCGAACGGGCTGCGGTCGACGATCTTGGTCTCCACGTAGCGGTTGAGGAAGCTGCCCTCGACGTCGTCGCGCGAGAAGCCGAGCGCGGTCTGGGTGAGGTCGTTTGTGCCGAACGAGAAGAAGTCGGCGTGCTCGGCGATCCGGTTGGCCACGAAGCATGCGCGCGGCAGCTCGATCATCGTGCCGACCGAGAAATCGCTGTCGGAGATGCCCTCCTCCTCGGCCGCGCGCTCGACGAGGCCGCGCATCAGCTCGAGCTCGCGCTCGTAGGCCACAAGCGGGATCATGATCTCGAGACGCGGCGGCTCGGGGATCGCGAGCGCCGCGCGGAAGATCGCCCGGACCTGCATCTCGTAGATCTCCGGGTGGAGCACTCCCAGGCGCACGCCGCGCGTGCCGAGCATCGGGTTCGCCTCCGCCAGCGAGTGGATCCGGTCGAGGGTGTGTTCGAGCTCCTCCAGGTTTTCGGTCTGCTCGATGCGGGCGCGCTCCACGTCCTGGGCCACCTCCTCCGCCCCCGGCATGAACTCGTGGAGCGGCGGGTCGAGCAGCCGGATGGTCACCGGTAGGCCCTCCATCTCCTTGAAGAGGCCCTCGAAGTCCTCCTGCTGGTGGGGCAGCAGCTCGTCGAGGTAGGCACGGCGCTCCTCCTCGCTCTCGGCCATGATCATCGCGCGCATCTTCGGCTGGCGATCCGCCGCCATGAACATGTGCTCGGTACGGCACAGGCCGATGCCCTCCGCGCCGAACTCGCGGGCGCGGCGCGCGTCCTCCGGCGTGTCCGCGTTCGAGCGGACGCCCAGCGTGCGCAGCTCGTCGGCCCAGCTCAGCACGGTGTCGAACTCGGCCGATACCTCGGGCTCCTCGAGCGGCACGTCGTCCGCCGTGACCACTCCGGCGCTGCCGTCGATGGCGATCGTGTCGCCCTCGTTCAGCTTCGTGCCGTTCACGCTCAGGGTCTTCGCGTGCAGGTCGATGTCGAGCGCCGCCGCGCCCGACACGCACGGCTTGCCCATGCCGCGCGCCACCAGAGCCGCGTGGCTCGCCTTGCCGCCCTCTGCGGTGAGGATCCCCTTGGCGGCGTGGAAGCCGGCCACATCGTCCGCCTCGGTGAAGGGGCGCACGAGGATCACGTCGCGGCCGTCCTCGGCGGCGCTCACGGCGTCGTCGGCCGTGAAGACGATCGCGCCCTTGGCGGCGCCGGGCGACGCGGGCACGCCCTCGGCCAGGACCTCGAAGTCGGCGTCCGGCTTGAAGCCCGGGTGGAGCAGCGCGTCGAGCCGGCCCGCGTCGATCGTGGCGATCGCCTGGGCGCGGTCGAGCAGCCCTTCCTCGACGGCGTCCACCGCAAACCTCACCGCCGCCTGCGCAGGCCGCTTGGCGTTGCGGGTCTGGAGCATGTAGAGGCTGCCCTCCTCGACGGTGAACTCCGTGTCCTGCATGTCGCCGTAGTGCTTCTCGAGCGTGCGCAGTATCTCCATCAGGTCGTCGTGGGCCTCCGGCATCGACTCCTTCATGGCGTGCAGGTCGTGCGGCGTGCGCACGCCCGACACCACGTCCTCGCCCTGGGCGTTCGGCAGGAAGTCGCCCGACGGCTTCGGCTCGCCGGTGATCTCGTCACGCGAGAAGGCCACGCCCGAGCACGAGCTGTCGCCCTTGTTGCCGAACACCATCTGCTGCACGTTCACCGCCGTGCCCCACTCATCCGGGATGTGGTTGATGCGGCGGTACTCGACCGCGCGTCTCCCGGTCCACGAGTCGAACACCGCCGTGATCGCCTGGCGCAGCTGCTCCTTGGGGTCCTGCGGGAAGGGCTCGCCAGTCTCCTCCTGGAAGAGCTCCTTGAACTGCTGCGTGAGCGCCCTCAGGTGATCGACGTCGAGCTCCACGTCCTCGCTCACGCCGGCGTCGGCCTTCTGCTTCTTGATCAGGTCCTGGTAGCGCTCGCCCTTGATGCCGCGGCAGACGTTCCCGAACATCTGGACGAAGCGCCGGTACGAGTCCCAGGCGAAGCGCTCGTTGTCCGTCGTCTGCGTGAGGCCCTCCACGGACTCGTCGTTCAGCCCAAGGTTCAGGACGGTGTCGAGCATCCCCGGCATCGACTCGCGCGCACCGCTCCGCACCGACACCAGCAGCGGGTCGCCCTGGGTCGCCCAGCGTCGTGCCCGCCTGCTCCTCGAGCCGGTCCAGGGCGGCCGCGATCTCCTTGTCCGGCACCTCGCCGGTCTTCATGTACTCGACGCAGGCCTCGGTCGTGATCGTGAACCCGGCGGGCACGCGCTCGGCGCCGAGCACACGCGTCATCTCCGCCACGTTCGCGCCCTTTCCACCGAGCAGATCGCGCATGTCACGCGAGCCCTCGCTGAACTCGTAGACGAGCTTGTCGCTCACCGACGGGGAATCTACGCCACACGCCTCAGGCGGACATGCGCGTGATACTCCATCGTCTCGGCGATCGCGCGGTCGGCCTGCGAGAGCGCCCCCGAGAGCGCCTCGGGTGCCTCGGACAGCGGACGGGCAATCGCCTGCACCAGGAACGCGTGCGCGTCGGCCCCGAGCGGGAACGAGCCAGCCTCGCAGCCGGCGCACACCACGCCGCCCGCGCTGGGCGAGAAGCCGCCCAGGTGCTCTGCCTCGCCACACGATGCGCAGGAGGCAAGCTCCGGCGCAAAGCCGGCCGCGAGCAGCAGCTTCAGGCGAAAGGCGAGCGCCTGGGCCCTGCTCGCCTGTTCCGGCCGCGAGTCGAGCAGAGCCAGTTCGTTGCAGAGCAGGTTGTAGGCCGGCGGGTTGGGGTCGGTGGAGTCGAGCAGCCGCAGCACCGCCTCGCAGGCCTGGGCGCCGCGCTCGAGCGACGCGCGGTGCTCGCGCAGGCCCGCGTGAGCGTGGACGGTGTCGGCCTGGCTGATCGTGCACAGCTCGCCGCGACCCTGGTGCATCACCAGCCGCACGCGGCTGAGCGGCTCGAGGCGGCCGCCCAGACGCGACTTCACCCGCCTCACCCCCTTCGCCACGGCGCCAACGCGGCCGCGGTCGGCCGTGTAGAGGTGCAGCACGCGATCGGCCTCGCCGTAGCGGATCGAGCGCAGCACGATCGCCTCTGTCTTAAAAGAGCCAGGCATGGGACAAATACACTTTGATCAGGATGGCGGACGAGAGCGGGGTCGTGCTCTACACAACGGAGCCCTGCGGCTTTTGCCGGCAGGCCAAGACGCTGCTGCAGACGCGCGGCGTCGATTACCGCGAGATCAACCTCGCGAAGGACCCGGTCGGCCGGGCCGACCTCGTCGCACTCACCGGGCAGATGACGTTCCCGCAGATCGTGGTGGGCCGGCGCTCGATCGGCGGCTTCCGCGAGCTGCTCGAGGCGGACCGGGCCGGGACGCTCGAAGAGCTGCTGGCGGCGTAGGCGCCGCTGTTACGCGCGTGGCCTGCGCTGACAGCGCGGGCACAGGTAGGTGCCGCGGCCTGCTGCCCGTATCTTCTGGATCGTGGCGCCGCAGCGGACGCACGGCTGGCCCTCGCGGAGGTGGACGAGGAAGCGGTCCTGGAAGGAGCCGCGGGCGCCGTCCACGTGGCGGTAGTCGTCGATCGAGGCGCCCTTGGCGTCGATCCCGGCGTTCAGGGTCTCGACCACCGCGTCGCGCAGCGCCTCGATCTGAGACCGTCGGAGCGTTCCCACCGGCTTCAGCGGGTGGATCTTCGCGCGGAACAGCGCCTCGTCGGCGTAGATGTTGCCCACTCCGGCCACGCGCTCCTGGTTCAGGAGGAACGCCTTCACCGGCTGCTTACGCCCGCGCGTCTGGTCTCGCAGCGCGGCCGCGGTGAAGTCCGGGCTTAGCGGCTCCACGCCGAGCCGCGAGGCGAAGTACTCCGCGAGCGCGTCGCTTCCGAGCAGGACGTCGCCGGTGCCGAAGCGGCGGACGTCCACGAACAGGAGCTTCTGCCCGTCGTCGAGCTCCATGCGCACGCGGGTGTGCTTCGGCTCCTCGTCGGTGAGCAGGAGGTTGCCGGTCATTCGCAGGTGCATCACGAGATGCACGTCGTCCTCGAACGACATGATCAGGTACTTGCCGCGCCGGCCGAGCCGCTCGACGACCCGGCCGTCGAGCGCGTCGGCGATCGCCTCGGGCGGCGCCGGGTCGGACCAGCGCGGGTCGATCACCTCGATGTGCTCGAGCCGCCGCCCCTCGACGGCGGGCGCCAGCTGGCGGCGGATCGTCTCTACCTCGGGGAGTTCGGGCACCCACCCGGTTCTAGCAGGCGCGCGTCAGTCGGCGGTCGCGCGCGGGTGGGCCTTGAAGTAGACGTCCTTCAGCCGCTCGCTCGAGAGGTGGGTGTAGAGCTGGGTGGTCGAGACGTCGGCGTGGCCCAGCATCTCCTGGACCGAGCGCAGGTCGCAGCCGCCGGCGAGCAGGTGGGTGGCGAAGGTGTGGCGCAGGGTGTGCGGGCTCATGCGGTCGGCGAGGCCCGCCGTGAGCGCGTGGCGGCGCACGATCTTGTAGAGGCCCTGGCGGGTCAGGCCGCCGCCGCGGAAGTTCACGAACAGGTGCGGCTCGGCCGAGCCCTTCACGAGCGCCGGGCGCCCGCGCTCCAGGTAAGTCCGCAGCGCGCCGATCGCCGCCTGGCCGATCGGCACGACCCGCTCCTTCGAGCCCTTCCCGCGTGCGCGGAGCACGCCCTCGTCGACGTCCACGTCCATCAGCTCGAGCCCGATCGCCTCGGAGGCGCGCAGCCCGCAGGCGTACATCAGCTCGAGCAGCGCACGGTCGCGCAGCGCCGCCGGCTGGGTGCCACGCGGCTGGGAGAGAAGCTTGTCGATCTCTCCGCGCGTGAGCACGTGGGGCAGCTTGCGCGTGCGCCGCGGGGCGCTCAGCGTGGCCGTGGGATCCGTGTCGAGGAGGCCGTCGCGGCGCAGGTGGCGGTAGAAGCTGCGCAGGCAGGCGCTCTTGCGGTGGATCGTCGCCGGCGACGCCGGCGCTCGGGCCGGCGTGTCGCCGTTCGCCTCGGTGCCGACAGCCAGCTTCTCGAGGAAGTCCGACACGTCGGCCGGCGTGGCCTCGAGTGCCGACAGCTCGCGCTCCTCCAGGAAGCGTCCGTACTGCAACAGATCGGTTCGATACGCATCGAGCGTGTTGCGGGCGAGGCCTCGCTCGAACTCGAGATAGGCGAGGAAATCGAGCACCAGGTGCTCGAACCGGCGTTCGACGGCGGGCTTTTCGATCGTGGCCACGCTTGCTGGTTCGGCCGCGCGGGCAGCATCCCTTGACGCTGCAATAAGAGCGTCAGCGGTTCAGCGAGGCCCGCAGCCAGAGCAGGCCCACGAGCGTCTTCGAGTCGCGGCAGTCGCGGATCACGCTGTCGAGGTCCGACAGTGGCACCTCCACGATCTCGATGCGCTCGTTCTCGTCGGCGTCGGCTTCCTCGGCGTAGAGGTTCGTGGCGATGAAGAGGTGGCACTCCTCGTCCGTGAAGCCGGGCGACGTGTAGAAGCTCGTGATGTGCTGCCAGGTGCGGGCGCCCTTGCCGATCTCCTCGGCCAACTCGCGCTTCGCCGCGTCGAGCGGGGCCTCGCCCTCGTGGTCGAGCTTCCCGGCCGGCAGCTCGAGCAGCGCGGGGTCGTTCACCGGCTCGCGCGGCTGTCGCACGAGGTAGAGCGTCTCGCCGTCATGGGCCACGACCCCGGCCGAGCCCGGGTGCTCCACGATCTCCCGCTCGGCCTCCTCGCCGTCGTCGTAGCGGAAGCGATCGACGCGGACCTTCCCGATGTGGCCCTCCCAGACGACGTCGCCGCCGACGCGCTCCATCAGTCGTCGAGGTGGCCCTGGGCCGCCACGCTGGGCGCCTGCGACACGAGGGCGAGTGTCACGTCGAGCATCTTCTCGAGCGCCTCGACGGTCACGGACTCGTCCGGCTGGTGGTTGCCCTCCGTGCCATTCGCCAGGTTCACCACATGGAGGCCGCCCTGGATGAAGACGTTCGCGTCACTCCCGCCTCCGGTGTTGATGTAGACGGGCTCGACGTCGCACTCGCGCAGCGCCGCGGCGGCCACCTCCACGGCCGGCGTGGTCCGCGGCAGCCTGTAGCCCTGGAAGAGGCGCTCCACCGCGGTCTCGACGTCGCACTCTGAGTCCGTGGCCGCCTCCGCGAGCGCGTCGACCATCTCGCTCACCACCTCGCCGGCGCGGGTGTCGTCCAGACTGCGCGTCTCCAACTCGACGAAGCAGCGCTCGGCGACCACATTGGCCGCCGTGCCGCCTTCGATGCGGCCCACGTTCGCGGTCGTCTCGGCGTCGATCCGGCCGATCTGCATGGCGGCGATCGCCCGCGCAGCCGCCGCGATCGCGTTGTGGCCCGCCTCGGGCCGGATCCCCGCGTGCGCCGCCGTGCCCTTGAAGCGCGCCTCGAGGGAGTAGTAGGTCGGGGAAGCGACCACGATCTCGCCAATGGGCGAGGCGTGATCGAAGACAAAGCCGAAGTCGGCGCTCAGGCGAGAGCTGTCGAGCGCCTTCGCCCCCTCCAGAGCCTGCTCCTCGCCCGTGGTGAACAGGATCTCGACCCCGGCCGCCGCCTTGCCGTCACGCACGATCCGCCGCGCGGCGCCCATGATCGTCGCAATCGCGGCCTTGTTGTCCGCGCCGAGGATGGCCTCGTGGCGGTTCGTGAGCAGGCCGTTCTCGCTCACAACCTCCACCGGGCCGTCGAGCGGCACGGTGTCCATATGCGCGCATAGGAGGACCGTCGGAGCGCCCTCCGGGCCCGCGATACGCGCCAAGAGGTTGCCGGCCTCGTCCTCCTCCACCTCGAGGCCCAGCCCGCGCAGATCGTCGGTCAGGGCGTCCGCGACCTCGCGCTCGCGTCCCGAGGGACTCTCGATCTCGCAGTAGCGGACGAAGTCGGCGAGCAACCGCTCGCGCTCCTCGGTGGAAGCGGCGTGAATCACACGCCGAACGCTACCGCTCGACGGGCCAGCCCTCTCGCTCCCAGCGCGGCACGCCGCCGTCGACCACGTGGATCACGTCGAGCGCGCCGAAGCGCTGCAGCAGGCTGGCACCCACGGCGGCGCGCTGCCCGGAGCCGCAGATCACCGCCACCGATACGTCGGGGTCGAGCTCGTCCGGCAGCGCGAGAATGTCGTGGTACGGCACGTGTACGGACCCGGGAATGTGGCCGGCGTCCCATTCGCCCTGCTCGCGAACGTCGAGCAGCTGAAGCCCGCCGTCGCCATCCGCCCAGCGCTGGTGCAGCTCGGGCACCGTGAGTCGCTCCACGCCGTCCACGTCGAGCCTGTCCTCTCGCCACGACGTCATCCCGCCGGCGAGGAAGCCGCCCATGTTGCGCAGTCCAACCGCTCCGGCCAGCTCGGCGGCCTCGCGGGCGTCTTCGTCGTCGCGGCCGACCAGCACGAGTGGCTGGTTCGGATCCGCGAGCCAGGCGAGCCTCGAGCCGAAGCCGGCCCGACGCGCGGTGATGCAGATAGCGCGGGGAATGTGAGCGTCGTCGAACTGGAGGTCGGTGCGCACGTCCACGACGAGTGCGCCGTCCGCCTCCGCCTGCTGGACCTGGCGCGGCGTGAGCGGGTGGGCGTCCACGGTCTCCATCATCAGCGGCCCGCGGTTGATCGCCACGATGTTCTTGAAATTGGGCGGCTGCGGGCCGAGCGTCGATGTGGTTCGCCTCACGAACTCGGCCTCGTCGGCCACCGAGAGCAGCGGCTGGTTCGCCCGCTCGAAGCCGATCGTCGACGAGATCTTCAGGTCCATGCCGGGCCCGCCGCAGAGCGACCCGCCGAGATGCCCCGGCCACACCTCGCACATCTCCGGGAGCGGCAGCAGCTTCTCGTGCAGTGAGCGGAAGATCCCCCGCGCGCCCTCCTCCTTGTCAACCGCCAGGTCGGGCCGTGCAACGTCGCCCACGAACAGCGTGTCTCCGCTCAGCACGGCCCACGGCTCGGAGCTGCGCGCGGTGTCGACGAGCGCGAAGGCCGTGTGCTCGGGACGATGCCCCGGCGTGTGGAGCGCCCGGACGATGAGCTGGCCGAGAGCGAGCTCCCAGCCGTCCTGGAAGGCCTCGTGGTCGTATTCGGGCTCAGCCTGGGTGTGGACGTGAATCACCGCCCCGGTGGCCGCTGCGAGGCGCCCGTGCCCCGAGACGTGGTCGGCGTGGTTGTGCGTCTCGAGGATGTGCTCGATCCGCACTCCTAGGTAGCGGGCGGCCCGAAGGTACTCCTCGATGTCGAGGCGCGGATCGACGACGGCGGCCACACCCGCGTGCTCGTCCCCGATCAGATAGCTCGCACAGCCGAGGTCGTCGTGAACGAACTGTCGGAAGATCACCGGCCAACTCTACGGCAGGCGGTGAGGCGTTACGAGCGGGACTCTGCGTGCACTTCGGGCTCGACCTCGGGCGCGCGCTCGCGCTCCGCGTCGGGCTCGGGCGTGCGGCCGCGGGCATGCTCCAGGGCCGTGCCCACGAAGTCGCGGAACAGCGGCTGCGGGCGCAGCGGCCGCGACTTGAACTCAGGGTGGTACTGCGACGCCACGAAGAACGGGTGGTCCGGCAGCTCGATCACCTCGACGAGGCGGTCGTCCGGTGACGTTCCGCTGAACACGAGCCCGGCCTGCTCCAGCCGCTTGCGCAGGTGGTTGTTCACCTCGTAGCGGTGGCGATGGCGCTCGTAGATGACCGCGTCGCCGTAGATCTCGCGAGCGCGTGTGTCGTCGTGCAGCTTCACCGGATCGGCGCCCAGGCGCATCGTGCCGCCCATGTCGCGCACCTCCTTCTGCTCCGGCAGGAGGTCGATCACGGGATAGGGCGTCTCGGGGTCGAACTCGGTCGAGTTCGCTCCGTCCATGCCGGCCACGTGGCGGGCGAACTCCGCAACCGCGATCTGCATGCCGAGGCAGATGCCGAGGTACGGCACGTTCTTCTCGCGCGCGTAGCGCGCGGCCTGGATCTTGCCCTCGATGCCGCGTACGCCGAAGCCTCCCGGCACGAGGATGCCGTCGCAGGTGGCGAGCTCCTGCTCGACCTCACCGTCCGTGAGCCGCTCGCTGTCCACCCACACGACCTCCACGTGGCCTCCGTGGTGCGAGCCGGCGTGGTTGAGGGCCTCGATCACCGACAGGTAGGCGTCCGCCAGCTGGTTGTACTTGCCGACCAGCGCGATGCGCACCGGCTCGGTGGCTGCCTTGACGCGCTCGACAAGGCCCTCCCAGTCGGACATGTCGGGCGGCGGCAGCTCGATCCCGAAGTGCTTCAGGATCGTCTCGTCGACGCCCTCGTGGGCGAACTCGAGCGGCACCTTGTAGATCGAGTCGACGTCGCGTGCCGACACCACCGAGCTGACCGGCAGGTTCGCGAACAGGGCGATCTTCTCGCGGATCTCCTTGCCGAGCTGCTCCTCCGAGCGGCACATCACCATGTCCGGCTGGATGCCGATGCGGCGGAGCTCCTGGACGGAGTGCTGAGTGGGCTTCGTCTTCAGCTCGCCCGCATGACCGAGGAACGGCACGAGCGTGAGGTGCACGAACATGCAGCGGTCGCGCCCGATCTCGGAGTGGAACTGGCGCAGCGCCTCGAGGAACGGCAGCGATTCGATGTCGCCCACCGTGCCGCCGATCTCGGTGATGACGATGTCCACGTCAGTGGTCTCCGCCACGAGCTTGATGCGGTTCTTGATCTCGTCGGTGATGTGCGGGATCACCTGGACGGTGCCGCCGAGATAGTCGCCGCGGCGCTCGCGCCGGATCACGGAGTTGTAGATCGCGCCTGCCGTGGCGTTGGAGGCGCGGCTCGTGTTCGTGTCGGTGAAGCGCTCGTAGTGACCGAGGTCGAGGTCGGTCTCCGCGCCGTCCTCGGTGACGAACACCTCGCCGTGCTGGAACGGACTCATCGTCCCGGGGTCGACGTTGATGTACGGGTCGAACTTCTGGATTGTCACGGACAGTCCACGCGCGACCAGCAGTCGACCCAGAGAGGCTGCTGCGATGCCCTTCCCAAGAGCGGAGACGACACCGCCGGTGATGAAGATGAAGCGGGTTTCCGGGCGGCTCTGGGGCATTAACTCTCTGGGAAGTCGAGTGTAGTCATCGGAGCGGCGGATGACTCACGCGGCTGCCAGAAGTTCCTTGGCGTGCCGGCGGGCGGCCGTGTCGGAGGCCTCGGCGCCGAGCATCCGGCACAGCTCCGCGACCACGCCGTCGCCCTGGAGCGCCTCCACCGTGGTGAGCGCCGTGTCGGTCTCCGCCGACTTCTCGATGCGGAAGTGTGCGCCGGCCAGCGCCGCGATCTGCGGCAGGTGGGTGATGCAGAGCACCTGGCGCGTGTCGCCGAGCGCGCGCAGACGCTCGCCGACGGCCCGCGCGGTCTGGCCCCCCACGCCCGCGTCCACCTCGTCGAATACGACCGTGCGCGACTCGCCCGTGCCCGCCACGGTCATCAGCGCCAGCATCACGCGGGAGAGCTCGCCGCCGGACGCGGCGTCGCGGATGGGCGCGGCCGGCACGCCCGGGTTCGGCGCGAGCATGAATTCGACGCGCTCGGCCCCGGTGGGCCCGATCTCGGCAGCGGCGCCGTCGGCCCCGTCGCCCCGCGGCTCCACGAGCACCTCGAAGGCCGCGTTGTCCATCGCGAGCGCAGCGAGCTCCTCGCGCACCCGCTCCGCGAGGCGCGGCGCCGCCTTGCGCCGGGCCACACCCACGCGCCGCGCCAGCCCGTCGCGCTCCTCGCGGGCCTCCGCGAGCGCCGCCTCCGCCCGCTCGGTCTCGACCTCGGCACGCTCGAGTGCCGCCCGCTCGGCGCGGCAGCGCTCCGCGTGAGCGAGCACCGCCGCGACGCTGCCGCCGTGCTTGCGCTCGAGCCGGTCGTATAGCTCCAGGCGCTCCTCGACGACGTCGAGCCTGCCGGGCTCGGCCTCGAGCGAGTCGGCGTAGCGCCGCAGCTCCGCGCCCACGTCCTCCGCCTCCAGGCGTAGGGCCGACACGCGTTCGGCCAGGGCATCGAGCTCCGCGTCAGCGCCCTCCACGGCGCCGGCCAGACTCTCCGTCCCCGCCAGCAGCGCGGCCACGCCCGGCTCGTCGCCGCTCGGCGTGATCGCCTCGGCCCCGGCCCCCGCGGCGGCGAGCAGGCCGTCGAGCTGGCGCAGCCGCGAGCGCTCCGCCACGAGCGACGCCTTCTCCTCCTCGCTCGGATCGAGCTCCTCGATCTCCTCGATCTCGAACGCGAGCAGGTCGAGGTCACGGTCGCGCGTGCCGGCGCGCTCGCGCAGCTCGGCCAGCGCACTCTCCAGCTGCCGCATCTGGGTGTGGGCGGCGCCCACGCGAGCGCGCAGCTCGAGCTGATCGCCGCCGCAGAAGCCGTCCAGCAGGTCGAGCTGCGCCGAGGCGAGCGTGAGCCGCCGATGCTCGTGCTGCCCGAAGAAGGCGACCATCCGGCCGCCGAGCGCCTGGAGGTCGGCTGCCGTGGCGGAGCGGCCCTGAACGAACGCGCGCGAGCGGCCCTCTGCGCTGACCCGCCGGGCGAGCACGATCTCGTCGAGCTCCTCCCCCACGCGCTCGCGCAGTTCTGCGAACTCAGGCTGCTCGATCAGCCCCGGCGGCAGCTCGAAGACGCCCTCCACGTAGGCCTCCGGCGCGCCCGGCCTGACAATGCCCGAGCGCGGCTTGCCGCCCAGGAGCAGGTCGAGCGCGTGGGCGAGCACGGTCTTCCCGGCACCGGTCTCTCCCGTGATCGCCGTGAGCCCGTCGCCCGGCCGCAGCTCCGCCCTCTCGATCAGGAGCAGGTTCTCTATGCGCAGCTCGAGCAGCACCGCTCAGGTGTACCAGCGCGACCCGACGGAGAGCCTGAAACCTCAGCGGAGCCCTGGAACGACTGCGGCCGCTGCGTTTCCGCAGCGGC
>CAWDLE010000007.1:0-27731 GCA_963803085.1 uncultured Thermoleophilaceae bacterium | reverse complement strand
GGCGCTTTGAGCGCTTACGGCAGCGGTGAGGGGGCGAGTTTTTGGGTTGGGCGATTTACCTGGGCATATGGCCAGGGAAAGCGACCAACCCGGTCTGGGGGAGATCGCGCGACAGCAGTGGGGCATCGTCACGCGGGCGCAGCTGACCGAGCTCGGCGTGGGCGACAGTGGCGTGCGGGACTGGGTGCAGAGCGGTCGGTTGCACCGGCTTTACCGCGGTATCTATGCCGTCGGCCATGATCGGCTCAGGTTGGAGGGGCGGTTGTTGGCCGCTGTGTTTGCGTGCGGGCCCGGCGCGGTGCTTTCTCATCGTGATGCGGCTCAGCTGTGGGACCTGCGGCGGAGTCAGTCCGGATTGATCGACGTGACCGTGCCGTCGCGGAATGGGCGGCGGCCGCGGCGGGGAATTCGCGTCCATAGGACCGGTCGGCTTCGGCCGGAAGAGGTGACCGAGCGGCACGGGATTCCGGTCACGACCGTGGCGCGGACCCTCCTCGACCTCGCCGACGTGCTCGAACGGCAGGCATTGAGAAGAGTGATCACGGAGGCGGAGTACACGAACCAATTCGACCTGACCGCCATCAATGCTGCAGTTCAAAACAATCCGGGCCGAAGCGGCGCAAAGCTAATGGCGGCGGTCGGCGCAGCAGGCGATCGGACCCGATCAGAACTCGAGGATCGGTTCCTCGACCTCCTCGAGCGGCACAAGGTCGAGCCACCGCAAACCGGGCTCTGGATCGAGGGTTACGAGCTCGACTTCGTATGGACGCGAGTCGGCCTGGTCGTGGAGCTCGACGGACTGGCCGCGCACAGCACGCGCACCACCTTCAATGCCGATCGATTGCGGGACCGGCGACTCTGGCGGGCAGGACTGCGCACGATGCGCCTCACGAGTCAGGCCCTGGAGGACGAAATGGCCGTCCTCGACGACCTCGCTCAGGCCGGCGTCAGCGTCCCAAGCCGCTCGCGTGCCTCCTCGAAGCCGCCCAGGCGCTCGAGGATCTCGCCGGCCAGTGCCACGTAGTCGGCGCCCAGGTCGGGGGCGTAGTCGAGGATCGACACGCCGCGCTCCGCCGACTCGGCGTAGCGCACGCTCCGCCGCACCACCGTGTCGAAGACCCTCTCGCCGAAGCGCTCCTTCAGCTGGATCTGCGCCTCGCGTGCGTGCACCAGCCGCATGTCGGCGATGTTCAGCACCACGCCCAGCCAGTCCAGGTCCGGGTGCAGCGAGTCCTTTGCAAGCTCGATCACCTCGAGCGCCTGCTCGACCCCCTGCAACGAGAAGTACTCGGCCTCGGTCGAGATGAGCGCGTGGTCCGCCGCCACGAGCGCGTTCACCGTGAGCAGGCCGAGGGCCGGCGGGCAGTCGATCAGGATCAGGTCGTAGCGGCGGCGCAGATCTCGCAGCGCGCGCTTCAGCGTCAGCTCGCGGCCCATCTTGCCCGCCAGCACCAGCTCAGCCTCGGCAAGGCCCAGGTTCGCGGGCAGAACGCCGTCGTGGATCGCGTCCGCGGCTTTGGCCGTTCCGGTGAGCACCTCGGCGACCGTGGGGGAGGCGTCGGCCGGCACGTCGTAGTAGTCGGAGAGGTTTCCCTGCGGGTCCAAATCGGCCACGAGAACCTCGAGCCCCAGGCGCCTGAAGGTGTCCGCCAGGGTGCGGACCGTGGTGGTCTTGCCGGTCCCGCCCTTTTGGGACAGCACGGTGATCGTTTGCGCCGTTGGAAGCATCGCCATAGCTCTATAGTTTCGCGTTCGTTTCCGCGTCGTGCGCCTGAGCCGAGCAGGCCACGCAGAGAGGGAGGTAACACACTGCAGGCATCGCGTGGCCTGTACGACCCGAGCTACGAGCACGACTCCTGCGGGGTCGCATTCGTGGCGCGGCTCCGCGCGCCCGCTTCGCACGAGGTCGTCGCCAGAGCGCTGCGCGCGCTCGAGCACCTCGAGCACCGCGGGGCTGAGGGCGCCGACCCCGATACGGGGGATGGCGCGGGCATCCTGTTCCAGCTCCCCGACGCCTTCCTGCGGGCCGAGGCCGGCGTCGATCTACCCGAGCAGGGCCGCTACGGCGTGGCCCTCTGCTTCCTCCCGCCCGGCAACCCGACGGAGGCCATGCGGCTCATGGAGGACTGCGTCGAGGCCGAGGGCCAGCACGTGCTCGGCTGGCGCGAGGTGCCGGTGAACGAGGCGGCCTGCGGCGTATCCGCCCGAGCCGTCGCGCCGCGGATCGCCCAGCTGTTCGTGGGCGCCGCCGACGACGTGGGCGACCAGGACGCCTTCGAGCGCAAGCTCTACGTGATCCGACGCGGCGTGGAGCACGCCGACCTCGACGATCTCGCCATCCCAAGCTTCTCCAGCCGGACCATGGTGCTCAAGGGCATGCTCACCGCACCGCAGCTCCCGCGCTACTTCCCCGATCTGCGCGACGAGCGCGTGGTGAGCCGCCTCGCCCTCGTGCACTCGCGCTTCTCCACGAACACCTTCCCGAGCTGGGAGCTGGCCCACCCGTACCGGATGCTCGCCCACAACGGCGAGATCAACACGCTGCGCGGCAACCGCAACTGGATGCGAGCGCGCGAGCTCCAGCTCGCCTCGCCGGAGTTCGGGGACGACATCGAGAAGATCCACCCGCTGCTTCGCGACGACATCTCCGACTCGGCCTCGCTCGACGGCCTGATGGAGCTGCTGGTGCTGGGCGGTCGCTCGCCCGAGCACGCGATATCGATGCTGATCCCCGAGGCCCACCGCGGGCGCCCCGAGCTGCCGCAGGAGGTGCGCGACTTCTACGCGTACCACTCGTCGCTCGTGGAGCCGTGGGACGGCCCCGCCGCGGTGGCCTTCAGCGACGGCCGCGTGATCGGCGCGACGCTCGACCGCAACGGCCTGCGCCCCGGCCGCTGGCTCGTGACCCACGACGGGTGGGTGGTCTTCGCCTCCGAGGCCGGGGTGCTCGAGGTGCCCGCCGACGAGGTCGCCTCCAAGGGCCGGCTGCTGCCCGGCAAGCTCTTCCTCGTCGATCTCGAGCTCGAGCGTGTGGTGCCCGACAGCGAGATCAAGCACTTGCTCGCTCAGCGGCGCCCGTACGGCCGCTGGCTCGCCGAGCGCGTGGTGCGCATCGAGGACCTGCCCGAGAAGACCCCGCGCGTGCCGCGCGTGGAGCCGCTGCGCGCCAAGCAGCTCGCGTTCGGCTGGAGCGAGGAGGACCTGCGCGTGACGCTCGTGCCGATGGCGCGCGACGCCACCGAGCCCACCGGCTCCATGGGCAACGACACGGCGCTCGCCGTCCTATCGGACATGCGCCCGGCGCTGTTCTCGTACTTCAAGCAGCTCTTCGCGCAGGTCACGAACCCGGCGATCGACCCGATCCGCGAGTCGATCGTGATGAGCCTCGAGGCCGTGATCGGCCCGGAGATCAACCTGCTCGGCGAGACGCCTGACCACTGCCACCAGCTCGTGATGCCGCAGCCGCTACTGCGCAGCACCGAGCTCGAGAAGCTGCGCCAGGTGGACCACAGCGTCTTCGAGGCGCGCACGATCGACATGACCTGGCCGGCCTCGGCGGGCGCGCAGGGAATGGCGGACCGGCTCGAGGAGATGTGCGACGAGGCGTCCGACCTCGTGGAGCGCGGGGTGAACATCATCGTGTTGTCCGACCGCAACCTCGGCGCCGAGCGCGTCCCGATGCCCGCGCTGCTCGCCACCGCCGCGATCCACCATCACCTCGTCCGTGAGGGCACGCGCCTCCAGATTGGCCTCGTGGTTGAGACCGGCCAGGCCAAGGAGATCCACCACGTGGCCTGCCTGATCGGCTACGGCGCCTCCGCTGTGAACCCGTACGTGATGTTCGAGTCGCTCTACGCGCTCCATCGCGAGGGTCGCCTGCCGGAGGGCATGACGCCGGACGAGGCGGTGAGCCGCACGATCAAGGCCGTCGGCAAGGGGCTCCTGAAGATCCTCTCCAAGATGGGGATCTCCACCATCCGCTCCTACACCGGCGCCCAGATCTTCGAGGCGATCGGGATCGAGCGGGAGCTGGTGGACCGGCATTTCACGGGCACGCCCTCGAGGGTCGGCGGAGTGGGGATGAACGTGCTCGCCTGGGAGTGCCTCGACCGGCACGCGCGCGCCTACCCCGCGGCGAGCTCCGAGCTGCTGCCGCCCGGCGGGATCTACGCCTGGCGCCGCGACGGCGAGTTCCACGGCTGGAACCCCGAGACGATCGCGACGCTCCAGCAGGCCGCCCGCGAGGAGGGAGGCGCCGACGCCTACGAGCGCTTCGCCACCTACGTGAACGAGGTGGCCGTGCCGAAGTCGTCGCTGCGCGGCCTGCTGCGCTTCAAGGAGGCGGCCGAGCCGGTGCCGCTCGACGAGGTCGAGCCCGCCTCCGAGATCGTGAAGCGCTTCAAGTCCGGCGGGATGTCGCTCGGTGCTCTCTCACCGGAGGCGCACGAGACGCTCGCCACTGGGATGAACCGCCTCGGCGGCAGGTCGAACACAGGCGAGGGCGGGGAGGACCCGGCGCGCTTCGACGACGACCGGCGCTCGTCGATCAAGCAGGTGGCCTCGGGCCGCTTCGGCGTGACCGTGCACTACCTCGTGAACGCCGACGAGCTCCAGATCAAGGTCGCCCAGGGGGCCAAGCCCGGTGAGGGCGGCCAGCTGCCGGGACACAAGGTGGACCGCTACATCGCGCGGCTGCGCCACTCCACGCCGGGCGTGGGCCTCATCTCGCCGCCGCCCCACCACGACATCTACTCGATCGAGGACCTCAAGCAGCTCATCTACGACCTGCGCTGTGCGAACCCCCGCGCGCGTGTGTCTGTGAAGCTCGTGGCCGAGGTGGGCGTTGGCACGGTGGCCGCCGGCGTGGCGAAGGCGAACGCCGACCATGTGGTGATCGCCGGCCACGACGGGGGCACCGGCGCCTCGCCCCAGGCATCGATCCAGCACGCCGGCATTCCCTGGGAGATCGGCCTCGCGGAGACCCAGCAGACCCTGCTCCGCAACGACCTGCGTTCGCGCATCCTGTTGGAGGTCGACGGCCAGATGCGCACCGGCCGCGACGTGGTGGTGGCGGCCCTCCTCGGCGCCGACGAGTTCGGCTTCTCGACGGCTCCCCTGATCGCGCTCGGCTGCGTGATGATGCGCGTCTGCCACCTCAACACCTGCCCCGTGGGCGTGGCCACGCAGGACCCCGAGCTGCGGGCGCGCTTCGAGGGGCAGCCCGAGCACGTCGTGAACTACCTGTTCATGGTCGCCGAGGAGGCGCGCCGGATCATGGCCCGCCTGGGCGTGCGCAACTTCCTGGAGCTGATCGGGCGCACCGAGCTGCTCAGCACAGAGGACGCGGGCGAGCACTGGAAGGCGCAGGAGATCGACCTGAGCGCGCTGCTCTCCGTTCCGGACAACGTGGAGCCCGACACGCATCGCTACTGCGTGCGCCGCCCGGATCCCGTGCTCTACGACTCGATCGACGTGGACCTCCTCCAGCTCTGTCGCCCGGCGATCGAGGAGGGGCGGCAGGTGCGCCTGGAGCGCCGGATCGAGAACAAGAACCGCGCGGTCGGCGGCCTGCTCTCGGGCGAGATCGCGCGCGTGCACGGTGAGAACGGCCTGCCCGACGGCAGCGTGGAGGTGGGCCTCACGGGCTCGGCCGGCCAGAGCTTCGGCGCCTGGCTCGCGCGCGGCGTGGAAATGGTGCTCGACGGGGACGCCAACGATTACTGCGGCAAGGGCCTCTCGGGCGGAACGATCGTGGTGCGCCCGCCCGCCGACGCCACCTTCGCTGCCGAGCACAACGTGATCGTGGGCAACACCGTCCTCTATGGCGCGACCTCAGGCCGCGCCTTCTTCCGCGGCCTGGCGGGCGAGCGCTTCGCCGTCCGCAACTCGGGCGCCATCACCGTCGTGGAGGGCGTGGGTGACCACGGCTGCGAGTACATGACGGGCGGCCGCGTGGTCGTGCTCGGCCCGACCGGGCTCAACTTCGCAGCCGGCATGAGCGGTGGCATCGCCTACGTGCACGACGCCGACGGCGGCTTCCGCGAGCGCTGCAACACCGAGCTGGTTGGGTTCGACGCGATCACTCCGGACGAGAGCGAGGAGCTGCGCGGTTGGGTGGAGGAGCACCGCGAGCGCACCGGCTCGCAGGTGGCCGCGCGCCTGCTCGACGACTGGCAGGGCACGCTCAACAAGATGGTCAAGGTGATGCCGCACGACTACAAGCGTGCGCTCGCCGAGCAGCTCGCCGCCGAGGGCGAGGCCGAGGTGGCCGCGGCCGCGGCCGGCCCCGCCGCCACGCCCGGCTACGCCGCCGGAGGATCCATCTAGACATGGGCGAGCTGGGCGCCTTCCTCCGCCTCGAGCGGGTGGGCTTCGACAAGCGCGATCCCGCCGAGCGGGTCGGCGACTACCGCCAGTACTTCTCCCTGCCGGACGACCGCACCCTGCGCGACCAGGGCGCCCGCTGCATGGACTGTGGAGTCCCGTTCTGCCACGAGGGCTGCCCGCTCGGCAACCTGATCCCGGACTGGAACGACCTCGTCTACCGGGACCACTGGCGCGACGCGCTCACAAAGCTCCACGCGACCAACAACTTCCCTGAGTTCACCGGGCTGATCTGCCCGGCGCCGTGTGAGTCGGCCTGCGTGCTCGACATCAACGACGACGCGGTCACGATCGAGCAGATCGAGCTCGCAATAGTCACGCGCGGTTTCGAGGAGGGCTGGATAGCGCCGGACCCGCCCGACGTCCGCACCGATCGCACCGTGGCCGTGATCGGCTCCGGACCCGCCGGCCTCGGGGTGGCCGCCGAGCTGAACAAGCTCGGGCACGGCGTCACGGTCTACGAGCGCGACGAGGGCCCGGGCGGGCTGCTGCGCTTCGGCGTGCCCGACGCAAAGCTCGAGAAGTGGATCATCGACCGGCGCGTGAACCTGCTCCAGGAGGAGGGGATCGAGTTCCGCTACGACGTGGACGTGGGCCGCGACGTGAGCGCCGACGAGCTGCGCCGCGACCACGACGCCGTGGTCGTCGCAATCGGCTCGCGCGTGCATCGTGACCTCGAGGTTCCCGGCCGCGAGCTGGCCGGTGTGCACTTCGCCATGGAGTACCTCTACCAGCGCAACCGCGCCGTGGCCGCCGCCGAGGGCCGCCCGTTCCGCCAGACCCCTCCGGGCCGCGTGATCAGCGCAGAGGGCAAGCGCGTGGTGGTGGTGGGCGGCGGCGACACCGGCATGGACTGCATCTCGAACGCCCTGCGCGAGGGTGCCGAGGACGTTCTGCTGCTCGACGTCTACCCGCAGCTGCCCGCGAGCGGACGCCCGCCCGGCACCCCGTGGCCGCTGCCGCCCAAGCGCACCACCACGACCTACGCGCTCGACGAGGGCGGCCACCGCCGCTTCGGCACGCAGGTCACGGCGCTGCGGGGCGCGGACGGGCGCGCGACCGGCGTGATGGGCCGGCGCGTGGAGGGCAGCTCCTCGCGGGACGTGCATGCGATCCCGGGCAGCGACTTCGAGGAGCGCGCCGACCTCGTCCTGATCGCGATCGGCTTCGACCATCCCGAGCACGAGGGAGCGGTGTCCGAGCTCGGCCTCGACCTCGATCGCCGCGGCAACGTGAAGGCGCCCGTCTACGGCACCAAGGTCGAGGGGGTATTCGCGTGCGGCGACGCCCGCACCGGCCAGTCGCTCGTGGTGACCGCCATCGCCGAGGGCCGCCGCTGTGCTCGCGTGGTGGACCAGTACCTCGGGGGCTCGGGCGAGGTCCGCCGCATCTCGTCCGAGGCGATGTTCGCCTACGAGGACGGCGACCCGCATTCGCTCCGTCACCAGGCGGAGATCGCGCGCACGGTCACGGTGGGCGATGCCTTCTGGACCGGCCCTCGCGACGAGCGCTGAGATGCCCACGGCGTTCGTAACCGGAGGCTCGGGTTTCGTCGGAGGCGCTCTGATAGAGCGCCTCCGCTCTGAGGGCTGGGACGTGCGCGCGCTCGCCCGCTCGGAGCGGGCGGCGGCGCGTGTGCGCGAGCTCGGCGCCGAGCCGGCGATGGGCGATCTCGACGACAGCGAAGCTCTGCGGGCCGGGGCGGAGGGCTGCGAGGTCGCCTTCCACGCCGCCGCGAAGGTGGAGGATTGGGGCGACCCCGCGGACTTCGAGCGGCTCAACGTCCGCGGCACGCAGAACGTGATCGACGCGTGCCGCGCGGCCGGCGTCAGGCGGCTGGTGCACGTGGGCACCGAGGCGGCGCTGATGGTGGGCCAGCCGCTGATCAATGTCGACGAGAGTGCGCCGCTTCGGCCGGACTCGGCGGCGCTCTACTCGTCCTCGAAGGCGAAGGCCGAGCAGCTCGTCCGGGCCGCGAACGGGGACGGGCTCGAGACGGTCGTGGTGAGGCCGCGCTTCGTCTGGGGCCGCGGCGACACCTCGCTGCTGCCGCAGATAATCGAGCTGGTGCGCTCTGGCCGCTTCCGCTGGGTCAGCGGCGGCAGGCATCTCACCGCCACAACCCACATCGACAACACCGTCGAGGGGCTCTGGCTCGGCGCCACCAAGGCGCCGGCCGGGGGCGTCTACTTCGTGACCGACGGCGAGCCGGTGGTGTTCCGCGACTTCCTCACCGAGATGCTTGCGACCCAGGGCGTCACGATTCCCGACAAGTCCGCTCCAGCCGCCGTGGCCAAGCTGGCCGCAGCGTCCGCGGAGCGGATCTGGCGGCTGCTCAAGCGTCCGGGCTCGCCGCCGCTCACTCGCTTCGCCGTCTGGGTCTCGTCACAGGAGTGCACGATCGACATCTCGCGCGCCGAGCGCGAGCTCGGCTACCGGCCCGTGATCTCCCGCGAGGAAGGCCTGGCCGAGCTCAGCCGGCCCTAGCCGTGGTGGCCGCCTCGTCTGGCTGGCCGACGAGGCTCACGAAGAAGAGGCTGAAGCGGCCGATCGAGATCTCGTCGCCGTCGTCGAGCTCAGCCAGCTCAACGCGGTCGCCGTTCCGGAACACGCCGTTAAGGCTGCGATCGTCGAGGATGCGCGCCCCGCTGTCGTCGCGGTAGAGCAGCGCGTGCCGGCGCGAGACCGTCGGATCGTCGAAGCGAACGTGCGCGGACAGGCTTCGACCTATGCGGGTCCAGCCGTCCTGGAGCGGGAACACGCGCACACGGTCGTCGTCCTCGAAGGCCAGGTAGTCGCCCTCGCGAACGAGTGCGTCGCGGGCCTCGCCGAGCCAATCCGGTGCGCCCTCGACCTCGTGGCGCATGGGCCGGCGCACCGAGTCGCCGAACAGCGAGGAACGGCGGAAGCTCACTCCTCCGCACTCGGGACAAGAGGGGACCTGATCACGTTCTTGCAGCGCGATGCCGAAACCGCAGGAGTCACACCGAAAGGACCCGGCACCAGCGAGCGTGCCGGCGTTGAAGGCTTCCATTCGTTCTCTCCTCAGGGGGGTGGGGGCAATGGATGGTATCGGTGGATACGAATCGGCCAAGTGAAAAATCCGCTAATAGCGGGCTTTTTTTCGTCTTCGGCCGGTCCGGGGTACCCATTTCTGGGGACCAGAAACTCATACGGTGCAAAGGAGTTTTCGGCGCACCTCCGAAGAAGCTTCAATGCCCGACCTTGCCGCCATGCTCGTGCGCAGCAGCATCGGAACGCTCGCCCACGCCGACGCCTCGTGCGCCGATTGCCGCCGCACTCCGCTCGCGGGCGAGCGCATGCACGAGCTCGACGGTGGGCGCGTGCTGTGCGACCTCTGCTTCGCGAGCCTTCCCGAGGACCGGCGGCGTGCGGTGCGCAGCGAGCGCGTCCACGCGAGCGAGCGGCGGCTCGCGGTAGTACCCCGCGCCGCCTAGCGCGCCGGTCTGACCGCGCGCCGTGCCCGGTACGATGGCGCGCTCATGCGCGAGGTCACCGTCTCGACCGTCATTTCGGCACCCCGCGAGGAGGTGTACGACTTCGTCTGCGACCTCGCAGCCCGGCCCGCCTACACGGACCACTTCATGGACGACTACCGGCTCGCGCGCGTGAAGCCGGTCGGGGTCGGCGCGGCCGCCCGCTTCCGGCTCAATGCGCCGATGTCGAACCAGTACGCCGAGCTCACGATCACCGAGGCGGACCGCCCGCGGCGGATCGTCGAGGAGATCCGCGTGGGCCGCCGCGGCCGCAGCCGCTCGGTGGCGGTCTACGACTTCACGCGTGAGTCGGCGGGCGTCACGCGCGTGGAGCTGACCACCTTCAGCGAGCCGGCCACCAGGGTCGACCGTTTCCGCGAGATCGGCGCCGCAGGGTGGATTCGGCGCAAGACGCGCAAGTCGCTCGACCGCCTCAGGACGATCTTCGAGGAGCCGCAGAAGGAGCCACCTAAGCGGGTCACCATCGCGGGCTTCGAAGCCGAGAAGGCGGCCAGGTTCGGCGTGCACGCCGGCATGGACCCGGCTCGCCCGTCGGAGCCCTGACGGCCAGAGCTAATATGCCCGCCCGCATGCCGCGCCGCCTCGTGATGCTGCTCTGCTTCGCCGCCCTGGCCGGCGGGGTGACGGCGTGCGGGAACTCCGACGTGGAGCAGGGCGTGGAGGAGCCGGCGAGCGAGGGGCTCGCCATCGAGCTCGACGGCGTGGAATACAACGTCTTCATCACGCGCCAGCTGAACACGAAGATCACCGCGGACAAGGCGTACTTCGACGGGCCCGAGCCGGCGCCCGGCGAGACGCTCTACGGGGTGTTCATCCAGGTGTGCAACCGCTCGAAGGACACGCACCAGACGGCCGAGAACTTCATCATCAAGGACAACCAGGGCAACGAGTTCGAGCCGGAGGAGCTTCCCGAGGACAACGCGTTCGCGTACCACGCGAAGGAGCTGGGGCCGAACGAGTGCATCCCAGAGGCGGGCAGCGTCGCTCAGCTCGGCCCCTCGGGGGGATCGATGCTCCTGTTCCGGCTGCCGCTCCAGAACACCGAGAACCGCCCGCTCGAGCTCGAGGTCGAGGGTGAGGGCGACGAGCACCTCACCTTCGAGCTGGACATCTAGGGGAAAGCAAGGCTGCGCACCGGGCAACGCCCGGCGCTTGCCTCACAGCGCTGCGTCCAACACCACTCGGGCGGCCGGTGCTGCAGTGGCGCCCCCGGCGCCTGCGCGCACCAGCATCACGGCCACCACGATCCGGGGCCCCTTCGCCGGCGCGTACGAGGTGAACCAGGCGTCAGTGTTCGTTGGGTCCGGCGGGAGCGTCTCACCGGTCTCGGGGTCACGCGTGTCCTCGAGCTCGGCGGTGCCGGTCTTGCCCGCCACGCGTATGCCCGGAATTGCCGCCGCGGTGCCGGTGCCGTACGCCACGACATCGACCATCAACGAGCCGATCGTGCGCGCGATGCGCCGCGAGATCACGCGCGTGCCGGGCGCGCGCTGGCCCGCTCTGAGCGTCGGGGGGTGGCGCACGCCGCGCATCGCTATCGCCTGCGCAACAGACGCCATCTGAAGCGGGGTGGCGAGCGTCTCGAACTGGCCGATCGCGGTAGAGGCGACCTCGAGCGGCGTGTCGATCTCGGCAGCCGGCGGCAGCGTGCTCGGAACCTCGCCGGGGATCGTGGCGGGCGCGTTCCAGCCGAAGCGCTCGGCGGCCTCCACAAGCGCCGGGGCGCCGACCTTCACGCCGAGCGGGGCGAACACGGAGTTGCACGAGTGGGCGAATGAGTTGCGGAAGCTGCCGCCGCAAGACTCGCCGTTCGCGTTCTCGAGCTCGACGCCGTCGATGATGGCGTGGCTCTCCACCGGGAACTCCGTCGAGGGCTTCACGAGCTTGCGCTCGAGAGCCGCCGCGGTGGTCACGAGCTTGAAGGTCGAGCCCGGCGGCTGCGGCGCCGAGAACGCGATCCCGGCGAGTGCCCGGATCTCGCCGTTGCGCGCGTCGAGTGCCGCGACACCGCCGAGCCTGCCCGCGAGTGCAACCACGGCGGCCTCCTGGAGCCCGGTCTGGATGGTCGTGCGGATCGCCTTCGCGCGGCGCGGCTTCGCTCGGGCGAGCGCCCTGTTGCCGGCCACGAGCTCGCCGCCGGGACGGCCGCGCAGCCGCTCCTCGAACGCCTCCTCAAGACCGCTCTGGCCCACGGGCCAGTCGGGTGGGTAGCCGCGCGCGTAGAGCGCCCTGCGCTCCTCGGGCGTCTCCTGCGGCTCCATGCGTCCCGCGATCGAGTCGGCGATCCCCACGAGCGGCGAGGTGCGTCCGTCGGCGGGCCCCTCGGCCAGGACCTTGCCGTCGTGCGACCGCAGGGTGGCCCGTACGGCGGGGGCGCTCACGCGAGAGAGACGCTCGCCCGCGCGCAGCTCCGGGAACACGAGCCGTGGCGACCAGTCCACGCGCTCACCCGACACCGGGACGCGTAGGTCGCCGCGGAGGCTGCCGAAGACCCGCGTCTCGACCACCACGGGCACGGTCACCTCGCTTCCCTCGACCCCCTCCGGGTCGCCCGCGTCGAGTTCGGTCATCGTGGCGGTGGCCGTCGCGCGCCGGTACGCACGCCGAAAGCGCTCGATCGGGAAGCGCGCGCTCGACTCCTCGCTCAGCAGCTCGTGCATCGCGCGCAGGTCGCCCCGCTCCCAGGCGTCGGTGAAGTCGCCGGCCACGCGCTCCGTGGCCGAGCGCGTGCTCGATCCGACGATCCCGCCGGCCACGAGCGACACGGCCGCGAGCCCGGCTAGCGCAGGGAGAGCGCGGTGGGTGAGGCGCCGTCGGCGCTCGGAGGGGAGGCTCTTCACGGGAGGGGGGACGGTGCTGGGGGAACCGCGCCCGATGGTACCCGCGCGCCAATAGCCTGAATCCGCCTTGACGTACCTTGACTGGCTCATCATCGCGTTCACGGTCCTGATGGCCGTCTGGGGTTACGGGCAGGGACTGATCGCTGGGGGCCTCTCGTTGGTCGGTTTCGCGGCGGGCGCGTTCATCGGCGCGCGGCTCGGGCCATTGCTGCTGGAGGACGGCTCGCACTCGCCGTACGCGCCGCTTTCGGCGCTCCTCGGCGCCGTGCTGATCGGCGGGGTCTTCGCCTCGGGGTTCGAGCTGCTCGGCTTCCACCTGCGCCGCCGGCTGGGCGAGCGGATCGGGCTGCTCGACGGCGTGGGGGGCGCCCTGCTGGTGGCCTGCCTGGGGCTGTTCCTCGTCTGGATCGGCGGAGCCGTGGCACTGCAGACGCCCGGCGCGCGCGACCTTCGCGAGCCGATCCAGCGCTCCGCGATCCTCAAGGAGCTGAACGCGGTGCTGCCGCCTTCGGGCCCGATCCTCCAGGCGCTGGCGCGCTTCGACCCGTTCCCGTCGATCAGCGGCCCGTCGGCGAACGTGCCGCCGCCGGACCCGAAGATCGCTCGCGATCCCGACGTGGCGGCGGCCCGGCGCAGTGTTGTTCGCATACTGGGCACGGCGTGCGGCCTGGGCGTGCAGGGAAGCGGCTGGGTGGCCGGCCGGGGAGTCGTCGTGACGAACGCTCACGTGGTGGCGGGGCAGGACGACACCACGGTCCAGGCCGGTGGAGAGGGGCCGGGCTCGACGCCGAGGCGATCTGGTTCGACCCGCGCAACGACCTCTCGATTCTGCGTGTGCCCGGAGTCTCCGGGCTACCGGCGCTGTCGATGAACGTGAACGCCGATTCGGGCACGACGGCCGCCGTGCTCGGCTTCCCGCAGAACGGCCCCTACACGGTGGCGCCGGCCCGGCTCGGCAGCACGTCCACGGTCATCACGCAGGACGCCTACGGGCGCGGTCCCGTGGAACGACCGATCACATCGATCCGCGGCCTCGTCAGGCCGGGCAACTCGGGCGGACCGGTGGTGGACCGCTCGGGACGGGTGCTCGCCACGATCTTCGCGGCGGCCACGAGCCGCAGGCGCACCGGCTACGGCGTCCCCGACACGCTCGTTCGCGACGCGCTGCAGAAGGCACGGGGAACCGTGGACACGGGGCCTTGCGCGCGCTGATCGCTACAACTTCCGGCGTGCGAGGCGCCCTTCTGATCGTCGTGTGCTGCGCGGCCGCCGCGGTCGTGGCGCCGGCCGGTGCCCAGGAGCAACCCCGGGTGGGTGAGAACCCCTGCATCGGCCCGCGGGCCAAGCATCTGCGCTGTCCTGACCTCGTGATGCGCCGCCCCTACGGCCTCTACACCGATCGCCTCACCAAGGCGGGGCACACGGTCCTTCGGGCCGGGAACGTGATCGACAGCGTGGGCGCCGGCCCGGCTGAGCTCTTCGGCACCCGCATCGGCCCGCGCTTCATGCGCGGCCGCCAGCGCATCTACAAGCGCAACGGCGGCCGTATAGGCGTGGCAACAGGCGCGCGGCTCCAATACAAGTTCGCCCACCAGAGCCGCTACTGGTGGAAGTTCTACAACGCCGCCCGCTTCGAGCTCTGGCGCGTGGACGGCAAGGGCAAGCGGATGCGCAAGGTCCGGACCGGACCGAAGGTGGCGTACTGCCTGCGCGACCTCACGCACACGCGCCCGAAGCTGCGGCGCTCACCCCCGTCAGCGCACTACCCGGAGTGCAGCACCAGCTCCGGTGCCCAGCACGTGACCCTCGGCACGTCGCCGGGCTGGGCCGACATCTACCCGCCGGCCTACCCCGAGCAGTGGATCGACGTGACCGGCCTCCGTGGCTGCTTCGCGTACGTGCACATCGCGGACCCCGAGAACGGCATCTTCGAGTCGAACGAGGACAACAACGAGGCCCAGGCGATCGTTCGCCTCCCGTACCAGCCCAGTCGTCCGAGGCAGGGCTGCCGCGGACGTGACCGCGGGCGCGCTTCAATCCGAATCTGCCCTACTAGTCCGGGCCGAAGTGTTGTGCGGTACGTACGGCGGCTATCGTCATCTGTGATGGCCAAGACCCTTGTAATCGCTGAGAAGCCCTCGGTCGCCCGCGACCTGGCGTCCACGCTGCCTGGATCCTTCAAGCAGTCCAAGGACAAGACGCATCTCGAGACGCAGGACGGATCGTCCAACGGCGGCGGATACGTCGTCACCTGGGCGGTCGGGCACCTGGTCGGCCTCGCGCCGCCTGACGAGTACGACCCGAAGCTGAAGAAGTGGCGCTTCGCGGACCTGCCGATCCTGCCCGACAAGTTCAAGCTCACCCCGAACGACGAGCGCTCCGCCAAGCAGCTGCGGGCGATCCATCGGCTGATGGCGGACGACGACGTCGAGACGATCGTGAACGCCTGCGACGCCGGCCGCGAGGGCGAGCTGATCTTCGCGTACCTCTACGACCTCGCCCCGGTGCACAAGCCGGTGCAGCGTCTGTGGCTCTCGTCGATGACGAAGAGCGCGATCTCAGAGGGCTTCGAGCATTTGCGTCCGGGCGAGGAGATGAAGTCGCTCGAGGAGGCCGCGCGCTCGCGCTCGGAGGCCGACTGGCTCGTGGGCATGAACGCCACGCGGGCCGCCTCGGTGCGCCTGCGCGCCGCGTTCGATGGCGCGGTCTCGCTCGGCCGCGTGCAGACGCCCACGCTCGCCCTCGTCGCCCGCCGGGAGGAGGAGATCCGCAACTTCGTGCCCGAGCCGTACTGGCTCGTGGAGGCCCGCTTCGAGGCGTCAGGCGAGCGCCGCTACATGGGCCGCTACCTCGGTGGCAAGCGCCTTCCCAACGAGGAAGAGGCCAAGGCGATCGTCGAGGCCGTCACCGGCCAGGCCGGCGAGATCACAAAGCTCGAGAAGAAGGAGGAGCGCGAGCAGCCGCAGCTCCTCTACGACCTCACGAGCCTCCAGCGCCACGCGAACAGCCTGTACGGGTTCTCCGCGCGCCGCACCCTGTCAGCCGCGCAGCGCCTGTACGAGGAGCACAAGGCGCTCACGTATCCGCGTACCAACTCGCGCTTCCTGACGGGCGACATGATCCCGGAGATCCAGCCGACGGCGGAGCTGGTGGGCCACAACCCGGAGTAACGAGCACGAAGCACGTTTGTCTCGCTCGATTCGCTTCCCCTGGGCCGGGTCGTAAACGACGCCAAGGTTCAGGACCACCACGCGATCATCCCCACGCGCTCCGAGCACGACCTCTCGAAGATGGGCCAGGACGAGCTGAAGGTCTACGACCTCGTCACGAAGCGCTTCCTCGCGATCTTCCATCCGGAGGCCGTTTTCGAGCGGACGCGCGTGGAGACGACGGTGCGCGAGAACGTGTTCCGCACGAGTGGGCGGCTCTTGATCGAGGCGGGTTGGCGGAGCGTTTACGGCGAGCTTTCAGAGCAGGACCGACGACGACGACTCCGGCGGCGATCAGCTGCTGCCCCGGCTCGAGCAGGGCGAGGGCGTTCAGACGCGCGAGGTCGAGTTCATGCGCAAGGAGACGCAGCCGCCGCGGCGCTTCTCCGACGCGTCGCTCCTCGGTGCCATGGAGACCGCGGGCAAGGAGATCGACGACGCCGAGCTGCGCGAGGCCATGAAGGACTCCGGCATCGGCACGCCGGCCACGCGCGCATCGATCATCGAGCGGCTCGTGGATGTGGGCTACATCGAGCGCGACGGCCGGGCGCTCGTGGCCACGGAGAAGGGCATCCAGGTGATCCGGCTGCTCGGCGAGCACAAGCTGACATCTCCGGAGCTCACCGGAAGCTGGGAGCGCCGCCTGCGACTGATCGAGCAGTCCGAGGACACGCGGCCGGCGTTCATGGAGGACATCAAGAAGTTCACCACCGAGACGGTCCAGGAGCTCGACAAGCTCAAGGGCGTCCAGATCGAGCGCGCCAAGCTCGGACCGTGCCCGATCTGCGGCCGCGAGATCACCGAGAACCGCAAGGGCTACTCGTGCTGGTCGCGCGAGGACCCCGGCTGCGGGTTCGTGATCTGGAAGAAGAAGGCCGGCAAGAGCCTGCCGGTCTCGGTGGCGAAGGAGCTGATCGAGTCTTTGCGGCTCTCCCGTGAAAGCGGCGAGGACCCCGGCGTCGGACGCACTGAAAAGGCTGTCACCGGTTTCCGGTCGCGGGCGGGGCGCACCTTCCGCGCCAAGCTTCGGTTGGAGCAGACCGACGAGGGCAAGTGGCGCGTGGAGTTCGACGAGGAGTGGGCGAAGGAGCCGCCGAAGGGCGAGTCCGAGGAGGAGCGCGCGGAGCGCGAGGCGGGCGGGGCGGCGAAGCCGGCGGAGGACACGGACGCGGTGGCTGCGGAGGCGGCCGAGTCCGAGACGGCGGCGCCGGCGGCTTAACACTTGACCGGCTGAGTTACTCGCAGTAACCTACCGGCGGTAAGTGGAGGCTGCCGCTCGGATAGAGGAGTTTCGGCATGGGCGTGTGCCCAGGCCCGTGCGCGAGCGGCAGCTCGTCGAGCTCGGCGAGCAGCTGTTTGCGGAGCGCGGGTTTGCGAAGGCTTCGATGGATGAGCTGGCTCGTAGGGCTGGCGTTACGAAGCCCGTCATCTATGAGCTATTCCAGTCCAAGGAGGGCCTGTTCAGAGCCTGTCTTGAGGGCCTCGCGCTGCGGCTCGCGGAGCAGATCGCCGACGCCGCCCGCGCCGAAGACGAGCCCGAGGCGCGGCTTCGGGCGGGCGGGCTTGCCTTCCTCCGCTTCGCCTCTGAGAACCGCGTTGCCTACGAGCTTCTCTACGAGGGCCGTTTCTCGGACGCTGCCGTGAGCGTCCGCCGGCGCCAGGCCGCCCTGATCCTCGAGCTGATGAGGGAGATAGCGCCCGCAGGCGTGGACCCGCGTGAGCTGGAGGTGGCGGCGCATGCCGTCAACTCCGCCTATGAGGGTGTGGCCCACTGGATGTGGGACCACCCGGACGTTCCCGTCGAGCGGCTGGCGGACTGGACCGTCGAGCTGCTCCTGCCAGGACTACGGAGGTTCACGTGACGCAGCACCATCGGATTGCGATCGTCGGCACCGGCTTCTCGGGGCTCGGCATGGCCATCAGGCTGAAACAGGAGGGCGAGCACGACTTCGTGCTGCTCGAGCGCGCCGGCGAGATCGGCGGCACGTGGCGCGACAACACCTATCCGGGCTGTCGCTGCGACGTGCCCTCGCACCTCTACTCGTTCTCGTTCGCGCCGAACCCGAACTGGTCGAGCACCTTCTCGCCGCAGTCGGAGATCCTCGACTACCTGAAGGACACCGCGAACCGCTATGGCGTCCTGCCGCACGTGAGCTTCGAGACCGAGCTGGAGTCGGCCGCCTGGGATGACGACGAGCAGCTCTGGCGGATCGAGACGTCCAAGGAGGCGATGACGGCAGAGTGCTCATCGCTGCCCAGGGCCCGCTGAGTGACCCTTCATTGCCGAAGGTCCCGGGCATTGAGAGCTTCGAGGGAACGTCGTTTCATTCGGCCCAATGGGATCACGACCATCAGCTGGAGGGCGAGCGCGTGGCCGTGATCGGCACCGGCGCCTCCGCGATCCAGTTCGTCCCCGAGATCCAGCCGCGCGTGGGCAAGCTGCACGTCTTCCAGCGCACGGCCCCGTGGGTCATCCCGCACCGCAACCGGCCGATGAAGCGCGTGGAGCGGGCGATCTACCGGCTCTTCCCGCCGGCCCAGCTCGCGATGCGGGCGGGCATCTACTGGGCGCGCGAGTCCTTCGTGCTCCAGTTCCGCCACCGCGCGATCGGCAGGCTGCTCGAGCGCATCCCGATGATGCACCTGAGGAAGCAGATGAAGGACCCGGAGCTGCGCGAGAAGCTGACGCCGAGCTACAGCATCGGCTGCAAGCGCATCCTGCCGACGAACGAGTGGTATCCGGCGCTGGCGAAGCCGAACGTCGAGGTGGTCACGGACGCGATCACCGAGGTCAGGCCGCACTCGGTCGTGGCCGAGGACGGCAGCGAGCGCGAGGTCGACACGATCATCTTCGGCACGGGCTTCCACGTGACCGACGTCCCGATCGCCGACCGGATCAGCGGTCGCGACGGCCGCACGCTCGCGGAGACGTGGAAGGGCAGCATGCAGGCGTACAAGGGCACGACCGTCGCCGGCTACCCGAACCTGTTCTTCCTGGTCGGCCCGAACACCGGCCTCGGCCACACCTCGATCGTCTTCATGATCGAGTCGCAGATCGCCTACGTGCTCGACGCGCTGCGCACGATGCGCCCCCGCGGCGCGAGCACGCGTCGAGGTGCGAGAGGAGGCGCAGGCGCCTACAACGCCGAGCTCGACCGGATGACCGAGGGCACGGTCTGGGTCACGGGCGGCTGCACGAGCTACTACATCGACCGCAACGGCCACAACTCGGCGCTCTGGCCCACCTACACGTGGCCGTTCCGCCAGCGCACGCGCGAGTTCGACGTGGCGGCGTACACGCTCGGCGCGCGGGAGCGCGAGGCGCTGCCGGCGGCGGCCTAGCGGGAGCGCCCCGGCGAGCACGTTCTCGAGCCGCGGCGGACCCTCGTCCTCGAGAGTCAGGACCGTGCCGGGCCAGTAGGGGCTCTCGCCTGGCCGCCCGTGATGAACGCGCTCTCGTAGAGCCAGGCGCCGGTGTTCCAGAGCCGCGTGCCGGAGAGTGTGGTCCACTCGGCCGGTTCGTCGCCGGGCAGGGGGCCGGGTCGGTGGGTGTGGCCGAAGATCACGTGCTCGGCCCTCGGCGCGAGCACCTCCGCCACGCGCGCCATGGCCAGCAGGCCGGCGCGGCGCAGCTCTTCGCCGGTGAGCGTGGCGCGGAAGGGCCCGAGGCCGAGGCCGTTCAGCGCTGCCACTGCGCTCGGGATAGTCACGCGGCCGAGCACGAAGCGCGCGACGCTCGGTCGGCCATTCGCGCTCACGCGCCGCCAGACGTCGCGCGAGACGCTGCCGCCACGTGACAGCGACGCCGGCGACGCGCCCTGCGCCAGGCCCGCGTAGAAGGCGTACAGCGGTCCCATGATCGCCTCGTAGTCGGAGGCCGAGCGCACCGCCTTGCCGCGCCCCGTCACGCGCGCCATCGCCGATGCCGCGATCGACTCAAGCCGCGGGATGGTCAGGTGAAGGTCGAGGTAGTGGCCATGGGTCGCGTACACGTCGTCGCGCAGATGCAGTCCCGGGTAGGCCAGGCTGAGCTCCACGTCCGGCATCCAGCCCGCGATCCGGCCCAGCGCGCCGTCGTCAGGACCGACGGGCCACTCGGTCTCCCTGGCCAGCTCCTGCGCATCGAGCCGCAGGCCCGCGAGCCAGGGCTCGGCGAAGGCGTGGTCGTGGTTGCCCGGCACCAGCACCACCGGGCGGCCGGCCAGCGCTCGCCCGAGCTCCTCGAACACCGGGCGCGCCACGTCGAGCGATTCGGCGAGCGGGCGCTCCCGCAGCTCGATCACGTCTCCCAGCAGGACGAGGCGGTCGGCGTCCCTGACCGCGTCGACGAGCGCCTCGCGCTCCGCGCCCTCGCGCGCGACGTCGTCCCCGCCCAGGGCGCCGAGGTGAAGGTCGGAGACGACCGCGGTCCGCATCGGGGGCATGGTGTCAGGCCGCTAGATTCAGAGGTACTCGCGTGTCGCAGTTCTGCCGCCACAACCGCTTCGTCTCCGAGTGCCCGATCTGCTCCAAGGGCACCGTGCTCGACCCGAACCGCAAGGCCGAGCGGCGCCCACGGCCGAACGCGCGGCCCGGCAGCCGCTCGAGCCCGAAGGGCCGGGTCCAGGCCGCGGGAGCCACGCGCGTGTCGCGCGGACCGTTCGCCTCGGCCGGCCCGTACGAGGACGGCCGCGAGGTGCGTCTCGAGAAGGTGCCGGGCGGGCTGCGGCTGGCCGCCTGGCACGCCGGGCAGCTCGCGAGGGAGGCCCCGGTCCTGGACCTCGTGGATCTGCCGGAGATGTTGCGCTCGGCGGTCGAGCAGGGCCTGCTCTCGGAGCCCGAGGGCGACTGGACGGGCGAGCCGGCGCTCGGCCGGCACGGCGCCAGTCCCGGGCGCACGGGAGAGCTGCGCGACGAGCTGAGGGTCGAGCGCGTCGACGACGATCACGTCCGGATCGCGCGCTGGATCATGCGGCCCAACCGGGGCTGGGAGCTGCAGGAAGCGCCGGTGCTGCTGCCGGCCGAGCGCTTCGTCGGAGCGCTCGAGGCCGCCGCCGCGAGCGGCGTGCTGGCAGGCGATCCGATGGACTAGCGACTATCTCCGTGTGCCGCTCAAGCTCGTAACCGGCCCCGCGAACGCCGCCAAGGCGGGCGAGGTGCTTGGCGGGCTGCGCGCCCGGCTGGACGACGACCCGATTCTCGTGGTGCCCACAGTCGCCGACGTTGAGCACGCGCAGCGCGAGCTTGCCGACCGCGGCGCGATCTTCGGCGCGCGCGTCATGCGCTTCGACTGGCTGTTTCGGGAGATGGCCGCTCGAGCCGGCTTCGGCGGCCGCGAGGCGTCCGACTTCCAGCGCGAGCTGATCGTCGAGCAGGCGATCCGCCGCGCGCGTCTCAACGTGCTCGTCGAGTCGGCGGCCCAGCCCGGCTTCGTGCGCGCCGCTGCGCGCTTCGTGGCCGAGCTGAACCGTTCGATGGTGGAACCGGCGCACCTCACGAGGAGCCTCCGCCAGTGGGCCGGCGATGGGCCGCGCCGGGCCTACGCGGACGAGGTGTCCGGTCTCTACCGCGCCTACCGCGAGGGGTTGGAGGCAGCCGGTCTACTGGACCCTGAGCTGTTCGCGTGGCGAGCCGTGGACACTCTGCGCGCTACACGCGCCTGGGGCGACACGCCGATGTTCGTATATGGGTTCGACGACTTCACCGCGCTGGAGCTACGAGCCCTGGACACGGTCGCGAACTGGTGTGACGCGGACGTAACGGTTTCGTTGCCATACGAGCGCGGACGGCTGGCGTTCAAGGCCGTGGCCGCCACCTACCAGGGACTCCTCGGCCTGGGCGCGGCTGAGTTCGAGTTGCCCCCGCTCGACGATCACTACGCGGGTGAGTCGCGCGCCGCCCTCCACCACCTGGAGCGCCTGCTGTTCGAGGACGAGCCGGCCGCTCGCGTGGAGCCCGGCAGTGCCGTCTCCTTCCACTCCGCCGGCGGCGAGCGAGCCGAGGTGGAGCTCGCGGCCGCGCGCGTGCTCGAGCTGCTGCGCGACGGCGTCGTGCCGGGCGACGTTGCGGTGGTGTTCCGAGATCCCGGGCGCTACTCGTCGCTGCTCGAGCAGGTCTTCGGCGCGTACGGGATTCCGTACTCGATCGATCGCAGGCTGCCGTTCGGGCACACCGGCCTCGGCCGCGGCCTGCTCGCAATGATCCGAGCCTCGGGAGCGACCGGCACGGCGGAGGACCTGCTCACCTACCTGCGCACCCCGGGCCTCCTGCGCGTGCCGGGCTTCGCGGACAGCCTCGAAGCCGAGGTGCGGCGCGACGGCGCGCACCGCGCGGAGGACGCGCGCGAGCGCTGGGAGCGGGACCGCTGGCCGCTCGAGGAGCTGGACCGCCTGGCGCGGGCGCGCACGACGGACGCCTTCGTCAGCGAGCTCGAGAACCGACTGACGCGGCTGTTCGCCGCTCCCTACGAGCGCACGGCAACCGTCCTGAGCGGACCGCAGCTCGAGGAGGCGCGTGCGCTCAGGACCGCCGAGGGCGCGCTCGCCGAACTGCGCTCGGTGCTCGGCGGCAGGCCCGCCGACCCGTCGCACGTGCTGCGCGTGCTGGAGCAGCTCGAGGTGCACGTGGGCGAGACGCCGCAACCCGACCGCGTGCACGTGGCCACCCCGGAGGCGATCAGGGCGCGCCGCTTCGAGGTGGTGTTCGCCTGCGGGCTGCAGGAGGGCGAGTTCCCGCGAGGCGCCTCGCCGGAGCCGTTCCTCTCGGACGAGGACCGCCGCTCGATTGCCAGCGCAAGCGGCCTTTTGCTGCCGGTCCGCGAGGACCGTCTCGATCGCGAGCGCTACCTGTTCTACATCTGCGCGTCGCGCGCCGAGCGGCTGCTCGTGCTGAGCTCGCGGTCCAGCGACGAGGAGGGTAACCCCCAGACCGAGTCCTACTTCGTGGACGACGTGCGTGAGCTGCTCGAGGACGGTGCCGAGCTGCGCACGCGCTCGCTGTCGGAGGTCACCTGGCGACCCGAGGACGCCCCAACCTCGGCGGAGTGGGACCGGGCCCACGCGGCCACAGGTCCGCGCCGGCCGGTGCCGCAACCGCCCCCGCTCAGCGCCGAGCCGTTGCTGGCGGAGCTGTCCGCCCGCGACGCCGTCGCGGCCCGCGCGCTCGAGAACTTCGCCGACTGCCCCATCAAGTGGCTCGTGGAGGATCTCCTCAAGCCGGACGAGCTCGTGCCGGATCCCGAGGCGATGGTGCGCGGCTCATACGCCCACGAGGTGCTCAGCCACACCTATCGGCGCGTGCACGAGGAGACGGGCGAGCGGCGGGTCACGCACGGAAATCTCGCGGCCGCCGAGCGCATATTGCTCGAGGAGCTGCGCGATCGCAGCACGCAGTTCCAGCTGTCGCCGAAGCAGACCCGCGTGCGGGCGGCCACGCGCCGGCTCGAGTTCGACCTGCTGCGCTTCCTGCGCTCGGAGGCCGATTCCGACTCGCGCTTCGAGCCGGTCGAGCTCGAGCGTTCGTTCGGGATGGAGGGAAGCGATCCGGTGGTGCTCGAGGGCGGCCTGCGGGTGCGCGGACGCATCGACCGTGTGGACGAGCACGACGGCATGGCGCTGGTGATCGACTACAAGACCGGCAAGAGGGTCGACCGCTACAAGGTGGCGAGCTGGGAACCTGAGAACCGCTTCCAGGCCGCGCTCTACATGCTGGTCGTCGAGAAGCTGCTCGGATTGCGTGCCGCCGGCGGCGTGTACGTGGCGCTCGGGAGCGACGATCCGCGCCCGCGCGGGATGGTCGCCAAGGAAGTCGACGAGCTCGGAGAGCGCTGGGTCCAGGGTGACCGCCTCGAGACCGAGGAGTTCCAGGAGAAGCTCGACTGGGCGCTCGGGCGGATCCGCGAGACGGACGCGCTCATGCGCAGCGGCGAGCTCTGCTCACGGCCGGATCGCTGCGACTGGAACGGCGGCTGCAAGTACCCCTCGGTCTGCAGGAGCGAGCGGTGAGGAAGCTGACGCCCGAGCAGCGCAGGGCGGTCGAGCGTCGCGACGGCTCCCTGCTCGTGCGGGCGGGCGCCGGGACGGGGAAGACAACGGTGCTGGTCGAGCGCTTCGTGGAGGCGGTCACCGAGGACGGAGCGGAGGTCGAACAGGTCCTGGCGATCACGTTCACCGAGAAGGCGGCCGCCGAGATGAAAAACCGCGTGCGGCGGCGCTTCCTCGAGCTCGACCGCCGCGAGGACGCCCGCGCCGCCGAGAGCGCATGGGTCTCGACGATCCACGGGCTTTGCGCTCGCATTCTCCGCGCGCACGCCCTGAGCGCCGGCATCGATCCCGCCTTCCGGGTGCTGGACGAGCTTGACGCCGAGCGCATCGCTGCCGACGCGTTCGACGGCGCGCTCGAGGAGTTCATGGGTGAGGGCGACAGCGACCGCATCGAGATGGTGGCCGCCTACACGCCCGACCGGCTGCGGGACATGGTGCGCACCGCCTACTCGCACCTGCGCAGCCGCGGCGAGCGCCACCCACGGCTGGAGGAGACGCTGCCGCCGCAACCGTCCGGGGAGGCGGACCGGCTCGAGGCAGCCGCCCTGGCGGCGCTTGCCGAGTTGGCCGTGGCGCCGGGCGGCGTGACGGTCGAGCGCGCGATCGAGAGCATCGAGGCGCGAAGCGAAATGAAGGGGAAGGCCAGGGCGCTCGAGAGCGACACGTGTGAGGAGTACCGCGAGGCGCTGGCGGCCTTCCGGACGCTCGAGGTGGCCGAGCGGGAGCATCGCGACCACACGATGCTGCGCGTGCTGCTGGAGCTCTACGGCGAGCGCTACGCCCGCGCGAAGCGCGAGCGCTCGGCGCTCGACTTCGAGGACCTCGAGCTTGTGGCGCGCGACCTGCTCCGCCGCGACGAGGGCCTGCGAGAGGCGTACTCGTCGCGCTTCGAGCACGTGTTGGTGGACGAGTTCCAGGACACGAACCGGCTCCAGAACCAGCTCCTGAGCCTTCTCTCGCGCGACAACCTGTTCCGAGTCGGCGACGAGAACCAGTCGATCTACCGCTTCCGGAACGCCGACGTGAGCGTGTTCCGCGAGCATTGGCAGGAGGCCCAGGCGGCCGGGCGCGCCGAGAGCATCACCGTGAACTTCCGATCACGCGGGGAGGTGCTCGACGCGATCGACCTCGCGTTCGAGCGCGCATGGGGCGAGAGCTTCGAGCCGCTCCGCGAGGCGCCCGGGTCGCGCGAGCCGGCGGCGCCCGTGCAGCCGTGCGTGGATCTCCTCGTGGTGGACAGGGCGCGGGACGCCTGGAAGGAGATGACGGAGCAGGGCGATCCGTTCGGGGAGGCGCTCCACGGCGCGCCGCCGTGGCGCGCGGCCGAGGCGCGCCTGCTGGCGAAGCGGGTCGACGAGCTCACGCGCGAGGGTCCGTGGTCGTACGGCGATGTGGTGATGTTGTTTCGCGCGACTACGGCGATGGGCCTGTTCGAGCGCGCGCTTGACGAGCGCGGGATCCCGGTTCACGTGGTGGGCGGACGCGGCTACTGGGGCCAGCAGCAGGTGGCCGACCTGCGCCACTGGCTGGCCGCGCTGGCGAATCCGCTCGACGGGCTGGCGCTCTACTCGGTGCTCGCCTCGCCGCTCGGAGGCCTGTCGCTCGACGCCGCTGCGCTGATAGCGCTGCACGCGCGCCGTTCGCGCTGGGCTCCGTGGAGGATGGTGCGCGAGCCCACCGACGAGCTCGCCGGCGCGCTGCCCGAGCGCGACCGGCAGCGGCTGCGCGCGTTCGTCGAGCGGTTCGAGGCCGAGCGCCGCATCGTCGGCCAGGTGTCACTCGAGACGCTGATCGACCGCGCGGTTACGCGCACGGGCTACGACCGTCACCTGCTGGCGCTTCCCGGCGGCACGCGCCGGATGGCGAACGTGCGCAAGCTGATGCGGATGGCGCGCCAGTACGAGGCGGACGAGGGCCGGGACCTGCGTGGGTTCATCGACGCGGTGGCGGAGCGCGACGTGATCCAGGCGCGCGAGGGGGAGGCGCCGCTCGAGGCCGAGTCACTCGACGCCGTGCGGATGATGACCGTGCATCGGGCCAAGGGCCTCGAGTTCCCCGTGGTCTGCCTCGCGGACCTGGGCAAGGACGGCCGCGAGGACGACGGGCAGCTGCGCATCTCGGATGACGGCAGCATCGGCCTGCGGCTCGCCAACCTGGGCGGTGGCGCCGTGGACAGCACGAAGCTCGCCCAGATCAAGGCGGAGGGCAAGCGCGCCGCCGAGGAGGAGGAGCGCCGCATCTTCTACGTTGCGGCCACGCGCGCCGAGAAGCACCTGGTGCTCAGCGGCGCCACCGACCTCGCCAAGCGCCCCGACCCCGCGGAGCTCACGGAGCCGATGCGCTGGATCTGGCGCGGCTTCTGTGCAGGGCTCCCGAGCGAGGGGGCCACGGGCATCGAGACCGACACCCGCGAGGGGCGCGAGGTCGCGGTGCGCTGGACCCTCTGCACGCCCGCGACGGTTGACGAGGTGCTCCCTGCCGAGGACAGGGCGCCGGCGGCGCCGCAGCACGAGGAGGAGCCGGCGTACGAGCAGCCGCTTCTCGAGCTCGGACTGCCGCCCGCGCCGAGGGCGTTGGCCGTGAGCCGGCTGAGCTACTCGGGTCTAGAGGCCTACCGGCGCTGTGGCTACCGGTTCTTCCTCGAGCGGACGCTGAAGCTCTCGCGCGTGGACGCCCCACCCGGCGGGGAGCCGGCTCGGCCCGGACTGAGCGCGCTCCTGCGCGGGACGGTCGTGCACGGCCTGCTGGAGGATCTGGACTTCGGCCAGCCGGTCGTGCCGTCCGACGAGGAGATCGCGGCTGCGATCGAGCTGCATGGGGTGGAGGCGCTCGCCGCGGACGTGGAGGATGTCCGCGCGATGCTCGAGCGGGTGGCCAGCTCGGGGCTGCTCGGGCGCGTCGCGGAAGCGGAACGCGTGCGGGCCGAGCTGCCATTCGCCTTCACACTCGACGTCGGCGGTCGCAGCCTGCTGATGAACGGAGTGGTGGACGTCCTCGCCGACGAAGGCGCCCGCACCCTCGTCGTCGACTGGAAGAGCGATGCCCTTGGCGAGCGCGAGCCCGAGGAACTCACCAGTGAGCACTACTCGACTCAGCGCATCGTCTACGCCCTCGCGGCTCTGCGGGCCGGGGCGGAGTCGGTGGAGGTCGTGCACTGCTACCTGGAGCGCCCCGACGAGCCGGCCGTCGCGCATTACGAGGCGGCGGACCTGGAAGCGCTCGAGCGCGAGCTGCTCGGCCGCGCGCAGGGCGTGGTCGAGGGCCGTTTCGAGCCCTCCGCCGAGCCGCATTTCGCGCTATGTGCGGACTGCCCCGGCCGGGCTGCGCTCTGCGTGCACGAATCGGACCTAACTCTGCGGCTTTCCGTCCAGACCCCGTCCTAATGTGGCGACCATGCCACTGTGTTTCATCGAGCCCCAGGAAGCGATCCGGGTCGTAGCGGAGAGCGTCGGGCGTGAGGCCCGCCGCCAGCTGCTCGGCGAGGTTGTGCGTGCTTGGGTCGACGAGATCCCCGAGGACGAGCTTCAGGTCCACTACGCCAAGGCGGTGGAGGAGCTCGACGACGACGACCTGTCGATGCTCGCCGCATGGCACGCCTCCCTCGAGGTCGGCCAGCCGATCGCGAACAAGGAGTTCCTGCTCGGCGCGTTCTCACGCCTCGGCGACCACCGGCGCGAGGCGCTCCGGATTGCCGCGGGCTTCAAGGGCGAGGACGCTTTCGAGGCGGGCGTGAGCGAGGACCAGGCGCTCACGACCGTG
>CAWDLE010000006.1:0-78422 GCA_963803085.1 uncultured Thermoleophilaceae bacterium | reverse complement strand
CGGCGCTCGGCCGGCACGGCGCCAGTCCCGGGCGCACGGGAGAGCTGCGCGACGAGCTGAGGGTCGAGCGCGTCGACGACGATCACGTCCGGATCGCGCGCTGGATCATGCGGCCCAACCGGGGCTGGGAGCTGCAGGAAGCGCCGGTGCTGCTGCCGGCCGAGCGCTTCGTCGGAGCGCTCGAGGCCGCCGCCGCGAGCGGCGTGCTGGCAGGCGATCCGATGGACTAGCGACTATCTCCGTGTGCCGCTCAAGCTCGTAACCGGCCCCGCGAACGCCGCCAAGGCGGGCGAGGTGCTTGGCGGGCTGCGCGCCCGGCTGGACGACGACCCGATTCTCGTGGTGCCCACAGTCGCCGACGTTGAGCACGCGCAGCGCGAGCTTGCCGACCGCGGCGCGATCTTCGGCGCGCGCGTCATGCGCTTCGACTGGCTGTTTCGGGAGATGGCCGCTCGAGCCGGCTTCGGCGGCCGCGAGGCGTCCGACTTCCAGCGCGAGCTGATCGTCGAGCAGGCGATCCGCCGCGCGCGTCTCAACGTGCTCGTCGAGTCGGCGGCCCAGCCCGGCTTCGTGCGCGCCGCTGCGCGCTTCGTGGCCGAGCTGAACCGTTCGATGGTGGAACCGGCACACCTCACCAGGAGCCTCCGCCAGTGGGCCGGCGATGGGCCGCGCCGGGCCTACGCGGACGAGGTGTCCGGTCTCTACCGCGCCTACCGCGAGGGGTTGGAGGCAGCCGGTCTACTGGACCCTGAGCTGTTCGCGTGGCGAGCCGTGGACACTCTGCGCGCTACACGCGCCTGGGGCGACACGCCGATGTTCGTATATGGGTTCGACGACTTCACCGCGCTGGAGCTACGAGCCCTGGACACGGTCGCGAACTGGTGTGACGCGGACGTAACGGTTTCGTTGCCATACGAGCGCGGACGGCTGGCGTTCAAGGCCGTGGCCGCCACCTACCAGGGACTCCTCGGCCTGGGCGCGGCTGAGTTCGAGTTGCCCCCGCTCGACGATCACTACGCGGGTGAGTCGCGCGCCGCCCTCCACCACCTGGAGCGCCTGCTGTTCGAGGACGAGCCGGCCGCTCGCGTGGAGCCCGGCAGTGCCGTCTCCTTCCACTCCGCCGGCGGCGAGCGAGCCGAGGTGGAGCTCGCGGCCGCGCGCGTGCTCGAGCTGCTGCGCGACGGCGTCGTGCCGGGCGACGTTGCGGTGGTGTTCCGAGATCCCGGGCGCTACTCGTCGCTGCTCGAGCAGGTCTTCGGCGCGTACGGGATTCCGTACTCGATCGATCGCAGGCTGCCGTTCGGGCACACCGGCCTCGGCCGCGGCCTGCTCGCAATGATCCGAGCCTCGGGAGCGACCGGCACGGCGGAGGACCTGCTCACCTACCTGCGCACCCCGGGCCTCCTGCGCGTGCCGGGCTTCGCGGACAGCCTCGAAGCCGAGGTGCGGCGCGACGGCGCGCACCGCGCGGAGGACGCGCGCGAGCGCTGGGAGCGGGACCGCTGGCCGCTCGAGGAGCTGGACCGCCTTGCGCGGGCGCGCACGACGGACGCCTTCGTCAGCGAGCTCGAGAACCGACTGACGCGGCTGTTCGCCGCTCCCTACGAGCGCACGGCAACCGTCCTGAGCGGACCGCAGCTCGAGGAGGCGCGTGCGCTCAGGACCGCCGAGGGCGCGCTCGCCGAACTGCGCTCGGTGCTCGGCGGCAGGCCCGCCGACCCGTCGCACGTGCTGCGCGTTCTGGAGCAGCTCGAGGTGCACGTGGGCGAGACGCCGCAACCCGACCGCGTGCACGTGGCCACCCCGGAGGCGATCAGGGCGCGCCGCTTCGAGGTGGTGTTCGCCTGCGGGCTGCAGGAGGGCGAGTTCCCGCGAGGCGCCTCGCCGGAGCCGTTCCTCTCGGACGAGGACCGCCGCTCGATTGCCAGCGCAAGCGGCCTTTTGCTGCCGGTCCGCGAGGACCGTCTCGATCGCGAGCGCTACCTGTTCTACATCTGCGCGTCGCGCGCCGAGCGGCTGCTCGTGCTGAGCTCGCGGTCCAGCGACGAGGAGGGTAACCCCCAGACCGAGTCCTACTTCGTGGACGACGTGCGTGAGCTGCTCGAGGACGGTGCCGAGCTGCGCACGCGCTCGCTGTCGGAGGTCACCTGGCGACCCGAGGACGCCCCAACCTCGGCGGAGTGGGACCGGGCCCACGCGGCCACAGGTCCGCGCCGGCCGGTGCCGCAACCGCCCCCGCTCAGCGCCGAGCCGTTGCTGGCGGAGCTGTCCGCCCGCGACGCCGTCGCGGCCCGCGCGCTCGAGAACTTCGCCGACTGCCCCATCAAGTGGCTCGTGGAGGATCTCCTCAAGCCGGACGAGCTCGTGCCGGATCCCGAGGCGATGGTGCGCGGCTCATACGCCCACGAGGTGCTCAGCCACACCTATCGGCGCGTGCACGAGGAGACGGGCGAGCGGCGGGTCACGCACGGAAATCTCGCGGCCGCCGAGCGCATATTGCTCGAGGAGCTGCGCGATCGCAGCACGCAGTTCCAGCTGTCGCCGAAGCAGACCCGCGTGCGGGCGGCCACGCGCCGGCTCGAGTTCGACCTGCTGCGCTTCCTGCGCTCGGAGGCCGATTCCGACTCGCGCTTCGAGCCGGTCGAGCTCGAGCGTTCGTTCGGGATGGAGGGAAGCGATCCGGTGGTGCTCGAGGGCGGCCTGCGGGTGCGCGGACGCATCGACCGTGTGGACGAGCACGACGGCATGGCGCTGGTGATCGACTACAAGACCGGCAAGAGGGTCGACCGCTACAAGGTGGCGAGCTGGGAACCTGAGAACCGCTTCCAGGCCGCGCTCTACATGCTGGTCGTCGAGAAGCTGCTCGGATTGCGTGCCGCCGGCGGCGTGTACGTGGCGCTCGGGAGCGACGATCCGCGCCCGCGCGGGATGGTCGCCAAGGAAGTCGACGAGCTCGGAGAGCGCTGGGTCCAGGGTGACCGCCTCGAGACCGAGGAGTTCCAGGAGAAGCTCGACTGGGCGCTCGGGCGGATCCGCGAGACGGACGCGCTCATGCGCAGCGGCGAGCTCTGCTCACGGCCGGATCGCTGCGACTGGAACGGCGGCTGCAAGTACCCCTCGGTCTGCAGGAGCGAGCGGTGAGGAAGCTGACGCCCGAGCAGCGCAGGGCGGTCGAGCGTCGCGACGGCTCCCTGCTCGTGCGGGCGGGCGCCGGGACGGGGAAGACAACGGTGCTGGTCGAGCGCTTCGTGGAGGCGGTCACCGAGGACGGAGCGGAGGTCGAACAGGTCCTGGCGATCACGTTCACCGAGAAGGCGGCCGCCGAGATGAAAAACCGCGTGCGGCGGCGCTTCCTCGAGCTCGACCGCCGCGAGGACGCCCGCGCCGCCGAGAGCGCATGGGTCTCGACGATCCACGGGCTTTGCGCTCGCATTCTCCGCGCGCACGCCCTGAGCGCCGGCATCGATCCCGCCTTCCGGGTGCTGGACGAGCTTGACGCCGAGCGCATCGCTGCCGACGCGTTCGACGGCGCGCTCGAGGAGTTCATGGGTGAGGGCGACAGCGACCGCATCGAGATGGTGGCCGCCTACACGCCCGACCGGCTGCGGGACATGGTGCGCACCGCCTACTCGCACCTGCGCAGCCGCGGCGAGCGCCACCCACGGCTGGAGGAGACGCTGCCGCCGCAACCGTCCGGGGAGGCGGACCGGCTCGAGGCAGCCGCCCTGGCGGCGCTTGCCGAGTTGGCCGTGGCGCCGGGCGGCGTGACGGTCGAGCGCGCGATCGAGAGCATCGAGGCGCGAAGCGAAATGAAGGGGAAGGCCAGGGCGCTCGAGAGCGACACGTGTGAGGAGTACCGCGAGGCGCTGGCGGCCTTCCGGACGCTCGAGGTGGCCGAGCAGGAGCATCGCGACCACACGATGCTGCGCGTGCTGCTGGAGCTCTACGGCGAGCGCTACGCCCGCGCGAAGCGCGAGCGCTCGGCGCTCGACTTCGAGGACCTCGAGCTTGTGGCGCGCGACCTGCTCCGCCGCGACGAGGGCCTGCGAGAGGCGTACTCGTCGCGCTTCGAGCACGTGTTGGTGGACGAGTTCCAGGACACGAACCGGCTCCAGAACCAGCTCCTGAGCCTTCTCTCGCGCGACAACCTGTTCCGAGTCGGCGACGAGAACCAGTCGATCTACCGCTTCCGGAACGCCGACGTGAGCGTGTTCCGCGAGCATTGGCAGGAGGCCCAGGCGGCCGGGCGCGCCGAGAGCATCACCGTGAACTTCCGATCACGCGGGGAGGTGCTCGACGCGATCGACCTCGCGTTCGAGCGCGCATGGGGCGAGAGCTTCGAGCCGCTCCGCGAGGCGCCCGGGTCGCGCGAGCCGGCGGCGCCCGTGCAGCCGTGCGTGGATCTCCTCGTGGTGGACAGGGCGCGGGACGCCTGGAAGGAGATGACGGAGCAGGGCGATCCGTTCGGGGAGGCGCTCCACGGCGCGCCGCCGTGGCGCGCGGCCGAGGCGCGCCTGCTGGCGAAGCGGGTCGACGAGCTCACGCGCGAGGGTCCGTGGTCGTACGGCGATGTGGTGATGCTGTTTCGCGCGACTACGGCGATGGGCCTGTTCGAGCGCGCGCTTGACGAGCGCGGGATCCCGGTTCACGTGGTGGGCGGACGCGGCTACTGGGGCCAGCAGCAGGTGGCCGACCTGCGCCACTGGCTGGCCGCGCTGGCGAATCCGCTCGACGGGCTGGCGCTCTACTCGGTGCTCGCCTCGCCGCTCGGAGGCCTGTCGCTCGACGCCGCTGCGCTGATAGCGCTGCACGCGCGCCGTTCGCGCTGGGCTCCGTGGAGGATGGTGCGCGAGCCCACCGACGAGCTCGCCGGCGCGCTGCCCGAGCGCGACCGGCAGCGGCTGCGCGCGTTCGTCGAGCGGTTCGAGGCCGAGCGCCGCATCGTCGGCCAGGTGTCACTCGAGACGCTGATCGACCGCGCGGTTACGCGCACGGGCTACGACCGTCACCTGCTGGCGCTTCCCGGCGGCACGCGCCGGATGGCGAACGTGCGCAAGCTGATGCGGATGGCGCGCCACTACGAGGCGGACGAGGGCCGGGACCTGCGTGGGTTCATCGACGCGGTGGCGGAGCGCGACGTGATCCAGGCGCGCGAGGGGGAGGCGCCGCTCGAGGCCGAGTCACTCGACGCCGTGCGGATGATGACCGTGCATCGGGCCAAGGGCCTCGAGTTCCCCGTGGTCTGCCTCGCGGACCTGGGCAAGGACGGCCGCGAGGACGACGGGCAGCTGCGCATCTCGGACGACGGCAGCATCGGCCTGCGGCTCGCCAACCTGGGCGGTGGCGCCGTGGACAGCACGAAGCTCGCCCAGATCAAGGCGGAGGGGAAGCGCGCCGCCGAGGAGGAGGAGCGCCGCATCTTCTACGTTGCGGCCACGCGCGCCGAGAAGCACCTGGTGCTCAGCGGCGCCACCGACCTCGCCAAGCGCCCCGACCCCGCGGAGCTCACGGAGCCGATGCGCTGGATCTGGCGCGGCTTCTGTGCAGGGCTCCCGAGCGAGGGGGCCACGGGCATCGAGACCGACACCCGCGAGGGGCGCGAGGTCGCGGTGCGCTGGACCCTCTGCACGCCCGCGACGGTTGACGAGGTGCTCCCTGCCGAGGACAGGGCGCCAGCGGCGCCGCAGCACGAGGAGGAGCCGGCGTACGAGCAGCCGCTTCTCGAGCTCGGACTGCCGCCCGCGCCGAGGGCGTTGGCCGTGAGCCGGCTGAGCTACTCGGGTCTAGAGGCCTACCGGCGCTGTGGCTACCGGTTCTTCCTCGAGCGGACGCTGAAGCTCTCGCGCGTGGACGCCCCACCCGGCGGGGAGCCGGCTCGGCCCGGACTGAGCGCGCTCCTGCGCGGGACGGTCGTGCACGGCCTGCTGGAGGATCTGGACTTCGGCCAGCCGGTCGTGCCGTCCGACGAGAAGATCGCGGCTGCGATCGAGCTGCATGGGGTGGAGGCGCTCGCCGCGGACGTGGAGGATGTCCGCGGGATGCTCGAGCGGGTGGCCAGCTCGGGGCTGCTCGGGCGCGTCGCGGAAGCGGAACGCGTGCGGGCCGAGCTGCCATTCGCCTTCACACTCGACGTCGGCGGTCGCAGCCTGCTGATGAACGGAGTGGTGGACGTCCTCGCCGACGAAGGCGCCCGCACCCTCGTCGTCGACTGGAAGAGCGATGCCCTTGGCGAGCGCGAGCCCGAGGAACTCACCAGTGAGCACTACTCGACTCAGCGCATCGTCTACGCCCTCGCGGCTCTGCGGGCCGGGGCGGAGTCGGTGGAGGTCGTGCACTGCTACCTGGAGCGCCCCGACGAGCCGGCCGTCGCGCATTACGAGGCGGCGGACCTGGAAGCGCTCGAGCGCGAGCTGCTCGGCCGCGCGCAGGGCGTGGTCGAGGGCCGTTTCGAGCCCTCCGCCGAGCCGCATTTCGCGCTATGTGCGGACTGCCCCGGCCGGGCTGCGCTCTGCGTGCACGAACCGGACCAAACTCTGCGGCTTTCCGTCCAGACCCCGTCCTAATGTGGCGACCATGCCACTGTGTTTCATCGAGCCCCAGGAAGCGATCCGGGTCGTAGCGGAGAGCGTCGGGCGTGAGGCCCGCCGCCAGCTGCTCGGCGAGGTTGTGCGTGCTTGGGTCGACGAGATCCCCGAGGACGAGCTTCAGGTCCACTACGCCAAGGCAGTGGAGGAGCTCGACGACGACGACCTGTCGATGCTCGCCGCATGGCACGCCTCCCTCGAGGTCGGCCAGCCGATCGCGAACAAGGAGTTCCTGCTCGGGGCGTTCTCACGCCTCGGCGACCACCGGCGCGAGGCGCTCCGGATTGCCGCGGGCTTCAAGGGCGAGGACGCTTTCGAGGCGGGCGTGAGCGAGGACCAGGCGCTCACGACCGTGCTTCCCTGGCTCTCCCACGAGCGCCTGATGGAGCTCGCAGCGGAGGCAGTTGAGCTCTACTGCTGGGACCGCCTGGGAAGCGACAATTAGCGGCCCGCAGAGCGTCGCCTGGCTGCGTCCTCGGTCGCTTGCGTGCCAGGGCACGCGTCGCTCCCTGCGTCCTTGCCATGCTCGCTCTGCGAACCGTAATTGCGCTTCCCTCCATGGTCCTTCTGTCGATGCTCGCTGGTTGTGCGAGCACGGCCGGGGACTCCGCTCGTCCCGCTGACGCGGGGCAGTTGACCTCCGCGCGCGTCACCAAGCACACCGACGGAGACACGCTGTGGCTGTCCGGCATCGGGAAGGTTCGCCTGATCGGGATGGACACGCCCGAGGTCTATTTCGAGGTCGAGTGCTTCGGGCGCGAGGCCTCCGCGTTCGTGGAGCGGACGGTCCCACTCGGGACGGAGGTGCGCTACCGGCTCGGGGTCGAGGAGCGCGACCGGTATGGCCGTGCACTCGCGTACGTGTGGCTGCGTGACGGCCGCTTTCTGAACCGCCTGCTCGTGGCGCGCGGATACGCGCAACCGCTCACGATCCCTCCGAACGTCGAGTACGAGGACCTCTTCGTGCGGACCGCGCGCCATGCGCGCGAGGCCGGCCGAGGCCTCTGGGGGCGCCCTGGTTGCAGCGGCTAGGCTCGCGCGCGTGCTCCGGCAGGTGACCAGCCCGGATGGCGTCAGCATCGCGTGCGAGGTGAGCGGCGAGGGGCCGCCGGTGGTGCTCGTACACGGCGCCGGGTCGGCACGCTGGAGCTTCGACCTCGTCCGTCCGGAGCTCGAGAGTGCCTTCACTGTGATCGCGATCGACCGGCGCGGGCGCGGCGACTCGTCGGACGGCCAGAGTTACGAGGTCGAGCGTGAGTTCCACGACGTGGCGGCTGTCGTGCGTGACGCCGGGGACAGCGCAATGCTTGTCGGGCACTCGTACGGTGGCCTGGTCGCGGCGGGAGCCGCGCAGCTCCTCGACGGCCTGCCGCGGCTGGTGCTCTACGAACCCCCGATGGGCGCTGTGCTGACCGACGGCGAGCTGATCGACCGCTGGGAACGGCTGATCCGACGAGGCGACGGCGACACGTTGCTCCGCGAGTTCTTCCGCAGGGTGGCGGGGCACAGCGAGGACGAGATCGACGAGCTCGCCGGCTCGCCGGTGTGGGAGCGGCGCAAACAGATTTCGCCGACACTGCCGCGCGAGCTGCGTGCCGAGCTGGCTTTCAGCCTCGACCGGGCCGCGCTCGGGCGCCTCGCCACGCCGACACTCGTGCTGCTCGGCAGCGATAGCCCTGACTGGGCCCGGCGCTCCACGGATGCGTACAGCGAGGCGATCCCGAACGCCGAGCTCCGTGTCCTCGAGGGACACGGACACGGCGCCACCACCAGCGGGCCGGAGCTGCTGGCCGCGGAGATCGCGCGCTTCTCAGCGGTAGCCGGGACCTGCTCGTTCTGGCGCGCGATGCGCCAGGACGCCTGGACCGGATCCATGAAGAACGGCGGCTCGCGGTAGCGCAGGCGGTCGTTGTAGACGTAGTCCTTGCGGTACCCCGTGTTGATCGAGAGGCCGCTGCCGGTGCCGACGGGCCCGCGGAACTTCTGCGCGATGGCGCCTTCCACGTGCAGCGCTCCCAGCGAGGGCCCGCAGTTCCAGTTGTCCACGATGAACGAGTGCTTCAGCGCGAGTATCGCCGCCTGGATCTTCAGGTCCGTGATCGAGCCGGCGTCGTTCGTGTCGCAGTCGTCGTCCGTGTAGGTCGGGTGGTAGACGCGCACGAAGTTGTTCGCGATCAGCCCCAGCAGGAGCCCGTCGCCGCCACTCGAGCGCTCGAGATGGCCGTTGATCACGATGTCGCCGTCTGCCGCGACCGTGAGATCGCGGGCGTAGTTGCCCTTCAGCCAGATGTCGCCGCAGGGCAGCCGCGGGTCCGAGTAGTCCTGGGTGCGGTCGAAGGTCGACGTGCAGGTTCCGGTGGTGGCCTCGGCCCAGATCACTCCGTTGGGTGGCAGCGCCATCGAGCGCGGAAGCCCGTCCGGCCACAGCACCCGGTTCGTGACGAGCATGTTCGTGCCCTGGAGCTCGATGATCGTCTTGCCGCGGAACTTGTAGGTGGGAAGCGCGACGTTCGCGATCTCGCGGTTCGAGGGCGGCATCCCGAGCGCCGCGGCGGGGTGTTGCAGGGTGCCCCTGACGTCGGGGGTCGATGCGCAGTCGAACGCCCAGGGGCTCGTGCCGTTGCTCGCCTCCACGCGGTCGCGCTTCGTCCGCCCGAACTGCGGCGTGCCGCAGACGAGGAAGTTGTCGTTCGTGTGCACCGGGCCGAGCTGGTCGTCCGTGTCGGTGAAGCGGATCTCGGTGCAGCCGCGGCCGGCGCGCCCGGCGCGGTAGCGGGCGCAGTTGGACTCGGCGGTCACCGGGTTCGAGTACGCGGCCGGGTCGAGCGTCTCGTAGTCGGTGAAGTAGACGTAGTCGATGAAGTTGCGGCGTCGCAGCGTGGCCAGGACGCTGCGCGTCTCGCCGCGCGAGCGCCCCGTCACACGCAGGCGCATGTTTCCGTTGGGATCGACCATCGAGTACTGGTTGCCGGGCACGCACTGGGTGAAGCCGGGGGCCGGCAGCAGCTCGACGGTGTACCTGGCGCTCTCGCCTGGAAGGTTGCGCCAGATCCGCGGGTCGAAGCCGCTGTTGTCCCATTTGGGGTTCACCGGCGCGGCTTCGCCGGGGGCCGGCTGGGGCAGGCCCGAGCTGCACAGCGTGTAGTAGTTGTTGTCCGTGCCGAGCGAGTTGAGATACCACTGAAGCCCGGACTCGGCGGCCCCGTAGGCCTGCTTGTAGTCCTGGTCCTCGCGCGACAGGGAGATGTCCGGGTCCACGGCCGCGAATCCGGCGGCGATCAGCAGCCCGCCCACCGCGAGCACGCCCATGAGCGTGATGGTCGTGAAGCCCTGCTGGCAGCGGAGCTTGAGAAGAGTCAGATGCATCGCGGTCCCTCCGAGGGAGTCGACGGATCGGCGAGACGGACGTACACATCGCTCTCGAGCATCGTCGCGTCCTGGTTGCGCGGCCGGACGCCGTCGGGGAGCACGACGAAGGCGATCTTCACCATCACCGTGCGGATTGCGTCATCCGGGATGAGCGGGGCCGTGAGCTGCTCGAGATCGCCCGCCACGCCCCCCTCGCGGAAGGCGTAGTAGCGCAGGATCGGCCGCGGAACGCCCGCATCCATGACGGGCTCGACATTCGCGAGCATCAGTCGCGAGCGCGTGGGTCCCACCGGGTACACGAGGTCCGGATACGTGCCGGTGCCGATGAAGATGTCCTCGTAGATGCTCTTCGTGGCGGCGTCGTAGCGGATCCTGCGCTGCTGGACATCCGTGGTGCCGTCGCTGAGGTCGGCATAGAAGGTCACGCGGTCGTTCTGTGCGACCGTGATCGGCTCGGTCTCGTCGCCGAGGCAGACCTGCGAGCGAAGGTCGCGCACCATCAGCTCCATCGCCTGACGGCCGCGCTGGACCGCGTCCTGGCGGTCGGTGATCTGCTTCGTCAGCGCCGTCGAGCGGTCGAGCAGCATGAACGCCGCGAACAGCAGGATCATCCCGATCGCCATCGACGTGAGCAGTTCGATCAGCGTGAAGCCGGACTCGTCCGAGCGGAGCCGGCGCGATATGCGGGTCATGTCGCGCTCGTGGAACATGCGCCGGTTGAGCCGGACGACGGCAGGGTGATGGTCACGGGCTGATAGAAGGCCGTCGTAGGGGCCAGGCGCGGGTGCGCCGGAATGCCGCTCGACGCCGACGTGGCCGTCTGCTTGTTGCGCACGGTTCCGCCGGAGCTGTTCGAACCGCTCACGCAGATTCGGTAGGTGCCCAGCGGCAGGATGAAGTCGACGCGGTCGGTTACGTTCGGGATGTTGTAGACGAGCGTGTTCGCAGTGCAGCCCGTGCGCGTGTCCCCGGTGTCACCCAGCCGCACGGTCACGCGCGCCGGCCATGATGCGCCGAAGACCGTGTTGGTCGCCGTCCGGACGACCACCCGCAGCGCGCCCATGTCGACGTCCACCGGCTTGAGGAAGTCGCCGGGGTCGAGCGCAGCGTGCCCCGGACCGCCCGGCTGGAAGTAGGTCGACTGCCAGAAGGCCGGATTGTTCGCACGGCAGGTGCCCGCGTAGACGCCATACCCGTCGAGGAACGGGAAGAGGCCCGTGGCGTCGATCGCGGCCACCGACCCGGACCCAGACGGGAACTCCTTGAAGCCGCCGGGGAGCTTGGCGTTCGCGACGGTGATCGCGCTGGAGAGCGCGGTGGTGGTCCAGTCGGCGGGCACGCCCGACGGCGGCCTGAACCGAGCCTTGAGCGACGCAGGTGCCTCCACCTCGACCTGCTTGAGACTGGTCTCCGCCGCCACGACCGCCGCCTGGCCGTCGGCGAAGCCCTCGCCGCCCCAGGACACGTAGCCGGGAACGTTCACGTCGTAGTTGCCGGACGGAATCATTCCGAAGATCGCGCAGCCGAACTCATTGGTCGTGCTCGAGAAGGATCCGGGTCCGCTCAGCTGCACCGTCACGCCGACGTGCGGCGAGGCGTCGCGCTTCGTGACCTTCACGGCCAGCGTGCCCGAGCTGCCGCTGAAGGCGCCCGGCGCCGGCGTCAGCAGGCTCACCTCGCGAACGGGGCGGCTCGCGCTCGCCGGCGAGTTCACGGTCGAGGTGAGTTTCATGTACTGAGGCTGCGCGGCGTTGGTCGTGCAGCTCACCACGCCGGTCGCATCGACCACCCAGTCGGAGCGCGACTCGACCGTGTAGGCCACGCCGGCCACGTTCACCGTCCGCGTCTGGCGGTAGTTCGAGAGCGAGGTGATCGGGTAGGCGCGCAGCCGTTCGATGTCCTGCTGGGCCAGCGTGGAGGACACTGAACGCTCCTTGTTCATGCGGCCAGTGGCCTGTGCACCCTCGAGGCCGTTGAAAACCGCGAACGTCGCGAGCGCCAGCAGGAGCGCGCCCATGAGCACCTCGACCATGAGCGAGCCCTGCTCTGAAGACAGGGACCGACGATTAGACATCGCTACCGATATCGGTTGCGATAGCGCCAAACTTGACGCGGATCTTGCAGTGTTGGACTGATTCGGCACACTACCCAACATCGTCGGCCTGGATGCGTTCTAGTGGTGCAATGCGGGCGACCACGATCAGATTTCCCAACGACCTCTGGGACCAGCTGGAGCAGGAGGCGAGCAAGCAGGGCATCAGCGTTGCCCAGTACGTGAGGGATGCCGCGCTCTATCGCGTGGCCTACTCCGCAGGCGCGCGGGAAGAAGCTCCGAAGCGGGCAGTTCGCGCTTTCCGAAGCGCACCGAGCGCTAGGGCCTGGAGCGCCTTCCGAACCGATAGCGCTTCGCCAGGCCTCCGGGTGTCCGCTGCAATGCCGATAATGCGTGAGTGGCACCACTCGTTCACGTCGGCCGTGAGGACATACGCGACGCGCGACTCGTCGAGGCCGTGCGTGACGGCGACGCGCGCGCGTTCGAGCTGCTGTACGAACGCCACCACGGGCCGATCCTGTCGTTCTGCCGCCACCTGACGGGGCGGCTCGAGGACGCGGAGGACGCGGTCCAGCACACCTTCCTGAGCGCGTACCGTGAGATCACGGGCTCCGCGGACGAGCTCGACCTGAAGCCCTGGCTCTACACGGTGGCCCGCAACCGTTGCCTGTCGCTGCTGCGCTCACGACGCGTGCGCGAGGGATCGGCCGCGGGCGCTCTGTGGACGGGGCGTCACGGACCGCCGGAGGAGCGTGCCGTGGAGGCCTGGGGCATGGAGGGCCTTTCCGAGGAGGTCGAGCGCCGCGAGGAGTTGCGCGCGCTCGTGGCCGATCTCGGCCAGCTGCCCGAGCCACAGCGCGCGGCTATCGTGCTGTCGGAGCTCGAGGCGCTCAGTCATGCCCAGATCGCCCAGGTGCTCGATGTGGACACCGCCAAGGTCCGCTCGCTCGTATTTCAGGCGCGCGACTCGTTGATCTCCACGCGGGATGCACGCAACACTCCGTGCGGAGAGATCAGGTTCCAGCTCTCGACGCTCACCGGCTCGTCGCTGCGCCGGCGCACCTTGCGCCGCCACGTCCGCGGCTGTGTCGGCTGCACGCGAGTTCGAGGTGGCGCTGCGCGGCCAGCACCGGGACTTCGCCCTCATCCTCCCCGTGACTGCCGGGGCGGGGCTGCGCGGCGCCGCGCTGGGGGGCGGCACGGCCGGCGGTGGAGCAGCCGCGGTCGGCGGGCTGGCTGCGGGAGGAGCTGCGGTTGCGGGTGGCGGCGCGGCCGTCGGCGGCGGCGGTGTGTTCGGAGGGCTCGTGGCCGCGCTGTCCGGAAGCGGAGTCGCACAGATCACCGCTGTCGTGGCGATCGCGGCCACGGGCACAGCGGGTGTCGCCAAGGCCGGCGTTGCGGAACGGCTCGGCATCGTCGATGGAGGCAAGCTCGTCGAGCGTCGCTCGGATTCGCGCTCGAAGGACACCCCTTCCGTCCTCGCTCCGGTCGCCGGTGATCCGGAGCGTGGCGAGGCGGGCGGCCCGGGCTCGGGCCCCGGCCCCGGCGGGGGCGACGACGGCGCCGAGCCTCGCGACGGTGGCGAGGGGGGATCGCATGGTCGCGGCAGGCCGAACGGGGACGTGCCACCCGGGCTTGCCAAGAAGGAGAACGGCGGCGTTCCACCGGGCCTCGCAAAGAAGGGCGAGAACTGGACGCCGCCCGGGCAGGCCGGGAAGGGCGAGGGCAGCATGCCGCCGGGCCAGGCGCGGAAGACTGAGGGCGGCACCCCGCCGGGCCAGGCGCGCAAGACGGAGGGTGGCACCCCGCCAGGCCAGGCTCGCAAGGGCGGGGGCGGTACGCCGCCGGGGCAGGCGAACAAGGATGGCGCCGATGCGCCCGCGGGCGGCGGAGGAAACGACCGGCCCAAGGCCACTCCTCCTGGGCAGGTCAAGAAGCCGGCTCCGGAGTCCGGCGAGCAGCCCGCCGGCGCCAACCCCGAGCAGCCCGCGAACGTCAAGCCGGAGCAGGCGCGCACGTCTCCCCCGGGCCAGGCCGGCCCCCAAGCCCAAGTAACCTGCGGCTGTGACCGCGTCGCTGCCGCCCGAGGTCCAGCAGGTCTTCAACAGCTTCCTCACCACCGAGTTCACGACGGTGGACTCGCGCGGCCGCCCGATCTGCTGGCCGCTCACGCCCTACTACGACCAGGGCGATCCGTGCATCGACGTGACCACCGCTCTCGGCTACCCGAAGAAGGCCGAGGACGCGCGCGCCAATCCGAAGGTCTCGCTGCTGTTCTCGGATCCGACGGGAAGCGGGATGGACGCCGCGCCGCAGGTGCTGGTGCAGGGCACGGCCGACGTGGACGCTCGCGATCTGGAGGCCAACCGCCAGCGCTACACCCGCGAGGCGCTGGAGAAGCTTCCCGGCTCGAAGGACGTGATGCCGCCGAAGCCGCTCCAGCGGCTGTTCAGCTTCTACTACACCCGCCTCTACATCCACGTGCGTCCGGAGCGCGTGTACGTGTGGCCCGGCGGCGATCCCAAGCTCGAGCCGCGGCTCTTCGACGCGCGCATGGAGGAGGTGCGCTCAGGCCACGACGAGGAGCCCCCCGCGCCGCACGCCTCCACCGCGGGCGCGCCGCCGGTCTGGGACGCGCGCATGGACGAGCTCGGCGGGCGCTACCCGAACGGCGTGCTGTCGCTCGTGGCGCCGGACGGCTTTCCCTTCTCGGTGCGGGTCCCGATCTCGGTCGATCCGGCGGCGCGCCGGGTCCGGCTCGGCGGCGACGTGCTCGGCGTGCCGGTCCAGCCTGGCCTCGCGTGCGTGACGGTTCACGACCACGGCCCCGACTTCTCATGGCAGCGGAACTTCCAGGTACGCGGGGACCTCGTCGAGGAGGACGGGGGCTGGGTGCTGGTGCCGCAGCGCATGGTGGGCGGCCTCGAGCTGCCACCGGTGTCGAAGCTCCAGCTCTACCGGATGAACGCCCGCAACATGGTGCGCTTCTGGCGCAAGGCAAAAAAAACGAGACGCGAACTTAGCGCTTGAGGAGCGCGCTACCGGTGACCGAAGTCTCCGGAGCGGCGCGGCGAGCCTCACATCCTCGTGGCTTCGCTCTTTGCGCTTGGGTCCGCGTCTCTGCGGCGGAGTAGAACACGACTCCCAGAGGCCGTCAAGCCCCGGCTTCAAAAGACCGCGCTCGTTGCGAAGAAAAGCCTAGGGTAGACACATGAACGCGCCGGCCAAGGGGCAGCGCGACGGCCGTACCGTCCGCGCCGAGCGCACCCGGCAGGCGCTCGTGGATGCCCTGCTCGCGCTCCTCTACGAGGGGCAGGTCCAGCCGACCGCCGAGCGGATCTCCGCCCGCGCCGGCGTCTCCGAGCGCTCGCTGTTCCAGCACTTCGCCGACCGCGAGGCGCTCTACCAGGCCGTTGCGGTTCAGCAGTACGAGCGCATCGTGCCCACGCTCGACCCGATCGACGTGTCGCTGCCGCTGGAAGAGCGGATCGAGGCCTTCGCTTCACAACGCGGGCGTCTGCTCGAGACGGTCACCCCCGTGCGGCGCGCCGCGCTGCTACTCGAGCCGGAGTCGGAGGTCGTGTCCGGTTGGCTCCAGAGCACGCGCCGGCAGAAGGCACGCGAGGTCGAGCGGGTGTTCCGCCCCGAGCTCGAGAAGGTCGAGCAGAGCGAACGCGGCGTGCTTCTGGCCGCGCTCGTGGCGGCGTCCGCCTGGACGGCCTGGGAGGGGCTGCGCGCGCACCAGCGCCTCAGCGAGGACCGCTCCCGTGCGGCGATGCGGGCCACGCTCAGGGCGCTACTAGCTCCGCAGCGCTGACTCGATCTCCGGGATCGCCTGCTCGGCAGACACGAAGCGCACCGCGGCCATGCCGAGCGCCCGCGCCGCCTCGCAGTTCGGCTCGAGGTCGTCGACGAACACGCATTCATCCGCGCGCACGCCGCCGAGCCGCTCGAGCGTGAGCGTGTAGATCTCCGGGTCAGGCTTCCGAAGGCCCACGAACGCGGAGTCCACGACCAGTTCGAAGAGCTCGTCCAGCTCCGGCAGCTTCGCTCGCCAGAGCGGCTCCCACTCGCGCACGTTGTTCGTGAGCAATGCGGCGCGCAGGCCGCGCCTGCGCAGGTCGCGAATGAAGTCGATCATCTCCTGGTTCGGCGCAAGGCGCTCGAAGTAGAGCGCCCGCAGCCGCGCGAGGTCGAACCCGTCCTCGAGGTGCCGCTCGATCCGGTCGCGGAACTCCGTTTCGGTGATCTCCCCGCGCTCGAGGACGTACAGCGGGTGGTCGCCGTGCTCCTCCGCGGCGAGGCCCATCGCCTTCCCGAGCTCCTCGAGCGACACGCCGGACTCCTCCTGGTAGGCCAGGAAGCCCTCCTGCAGCGGCGTGGTGAGCACGCCGCCGAAGTCGCTGATCAGGACGCTTCTCACGCGGCGGCCGGTGGTTCGCTGCGCAGCATCAGCTCGTAGGCACCGATGCCCTCGCGACCGTCGAGGCGCCAGCGGAACACGGCGGCGTGCACCTGGAGCCCCTCCAGGTCGAGCGAGGAGCCGGCGATCACCTGCCCCGAGCCGCGGCGCGGGTACTCCTCGCCGGGCACCCACAGCTCGAGGCCCGCGCTGCGCTGGCGGCCGCTGCCGTCGTAGACGGTCGAGATGCGGGCGTTCTCCACCGCCAGCACGGCGTCGTCCTCGATCAGCCTTGCCGTGATCTCCTCGTCTCCGTGGCCCACGGCATCGCGAGGACGGCGCGCGAGCGCGAGCAGGGCGTGCCGCTCATCCACGAGCGCGGAGATGCTGCGCACCGCATCGAGCTCCTCCCAGCGGGGCGGCACGCGTGTCTCCGACAACGTGCCCATGCCATCCACGCGGCGGCCGGCCGCCTCGCCGTGCACCCGCACGACCCGCACCCGCACATCGCCGAGGTCCGCCTCCGGCGCCACCGCCTCGAGCTCGAGGGCCAGCTTGCCGGGCAGCTCCGCGCGCCAGCCCTCGCCGCTCTCCTCGATGGCCGGCCCCTCGGGCAGCGCCTCCGGCTTTCGGCCTTCGAACAGAATCGTCGCGCCCGACCGCGCCGTCCCGTGAATGTCATGGGCCGCGTCGAAGAAGGACAGCGCGAGCGCCGGGGCGCTCACCGCTCGAGTCCCCGCCGCGGCTCGTCGTCGTACTCGCGGGCGCTGCCCTCGACGTCGTAGTCGCGACGCGGGCGCCCAGCCACCGCCACGGCCCCCCAGCCCATGCGGCGCACGAGCATGCGGCGCACGATCGCCCGCGTCGGGGGAAGCAGGAGCACCAGGCCAACGATGTCCGTCAGAAATCCGGGCGTGATCAGGAAGGCGCCGCCGAAGATCACGAGCACCCCGTCGATGACCTCTCGGTGGGGCACCCGGCCCTGCGCCAGGATCTCGTTGAAGCGGCGCCAGACCGCCCGGCCCTGCGACCGAAGCAGCCACGCGCCGAGCAGCGAGTCCGCCACCAGGAGCAGGATCGTCCACCCGATTCCGATGGCGTCGCCCACCTTCAGGATCAGGTACAGCTCCGCGAGCGGGACGATCAGGAAGAGGAGTGCCAGGGCCCAGAGAGGCACGGCCTGACCCTACTATCCTCATGCCATGGCAACTTTGACCGTGGACGACGTCCAGGAAGCGCTCACGAACGTGATCGACCCGGAGCTCGGGCTCGACTTCGTGGAGCTCGGCTTGATCTACAGCGTCGAGATCGAGGACAGCGACGTGTTCGTGAGCTTCACCCTCACGTCTCCCGGCTGCCCGATCGGGCCGCAGGTGTCGGAGCAGATCGAGGAGTTCGTCAGCGAGCTCGACGGAGTCACGGCCGTGCACTCGAAGATGACCTTCACGCCCGCCTGGACCCCGGACATGATGAGCGAAGAGGCCAAGTTCGCCCTGGGCTACTGACGACGCTCCAGGTTCTCCACGACTCCTTCGAAGACGACCCGGCGCTCGACGCCGCGGTTTCGCGCGCACTGATGCTGCGAGTGGCGGACGGCGAGCTCCCGGAGACCCTCCGAATCGCGCGGCCCGGCACCACCGTCGCCTTCGCGAAGCGCGACGCGGTGACCGACGGCTATGCAGAGGCGGTAAGCGCCGCCCGCGCGCAGCGCTTCGACGTCACGTTGCGGCTCGCCGGCGGGCGTGCCGCGGTCTTCCACGACGGCACGATGGAGATCGGCCACGCCGTGCCCGAGGAGGAGCCGCGCGCGGGGATCCACGAGCGCTTCGAGCGCACCGCAGGGCGGCTGGTGGGCGCCCTCCGCACGCTCGGCGTCGACGCTCGAGTGGGGGAGGTGCCGGGCGAGTACTGCCCCGGCCGCTACAGCGTGAACGCCCGCGGCGCCGTGAAGCTCGCGGGGATCGGCCAGCGAGTGGTGGCCGGCGGGTCGCACACCGGCGTGGTCCTCGTCGTGCGGGGCGAGGGGCGTATAAACGACGTGCTGCGGCCGGTGTACGACGCGCTCGGGCTCGCGTGGGAGCCGGAGGTCACCGGCTCCGTGGAGACCGAGCGCCCCGGGACGAGCTGGGGCGAGGTGCGAGAGGCGCTGCTCGCCGAGTACGCCCGCGACTACGAGCTGGTGGAGGCTGAGCTGGACGACGCCACGCTGGCGCTCGCGCGCGAGCTCGCGCCCGAGCACCGCGTTTAGACGCGCGTCGCCGCCCGCTCCGAGTTCGCCACCAGCGCGTCCGTGAAGCGCGGCCACAGCTCGCGGGGCAGGTCGTGCCCCATCCCCGGGATCGCCACGAACTCGGCCCCTGGGATCGCCTTCGCGGTGGCGACGCCCGCGCGGAACGGCACGAGCGGATCGTCCGTGCCGTGTACCACCACGGTCGGGACGTCGAGCTTCCGCAGAGCCGCCGTGCGCGAGCCGGACGCTAGGATCGCCGCGAGCTGGCGAGCCGTGCCGGCGGGGTAGTGGCAGCGGTCGTACGTCTCCGCGGCCTGCTCGCGTATGCGCTGCTCGTCCACGGGATAGCGCGGCGAGCCGATCAGCCGGAACACGCGCACGAAGTACTCGATGTAGGCGTCGCGGCCCTGCGGCGCCCGCCGCATCAGCACGCTCCAGACGCGCAGCTTCGGAGTGCCCACGCGGCGGTCGCCGGTTGTCGACAGCATCGAGCCGAGCGACAGTACCCGCTCCGGCCGGGTGATCGCCATGGTCTGGGCGATCATCCCGCCCATCGAGACCCCGGTCACGTGCGCGCGTTCGATCCCGAGATGGTCGAGGAGGCCGAAGCTGTCGTTCGCCATGTCCTTGAGCAGGTAGGGCGACTTGATCGGAAGGCCGGCCATCGCTTTCATCACGTTCGGCACCGGGGCGTCGATCTTGGTGGAGAGCCCCGCGTCGCGGTTGTCGAAGCGGATCACCTGGAAGCCGCGCTTCGCCAGGCCCTCGCAGAGCTCGAGATCCCAGTGGATCAGCTGCATCCCGAGCCCCATCACCAGCAGAATCGTCGGGTCGGCCGGGTCGCCGATCGTCTCGTAGACCAGCTCCACCTCTCCGACGTTCGCGCGCTGTTGGGTCACCGGCCCGGTAGGTCTACCCGCGTACGCGAGAACGTGACCCTGAACTTGAAGTTGCTGGTACGCAGGAAGTTCGGGTCGTTGCCGAGCAGTTCGAGCTTCGCGGTGTGCCCGCGCGCGAAGCGCCAGCCGTTTCCGAACAGCTGGAAGAGCAGATTTCCGCGCTGGTTGTCCCTGAGCCTGTAGACGCCGCGCGAGACGAGCACCTGCTCGCCGCGATGCACGTCCCAGAGCCGCGCGGCGATGAACCCGCCACGGCCCTTTGTCACGATCTGCCCCCGGACGGTCGGCAACCCGAGCATCGTGAACGGCTTCGCGAAGCGCCGCTGGATCACGGCGGTGCCCTTTGCGCGCTCGGCGGGGACGGTCCGGCACGCCTTGCCGCCGCCAGCGATCGGGTCGATCGCCTGGGCGGTGGCTGGGTTGCCGCCGCGCGAGTTCATCCGCAGCGGCCCGCGGTGCCGCATGGTCGCGGTCTTCGGGTGCAGGCGCTCCCAGTTCTCGGCCCTGAAGCGGCCCCCGCCGGGCGCGATGCCGGGGCAGGTTTGGGTGTAGGCGAGCACGCTGCCGTGGGCGGGCGCCTCGCCCTGACGCTTCAGGTACGCGGCGAAGAACGTGGAGGCCTGCCGCTGCATGGCGCTGTTCTGGCCCGGGTCGTTCGAGCCGCGCGGATGCCCGAGGTCCGCGAGCTGAAGCGAAATACGCGCGCCGGGCGCCCCGTGGAAGGTCCGGTACACGCGCAGCGCCTCGGTGGCTGGGAAGAGATCGTCGGTCCAGCCGTTCTGCACGAGCAGTGCCGCGCTCGAGCCCGTGAGGCCCGCCCAGCTGTGGAACCCGGTGAGCTCCCTGCCCACGGCGAGGGCGTCAGCGCGGGCGGGCTCGCCCCGGTCGGTGAGCGCCTTCCACGCCGTGATGTCGGAGCTGAAAGCGCCACCCGTGGGGGCGTAGAAGCCGGTCGCGTTGCCGCTGAAGTAGAGCCCGTCGTTGTAGCTCTTCTTCATCACGCCCCCTGGCGTGATGCTCTCGTTCGGCTTCGGGGTGCGGAAGTCGAGGAAGCGGCCGTTCGGCTGCAGCGCATTGGTGAGGTCCGAGCCGGGCCAGCGCGCGTAGGCCGCGGCGATCTTGAGCGGCTTCCCGTTCGGGCTCGTCCAGTGCCGGAAGGAGCCGTCGGGCAGCCGGATGCGGTTGCGCAGCCGGGCGAGGTTGAGGCTCTGGATGCCGCCGTACGAGACGCCCGTCACGCCGAGCGCGTTGGCCCTCGCCACACCCTGGTCGACCAGGAGGCCGAGCAGGTGCTGCGTGTCGCGCGACTCATAGCGATGGTCTGTGAGATGGATCCAACCGGCGTCGCAGCCCGGGCTCGTGCGCGAGTCCGGCGTGCCGCACGAGCGGCCGAATCCGCGTGCTGAGTAGTTGACGACGGCGTAGCCCTGCTGGGCGTAAAACACGTTGTTGTAGGTGGCCTCACCTCCGGTGCCCTCAAACGACGTCTTACTGCCGCCGTAGCCGTGCATCATCACGATCGTCGGGAACGGCCCGTCGCCGCTCGCGGGAAGCGTCACGTCCACGTCGAGCGGCACACCGTCGAAGGTCGGGACTCGCTGGGCGTCAATTGAGGTCGGGCAGAACAGCACGCCCGACTGGGGCGCGCAGACATGGCCAAAGGGGCTCGGTGGCGCGGCCTGCGCTGCCGGCACGATGAGGCAGCCGACCGCGAGGGCCAGAGGAACGGCGAGACCGCGGCGCATCAGGAGGCTGGTGTCTTCTTTCTCGCCGTGCCGGGAGTTACGTCCTTCTTGCTCCCGTTCGAGCGGGCGCTGGCCTTGCCGGCCTTGCGCGCCGCCGCCAGGAGCTCGTCGCGCGACTCCTGGAGGTGGTCGGCAAAGGAATCCAGGTCGGGCATGGCGTCGTAGTCGGCGAGTAGCCCGAAGTCGACCTTGCCGTTGTAGCTCATGATTGCAACCGCCAGCGCGTGGTTCTCGGGCAGGAACGCGATCGGCACGATCTCCAGCATCTCGCGGCCGAGCAGGTAGAGCGGGAACTGCGGTCCCGGCACGTTCGTCACGATCAGGTTGAAGAGTCTCGTCGAGAAGTTGAGCCGCGAGGCCTGGGCGAGCAGCGTGGGCGGCGCGAAGTCCGTGAGCCCGGCGATCACCTCGGCGCCGAGCGCCTGCTTGGACTCCTTCAGCTCGCCCATCCCCTGCTGCACCACGCGCAGGCGCTCGACCGGATCCTCCACGTACACGGGCAGCGGCCCGCGCATGGCCGCGATGCGGTTGCCGAGCGCGCCGCGCTCGTCGTCGGAGCGGATCGACACTGGCACGAGCGCGCGCAGCTCCATGCCCTCGGTGCGCACTCCGCGATCGTGCAGCCAGCGGCGGAGCGCCCCGGCCACGACCGCGAGCACCGCGTCGTTCACCGTCCCGTCGAGCGCGTTCTTGATCTCCTTGAAGTCGGCCAGGGAGTTCTGCAGCCAGCGGACTCGTCGGTGTGGCCCGATCGGCACGTTGAGCGGCACGTCGGGCGCGGGGTTCATCCCGGCCCAGACCACCTCGCCGAGGCCCTCGGCGGCCTCGCGCACGCGATCGATCGTCTCGCCGGGATGCTGAAGCGCGCCGAGCGCACGCCCGGCCAGGCTGAACGGCGTGCGCGCCAGTCCGGCCACACCCTCGGCCATCAGCTCGAAGTCCGAGGGCTCGGGGGCGGGCAGCCAGCGGTCCCCTATCTCGGGCTCGGGCTCGGCCGGCACCGGCGACAGGTCGAACAGAACGGTTGCGATGTCCACGCCCGAGACGCCGTCGACGAGCGCGTGGTGGGTCTTCGAGATCAGCGCGAAGCGGCCGCCCTCGAGGCCCTGCACGATCCAGATCTCCCAGAGCGGCTTCGAGCGGTCGAGCCGCTGCGAGAAGATCCGCCCCGCGAGCTGGCGAAGCTGGTCGTCGCTGCCGGGCTTTGGCAGGGCGGTGTCGCGCACGTGGTAGTCGAGGTTGAAGGTCGGGTCGTCGACCCAGAACGGCCGGCCGGTCTCGAGCGGCGGGAACGCAAGCTTCTGGCGGTAGCGCGGGACCCGGCCGAGGCGCCCCTCCAGGTGCTCGTAGAAGTCCTCACGTGCGGGCGGCGGCCCCTCGAACACGGCGAGCGCGCCGACGTGCATGTGCGAGGACTGCTTCTCCTGATGCAAAAACGAAGCATCGATCGCCGTGAGGCGATCCTTATGTCCCTGCTGCGCCACGACCACCCAGCCTACCCGGCACAATCGGGTCTGTGAAGCTGTTGGGCATCGTGCTCGCGGTACAGGTGGCGATCGGTCTCACCCTCGTCGCCCTCGTGGCCACGGACAACCTGCCGTTCGTCGACGACGACCCCGCCAACGGGAAGGCCGCGCCTGCGGCGAAGGCCAACCGCTTCGATGGGGCCGCGGCCTTCCGGCTCCTGCGCCGCCAGGTGGAGATGGGCCCGCGCCCAGCGGGGTCGCCCGAGTCGCGCCAGCTCGCGGAGCTCATCAAGCGCATCGTGCCGCGCGGGCGCTTCCAGGACGTGCCGCACGGCCTGCGCAACGTGATCGGGACGGTGCCCGGCCGCGAGCCCGGCTACATCGTGGTCGGCGCGCACTACGACACGAAGGACTTCAACGGCTTCGTGGGTGCGAACGACGGCGCCTCCGGGACCGCCGTCGCCCTTCAGCTCGCACGCACGCTGAGGCGCCCGCGACACACGATCCAGTTCGTCTTCTTCGACGGCGAGGAGGCGCCGCGCGGAGTGCCGGACACCGAGTTCGAGCGCTACGGGCTGCGCGGCAGCAAGGTCGCCGCGCCCGTCTTCCGAGATGCGCGCGCGATGATCCTGCTCGACTTCGTGGGCGACAAGAAGCTCGCGATCAAGCGCGAGGGCTACTCGGACGTGCGCCTCTGGAAGCGGCTGCGCGAGGCGGCGACGCGGGTGGGCGCCGAGGCCGTGTTCCCCACCACGACCCAGGGCGGAGTACTCGACGACCACATCCCGTTTCTGAGGCAGGGCGTGCGCTCGATCGACCTGATCGACTTCGACTTCCCCTGCTGGCACCGCAGGTGCGACGACATGTCCGCGGTGTCCGAGCGCAGCGTCGATGCGGTCGGGGAAACGATGTACGAGTTCCTCCGCGGACTCTGAGGCCGCTCGCTAGCCTCCCCGGCGATGGCCGCCACCCCGGAGAGACTCCTGCTCGCCGCCCCGCGCGGCTACTGCGCGGGCGTGGACCGGGCGGTCCAGACGGTCGAGCGCGCGCTCGAGCTGTACGGACCGCCGGTATACGTCCGCAAGGAGATCGTGCACAACAAGCACGTCGTGGAGCAGCTGCGCGAGCGCGGCGCCGTCTTCGTCGAGGAGGAGACCGAGGTACCGGAGGGGGAGACGGTCGTCTTCTCCGCCCACGGGGTCTCCCCAGCCGTGCATGCGAACGCCGAGACGCGACGCCTCACGACCATCGACGCAACCTGCCCGCTCGTGACCAAGGTGCATGTGGAGGCGAAGAAGTTCGCCGCCGAGGGCTACACGATCGTCCTGATCGGCCACGAGGGCCACGAGGAGGTCGAGGGGACGATGGGCGAGGCCCCGGACCACTTCGTGCTCGTGGAGACCGAGGAGGACGTGGACAACCTCGTGCTCGAGGATCAAGACCGAGTGGCCTACCTCACCCAGACCACGCTCAGCGTCGACGAGACCGACCGGCTCATCCGCCGGCTGCGCGAGCGCTTCCCGAACATCACCGGGCCGAAGTCGGACGACATCTGTTACGCCACGACGAACCGCCAGCTAGCGGTCCGCCAGATGGCGCGCGAGTGCGACCTCGTGCTCGTGATCGGCTCCAGCAACTCCTCGAACTCGAACCGCCTGGTGGAGGTCGCCCGCGACCACGGCGCCGAGTCACACCTGATCGACAACGAGAGCCAGGTGAAGGAGGAGTGGCTCGAGGGCAAGCGCGTGGTCGGCATCTCCTCAGGCGCGAGCGCGCCCGAGGAGCTGGTGCAGCGCCTCGTGGCCTTCTTCCGCGAGCGCGGGACCACGGACGTCTCGGAGTTCGAGGTCGTCCAGGAGGACGTGCGCTTCATGCTCCCGAAGGACATCAGGACCGCGCTGGCGGGACAGGCGTGAACTGCACCCCGTGGAGGCGGAGTCCCGGGAATTCCGCCTCGACGGTTCCGTCCGTCTCGTAGAGGCCCGGCTCGATCTCGCCGCCTGACAGCGCTGCGTAAGCCGCGCCGGCGGTGAACTCGAAGCTGGCGGCGGCGCCCGCATCGGCGGCGGCGATCCAGTCCTCGCCGTCGGTCCAGTCCCGCACCAGCTCGAGGCGGTCGCGCCCGGCCGGCAGCGTGATGTCGGCGGTCTGCGGCTCGAGCAGCGTGCCTGGCACGTCCTCGGGGCGCAGCGGCTGCATGGGCTCCACGTCGATGTCGAGGCACTCGCCGATGGCGAGCTCGGTGTCCTCGTATTCGCCCTCTCCGTAGTGGACATCCGCCAACTTGCCGGAACGGTCGAACAGGTAGCGCCCCGGCCAGCCCTTGTTTCCGTACTCGCGCCAAGTCCTGAAATCGGGGTCGAGCAGGACCGGGTAAGCGATCTCGAGCCGCTCGACGGCACGGGCGACCGTGTCCCGGTCGCGCCCGAACGAGTAGCCGGGCGTGTGCACCCCGACCACCCGCAGGCCGGCGTCCGCGTAGCGCGAATGCCACTCCTTGAGGTAGGGGAGCGTGCGCAGCGAGTTGATGCGCGCGAAGTCCCAGAACTCGACCAGAACCGCACCCCTGCCCATGAGCGTGTTCATGCGCAGGAAGGCCACATTCAGCCATTCGAGGTCGGCCGGAAACTCCGGGGCGTAGATCTCGGCTTCCTTGGGCGGCCGCATTCCAACAGAATGCCGCAACATTTGGCCCCCAAAGCTGTTGTAGGGTGGATCGGCCCTGTCTGCTCTGGCTATCTGGTGCTCGCACGGGCTGCATGCAGTTGCCCCATAACAGTCTCAGGCCTCTAGGAGGAGGAATGCGCAAGCTTTTGATCGCCGCCTTGGCGATTGCCGTACTCGCAGCAGTGACTAGCGTCGCTCTCGCCGCAAACACTTACAAGGTCCACAAGGCTTCTACGAGCGCGAAGGGCAAGGGCAGCAAGGAGAAGCCCATCCCGACCGGTCTCGTGATCGGCTTCCAGGTGGGCGAGTCCGACGCCACGAAGCGCGCGACCGTCATCGAGAAGTACGCGATTGGCGCGGAGGGCCTCGTGACCAACGGCAAGGCCGCCGCGAAGTGTCCGTTCACGGACCTCGATGACGGGGCCGGCGTGCCTTCGAAGTGCAGCAAGGCGCTCGTCGGCGACGGCCTCGTGAAGAACGCAGCCGGTGCCACCACGGACCAGTCTCTGGAGCACAGCGCGGCGTGCAACCTCAGGGTGAGGCTGTACAACCTCGGTACCGGCCTGGCGATCCGGCTCGACAGCTTCGGCCAGCCGGCGCCGCCGAGCTTCGACTCCGACGTTGTCGGCTGCCCGCTTCCGATCGGCACAGCGATCAACGCGAAGTGGGTCAAGACGAAGATCGGTGGCGTGACTGCCAGCGACCTCCGTTTCACCGTCCCGCAGAACCTGAAGCACCCGCTTACCGGGATCGACAACTCGATCCGCCAGTCGGTCACCTCGATCAATAAAAAGGTGAAGACGGTCAACGGAAAGAAGGTTGGCCTCTACAGCAAGGTCGGGTGCAAGGGCAACAAGCGCACCACCCGCGCCACGTTCACGACGGAGCGGACCGCCACGGCGGCGCCCGCCACGTTCACGGCGACGAAGCAGACGAAGTGCTAAGGACCGCCTAGCGCGGAAGTCGTATCCAACGGGGCGGCCTTCGGGCCGCCCCGTTTGCGTTCAGGACGCGAGGTCGAGCAGCAGCTGCGGCGTGACCCAGGTCTCGACCGCCGCGGCGGCGAGCAGCACCGGGATGGCGATCGCCACCGTGACGAACGTGGCCGCGAGCAGCTCGTGCCAGTCGCCCCGGCGGCTCGCGATCATCCAGGCCGCGAGCGGGAGGAAGAGCGCGATCAGCTCCGGGAGTGCATGCGGCGTGATCGCCAGCATGAGGTGTCCCGGGCTGCTGCCGAGCTGGGTCGCGAGCGAGGCGGCGGTGCCGCCGATCACGAACGCCTGCGTGGCGAGCGAGAAGAGCGTGGCGCAGGCGACGAAGGCGATTGCAAGCGGGCCGGCCTTCTCGTGGACCCACCTGGACAGCCCGGTGCGATGCGCCGCCGACAGCGGGAGCGAACTGCCCGCCATGAAGCCCGCCACACACGCGAGCGCGTGCAGCGCGAGCACGAGCGAGTTGCGGAACAGAACGTGCCCGTAGTCGGTGAGCGTCGCTTCTTGCGTCACGCCGGGGATCACGTAGCGAGTGGCGTCCGGCGGCGTGAGCTCCGCGATCAGGTAGACCGCCATCAGCAACCCGACGGAGATCACGGTGCTGAGCACCGCCCAGGGACGGAGCACGGCAATGGGGTTCTCGTTCCAGCGGCGGAGCGCGAGCTTGGTGTCGTGCATGCCCTGGACGAGCACGAGGTCATTCACGCTCATCCCCAAGGCAATCGGCAGGGGAGCCTCCGGGGTTGAGGCTCCCCGCCGTTCCCCGGTCAGCGCACGAAGTTGCGCACCTGCCCGTAGACGGTCGAGCTGCCGTAGTAGCCCGAGTGCAGGATGCACGCGGTCCGCGTGTTCGTGGCCCCGCTGAGCAGGATGCTCGAGTCCGGATTGATCACCTCGTCGCACGGCGACCACCAGGTGCCGTAACGCACGTCACCGGGCGTCTCGTCGCCGCTGTTCAGCTGCGAGAGGAATGTCGAGCCGGCACGCATCTCGATGCACGACGTCTGCCAGAAGCAGAGGCTCGCGAGGTTCGTCCCGTGGTTCGGCCCGCCGAGCGAGACCCACTCGTCGACCGAGCTCGAGCCGCCGAGGAACTTCACGTACCAGCGTGACGAGAGCCCACCCATGGAGTGGGTGATGATGTCGACCTTCGCGGCGCCCGTGGCCGCACGGATCTGGCTCACCTTCGTCGCGATCTGGCTGGCGGTCGTCCTGTTCGACTGCGCGGTGTTGTACGACCAGTTGTTGAGGTTGGTGAACCCGTCAGCCTGGAAGCGGCTGATCATGGTGTTCCAGACCGAGCCGCTGGAGCTCCACCCGTGAACGAACAGGATGGGCTCGGCGGCCTGGGCCGACGCCGCCGGCACGAGCACGGCGGACGCAGCGAGTAGCACTACGAGAGTTTTTCTCATGCGCGGACGCTAAGGCCGCGCCCGCGCCGGAGGGCAACCCTCGTTAGGCGGCTTTTTACTAACCGATCAACGCGACGCGGCGAGGGGCCGGCGCCACCCGCGTGCCGGTCTCGGCCGGGCTAACTGCGGCATTGAGGGGGTCACCCAAATGGGGTCCACAACTCGCTTAACCCCCGTCCCAAGCCCGGGGTGCCTCAGGTTTTCGTTCAAATAGAGCCGCAACACGCCTAACCCGCCATCGTGAGGGCTCGAACTGCGAGTTGTCGACCTGACCCCTTCACCGCCGCTGTAATCGGCGGCGGCTCAGGCGCGGTCCGATGCCGCCGCGGCGGGTCAGCCGATCGCTGTCGACCATCTCGAGCTGGATCAAGCGATTCAGCTCGACGGCGTACTCCATCGGCAGCTCCTTCGTGACCGGCTCGATGAAGCCGTTCACGATCATCGCGGCCGCCTCCTCCTCGGAGAGGCCGCGTGACTGGAGGTAGAAGAGCTGCTCGTCGGAGATCTTGCCGACCACGGCCTCGTGGGCCACGGTCACGTGGGGGTTCTGGATCTGGATGTCGGGCCAGGTGTCCGAGCGCGAGCGGTCGTCCATCATGAGGCCGTCGCACTGCACGCGGGCCTTCGAGCCCTGCGAGTTGTGGCCCATGCGGACGAGACCGCGGTAGCCCATGATCCCGCCGTCCTTGGAGATCGACTTGGCGAGGATGTTGGAGGTGGTGTTCGGCGCCAGGTGCACGACCTTTGCGCCGGTGTCCTTCCACACGTCGCCGGAGGCCACGCCCACGTTGAGGTGGTCTGCGCGCGCGCCCTCGCCGATCAGGAAGGAGCCGGGGTAGAGCATGACCTTCTTGGCGCCCATGGAGCCGCCGACCCACTCGACGGTGCCGTTGGCCTCGACGATCGCCCGCTTCGTGTTCAGGTTGAACACGTCCTTCGACCAGTTCTGGACGGTCGTGTAGCGGGCCTTCGCGCCCTCCTTGACGAAGATCTCGACCACCGCGGAGTGCATCGAGTTGACCGAGTAGGTCTGCGCGGTGCAGCCCTCGATGTAGTTCACCTCGGAGCCCGAGTCGGCGATGATCAGCGTGTGCTCGAAGGTGCCCTCGTTGGCGCCCTCCATGCGGAAGTAGGCCTGCAGCGGCAGGTCGACCTTCACGTCCTTCGGCACGTACAGGAACGAGCCACCTGACCAGACCGCGCCGTGCAGCGCCGAGAACTTGTTGTCCTGCGGCGGCACGCACTTCTTCATGAAGTACTCGCGCACGAGGTCCTCGTGCTCGGTGACCGCCGTGTCCATGGCGCAGAAGATGATTCCCTGGTCCGCGTACTCCTTCTTGAGCCCCTCGTAGAAGGGCTCCTGGCGCCACACGCCCACCACGCCGGCGAGGTGCTCGCGCTCCGCCTGCGGGATGCCGAGCTTCTCGAAGGTGTCCTTCTGCTCGTCTGGAACGTCGTCCCAGCTGTCGTAGCGGCCCGCCTCGGGCGGGGAGTAGAGCACGAGCTCGGACAGGTCGAGGTCCGAGAGGTCCACGCCCCAGGTCGGGATCGGCTTGCGCTCGAAGATCTCGTAGGACTTGATGCGCTTCTCGCGCATCCACTCCGGCTCGCCCTTGATCTTGGAGAGCTCCGCGATCACGTCGCGGGAGATCCCCTTCTTGGCGACGAGCTGGCCCTGCTCGTCCTCCTTGATCGGGCTGGGCTTCTGGACACGGGTTTTGTCAGGGGCTGCCATACACCCCTAGGATAGCGCGCCGGGCGGCTTTCCAGACCCCCGGGGTCGGAGTTAGGCTACCCTAATGCGCATGATGCGAAAGACGGCCACAGTCGTGATCGCGGCGACCCTCGGAACCGGCGCTGCAATTGGCGTCGCGGCCTGCGGCGAGGAGCGCAGCGGCGACGTCCAGTTCGAGGACGGAACGGGCACAGAGACCACCGGCACGGGCACCGAGGCGACCACGGGCACCGAGACCACGGGCGAGACCGAGCCCGAGGCGACCGGCACCGAGACCACGCCGTAGGGCCATGTCGCGCCGCAGCCTGCTCGCACTCCTGACCGGCGGCGCCATCCTTGTGCTGCTCGCCTTCGTCGGCGTGATCCTGGCCACGTCGGGCTCGTCCTCGGACGAGCTGGTGATCTACTCCGCCCGCTCTCATTACGGCGAGGAGGAGCCCTTCGAGCGCTTCGCCAAGGACACGGGCAATGACCTGCGCCTGCGCGGCGGAGACGCGTCGGAGCTGTATGAGCGGCTCAAGACCGAGGGAGACAACACGCCCGCCGACGTTCTGATCACGGTCGACGCCGCCAACCTCTGGCGCGCAAAGGAGGCCGGCCTGCTCGAGCCGGTCAAGATCGGCGATGCGGCTCCCGACGTGAGCGATCCGGACGGCACCTGGTACGGCCTGACACTGCGCGCGCGAACGATCATGCGCTCGACGGAGCGGGTGGCGGCCGGCGAGGTGACCACCTACGAGGGCCTCGGCGACCCGAAGTGGAAGGGCCGGCTCTGCCTGCGCTCGGGGACGAGCGAGTACAACACGTCGTTCGTGGCCGACAGGCTCGCGAAGGACGGGCGCGCCGCCACCGAGCGCATGCTGCGCCGCTGGATGGCGAACGACCCGACCATCCTCGGCTCGGACACGGACGTGCTGGACGCCATCGCGGACGGCGACTGCGACGTCGGCCTCACCAACTCCTACTACCTCGGCCGCGAGCTCGAGGAGGACCCCGACTTCCCGGTGACGCTCGAGTGGGCCGACCAGCAGGGACGCGGCACGCACGTGAACCTGTCCGGGATCGGCGTGGTACGCGGGACCGACCACCGCGAGGAGGCGCGCCAGCTGATCGAGTTCCTGCTCGAGCCGAAGCAGCAGGAGGTGTTCGCGCTGAACAACCACGAGTTCCCTGTGGTCGAGGGAGCGCAGCCGTCGCCGCAGATAGCCCAGTTCGGCGACTTCAAGCAGGACGTCATCGACGTGGACGGCGCTGGCGCGCACCTCACGGAGGCGCTCAACCTGATGGACGAGGTCGGTTGGGACTGAGGGGATGAGGTCGCTGCGCGTCGGGCAACGCCCGCCGCTTGCGCAACGGCGACAGCTTGATGGCTTCGCCATCGGCACCGTCCTCTGCGCGCTGCTCGTGGCGGGACCGCTCATCGGCCTGCCGCTCTCCTTCATCTTCGCCCCGGGCGGGCTCTCGCGCTTCTCGGGCCTCCTGCCCGAGGCGATCGAGGCCACGGCGTTCCTGCTCGTGGGCGTCGGGGCCGGCACGTTCCTGCTCGGCACCTCGCTCGCCGCGCTCGTGTCCTTCTTCGAGTTCCCGGGCCGGCGCTGGATCGAGTGGGCGCTCGTGCTGCCGCTCGCGATGCCCGGCTACGTCTTCACGCTCTTCGCGCTGGGGCTCGACCTACCCGGCATCCGCTCCACGCTGGGGGCCGTCTGCATCTTCACGCTGGTGCTGTACCCGTACGTCTACCTGCTGGCGCGGGCGGCTTTCCTCAGCCAGTCGCGCACGCTGATCGAGGCCGCGCGCGGCCTGGGGCTCTCGCGCCGCCGGGCGATCCTACGCGTGGGCCTGCCGCTTGCGCGGCCGGCGATCCTCGGCGGGGTGGCGCTCGCCCTGATGGAGGCGCTCGCCGACTTCGGCACCGTCAACCTGCTCGGCGTCCGCACGTTCACGGACGCGATCTACCGCGTCTGGTTCAACGCCTTTGATCGCGACGCGGCCATGCAGTTCGCCACGCTGCTCGTGTCGGTCACCCTCACGCTGCTGGTGCTCGAGCGCCTGGCGCGCGGTCGGGCGCGGCACGCCCAGCTGGCGGCGAGCGGCGACGTGGTGCGGCCGGTGCGCCTGCACGGACTCTCGGCCGCGGCCGCGGTGATCCTGCCGCTCGCGCTCGTCGGTGGGGTGGTGGGCGCCCCGCTCGCGCAGCTCGCCGTGTGGTCGGTGGAGTCGATCAGGGACGGCCTGCTCGCCCCCGAGTTCGCCACCTCCACTCGCAACAGCTTGCTGCTCTCCGGGATGAGCGCGCTGCTCGTGCCGGTGGCGGCTCTGCTGCTGGCATACGGGGTCCGCGCGAGCGCCTCCAGAACGGCCGCCATCGCGGCCCGCACCGCTACGATCGGATACGGCCTGCCGGGCTCCGTTGTCGCCGTGGCGGTGATAGTGCCGCTCGGCTGGCTCGAGCGGCGCATCGACGGAGTGGCGGGCACGGGACTACTGCTCACCGGCACAGTGATCGGACTCTTCTACGCCTACGTCGTTCGCTTCCTCGCCCTCGCCTGGGGCGCGATCGAGGCGAGCCTGCTGCGCATCCCGCGCCAGCTCGACGACGCCGCCCGTGGACTCGGCGCCGACCGCCTCGACGTGCTCGCGCGCGTGCACGTGCCGCTGCTCCGCACAGGTCTCGTCACGGCCGCGCTGCTCGTCTTCGTGGAGGTGATGAAGGAGCTGCCCGCCACGCTGCTCCTGCGGCCGCTCGGCGGCGACACGCTCGCCATCGCGGTTTGGCAGGCAACAACCGAGTCGCTCTTCCAGACTGCGGCGCTGCCCGCGCTCCTGATCGTGCTGGTGGGTCTCCTGCCTGTGGCGCTGATGATCCGGATGTCCGGGCGCGCCGGCGCCAGCGAGGTGGAGGCGTCACCCGTCGCGTCGGCCTGGGTCGACGAGCCCGAGGCGGCGCGGGCATGAGCCACGTGCGGGTGCGCGGCCTCTCGAAGTCGTTCGGCGCGATCGAGGCCGTCCGCGAGCTGAACCTCGAGATCGAGCGCGGCGAGCTGATGGCGGTGCTCGGGCCGTCGGGTTGCGGCAAGACGACGCTGCTGCGGGTGATCGCGGGCTTCGAGCAGCCGGACGCCGGCTGCGTGGTGGTCTCCGACGAAGTCGTGGCCGGCCCCGGCCGGATCATCCCGCCCGAGAAGCGGCGCGTGGGCATGGTCTTCCAGGACTACGCCCTGTTCCCGCACCTGAGCGTGGAGGGCAACGTGGCGTTCGGGCTCACGAGCCGGCCGCGCGAGGAGCGCGACACGCTCACTCGGCGGACGCTCGAGCTGGTCGGGCTCCAGCACAAGGCGCGTACGAACGTCCACGAGCTCTCGGGCGGCGAGCGCCAGCGCGTGGCCCTCGCCCGCGCGCTCGCGCCGGAACCGGAGCTCGTGCTGCTCGACGAGCCCTTCTCGAGCCTCGACGCCACCCTGCGTGGCGGCCTGCGCCGTGAGGTCGAGCTGATCCTGCGCGACGCCGAGGCCACCGCTCTGCTCGTGACCCACGACCAGGAGGAGGCCCTGTCGCTGGCCGATCGCCTGGCCGTGATGCGCGACGGCGAGATCGTGCAGGTGGGCCCGCCGGTGCAGGTGTATGGCGAGCCCGCCACCCGCTGGGCGGCGCAGTTCGTGGGCGAGGTGAACGTGCTGTCGGGCGTAGCCCGCGGCGGCGGGGTCGAGACCGAGCTGGGAGTGTTCGACCTGCGCGGGCCCGCGAGCGGCTCGGTGCACGTGGCGGTCCGGCCCGAGCAGCTGGAGCTGCGCGCGGACGGCAACGGGAACGCCGAGGTGGTCGCACGGGAGTTCCGCGGCCACGACGTGCTCTACCGCCTGCGCCACGAGGGCGGCAAGACGCTGCTGGTTCAGCTTCCCTCGCTCGAGCTGCACGAGGTGGGCGACAGCGTGTTCGTGGGACCGGCGCCGGCGGCCGTGACCACGCTCGTGGACTAGGCCGCGCCCGCGCCGAATAGGCTGCCGCGCATGAAGCTCTACGTCTGCTGGGGAACGTTCCGCTCACCGCGCCCGGGCGGCCACCCGTGCCGCAACGCCCACGAGGCGCTCCGCGAGGCCGGCTGGAACCCGGAGGTCGAGAAGGTCTACGGCCTCGGCATCCTCGGTGACGCGCTCAACCCCACCCGTCGCAAGGTGCGTGAACTGAGCGGCCAGAACATGGTGCCGGTCCTCGAGACCGACGACGGTGAGGTCATCTCAGGCTCGGACAAGATCGCGAAGTGGGCGCGGGACAACCCGGCGACGGCCTCGGACCGCGCCTCCTGAACCGCCCGCCGATTCGAGGCGCTTACATCAGCGGTGAAGGGTCGACCGTCCTGCTTGGACTACCCATACGGTAGGTAGGACAGGACGCTCGACGGAAACCGCCGAGCCCGGCGCGTGTGGCGCCGGACTCAGGCGCGCGTGCCGACCGCGACCAGGTACTCCTGCTCGAAGCGTGCGTCGTCCTGCGTGCCGCGATTCCACTCGTCGGAGAAGTTGTTCAGCGCCTCGTCGAACTCCGCTTCCTGGCCGTTCTTGACCGCGTTGCCCCTGGCGACGATCGTTGGCCCGTAGAGCCCCTTGAAGTGCTCCCCGTAGTCGCGCGGATGCTGGAAGGCGGTGATGTCGAGGTCGTCGCGCTCGAGCGTGCCCCACTCGACGCGGTCGCCGAACAGCTCGCGCACGTGGTCCTCGCTGCCCCACAGTGGCGCCGGCTGCGCGCCGGGCGGGGGCGGCGGGGCGAACGGGCCCATCGTGCGGAAGAGCGCGCCGATCATTCCCTCAGGTGTCCAGCTCAACAGCGCGATCGTGCCGCCCGGCCGGCAGACGCGCACCAGCTCGTCCGCCACGTCCTGGTGGTGCGGCGCGAACATCGCGCCGATCGAGGACATCACGACGTCGTAGGACTCGTCGTCGAACGGGAGGTTCTCGGCGTCGGCCTCGACCCAGTCGAGCTCCACTCCCTCTGACTGCGCGCGAGCGCGGCCGGCGTCGAACAGCTCGGGGGTGAGGTCGCTGGCAGTGACCTGCGCGCCGCGCTGCGCGGCCACGATCGAGGCGTTGCCGGTTCCGGCCGCCACGTCGAGCACGCGCATGCCGTCGCCGATGCCGGCCGCGTCGACGAGCCGTGGGCCAAGCGGGAGCAGGAACGTGTCGACCATCGCCGGGTAGTCGCCAGACGCCCACATCTTGCGATGGCGGGCCTTCAGTTCGGTGTCAGCGGCTGCTCGATGTCACGGGGATTCCCTTCCTTCGTTGGCAGCGCTGACCGTAACTTACTTGACATATGCCGATATGGGTATATGATGGTCCGCGTGGCACGAGCAGCGACGACAACGGATGCGTTCAACGCCGTGGCAGAGCCACGGCGGCGTCAGATCCTCGACGCCCTCGCCGACGGGGAGCGCCCGGTCAACCACCTGGTGCATACGCTCGGCATGGCTCAGCCACAGGTGTCCAAGCACCTGCGCGTGCTCCGAGAGGTCGGAGCGGTGGAGGTGCGCGACGAGGGACGGCAGCGGCTGTACCGGCTGAACGGCCAAGCGCTCAAGCCCATCCATGACTGGGTGAAGAACTACGAGCGCTCGTGGTCAGAGCGGTTCGAGCAGCTGGACGCCGTCCTCGACGAACTCAAACAGAAGGAGCAAGGAGATGGCAGTGACGAGTAGCGGAACGGCAAAGGTGACCCTTCCGGCCGACGATCAGATCCTCATCACGCGCGAGTTCGACGCGCCGAGTGAGCTCGTCTTCAAGGCGTGGACCACGCCCGAGCTGGTCAAGCGCTGGTGGAGTGGCCAGCGCGGCGCGGTCACGAGCGCGGAGATCGACCTTCGGGTCGGCGGGATGTGGCGGTACGTCATGGAGGCGAGCGCCGGGTTCGAGGTCGCGTTCCATGGTGAGTTCCGCGAGATCGTCCCGAACGAGCGGATCGTGACCACCGAGGTCTTCGAGGGAATGCCCGACGCCCAGGCCGTGGACACGATTACGTTCGCTGAGGTGGACGGGCGCACCACCCTCACGATGCTCGTGCAGCACACGAGCAAGGAGGACCGGGACGGCCACATCAACTCCGGCATGGAGGGCGGGATGCAGGAGTCGATGGACGCTCTCGAGCAGGTCGCGATCTCGCTTCGCTAGGGCCCACCGACCCGTGTGACCCAGTACTTGGTGTCCGGCATCGGCGGCGTCGTGAAGCGCGCGTTGGGCAGATACAGGCTCCCGCGCTTCCGCGCCACCGTTGTCGGGACATCGAACCCGTCGTGTGTGATCGTGCGGACGACTCGCCCGGAGCGGAAGTCGCTGTCGAGCTTCACCACGGCGATCTGGTTTGAGCGGTTCTGTACCACCAGCAGCGTGCGCTTCCCAATCAGAAGCAGCCCGTCACCGTCGGTGAGCTCTGCTCCGTGGAGGTCGACCGCCGCGTGCGAGCCGGTCGCCGGATCGATCCTCCAGAGCACCCCTTCCGAGCTCTGGACGGCGAGCAGGATGCGGCCGTTCGGCGCCGCCTCGATGCCGTTCAGGTTGTTCTCACCGGGCGTCATCGGGAAGCGGGTGAGCGCGATCGGGGTGACGCCGGAGAGGTCCCGCTTGACGGCGTAGATCACCGGCTGCCGGGAGTCCGTGAAGTACGCGGCTTCGCGCGTGAGGACGACGTCGTTGATGAATGTCGGCTCCCCGGGCGCGGTCAGCTGGAAGGCTGCGAGCTCGGCGCCACCGTTCGCGTCGTAGACGAATGCCTTGCCGGTGGGGCCGCCGCTCACGAACAGGCGGTTCGCGCCCCTGTCGTACTTCAGGCCGATCGCCGCGTGTTCCGCGCGGGCGGGCACGGCCTCTCGCGACGTTCCGGTCCTCGTGTCGATCTCGAGCACCCGTCCGGTCGGAATCGACCCCACGTAGACGCTCGTGCCCTTGCCCGCCGCGATTCCCTCAGGTCTAAAGCCGTCCGGGAGCGCGATCTGGTCCGGCCCCCTGCCGGCGAACGCGACCGCCCCGATCGCCGAGGCCGTCGCCAGGACCGCTACCAGAACAGTGAGGAGTCTCTTCATGGGTTTGGGTTTCTCCGTGCCCTCCGCGCCCGAAACGGGAGCGCTCCTACTTGGCGCGGACGTGGCAGAGCCAACGCCGGCCGGGCCTAGGATGCGCCCGTGACCTCGCCCGTTCAGCACGCGCCGCACAACGCGATGACAGACGCCGGCGAGATCGAGCGCTTCCAAGACCGCTGCAGCGACCTCATGCGCGAGCTGCTCTCCGGGCTCGCCCAAACGCCCGACCAGCCCCGTCCCTTCCCCGAGATCGAGGACGCGATCGGCTGGCCGCGACGGCGGATCGCCTCCGTGCTCGGCGGCGTCTCGCACATGCGCCACACGGAGTTCGGCGGCCGGCGGCCGTACCGCTTCCTGAGCGACCGCGAGTCCGCGTCCGGTCGCTGGGAGATGTGGATGGACGCCGCGCAGGCACGGGCCTTGCGATCATCCTCGCGTGCCACCTCTCACCGCGAAGCAGCGCGCGAAGCTCCCTAACAGCGCCTTCGCGTACATCGATTCGGATGGCCGACGGCGCCTCCCGATCCATGATGCGGCCCACGTCCGGAATGCGCTCGCACGGTTCGGTCAGGTCGCGTTCGAGGACGACGAGGCGCGCGACAGGGCGCGAAGCCGGCTGCTGCGGGCGGCGAAGAAGCACGGGATCATGCCGATCGGCTTCATCAGCGCGCAGCTGCAGCCTCAGCGCAAGTTCCCGACAGGTGACGTCACCTTCCTGTTGGCTGATATCGAGGGTTCGACCGACCTGCTCGCCCGGCTCGACGATCAGTACGCGCGGCTGCTCGACGACGTCCGCAAGCTCGTGCGCGCCGCGGTGCGGCAGGCAGGCGGTCACGTGGTGTCCGCGCGCGGTGACGACGTGTTCGCGGCGTTCGAGGGCGCGCCCGCGGGTCTGGATGCCGCGCTGGCCATCCAGCGGGCAATGCAGGCCGAACGTTGGCCTGGGGGGAGCAAGGTGCGGCTACGGCTGGGCCTCCACCGCGGAAGACCCACGCTGACGGAGACCGGCTACGTCGGCCTCTCGGTCCACGCCGCCGCGCGCATCTGCTTCGCGGCGCACGGCGGTCAGATCGTGATGTCCTCGGCCGTTCGCTCCGCTGTGGTCGACTCCCTTCCGGAGGGCGTCAGCCTGAGAGCCTTGGTGGCTGGCGATTCCGCGGCCTGCCCGAGCCGATCGATGTGTTCCAAGCGGAGGCGGCTGACCTGCCCGCCGAGTTCCCGCCTCTGAGGTCGGCTCTTCCGGGCGGGTAATCGGGCGCGGATCGCGCAATACTTGTCGCATGCCGACCGACTGGCGGTTGGATGGAGTGCGGGTCGTGCATGCGGGCGATCTGGACCCGAACACTCCGCAGACGCCCGGGATGCACCGGGAGGCGGCGATCAACGCCGCCCGGGCGGGCGCGGAGAAGCTCTGGGCCGGCACGGTCGCTCATTCACCCGGACGCCAAGACGGGCCCGCATCACCACGGCGACGCTGGAGAGCGTCATCTACGTGGTCAGCGGCAAGGCGCGTATGCGCTGGGGCGAGCGACTCGAGTTCCTGGCCGAGGCCGGCCCAGGGGATTTCATCTACGTCCCGCCGTACGTTCCGCATCAGGAGATCAATGCCAGCCCCGACGACGCGCTCTCATGTGTGGTCGTTCGAAGCGGTCAGGAGCCGGTTGTCGTGAACCTCGACATACCGGCGGTCGAGGCCAACCCAGAGGAAGTCCACTGGGTGGACGACATCCACAAGGCGCCCTAAGCCGGCCTGGAGGACCTGGTGCGCGAAACGGACGGCCAGGGCGCCGTCCGCGACCGCGCTCGACACGCGCTTCGTCGAGCCGGCCCGCACATCGCCGGCGGCGAACACCCCGGGCCAGGTGGTTTCGAGCAGGTGCGGTGAGCGATCGGCCGCCGGCCACCGGTTCGGTCCCTCGCAGGCGGCCGCGCCGTCGCCGCAGGTGATGTAACCCGCCTCGTCGAGATCGACCATCATTTGCACCGCCTCCGTGCACGGATCGGCGCCGATCATCACGAACACAGCCGACACGGCGACGCGCTCGACATTCCCATCCGCGCGTCTGCGCAGGTCCACGTGCTCGAGCCGGCCGTTTCCGTGGACAGCGCCCACCTCGGTCCCGGTGATGACCTCGATGTTCGAGCGATCTTCGATCCGCTCGACCAGATAGCGCGACATCGTTGCCGAGAGGCCCTCGCCCCGAACAACGACTCGGACGCTCCGTGCTCCTCGCGACAGGGAAACGGCGGCCTGGCCGGCCGAGTTGCCGCCTCCCACGACGATCACGTCCTCGCCACGGCAGCGATCGCTGTCCGTGGCCATCACAGCGTGATAGACGCCCGCCCCGGTGAACCTCTCGACGTTGTCGGCATCGATCGTGCGCCAGCGGGCGCCCGTGGCGACGACGACCGTGCGGGCGAGCGCGTGCTGCCCGTCGTCGAGGTCGACGCGCACGAGCCCCTCGGGGCCACGGGCGAGCTCGACGGCGCGGTGGAAGCTAGACAGCACCGCGTCGAAGCGGCGCGCCTGCAGCGTCGCCTTGCGGGTGAGCCCGGTGCCGGAGATCCCGGTGGGGAAGCCGAGGTAGTTCTCGATCCGCGTGCTCGTGCCGGCCTGGCCGCCGGGCGCCCACGCCTCGGTCACCAGGGTCCGCAGTCCCTCGGAGCCGCCGTACACGGCCGCGGCAAGCCCGGCGGGTCCGCCGCCGAGCACGACCAGGTCGAAGCGCTCGCCGTCGATTTGCGCCCGTAGACCGAGATCGCGAGCCACCTGGGCGGCGGAGGGGTTGCGCAGCACCGAGGTGTTGCGCACGAGCACCGGCGTCTCCTCGCGGGGGATCTGGAGCCAGTCGAGCATGGCCGTGCTCTCGGGGTCGGTGTCGACGTCGTACCAACGGACCGGAATGAGGTTCCGCTCGAGCAGGTCGCGCACCTCGAAGGCGCGCCGTGAGCCGCGCGGCGCGATCAGGCGCAGCACGCCGTATCCGTGCTCCTCGTGCCACTCCCTGCGGGCCATCATCGTGCGAAGGACGTGTTCGGCCATATCGGGCCAAGACGCGAGCATCCCGCGCAGCGCCGGGCGTTCGAAGGCGATCACGTCAGTCGGCTCGTCCGCGACGAACTCGGTGATCACCGGCTCGCCGGTGAAAATCGCGATGTCGCCGAGAAACGTCCCGGCGTCCGCCTCGGCGATCCAGACGTCCTTGCCCGGCTTGCGGTCGAGCACTCGCACCCTGCCGCGCTCGAGGACGAGCCACGGAGCGTCACGCTGTCCCTGGTGGACAAGCGTCTCCCCGGCCGCGAACGAGCGGCGCTCTCCCATCTCCGCCAGCCGCGCGAGCTTCGGTGCAGATAGGCGTGGGTACATGACCTCGTCGCCGAGGTCGGGGAAGTTCTCCGCGCGTATCTGCGTTACTCCGGCCAGCTTGCGTCTCCCGTCGTGGCGCCGCGCATCACCTTTAGTGATAGCAGCGCGCACTTGCGGCGCGTGGGGGAGATGTCGATGCCGAGCTGCTCGATCACCCAGTCGGCGCCAAGGCGCTGGATCTCCTCAAGCGGCATTCCGATCAGCTCATCGGAGGAGATCGACGCAGCCGCCTGCGAGATCGCGCAGCCCTGGCCGTGGAAGCGCAGGTCCTTGACGCGACCGTCCTCGACCACGATGTGCACGCCCAGCTCGTCCCCGCAGAGCGGGTTGTGGTCGTGCCACTCCAGGTCGTGCTCCTCGAGCTCCCCGAAGTTCCGCGGGCTCTTGTAGTGCTCGAGGATGAAGTCGCGGTAGAGAGCGTCCATCAGAGCTCGAATACCGCTCGTGCCTTGACGAGAGCGTCCGCCAGCCGGTCCACCTCGTCGCGCGAGTTGTAGACGTGGAAGGAGGCGCGTGCGGTGGCGCCCACGCCGAGGCAGCGCATCAGCGGCTGCGCACAGTGGTGGCCGGCGCGCACGCAGACCGCCTCGCGGTCGCAGAGCTCGGCGATGTCGTGCGGGTGGATGCCGTCGATCGCGAACGCCACGACGCCGCCGCGGCGGTCCAGGTCCGAGGGTCCATACAGGTGGATGCCCTCGACCTCGGGCAGGCGCTCCAGCGCGTATGCGGTCAGGTCGCGCTCGTGGGCGCGGATCTGCTCCATGCCGATCGCGTCGAGGTACTCGACCGCAGCACCCAGCCCGACGGCCTCGGTGGCCGCCGAGGTGCCGGCCTCGAACTTGAACGGCAGCTCGTTCCAGGTGGAGTGCTCGCGCTCGACGCGCGAGATCATGTGTCCGCCGCCGAGGAATGGCCGCATGCCTTCGAGCAGCTCGCGCCGCCCGTGCAACAGGCCGATGGTCGGCCCGAGCGCCTTGTGGCCCGTCCAGGCGTAGAAGTCCGCGTCGATCTCACTGAGGTCGAGTGGCAGCTGCGGCACGGCCTGCGCGCCGTCGATCACGGTCACCGCGCCGGCGGCGCGTGCGCGTCTCACGATCTCAGCGACCGGGTTGATCGTGCCGAGCACGTTCGACACGTGCGCAACGGCCACCAGCTTCACCCGGCCCTCGGCGAGGACCGAGTCGAGCTCGTCGAGCGACAGCTCCGCGCTGTCGGTGAGCGTCAGATAGCGCAGCTTCGCGCCGGTCTCCTCGCAGAGGAGCTGCCAGGGCACGATGTTCGAGTGGTGCTCCATCTCGGTGATGAGCACCTCGTCGCCCTCCCCGATGTTCTCGCGGCCCCACGAGTACGCGACCAGGTTGATCGCCTCGGTGGCGTTGCGCGTGAAGATCGAGCACGCAGGGTCCCAGCCCACGAACTCGGCGATGCGCACGCGGGCCGACTCGAACGCTTCGGTGGACTCGCGAGCCAGCTCGTACACGCCACGGTGGATCGGCGCGTAGGACTCGCGCTGGAAGCGGTCCATCGCCGCGATCACCTGCTCGGGACGCTGGGCGGTCGCGGCCGAGTCGAGGTATGCCACCCGCTTGCCCGCGAACTCGCGCGCGAGCACGGGGAAGTCGGCGCGAACGTCGACGAGGGGCTGATCGGCGAGCGCGCGGTGCGCGCGAGCATCGGTTTTCCCTGCGACGGCGCCCATCAGCCCGCCTCGGCCCGCTCCCCGATGAACTCCTTGACCTGGTCCTCCGCCTCGGCCAGCTTCTCGCTGATCCGCCGGCGCACGAGGTCCTCGAGGCCCGGATCGTCGAGCCGCATGATGACCTCCTCGAAGTAACCCTCGACGAGCACCCGCACCGCCTCGGCGCGCGGGATGCCGCGGGTCATCATGTAGAAGATCTGCTCGTCGTCGAGCTCGCCGACGGTGCCGCCGTGCGACGCCTTCACGTTGTCCACCTCGACGATCAGCGACGGGATCGCGTCGCCCTTCGCCTTCGGCGAGAGCAGCATCTGGTGTGTCTGGAGGTAGGTGTCCACCTCCGGCGCCTTCGGCAGGATGTGGATCAGGCCCTCGTAGGAGGCCCGGGATTCGCCGGTGAGCGCGCCCTTCCACACGGTGTCCCCGGTGGTGTGGCCTGCCTCGTGCTTGTCGGTGGTGAACAGGTCGAGGTGCTCGTCGCGCTCGGTGAAGTACATGCCGGTGTGGCGCATGTCCGAGCCCGGCTCGGCGGTGATGATGTCGAGCGTCTGCTTCGTGAGGTGCCCGCCGAGGTGGATCGGCACCCACTTCACGCGCGCGTCACGCCCGACCTCCACCCGACGGGTGGAGAGGTCGTACACGTCGCCGCTGCCCCAGTCCTGGTAGTGCGCGAGGTCCACCTGTGCGCCGCTGTCGGCGTACAGCTCGAACGCTCCGGCGTGAAGCGCCTGGCCCTCGAAGTCGCCACCTAGGAAGAACTCGCGGATCCGGACCTCGGCGTTCTCACCCACCACGACCAGCGTGTGCGCCCACTGCACCGTGCCCGGCTCGTCGATCAGCCAGACCACCTGGATCGGCTTCTCTACGCGGGCATTCTTCGGCACGTGGATGAACACCCCACCGGTCCAGAACGCGGCCGTGCCGGCGGCGAACTTGTCCTCGTCGTAGGGGAGGCGCTGCCCGAGGTGCTCCTCCACCAGATCGGGGTGCTCCTCGACAGCCTGCTCGAGCGGCATCACGATGATCTGATCGTCGGTCAGGTCCGTGTGCACGACGTTGGCGCCGCGCTGCACGATCAGGGCGGAGTGCTCGTCGTCGCCGAGGTCGAGCTGGGGGAGTCCCTCCTCATAGCGCTTCGGCTCCAGAGCCTCGAGGTCGAGGCCGCGAAGCGTTGTGGTCCAGAACCCGGAGCGACGCCAGGTGGGCGTCTCCTGGGCCTCGTAGACCTCGAGCGCGGCGCGGCGGCGGTCCTCCACGAGGCCCGAAGCTCTCGGCTCGGCCGAGCGCGCAGGGGACGGATTAGGCGCCACGCGCGGCCACCTCCTCGCGCACGAACTCGTAGCCCTTCTCCTCGAGCTCGTCAGCCAGCTCGGAGCCGCCCTCGCGGACGATCCGGCCGTCGATCAGGATGTGCACGAAGTCCGGCTTGACGTAGTTCAGGATGCGCGTGTAGTGCGTGATGATGAGGAAGCCGCGCTCGTCGCCGCGCATGGCGTTCACGCCCTCCGCGACGATCCGCAGGGCGTCGATGTCGAGGCCCGAGTCGGTCTCGTCGAGCACCGCGAAGTCCGGCTGGAGCATCGCGAGCTGGAGGATCTCCGCGCGCTTCTTCTCGCCGCCCGAGAAGCCCTCGTTCAGGTAGCGGCTCGTGAAGGCGCGCTCGATCCTGAGGAGATCCATGTTCGTCTTGAGCAGGGCGCCGAATTCCTTGACCTTGATCGGCTCCTCGCGCCCGGCGTTCATCGCCATGCGCAGAAAGTTCGCTACCGACACGCCCGGGATCGTCGCCGGGTACTGGAAGGCCATGAAGAGGCCGGCGCGGGCGCGCTCGTCCGGGTCCGCCTCGGTGAGGTCCTCGCCGTTAAGGAGGATGCGGCCCTCGGTGACCTCGTAGTTGGGGTTGCCCATCAGCGTGTTGGCGAGCGTCGACTTGCCCGAGCCGTTCGGGCCCATCAGCGCATGGGTCTCGCCCTTCTTCACGACGAGGTCGACGCCGTGGAGGATCTCCCGATCCTCGGTGCGCACATGGAGGTTCTGGACTTCAAGGGTCATACGGTGGTTGCCTTCTCGGGTCGGGTGCGGGCCGGCCTTGCGAGGTCGGCCAGCGTCATGTCATTCAGAGTTCGGACGATGGACCCCTGTACCCGGGTCCACAGAAGCTTTGTCGGGCATGGGTCATGACCCATCTCACCTTCGCGGATGCAGATGAGCCCGCCATCCGCGTCGGCGCTGATGCACTCGATTGGAGCGATCTCGCCCTCGAGCGCGCGCACCACCTCGGCCATCGTGATCTCCTCGGCCTCACGCGCAAGCGTGTAGCCACCGTGAGCGCCCCGGCGCGACTCCACGAGCCCCGCCTTCCGCAGCCGCTGCACCAGGTGCTCCAGGTACGCGAGCGGGAGGCCCTCGGCGTCGGCAATAGTGGCCAGCGAGATCGGGCGCTCACCATCGTTCTTCGCGAGATGCGCCATCACGCGAACGCCGTACTCGGCTTTGGTCGAGAACATCACCAGCTAAATCCTACCTAGCTAGTCGGAGAAGCTTCGCGCTCGAGCAGGCGCAGGTCGTGCGCCAGTCGCTCGGGGGTGGCCTCCGAGCCGGGGTAGCCGATGCGCTGGAAGCCGCGCGAGTCGACGAGCGTGATGCGCGCTTGATGCTCACTCGTCACCGACTGCGGCTGGATCCTGCCGAAGCCCTTCCACAGCGGGCGCAGCTCGGCGCGCGACCCGAGCACGAAGTCGATGCGCCCCGTGGCTCGCTGCTTTGCCAGGAACGCCTGCGCGCGCTCGGGCGTGTCGCGGGGCGGGTCGACTGCGATCGCTAGAGCCGGCACGTCGTGGCCGAGCTCGTCGAGAGCGCCGCGCACGGTCTGGGCTTGGATCGGGCAGGTGTCCTGGCAGGTCGTGTAGAGGAACGTGACCACGACGGGCTGGCCGCGCAGGGAGCTCATCGTCACGGTGTCCCCGTCCTGGTTCTGCAGCTGGAAGTCCGGTGCGCGCACGCCCTCGGGCATGAGCGAGCCCTCGAACGTGTTCGGTGAGCCCTCGTCGTTCTCGTCGCCGCCGGCCGCGAGCACGACAGCACCGAGAGCGAAGACGCCCACGAGAAACAGCGCGACCACGATGCGGGGGTTCACCGAGCGCAGGCTAGACACCCCGGTGCCGCAGGATCTTCATCACAGTGATGAAGAAAGTGCGGCAGCGGGCGCATGCGGCGGGTGCGGCGCGCGCTCAGAGCGCCAGCTCGTAGACCTGCCACTCCATCTCGCGGCCCCAGCGCACGGCCTGCTCGGTGCTCACGTTCACGAAGCCGACGCTCCGGTAGAGGCTGCCGGCCGCGGTCAGGTCGCTGAACGTGCTCAGCTCCAGTCGCTCGTACCCCGCCGCCCGTGCCGTCTCCAGCACCTGCTCGACGAGGCGGCGGCCGGTCCCGGTGCCGCGCGTCTCGGGCGTCAGGACGAGGTGGCCGAGCCGGCCGAGCCCGTGGCCCTGGTCGTTGAGGGTGATCGAGCCGACGGCCTTCCCGTCGGCCTCGGCGATCCAGAGGCCCTCGCGCGGACCGGGCCAACCGCCGCGGCGCAGCTCCGCCAGGCGGGTGGCCACATCGCGGGCGAAGCTCCTGTCGAGGCCGTACTCGCCTTCGTAGACGTACCGGTGCAGGCGCACGATGCTGTTCACGTCTTTGGAGCTACTTCCGGAGCGGATGGTGACGTTCACTGAGGCGAAAGCATCGCCGAGCGTCACAATCGGGGGCGTGTCGATTACCCTCGACCCGGGAGTACTCGCCTTCCTAGGCATCGGCGTGGCCCTCTACGTCCGCGCGGTGGGCGTGGCGCGCGGCCGCGGCCTCGAGGTCAGCCGCTTCCAGCAGGCCGCCTTCTACGGAGGAGTGGCGCTCTGGACCGTTGCGCTGATCTCGCCGCTCGACAACCTCGCCGAGGATCTGCTCTCGGCGCACATGGCCCAGCACCTGCTGCTCGCCGAGCTCGGCGCCCCGCTCATCCTCGTGGGCCTGCGTGCCCCGGTGATCTTCTTCTTTCTGCCGAAACCGGCCATGGTGGCGCTCGCCCGCCGCAAGACGCTGCGCCGCGTGATGCACACGCTCACTACGCCCCTCGGTGCCATCGCCACCTACGCGCTCGTCCTCTACGGCTGGCACTTCGCCCCGGCGTTCGAGGCCGCGCTCCACCACCCGCTCGTGCACGCCCTGCAACACCAGTCCTTCTTCTTCATCGCGATCCTCGTCTGGATCCCTGCGCTCGAGCCGACCCGCCGGCGCCTTCGCGGCGAGCTCTGGAAGGCCGGGCACATCGTCGGAGCGCGAGTGGTCGGCATGTTCCTGGGCGCGGCATTCATCGCCATGCGCGCCCCCGCCTACGACTGGTACGTGGGGCGCACGTCACAGCACGGCCTGAAGCCGCTCGAGGACCAGCAGATCGCGGGCGGGCTGATGATGAGCCTCGACGTGATCATCATGCTGGCCGCCGTGGCCTTCTTCTTCTGGCGCTCGGCAGAGGATCACGACCTCGCCGAAGCTGAGGAGGCCTACGGCTCGACGAGCCCGCGCCGGATCGCGTAGCGCACGATCTCCACGCGGTCGCGCATGCCGAGCTTGCCGAAGACGTTCGTGCGGTGCGACTCGACGGTCTTCTCTGAGAGCTTCAGCGTCTCCGCGATCTGCTTGTTCGTGTAGGCCTCGGCGATCAGCTTCACGATCTCGAGCTCGCGCGGGGTGAGCGGCTCGTCCACCTCCGTGGCGCCATCGAGCCACTCGTCCATCAGCGCGCGCTGAGCGTCGTCGGAGAGGAAGGTCCGGCCGTCCGCAACGGTCCGAACGGCGTCGATCAGGTCGGTGTCGGCTGCGCGCTTCAGCACGTAGCCTGCGGCCCCCGCCTCGAGGCCTTCGAGGAAGTAGCGCTCGTCGTCGTGCATCGAGAGCATCACAACGCGTGTGTCGGGAGCGTGGGCGCGAATCTCGCGCGCCGCCTGAAGCCCAGTCATGCGCGGCATCGAAACGTCGAGCACGGCCACGGTGGGCCGGTGCTGCTGAGCGCTCTCGAGCGCGGCCACGCCGTCCTCCACCTCAGCCACGACCTCCATGTCGGACTGCCTGTCGATCAGCATGCGCAGGCCGGAGCGCACGATGCCGTGGTCGTCGGCGATCAGGACTCGGATCACGAAGCCACCCGCACGAGCCGCCCGATGCGCAGCGTCACAGTCGTCCCGCCGCCGGGCGCGGAGCGGATGTCGAGCTCGCCACCGGCCAGACGTGCGCGCTCGACCATCCCACTGAGGCCGAGTCCGGCGCCGCCGCCGTTGCTGGCGCCGCGGACCACCGACGAGGGGTCGAAGCCCTCACCGTCGTCGCGGATGCGGAGCTCGAGCCGCTCCTCGTCCACCTCGATCTCCACGGACACGGCCGTGGCGCCGGCGTGCCGGCCGATGTTCGCGAGGGCCTCCTGAAGGATTCGGTAGACCGCGGTCTGGACGTCCTCGGGGAGCGTCTCGGGCTCGCCCTCGTTGGTCACGCGCACCTCGACTCCCGTGCGCGCGGAGAAGCGCTTTAGCTGCGTCTCGATCGCCGGCATCAGGCCGTGGTCGTCGAGCGCGGTCGGGCGCAGCTGGCGTGCCAGGTTGAGCAGCTCTTCCATCGCCTGGTTCACGAGCCGCTTGAGCTCGGCCACCTCGTCCACGCGGTCGGGCGGGCTGTCCTGGGACAGCGCCTCGAGGCGCAGCAGGATGGCGGTGAGCGCCTGGTTCACCTCGTCGTGGAGGTCGCGCGCCAGTCGGCGGCGCTCCTCCTCCTGCGCGCGCATCGCGAGCGTGCCGGAGCGGCGCCGCTCCTCCTCGATGCGCTCGAGCAGGCGGTTGAACGAGGTCGAGAGCCTGTCGATCTCCTCGACCGGATCGGAGGATGTGAGCTGGTGGGTGGCAGGCTCGGCTGGATCGATGCTCTCGATGCGCTTGATGAGACGCTCGAGCGGCGCGAAGCGGCGCTGAAGCATCCACAGGTTCACGCACAGCGTGAGCACGATCGCCAGGGCGAGGATCAGAAACGACCAGCGCTGGTCGTCGATGTTGAGATCGAGACCCGCCGCGAGGCTGGCGGCCAGGAGCGTTAGGGCGACGAGAACCACGTTGGCGGCCACTATCTGGCCGATGAGGGAATCGTCGCGTCGCGTCATAGAGGGTCTCTTCATGGATCGGAACAGGCCCCGTCGGGACAAATGGGGTCTCCACCCCATATCGGCAGGGGGCCCGAAAGACGAAACTCTTGGTGAGGCTTCAGCAGGTGTTGCTGCCAGGGGCTTCCGCACAATCTAGGTCTGGGTCTTCTGCCGGGGCGTCCGAAAGGGCGCCCCGGTTGCCGTTGTGGGGCGCTACACTTTCTGAAGTATTGAAACCCGACTGGCTTTTGAGGTATTTGGAATGGCGTCCGGCGCAGAGCTGATTCGCAAGGTCAAGGAGCAGATCGAGGAAGTCGATCCGAAGGACGTCCACGCCCTGTCCCAGAACGGCAACGGCGCGGTGATCGTCGACGTTCGCGAGCAGCACGAGTTCGAGGAGGCCCACGTCCCGGGTGCCGTGCACGTTCCGCGCGGACATCTCGAGTCGCGCATCGAGGGCGCCGTCTCCGACCGCTCCAAGCGCGTGATCCTCTACTGCGCCTCCGGGAACCGCTCGGCCCTCGCCGCCCACACGCTTCAGGAGCTCCTCGGTTACGAGGACGTGGCGTCCATGCGCGGTGGCATCACGCTCTGGAAGGACCGCGGCTACGAGGTCGAGGTCCCACGCGCGCTCACCGCCGAGCAGCGCGAGCGCTACTCGCGCCACCTGCTGGTGCCGGAGGTCGGCCTCGAGGGGCAGCTGAAGCTGCTCGACGCGAAGGTCCTCCTGCTCGGCGCCGGTGGCCTCGGCTCTCCGGCCGCGCTCTACCTGGCGGCCGCGGGTGTGGGCACGCTCGGCATCGTCGACAACGACGTGGTCGACCTCTCGAACCTCCAGCGCCAGGTGGCGCACTCGAACGACCGCATCGGCGTGCCGAAGGTCGACTCCGCGGAGATCTCGATCCACGAGATCAACCCGGACGTGAACGTCGTGAAGTACCCCGTCCGGCTCGGTGCCGACAACATCATGGAGATCATCGACGGCTACGACGTGATCGTCGACGGCCTCGACAACTTCCCCACGCGCTATCTCCTCAACGACGCGAGCGTCCGCACGCAGACGCCGGTGGTATCGGCTTCGATCCTCGGCTTCGAGGGTCAGCTGTCGGTGTTCCACCCGTACGAGGGCCCGTGCTACCGCTGCCTCTACCCGACGCCCCCGCCGGCCGAGCTGGCGCCGTCGTGCGGCGCCGCGGGCGTGCTCGGCGTGCTGCCGGGCGTGATGGGTCTGCTCCAGTCGGTCGAGGTGATCAAGCTGATCACGGGCGCCGGCGACACGATGGCCGGCCGGCTGCTGCTCTACGACGCGCTCGGCACGACCTTCACCGAGCTGAAGGTCCGCCGCGATCCGGACTGCCCGATCTGCTCTCGCGAGCCGGAGGCCATCTCCGACGAGGAGATGGGCGTGTTCCCGGACTACGAGGCGTTCTGCGCGGGCGCTGGCTAGGCTGCTGCGCGCGATGAGCACGATCAAGATTCCCCCGGTCCTCCGGGGCAGTGTCGGCGGCGAGAAGGAAGTGGAGGCCCCCGGTGCGAACGTCGGCGAGGTGCTGCGCTCGCTCGCCTCGCAGCACCCGGCCACCGAGTCCCAGCTGTTCTCCGAGGACGGCGAGCTGAACCGCTACGTGAACGTCTACCTCAACGACGAGGACGTGCGGGTGCTCCAGGGCCTCGAGACCGGCGTCTCGGACAGCGACACGATCGTGATCCTGCCGGCCATGGCCGGCGGCAGCCGCTGATCATCCGCCCGGCAGAGCGGCGCGACCAGCCGGTCTGCGAGCGCATGTGGGACGAGTCGGCGCGTGCTGCCTTCACGGAGCTGCTGCCGCCCGGGCATGAGTTCCCCCAGCCGGACGCCGACCGTTGGTTCGCCCTGATCGAGGACCCCGCGGTGTCGATGCTGCTCGCTGAGGACGACGGCGAGCTGCTCGGCTTGAGCACCTCCGGCGAGAGCCGCGACCACGACGCAGAGGCGTCCGTTGGTGAGATCCGCAGCTTCTTCGTGGCCGCCGGCCGCTGGGGCCAGGGCACCGGACGCGAGCTGATGGCAGCGGCGCTCCGCTCGCTGCGCGAGCGCGGCTGCACGGAGGCTACGGTCTGGTCCTTCGCCGCCAACGAGCGCGCGAACGCCTTCTACGAGCGCGTCGGCTTCACGCGCGACGGAGCTGAGAAGACCGAGGACGTGTGGGCGCACCTGCCCGAGGTCCGCTACCGCCGTAGCCTCTGACCATGCGCATCGAGAACCTCGGCAGGGTGGAGGCGTTCACGACCAAGGACGGCTCCGAGATCCGGGAGCTGGCCGGCGTCCCGACCGGCAACTCGCAGAACCAGAGCCTCGCCGAGGCGACCGTGCCGCCGGGTGGCGAGACGGAGGAGCACTACCACCGCGCGTCAGAGGAGATCTACCTGTTCACGCACGGCAGTGGACGGCTGCGGCTCGGCGGCGAGGAGAGCGAGGTGACGGTGGGCGACACCGTGGTGATCTCGCCCGGAACGGCGCACAAGCTCTGGAACACGGGTGACGAGCCGCTCCGGCTTCTGTGCTGCTGCTCGCCGCCGTATTCGCACGAGGACACGTACCTAATCGGGTAGTCCCGAGTCCCCCAAACGCGCTATGGACACACACGCTTCGCAGCGGCCGGTCGGCACGGACGATGAGCGGACAGGGCTGATGATGGTCGAGCTGTCGAACGCGATGGTGCGGCTCTACAAGGAGCTGTTCGGGCGCGGCCCGACGAAGACCAAGACGAACTTCGCCGGCCCCGACCTGATCGTCTCCACGCTCGAGCACAGCCTCACTCGCATCGAGCGCCTCATGGTCGACGCGGGTGAGTACGAGCGGCTGCGCGACCTGCGCATGCACTTCCAGCACCTGAACGAGGAGCAGTTCGTCGGGACGGTCGAGCAGATCACCGGCCGCAAGGTCCGGGCGTTCGTCTCCGGCATCGACACGAAGCGCGACGTGTCGGCCGAGCTCTTCTACCTGGAGCCGCGCGCCTAACCGTCCAGCCCCGTGTGACCGGGTACTACACTTTCTGAAGTGCTGGATCCGCGCCTCGACAACAGGCCGTGCGGCGGGAAGTACGGCGACATCGTCCAGGCGATCGGCAACACGCCGCTCGTCGAGCTACGGCGGCTCAGCCCGAAGCCCGGCGTGCGCATCTACGCCAAGCTGGAGGGCTACAACCCGACCGGGTCGGTGAAGGATCGCGTGGCGCGCTCGATGATCGAGCGCGCCGAGGAGACCGGGCAGATCGCGCCCGGCCAGACGATCCTCGAGCCGACCTCCGGCAATACCGGAATCTCGCTCGCGATGATCTGCCGGCGCAAGGGCTACCCGCTCAAGGTGGTGATGCCGGACAACGTGACCGCCGAGCGCACCCAGCTGCTTCAGATGTACGGCGCCGAGATCGTCTACTCGCCCGGCGAGCAGGGCTCGAACGGCGCGGTGGCGATGGCACTCGAGATGGCGGCGGCCGACTCGAGCTACTACATGCCCTACCAGTACGGGAACCAGGCGAACCCGGACGCTCACTACAACGGCACCGCGGTCGAGATCCTCGAGGAGCTCGATGGCGTGGCCGCGTTCGTGGCCGGCCTTGGCACCGGCGGCACGTTGATGGGCAACGCGCGGCGCTTCAGGGAGGAGGACCCCGACACGCAGATCGTGGCGGCCGAGCCGCTCCAGGGTGAGCTCGTCCAGGGCCTGCGCTCGCTCGAGGATGGCTACATCCCGCCGATCATCGACCTCTCGCTGCTGGACAGGAAGATCTTCGTCTCGAACCGCGACGCCGTGGTCTGGACCAAGAAGCTGCTGGGCGAGGAGGGCATCTTCGCGGGCGTCTCCACCGGCGCGATCGCCTCGATCTGCGTGCGCGTGGCGAACGAGCTCGACGAGGGCAACGTGGTATTCGTGTCGCCCGACGACGGCTGGAAGTACCTCAGCTCGGGCGTCTACACGAAGACGGTCGAGCAGCTCGAGGACGACGGCGTGCTCGAGCGCGGCTCGTTCTGGTAGCTAGCTCTTCGCCTCGCCAGGCTCGTCGTAGTCGTACGCGTCCCGCTCGTCGTCGTCCGCGGTGAGCGACTCCTTCAGCTCACGCATTCCCCTGCCGACCGAGCGGGCCGCCTCCGGCAACTTCTGCGGGCCGAGCACGATCAGGGCGACCACGAGAATCACCATCAGCTCGAGCGGACCAGGTGCGGAAATGAAGCCCATCCCCGTTCAGGTTAGTCCACGAACGTGCGGTCGCCTAATGACTCGCGCAGAGCAACCTCGTGCGCGGCCTCGCAGGCCATGATCGAGCCGAGTGCCTGGCGCAGGCTCGCGTTCGAGATCTTCGCGACCGCGACCCTGTAGCCGGCCACCGCATCGGCCTCGCGCGCCAGGGCGTAGCGAGCGAAGGCGGCGCGATCGCGCAGGGCCGAGTTGAGCTCGGGAGGCCGCACGGTCGCCCGCGGCGACCCAGCCGCTCCCGTCTCGCGCAGCGCACGCCGCAGTGCCTCCACGTGCGCGTTCTCGTGCTCGAGGAGCGTCTCGCCCAGCTCCGGGTCGATCACGTCGCGCCCCAACGCGCCCCCGTACGCGGAGATCAGCCGCTGCTCAAGCGCGAGCAGTTCCTCCAGCAGTTCGGCATCGGCGCGAGCGGCCATCAGAGCGCTCCCGTCACGAAGGGGCCCTCGGCCGCCGGCAGGCCCTGGAGCACTCGCACGGCGCCGAGGTGCTCGCCCTCGTCCGCGGCGATCTCGGCCGCGGCGCTGCGTAGCCGGAGGTCCGGCAGCTCCGCGAGCGCCTCGAGGTACGCGCGCACCTGGCGCTGCTCCAAGTCCTCGGCGAAGCGGAGCGCGTCGCGGCCGTCGCGCAGCTGCGGGAAGGTACGGGCGTACTCCTCGGCACTGCGGCCGGACGGTGGGTCACCACCGAGGTCTCTGATCAGCCCCTGCAGACGAGCCACGTGCCGGCGCTCCTGCTCGGCAATCACGCGGGCGTTCCGCAGCGCGTCGCCGTGCAGCACCTCCTCGCACGCCGCGTATGCCGCCACAACCGCGTGCTCCAGCGCGAGCAGCGATCCGAGCAGCGCCGCACCGGATCCGGGCTTGGTCCCACCGCCGGGCGGGGGATCGTCACCGCCGCCGCAGGAGGCGAGGACGAGGGCCGCGGCTGCGCCGCCGAACGCCTCGCGACGCGTGAGGGAGGGCACCATCGGGCGCAGACTAGCCTTCACCTCGTGAGGATCTCGCGTGCACATTGGGACGAGCTGATCGCGCACGCGCGCGACGATGCTCCGAACGAGTGCTGCGGTTACCTGAGCGCCAAGGAGGGTGTCGTGGAGGACGTCTTCCGCGCCGAGAACCCGCGCAAGTCGCCCTACGGCTACGAGCTGGATCACAAGAGCCTGTTCGCGGCGAACGAGCTCGACGACGAGGGTTTCGAGGTCGGGATCTATCACTCGCATCCGCGCAGCCCGGCCGAGCCGTCGCAGACCGACATCAACCTGGCGACCTACCCGCACTGGCGCTACCTGATCATCTCGCTCGCGGATGCCGATGCGCCCGAGGTCCGCGTCTGGCGGATCGCAGACGGCCGCGTGGAGGAGGAGGATCTCGACGTCCTCGACCGCTGACGAGCCGCTCGCCTGCCCGGAGTGCGGCCGCGTGGACGACACCGGCGCGAGCTTCTGCCCGAGCTGCGGGATGCCGCTCGTGCGCTCCGGCGCCGAGCCGCTCGAGGCGCCGCTGAGTGACGCTCACGGACGCGCGCGCAAGATCGACCCGGCGTTCACCGAGGGTGAGCTCGTGCGAGTGGCCGGCGGGCGCAACCAGGCCGAGGCCGAGCTGATCCAGGGGCTCCTCCTCGAGTGGGGGGTGCCGAGCATCCTGCGACGGTCGGCCGGGTTCGACGTGCCCGACTTCCTGGCGGCCGGGCCGCGCGACGTGCTCGTGCCCTCCGCCGGCGCAGAGACGGCGCGCGAGGTGCTGCTCGAGGCCGACATGGCGCCCACCACCGGCGAGCGCCGCGCTCCCCGGCCGCTGGTGCTGGCGGTCGCGGTCGCCCTTGGCGGAGCCGCGACTGCGCTGCTCGCCTACCTCGCCTTCCAGGGCGCCTGACGCCTCCGCATGGGCAGGGGCCAGGGCAGCATCGCTCTGTAGGCTCCCCGGCCATGGATTTCGCACCGTCGGACCGAGTCGCCGAGCTCCTGGATCGCATCCGCGAGTTCATGGAGGAGCACGTCGATCCCGTGGAGCGGGAGGCGGTCGAGGCCCTCGACAAGGAGGTTCGGCCGGGCGTTCCGTACCCCGAGATCCTGGTCGATCTGCGCGAGCGCGCCAAGGCCGAGGGCCTCTGGAACCTCTTCCTGCCGGACGACCGCTTCGGGCCCGGGCTCACCAACTGGGAGTACGGGATGCTCTGCGAGCTGATGGGCCGCAGCGGCGTCGCGCCGATGGTCTTCAACTGCTCGGCGCCGGACACGGGCAACATGGAGATCCTCGCCGAGCACGGCACCGACGAGCAGCAGGAGCGCTGGCTCCAGCCGCTGCTCGACGGCGAGATCCGCTCCTGCTTCTCGATGACCGAGCCCGAGACCGCGGGCTCCGACCCGACCGGCCTGATGTCCCGAGCCGAGCTCGACGGCGAAGAGTGGGTCATCAACGGCCACAAGTGGTTCACCTCGGGCTACAACGGCGCCGCGCTCGCGATCGCCATGGTCGTGACCGACCCCGACGCGCCGCCGCACAAGCGCGCGAGCATGATCCTGGTGCCGGTGGACACGCCCGGCTTCGAGGGCGTGCGGCCCGTGCCGGTGATGGGGCACGACGAGGGTCCCGGCCACTGGGAGGTCCGCTACGAGGACTGCCGCGTGCCGGCCTCGAGCCTGCTGGGCGAGCGCGGCGGCGGCTTTGCGATCGCGCAGGACCGGCTCGGCCCGGGGCGCATCCACCACTGCATGCGTGCGATCGGGTCGGCGGAGCGCGCCTTCGAGCTGATGTGCCGGCGGGCGCACGACCGCCACGCGTTCGGCGGACCGCTCGCGGAGAAGCAGTTCGTGCAGGACTTCATCGCCAAGTCGCGCATGGAGATCGACTCGGCGCGCTGGATGGTGCTGCACGCCGCTTGGCGGATGGACACCGAGGGCAAGCGAGCGGCGCGCCAGGACATCTCGATGATCAAGGTGATCGCCGCGCAGATGCACCAGCGGGTGCTCGACCGTGCGATGCAGGTGCACGGAGCGCTCGGCATGTCCGACGACACGCCGCTCGCGGCTGCATGGCGTCAGGGCCGCTGGCTGCGGATCGCCGACGGGCCGGACGAGGTGCACAAGATGGTGATCGCGCTGCGCGAGCTGAACCGCTTCAAGCCGCGGGAGCGGGTCGAGGCTTGAGCACCACTGCCGCCACGCTCACCGCCACAGCCGACCGCGGGCTGTCGGAGGAGCAGCGCGCGTTCGTCGAGGCGATCCGCGACTTCGCCTCCCGCGAGAAGTTCGACCGGCCGGAGGAGGACGGCCACTCGGACGAGGTGGCCGCCCGCATGGGCGAGCTCGGCTGGTACGGCCTGCAGATCCCCGAGGAGTACGGCGGCTCCGGCGGCTCGTTCCTCGACGCGACGCTGTTCCTGGAGGAGTTCACGCGCGGTCAGATTCCGGTGGCGGCCTACGGGGTCACGCTGATCGTGGTCGGGGCGCTGAACCGCTTCGGCACCGAGGACCAGAAGCGCGACCTGTTCGGCCGCGTGGTCAAGGGCGGGACGCTCGCCATCGCGATGTCCGAGCCCGACGCCGGCTCCGACGTGGCGGCCCTGAAGACGCGCGCGCGTCTCGAGGATGGGGAGTGGGTGCTGAACGGCGCGAAGATGTGGTGCTCGTACGCCCACAAGGCGAGCCACATCCTGATCGTGTGCCGCACCGGCGAGGGCGAGCGCCACGAGGACATGTCGATGATCCTCGTGCCGCGCGACGCTCCCGGCATGACCATCACGCCTATCCCGACGCTCGGTGGCGAGGAGACGAACGAGATCCACCTCGATGGCGTGCGCGTGCCCGAGGAGGCGCTGCTCGGAAGCGAGGGCGGAGGCTGGACTCAGCTGATGGCGGGCCTCAACTACGAGCGCACCATCCTGGCCGCGACCTCGCTCGGACTGGCGCAGCGCGCGTTCGACGACGCGCTCGCCTACGCGAAGGAGCGTCGCCAGTTCGGCCGGCCGATCGGCTCCTTCCAGGCGCTCTCGCACAGGTTCGCGGAGATGGCGACGGAGATTGCCCAGGTGCGGCTGCTGGTGCGCTGGGTCGCTTCGCTCACCGACGACGACCCGAGCCGGATGCTTCCTCAGGAGGCGTCGATGGCGAAGCTGGCCGCCACTGAGCTGGCGAAGCGCGTGGCGCTCGAGGGAGTCCAGATCATGGGCGGATACGGATATGCCACGGAGTACCCGATGGAGCGTCACCTGCGCACCGCGGTGGTGACCACCATCTACGGCGGCACCTCCGAGATCCAGAAGAACATCATCGCGAAGACGCTCGGGCTCTAGCCGTGGCGGAGAGCGCGTCGCGCCTCCTGAATGCGGTGCGCCACCTGAACCAGAGCCTGGACCCGAGCCAGGTATCGCTGCGCGTGTGCGAGGAGGCGGCTCTTCTGCTCGGCGCGGAAACCGCGAGCGTGTTCCTCGGGAGTACGGCTGACGGACTGCGGACCGAGGCCGCCTACGGCCGGCCCGCCGAGCGGATCGGGGAGCGGGTGGAGCTGGGCAAGGGACTGGTGGGTGAGGTCGCGGAGCGCGACGAGGCGCTGGCAGGGGACGGCGCCGCCGCGATTCCGCTGCGCTGGGATGGCCGGCTGCGCGGTGTCCTTGCCGTGGGCTTCGAGCGGGATGAGGCCGTTTCGAAGGACGACCTGGAGCTGCTTGACGCGTTCGGAGAGCTGGCGGCCGCGGCCTGCCGAAACGCCAGCGCGCACGCTGGCCTTGCGCTCGCGGCTCGCACCGATGCCCTGACGGGCTGCCTCAACCACTCGGCGATGCACGACGCTCTCGGCCGGGAGATCGAGCGCTGCCGGCGCAAGGGTCACGCGCTCTCGCTCGTGATCGTCGATCTCGACGAGTTCAAGCAGGTGAACGAACGGCACGGCCACCTCGCGGGCGACGAGGTGCTGAGACAGGTGGGTGAGTCCCTGCGGGAGAGCGTGCGCGCCTACGACCTCGTGGCGCGCTACGGCGGCGACGAGTTCGCGGTGATCGCGATGGACGCCGACGAGGCCACGGCCACCGAGGTCGCGCGGCGCGGGGTGGAGGCGATCGAACGCGCGCTCGGCACGCTCGGCGCGGCCGGAGATGCCACGGCCGCCACGGCCGGTGTGGCCGAGTGGCGGACCGGGGACTCGCCCTCCGAGCTGATCGGCCGCGCGGACCGCGCGCTGCTCCACGGCAAGCACTCGGGCCTGCGCGGCACCGCGGTACAGGCGTCCGCTCTGCCCGCGGCCGCGGAGGGTGGGGCCGCGTGGGGCGGCGCCCGCCCAAACGATGCGTCGTCAGGCAGCGGCTGAGAGGGAGTCGAGCTCCGCGCGCCAGTCGCGCTCCACGCCCGCCAGCGGGCGCCCGAACACGTCCACGAGCACCGCGCGGGCCCCGCGCTCGTCCAGCGCGCTCATGGCGAGCGCCACCGCGGCGGCCGGGCCGCCCTCGCGCTCGAGCATGCTGAAGATGGTGCCGCCGAGCAGCATGGCGTCGCGAGCCGATGGCGGGAACTCCGGCCGCCCGCCCTCGCGCAGCCGGCGCATGACCGCCGCTCGCAGGTAGGGGGTTTGACCGGACAGCCAGACGGCGCCTCCCTCGCACAGCCAGGCCCAGCGCACGTAGCGCCTGAACGCGGCGGGCGAGAACGGCGGCGGCAGGTCGGGATTGTTCGCCCCGATCACCAGGTGGGAGTACTCGTGGAGCGGCGACAGGAGCAGAGCCTCCCGCGAGCCCGGGACCTTCGAGGCGCGCCGCTCGAGCGCGGGGGAGGAGAGCACGTGGATGTCCGTCTCGGTGAACCAGCCCGCGAAGTAGCGGCGACTGGCGGGCGCCGCGACGCTGCGCGCGAGCGGAAGCCAGGGATGCGCGAGAGCGAGCGCGGCGGCGCGCGGGTGAAGCACCACAGCGATGTCGCCGGGCACGTGCTCGAACAGCCCCGCCACCTCCCCCCGGAACGCCTCGAGCGACTCGAGCACGGCGGCGGCCTCGGCTCGCTGCGACGAGTCATGGCGAGCCGAGAACGTCGGCGAATGCGACTCCTCCCAGGGCACGAGCGGACCATACGTCAAACCCTCAAGGGGTCTGACCCCTTGAGGGTTGGCGGGGCTGGTTCTCCGCGTCCTAGAGCTTTCGGCGCGCAAGCTGCGTGCGGGACTTCACGTCGAGCTTGCGACACGCAACCCGATCGCCGACCATCTCATCACGCCGCAGAACGCGGGGCTGGTGGTGATCGACTGGGCTCGGCTGGACACGGTGGAGGAAGTCCTTCAGATTGTGCTCACCGAACGCTTGCTCCAGCAATGACCGAACCGGTAAGTGTCGCCGACCCCAAGGCTCTGAAGTTTCTCGGGAACGCCGATCCGGTTCTCGCGCGCGTGATCGATGCGCATCCGGACTTCCATCCGCGCGCATGGCTCGACGAGCTTCCGCCGCTCGATGCATTCGGAACGCTCGTATTCCAGGTGCTCGGCCAGCAGCTGTCCGTCAGTGCGACACGGGCGATCCTGTCCCGGCTCGAGGAACGTTTCGAAGGACGTCTGCCGTCACCGGCTGAGCTCCTCGCGACTGACCCGCAGGAGCTCCGCGCCAGCGGCATGTCGAATCGAAAGGCTGCGACGCTGCGCGAGCTCGCGGAGCGCTTCGTCGACGGGCGCCTGAGCGACGAGGCACTGTCGCGGATGACGGACGACGAGGTCGAGGCGGCCCTGACCGAGGTGCCGGGAATCGGGCCGTGGACGGCGCACGGCTTCCTGATCGTGGCACTCGATCGGCCCGACGTGCTCCTCTCCGGCGACCTCGCATTACGGCGCGCGGTCGAGCGCGCGTACGGCTTCGACCACCTCCCGACGGAGGACGAGATGGTCGAGGTCGCGGAGCGCTGGCGACCGTATCGGAGCCTCGCGGTGAGCTACCTGTTCGCGTCCGCGTACGACGAAGGATCGCGCGAGCAGCTATAGCGCGGCTACCTCCAGCGTCCAACCCTCAAGGGGTCAGACCCCTTCAGGGTTGGGACCTCTGGGGCGTGCGGGGCCGTATCTAGACGGGTGCCTCGCGTGAGAAGCTCTGCTGCAGCCATGACCGGCGACGGGCCAGCGGCCTTCGTGCCCGCTGTTGCGGGCCGCTCGTCGCTGCTTGCGCGGGCGGGTGGTGGTGACGCGGTCGAACGGCTGCGGGAGCGGCGCCTCGTCCGCGATGTGCAGCGCGGCTCGGCGGAGGCGCTCGAGGAGCTGTTCAGGCGCGAGTGGCCGCGCGCGTACCGGGCCGCCTATCTCGTTGTCCACGATGCCGCGGCCGCGGAGGACATCGCGCAGGAGGCCTTCCTCGCCGCGATCCGGGCGATCGACCGTTTCGACCGGCGTCGCCCCTTCGGCCCGTGGATGCACCGGATCGTGGTGAACCGCGCCATCGACGTGACGCGCTCGCGCTCGCTGCGCCGCGAGGTGGACGCGGCAGCCGCCGACTCCGCCGAGGCACCGGCCGATCCGCCCGGCGCGCCGCTGTCCGACGATGTGGTGGCCGCCATGCGCGAGCTGAGCCCCGAGCACCGCGCCGTCGTCGCGCTGCGCTTCCTGTTCGACTACACGCCGGGCGAGATCGCCCGCGCGCTCGACATGCCGCGCGGGACCGTGAACTCGCGCCTGCGCCGGGCGCTCGACCAGCTCGGTGAGGTGCTCGAGCAGTGACCGTGCGCGATCGCATCCGCGAGCAGCCGCTGCCGGGCGAGGCCGAGGCGGCCGCGCGCAGCTGGTCCGTCGTGGAGGCGGCGCTCGCGGCGCAGACGCCCGCACGACGCTCGCGGCGGCCGCGGCGCATGGCGCTCCGGCTCGCGCTCGTGGCGGCGGCCCTGTGCGTGGGCCTCGTCGCGGCGCTCACGCCCGCGGGCGCCGAGGTGGGCGACTGGATCGGCGATCGCTTCGCGGACCGGGGCGAGTCGGCGCGGCCGGCCTTCGCGGGCCTTCCGCAGGGAGCGTCCGTGCTCGCCATCTCCCGCTCCGGCGCCTACGCCGTGCATGCCGACGGATCCCGCAGGCTCGGCTCGTTCTCCGACGCGGGCTGGTCACCGCACGGCTTGAACGTGGTGGGAGTTGACGGTCGGCGACTGGTCGCTGTGAGTGCGGCCGGGAGGACCCAGCAGTGGTCGGTCACGAGGCCCGGGCGCGTCCATCACCCCGCGTGGAGCACTGGCGACGGTTTCGTGGTGGCGTACCTCGAGCGCGGCGCTCTGCGGACCGTGGCCGGCGACGGCACGGGCGACGGACCGCTGCGCAGCCACGCCGCGCCCGTGACCCCGGCATGGCGACCGAACGCCGGCCACGTGCTCGTCTACGCGCGCGAGCGTGGCGGGCTCGAGGCTGTGGACGTGGACGCCCGCGCGACGCTCTGGCGGGCCGCCACGAGCGCGGAGCTCGGGCGGATGCGGCAGCTCGCCTGGTCACGCGACGGTCGGCGCCTCGCGGCCCTTTCGGCCCGGGCGGTCACGCTGCTCGACGCAAACGGTCGCGTCCTACGCACCGTGGAGCTTCCGGGCCGTGCCCGCCAGATCGCGCTGCATCCCTCGGGTAGACGGGCGGCCGTGGTGGTGGCGGGCGCGAGCGGCACGCGCGTGCTCGACGTCCCACTGGCAGCCACAGGCTCGCCGAAGCAGCTCTTCCAGGGCGACGTGGATGGCCTCGCCTGGTCGCGCGACGGCCGCCGCCTGCTGCTCGCCTGGCGCGACGCCGACCAGTGGCTGCTGCTCGGCCCGAACGGCCACGTGCGCAGGGCGCTGAGCGGCGTGACCGCCGAGCTTGGTGCCGCCGGCGGCTTCCCGCGCCTGGCCGGCTGGTGCTGCCCGGGCTAGCGCGCTACGCTCGCGGCCGAGCGCCCAATGACGTTCCGTTCGGTCATCCCCGCCCTTCTCACCCCGTTCCAGGACGACCTGTCGCTGGCGCCCGAGCGGCTCGCCGCAAACGCGCGCGAACTCGTGGAGCGCGGCATCCGGGACGTGGTGGTCTGCGGGACGATGGGTGAGGCCGGCGCCCTTTCAGATGACGAGCGGCGCGTCGTGATCGAAACGGCGATCGCCAGCGGCGCCCGCGTGACTGTGGGGATCTCGTCACCCGACGGCTCGAGTGCCGCCACCCGCGCCGAGACCGCCGCGGCGCTCGGCGCGACCGGGGTGATGTGCCTGCCGCCCACGACCTACGTCGCCGACGAGCGCGAGCTGGACGCGCACTTCGCCGCCGTGACCTCTGCCACCGACCTTCCGGTGATGCTCTACAACAACCCGGAGGCCGCTCGCCAGGATCTGCTCCCCGAGACGATTGTCCGGCTCGCCGAGCGCCACGAGCGCATCGTCGCGGTGAAGGAGTGCTCGGGCGACGCCCGCCGGATCGCGCACCTCATCGAGCTGGCCGGCGACCGCCTCGAGGTCCTGGTGGGAGGCGACGACTGGGCACTCGAGGGCTATGCCGCGGGCGCGGTCGGCTGGGTGTCCGGCGTGGCCAACGTGGCGCCTGAGCTCTGCGTCGAGCTCGAGTCACTGGTCGCGGATGGCGACCTCGAGGCGGCCCGCGCCTGCCACACCCGCCTGCTGCCGCTGGCGCGCCTCGACATGACGCCGAAGCTCGTCCAGTACTTCAAGGCCGCGCTCGACCTGACCGGCAGCCACGGCGGCCCCACCCGCCCGCCGCGCCTGCCACTCACCGCGGACGAGCAGGAGACGGTTCGCGCCGCGGTCGCCGCCCTGGAGCCCGCGGCGATCCAGCGCTGATGCGCGCCAGTCGCGTCTTCCAGGCCGTCGACTCCCACACCGAGGGAATGCCCACGCGCGTGATCACCGGCGGCGTCGGCGTGCTCCCCGGCGACACGATGCTCGAGCGCAAGCTCCGCTTCGAGCGCGAGCGCGACTGGATCCGCACGCTGCTGATGCACGAGCCGCGCGGCCACGGCGCGATGTCGGGCGCGATCCTCCAGCCGCCGTGTCGCGACGACGCCGACTGGGGCGTCGTCTACATCGAGGTGAGCGGCTGCCTGCCGATGTGCGGCCATGGCACGATCGGCGTGGCCACGGTGCTCGTGGAGACCGGCATGGTGGAGGTCCGCGAGCCGGAGACGGTGGTCCGCCTCGACGTGCCCGCCGGGCTGGTCGAGGCGCGCGTGCAGGTGGAGGACGGCCGCGCGAGATCGGTGAGCCTGCGCAACGTGCCGTCGTTCCTGCACGCCACCGACGCCGAGGCCGCCGGCGTGCGTTACGACATGGCCTACGGCGGCAACTTCTACGCGATCGCCGACGCTGCCTCGGCCGGCCTCGAGGTGCGGCCCGAGCAGGCGGAGGAGCTCGTGGAGGCCGGGCTCGCGTTGATGGCCGCGGTGGACGAGCCCGTGCACCCCGAGGATCCGGACATCCGCGGCTGTCGCCACGTGGTCTGGACTGCGCCCGGCGTGGACGGCGCCGACAGCCGTTCCGCCACCGCGATCCATCCCGGCTGGGTCGACCGCTCGCCGTGCGGCACCGGCACGAGCGCCCGGATGGCGCAGCTCTGGACCCGCGGAGAGCTGGCGCTCGGTGCCCCGTTCGTGAACGAGGGAATCATCGGCACCCGCTTCACCGGCCGCCTGCTCGAGGAGACGACCGTGGGCGGGCGGCCCGCCGCTGTGCCGGAGATCACCGGCCGCGCCTGGATCACCGGCATGGGGCAGTACCTGCTCGATCCCGAGGATCCGTTCCCGCACGGCTTCCGTGTCGGCTGACGCGATCGTCGTCGGCGCGGGAATCTGCGGCGCCGCGGCGGCGTACTTCCTACACGAGCGCGGCATGGAGGTGCTGCTGCTGGACCGTGGTGCGGTCTCGGGCGGCACGACCGGGGTCGGGGAGGGCAACGTGCTCGTGTGTGACAAACCCCCCGGGCCCGAGCGCGACCTGGCTCTTGTCGGTCGCGAGCTCTGGCTCGAGCTGGGGGAGCGCTTTCCGGCAGCGCGCGTCGCCCGCAAGGGCGCGCTGCTGCTCGATCACAGGGATGGGACGCCCGCGCCGGAGCTCGAGCCCGAGCTCGCGGCCGGCGTTCGGGTGCTGCGCGATGCCGATGACCTCCAGGTGGACCCGGTCGGCCTAACGCGCGCGCTGGCTGCGGAGGTGCCGGTGCGCGAGGTCGCCGCTGTCAGCTCAGTCGAGCGTGGAGCAGTCACGCTCGCCAACGGTGAGCGGCTCGCCTGCGAGCACGTTGTCCTGGCCACTGGCCCATGGGCAGCCGAGCTGACCGGCCTGCCGGTGGAGCCGCGCAAGGGACAGCTCATGGCCCTCGCCGCGCCGCGCGGACTGATTCGCCACAAGCTGATCGAGGCCGCGTACATGGACGCCGTCGCGGAGAGCGACGAGGAGCTGGCACTCGCCGTGGTGGTCGAGCAGACGCTCGACGGCGACGAGGTCCTCGTGGGCTCGAGCCGCGAGCGCGTGGGCTTCGAGCCGACGGTTCGCGACGAGATCACGCAGGCGATGCTGGAGCGCGCGGCCCGCTTCGTCCCGAAGCTGCGCGAGCTGCGCGTGACCCGGAGCTGGTGCGGCTTCCGGCCCTGGCTACCCGACGGCCTGCCCGCCATCGGCCCGCTCCGCGATGGCATCTGGACCAGCACCGGCCACGAGGGCGCGGGCGTTTGCCTCGGCCCGATCTCGGGCCGGCTCCTGGCCCAGATGATCTGCGGCGAGCAGCCGGAGCCGGACATGACCCCGTTCGACCCGCGCCGCTTCAGCGCGGCGCGCGCTTCTTGATCTCGATCACCTGCTGGAACGTCGGGCGCCGCTCCCGTGCGGCGTGCGCCGGTTGGAGGGGCGTCGCTAGGCCAGGACCGGCACGGCGTCCGAGGCGATCGCTTCGATCTCCTCGGAGGCTCGCTCGAACTCCTCGTCCGAGAGCACGGGCGTGCCCTCGAAGGGGAGGTCGCGGTAGAGCTCGAGCCACGAACGGCAGCCGTGGTACTCGGGCCGCACCTTCACGGTCACCGGACGCGGGATGCGGTAGGTGCGGAGCACCATCACGTGCAGAGGGTGGCGCCGCTTCCAGTGCAGGCGCTTCTCCGCGTAGTCCGTGGTCCAGATGTAGTACGGCGACAGCGAGTCGATGGCCCGCGGGTCCGTGATCAGGTAGCTGGCGGACACCTCGGCCCAGGCGCGGATGCGCACGCGCTCCGGCTGCGGGATGCCGCCGTCCTGGAGCAACGCCTTCGCCGGCGGCTCGTCATCGGGCCAGACGCCCTCCTCGAGCGCGCGAGCGAGCTCCGGAAGGTGAGACTGGCGGATCAGGTCGTTCCGCTGGTGGTCGAACGTGGGGTAGAGGAAGAAGCGGTCGTGCTCGATCTCGAAGTGCTTGTTCTCTTCGCGGATTCCGCCCTTACGCAGGGTCAGGAGCTGCTCGCCCTCGGCGAGCGCACGCACGGTTACGGCCCATTCCTTCAATGCAACTGGCATAGACGAGAGAAACCTCCAAAACGCCGCGTCGAGGGCATCTGGCAACAAGTGGGGCGGGACGCGGGCGGCCATTGTTACGAACGAACGCACGGGTTTCAAGCGAAATTGAGAACGTCGCTCACCACTTGACAGGCTAACGGTATTAGCCTACAGTGGCTAAGGCCATTAGCCATCGACGCCAGGAGCACCAAATGGCCCTGCATCTGAAGACAAAGATCGACATCGAGGCCGCCCCGGAGGCGGTATGGGGCGTTCTGAGCGACCTGCCGTCGTATCCGAGCTGGAACCCGTTCATCCGCGAGGCGAGTGGGACCCTGGCCGCCGGCGAGCGCCTCGATATCGAGCTCCAGCCGGCCCGCGGGCGCGCGATGCGCTTCCGGCCCACGGTGCTCGCCGCCGAGGCAGATCGGGAGCTCCGCTGGCGCGGCCGCCTCCTCGTGCGGGGCCTGTTCGACGGCGAGCACCGCTTCGCCATCGAGCCGACCGCTCGGGGCAGCCGCCTCGTCCAAGAGGAGCGCTTCACGGGCGTGCTCGTGCCGTTCCTCACCCGGGGGCTGCGCCGCGGGACACTGCCCGGCTTCGAGCGCATGAACGAGGCCGTGAAGGAGCGCGCCGAGGCGCAGACGGCGCGAGCGGCCGCGTGATCGCGGCAGATCCGCTCAGCGCGCGTCAGCAGGAGATCGTGGGCGTGGCGCGTGACCTGCTGACTCGTGAGGGCGTGGAGGCGCTCACGTTGGGCCGGGTGGCCGGCGCCCTCGGCATCAAGCCGCCGTCGCTCTACAAGCACTTCGCGAGCAAGCGCGCGCTCGAGGCCGTGCTGATCGCCGAGGGCATGCGGATGTGGGCCGATGCGCTCGAGGGTGCCGGGGCGACGCTCGCCGAGATCGCGAGCGCCTATCGCCACTTCGCGCGCGAGAACCCGCAGCTCTACCGGCTGATGACGGATCGCCCCCTGCCGCGCGACCTGTTGCCCGAGGGGCTCGAGGCGCGTGCCGCCGCGCCACTGATATGGGCCACTGGAGATCCGGACCTCGCCCGCGCGGTCTGGGCGTTCGCGCACGGCATGGTGGTGCTGGAGTTGGCCGGGCGCTTCCCGCCCGACGCCGAGCTGGAGCCCGCCTGGACGAAGGCGATAGAGGCCTTCAGCGCTGCTCGAGCGCGGTGATCACGGCCGCGAAGTCGTCCTCGGCGTGGCCGTTCTCCGCGGCGCGCGCGTAGAACGGCTCCACGAGCGAGCCCAGCCGCAGCTCCACGCCGAGTGCCTTGGCCTCGTCGAGGCAGTGGCGCACGTCCTTCAGCATGTGCTCGAGCTTGAAGAGCGGCTTGAAGTCGCGATCGAACATCGGGTGCCCCTTCAGGCCCAGGACGGTTGAGTTGCCTGCACTGCCGGCGGCCACCTCCAGGAACGCGTCCGGGTCGAGGCCCGCGCGCTCGGCCGCGAGCACCGACTCGGCCAGCGCCACCGCGTGCACGGCGCCCATCGTGTTCGTGAGCAGCTTGGCGAGCTGCGCATGGCCCTGCGGACCCACGTGCACGATGCGCTCGCCCATGGCTTCGAACAGCGGACTCGCGCGCTCGAAGTCCTCGGGCGTGCCTCCGACCATGATCGTGAGCGTGCCGTCCTCGGCCTTCGGTCGCGAGCCGGACACGGGCGCCTCGAGGAAGGCCACGCCGTCGTCGGCGAGCCGCTCGCCGATCGCGCGGGCGGCCGTGGGGGCGATGGTGGACATGTCGATCGCGAGAGCGCCTGCCTCCAGTCCGTGCACCGCGCCCTGCTCGCCCAGCAGCACCTCCTCCACATCGGGCGCGTCGGGCACCATCGTGATAACGACCGAGGCGCCATCGGCCGCCTCGCGCGGGGTCGCCGTGGCGCGCGCGCCGTGCTCCTCCGCGAAGCGTTCCGCCTTCTCCTTCGTACGGTTGTAGACGGACAGCTCGAAGCCGGCCCGCGCAAGGTTCGCGGCCATCGGTTCGCCCATGATTCCGAGGCCGCAGAAGGCCACCCGTGCCGTTGCCGGAGCGCCCGGTGGGCGCGCAGCTGTGTCATCCGATGCCATGTCCGCCACCTCCGGGGGTCTCGATTCGCAGCCTGTCTCCTGGATTGAGCGTGCCCGACGCCTTGGCGGGCAACTCGTCCCCGTTCAGCAGGTTCCTACCAGGACGGCCCGGCTCGCCGCCGTCCGCGCCCGCCGGCGCGTGCCGGCGTCGCTCCGTGATCAGGGAGTAGCGCATCTCGTCGAGCGCCTCCAGCTCGCGGATCACGCCGTCTCCGCCGCGGTGGCGGCCCGCCCCGCCGGACCCGCGCCGCAGCGCGTACTCCACCGCCCGCAGCGGGAACTCCAGCTCAAGCGCCTCGATCGGCGTGTTGAGCGTGTTCGACATCGCCACGTGCACCGCGCTCGGCCCGTCGGCGTCCTCGCACGCGCCCTGGCCGCCGCCGAGCGTCTCGTAGTAGGTGAAGCGGTCGTTCCCGAGCGTCAGGTTGTTCATCGTGCCCTGGCCGAGCGCGTGCCCGAACGCGCGCAGGACGAGGTCGGCCACGCGCGACGAGGTCTCCACGTTGCCGGCGGCCACCGCGGCGGGCGGCCGTGCGTTGAGCAGCGAGCCCTCCGGTGCGACGACGGTGAGCGGCCTGTACGCGCCCGAGCAGGGCGGCACGTCCGGGTCCGTGAGCACGCGCAGCGCGAAGTAGCACGCGGACAGCGTCACGGCGAGCGGGCAGTTGAGGTTGCCGTCGTGCTGCGCGGCGGAGCCGGAGAAGTCAAGCTGGATTGCATCGCCCTCGACGGTCGCTCGGACGCGCAGCTGGAGGTCTCCCTCCGCAGCCTCGAGCACGTCGGCCGCCTCGCGTACGCCGTCCTCCAGCTCGGCGATGCGGGCACGGGTGCGGCGCTCCGCGTAGTCGAGCGTCTCCCGCATGCCCGCGCGCACGGTGTGGATCCCGAAACGCTCGATCAGTGCGGCCATGCGCTCGCCGCCCGCGCGGCCGGCCGCGAGCTGCGCGCGCAGATCGGCCTCGCGCTGGCGTGGGTTGCGCATGCGCCGGGCCAGGTCGTGGAGCACCTCGTCGGTGAGGCGCGTGGGAGGGATCACCACGCCCTCGTCGGCGAGCGTCCGCGACAGCGCTGGCATGCTGCCCGGCTCGTCCGCGCCCACGTCGGCATGGTGGGCGCGGCTGGCGGCGAAGCCGGCCGGCTCGCCGTCGTGGAAGAGCGGCGTGATCACGGTGATGTCCGGCAGGTGCGTGCCGCCGCGGTACGGGTCGTTGAGGATCCACGACTCGCCGGGCCGCTGCTCCTCGTCGAGCACCGCCGCCACGGCGCTCGGCATCGCACCCAGGTGCACCGGGATGTGCTCCGCCTGCATCACCATCTGACCGTCCGCGTCGAACAGCGCGGTGGAGGCGTCGCGGCGCTCCTTGATGTTGGCCGAGTGGGCGGATCTGACGAGCACGGCGCCCATCTCGTCGCACGCGGCGCGCAGGCTGCCAAGCATCACCTCGAGCGTGATGGGGTCGAGGGGTCTCATCGCTCCATTACCACGACGTCATCCTCCGCGCGGGCGCGCCAGCCGTCGGGGACCACGAGCGTGGAGCCGGGCAGGCGCACCACGGCGGGGCCGTCGGCCGCGCCGCCCGGGAGACCGTCCCACGCTGCGGGGCGCGGGTCGGCGCCCGGCAGCGCCACCGCCACGCGCACGCTCACCAGCTCGAGGCCCGCCTCACCGTCCGCATAGCCGTAGCGCTCCTCGTGCGCGCGGTCGAAAGCGCGCCGAAGCTCCTCCGGATCGGGTGCGGGCTCACCAGCGATCTGCAGCTCGAAGGCCTGGCCCTCGTAGCGGAGGTCATAGCTGGCGCGCAGCTCCGGCTCGGCGGCAGCGCCCGCCTCCCGCAGCTCCTCGCGGCCGCGCTCCGCGAGCCGCGCCACCACCGCACCGATCGCCTCGGCCGTGAGCTCCTCGCCGGCGAGCAGCACGCTCTCCACGAGGTCGCGCCGGCGCTCGGCCACCACGAGCCCGAACGCGGACAGCACTCCGCTCGCCACCGGCACGAGCACGCGCCGCATGCCCAGCTCGTCCGCGATCTGTGCGGCATGCAGCGGGCCCGCTCCGCCGAACGGCACAAGGGCGAGCTCGCGCGGGTCGATGCCGCGCTCCACGGTCACCACGCGCACGGCCTGCGCCATCGCCGCACTCGCCACTCGAGCGATGCCGGCGGCGGTCTCCTCGAGCTCGAGGCCGAGCTGGTCGCCCAGCGCGCCGACCACGCGCTCCGCCGCCGCGCGATCCAGGCGCACGCCGCCCGCCAGGGGCGACTCCTCGTCCAGGTGGCCGAGCAGCAGGTTGGCGTCGGTGACCGTCGGCTGCTCACCCCCGCGTCCGTAGCTGGCCGGGCCCGGGTCGGCGCCCGCCGAGTGTGGCCCCACGCGCAGCGCGCCGCCCGCATCGCGCCAGGCGATCGAGCCGCCGCCCGCGCCCACCGTGTGAACGTCGACCATCGGCAACGCGAGCGCCCGGCCACCCACCTCGCGGCCCGTGCCGACAGCGGCGGCACCGTCCACGATCAGGGACACGTCGCATGACGTGCCGCCCATGTCGAGACCTATGGCGGAAGCCGCGGGCTCGGCCCGCGGCGCACCGACTGCCTCCTGGTCCCTGCGCGCCATTCGTGCCGCGCCCACCGCGCCGCCCGCCGGGCCCGACAGCACGGTCCACGACGCGTGCCGGGCGGCTGTTGCCGCGCTGGCCGTGCCCCCGCTCGAGAGCATCACCTCGGGCTCGGGCAGCCCTGCCGTCGCGCGCGCGGTCGGTCAGTCGCTCGAGGTAGCCGCGCAGCAGCGGCGACAGCGCGGCGTCGACGATCGTGGTGGCGCAGCGCTCGTACTCGCGGAACACGCCCGCGGTCTCGTGCGACGTCGATACGTGCACCCCCGGCAGCGCCTCCTCGAGCAGCCCGGCGGCGCGCCGCTCGTGCTCCGGATGGCGAAAGCCCCATAGGAGGCACACCGCGGCCGCCTCCACGTCGAGGCCCTCGAGCGCCGCGCGCAGGCCGTCCTCGTCGAGCGGCCGCACCACCCCCTCGGGGCCGGCGCGCTCGGGCACCGGCACACGCAGCTCGGCCGGCACCAGGGGAGGAGGGTGCCCGGCGCAGAGCCGGTACAGCTCGGGACGTGCCTGACGGCCCAGCTCCTCGAGGTCCGTGAAGCCCTCGGTCGCGAGCAGGGCGGTGCGGGCCACGCGCCCCTCGAGCAGCGCGTTCGTGCCCACGGTCATCCCGTGCACGAAGCGCTCGACGTCGCGGGGCGCGGCGCCGGCGGCCGTGAGCGCCTCGTCCACCGCGTCCATCACGCCCTGCGACTGGTCGGCGGGCGTGGTCGGCGACTTCCCGGTGACCAGCCGGTCGCCGGTGAGCAGCGCGGCGTCGGTGAAGGTGCCGCCGACGTCCACCCCGAGGATCACGGGGTGGACGCTAAGCGTTCAGGACGTCAAGCGGCGGCAGCGACCTCGAACTCTTCGTCGAGGTGCTTGTGCGACGGGCAGTACTTGCTCCCCGGCAGCGGAACCCGCGCGCATGCCGTGCCCCGGCGTGTGCTGGCGTGGCAGCACACCGGGCTGCCGTCGAACGTCATGCCCGTGCGCAGCTGGCTGTCGACGAACTCGGTCGCCAGCGTCATCTCACGCTCGCACACCCGGTAGACCCGCAGCTGCTCCCCGATCGGGAAGAAGTGCCGCACATCGTTGAACAGCGTGCGCACCGGCTTCGCGAAGTAGTGCCGATCCATGGCAAGTCGCTCCATGGACATCTCGCAGGCGCGCAGGAAGCGCATGCGTGTCTCGCACACGTCCTCACCTCGGCAGGGAACTACCTCGGGCGCCAGGTCTCGAAAGATCGAGCGACTGAACTGGTACATGCTCCATTACCCCCTGTGCAAGCGGCCTTGCCGCACTGGAAAAATCCCTCAACCCCGCAACGTGCGTTGTATTAACTTGGTGTTAAGCCGCTGAACACTCGGTCAGCTCTTTTGCCTTTCCCCCGCGGGAAGCGCTCGCAAACTACGATCCGCACATGGCCTCTCTCCTCGACCTGACCAGCCAGGGCGACGTCGCCACGATCACCGACGACGCGTACCTCAACCGCACGCTCCAGCTCATGAACCCGCAGCAGCTCTACGAGCTCTGGGAGCGGCAGCAGTGGCAGTCGCAGGCGATCGACCTCGAGCGCGACAAGGAGCAGTGGGCTGAGCTCAGCGACGAGGACAAGGAGGAGCATCTCTGGGGCCTTAGCTCGTTCTTCGTCGGCGAGGAGCGAGTGACCACCCAGTTCTCCGGGCTCGTGATGGCCTACGAGGACGAGCAGGAGGAGGCGTTCCTCACGACCCAGCAGGTCGACGAGGCGCGCCACATGCAGTTCTTCGACCGCTGGTTCCGAGAGGTGGCCGGCATCGAGGGCGGCATCCAGGAGCGGCTCGCCGCGTCGCGCTCCGACGTGACCGACGCCTTCGTCGAGCTGTTCGACGAGCGCCTGGTGCAGATGGGCAACCGCCTGATCGCCGACCCGAGCGACATGGACGCGAAGGTCGCCTTCATCACCAACTACCACATGGTCATCGAGGGGACGCTGGCGCTCACGGGCCAGCACTTCATGCTCGATTACTACGAGAGCAACGACCTGCTGCCCGGGTTCGCCGAGGGCTTCGCGAACATCGCCCGCGACGAGCACCGGCACGTGGCCTACGGCACCTGGTTCCTCCAGCAGAAGTGCGCCGAGGAGCGCTACCGGGCGCGCGTGCAGGAGACACTCAACGAGCTCTTGCCGCTCGCCGCCGGCGTGCTCGTGCCAAAGGGCTACGAGCTCGGCGACGACTACGAGTTCTTCGGCTACACCGCGCAGGAGCAGGCCGAGTTCGCCTACAGCGCGCTCACCCGCCGCCTCAAGGTGATCGGGATCGCGCTATCTACTGCATCGGCTGCATGAGCCAGTCCATCCGCCGGCGCGCGTAGACGAGCGGCTCGCCGTGCTCGACGCGGCCTCCCTCGAGGTCGCCGATCAGGACGGTGTGGTCGTACTTCACGAAGTTCTCCGCGCGGGCGCAGCGGAGGTAGGCGAGTGTTCCCGCCAGCTCGGGCACGTCCTCGTCCCAGCGCCAGTCGAGCCCCTCGAACTTGTCCTCGAGCTCGCGGTTGGCGAACCGCTGCGCGAGCGCAACCTCGTCGCTCTTCAGCAGGTGCACTCCGAAGCGCTCGCTGGCGGCGAGCGCGTCGTGGCAGCGCGACTCGTGCCACACGGAGACGAGTAGGGACGGCGGGTAGGCGCTGTAGGAGGTGAGCGACGTGGCGGCGATGCCGCACGGCGCCCCGTCCGGCCGGCGCGCCGTGATCACGGCGACGCCGGAGGCCAGGTGGGTCATGGCCTCGCGAAAGAGGGTGTGGGTGCTCACTGCCATCGCTCGAACCTGGGTGCGGCGTCGTCCTCCACCAGCGTATGCATCAGGTCGAGCGAGCTATCGGTGTCGGGGTGGTCGCTGCGCTGGTGGGCGCCGCGGCTCTCCTCGCGGGCGAGACAGGCGGCGCCGATCATCCTCGCGAGCGGGTAGGGATCCTCGAGCAGCTCGGCCAATCCGGCGCTGTCGCGGCGCAGCCCTGCATGGCGCCAGAGGGCGGCGCGCGTGTCCTCGCTCGGCTTCGGGGCGGCCGCGGGCTCCACGGGCCTCGCCGCGCCGCCCGAGACCGGCTCGCCGGTCGCGGCCAGGGCAGCGCGGCGCCCGAACACGAGGCATTCGGCGAGCGAGTTCGAGGCGAGGCGGTTCGCCCCGTGCAGGCCCGTGCACGCGCACTCGCCGACGGCGTACAGCCCGGCCAGCGACGAGCGCCCCTCGAGGTCGGTGGCGATTCCGCCCATCGTGTAGTGCGCGGCGGGCGCCACCGGGAGCAGGTGGCGCCGCGGGTCGAGACCGACCTCCGCGAGCGCGGCCGCGATGTTGGGGAAGCGCTCCACGTCCACGGCTCGCATGTCGAGCCACACCGAGGGCTCGCCGGTCCGCTCGAGCTCCGTGTGGATGGCGAGCGCAACCTCGTCGCGTGGCGCCAGCTCGTCCACGAAGCGCTCGCCCTGGGAGTCGACGAGGAGCGCGCCCTCGCCGCGCACCGCCTCGGTCACCAGGAAGCCGTCGCGCGGGCCGTCGAGCCGCAGCGCCGTGGGGTGGAACTGCATGAACTCGAGGTCGGCCAGCTCGGCGCCGGCCGCGCTGGCGAGGCTGAGCCCGGATCCCACCGCGCCGCGGGGGTTCGTCGTGCGCTGCCAGAGGGCGGCCATGCCGCCGGTGGCGAGGATCACCGCGCGGGACGAGACGGTGCGCGGCGCGCCGTCGCGCGACCGGAGGGCGAGGCCGGTGGCCCGGCCGTCGTCCGTGGCGATTGCGGTCGCCGCCAGCGGCTCCAGCACCTCCACGCGCTCGTGCGTGGCTGCGAGCGCCGAGAGCGCGCGCGTGATTCGCCGCCCGGTGGCGGCGCCGCCGGCGTGGACGATCCTGCGCCGCGAGTGGCCGCCCTCGAGGCCGAGCGCGAGGTTCCCGCCGCGGTCGGCGTCGAACTGAACGCCGAGCTCCTGAAGGTGGCGCACGCGGTCGGGCGACTCCTCGCACAGCACCCGCACCGCGCTCTCTCGTGCGGCCTCGCGGCCGGCGGCGAGCGTGTCGGCGGCGTGTTGCGCGGGAGAGTCGTCCGGAGCGAGCGCGGCGGCGATCCCGCCCTGCGCCCAGAAGCTCGCGGTCTGCGCGAGCGGCGAGCGGCTGACGAGCGCGACGCGTTGCCCCCTGGTCCGCGGCCACGAGCGCCGCGTACAGGCCGGCGGCGCCGGCGCCAACAACTGCGACGTCGGTGCGGAGAGGCTCGTTCACGGCGCGCAGGTACCGTACCGGCGCGGATGCCGCCGTTCTTCCGCCACCCGGCCTCGCTCGAGCACGACACCGGCCACGGCCACCCGGAGCGCGCCGACAGGATCCGCGCGATTGAGGCCGAGCTCGAGAGCCGTGAGTGGCTCGGGTGGGAGCCGCGCGAGGCGCCCGCGGCGACGGAGGAGCAGCTGCTGCGCGTGCACCCGGCCGAGTACGTGGCGCGCGTGCGCGACATGAGCGCGCGCGGCGAGGCGTTCGACCTGGACACACCCACGAGCCCCGGCAGCTACGAGGCCGCCCTGCGGGCCGCAGGTGGGGCGTGCGCGCTCGCCGAGGCGCTGCTCGGCGGAGGCGAGCGCACGGGCTTCTCGGCGCTGCGGCCGCCGGGGCACCACGCCGAGTGGGCGAGGGCGCTCGGCTTCTGCCTGTTCGCGAACGTGGCCGTGGCATCGCGCCACGCGCTCGACTCGCTCGGTGCCGAGCGGGTGCTGGTGCTCGACTGGGACGTGCACCACGGCAATGGAACCAACGCGATCTTCCACGACTCCCGCGACGTCCTCTTCGTGAGCATCCACCAGTTCCCGTTCTGGCCCGGGACGGGGCCGCTCGACGACGTCGGCGAGGGTGCGGGGGAGGGCTACTCGATCAACCTGCCCGTGCCGGGTGGTACCGGTGAGGCGGCCTTCCTCTCACTGATCGAGCACATCGTGATGCCGGTCGCGCGCCAGTTCCGGCCCGACCTGATCCTGATCTCGGCGGGCTACGACGCCCACCGCGACGACCCCCTCGGCGGGCTCATGCTCGACACCGCGTCGTTCGCGAGCATGTCGAACCGCATGCGCGCGCTGGGCGAGGAGCTCGGCGCGCCCGTCGGCGCCGTGCTCGAGGGCGGCTACGACCTGCAAGCCCTGGCGGACTCGGTCGCGGAGACGATGGCGGCTCTGGACCGCGGGCCGCGGCAGCCGGAGGTCGCGCGCCACCCGCTGGCGGACGACGCCGCCGAGGTGCTGGGCCGCTACTGGGACCTCTGAACGCGCTGCGGGTACGCGCCGGGGTAGCGCTCGGCGAGCTGCGCGGCCTGCCGCTCGGCGCCCTCGGGCGTGGTGAACTGCCCCGAGTAGACGATCCAGAGGCCGCTGCCGAGGTCGAACGGCTCTGAGCGGATGAGGCCGGCCTCGAGCCCACTGGACCGGGCCTGCTTCGCCACGTTGAGGGCGGCCGCATGGTCGCTGGAGGTCACGAGCACGACCGTGTGCGCGCTGAGGCCCTCCGGCCAGCCGGGAACGCGGTCGGCACCCGAACCCTCAAGGGGGTCAGACCCCCTTGAGGGTTGAGGCTCCTCGGCGGTCCGCGCCGGCTGCTCTCCGCCGGAGACGACCGCCGGGGCCTCGCCTGCGGGCTCGCGCGTCGTGCTCTGCGCCGCCGCCCGCGTGGGCGCGTCGCCGTCGTCGCTCGTCAGCTCCGAGATCGCAAACCCGAACAGGCCAGCGCCGATCACGATCACCACCAGCAGCACCGCCGCGAGGATCGTGACCGGCTCGCGCGCCCACGGCGTTGGCTCCCGGAGCGCCACCCGCGCCCCGCAGTTGAGGCACACGAGCTGGCGGCGGTCGACGGGCTCGCCGCAGTTTGTGCAGTTGGCCTCGGTCACCGACCCTCAAGCGCGTCCTCGAGCGCCCGGACGTCCTGGTCCACCTTGCCGAGCTCGACCGCCTTCTCCTGAAGCAGTTCGGGCGCGCGCCGTCCGAGCCGGTGCAGCTCGTAGACGAGCGCGCCGAGGTCGAGCAGCATCGCCTCGCGCTCGCGCCGTTTGCGGCGCAGGTCGCGCCACATGCGTAGCTCAGCCATCGAGCGCATCTTCCACCACCCGCAGGATGCCCTCTCGGCGGCGCTCCATGGGGAACGCCGTCAGGATGCGTTCGCGGGCGCGGCGCGCCGCGTCGGGCCCGAGGTCGAGCGCGCGGCGCACCCCTGCCGCCACCTCCTCCGGCTCCTGTGACTCGATCAGCACGCCGGCGTCGCCCACCACCTCGGGCATCGCCGTCACGTTCATCACCACCGGCACGCAGCCCGCGAGCATCGCCTCGGCCACGGCAAGGCCGAAGCCCTCGTGGCGTGATGCCTGCACGTACACGGCCGCGCGCCGGTAGGCCGCGTGCAGGTCCTCGTCCGAGAGCCAGCCGGTGAACTCCACGTTCTCGCCGGCACGGGCGCGCAACTGCTCGACGGAGTCGTCGAGCCATTTGCCCGCGAACGTGAAGCGCACGTCCGGCAGTTCCTTCGCGGCCTCCACGAACGGCAGCTGGCCCTTCTGCACGAGCGTGGTGTGGTCGATCGCGCCCACGGTCAGCGCCTCGCGCTCCTTGACCGGCGGCGCCTCGCCGAAGGGGTCGGGCACTCCGAGGTGGAGGACGCGCACGCGGGCCGGCGGGATCGGGGTGTTGCGCTCGATCTCCTGGAGCGTGTACTCGGAGTGGGTCGCGAGCCGCGTGGCCCGGCGCATGATCCAGCGGCTCGCATGCCGGCGGAGGCCTCCCTGCTGGTAGCCGAAGCCGATGTCGGGCATGTTCGCCGTGTCGAAGCCGCCGATGATCAGAACCGAGGGCTTTCGCAGCAGCCACGCCAGCGTGATCGGAAAGAACGTGTGCCACGAGGCGAACCAGCCGAAGACCACGTCCGCGCGCAGCACGCCCCGGACCACGCGCAGCGGGTTCGGCACGCGGCCGGGCTGGTAGAGGTCCTCGACCTCGTAGCGCTCGGCGAGGATTTCGCGGTCGATCGCGATGAAGCTCGCCTTGCGGCTGTGTACGTAAAGGAGGCGCTTCTTCACGCGGCCAGCGGCTCCCGCGCCTCGACGAATGCTCCGTGCCACTCGGACAGCTCGAGCAGGCAGTAGAGAACGGCCTTGTGGTCCGCCCGGCCGCGGCGGTGCTCGTCCACAAGGCGGGCCGCCGCCGCCGGATCGATCAGATCGGCGAGAGCGGAGCCGGGCGCGTAGCGCCGCTCGACCTCGCGCCCCAGCGATGCGCGCAGCCAGTCGTCATAGGGAGTGGCGAAGCCGTGCTTTGTGCGGTTCACGATCTCGGGCGGGAGCAGCCTCGACATGGCTCGCTTGTGGAGGCGCTTCGGCTGGCGCGGGCGCAGCCTGCGGGTGATGGGAATGCGTTCCACGAAGCGCATCAGCTCGAGGTCCAGGAACGGCACACGCAGCTCGAGACCGGCCGCCATCGACATCTTGTCGTTGCAGAGCAGGATCCCGTCGGGCAGGAACATGTGCGTGTCGAGGTGGAGCGCCTGCTCGAGCAGGCCGCGATCGCTCACCTCGCCGAGGATCTCGCGGGCTGTGGTGAGGCGCTCGTGCTCGGCCTCGCCGACCTGCCCGGCGCCGCGGCCGACCAGCGCGGTGCGCGCCTCGGCGTCGGTGATCTCCACGAGGCGCAGCAGCCGCTCCTCGTCGCCGCGACCGCCCAGCACGTGCGCGAGCCGGCGCGCGCTCGCCGCGCGCGGGAGCGCTCGAGCGAGCCGGGCGGCGGGCGACGCCGCCGCGGTGGGCACGAGCCGCAGCGGCCGCAGCAGTGCCGCGGCCTGGTGGCGCCCGTAGCCGCCGTGGGGCTCGTCCGCACCCTGGCCAGCGAGCACCACCTTCACGTGCTCCGCGGCGAATCGCGACAGCTGGAGCAGCGCCGGGGCGCTCGGGATGCCGCAGGGCTCCTCCAGGCGCGGCATCGTGCGCGCCAGCTCGCTGAGGAAGTCGGTCTCGCGCGTCTCGGTCTCGTGGTGCTCGGTGCCGATGATGCGGGCGGACTCGGCCGCGAGCCTGCGTTCGTCCACCACGTCGCCGTGGCCCGGAAAGCCGATCGTGAAGGTTGTGGGCGCTGCCTCGGCGCGCAGCTTCATGGCTGCCACCACACCCGCGCTGTCGACGCCGCCGGAGAGGAAGGCGCCGTAAGGCACGTCGGACATCATCTGGCGTTCGACCGCATCGGTGAAGCGCTCGGCGAGCTGAGCGGCGAGCTCGTCGTCGTCCGTCGTGTCGAAGGTGGACCCGGGGGCCTCGCGCCAGCTGGTCACGCGCGGGCTTCCGTTCTCCTGGACCACGAGGAGCGACGCCGGCGGCAGCTTGCTCACGCCCTCGAACAGCGTGCGCGGCGAGGGCACGAAGCGGCAGGCGAGGTAGTGGTCGAGCGCGGTGCGATCGACGCGCGGCTCGACCAGTCCGGCCGCGAGCAGCGCGCCGATCTCGGACGCGAGTGCCACGCGCCGGCCGTCGCTCCACCAGTACAGGGGCTTCACGCCGAAGGCGTCCCGGGCTGCGACGAGCCGCTTCTCGCGGTCGTCCCACAGCGCGAACGCGAAGATGCCGTTGAGGTGGCGCACGCAATCGAGGCCGTGCTCCTCGTAAGCGTGCACGATCACCTCGCTGTCCGAGTTCGTTGCCCAGCGATGGCCGCGAGCCTCGAGCTCCTTGCGCAGCTCAGCGTGGTTGTAGATCTCGCCGTTGACGATCGCGGTCACGCGGCCGTCCTCGGAGTCGAGCGGCTGGTCGCCGCCTGCGACGTCGATGATGGCCAGCCGGGTGTGAGCCAGCGCGAGGGGTCCGATGCGCCTCAGCGCGTCGCCATCCGGACCGCGGTGGCGCAGCGCCTCGACCATCCGCTCCGCCGCGTGCTGGCCCGACGTGCCGGCCGGATCGAGGATTGCTCCGATCCCGCACACGGCGCTGATGATGTCAGGGCGTTGTGACAGTCGCGTCTAGAGCCGTGCGCCGACCCGCCGGAGCATGCCGTCCAACCAACCGGGAGGACTCATGCACAGCGTCTTTGGCCGCATCCACGTCGCGCTCCTCAACGCCCGCGGGCAGGGCACCGTCGAGTACGTCGCATTGATCCTGCTCGTCGCGCTCGTCATGGCCGGAGTGGTCGCCGCGATGAAGGGCTTCAAGACCGACGAGGGCAAGGAGCTCGGCGACATCATCATCGGCAAGATCAAGGAGGCGGTGCGCAAGGTGCAGTTCT
>CAWDLE010000005.1:0-91871 GCA_963803085.1 uncultured Thermoleophilaceae bacterium | reverse complement strand
AGCCAGTCGGCGACGTAGTCCGGCGGGTCGCCATGCCACTGATTCCGGACTGCGAGCTGAATCAGCTCATTCGGGTCCCGGTCGTAGTCGGGTTGCCCGCCCCTTCCCGCGAGGTAGAGCACGACCGCCGTCGCGACGGCCACACCGGGATCCTCCACGTCGTAGTCGGCGCCCTCGGCCGCTACCGCCAGACGCTCCTCGAGGTTCTCGACCGCGGTCACCGGCTCGTCGTCGTCTTCCAGCTGCACCTGCAGTTGCGCCACCGAGGGATTGCGCCCGGCAGGGTCTGTCGCCTCCGCCGCGCGGCGGACCAGTTCGGCGACCGTGGCCGTGTGGCGGTCCATCGCCAAGGATGCTAAGGAAAAATGCGCGTGCGCGGCAGCCCGAAGTGCGGGAAGACGCTGTTGTCGCCGAACCAGGTGATGGCGGAGACGCGGTCGCCTTCGAGGGTAAGCACGAACAGCGCGTGGGCGTGCGCGATCCCACTCTGCGTGTCGGGGAGGTAGCAGCCGAAGGCCGGCTGGGTGTTGGCCCGTGTGGGCACGACTCGCAGCGGCCTGCCACGCACCTCCTCCCGGTGGCGGAGGAAGGCGCCGATCGCGTCGCGGCCTTGGTACTCGAGCGGCAGGGGCGGCATCGTGAGCCGGGCGCCGTCGGTGAGCAGGGCGACCAGCTCGGCGACCTCGCCGTTCTCGACCGCGTCGGCGAAGCGCCCCACCAGCCGGCGCTCGCTGGCGGAGCCGGCGCGCGGGGCACGCTCGCGGTCGGCGTCCGGTAGTCGCTCTTTCAGGGCCGCACGGGCGCGCTGCAGGGCGCCCTTGACCGAGATCTCGCCGGTATCGAGCATCTCGGCGGCCTCGGCGAGGCGGAAGCCGAGCACGTCGCACAGGACCAGCGCCGCGCGCTGGCGCGGCGGCAGAGCCTGGAGGGCGACCATGAAGGCGAGCTCGATCGACTCCCTGGCCTCGTAGCGCGTGTCCGGGCCGGGGGCCGTGTCTGCGAGCCCTTCAAGCAGGATGTCGGGGTAGGGCTCGAGCCAGACCGGCTCGACCAGGCGCGTCGGCTCCAGCGCGTCACTCATGCTCTGCACCTCCTTGGGACGGCGCGACCGGGCCCGCAGCGCGTTCAGGCAGCGGTTGGTCGCGATCCGGTAGAGCCAGGAGCGCACGGAGGCCCGGCCCTCGAACGTCTCGAGGCCGCGCCAGGCTGCGACCAGCGTCTCCTGGACCAGGTCCTCGGCGTCCTGGATCGAGCCGAGGATTCGGTAGCAGTGCAACTGCAGCTCCCGCCTGTGGGGCTCGGTGAGCTCGTGGAACGCGCCCTCGTCCCCGCCGCGAGCCCGTGCGAGCTTGGCCTCGTCTGTCGCGGTCATCACAGGTAAGGACACCAGTTTGCGGCGGAACGGACCGACCGTTCCCCTATCGCCCCGAGCGGTGTCTCAACGGTTGAACGAGCCGGAAATTCAACCGACACCGAAGGAGGCAGATATGAGAAAGCTGATCGTTTCGAACAACGTGACATTGGACGGGAGAGTGGACGACGTCCTGGATTGGTCGATTCCGGGCGACGACGAGGACTTCGTCAAGCGCAACGTCGCCCTCCTCAGTCAGAGCGATGGCCTGATCCTCGGCCGCAAGTCGTACGAGTTCTTCGCCGCGGTTTGGCCATCACGATCAGGAGAGTTCCCGGACCTGATGAATGGCATCGCGAAGTACGTCGCGACGACCACACTCGAGGACCCAGAGTGGCAGAACACCCAGCTGATCGAAGGGGATGTCCCGGAGGCCGTGGCCAAGCTCAAGGAGCAGCCCGGCAAGGGCCTGATCGTGTACGGCTCAGGCGACCTCACGAAGACCCTGATGGCGCACGACCTGATCGACGAGTATCGACTCTGGGTCCATCCGGTCGTGCTCGGGAGGGGGAGCAGCTTCTTCGAGGACGGTGCGGAGCGACTGGACCTAGAGCTCGTCGACTCGACCGCGATCCCGTCCGGGGTTGCCATTCTCACCTATCAGTACCGCTGAGATCCTCGATCGCGGCTGACGATTACTCGTGCGCGAGTTCGTGTTGCCCACCGGAAGCAGGGTCGTCACCGTCGGAGGGGTGCAGCACCGTCGCCTCACATGGATTGTCGCCGTGGTCGTGGCCGCGGTCGTGCTCAACGGGTGCAACGGCGTCGACAGCTTTGATCGCAGCAGTTCCCGCGTGCGGCCGACGATCGTCGTCGAGCACGGCGCGTTTACCGACGCGAGCGGCTGGGACGCCGTGGTCGGCCGCTTGCGCCGCCGCGGATACGACGTCCTGGCTCCCGCCAATCCGCTGCGGGGCGTGGCCCCGGACGCGGCGTACCTCAAGAGCGTGCTGAAGACGATCGAGGGGCCGATCGTGCTCGTCGGCCACTCGTACGGCGGTGCGGTGATCACCAACGCCGCGGTGGGTGTGCCTACCGTGAAGGCGCTGGTGTACATCGCCGCGGTCGCCCCGAAGGAGGGCGAGAGCCAGATGGACATCTTCGCCCGGTTCCCGGGCTCGCTGCTCGGGCCGTCGACGATCGTCGAGCGCAAGTTCCCGGGCGGCGTCGACCAGTACGTCAAGGTCGAGTCGTTCCGCGACGTGTTCTCCGCCGACCTGCCGGCCGGGGAGGTGGCGACGGCAGCGGCGACGCAGCGGCCGCTGGCGAAGGTCGCGGGGTCGGCAAAGTCCGGGCCGCCGGCGTGGCGGACGATCCCGACCTGGTTCATGGTCGCCACCGAGGATCATGCGATCCCGCCGGCGGCGGAGCGCTTCATGGCCAAGCGTGCTCGCGCCCACACGGTCGAGGTGAAGTCCTCGCACACCGTGATGCTGTCCCACCCCGGGGCCGTGACCAAGCTCATCCTCGCCGCCGCGCGGCACGCGGGCGGCTGAGCCGCACTTAAGCCAGGAACTCGTCGCTTTGGGTCAGCAGTCCGAACAGGACTAGGAAGTCGATCGTCAGCACCGCGATCGCCCAGAGCGGGAAGACGAACATGACGATGACGGTCAGCATCGCGCTCAGGCCCGCGAAGCCGACGCCGAGCCAGAGCCCCCAGGTGCTGCGCTGGAAGATCAGCACGCCGGTGAGGATCTGCGCGAGCCCGATGAGCAGCCAGAACCAGCCCCAGGCGGTCAGGTCGATTCCGTACAGCACGTCCTTGGCCTGGGAGGCGATCGTGTCGTCGTCGGACAGCGCGGCGATTCCGCTCAGGAGGTTGTAGCCGCCCGCGATCACCGCCATCACGCCCGCGAAGGTGACCCAGCCGGAGCGCGTTGCGACGTTGTCTGCCACTTGGTCTCTCCCTCTTCCGTCCGTTTTGGGAAGGCGACTGTACGGCCGTGGCCTCGAAAAAGCTCGTCCTGCAAAGGGAGTTGCGCGACCTACCGGGGTCAACCCGCGGGCGGATTCGGCTCAGCCAGGCAGAGGGTGCGGAGACGCTCGAATTCGGCGTCAGTGACGACGCCGCCCTCGTGCAATTCCGTCAGTTCCCGAAGCATCTCAGCGGGGTCCGCCCGGGGCGGCTCGCGCGGGGTCGCCGGGCCGTGTGCCGTTGCTGTCGGGACGGCGGCACGAACCATCTGTTCGGCCCAGCGTCCGCCTTGACGCCCAGCGAACCACGTGGGGAGATTGTCGGTCCGTCCCGTGATGGCCGCCGTGCGGATCAGCTGGCTGAGGAGGACCATCAGGCGGCGGTCACGTCCGCGTCGTCGGTCGTGGGCTGAAACGGCTGCTTCTCGAGGACGCCTCCGGGGCGGACAGTCGCCGCCGTGGCTTGGGGAATCTCGTGCCAAACGCCGGGCAGGTCGGAGAACGGCTCCGAGACGATCAGCCGGTCATCCTCGGTGATGCGTTGGAAGCGCGGGTTGTCGGGATAGAGGTGCCTGATCGCGTCCCCGTCCGCCGAGGCGAACAGCGAGCGAGCGTCACCGCCGCTGGCATAGCGAACTCCCCACAGGCTCTCGCCATCCGACACGCCAAAGCTCGCCTGGACGGCGTTCGTGACGCCGTGCCGACGGCCCGTCTCCTCGATCAGACCGACGGTTCGTTCGAGCGCGCCGATCGGATTCTCTTCGAGCCCGAAGGTCAGCGCGAGGTGGAAGACGACCTCGGTGTCGGTCGAACCCTGCACGTTGGCGAACAGCTCGGGGTCGATCGCGAGCATCAAATCACGTCGAAGCAGGTGAAAGTCGGCAATGAAGCCGTTGTGCACGAACAGCCAGTTGCCGCGGCGGAACGGGTGGCAGTTGGTCTCCTGGATGGGCGAGCCGATCGCGGCCCGCACGTGTGTCATGAACAGCGGCGCCTCGACATGCGCCGCCAGCTCGCGAAGGTTGGCGTCGCCCCAGGCGGGCGCGACGCTGCGATAGACGCCCGGTCCCTCTCCGGTCCCGTACCAGCCGAGCCCGAACCCGTCGCCGTTGGTCGGCTCCGCCCCCATGCGCGCATGCAAGCTCTGATCCACGATCCCGTGCGGGCTATTGAAGAGCAGCTCCTCGATCAGCACCGGTTGGCCGAGCCACGCCATCCAACGACACATCCGCGAACCTCCTTCGGGGTCTCGGTGAGTCTCCCCCATCAGCAGGCCCGGTGCCATACCCACTATCGGCGCTGGAAGAAAGCTGGAATCGCGGTGGGAGCGGGTACCATCGGCGCGTGTCCCATGCAAGCGCGCTCCTAGCCGAGATCGCCAACGAGCTGGACACGTGGCCCGGTGTGCGCATCGAACAGCGTTCCGACGGCGCCACGCTCGTGCTCTACAAGGATCTCGAGCTCGGTGTCCTTGCTCCAGACCGTGGTGTCGTGGAGCTGCCCTTCGCGCATCTGGAGCACGACGAGCTCGTTGAGCACGGGGATGCCGAGCCGGCCGCCGATTCGACGCCCGAGTCAGAGATGGTCAGCCACGACGTCGAGGGGCCGTCGGACGTGACCGCCGTGCTCGAGCTCTTCGACCGCCGCTACCGCGAAGCGCGCGGCGAGGAATACCCCGACAGCACCGAGGACCCGGCCTGAGGCCTCCCGCGTCGACGCCCCGTACCCATCGTCCAGCGTAGGGTGAGGTGCGGTGAGCGAAGAAGCTTCGCAACCCGATAACGCCCTCACGGAGCCTCCGCTCGTGGACACCGGCTCCCCAGAGGAGCGCGCAGCCGCCGGCAAGGCGGCGCGGAAGAAGGTTCCGCGCTCGAGCCACGGCGAATGGACGCCGCCAGCGCGCCGGCGAGATCCGGTCAAGGTGCTCGAGGATCAGGCCAAGAGGCGTGTCCAAGAACTGGTGCCGATCCGCTACGGGCGGATGCTCGCCTCGCCATTCACGTTCTTTCGCGGCGCGGCGGCGATCATGGCGATGGACCTCGCGAAGACCCCCGACTCCGGGCTGCGGGTGCAGGCATGCGGCGATGCCCACCTCTCGAACTTCGGCGTCTTCGCCGCCCCGGACCGCCGTGAGGTGTTCGACATCAACGACTTCGACGAGACCCTTCCGGGGCCATGGGAGTGGGACGTCAAGCGCCTTGCGGCGAGCTTCGCGATCGCCGGGCGCGACCGCGACTTCACCCCGAAGGAGACCCGCGCTGCGGTCGTCCGCACGGTCCGCTCCTACCGTGAGGCGATGCGCGAGTTCGCCGCGATGCGGAACGTCGACGTCTGGTACGCGCGCCTCGACGTCGACACCCTCCTCGCCGACCTGGCCCAGGTCGCCACCCCCAAGGTGATGAAGGGAGCGAGGAAGGAGGTCGCGAAGGCCGGCAAGAAGAACAGCCTCAAGGCGTTCGATCGCCTCGTTCGTGTGGTCGATGGTGAGCCGCGGATCATCAGCGACCCGCCGCTGCTGGTTCCCGCGCGAGAGCTCCTCTCCGAGGATCGGGCCCAGGAGCTCGAGGAGCGGATCCTCGAGCTGCTCGGCCGTTACCGCGAGAGCCTCAAGGGAGACCGTCGCCACCTGTTCGACAGCTACCGGTTCGTCGAAATGGCCCGCAAGGTGGTCGGGGTCGGCAGTGTCGGAACCCACGACTGGGTGGTGCTGATGATGGGCCGCGACGGGCAGGATCCGCTCTTCCTGCAGGCCAAGGAGGCCGAGGCCTCGGTGCTCGAACGCTACGTCGGCAAGAGCGAGTTCGGATGCCGCGGCGAGCGGGTCGTCGAGGGCCAGTGGCTGATGCAGGCCTCGAGCGACATCCTCCTCGGCTGGCTCCCAGGCCCGGGCTTCGACGGCGGCAAACGAGACTTTTACGTCCGCCAGCTGTGGGACGGGAAGCGATCGATCGAGATCGAGATCCTGCCGCCTGAGGGACTGGCGACCTATGGTCGGGTCTGCGGCTGGGCACTTGCCCGAGCCCACGCGCGGTCCGGCGACCGGATCGCGATCGGGTCCTACCTCGGCAAGGGCAAGACCTTCGACCACGCGATCGCCGAGTTCTCAGAGCGCTATGCGGACCAGAACGAGCTCGACTACGGCAGGCTCGCGGACGCGGCCAAGTCGGGGCGCATCGAGGTTGAGACGGACCTCATCTAGACGCTCCTCAAGATTCTCGACCGCGGTCACCGGCGCGTGCGGGCCGGCGGCCGCCGAGGCGGCCGCCGGCTGCGCGCGGGCGTCTACCGCAACAGGTAGGACGCGATCCGGCCCATCACCGCGTTGCGCTGCCCCTCGGTGGAGATGGCCTCGAACCCGTAGCCGAACAGCAGCGACTTCGGGCGTCGTGATCGACGCGCCGACTGGGAAGCCACCGGCATCGGTGATCTCGAAGTTGTTCGCGTTGGTGCCACTGCCCGCCGGCGGACCTGTGATCTGCCAGCCACCGGTGTCGGTGCCCTCGAACGAGGTCGACCCGCCCGGCCAGGCGAAGTCGTCCAGGAACACGCCGAGGTTCTGCGTGCCCCAGTCGCTGATGTAGGCGACCGAGATCTCGACCGTCTTGCCGGCGTACTGGTCGAGGTCGATCGTCCACTGCTGCCAGCCGTTCGAGCTCCCCGATGCGGCGTTCCAGGCGCCGCCGCCGGTGCCGGTGGGCGTGCACGTCGCGCCACCCACTTGCGTCTGGTAGTGGTCGAGGTGCGGGTGCAGCGTCCTCCAGCCCCCGCTGTTCGCCCCCTTACAGCTCTCGCCCGTGTTCTGGCTGGTGTGGTGGCCGGGCCCGGAGTCGGGCAGCGTCGTCCAGTCGTTGCCGCCCGCCGTCCTCGCTTCGACCGCGAGGAAGTCCCAGTCCGGCTCGGTGTCGTACGACGTCCAGAACGTCAGGTCGCCGCCGCCTGCCGGCACCGCGATCTCTCGCGTGAGCCGCTTGTACGTCACGTCGGCGATCTGCGAGTAGACGTACCTGCTGCCGGTGTGCGGATCGAACGGACCGCCCGGCTTCGCCCACCGCGACGAGGCACGGCTCTCGAACTGCGGGTACTCGTCAACCGGCAGCACGCCGCTCGTCGTCACGAACGACGACGTGGTGTTCGCCGCCGCCGGTGCCATCAGCGACCACTGGGCGAGCCCGTCGAACGGGGTGCCGATGCCGTTGATCGGATACGGGGTGCTCCCGTCCTGGCCGTCACCGGCGATCTGCACCATGCCGCCAAACCAGTACTGCAGCACGTCGTTGATCAGGTCGCCGCCCTGGGTCGAGCCGCGCAGCACCAGGCAGCGCCGCGGGTCCATGGTGGGATCGACGGGCCGGCAGGCCGCCTCGCCCTTCGGGTCGTAGAACTGGGTACCGACTGCGGCGCCGGTGTACTGCTGGCCGGCCTGCTTGCCCGTGTAGAGCACGCGGCCGCCCTCGTCCATGTACGCGCGCATCTCGAACATCTCGTCGAGCGCGAGGCGGTCGGCGTTGCCGGCAATCCGCCCGGCTGTGCGGGTCACCGCGTCGTCACCCGATTCCCAGATGACGCCCTTGTAGTGGCTGAGCACGCCGAGCTGGTCCGGCGCGGTCCTGCCGCGCGCGTCGACGTCGTAGACGTCCGCGGCGATCTGGTTGGCGGCCAGCGCGTTGACGTAGGTCTGCGCGTAATGCGGACCCGGGGTCTGCACGGGCGAGGCGCCCGAGTAGTCCTCGGCCGCGACCACGAGCATCCGGTTGCCCGTGTCGGAGACCATCTGGTAGGTGAACGACTCGCTCTTCTGGCCGCCGCCCTCGAACCAGACCTCCACCCTGTCATTGGGCGTCGTGCCGGTGATGGTGCCGCGCATGACGTGGTACCAGACAGACGCGGGCTTGTACTTCTCGCCGCCCGTCCACTCCGACGTCGAGGCGCTGCGCGTCGCGCCGCCGTTGATCTTGTACTTGACCGTGACCGCGCCGAGCGACCGCTTGGCCAGCACCTGCACCGGCTGCGGGTCGCCGTAGGAGTACTGGAACGCGAAGTTCGCGCCCGGGATACCCCGCTTGTACGGGTCGTCGCTGCGGATGTAGAACGGCTTGGTCTTGATGCCGAGCGACGACTTCGGGTCGTCCGGGTCGGTCGCCGAGTTGGCGACGGACTCGGCGAACGGGAGGTTGCGCTCGAACTCCTCCTGGACCAGCGCCTCGTCGTCCGGGAACACGAACCCGCACGTCGGGCAGCCCGGGCTCAGCTCCGGGGTCCAGGCCAGCGCGCCACCCCGCTTGTGCATGAAGTCGTTGGCCTCGCCGTTGGTGACGTAGAGGACGTCCGAGCTCAGGCCCGGATGGAAGCCCGCGATCGCCGGGCGGTCGAGGTTGCCCGACAGCGCGAAGTAGATCGGGTCGTCCGCCGTCGGCGAGCCGACCTGCCAGCCCTCCGGGTACAGCAGCCAGCGGCCGTTGGAGTGGTAGTTGACGTTGAACTCGAAGCCGACGCGCTCGGACAGGCCCATGATCGCCTGCGTCTCGCGCTCCGACGCCGGGCCGAGGCCGCGGTAGGTCTGGCTCGAGGTGATCTTCGAGGAGCCCTCCTCGTCGTACTTGAAGTGCTCCGGGTAGTTGCGGTTCGGGTCGACGCCGTCGTTGATCGTCGTCACGCCGTCATCGTCGTTTTCGCGCAGGTTCTTGCGCCACAGCCGCTCAACGTCGAACGTGTACTGGTAGCCGTCCGGGTTCATGACCGGAACGAACCAGAGCTCCGTCGACTGGAGCAGCTTCTTGATCTGCGGATCGTCGTTGGCCCAGCCCTCGATGTAGTGGTACATCAGGCGACGGTCGATCTCGGTCGCGATCCACTCCCGGGCGTGCTGGGTGGCGCTGAACAGCACCGCCGGCCGGCGGCCGTCGCGCTGGCCGCGCGCGCCCTGTGTGACCTTAAGCGCGAGGATCTCGCGGCCCTTCAGCGTGGTACCGATCCTGACGAGCTTGGTGACGCCGGGGTACTGGCTCGCGAGCTGGTGCATCTGGTCGCGATAGCCGCCCGGCTCGTCATAGGACTTCCACACGGTGAAGCCGTTCGCCGCCTGCGCAGCCGCGAACTGCTTGACGGTCTTCCCGCCCTTGACTCGCGTGAGCTTCGCGCTGGCGCCCTCGGCGCGAACGTCCTGCACCTGACTGCGGGTCAGGATCATCTGCGCCTTGACGCCGGAGGTCCTGACCTGGCTTTGGGCAACGTCCAGGCCCTTCTCCTCGAACGCAGCGAGCTGCTTCGCCGAGGTGACGACCGTGTATGCGTTCAGCCGGTCCTGGGACCGCTGCTTGGCAACGGCTGCCGGGACGGCAACGCACGAGATTGCGACCGCGCACGCAGCCGCGAGACACCGTCGCTGCACGCTGCTCCTATCCGCGAAGAACGACATGTAACAGATCCTCCCTTTCTTGTTCTGGCACTCGCCTGGACCTTCTGCGTCGAGCGGGTTCACGGCAAGGAGTCCGCCAGCTCCAGCAGCGCGTCGTGGAGCGCGTCGAACTCGTCGCCTTCGAGCTGACCGGCGATCTCGCGCAGCTGCGACCTCGCCGCGTCCGTCTGGTGGCCTTGGCTGAATCGCTCGGCACGGTCGACGAACTTGTTCACCTGCCTGAGGGTCTTGGCGTCGATGTCCTCCCCACGCACGAGCTGATCGACGAACGACCGCACGACCGCGAACGATGGGTCCCAGGTGATCTCATCCTGGTGCTGCACGTTCAACCGTTCGACCTGCACCTCGCGCGCCGCGTTGATCTCGTTCTGCGTCATCTGGGCGGTCGGCGCCAGCCTCCAAACGTCGAGACCGCGGAAGATCTCCGAGCCGTAGGTCTCGCCGTTGTACCAGTAGGTCGACCAGAGGCCGCCGAGCACGAGCGACGTGTGGATCGGACCACGGTCGTAGAAGCCGATCTCGACCGGGTGCGCCGAATCGCTGAAGTCCACCAGCGAAGCGCCGCCCTGATACCAGGCCTGCACGAAGATGTCACGGCCCGGAACCGGGACCAACGACGGGATGTGGCTGACGCAGTTCTCCTCCGTCGTCTGGACCGGCGGGATCTTGTAGTAGCTGCGGAACTGGAGCTTCCCGTCCACGATGTCGTAGATCGAGTTGCCGCCCCACTTGAGGTCGTCGCCCGCGCGACAGCGGGCGCCCGTGCCGCCGCCCCATTCGTCGGTGAACACGACCGTCTTGCCATCGTTGCTGAAGGTCGCCCCGTGCCAGTACGCGTATAGCGGGTCCGCCACGGCGTCGATCCGCGTCGGGTTGGCCGGGTCGCTTATGTCGATAAGCAGGCCGTTCCCCTCGCACGCGCCGGCGGCGATCTCCATATCCGGGTACACCGTGATGTCGTGGCAGGCGTCGGTGATCGGAGTCGGTGACCAGGCGGTGCCCGATGGGTGATTCGGCGTCTGCGGGGCGTTCTGGAGTCCGTCGATGGCGCCGGTGTCCGGGTTCCTAAAGAGCCGCGGCGCGTTAACGATCGCGGCGGCCTGCGGCGTGGCAAGCGGCACCTTGATGACCTCGATCCGCCATCTCGACGGGTTCTCCCCGGTCGGAGGGCCGGTGTTCGGGAGCCCGTCGCAGCCGGCCAGCTCGGCAGGCGGGCGTGGGCCCGCGGTCCCCTGGACGTAGATGTAGACATTGTCCGGATCGTCCTCGTCCGTGACGAGGGTGTGGGTGTGGGAGCCGCGACAGGTCTGGACACCTCCCACCTGCCGAGGGGTATCGAGGTTGCTGATGTCGAAGATGCGGACGCCGCGGAAGCGCGTGGTTGCGTCCGCTGCCGGGGTCGCCGTACAGTCGATCTTGGCGCGGGGCTCCTCAACCGACATGAACAGCAGGTTGCCGTACACCGACAGGTCGCCCTGCCCGCCCGGGCACACCACGGACGTGCGCAGGCTCGGCGCCGCGGGGTTCGAGATGTTGTAGATGTTGAAGCCGTTGAAGTTCCCCACAAACGCGTGGTCGCCCTGGAACGCCAGGTCGCTGTTCGCGACCGCGATCTGGGTCCCGACGCTTCCCGGGAACTCACTCACAAATCCGGGCGGCTTGTTCAGATGGGCGGCGAGGCCCATGCCCCGGCTGGCAACGCCGGCGTCTTGCTGGCCGGTGGACAGCCCGACACGCGGATCATTCTTGGTTGGAAGCTGAGCGTCCGCGGACGGCGCCAGCAGCGCCGTGAGCGCCATCACCCACCCGAGAACGGCACCAATCGTTCGTCCAACACGCTTCTCGCCTACTGGCGCCGCCCCGCGGTTCCCCATCCGACCTCTCCTCCCCCAGCACAAATTAGGGCCAGACCGGTGTGGTTCTACCCCCGCGGATGGGTATACGAAACTCCGACGATGGGGAACCTCCGCTCCTCCGGCCGGCGGACGCGCCGGACGCTGCTCGCGTTCATGGGAGTCGTGCTACTCGGCGGCTGCGCAGGTGACTCCGACGACGCGCAGAAGAGCGGTGTCGGGGAGCCCAACATCGTTCAGGCCGGCGCCCCTGGCGAGCCGTCGACCAGTCTGTCCGAGGACGAGGTCGCGGACGTGAAATCCACGCCCCACACGCAGGCTGACGTGGATTTCATGCAGGGGATGATCCATCACCACGCCCAGGCGCTCTTGATGACGAGCCTCGTGCGCGAGCGGAGCGCCAGCCCGGACATCCCGCTGCTCGCCAGGCGCACGGAGATCTCGCAGGAGACTGAGATCGAGACGATGGAGAAGTGGCTCATCGCTCGCGACGAGAAGCCTCCGAACGAGGAGGACCACCGAACGGGCCATGGCCCCGGAGCAGCGCTGATGCCAGGGATGGTCAGCGCCGGCAAACTTGCCCGGCTCGCGGCCGCAGAGGGCCGTGAGTTCGACCGCCTCTTCCTCGAGTACATGACCCGCCACCACCTGGGCGCGCTCACCATGGTCCGCGAGCTGGCCGCGGCGAAGGGCGGGGCGGAGCCCGAGATAGGCCTGTTCACGCGCCATGTCGAGGCCGACCAGGACATCGAGATCGGCCGCATGCAGGATCTGCTCGCCGAGCTCGGGGGGGAACCGAATCGCTCGGCGCCGCGCCGGGACCGGGCTTCGCGGGAGGCGAGAGAGCAGCTGACTCGCGGGGCCCCTGCCGGTGGTAGGCCGCTGATCTGCTTCGTCGGCTAGACGGTTCGAACCCGTCGACCGGCGCCTGCGTAGGTCCCGACAAGACACCCGAGTCGGGAGGAGAGCAAGATGAGGAGAGCATTCGTGCTGCTGCTGGGCTTGCTGGCCGTGGCCGCCGTCGTCGTCCAGTCGACCGCAGCGCAAGGCGAGGGCTCGCCAGGCAAGGACGTGCTCGAGTTCGACGTCATGAGCCCTGTGGTCGCGCCCTTCACGGGGACCGCCCATCCGATTCGCGGAGTCAACGGCGGCGGCGTGCCGTGGCAGATCGACCGTGGCCGGGGAGACCTGAGCTCCGACGGTCGGCTGAAGATCAGGGTCGAGGGCCTGGTGCTCGTGTCGAGCGGGCAGAACCCGGTCCCGATGTTCCGCGGCGTGGTCAACTGCCTGACCACCGAGTCGCCCGACGTGGGCGTGAACCTCGCGACCGCGCCGGTCCCGGCCTCAATGGACGGCGACGCGACGATCAAGGCGACGGTCGACCTGCCCGATCCCTGCGTGGCGCCAATCGTGTTCGTGACGTCGGGCACCGGATTGCCCCCGGGCAGCTGGTTCGCGGCGACGGGCCACTAGCGGCGACAGCGGGCGGACGGCGTAGGCCCTAGCCCTATCGAGCTTCACGGACCTCGTCAGAGCTGATCGATCGGCGCGAACCGGTACACGTACGGGCCGGTCCCCTCACCGATCGCGAGGATGACGTCGATCAGACGCTCCTGGGCCGCGGCGTTCGCGATCGGCCCGGTGCGCACAGGGTCATAGCCGGCGTCGCGGTTGAGCCGCTCGACGACCTCGCGCGCCTCGTCGTCCCCGCACCAGAGGTTGCTCGGCCTCGCACGCGCCTCGCCGAGCCGGGCGTAAAGCGACGCGAAGTTGATGTTGAACGACTTAGCCGTCGGTCCATTGGTCTTGGACTTGACGAACTCGGCGTTGGACGCGAACCCGTCCGGCGGGGTCACGTTGTAGAGGTTGGTTGCGTCGATCACCGTCTTGCCCTCGACACCCCGGAGACTCTCGAAAGCTTCAGCGACCGCGCCGCCCGGCACCGCCAGCAGGACGACGTCTGCGCCGGACACGTCGCCGCCGCCGCGGCCAAGCCGCGTCACCTGGTGGCCGGCGCGCTCCCACAGGTCCGCCAGGCCGCCGCCCACGTTGCCCCTGCCGAAGACCGTGATCCTCATTGCTTGCCTCCTTCTGTTGTCCAGCGGGCCCTTCGGATCGGAGGCACCGCCGATCGAGACGCGCCTACAGCGGGATCGCGGCTGTAAGGCGCGTGCCGCCGCCCGGCGGGCTGTCGACTTCGAGCCGGCCGTCGAGCACGGCGAGGCGGTCGGCGAGCCCCACCAGCCCGGTCCCGTCCGGGCTGGCGCCTCCCACCCCGTCGTCGCGCACTTCGACGCGGAGCGTGCCGTCGTCGATCTGCGCGACGACCTCGGCGTGCCCTGCCGAGGAGTGCTTGGCCACGTTCGTCAGCGCCTCGGCCACGACGAAGTAGGCGCTCGCCTCGACCGGCGCCGGGAGCCGGTCGACCAATACATCGATCTCGACAGGAACCGGCGTCCGTGAGCCCAGCGCATCGATGCCCGCGCGCAGGCCGCCCTGTGTGAGGACCGACGGCAGGATCCCGTGCGCGAGCTCGCGCACCCCAGCCATCGCCTGCTCCGCGTTCCCGAGTGCCTCCTGCACCAGCAGCGGCCCGTTCTCTGCTCCCTTCGCCAGCGCCTGCTCCGCCAGCTTGAGGGAGATCACCGTCTGGACCAGGCGCTGCTGCGCGCCGTCGTGCAGATCGCGGACGACCCGCCGGCGCTCGTCGTCGGCGGCAGCGGCAATCCGCGCGCGAGAAGCGGCGAGGTCAGCGCAAGCTTTCCACGTTCGCGATCGCCGTCGCGACGAGCTCCGTGAAGGAGGCGAGGCGCGCGCTCCGTGCCCGTCGGGAACGGGCCCTTCGCGTCGAGCTGGCCGTCATCGACGCCCCAGAGATCGCCTTTGACGACGACTCGGGCTTCGCGACCGCCGGAGCTTGATGCCCGCGGCCCGCGCCGCGACGACCGATCGGGCATGCCCGGTGGCCGCCGGAGAAGTCGTGTCAAGACCGAGCGGCTCGGCCCGGTCCGGAGCACCATCCACGCGACGTTCGTAGCCCTCGGTCGGCCACCGCATGCCGGTAGGACAGCGCAGCCCACCGTGGTGCTCCGACGGAGTGGGTTCCCATCGATGGTCACCGCTGCCGTCCGGTCTCGAAGCGGACCCCGATCGAGGCGCTGCGCCCACGGGTAGCAGGCGCCCGACCTCCTCGGCGACACCGCCTCGAAGAGCTCGTCCGACGGCGATGCCCCCTGCGCGACCAACGTCGCGACGTGCCGCAGCGCCGCCTGCTCCTCGGCCAGCACTCGGCTAGCGCTTCTCGTGACTCGGCGTTGGCGATCGCCGTCGCTACGAGCTCGGTGAAGTCTGTGAGCCGGGCCTCAGTGTCTTCAGGGAGAGGCTCGTGCCGCGGGGTGAGAACCACCATCGCGCCCCACAAACGACTCTCGACCACAATCGGGCTCGCTACGGCCGAGCGCATGCCCGCGCCACGAACGACATCAGCGACCTCCCCCGTCAAGAGCGCATAGTCCTCGATGCGGGCGGGGCGACCGGTCTGCCGAACGGTTGCAGTTACACCCGGGCTGTCCAGCGCCCAGCGCGATCCGATAGGGAACGGGCTGGCCTCGCCCTCGCTGAAGCCGCCGACTACGACCGAGCCGTCCGGGTCGTAGCGGGTCAGCCTGACGTGTGGGACATCGAAGATGCGGGCGACCTGCTCTGCGACGACGGCAAAGAGCTGATCTGGAGAGGATTCGCGCGCGACCAGGGTCGCGACCTGGCGCAAGGCGGCCTGTTCGGCGGCGAGCTCCCGAGCGCGCTCCTCCGCGCGCTCGAACCCGACGGCCGGCGGGGCGGACTTGGCGTGGCGAGTGGTGCCTCGGCGGAGGAGGTAAGCCTCGCCCCGACCGAGGGGCGCCGCGTCGGCGATCGACCCGTCGCTCAGAAGGACCTCGCCGCCGCCCTCGGGGACGTCGAATCGGCTCGGGTGCGCCGTCCCGGTACCGTCGAGCACGTAGCCGTCGCGGTCCACGAGCAAATCTGTGCGCCTCGTCATGAAATCGCTGTAGCGACGTCTCAGCCGAGCATCCCTGTCGCGCCGGGCATCCAGGAGGTTCTGCTCGAGCGTTCTGGCAGCGGCGGTCACGAGCTCCAGGCTTCGCAGATGCGCGGTATTCCAGAGACTCGACAGGTCGATCAGCCCGACCACTTGGCCGGACACCGGGTCGTGCACCGGAGCGCCGGAGCAGACCCACTGGTGATGGAGTTCGTTGAAGTGCTCGAAGGCGAACACCTGGAAGGCGTGGTCTGCGGCCAGCGCAGTCCCAATTCCGTTCGTGCCGTCGGCTGTCTCGCTGTACCGCGCGCCCTCGACGAGGTTCATCTCAGCGGCGGCACGCTCCTTCAGCCACTCCTCCCCCACTCGATGCAGGACGAGCCCCGACGCATCGGTCACCACGACGACGGCTCGTGACTCCTCGGCCACCTTCCCGAGCTGCTCCGTGAGGACGTGAGCCAAGCGACCCGAGCGGATGCTCGAACCAGCGCTCGAGCACCTCCGACTCGTCGGCCTCGATCGGCGCCAGCAAGTCGGTCGGATCGAGGCCCGTGGCAAGCGAGCGTCGCCACGACTCGACGATCGTCGGTCGCAATCCTGCGATGGTTCGGGGTGATAGCTCGGGGCCGAGTGCGCCCTCGGCGAGGAGATGCTCCCAGCTTCTCTGCAGCTCCCGAGCGCGCCTCAGCGGATCCGTCTCCGCCCCGACAGCAGCCCACTGCGATGTCATGGCTCTGCGATGATATCCCTCTCGACCCTGCCGGACTCTCCGGCGAGCCCGTCGTGAGCGAGCACACGCCAGCCATCGACTTCGAGAACCTGCCCACCCCGAGTGAGGGCTTCCTCGTGACCCACTTCATCACGGTGCGAAGCGTTGCTCGGTCCCGCGCGTTCTACTCCGATGTCCTCGGCGGCCAGGTCGCGCTGGAGGAAAACCCGTGCATGGTCAAGCTCTCGAACTCGTGGCTGATCATGAACCCCGGCGGTGGGCCCACCCCCGACAAGCCCGACATCTCCGTCGTCAACTACGAGCCCGGGAACACCGTCTCCAGCTTCCTGAACCTGCGGGTCGCCAACATCCAGGAGTGCTACGAGCAGTGGAGCGCGAAAGGGGCCGAGTTCGTGACGCCCCCGATCGATCGCGGGGCTGAGATCCGCTGCTACATGCGCGACCCCGACGGCTACCTGATCGAAGTCGGCCAGGCCACCGGACTGCTCGAGGGCAAACTCGCCAAGAAGCGGCCCGAAGACTTGCCGGGCTAGGCCGTAAGCGCGGCGGCGAGTGCACCATGAGCCTGAGTCGCTACGGCAAGAGGGCGGATCTGATCGTGCACGAGCAGAAGCCGTTCAACGCCGAGTCCGGACTTGCCGCGCTGGCCGAGGGCCCGCTGACCGCGACGGACGCGTTCTACGTTCGGGGGCACGGCCCGGTTCCGGACGTCGACCGGGTCGCGTGGCGACTGCGCGTGCACGGGCTCGTGGAGCGCGAGCTCGACCTCTCACTGACGACGTTGCGCGAGGCGTTCCGAGAGCGCACCCTGACGGCGACGTTGCAGTGCGCCGGCAACCGGCGCGCGGGGCTCATGGCGATCCGCGACATCCCGGGCGAGGCGCCGTGGGGTCCCGGCGCGACCGGCACCGCGACGTGGAGCGGCGTCGCGCTCGCTGACGTGCTCGCGCTCGCCGGCCCGACGAGCGAGGCCGCGCACGTCGGCTTCGTCGGCGCCGACCTCAGCCCGGAGGCGAAGCCGGTCGAGCCCTTCGGCGGATCGATCCCGCTCGACAAGGCGTGCCGTCCCGAGGTGCTGCTCGCCTGGACGATGAACGGCGAGCCGCTGCCGCCCGTCCACGGCGCCCCGCTGCGCGTGGTCGTGCCCGGCTACATCGGCGCGCGCAGCGTCAAGTGGCTTGAGCGGATCGAGCTCCGCTCGACGCCGTGGGAGGGCTACTTCCAGCATGTGGTCTACCGACTGTTGCCCGAGGACCGCACGCCGGGCCCGGGCGCGGGGATGCCGCTCGGGCTGGTCGCGCTCAACTCCGACGTGCTCTCTCCTGCCGACGGCGCGACCGTCGCGGCCGGCCCGGTCGAGGTGCGCGGCTACGCGTTCGCAGGTGGGGAGCGGCACGTTGCGCGGGTCGACGTCTCGCTCGACAGCGGCGCGAGCTGGTCGCAGGCAGAGCTGCTCGACGACCTCGGCCGCTGGGCGTGGCGCCACTGGCGGATAAGCGTCGACCTCGCGCCCGGAGAGCACGAGATCCTCGTCCGCGCCTGGGACTCCTCGGCGGCCACGCAGCCAGAGGACGAGGCGGCGCTCTGGAACCCGAAGGGCTACGTGAACAACGCCCGCCCGCGGATCCGGGTCCGCGCAGCCCGGTAGCACGATGGAGAACGTGGAGGTCGTTCGTGCTCTGTGGGCGGGCCTCAAGCAAGATCCTGGTGAGCCGTGGCCACCCGCCAGCCGCGACGAGCTCGACCGCCGGCTACGACTCGACCTCTGCGACGAGCGCATCGAGCTAAGGAACCCCGCGGAGTTTCCGGCCGCGGACGAATACCACGGCCACGAGGGGGTGCGCCAATGGGCGGCGGAGGTATGGGAGGTCTTCAGCGAGGTGCACCATGATCTGGAGGAAATCATCGAAGCGGACGACGGCGAAACGATCGTCAGCGTTCAGCGCACGCACGGACTCATGCGTCACACACAGCTCCCGATGGACCTCCTTTGGGCAGCCGTCTGGACCGTCCGAGATGGGAAGGCAGTCCGCGGTCACGGATACATGACCAAGGCGGAAGCCCTCGAAGCCGCGGGGGTGTCGGAGTAGCTCCAGAGTGCACGCTTGATCCGGTTGGCCGGCGAGAGCAGCGTCGCCCTTGCCCCTCGACCGGAGGACCCCGGATCAGCGAGCGGCCTGGGCTCTGCGCTAAGCAGATGCAGTCGGTCGGTCGGCGGTCGCCTGACGGCCGTCGCCCGACCGGTTGGCTCTAGTGATTGCTGAACCGGTACGTGGTCTGGGCGTGCGGTTCCTTGGCAAACGCCAGAACCTTGGTGGGCTCGATTCGGAACACGGCGACGGCATCCTCGCCCGTGCCGAATCCGTCATCGCCCACGTCGAAATGCCACGCGCTCCCGTACTTCGCCTCGTAGGCGTTGGCGAGCAGCTGCAGGGCGCCACGGTCTGTGACGCGGACCGCGGTTCCCTCAACGACAACGTCCAGACCCCGAGCCCAGGTGTTGTTGCCGGTCGTCAGCGCAACATGCCCGCGGTACTCGAGATTGCGGGCCTTCTGCTCGCGCAGCCCCGTACAGAAATGCACCGCTCCGTCCTCCGACACGCCGATCAGCGGGGTCACATGCGGCCGGCCGTCGGCCCGCACCGTCGTGAGCCAGTAGAGCTCCGCGTGGTCGAGCACATGCTCGGCGTCAGACCACGGAGTCGGGCCGGCCTCGGGATCGCTGAACCGGCTATCGATCTCAGCGGTCGGATCAGACTTCATGAGCTATTCCCCCTCCACCGCGAACGTGTTCCCGTCGGGATCCTTGAACCACGCAACCTTGCCGCCGCCGGCCCTCGGTGAGATCCCCTTCTCGTCCGCCATCACGCCCTCGTAGTGCTCGAAGGTCACGCCGTTGGACCTGAGTTCGTCGACAACCCGCTCGACATCGTCCACGTACCAGGTGGCCAGGGTCGCGGTCGACCTGCCGGCGTGCGCCGGAGACGGGTAGACATGCAGCGAGGCGTCGCCTCCGGCGGCATAGATCTGGCTGCCGTCCGCCTGGGCCCGTACCGCAGAGAGGCCAAGCGTCGCTTCGTAGAACTCCTTCGCCCGCGCCATATCGGAGACCGCGATCGACGCGTCCAGCTTGTACCTGCTCAAGCTCATTGTTCGTAGGACCTCCTGTGCGGGCAAGAATCATCGCCGGTATACCCATCGGAGCGCGAACGCCCTACTTGCTGCCCACTAGGGTGCTCGCAATGGCTGAGAAGAAAGCTGCAAAGAAGCCCACGCGGCAGTCCGCCAAGAGCACCACTGGCAAGGCGTCCAAGGGATTCACGGCGGAGGAACGAGCCGCGATGAGGGAGCGCGCCCGGGAGCTGAAGTCGGCCGCGAGCAAGGAGGCCGCGGAAGCCGACGTGCTCGCCAAGATCGCCGAGATGCCGAAATCGGATCGCGTCATGGCCGAGCGGCTCCACGCCATCGTCAAGGCCACGGCGCCGGACCTCGCGCCCCGAACCTGGTATGGGATGCCCGCGTATGCCAAGGACGGCAAGGTCGTGTGCTTCTTCCAGAGCGCGCAGAAGTTCAAGAGCAGGTACGCCACGCTCGGCTTCAGCGATGAAGCGAACCTCGACAAAGGCGCCATGTGGCCGACCTCCTTCGCGCTGAAGGAGCTGACCGCCGCCGAAGAGAAAAAGATCGGCGCGCTCGTGAAGAAAGCGGTGAGCTGAGGACTGAGCTCGCGGCCGCGGCAGGAGTACGGGTGCCTACGTTGCGAAGCGGCGCGTGGCCTCGGCGAGGAACAGCAGGACGAGGAAGAAGCCGAGCCTGTCGAGAAGGCCAACCACGTACGTCAGCGCCGCGGCCCGTAGCACCCGCCGGATCTCGCGGAACTCGGTTGCATCCGCGAGCCCGGTCTCTCGCAGCAGCATCAGCGCGCGATGGCTTGCGCCTATCTCGACCGGGAGCGTCGCGAGCGCGAACAGCACGAGTGCGGCGACGAAGAGCAGCGAGAGCACGATGAACAGCGGCACGCCGAACCAGAAGCCGGCGATTAGGAAGAAGGTTGACCACGGCGCGAACTGTGAGAGCTGCTCGCCGATCGAGCGCCGAGCGCGGTAGGTGCGGCTGCCCTCGGCGTCCTGGTACGCGTGCGACACCTCATGGCCCGCTATTCCGAGCGCGGACACGCTCCGCTCGCGCCCGACCGGCTCGGACAGGCGTAGCGCCTTCGCCTGTCCGTCGTAGTGGTCGGTGAGGAAGCCGGGGACGCTCTCGATCCGGACGCGCTGGAGCCCGTGCGCGTCCAGCAGGGAGCGGGCGGCGTCGGCGCCCGTCACACCGGAATGATTCGCGACCTTGCTGTAGCGTCGGAAGACCGACCGGACCAGCCCCTGGACCGCGAGGCCGAGAAGGAACGGCACGAGCAGGAGGAGCCAGATTGCGGCGGTCACGGACCGACAGTAACTCGTCACATCGCCGGCATCTCGGGGGTCTACTGCTATGACACGACGCGACGAAGGGATGTGAACCGATGGACGAGCGCGAGTTCTTGGCGCAGCATTTCGAGGAGCACCGGACCCGGCTGCGCGCCGTGGCCTACCGGATGCTCGGCTCGCTGAGCGAGGCCGACGACGCCGTCCAGGAAGCGTGGCTGCGGCTCAACCGCTCGGATGCCGGCGAAATCGAGAACCTCGACGGGTGGCTGACGACCGTCGTTGCTCGGATCTCGCTGAACATGCTGCGCTCGCGCAAGACGCGGCGGGAGGAGCCGCTCGCCGGGCGGCTCCCAGATCTGCTCGTCGACCGGGTCGACGGGCTCGATCCCGAGCACGAGGCACTGCTGGCCGATTCCGTCGGCTTGGCGCTGCTCGTGGTCCTCGAGACGCTGAACCCGGCCGAGCGGCTCGCGTTCGTGATGCACGACATCTTCGCCGTCCCCTTCGACGAGATCGCGCCGATCGTCGATCGCACCCCTGAGGCGGCCCGCCAGCTCGCCAGCCGGGCGCGCCGCCGCGTGCGCGCCGAGAGAACCGTTCCCGACGCGAACCTCGAAGCGCAGCGCGAAGTCATCAATGCGTTTCTGGCGGCCGCGCGTGACGGCGACTTCGATCGCCTCGTGGCGGTGCTCGACCCGGACGTCGTCCTGCGGCAAGATTTCGGGCCGGTCGGCGGCGCCCGGGAGATACACGGCGCCGCGGCGGTCGCAAGCCAGGCGACCAGCTACGCCCAGATCGGGCTGGACATCCGGCCGGCGCTGATCAACGGCGTTGCCGGGGCGGTCGCCTTCCGCGACGGGCAACCATTCTCGATCGGCGCCCTCACGGTCCGGAACGGCAAGATCGTCGAGCTCGACTTCCTCGCCGATCCGGAGCGGCTCCGCCAGCTCGACCTGACGATCTTCGACGACTGAGGAAACGCTACGCCGGGGCCGCCGGGCCCTCGCGGATCACAGCGCGCACCTGGTCCACCGATACCGCATCCCATGGGAACTCGACCAGCCACCAGGTGGCGCCTGCTGCGACGTACGGCGCCGGATCGTCGCCGGGCGGGAGGGAAACGACGACGTCGTAGGGCTCCGTGGGGTCGCTGCCGGCCTCCCTGCGGAGCGCCGCCAGGTTGGCGACGACCTCGGCGAGCTGTTCCGGGTGGTCCAGGCCGAGGGGGAAGAAACCCTGGTAGCGCGCCGCCCGGCGCATTGGCCTGGGCTTGCCGTAGTAGCCCGCGACCCACACCGGTACGCCCGGCCTCTGGACCGGCCGGGGCAGGAAACGCATGCCGTCGACCGTGTAGTGCTCGCCGCGATGGTGCACCGGTTCGCCCGACCAGGCCGCCTCCAGGATCTCGAGCGACTCGTCGAGCATGCTTGCGCGTCGGCGGTCGTCGAGCTCCTCGCCCGTGATCGAATACTCGCTCGCGAACTCGTCGCTCCCCAGGCCGACGCCGAGCGTGAGTCGGCCGCCGCTGAGCCGGTCGAGCGTCGCCGTTTCCCGAGCGACCTTGACCGGCCTACGCCGTGCGAGTGGGGTGACCATCGGACCGAGCCGGATTCGCTCGGTGGCCGTGGCGATCGCCGCCAGCGTGATCCACGGGTCGGCCACGTCGACCACGGGCTCCACGTAGCGCAGGTTGTCCCAGACGAAGACTCCGTGCCAGCCCGCCTCATCCGCCTCGGCGGACAGGCGCGCGACGACCGCCGGGTCGGCCAGCGCATCGAATAGGGGGATGAAGAGTCCTGAGCGCATGCGAGCCAAACGCTACAGACGCTGCCGTGACCGACACCGGCGGTACCCTCCCGGCATGCGGTGGCGCCCGGTCGTCCTCGCCGTGCTTGCGTCGACGGTCGCACTGACGGCGGTTGAGAGCGCGAGCGCCAAGCGAGTGGTCCCGCCGCGGTTCATCAGGAACATCGAGACCGGGCAGACCGGCTGGTTCTCGTCTCCCGGGCTGGTGGATCTGAACCGTGACGGCCGGCTGGAGATCGTCGCGCCCTTCTACTCGACGTTCGTGTTCGACGCGCGAGGGAAGCTGCTCGGCACGGGCACCGCGACGCAGGGGCGCATCTACGCCCCGGGCGTCGTCGCCGACCTCGACGGCGACGCAGTGCCCGAAATCGTGGTCGGCGGCAACGAGGGCACAGTGGCGGCGTACAACCTGACCGGAGGGGGGCTTCGGGTCAAGCCGGGGTGGCCGGCCTCGACCTGCAGCGGCGGGCAGTGCCCGGAGGCACGCGGTATGGCCGCGGCTGACCTCGACGGCAATGGCAGCATCGAGACGGTCGTGACCACGACGAATACCTCGACGGCTGGCTCACAGGTATTCGTGTTCGACGCGTCAGGACGTGTGTATCGCCCAAGCGGGGCGCCGCCGACCGCGTGGCCTCGGTACAACGCGACCGACCGGCTTTTCAACGGAGTCGGGAACCACGGTTACGGGGCGTACGGGGAGAACGTCGGGATCGGAAACCTCGACGATGACCCGCAGCTCGAGATCGTCGTTACGTTCGACAACCACCAGATCAACGTCTTCAACCACGACGGCACCTCGGTCCTGGCATCCGGGTGGTACACCAACCGCGAGAGTGGACACGAAGGGGCGCGCCTCGGCTGGGGACAATTCATCCGCTGGCTGAATCCGCGGGTCGAGGCTCGCCATTACCACCGCCACGCCGGGCCATGGCCAGACGTCCGCAGGACGCCCTGGCTCCAGTGGACGGCGTCGCCCCCGACCGTCGCCGACCTCAACCGGGATGGGCGAAACGAGGTGATCGGCGTGCCGAATGTGGAGCGCGGCATTCCCTACAGAACCATCGCCTACGCGTTCATGGTGCTCGACGGCGCCCAGCGCGGCGGGGCACGGTCGGCTCGCCGGCACCGCGGCTTCGCAACTCCGCCCCTAAGCCGGAGGCCAGCCTTCCGTCCCGACGGGGACTGGTACCCGCCGTCCGGCATCCCGGCGCCGACGGTCGTCGACATCGTCCGCGACCGCCGCCCCGAAATCGTGGCCGCCGTGCCCGACGGCTTCGTCTACGCGATCGGGTCGACGGGCCGCCGCGTCTGGCGCTACGACTACGCCCGCGGACGGGCGAGGACGTTCGCCTCCGAGGTGGTGGCCGCCGACCTGAACCGCGATGGACGCCCCGAGCTCGTCTTCGGCACCTACGGGCCGAAGCGAGGCGCGGGCCGCCTGGTGGTGCTATCGGCCCGCGGCCGGCGGATCTACGACAGGCGCCTGCGCGGCCAGGGCACCGACGGCAACGGCATCGGCGCTCCCGCGGCGCCGTCAATCGCCGATCTGGACGGAGACGGGCGGCTGGAGATCGTGGTGTCGACGTTCGACCACGGGATCGACGTGTTCCGCGTACCGCGATCCGGGACCAACAAGCTGCCGTGGCCGACCGGTCGTGGCAGCCTGCTCCGCAGCGGCACGGCCCCGTAGACTCGACCGTGCTCGGAGGCTTCAAGTGCCGCTCTCGCTCACCGACCTGTCTGGCCTGAACGTCAGTACCGCGGATTTCCTCGCCGCCATGCTGGAGGCGGCCGGTCAGCCGATCTGGGTCGTGGATCGCGACGGCCTGATCCGGTTTGCGAACCCGGCCGCGAGCGCGGCCCTCGGTTATGACAGCGCGGACGAGCTGTTCGGCCGACACAGCCACGAGACGATCCACTACCAGCACCCCGATGGGACCCCATATCCGGCGGCGGAGTGCCCGATGCTGCTGCCGCAGACGACCGGCGAGGTGGTCAAGAGCGATCTGGACTGGTTCTTCCGACGTGACGGCTCGATGTTCCCCGTCTCCTACGTCTCGGTGCCGCTCGAGATGTCGGACGGCCGCGGCGCCGTCGTGGCCTTCACCGACATCGAGGACCGCATGCGCGCCGAACAGGTGCTGCGCGAGCACGACGCCGTGCTCGCATCGCGCGAGGGCTCGCTGCGCCGGATCGCGACACTCGTCGCCGGCGGGGCGGCGTCGGCGGAGGTGTTCGCCGCGATCGCCAGGGAGGTGGCTGGAGTACTGGACGTTTCGCTGGTCGCGGTGTGGCGCTACGAGTCCGACGGGACGGGGACCGTGGTCGGCGCCTGGAGCGACCCTCCGAATCTGCTTGAGACCGGCAGCCGCTGGCCGCTCGACGACACGGTGATCATCTCCCGCGTCCGGGACACCGGTCATCCCGCGAGGAGCGACGACCTCGCCGACGTCCACGGGACGGTCGCCGACCTCGTGCGGGAAGGCGGGATCCACTCGGCGGCCGGCGCCCCGATCGTCGTCGACGGCGACGTGTGGGGTGTGATGGCGGCCGGCGGGACACATGGTGAACGCCTCCCGGACCGCATCGAGGATCGGCTCGCGGAGTTCACGGAGCTGGTCGCCACGACGATCTCGAACAGCGAGGCACGCTCGGATCTCGCGGCGTCGCGGGCACGAATCGTGGCGGCGACCGACGAGGAGCGCCGGCGCGTGGTTCGCGATCTGCACGACGGGGCGCAGCAACGCCTCGTCCACACGATCATCACGCTCAAACTGGCGCGCCGGGCGATCCAGAACGAGGAGGGCACTGCACCTGCGCTAGTGACCGAGGCGCTCGACCAGGCTGAGCGCGCGACCGAAGAGCTGCGCGAGCTCGCGCACGGCATCCTCCCTCCTGTCCTCACCCAGGGCGGGTTGGGACCTGGAGTGCAGGCGCTGGCGTCGCGGATGCCGCTGCCCGTCGAGATCGACGTGTCCGTGGGCCGCCTCCCCGCTGCCGTGGAGGCGACCGCCTACTTCTTCACCTCCGAGGCGCTCACCAACGTCGCGAAACACTCGGGTGCCGGCCATGCTGCGGTCAAGGCGTCCGTCGAGAACGGCACGCTGCAGGTCCAGGTGCGTGACGACGGCATCGGCGGGGCGCGACTCGACGGGAGCGGTCTTCTGGGGCTGGCGGACCGGCTCGCCGTCATCGAGGGCCAGCTGCGGGTCGAGAGCCCAGCCGACGGCGGCACGCTCGTCGCCGCAGACATCCCCATCCGCGACTAGCTGCCGTCCCCCCAAGCATCAGCAGTGGGTCCTCTTGACCTCGCCGGGGCCGACGCTGATCCGCTCGATTCGATCGCGTGGCACGGCCTCGATCACCTCACACCGGGTCGACAGAACCACCGCGTTGTCTGTGCTGGTGATGTATGCGCCGATGACCATCGATTGATCGCGGATCGTGATCTTGGCTTCGTCGAACGACGGAGATTCAAAGCTCTCCGCGATTATCGCGCCAACTCCAGCGCCGACAAGCACGGACAGGAACACGACGAGACGCTCTTGAAACTTGTGTCGCTTGTCGGCCTTGTCCGGGAGGAACTGGAAGGCAAGAGTCACGGCAGCCACCACGAAGAGGCCCTCCAAGGCGAGCGTTACAGGCGGCGGCCTCAAGACGAAGTACACCAGCACGAGGCCTAGGAGAACAGTTACGACTCCCACCCCCTGCCGCAGACGCCGAAGCTGCTTGTCCTCCGCGGGCTCCCCCTGGTCCTGGGTCACTCGGTCTTTTGTCGTGAACAACCAGTCGGCCAAGAAGCCGATGGACGCGGCGAGTAGCGGCGCAGCGAGAATCCCCGCGCCGATCGCGAAGCGGTGCTCGGTGGACATGAGCGCCACGACCGGTTCTATCGGCAGGTCGGCTTGCCTCAGGCGCAGCGCCACGATGCCGCTTCCTACGGCTGACACCCAAGCCGCTCCCCCGGCGGCTGCAGCCACCGCGGTCACGATCTGCTGCCACTTCAAGTCTGAATTTGCGGTGTCGTCCGTAGGACCCATGACGAGGGCGCAGCGCGCATTTCATGCCGGACGTGCTCATCCTTCTCGACCGCGGCCGGGCGGTCAAGGACCAAACGAGTTGTACGATCCGACGATGGTCCCCGAAGCCAGGCTCGAGGAGACCGAGGCAGGGCTCGTGCCGGCGACCGTGGGCTGGTTCGTGATGAACGCGCGCGACGCGCGTTGGCGCGATCAGCCCGGGCGAGGGCACAGCGTGCCGCTTACCGGCGCCGACGAGTACGAGGCCGAGACGTTCTTCCCGATGCTCGGGATGGCGATCCGGGTTGTGAACCCCGGGGAGCCGACCGACACGTACCACTGGGAGACCGAGCAGGAGGATTTCCTTGTCCTCTCGGGCGAGGCGCTCCTAATCGTCGAGGGGCAGGAACGCCGACTGAGGCAGTGGGATTTCGTGCACTGCCCGCCCGAGACGCGGCACGCGTTCGTCGGCTTCGGTGACGGGCCTTGCGTGCTCCTGTGCGCGAGCTCGCGGCAGTTCCAGAAGGACGGCCCGTGGGGCTTCTACTGCGCCGATGAGACCGCCGCCCGCTACAACGCGAGCTCGCCCGAGGACACGCAGGACTTCGCGCTCGCGTACGCGCGATTCCCGCCGCTGGAGCCCGCGCGCTACCGCGACGGCTTGCTTCCGAACGGCTAGAGAGAGGTCGTCACGGAGTCGCCTACCCGAGCCAGCGATTGCTCTTGAACCGCAGTGCTCGCTCGACGGCGGCGGCGAGCGCGGTGATGCCGAGTACGAAGTTGGCCGCTCCCGGCAGCGTGACGGGGGGTTCGAAATCCAGGCCAAGGGGCTTGGCAATCAGGGCGATCAGCTGGGGCACCTCGTAGAGCAGCGCGACCACCAGCACGGCCCACGAGACAGCGCCGACCAGCCGGCTGAGTGCGGGACGCTCGCGTTCCAGCTGGAGGCGCCATGCCTCAGCCGTCCCGTCGACGGGCGTCAACATGGTCGTCTCGCCTGGGACGACCAGGTCTACCTGCCGCATGCCGAGCAAGCTCATGGACGCCTCGATCCTGGCCCCCTCGCCCAGGTCGAACGTCGCAGGCGACTTCTGCACCTCGACTTCGAGCCCGTCCCGGTACAGGTGCAGCTTCTCCCCGAAATCGAAGTAGTCCAGGTCGACGGTCCACAGGTGCCCGTCGTGGCTCGCCTCGAACCTTCCGCGGGAAACGAGGTCCCAGCCGCCGAGCGGCCTGAGGGAACGAACTTCGGCCATTCCTGCTTTTACCCACGACGACCGAACGACTTACCGCGGTGCCTCCATGCGCTGGTCAAGTGGGTCCGTGTCCGCGCCGGCCCGCAGCGCGCGGCCGATCACGAGGCGCTGTATCTCGCTCGTGCCCTCGAAGATCGTGTAGAGCTTCGCGTCGCGGTACCACTTCTCGACGGGGAAGTCCTTGATGTAGCCCCAGCCGCCCAGGGTCTGGACCGCCTGCTCGCAGGCGCGCACAGCCACCTCCGACGCCTTCAGCTTCGACATGGATCCCTCGGCGCGCTCGAACGGCATGCGCTGGGCGGCCATCCAGGCCGCGCGCCATGTGAGTAGCCGTGCGGCGTCGATGTCCGCGGCCAGGTCCGCCAGCGGGAACGAGATCCCCTGGTTCTCGATGATCGGCTCTCCGAAGGCCTCGCGCTCGGACGCGTAGTCGCGTGCGAACTCGAGCGCAGCGCGCGCTATCCCCACCGCCTGGGCGGCCACCATCGGGCGCGTGCGCTCGAAAGCGCCCAGTGCGGCCGAGCTGCGGCGCTGCACCGCTGCGCCCGGTCCACCCTCCTCCGCGGGCGTCACCGGAGGCGGCGTGCCCTGCTCGGCCTCGCGGCCCTTCGCGATTCGGGCCTGGAGCCGCTCCTCCCCTCCGAGCAGCTGGTCGCCCGGCACGCGGCAGTCCTCGAAAACGATCTCGCCGGTATGCGAGGCGCGGCAGCCGAGCTTGTCGAGCTTTCGCAGCATCGTCAGGCCCGGCGTTCCCTTCGGCACGATGAACACCCCCTGCCCTCGGTGACCCGCCTCCGGATCGACCGTGGCCACGACCACGTGCACGTCGGCGATGCCGCCGTTCCCGATGAACACCTTCTGGCCGTCGATCACCCAGTCGTCGCCGTCCTTGCGGGCACGCGTCTGGATCGAGCGGATGTCGCTGCCTCCGCTCGGCTCGGTCACGGCGAGAGCCGCCAGCTTGATGTGGTCCGGCGTGCCGAAGCACTCGGGCGCCCAGAGCACGAGTTGCTCGTCGGTCGCGGCCTGGCGGATGGCGGCGAGGGCGAGCGCGGGCATCACGATCGAGAGCCCGATTCCGGCGCAGCCCCAGAACAGCTCCTCCATCAGGATCGGCAGCGACAGGCCGGTCGGGTCCACCGACAGCTCGGCGTAGAGCTCCCACTTGTAGAGGCCCTGGCGGGCGGCCTCCTGGAGGATCGGCCAGGGCAGCTCCTGGGCGCGGTCGTACTCGGAGGCGGCCGGGCGAATCACGTCGCGCGCGAACGCGTGCGTCTTCTCGCGCAGCTGCTCCTGCTCTTCGGTGAGGTCGAGGGTGAAGCTCATGGCGGCGCGGATACTAAGCGGGAGCGAGCAGCGCGGCGATCTGATTCGCGAGGGGCGAGCCCAGCCCAGTTGCAAGGTCGTAGCCGGGCCGGGCGGGGCAGCACGACCCGCCGAACAGGGCGTTGCTGCCCTGCGTGATATCGATGAACGCACCGGGGTTGCTCTTGGCGAGTGAGTAGAGCAGCGGCGGCACGAAGCCGGGCTTCGGCAGGCCCTGCTGCTTCGCCTGCTGGGCCCACAGGGCGATCATGCCCGCCACAAGTGGCGTCGCGGCGCTGGTGCCGCCGACGAACGTGATGCCTTGCGGCGGCGAGTTTGGGCAGCTCTTGACGCCGCTCGAGCAGACGATCGGGTAGCCGGGGCTCTCGTCTCCGAAGGCCGCTATGTCCGGCACCATCCGCTTGCTTGAGTTCGCGAAGGACTGCTCGGGCTGCCACCACGGCCGTGACTCGAACGTGCTCTGTCCGCCGCCGCCGCCCTTGGTCGCTGTGAACGGTGCGGGGTAGGCGGTGTCGTTCCAGGCGCCGGTCGAGGCGATGCCGTTGTCTGCGTTCAGCGTCAGGTTCGTGCCCCCCACCGCCAACACGTACGGCGAGCTGGCGGGCCAGGACACCTGCGGCTTCTTGTCGGCCGAGGTCAGCTTGCTGGCGGGGACGCCGCGGGCGCACGCGGATGAGCCGGTGTCGCCGGCGGCGACCACGACGGTGATTCCGAGCGCCGCCTCGGCCGCGAGCGTGCGCTCGACGAGCGTGCGGGACTCCGAGTAGGGCGACACGTCGGACTCACACTCCCCGTAGGAGACCGACACGACGTTCGGCAGCGGCGCGCCGTTGGTGGTGGCCTGAAGCGGCGCCGCCAGCATCTTCAGGAAGCCCAGCACGTTGGCGTCGTCCGAGTTCTCGCTGAGCGGCTGCACCCAGAGGTCGAACCGATCGAGCTGCGGGGCGACCATCGAGACCATCATCGCGTCGAGCGAGCTCTCGATGATGGGTTTGATGCCGGAGCCGTTGTGGATCTTCAGCGAGGTTCCCTGCGCACCGAAGCAGTTGCGGAACTGATTGACGTCCGCGGTCGGCGTTGGCGCCTCGCCGACGATGGCGAGCTTCACGCCCTGGCCGCGCAGACCCGCCGCCTGCAACGGCGCGACCCCGTAGGCCGTCAGGATCTGGTTGGGGAACAGCCCCTCGGACGACGCGAGCGCAGAGGGGTAGGTCGTGCCGACGCACGACGGACCAACCGTGCCGGTACGCGTGGGCGTGCCACCGTTGTACGGACCCGCGGCCGCAGGGGATGCGATGGGCCTCTGTGGCGGGTTTGCTTGCCGGGACGACACCGCGTGGTTGACGATCAGCCGCATGCCGGCGACGACGTCGACGTTCCCCTTCAACCCCTTCGGCAGCTTCGGCGTGTTCACCGGCAGCGCGACCAGCTGGTTGCCCGTGGACGTGTGGTAGACGGCCCATTTCGTGCCGAACATCTTCTGTGCCTTGCCGATCGACACAGTCGCCCACGCGCGCAGGTGGGTCACGTCGATCTTGGCCGTTACGCCCTGAGACTTGAAGGCGTTCTTGACTCCGTTGCGCACAGAGGAGGTCGCGCCCCACTTGCTCTGCAGCGTCGACAGCGAGGGGTACTTCCCGTAGGAGTCAGACTTGGGGTTGCTGGCCTTCTTCGCGGCGCTCTGGATGCCGGAGTTATTGGCATCCAGGCCGATCTGGAGGGTGAGCTTGGAGCTCGTCGAAGCCCCGCCAGCCTTCTTCAGCCCCTTATGCGAAATAGGGCCGTAGTTCACCGCCTCGGCGGACTCTGCGCCGGCGCCAGCGCAGACCGCCGCCGCAAGCAGCGGCGCAACAACCCGTGAGAGCCGCGAGCTGATCATCTGGAACGATCGTTGCCGCCCGAAGCCGGCACGGCCTCGCCTCGATCGGATGAGATCGAGAAAAGCATCAGCGCCCCGGCGAAGAAGCACGCCGCGCCAAGCGCGGTGTTCCAGTTGGCGGCGGCCAGGTCGAGGACCGAGCCGCTCGACGGCACGATGTAGGACGCCACCGCCGAGATCCCGAAGAAGACGCAGCCGGCCAGGTTGACGGCGGCCATCCTCCAGGGGCGGTCGCGACGGATCGGGCGAAGCAGATGTGGACCGGTGGCCACCCGGTAGGCCAACAGGCCGGACAGCAAGAAGGCAGTAGAGCCAAACACGTCCGGGGCCCAGGTCAGGCGATTCTCCTGAGTTGTGGACAGCCCGTCCTGCATGGCGTCGAAGGTGCTGAGGTTGAACAGCAGCGTGCCCACGAATTGGATCGCGGCGCTCCACCAGGAGGGGTCTGACCCCCACCGGCTCCCGCGGCTCAGCGTGGCTTCCCGCAATGCCAGGCCCGCAGCAAGCGTGAAGAAGATCGAGCCCGCGAAGAACACGACTCCATCCGCGCCCGACCCCACAAGCTGCTGAAACCCTGGAAACGGCCCGATGAAGAAGCACACCGAACCGATCGCGAAACCAACCGCGATCCAACGATCCCAGGCCGGCATCACGAAGTGACCGTAACGTCCGGCTCTACCTGCGCGCAACGCCTGAAAGGGATGACCTTGACGAGGCGCCGGTGCGGTGAGACGTTCGACGCCGCCCACAAGGAAGGAACCGCACGATGAGTACTGACTACGACGCCATCGTCGTCGGCGCGCGCTGCGGCGGATCGCCGACCGCGATGCTGCTCGCGCGCGACGGCTACCGGGTGCTGCTGGTCGACAAGGCCACCTTCCCCAGCGACACGATGTCCACGCACCTCGCGCACCCGCCCTCCGTGGCGGCGCTTGACCGCTGGGGGATCCTCGCCAAGCTCGAGGCCACGAACTGCCCGCCGATCACGAGGTACTCCTTCGACTTCGGCCCAGTCACGGTCGCAGGAACGCCGCATGCGGCCAACGGGACTGACAGGGCGTACTGCCCGCGGCGCATCGTGCTCGACGCGCTTCTGGTCGACGCGGCCGCGGCCGCCGGCGCGGAGGTGCGCGAGGCATTCACGGTCGAGGAGGTACTGGTCGAGGACGGGCGCGTGACCGGCATCCGCGGCCACGCCAAGGGCGGCGACAGCGTGACCGAGCGGGCGAAGATCGTGATCGGGGCGGATGGCAGGCATTCGCTCGTCGCGAAGGCCGTGGACCCTGAGCGATACAACGAGGTGCCTGCGCTCGCCCCGGCCTACTACGCGTACTGGAGCGACCTGCCGACCGAGGGCTTCGACACGTACATCCGAGCGGAATCGGGCCGCGGGTGGGCTGCCATACCGACGCACGACGGCCTCACCTGCGTGGTCCAGGGCACGCCGCAGGCGGACTTCGCGACCACCAAGAAGGACGTGGAGGGCACCTACCTGAAGGGCTTCGAGCTCGCGCCCGAGTTCGCCGAGCGCATCAACGGCGCCACGCGGGAGTCGGGTTTCATGGGCGCGGGAGACCTCGCGGGCTACTTCCGCAAGCCATACGGACCCGGATGGGCCCTCGTCGGAGACGCCGGCTACCACAAGCACCCCATCACCGCCTTCGGGATCACCGACGCTTTCCGTGACGCGGAGTTGGTGGCCACCGCCCTCGACGACACGTTCGCCGAACGCCGTCCCTACGAGCATGCGATGGCCGACTACCAGCGCGCCCGGGACGAGGAGGCGCTACCCATCTACGGATTCACCTGCGACTTCGCGAAGCTCGAGCCGCCTCCGCCCGAGATGCAGCAGCTCATCGGGGCAATGCAGGGCAACCAGGAGGCGCAGGACGGCTTCGTGAGTGTCATGGCCGGGACATTGCCGGCGCCGGAGTTCTTCGGCCCCCAGAACGCCGGGCGCATCATGGCCGCCGCTGGGGCCCCTCCGCCTAATCCGTGAGCCGCCTACGACCCACCCCCTGCCCAAGCGACCAGCCACGGCCGACGCTTTCGGTCCACCGACCCCAAGGGCGCCGGCTCGCTCTACGCCACCCATGTCCTGCGCGCCAACCTCCAGGGCGGGGAGGCACGTTCGTTCACCGCGCCAGGTGCGCGGATCTTCACCCACGACGACGGCAACCGCCCGACGCTCGTCACCGACAGCTCGGGACCGCTCCTACCAGGACGACTACTCGTGCACCACGGGAGTTCGAGGTCGGCGACGGCGAGGGATCACGCGCATGCGAACTGCTGTGCTCGCCGGTCACCGACCGGGGCTTCCAGAAGCGCATCGCGGTCGGGGTAGACCAGGTCAGAGGTGGCCTCAAGGTCACGGTGACCACCCCGACCGGACTGCATTTCTTCGCCCGCGGGGACGAGCGGTTCAAGCCCACGCCCTGGGGCGTGGACGTGCAAGTGCTCCAGTCCGGTCGCCGCATCGCCCGTCTGCGGGCCGCGGCTCGCTTCGACTCGTACGGTCAGTCTTCGACGTGCAAGTTCAAGACAGTCAGGACGAAGCTCTAACCCGCCCAGGCGTCGCGGATCGCGGCCACGTGCCGGTGGTCGGTACCGCAGCAGCCGCCCAGCACGTTCAGGTTCGGCACACGTGGCCTGAGCGCGGCGTAGCGGGCGCCCAGGTCGGCCGGGTCGCCGTCGTCGAGCTCCTCCGCCTCGTCCAGCTCGTCGTGGCTCATCATCGATGCGTTCGCGCGCAATCCGCGGATCCTGTCGCGCCACGGCTCGTCCGTGGCGAGCACGTCGTCGAAGTGTGTGGGATGGGCGCAGTTGATCATGTAGTAGGCCGGTGCTCCGCCCGTGGCCTCGTCGACCGCCTCGATCGCCTCGCCCAGACCCTGGCCGTTCGGCAGCCGGCCGTCGGTCTCGAGGGTGAACGAGATCACCGACGGTAGCCCGGCGTCGCTCGCCGCCTGCGCCACCCCGGTCGCCTCGTCCGCATACGTCATCGTGAGCGCGGTGACCATGTCGGCCGCGGTGTCCGCGAACGTCCCGACCTGCGTGGCGTGATAGTCGCGCGCGGCGTCAGCGCTCAGCAGGTTGGCGGGGCGGTACCCGTCTCCCTCCGGTCCGACGCAGCCGCTGATCACCACTGGGTTGTCGCCAGCGCTCCTGCGCAGCTCCTCCATCAGTGAGACCGCCCGGCGATTGAGCCAGTCGAGCTTGTCGGACGACACGTCGAGCCGCGCGGCCCAGCCCGGGCTGGCGCGCCAGGTCGGCGTCTCGAGCACAAGGCCCGTGCCGTTCTCCCTCGCGAGCGAGACGTACGGCTCGTAGTAGCGGCGAAGCTGATCGAGGCCCTCTTCGTTATCGAGCAGCACGAAGGCGGCGAACTCCGGCAGGTCGAGCCCCTGGTGGAAGATGAGGCTCGTCTCGATCCCTCCATCCGTTAGGAAGAGGTCACCCTTTAGCTGTGGCAGCGACGCTCGATGGCTCATCCGACGCAGTATCTCCCAGCTACGGGGTGGCTGTCCAAGCGCTGGCCGGCGGGCCGGTAGAGACGCACGGCGAGCTCCGCGCCAGCCGCGCGTGGTCGACGATGAAGGTGCCGGTGGTCGTGGCAGCGATTGCGGCCGGCCGGGCGGACTGGGAGGCCATCGAAGCGGCCATCACCCGCTCGGACAACGACGCCGCGCGCCGGCTCTGGGACCGGCTGGACGATGGCGCGGCCAAAGTGGAGGCGGTCCTGCGTGAGGCGGGGGACGACGGGACGACCCTCGAGCGCGATCCGGACCCGCGCGGCTACAGCTCGTTCGGCCGCACGGTGTGGTCGCTGCCGGGCGCGATGGCGTTCTACGGCGCCCTCGCGCGCGGAGAGCTGCTGCCGGCCTCCGACACGGAGCGCGTGCTCGACGCGATGGGACGCATCGTGGCCGAGCAGCGCTGGGCTCTCGGCCAGATCACGGGAATCCGCTTCAAGGGCGGCTGGGGGCCGAGCGATGGGCCTGGGGGCGGTTACGAGGTGATCCAGGTGGGAGTCGTCGGCCGCACGGTGATCGCGATCGCCGCGCGCGCGGAGGACTTCGAGGCGGCGAAGCGGCTAGCCTCGAAGCATGTGCCGCAATATCCGAACACTCCATAACTTCGATCCCCCGGCCACCGAGGACGAGATCCGCGCGTCTGCGCTCCAATACGTCCGCAAGATCAGCGGCTTCTCGAAGCCCTCGCAGGTGAACAGCGAGGCGTTCGAGCGCGCCGTTGACGAGGTGACCGCCATCAGCACTCGCCTGCTCGGCGAGCTGGTCACGAACGCGCCGCCCAAGGACCGCGAGGTCGAGGCCGCCAAGGCGAAGGCCCGCAGCGCCGCTCGCTACGCCGCATAGCTCGCGGCGGCCCGCACCGGCTGCGAACCCTCAAGGGGTCAGACCCCTTGAGGGTTGAGCCCGGCTCACTCGTATTGCAGCGCCGAGAGCACGTTGAGGCGCGAGGCACGCCGCGCGGGCAGCACCGCCGCCAGCGTGCCGGCGATCATCGAGACGATCGCGAAGACCACGATGATCACCACCGGCAGCGAGAACGTCACGTCCATGTCGCTCAGCCCCTGGACTATCACCGCGGCGATGAACACCCCGAGCGGCAGACCCAGGGCCGCACCTATCAACGCAGTGATGATCCCCTCGTGCCGGATCATCCGGCGCGTCTGCCGGCGGGTGAGTCCGATCGCCCGCAGCATCCCGATCTCACGCGTGCGCTCGAACACCGCCAGCGCGAGGGCGTTCACCATCCCGAACAGGCTTACCACGACCGACAGCCCCAGCAGCACGTAGAAGATGTTCAGGATCATGTCGATCCCACCGGCACGCTCGTCCACCCAGGCCGCCTTGGTGCGCAGCACCGCGTCCGGATAGGGGCCGAGGACGCGCTCGAGCCCGGCGGTGGTCTGGCTCGTGACGCCCTCGTCCGTGTCGACGAACGAGAACAGGTCCTTCGGCCGCGGGAAGTGCGTGTCGAACGCCCGCTGCGCGAGCGTCACCTCTCCCAGCAGCGGGTCGAGCTCCTCGGATGGCGGCTTGTAGATCCCGCGCACCACTAGCGGCACCTTCTTGCCCTGTGGGGTCGTGATCGCGAAGTCGTCCCCGACGGCCAGGTTGTGTGCGTCCGCGAACGCGTCCCGGACCACCGCCCCGTCGAACCCGAGCGACAGCAGAACGCTGTCCGAGCCCTTGTTCCAGCGGTAGTCGTAGACCTGGCCGATCGTTGCGGGATCGACGCCGGTGACCGTTCCCTCATCGCCGAACGCCACGGCCTTGTCGCTGCGAACGCTCGACGCCACGGCAACGCCGGGAGCGTCGGCGAGTGCCTTCCCGGCAGCGGACGTGAACGGGTCAAAGCCGTTGTCTGAGGTCACGACGTAGTCCGCCCGCACCTGGTCCTCGAGCGCACCACGATTGGTGCCCTTGAGGCTCGCTCCGAGTGTCGCCACGAGCGTGACCAGCGCCAGCCCGATCATCAGCGCCCCGGCGGTGCGGGCCGTGCGGGTGGGATTGCGCGTCGCGTTCTCCCGGGCGAGCTGGCCCGACACCCCGCCGAAGCGCTCGCCCGGCGCCCCGAGCGCTGCGGCAAGCGGCTTCACGAGCCGCGAGGCCATCAGGCCCACGCCCACGAACATCAGAATGCAGCCAAGGCCGATCAGGCCCAGCGTCGGGCCGATCTCGAGCCCGCCGAACAGGCCCACACCGAGCGCCAGGACCGCCACCCCGAGCACGATGCTCGCGGTGATCGGACTCGACGCGATTCGAGACGGTGCGAGGGTGGCGCCCTCGCGTACCGCCGCGATCGGCGGCACGTTGGTGGCCTTGCGAGCCGGCGAGATCGTCGCGAGCATCGTGATCCCCACGCCGATCAAGAGCGACACCACAACCGTGCGCGTCTGCAACACCGTGCCCTTCGTCGGCAGGTCCACTCCGACCGCCTTGAAGAACGCGTTCAGCCCCTTCGCAAGCAGGAAGCCGCAGAAGAGCCCGATGATCGCCGCCACGAGGCCGGTGATGAAGCCCTCGAGCAACACCGAACGCCTCACCTGCTTACGCGAGGCGCCGAGCGTGCGTAGGGTCGCGAGCTCCCGAACCCGCTGGGAGACCGTCATCGAAAGCGTGTTGAAGATGACGAAAGAGCCGACGATCAGCGAGATCGCCGCGAAAGCCAGCAGGAAGTACTTGATGATCGCCAGCGAGTCACCGGTCTCGTTGGAATCCGCGGCGCCCTGCTCGGCGCCGGTCCGAACGACGGCTGAGTTGTCCAAGAGCGGCCGCACCTGGTCGGCCACCGCGGCGTCACTGGTACCACTCTTCGCCGCTATGAAGATCGAGTCGACCTCTCCCTGCTTGTTCAGCATGTCCTGCGCGGTCGGCACGTCGAAGACCGCGAACGTCGCTCCTCCGATCGAGTCGACCGAGCCGTACCTTGCGATGCCGACGATGTTGAACTCCCGCGTCGGCCCCTCGGCTGAGGCTCGGATCTTGTCTCCGACCTTGTAGTTCTCCTTCTTCGCGCTGCCGGCGTCGATCACCACCTGGTCCGGGCCGTCCGCCCAGGCGCCGGCGGTGAGCGTGAGTGGGTTGAAACGCTTCTCGTTCGGGTCGAGCCCCCAGCCGAAGTTCGGCGCCTCGCCCGTGCCGAGCTTCTCCCCGTCCCTCCCGATGAGCTTCGTCAGGTCGGTGGTGCCGCTCACGTCGTACACCTGGCCGGCCGCCCCGGCTACTCCCGGAAGGCCGCGCACCTCCTCGACGAGCGACTCCGGAACGGTCGCCTTGCCGCTAGCCGCGTTCTTCACGACCTCCTTGCCGGAGATCACGGCGCTAGTGCCCTTGTACGAGTCCTCGTAGAGACCGTCGAATGCCTTCGTGATGGTGTCCGTCAGGACATAGGTGCCGCTCACCATCGCAACGCCCAGCACGACCGCCAGGGCGGTGAGCGCGGTGCGCAGCTTGCGGCCCCACAGTCCTTGGACTGTGGCGGCGATCATCGGTTCCTCAGTCCCTCCATCGTCTCGAGCACGTCGTGCTCGCTGAGGCCCTGGACGTCCTCGACGATGGACCCGTCCGCGAGGAACAGGATGCGGTCGGCGATCGCCGCGGCGCTGGCGTCGTGGGTCACCATCAGCGTCGTCTGGCCGAGGTTGTCCACGGAGTCCCGCATCAGCGCGAGGATCTCGTCGCTGGTGGTGGAGTCGAGGTTGCCGGTCGGCTCGTCGGCGAACAGGATCGTCGGACGCGAGACGAGCGCCCGCGCAATCGCCACGCGCTGCTGCTGCCCGCCGGACAGCTCCGATGGCCTATGGGTACGCCGGTCGCCGAGGCCCACCTGGTGGATCACCTCGTCGACCCAATCGCGCTCGGGCTTCTCCCCCGCGATCGACAGCGGCAGCACGACGTTCTGCTCCGCCGTGAGCATCGGGAGCAGGTTGAAGAACTGGAAGATGAAGCCGATCCGGCGCCGACGCAGCAGGGTGAGCTCGTCGTCGCCCATATCGGTGATCTCCTCGCCACCGATCCAGACCTGCCCAGTTGTCGGCACGTCGAGCCCGGCGAGGATGTGCATCAGCGTGGACTTGCCGGAGCCGGACGGTCCCATCACGGCCGTGAACTCGCCCGGCGGCACGCGCATGGACACGCCTCGAAGGGCATCCACCGCGGAGTCGTGCTCGCCGTAGCGACGCGTGACGGCCCACGCGGCAACAACCGCGCCTGCGGTCACCGCCTCGGAAGGAGGTGAAATGGCGGGCGATGCGGTCATGGGGCCTCCTAACGAGGCGTCTGGGTGGGCCGGGTGCGAGTCCTGCCCCTGTACCCACCGTACGCCTCTCGGTGACCCGGTACAACCCCCCGCTACCGCTCTGGGGTAACCCTGATCTCGATTTGTTCAGCGGGAGCGAGCAGCATCGTCAGCCCGTGGCGCGGGTCTCGGGGAGAGCGGCGCTGCTCACGCAGCACGATGGCCGACCATGGCCGGCCGGCGTCCAAATCGGGCGCCAGCTCGGCGGCAAGCTCGCGCGGGACCCAGCCCAACTGCTCGCCCCCGCCCGCCGGGTGAACCGCTATCGCGTTGGGGTCATGCGGGTTTTCGGGGTCGCGGCGCAGCTCGAGCGGCTTGCCCGGAGCCGCCGCGTCGCCTGCCAGCGCTTCAGCATGGTGGGCGCCGGCGCCCGCCACGCCCACCACGTGCAGGCCGCGGGCGGTCAGCTCGGGCGCGTCGCGGGCGAGGTAGCGGCCCGACTCAGGATCGACCAGCTGGTACCCCGCGACCCAGACCTCGCCGCCGTCGTCGGGGTACCAGTAGCGCTCTTCGTAGCCGGCGTCGACCAACACCTGCCTCAGGATGTCAGGGAGTCGGTTGAAGCCTCGAGTCCCTGGGGTACGGGGGGCGTGTACCCGAGCAGGAGCCGAACGTGACTTCCATGACCATGCTGCACGCGGCCGAGGTCCCAGCGCCGAGCCCGCCCGAGCAGCCCCAGCCAAGCCCGCCCGAGGCGCCACAGCCGGACCCGAAGGGGCCTGAGATACCCGACGATCCCGCTCCCACCGAGCCGGCGATGCCGCCGGAGACTGCCTAGCAGCGAGCGGCCCCGGCGCCCCTAGGGAATGTCCTTCGGCGGCGGGTCGTACGGGTCGGGCTCGTTCTCGTGCGGGCTGCCCATCTGAAGGTGTGGCGGCTCGTCCTCCGACGGGCGCTCGTCGGACGGGACGCCGCGCTGACCGGGCGGGCGGTAGTCGGTGCCGGTCGTGGGCGGGAAGGTGAAGTGCTGGTCGAGGCCCAGCTCGGCGATCACGTCCGCGACCCGCTGGAGCGCCTCCTCGCGCGAGCCGGCCTCCACGCGCAGGTCGAAAAGCCCGGCCTCGTCGGGCGCGCCGACCTCCGCGCTCAGCTCCCGCGCGAGCTCGGCACGCGTCTCCTCCCCGGTGTGCTGGTCGGGGTCGAGGATCTCGAGCGTGATCTGATGGATGCTCATAGCCAGACGGTACCCGGGTAGGAGAGGCGAATGCGCTTCGAAACCCCCAGTCCAGGCCCCGGGCCCTCCCCGGGCCCCGAGCCCACAACGCCGGATCCCAGGCCACCCGTGCCCAGCCCCGACCCCGGCGGCCCGCCGCCGGACCCCGTGCCGCAGATCTAAGCGCCCCCGACTCAAGGGGTCTGACCCCTTAGGCGAGCGCTTCGTCCAGGGCTTCGTTCACGAGCTCGTCCGCCCGTGCATTCTGTTCGCGGCGCACCGGGCGCACCGCCCACTTGTGGAAGCCCCGCAGCTCCTTCATCGCCTCGATGAAGAGCGGCTTCAGGCCGGCGTGCTTGACCTTGTACTCGCCGCCGATCTGGCGAGCGATCAGCTCGGAGTCGTTTACCACCTCGACCTCCTCGGCACCCAGCTCGCGGGCGAGCTCGAGCCCAAGCAGCAGCGCGCGGTACTCGGCAACGTTGTTGGTGGCCTCCCCGATGTAGGCCTTGCGCTCCGCGAGCGTCTCCCCCTCGGCGCTGGATGCCACGGCGGCCACTGCGGCCGGACCGGGATTTCCACGCGCGCCGCCGTCCACGTGGACGACGACCCTCACGCGGTGGTGGGCGGCTCGATGGCCGGGAAGCTGCCCTTCGGCCGCTGGCGGCGATGTTCGCTGTAGGACTGGTTATCGCCGGGCTTACCGCCCTGGGCACGTCGGTCGATGATCACCTCGACATGCGGGTCGTCCCGGTAGTAGTCGGCGAGCTTGTCGTACAGCTCGTCCGCCAGTGCCTGCGGCACAACGCAGTAGATCACTCCTCAGAACCTCCGTCACTTCCTGCATGACCCGCCACCAGGCGGCCCTCTTTATCGAGCGCCGCATTCCACGAGCGCAGGGACTCGTCGATCTGATCGAGCTCCTCGCCCTTGTCGAGCATCATCACGGGATCGGCCTCGTCGCCCAGGTCCACGCGATAGCGATACCACGAAAGCTCCCATGCGACGAGCACCGACACGGCGCTTGCCTGCGCCGGATCCGGGATCGCGCTCACCCAGGGCTCCCCAAGTGTGCGGGCCAGACCGGCGACCGTGCGCTGATGGGCTGAGCCGTTGAAGAGCTCCAGCGCCCGCTCAACCTTGACCTCCGCGGTGGTCGGCACAGCCCGGACGTGCCTCGGGCTCTGGGGGCGCGAGCGCGGGCGCGGCGGGGGCGCGGGCCCGTCGGCGTTGGAGGAATCGGGGTCAGGCTTCAGCCTGACCCCGTCGGTTCCAGTGACCCCGTCGGCGCCATCGGCGGCCCCAAAGGTGGCCTCCGGCTCGTTCAGGCGCGCCTCGTCCTCAGCGGGGCGCCGGACGGGGCGTCCCTTGCGCAGCCGGCCCAGCATGCCGCGGCGCGGCTCGTTGCGAGGCATGCGGGCCGGGAGGTCGCCGGCCCCCGACTCGCGGATCCAGCCGTGGTGCTGCGCACGCGTGGCGCACAGGTCGCAGACCTGATGCCGGTGGCCGCCAGGCGCGAGGTAAACCTCGGCGCGCTCACCCTTGAGGATGGTGCGCCCGCAGACATCGCAGCTGACGGCATCGTGAACGGGCCGAAGCTCCTTCTTCACGCCCGCAAGGATAGTCAGGCCTCGACGGCCTCCTTCTCACGCTGCGCCTCCTGCACGACCTGTTGCGCCACGTGGCCCGGGACCTCCTCGTAGCGGGCGAGGTCCATCGAGTACTCGCCCTGCCCGCCCGTGATCGCTCGCAGGTCGGGGGCGTAGTCGAGCATCTCGGCCATCGGCACCTCGGCCTTCATCTCGGTCACGGAGCCCTTGGGCTCCATTCCGAGCGGCCGCCCGCGGCGGGAGTTGAGGTCGCCGATCACGTCGCCCACGTACTCCTCGGGCACCACGACCGTCACGGTCATGATCGGCTCCATCAGGGTCGGCGTGGCGTTCTCCATGGCGTCCTTGAACGCCATCGATCCCGCGATCTTGAACGCCATTTCCGAGGAATCGACCGAGTGGTGCTGGCCGTCGAAGAGCGTGACCTTCACGTCCTGGACGGGATAGCCGGCCACCGTGCCGGAGCGCATCGCCTCCACGACGCCCTTCTGCACGGCGGGGATGAACCCGCCCGGGATCACCCCGCCCTTGATCGCGTTCACGAACTCGAGCCCCTCGCCCTCAGCGCCGGGCGCGATCTCGATGTGGCAGTCGGCGAACTGGCCGCGGCCGCCGGTCTGCTTCTTGTAGCGCGCGTGCGACTTCGCGGAACCCTTGATGGCCTCGCGGTAGGGCACGTGCGGGGCGTGCAGCTCCACCTCGGCGCCGAAGCGCTCCTTCATGCGGTCGACGATGACCTCCACGTGGATCTGCGTGATCCCGGCGAGGATCTGCTCGCCGGTCTCCGAGTCGCGGTGGAAGTCGATCGTCGGGTCCTCCTCCTGGAGGCGGCGCAGGGCCTGGCCCATCTTCTCCTCGTCGCCCTTCGCCTTGGCCTCGATCGCGAACGCCATCACCGGCCGCGGCATCGGCGGGAGCTTCAGCGGGATGTCCATCTCCTTCGAGGCGAGCACGTCGCCGGCGTGGGTCTCCTTGAGCTTCGCGACGGCACCGATGTCGCCCGGTCCGAACTCGTCGGCGTGCTCGGTGTCCTTGCCCTGCGGCACGAGGAGCTGCCCGATGCGCTCCTTGGCGCCCGCCCGGCAGTTGTGCGCGTGCGAGTCATGCTTGAGCACGCCCTGGTAGACACGGAACAGGTTCACGCGTCCGGCGTACGGGTCGGCCAGCGTCTTGAACACGAACGCGACCATGTCCTTCGACTCGTCCGGCTCGAGCGTCACGCCGTCAAGCTCGATCGGACCGTGCTTGGCCGGCGAGGGAAGGTCCTCGACGAAGGCGTCCAGCAGACGGTTGATGCCGAGGTTGCGCGTGGCGGCGCCGCAGGTGACGGGGAACAGGTGTCCCTCGGTCACGCCCTTCTTGAGAGCGGCCACAGTCTCCTCGTGTGAGATCTCCTCGCCCTCGAGGTAGCGCTCCATGAGCGCGTCGGAGACCTCAGCCACCTCGTCCATCAGCTTCTCGCGGTACTCCTGGGCCTGCGCGCGCAGCTCCTCGGGGATCTCGATCTCGGAGCAATTCTCGCGGCTGTCCCCGTCGTAGCGGTAGCCCTTCATGTCGATCAGGTCGACCACGCCCTGGAGCTCGTGCTCCTTGCCGATCGGGATCTCGGTGGCCACGACGTGCGGGCCGAACGCCTGCTTGAGGGACTCGAGCGAACGGAAGAAGTCGGCCCGCTCGCGGTCCAGCATGTTCACGAACACGGTGCGCGCCAGCCCGAGCTCAGCCGCGCGCTCCCAGAGGCGCGCGGTGGTGACCTCCACACCCATCACGCCGTTCACCACGAACACGGCGCCCTCCACCACGCGCAGCGCCGCCAGCGCGTCGGCGATGAAGCTCGGCTCGCCGGGAGTGTCGACGAGGTTGATCTTGCGGTCCGCCCAGCGGAACGAGGAGAGGCTCGCCGAGATCGACATCTCGCGCGCCTTCTCGTCGGACGCCGAGTCCGAGACCGTGCTTCCATCTGCCACCGAGCCGAGCCGGTTGATGGCGCCCGCTTCGAACAGGAGTGCCTCGTTCACGGACGTCTTGCCGCTGCCCCGGTGGCCAACCAACGCCACATTGCGGATCCTCTTCGGCGATTCGTGCGCCATCCGACTCCTTCCCTCGCAGGTTCGGTGTGCGGAGCCCAGGTTACTGAGAGAGGGCAGTGTCCAGCGACTCGTACACCGGCGCGGCTGTCCGGATCTCGGTCAGCTCGATCACGCGCTTGAGCGGCGAGCTCGGCGGCATCACCAGGCGCAGCTCCTGGCGGCGGCGCCCGAGCCGCCTGGAGAGGTCGAACAGGACCTCGATCGCGGCCGAGTCGAGGTAGCGGCAGCCGGTGATGTCGATCACGAGCGCGAGCGCGTCGTTGGGCGTGGAGTCGAGCAGCTGCTCGCGCAGGTAGGTGGCGTTCGTCATGTCGATCTCTCCGCTCACGTGGGCCACGACGCTTCCTCCGCGCCGCTCGACCGCGATCTCGGCCGGCGAGCTCATGCCGCCCTCGCGGCGGCCAGGCGCCTGCGCATCGTGACCACGGTGCCGTCCGCGTCGGCCGCCACCTGAACCTCGTCCATCAGCTCCTCGATGATGTTGAGGCCGCGCCCCCGGTGCTCGCCGCGCTTGTCGCGCCAGCTCCCGCTGTCGCGGACCGTGGCCAGGAGCTCGCCTTTGGCAAAGGCCACCTCGACCTCGAACGTGGCGTCGGCGGGCCCGTACGCGTGCTCGATCGCGTTACCCGCCGCCTCGCAGATGGTGAGCGTCAGCTCGTACTGCTCCGCCTCCGAGGCGCCCGTGGCGTGCAGGAAGCGCGCGAGGCGCCGGCGCAGGCCCGCGAGCGAGCCCGGCTCGGCCGGCAGCGTCAGGCTGATCCGCTCGGACGCCACCGGGAGCGGCCGCACGGCGAGCAGCGCCACGTCGTCGCCGGGGTCGCCGTCGCCGAGCACGACCTGGATCACGCGCTCGCACAGCGCGTCGAGGTCGTCGGCGGCGGAACCAGCCACCTCCGCGAGCCGACCGAGGCGCTCTTCGAGGCCCACGTCGCGGCGCTCCACGAGGCCGTCCGTGTAGAGCAGGAGCGCGGAGCCGGGCGGGAGCACGGCGCTCGCCTCGTGGAACACCGCGGGGTCCGAAGCTCCGATCGGCACCGAGCGCCCGCCCTCCAGGAAGTGCGGCCCGTCGGGCGTGAGCACGAGCGGGGGCGGGTGCCCTGCGCAGCTGTAGGACACCTCGCCGGTCTCGCGGTCGAGCACGAGGTAGACGACGGTGGCCATCGCGTCCTCCACCCCGCTCATGACGAGCCGGTTGATGCGTGCCACCACCTCGGCCGGCGAGGACTCGACCAGGCCGTATGCGCGGAAGGCGTTGCGGAGCTGGCCCATCGTGGCGGCGGCGCGCAGGCCGTGGCCGACCACGTCGCCCACCACGAGCGCGACGCGCCCGTCGGGGCGCTCCAGCACGTCGTACCAGTCGCCGCCGATCGCGGCGCCGCGGGCGCCGGGCAGGTAGCGGGCGGCCAGCTGCAGGCCCTCGATCTGGGGCAGGCGCTCGGGCAGCAGGCTGCGCTGGAGCGTCTCGGCGATCTTGTGCTCGCGCTGGTAGACCTCGAGCAGCCGGCCCTCCATCGTCTTGCGCTCGTGGATGTCGATAGCGGTGCCCACGTAGCCGACGTAGCGTCCGCCCTCGTAGCGCGGGACGCCGCGGTCCACGATCCAGCGGTACACGCCCGAGTGGTGGAGCAGGCGGTACTCGCGCTCCCAGGGGCGCCGCTCCGCCCGCTCCTGATTCCACGTACTGAGCACCGCGTCGGCGTCGTCAGGGTGCACGCCGAGCTGCCAGCTCTCACCGAGCTCGTCCTCCAGGTGCGTGCCCGTGAACCGCATCCAGCCCTCGTTCACGAAGGTCACTAGCCCCTCATCGTCGGTGGTCCACATCATCGCCGGCGCCGTATCGGCCAGGTCGCGGAAGCTCGCCTCGGATTCGCGCAGCGCCTCCTCCATCGAGCGTCGCTCGTGGATGTCGGTGGCGGTGCCGACGTAGCCCACGAACTCGCCGCCCGAGTAACGCGGAGTGCCCTCCTCGAGCACCCACCGATAGTCGCCGGACGCCGCGTGGCGCAGCCGGTACTCCCAGCGAAACTGCTCGCGCCTGCGGGAGGCCTCCTCCCAGCGGTGCAGCGCCGCCTCGCGGTCGTCGGGGTGGGCGGTCTGCTCAAACGTCACGCCCATGTCCGAGCTGCCCCCCGTGAAGCGCAGCCAGGCCTTGTTGACGAACGTCACGTCTCCCTCGGCGTCCGTCATCCACATGAGTGCGGGCGTGGTGTCGGCGAGCTCGCGGAACTGCGCCTCGCTGTCGCGGACGAGCTCGTCGTGCCTCGCCCGGGCGCCGGCGACCCCCAGCATCTTCGCGACCGCTTGGAGGAAGGCGTCCTCCTCGGCCGTGAATTGGCGGGGCGCGCGGCAGTGGACCTCGATCCAGCCCGATTGGCGCCCGCGCCTCTCGATCCGGACCTGGCGAGAGCTGGCGGCGCCCAGGTCCTTACCGAGCGCCGAGGGTCCCGGTGGATCACCGCTGCCGAGCGGGAGCACGCCGCCGAGCACCCCCTCCGGCAATCCAACCCCGGCGCGGGCCAGCAGCCCGTCTCCGTCACGCGTCAGCTCGAGCACCACAACGTGCTCCACTGCGAGCTCCCGCGCGACGGCCACTGCGGCCACGTCGATCAGCTCCTCGGGCGCCGTCCCCTCGAGTGCGAGCTGGCCAAGCTCGGCCAGCGCCGTCTGCCGGCTCGCGCGGGCCGCCAGCTCCTCGCTGTGGCGGTGGGCACGACGCCGCAACATCCCTGTTCCCGCCGCTAGCCGGTTTCGCTGATGGGGTCGCCCTGCAGCCGCGACTTCAGCCGCAGCACGGCCTTTGTATGGAGCTGGGAGACGCGCGACTCGGTCACGCCCAGAACCTCGCCGATCTCCCGCAGGGTGAGGTTCTCGTAGTAGTAGAGGGCCACGACGAGCTTCTCGCGCTCGGGCAGCCGCGCGATCGCGTCTGCCAGGCGGTCCTTCATCTCGGTCGTGTCCATCTCCATGGCGGGATCGAGCGCCTGGGGATCCTGGATCGTGTCGAGCAGCGAGACCTGGTCGCCGGAGGCGTCCGAGACGGTCCACAGCTCGTCGAGCGCCACCACAGAGGAGTTGGAGATCCGCACCAGCGACTCCTGGAACTCCTCCACCGACACGTCGAGCGTGTCGGCCATCTCCTGGTCGGTTGGCGCGCGGTGCAGCTGGTGCTCGAGCTTGGCATTCGCGCGCTCGATCTCGCGCGCCTTGGTGCGCACCGAGCGCGGCACCCAGTCGAGCGAGCGCAGCTCGTCGATGATCGAGCCCTTGATGCGGGTGATCGCGAAGGTCTCGAACTTGATCTCGCGCTCGGGCTCGAAGCGCTCGATGGCCGAGATCAGGCCGAGCAGGCCATAGGAGATCAGGTCCGCCTCCTCCACATGGGAGGGCAGACCGCTGGACATCCGGCCGGCTACGTACTTGACGAGCGGGGCGTAGGCCAGCACCAGTCGCTCGCGGGCCTTCTCGTCCTTCTCATCCTTGTAGCGGCGCCAGAGGTCCCTGAGCTCGATCGCCTTGAGGTTTGTCTCCATTTGTGTCTTAGGTCACGCGCGCGGGTGAGAGCTCGCGTACGCCTTCTTGAGGCGTTTCGACTCTACCCGAGTGTAGGTCTGGGTCGTGCTGATACTGGAGTGTCCCAGTAGCTCCTGGATTGCGCGAATGTCGGCGCCGCCCTCGAGCAGGTGGGTTGCGAAGGAGTGCCGCAGCGTGTGGGGCGTGATGCCGGCCTTGCGGGTCTGGAGGCGCAGCCGTCGCCGAACGTCCGATGTGGACAGGCGCCGGCCGCTCTTCGAAAGGAACAGCGCTTCGCTCTCCCCTGCGTTGAGCACCGTGCGGCCGCGGGCGAGGTAGCGGTCGAGCGCCCTCCAGGCATGCTCGCCCACCGGTACCACGCGCGTCCGGCCGCCCTTGCCCTCCACGCGCACCTCCTCGCCGTCCGCGTTCAGGCTCGTGAGATCGAGGTTCACGAGCTCCTCCACGCGCAGCCCGGCGGCGTAGGCGAGCTCGAGCAGGGCCCGGTCGCGGAGGTCGAGCGGCGTGGTGCTCGGGATCCGCTCGAGCAGCTCGGCCACCTCCTCGGGCTTGAGCACGTTCGGCAGGTACGAATCCTTCTTGGGGCTGGACACGAGCTCGGCCGGGTTCGCCTCCAGCTCGCCGCGCTCCACGAGTTGGCGGTAGAAGGTCCGGATGGCGGCCAGCTTGCGCGCCACGGTCGCCTTCACCGCGCCCCGCTCCGAGACGACGCCGGCGAAGTGGCGCAGCTCGCGGTGTGTCAGTGACAGCGGGCCGAGATCGCGCCCGGCGGCCCAGTCGGCCAACTGCGAGAGGTCCACGCCGTACGCGCGGCGGGTCTTCTCTCCCATCCCGCGCGCTCGCTGCCAGTCGTCGAAGCGGGCGAGCGCCTCCTGCCAGCTAGCCTCGATTGGAGTGGGTTCTTTCTTCGTCAACACTGAGGATGGTCGGGTTGCCACGCGGAATCAGCTCGCCGATGCGGAGCTCGTGGACGAGTTCGACAAGCCGATCAAGCCCTGGCATCCCATCCAGGGTCCGAGCGACGCGTCAACCATGTGGTACGCCGTCCTCCGCAAGCAGGAACGAGGGATCTTCATCGGCACGCTCTGCATTCGACACACCGGGCGCCAGACCCTGCTTGAAGAGCAGGGCTGGGAGGAGATTCCAGTGGGCGAGATCGGGGTCTAGGCCCGAAACAGCAGCATTAATGGGTGGCCAAGCCGAGGCTCAACACATTGGTCGCGCATAGGTTGCCCAACGTGTTGAGCCTCCGATCGCGCACCCATTAATGCTGCCGTTCGACTCGAACGAAACGGCTAGGCGATGTAGATCGGAGCTCCGACCGGGACCTGGTCGTACAGCTCGATCACGTCCGGAATCGCCATCCGGATGCAGCCGTGGGATGCCGCGCTGCCGAGTGAGTAGGTCTGGTCGGTGCCGTGGATGCCGGCGCCGTCGAATATGCCGAGCCAGCGTGCCTTGAGCGGGTTGTCCGGCACGCCGCCCGGGACGATCGTGCCCGCGAGGTCGCCGGCCCAGTCGCTGTTCGGCACGTGCCAGGCGGGGTCCACCGCCTTGTTCTGGATGTGGTAGAGCCCGGCGGGGGTGTCGAACCCGAGCGCGCCGACGGCGACCGTGTACTCCTTCTGAAGGTTGAGGTTCCTGTACAGGCGCAGCTTGAAGTTGTAACGGTCCGCTATGAGCACCACGGGGTACTTGCCCGCGAGCTCTGCCTGAGTGACGTTCGGCTTGAGGATGCGGACCGGCGCACGCACCGTCCGCTCCACGCCCGGCACCGTGAGGGCCTGCGCGATCCGCTGCTGGAGCGCGGCCGCCTTCACCTTGCGGCCCTTCTGCTCCTGCACCTTCTCGAGCGAAGGGAAGTCCACCTCCGCGTCGCGCGCGGGGCGGTTCAGCTTCGTCTCCACCCGCTTGACGAGCTGCTCGACGGCCTCGGTCGAGTAGGTGACCCGGGCCGAGACCTGGGCGTCCTCCTCCCCACCGGTGATGTCGCGGGCCACGCGGCTGAAGATGCTGCCCTCGCGGCTCGCCTTCAGGGCCTCGTCGACCATGCCGCCGACGTCGGCCTTCACCCCGGCGTCCTGGGCTGAGAGCGTGAAGCGCTGCTCTCCGCGCCGGACCGCGATCGGCCGCTCGAGCGGCTTCTGGAGCTCGTGGCGCACGACCGTGCGGGCCTCGGCGCTCGTCATGCCGCCCACGTCGACGCCGGCGATGGTCACGCCCTCGGCGATCAGGTCGTCACGCGAGCTGTCGTACGCGAAAGCGGCGACCGAGCCTCCGATCAGGACCAGAAGGAGGACGGCCACGAGGATGAACCACCGGTGCCTCATGGGGGGAACGCTGAGGGTACCGCCGCGAACGGCGGCCGCCCAGCGCTGAAAGAGCGGTTGCGGCCAACAGCATCGCGGCGCACGGGGCAACGCCCCGTGCTTGCGCCCTACACCCTCGACCCGCCGCGGGCCAGCACGGACTCGATCGCGCTGAGCACCCGGGTGCGATTGGCGTGATCGCGCTCGTACTCGCGCAGCATCTGGAGGTCCTCGTGCTCCAGTGAGGCCAGCAGGGCGATCACCTCCTCTGCTGCGAGGTCGTCGTAGTGCTCGACGGGCCGGCCCGATGGCTGCGGTCGCGCGGCGGCCTCCTCGGCCGCCTCGCGGGCGCGTTTGTCAGCCCGCTTCTCCGCCCGTGCCGCCCGTTTCGACGCCTCGCGCGCGGCCTCCTCGGCCTCCTCGGCACGGCGCTCGGCCTCGGCGGCGCGGTCCGCTCCCGGCTCGGTGTCGAGGTCCATCCCCGCCGTGTCCGCGAAGCCGGTGAGCAGCCTCTGGAGCTCGGCGAGCTGGTCGCGGCTCAGCGCCGTGACGCCCTTGTCCCGCGTGTTCCTCACGTGCGGGCTCCAGCGCAGGAAGTCCTCCACCTCGCGCTCGTAGCGATACGGCTCCTGCGCGCCGCGCACCACGGGATGGATGCGCAGGTGCTCACCGAGCTTGATCGCCGCCTCTCGGCTGGTGTGCTGGTAGTGGAACCCGGAGGCCTTGAAGCGGCGGTTGTCGACGCCGCGCCCGTAGCGCATCTGCTCGAGCGCCTCGGGCGGGATCACCACCCCCAGCCGCTTGATCACCGAGGTGGCGAGGCCGGTGCCCCACGGCGGCAGCACCGGCGCGTAGGGCTTGCCAAGCAGGCCGGCCACCTCGCTGAGGGCGAGCACACCGTCGCCGGCCACGTTGAACGTGCCCGGCACGCGGTGCTTCACGGCGTGCTCGAGCGCGTGCACGACGTCGTCCTCGTGGACGAACTGGTAGCGCGGGTCGAAGCCCAGGATCATCGGCACCATCGGCAGCGCGAACAGCTTTGTGTGCGAGGTCTCGACGTCGGGGCCCAGCACGTTCGCGAAGCGCAGGATTGAGACAGCGGTGTCCGCGTGGCGCTCGGCGAACTCGTTCAGCGACGCCTCCGCCTCCACGACGTCCTTCTCGATCCCGCTCCGCGGCGGGTGCGGGCGGCGCATAGTCTCGTCGAAGAAGGCCGGGTCGTCCTGGTGGCAGCCGTAGAAGTGGGTGGAGGACTTGAAGACGACCTTGCGCACCGGCGAGTCCGCCCCGGTGCAGGCGGCCAGTATGTTCATCGTCCCCATCACGTTGTTCTCGTGGGCCTTGGAGGACGAGGTGACGGCCGAGTCCACCACCAGGCGCGTGTCCACCACGGTGTCGATCTCGGCGGCCTCGACTACGCGCCGCAGCAGCGCATGCTGGGCGCCCACCTTCACGTACTCGGTGCGCTCGAGCTCGAACCTCGGCTCCTCGTTGTCCACCCCGATCACGGCCTCGACCTCGGGAAAGCGCTCCAGAGCCTGGGCCAGCCGCCCGCCCCAGTAGTGCGAGATGCCGGTTACGAGGATGCGCTTCGAGTCCACGCCGCTACCCGAACCAGACCGACTTGCGCTTCGCCACCATGTCCCAGAGGTTCTCCTGGATGCGCGCGCGAACCTCGTGGGCGACCGTCTGGACGAGCGCCTTGTCCTCGTGCATGCCCTCCTCCTCGAACTCGATCGGCTCGAGGAAGCGGAGCTTGAACTTGGCGGGCAGGTAGCCGGCCATGCCGAGTAGCCCGAAGTGCGGGAACGTGGGCGTGATCGGGAAGTAGAGGAGCCCGGTGAGGCGCTTCATCAGTCCCACCTGCGCGAAGATCGGCGCGGCTTCCTCGGCACCCACCACGCACACCGGCACAATTGGCGCCCGGGCTCGCATCGCCGCCTCCACGAACCCGCCGCGGCCGAAGCGGCGCAGGCGGTAGCGGTCCTTGTAGAGCTTCTCGGTGGCCTTGCGGCCCTCGGGGAACACCAGCACGAGCTGCTCCTCGTCGTAGAGCAGCCGGTGCACGTTGGCCGGGTGGGCGGGCACGCAGCCGATCTTCGGCAACAGCGTGCTGAAGCCGGGATAGCCCTTGAAGAAATGCTCGATCGTGATGTTGAGCGGGCGCGGGTGCGTGTGCTCCTCGCGGATCGACTTGCCGATCATCGCCGCGTCCGGTGGCAGGGCACCCGAGTGGTTTGACACCAGCAGGGCGCCGCCGGCGGCCGGCACGTTCTCGATCCCCTCGACCTCGGCGCGGAACCAGTAGCGGTAGAAGAACTCCGCGATCGTGCGGTCGTAGATCCCCTCGATCCGCTCGGAGCGCCCCCAATCGTTCAGCTGGCGGTCGGGCTCGACCCCGGGCAGGTGCGCCTTGAGCTCCTCCGCGGGCACGAGCGCAGTGGTCGCCGCCTCTCGCTCGCGCATCGACAGCGTGGTGCGTGGTGAATCCGCCACGCGGCCGATTCAAGCAGGCAGCGCCGGGTGCCGCGCTGCAGGCCTCAGTCGATCCGCTCGAGCACGGGATCGAGCGCCTTCTTGAGGCCGCGCCAGTCGCGGGCCGCGATCACCTCGTTGGCCTCGAGGATCTCCTCGTTCCACGGATGGATGATCGTGGCGGGAACGATGCCCTCCGCCACCGCCTGGGTGATGTTCACCGGGCTGTCATCCACGAGCACGTCGATCTCGAGCTCGACGCAGCGGGGCACCTTGTCGAACGAGCAGTGCAGGTCGTGGTAGGGCATCCCGATCCGGTCGAGCCACGCGGCGGTGGCCTCGTAGGTGCTCCTGCGGCGATGGCTCGTCACGTGGATCCAGTGCCCCTGCGCGTGCCACTCGCGCACCGTCTCGACCGCGTCCGGATAGGGCACGCCGGCGGCGATGTTCTCGTCTGAGTGGGTCTCCTCCACGCAATGGACGATCGCATCGCGCTCCAGCACGGTGATGCCCCAGTCGCGCTGCTCCTCGTACGGAAGGTCGACCCCGTAGCGCTCGTGGGCGATCCGCTGGAGCAGATCCCAGTAGTGGTGCAGGGTCGAGTCGATGTCCAGCGCGATCCGGGCCACGGCCTCGTACAGTAAGGACATGGCACGCAGACTTATGCGTCCCGGCGCCGCACCGGCGCCGCCGTGGCGCGACCGCGAGGCTGACCAGGGCTACGGCGCCACAGCCTCACCGAACTGGCGCCAGACCAACTGGGCGAGGGAGCTGAAACGGATCGAGGTCGACGGCACCCCGATCAACTACGTGGATGTCGGCAGCGGGGACGAGGACCCCGTCGTGCTCGTGCACGGCCTCGGCGGCCAGTGGCAGAACTGGCTCGAGAACATCCCGCGGCTCGCCCAGGACCGGCGCGTGCTCGCGCTCGACCTGCCCGGGTTCGGGCTCACCCCCGAGCCCAGCGACGGCAAGATCAGCATCCCCGGCTACGGCCGCTGCGTGGACGCGTTCTGCGAGGAGCTCGGCCTGGGCAAGGTCGACATGGTCGGGAACTCGATGGGCGGCTTCGTGGCCGCCGAGGTGGCGATCCAGTTCCCGGAGCGCGTGTTGCGGCTCGTGCTCGTCTCGGCCGCGGGGATCACGTCCGCCGACTCGCTCCAGACGCCGATCCTGACGATCGGCCGGCTGGCCTCCGCAATTGCGATGAACACCACCGCGCAGGACCGCCAGCTCGCGGCGCGGCCGATCACCCGGCACGCGTCGCTCGCGCTGGTGGCGCGCCACCCGCGGCTGCTGAAGGCGGACCTGGCCTATGAGGGGTTCTTCAAGGGCGCCGGCAAGGACGGCTTTGGCGCCGCGCTGCGCGCCTGCCTCGATTACGACTTCCGCGACCGGCTGCCCGACGTGAAGGTGCCGACTCTTATCGTCTGGGGCGAGAAGGACGCGATCATCCCGGTGCGCGACGCCAACGAGTTCGAGCGCCTGATCTCGGACAGCCGCAAGGTCGTGATGAAGGACACCGGCCACATTCCGATGGCGGAGCGCCCTCAGGCCTTCAACGACGTGCTGGTGGGCTTCCTCGCTGAGACCGGCTCGGCCGAGGAGAACGAGCCGGCGGACGGCGAGTCGCAGGCCGCCTGACGCACGCTGTCTAGCCGGTGATTGCGCCTTCGGCAGCGGAGTGCACGAGCTTTCGGTACTTGCCGAGCACGCCGTTCGTGTAGGCGGGCGCGAGCGGTTCATAGTCGGCGAGGCGGGCACGCAGCTCGTCGTCGGAGATCTCCACGTTCAGCTCCCGCTTGGCAACGTCGAACACGATCGTGTCGCCATCGCGCACGACCGCGATCGGGCCGCTGTCGGGCGCCTCCGGCGCCACGTGGCCGGCCATGAAGCCATGGGTGGCGCCTGAGAAGCGGCCGTCGGTCAGGAGGGCCACGCTGTCGCCGAGCCCCTCCCCCACGAGCGCCGCGGTCACGTGCAGCATCTCGCGCATCCCGGGGCCGCCCTTCGGGCCCTCGTTGCGGATCACGACCACGTCGCCGGGCTTGATGTCCTTCGCCATCACGGCGGCGAAGGCGTCCTCCTCGCGCTCGAAGACTCTCGCCACCCCGCTGTGCTCCATGCGGTCGTGGCCAGACAGCTTCACCACGCAGCCCTCCGGCGCGAGGTTCCCGCGCAGGATCGCGAAGCCGCCGTTCGGCTTCAGCGGCTGGTCCACGGGGCGCACCACGTCCTGGCCCTCGGGCTCTTCGGCGGTGTCCGCCACCGCGCCGATCGTCTGGCCGGTCACGGTCAGCTCGTCCTCGTGCAGGGCCCCGAGCTCCTTCAGCCGCTTGATCACGAGCGGCACGCCGCCTGCGCGGTAGAGGTCGGTGGCCACGTAGCGGCCGCCGGGCTTGAGGTCGCAGAGGAGGGGGGTCTGCCAGGCAATGCGATCGAAGTCCTCGAGCTCGAGCGGCACGCCGGCCTCGTGCGCAACGGCGAGCAGGTGCAGGACGATGTTCGTGGAGCCGCCCGACATCGCCCCCGCGGCGATCGCGTTCTCGAGCGAGTTCCTGGTGATGATGCTGCTCGGGCGACGGTCCTGCGCGAGCACCTCCATCACGAGGCGCCCGCACTCCTCGGCCACCTTGCCCTTCTTGCCGTCCTCCGCGGGCACCATCGAGCTGCCCATCGGCGAGATCCCCAGCACCTCGAAGGCCATCGCCATGGTGTTGGCGGTGAACTGGCCGCCGCACGCGCCCGCGCCGGGAGAGGCGTGGTTCTCGAGGTCGGTGAGCTCGTCGTCGGTGAGGTCCCCGGCGGCATGGGCGCCGATCCCCTCGAACACGTCCTGGATCGTCACGTCCTTGCCGCGCCAGCGACCGGGGGCGATCGAGCCGCCGTAGAGCATCAGGCTCGGCACGTCGAGCCGGGCGAGCGCCATGACGCAGCCGGGAATCGTCTTGTCGCAGCCGGAGAGCGCCACGACGGCGTCGAACATGTGGCCGCGCGCCACCAGCTCGATCGAGTCCGCGATCACCTCACGGCTGACCAGCGAGGTCTTCATGCCCTCGGTGCCCATCGTGATGCCGTCGGAGATGGCCACGGTGTTGAACTCCATCGGGGTGCCCCCCGCGGCGCGCACGCCCTCCTTCACCTTCTCGGCCAGACGGCGGAGGTGGAAGTTGCAGGGCATCGTCTCCGTCCAGGTGTTCGCGATGCCCACGATGGGGCGCCGGAGGGCGTCGTCGTCGAACCCGATGCCCTTCAGGTACGCGCGCGCCTGTGCGCGATCCGGGCCGTCCAAGATGACCCGGCTGCGACTGCGGAGGTCGTGGTTCACCGCTGGCTCTGCGGTACCTGTTGCCGGTCGCCGCGGCGACGCTCCCACTCGGCCAGGCGCCACAGGTCGCGGCGCACGCGCGCGGGGTCGAGCTGGCGGCCGATTAGGTGCATGTTGGCGCGCCGGATCACGCGGTCCTCGTCGGAGGTGAGCGCCATCCACTTGGCGAGCACGTCATCGGAGGCGGGCAGGCGGTGGCGGCCGCCGCTGCCGGTGAGGTCGGGAAACTCGACGCAGTACTCGGATAGCAGCTGCCCGCTCTCGGGCACGTACGCCACGATCGGCTTGTGCGGGTAGACGAGGTAGGCGTAGGCGGCCCGCGCGCCGCGGTCGATCTGGCGCCGCGCGTGCCTGCCGGCCACGCGGATGAAGCCGAGATCGCGGTACATCCCCCACTCCTCCTCGTTCACGCACGAGCGCAGGAGCTCGCGGGCGCGCTGCTCGGCCCGGCGCTCGCGGCCGGGGTCGTAGAGCGCGTCGAGCGAGTGCGCGGCGCCGCGCCGGGGGCGCTGCGGGCGCTCGGCGCGCCACTGCGCAACGCGCCTGACCGCGAGCGGCATGGCAAGAACAACGGCGATCAGGGCGAGTGCGAGGAGTGCGAGCAGCATCGAACGCGCGCGGTCAGCCGCCGGAGGCTCGCGGGAAAAAGATCACGCGCTCGGACTCCGGTGGGATATCGGCGAAGTCCTTGACCATCTGGGCCTCGCGCCTGCCGCTTCCCGAGTTGGTGACCGGAACTGCGGCCCACATCCCCTCGTCGAGCTGGCGGCGGAACTCCTCCACGAGGCGCTCCTCGTCCTCCTGCACGCTGGGATCGCCTTCGGCGAGCAGAACCTCGCCGTGACCCGGCTTCATGCGCAGGAACTTCATCACCGCCACCTGGGCGATTATGTCACGCAGGGCCGGGCGGCCGGTCGCTTTGGCGCGTAGCCGCACGGGTTGCGCTCTCGCAGTGCCGCCCACGGCCCTCCGCCCACCCCCTTAGGAGCCCGCCGGGTCCCTGCGCTGCGCGCGGCCCTCGCCGCCAAAGACGTCCACCGGCCCGGGGCCCGCGCCCACGCTGCGCAGTCCGTCCCTCACGGCCTCTGACGCGATCCGCTTGGCCGCGCGCGCCGCTTCGAGCGGCTCGTAGCCCAGCGCCAGGTACGCCGCCAGGGCCGACGAGTGCGTGCAGCCGGACCCGTGCGCGGCGCCGTCCACGTAGCGCTCACCCGGGATCTCCACCAGTTGGTCGCCGTCGAAGAAGACATCAACGGCCTGCTCGCCGGTGGCCACCGGTCACCACCACGGCCGCGGGGCCGAGGGCGTGCACGGCGCGCGCCAGTTCGTCTATCTCCGCGTGCGGGCCCGCAGCGGCCAGCGCGCGCGCCTCCGGCACGTTCGGGGTCACCACGGCAGCGCGGGGCAGCAGCAGCGTTCTGAGCGCCTCCTGGGCGTCCTCGTCGAGCAGCCTGGCGCCGCTCTCAGCGACCATCACCGGGTCCAGCACCACCGGCGCCCCCGGAATGAGGTCGAGCGCCGCGCTCACGGCCTCGATCGTCTCTGCTGTCCCGAGCATCCCGATCTTGACGGCGTCGACGCCGATGTCGTCCGCGACCGCCCGCACCTGCTCGACGATCAGCTCGCCCGGCAGGGGGTGCACGGCGGTGACGGCCACGGTGTTCTGCGCCGTGATGGCGGTGATGGCGGTCATCCCGTGCACACCGCAGCGCGCGAACGCCTTGAGGTCGGCCTGGATGCCCGCGCCGCCGCCGGAGTCCGAGCCGGCGATCGAGAGCACTCGGGGGATGGGGCGGTCAGGGACCACGGGCAGGGCAGGATAGGCGGGCGGCGCGCGCTCGCCTCAGCACGCCGCCCGCTCCCAGCCCCCGAGGTCGCGCCGCACCAGGAAGCCCTCGGCCTCCAGGCGGCCGAGCGCAGCGCGGGTCTGCGCTGCCGAGCGGCCCGTCGCGCGGGCGATCGCCTCCACGGATGTGCAGCTGTCGGCGGCGTCGAGGACGGCGCGCAGAAGCGGGTCGTCCGGCGCGGCGCTCGCCGCTCGGACCTTCGGCGCACGCCGCACCCCGACGCCGAAAAGCTCGTCGAGCACGTCGTCCGTGCCCGTGATCGCGGCGGCGCCCTCCTTGAGCAGGCTGTTGGTGCCCTGTGCAACGCTCGAGGTCACTCGGCCCGGCACAGCCGCCACGCAACGCCCCAGGTCCTTCGCGAAGTCGGCGGTGATCAGGCTGCCGCTCGGGTCGGCGGCCTCCACGACCAGGGTGAGTCGCGCGAGCCCGGCCATGATCCGGTTGCGCGCCGGGAAGCTCCAGCGGTACGGCTCGGTGCCGGGTGGCAGCTCGGACAGCACGAGCCCCCGCTCGCAGACGCGCTGGTGCAGCCCGCGGTGCCGGCGCGGGTAGACCACATCGGGACCGCAGGCCACCACCGCAACCGGAACGCCGCCTCCGTCCAGGCATCCGCGGTGGGCGGTCCCATCGATGCCGAGCGCCAGGCCGCTCACCACCGGCACCCCCGATGCACCGAGCCCGCGCCCGATCGCGTACGCCACTTCGGTCCCGTAGGGACTCGCCCGCCGGGTTCCGACCACCGCCACGGCGGGCTCCTCGCGGAGAACCGCGAACGTCTCTTCGCGTCCGGCTGCGAACAGTACGGCGGGTGGATCGGTGAGCTGCCGCAGCAGCGGCGGGTAGGCCGTCGCGTGTGTGCAGAGCGCTGTGAAGTCACCAGCGCTCAGGCGCTCTCGCTCCGCGCCGGCGTCGACCTCCTCGAGGAACGCGAGCGCCTGCTCCACCCCCTTGCCGGCCGCGGCCGCGAGCAGATCGTCCTCGGGTAGTGCGAGCAGGCCCGAGGCCCTCCGCTCGCGGCCGCCGAGCAGCCCGGCGATGCGCGGCGCGAGGTGGGCGATCAGGAACGCCCGACGCAGGCAGGATGTGCAGCTGTCGATCACGCCGCAATCCGCTCCCAGCTGTCGAGCCGGTAGGACAGCGCCTCGTCGACGTCGCGTTCCTCGAGCAGCTCGCGTCCGTCGATGTCGGCGATCGTCCGCGCCACCCGCAGCACTCGATCGTGGCCGCGTCCGCTCAGCGGGATGCGGTCCCGGACGGCGAGCAGCCGGCCCGCGAGGCTCGCCTCGAGTGGTACCTGCCGGCGGGTGAGCCGCCCGTCCATGTCGCCGTTGCAAAGAACACCCGAACCCGCCAGCCGGGCGAGCTGGCGCATCCGGGCCGAGACCACGCGCGCACGCACATCGGCCGATCGCGCACGGCCCTCGTTCTCGCCGTCCACCAGCTGCACGGTCGGCACGGGCTCCACCTGGCAGACCAGGTCGATCCGGTCCACGAGCGGTCCACTAAGCCGCCGCTGGTAGCGAGCGAGCTCGATCGTGGTGCAGCTACAGCTGTCGGGCGGGCGAGCGCACGGGCAGCGGTTGCACGCGGCCACGACGATCGCGTTCGCGGGGAACTCCAGCGTCCGCTGGCCGCGCATGATCTCCACGCACCCCTCCTCGAGCGGCTGGCGGAGCGCATCCACGGCCGCGCGGCCGAACTCGGGCAGCTCGTCCAGGAACAGGACACCGCGGTGGGCGAGCGTGATCTCCCCCGGCATCGGCCGCGCGCCGCCACCCACGAGCCCCTGAGGAGAGATCGTGTGGTGCGGCGCGCGGAAGGGGCGCTCGGTGGCGAGCCTCCCGCTCCCGATGCCGGCCGCGCTGTGGACCTGGGTGATCTCCAGCGCCTCCTCGAAGCTCGGCGGCGGGAGGATGCCCGGCAGCCGACGAGCCAGCATGGTCTTGCCCGCGCCCGGTGGCCCGATCATCAGCAGGTTGTGGCCGCCGGCGGCGGCGATCTCGAGAGCGCGCTTGGCGTCCTCCTGCCCGCGGACGTCGGCCAGGTCCGGGCCCTCGGGCCTGGCCTCGTCCGGATCCGCGACCGCCGGGCGCGCGGGCTCCGGCGACCAGCGCCCATGGAGCAGATCGGCGAGCCTCGCCAACGTTGGGATCGCGCTCACCTCGATTCCCTCCACGAGCGCGGCCTCGGCCGCATTCGCCTCCGGGACGAGAACGCGCCGGTAGCCCGCGCGGCGGGCGCCGAGCGCCGCGGTGAGCGTCCCGCGAACGGAGCGCAGCTCGCCACTGAGCGAGAGCTCGCCCACCACCGCGCAGTCCTCGAGCTGCTCGGGTGGCACCTGGGAGCTGGCGGCTAGCAGCCCCACCGCGATAGCCAGGTCGAAGCTCGGGCCCGCCTTGCGCACGTGCGCGGGCGCGAGGTTCACCGTCAGGCGCTTCTGCGGGAAGTCGAGCGCCGAGTTGAGGAGCGCCGCCCTCACGCGCTCGCGCGACTCGCGGATCGCCCGGTCGGGCAGGCCCACGAGCGTGAAGGTGGGCAGCCCGCGCCGCACGTCCACCTCGACCGTGACCTCCTGGGCATGGACTCCGTCGAGCGTGAAGGTGGCGACCGCGGCGAGCACGCGCTGGAGACTCCCCAGGGGCGAGTGACGTGTGGGCGCGCCGGCGTGACAACGACGCTGCTTTTCGGCCACGGTTGGGCTGAAGCGAGCGATGGCCGCCGGGTAAGGTCACCGCGTGGTTTCGCTTCGTCCGCTCAGCGAATCGAACCGTCAAGCGGTCGAGGCTCTGCGCGTATCGCCGAGCCAAGAGCAATTCGTCAGCAGCGTGGCGGACTCATTGCGCGAAGCCGCCGAGCACCCCGACGCTCACGCCCTGTACTGGGCGGTTCATGCCGACGACACGCCGGTCGGGTTCGTGATGATCGCCGACGAGGTCGATAGTCCCGAGTACATACCGCAGTACCTGTGGAAGCTCCTCATTGACGAGCGTTACCAGCGGCAGGGCTTCGGCACTGCGACGCTCGACCTGATCGTCGAATACTTCCGCGGCCGACCCGGAGTCGAGGTGCTGAACACGAGCGCCGGTCAGGGCGACGGCAGCCCGATCACCTTCTACGAGCGCTACGGCTTCGAGCGAACCGGTGAGGTCCGGTTCGACGAGGTGATGCTTCGGCTGAAGCTCCGCTAGTCGGCCTATGTCGTCGACGTTTGCCTGCCTTAGGTTGGGCGGGCAGGGGCGAAGAAGTCGATGAGCAGTTGTGTGACGTGCTCGGCCTCGTCGTGGTGGACCCAGTGCGACGCGTCGGGCAGGCGCTCGACGCGGTCGAGGTTGGGGACGTCCTCGTGGTGGGGCTCGGCGAGATCAGGGCCGAGGTAGCGATCCTTCTGGCCCCAGATGACCAGGGTGGGCGCCGAGATCGGGTGAAGCTCCGTCTTGGTGCCCTTCGGCGGTCGCACCGCGGCGCGGTAGTAGTCGATCATCGCGGCCGCTGCGCCTGGCTGCGACCACGCCTCGATATAGCGATCAGTCTCCTCCTTCGTGTACGGCGGCTGGGCGTCGCGCAGGAAGTGCTGGAAGAACTCCCAGTCCTTCGCGCGCACGTGGTGCTCGGGCAGGTCTGGGAGCGCGAAGTAGAAGAAGTACCAAGACCGCGCGAGCTGGCTGGGGTGGCGCAGTCCCTCGTTGAGCTTGCGCGGATGGGCGGCGTTGAGGACGACCAGACGGTCCACTACCTCGGGGTGGTTCATCGCCGCAGTCCAGGCGGCGGTTCCGCCCCAGTCGTGGCCGACCAGCAGTGCGGACTCGGCGCCGCGTTCGCGGATGAGATCGCGCACGTCGGCGGCCAGCTTGCCGGCGGTGTAAGCCGCGACGGCGTCGGGCTTCGACGACAGGTTGTAGCCGCGCAGATCGGGCGCGACCACGCGGAAACCGGCCGCCGCGAGCGGCGCGATCTGCAGCCGCCAGCCGTACCAGAACTCCGGGAAGCCGTGCAGCAGGACGACCAGCGGTCCGTCGCCGGCCTCGACGTAATGGAGCCTCACGTCACCGACCTCGGCGTAGCCCTCCCGAAGTTCCGTGCCGCCGCCTGGCACCACGCTGGTGAGTGTCTCGGTGGAGGATGAGCTCACGGGTCTCCTTTCCGGCGCCGCCAGCCTCGGCGGCGATCACGTGGCGCTCCCGCAAGCTGTGCCTCAAGAGTCGCAGACCGGGGCGGCCAGAGCAACTCCTTCGGCGCGGGGTGACCCGCCCAGCACAGAGGTTACGGTGCGCTAATCGAGTTCCCGCACCACCTCCACCACCTGCCGTTCGAGGGCGACGCACCGCACGCGAAGCGGCAGCAGGGCCTGCTGGTCGTCTGCGGAGCGATGTTCATCAGCGCGGTCGACATGACGATCGTCAACGTCGCGCTGCCGGACATCTCGGAGGACCTGAACGCGGGGATCGGCGAGCTCCAGTGGGTGCTCGACGCCTTCCTGGTCGCGCTCGCCGGGCTGCTGCTACTCGGCAGCGGGCTGGCCGACCGCTTCGGCCGCAAGCGAGTGTTCCTTGCCGGCATGGCAGGCTTCGCCGTCGCCTCGTGCCTGTGCGCGATCGCTCCCTACCCGGTCGCGCTGATCGGCGCGCGGGCGCTGATGGGCGCGGCGGCCGCGTGCGTGCTGCCGCCGGCCCTGTCGCTGATCGCGGTCATGTTCCCGCCCGAGGAGCGCCCGCAGGCGCTCGGCGTGTGGGCGGCGGTCGCGGGCCTAGGGCTTGTGCTGGGGCCGCTGCTGGGCGGCGTGCTCGTCAAGGAGGTCGGCTGGCAGGCGGTGTTCCTGGTGAACGTGCCAGTCGCGATCCTGGTCGTGCCGGCGGGCTGGGCGGTGCTGCCCGAGTCGACGCGGCCGGGCACCCCGCCGATCGACCTGGTCGGGGTCGTGCTATCGATCCTGGCGCTCGGCGGCGTGGTGTTCGCGTTGATCGAGGGGCCCGACGCCGGCTGGAGCAGCCCCGGAGTGATCGCCTCGGGCGTGATCGGGGTGTGCGCCGGCGTGGGCTTCGTGCGAGCCGAGCTGCGCCGGCGCGAGCCGCTCTTCGACGTGCGCGCGCTGGCCCGGCCCGTGGTGGCCGCGGGCGCGGGCGCCATCCTGAGCATCTACATCGCCTTCCTCGGGTCGATCTTCCTGCTGCCGCAGTACCTCCAGTACGTGCAGGACCGCTCCGTCCTCGAGGCCGGGCTGCTGCTCACGCCGCTGGGGGTCGGCGCGGCGATCGGAGCCCGCTACAACGCGCGCGTGTTCGCGGCGGTCGGGGCGCGCCTGGTCCTGTCGGTCGGCCTCGTGCTGCTGGCGGCGTCGACGGCGCTGTTCATGTTGCTCGGCGCGGACTCCGGGGTGGCCCTGGTGCTGATCGGGACGGGTCTGATCGGTGCGCTGATCTCGCTCGTCGTTGCGCCTGCAACCGCGGTGATCATGAACGACCTGGGCGAGGCCAAGGCGGGCGACGGCGGCGCGATCAACCAGCTTGCCCGCCAGGTCGGCGGCGCGCTCGGGGTGGCGATCATCGGCACTGTCTTCGCCGCCGTCTACACCGACCAGATCGACGCGAAGCTGGCCCGCCTCACGGCGGTGCGCCGCGAGCGCGCGACCGAGTCGATCGAGGAGGCGCAGGACGTGGCGCGGGAGGTCGGCCGCCCGCTGCGCGAGCTCGTGCTGACGCGGTCAGAAGACGCCTTCGACCTGGCCGCCCGCACCGGCTTCGGTGTCTGCGTCGGCGTGCTCCTGCTCGCAGCCGTCGCGGCGGCGCTGGCGCTGCCGTCCGGGAGGCCTGGCGACGCCTGAAGGGCAGGCCGGGGTCGGCGTATGCTGCTTTCCGTGCACGCGCTTCTCGAGGATGGACCGCTCAAGGGCAAGACGGTTGAGATCGAGGCCGTGGAGGGCCGCCCGCCCATGACCGTGGATGTCCCTGATGAAGAGGGCGGCGTCAGCCGTTATTGCCTGGGCGAGCTGACCCAGGAGGGCCACACGGCGATCTACACGTTTCTCTACGCGGTCTGAGCTCCGAGTAGCCGCTCGAGCTTGTCGAGCGAGTCCGTCCAGCCTTCGCGGTGCAGCGCGCGGCGCGCCTCGGTCTTGAACGGACCCTGCGTCAGGGCCACCTCCGTGGCTTCGCCGAGGTCCCGGAACGACAGGGCAACAGGGGTCTCGAGGTCGTCGGGATCGCCCGGTTCCCAGACGAACGTGAAGGCAAGCCGGATGGGTGGGTCCACCTCACGGAATTCGCCGGTCAGATGGAAGCGATCACCGTCGGGCGGCTGCATCTCGATCCGGTAGCTCTCCCCCACGCGCGGCTGGAAGTCCAGGCTCGGGACGGAAAACCCATGTGGGCCCCACCATTTCGCGAGCTCCACCGCATCGGTGAAGGCGGCGAACACGATCGGCGCGCGTGCCGGAAGCATGCGCTTCAGCTCGAGTGTGAGGTCGGCCGAACAAGCGGCCATCGTCTGATCGTAATCGTCACGTTCTTCACCCACGTGTGCGGCGCGCCGTCCTAGCGTCGGGCGCGTGGCCGATGATCCCCGCCGGAAGCTTGGAATGGAGGGGGAGCGGCTGGCGGCTCGGCATCTGGAAGCGCGTGGCTGTGAGGTCATTGCGCGGAACTTCCGGACGCGCTTCGGTGAGCTCGACCTGGTGGCCCGGGACGAGCGCTTTCTCGTGTTCTGCGAGGTGAAGACGCGGATCGTTCGCGGTGTGTCCCGGCCCCCGGGCACCGCCAACCCGCTGGGGCCGTTCGCCTCGATCGGCTCGCGCAAGCAGCGGCAGGTGCGCGCGATGGCCCGTGAGTGGCTGGCTCAGGGCCTGCTCGAGGGTGCCCGCCCTCCCGAGATCCGCTTCGACGCGATCGGAATCAGTTTCGACGCCCGCGGCCGGCTGCTCTCGCTGGAGCACCTGGAAGCCGCCTTCTGAGCGCCCACGGGCGCCCGGGCGGCTATCCCTCCAGCGCCAGCTGCGTGTACGCGATCGACTGGAACGACATCCGGTGGAGCGGTGATACGCCGTTGGCTGCGATCGCCGCGCGGTGCTCCGGGGTGGAGTAGCCGACGTTCGAATCGAAGTCCCAGCCCGGGTGGCGCTCGGCCGCTCGGCGCATGTAGCGGTCGCGGCTCACCTTGGCCAGCACCGAGGCCGCCGCGATAGCGGCGCTTCGGCAGTCGCCGTCGATCACCGCCCGCTGCTCGAAGCCGAACTCCGGCACGTTGAAGCCGTCCACCAGACACACCGCGCCCGGCAGGGCCACACCGAGCAGTGCCGTGCGCAGCGCCTCGAGGTTCGTCTTGTGGAGCCCGCGGCTGTCGATGCCGCGCACGCAGCGCGACACGATCACCGAGCGCGCCGCGGCTCTCATCACCAGCGGGTACAGCTCCTCCCGCCCCTCAGGGGTGTGCTGCTTCGAGTCGTTCAGGCGCGTGAGCGCGCGCCGGTCCGAGAGCGTGAGCTGCTCGAGGTCGAACAGGACGGCGGCGGCCACCAGCGGCCCGGCGAGCGAGCCACGCCCGGCCTCGTCGGCTCCCGCCACGTAGCGACAGCCGAGGTCACGGTCGAATGCGAACAGCCGCCGCCCGTTGCCGGTGCGCGGCCGTCCCCTGCGGCGACGGGCGCGGCCACTGAGTGGCTGCGAAGGCGTCGTCTCGTCGTTGTCCGGCATCCCCACGGTTGGCGCCGATGATAGGACGGGTCTCGGCGGAAGCGGACCCTCGGACTTAGAGTAAGCCGATTCGGCCCGGAGGCCAATAGGTCATGAACGCCTTGCCGATGATCCATTTCTTCGGCACCGGCCCCCACTCGCGGCTGTCCGCGGACTCGCCGCGGTTGTCGCCCATCATGTAGTAGTGGTCCTCGGGGATCGTGATCTCCCGCGGGAGGTTGCAGGTGCCGCATTCCGGGTCGAGCCTGGCGAACGACTCCTTCTGTCGCTTCCCGTTGATGTAAACGGAGCCCTCGAGGACCTTGAGGCGATCCCCCGGCAGGCCCACGACCCGCTTGATGAAGTTCGTGTCCGAGCGCTCGGGCGTCTCCTTGGGGCACGGCTGGTCGCTCGGGTGCCTGACTCCGCAGGAGTTCAGATCGGCGCCGTGGGGCGGCTTGAAGACCACGATGTCGCCGCGATCCGGGTCGCTGAAGCGGAAGCTCACCCGATCCACCAGAACGCGCTGCCCGACCTCGAGCGTCGGAACCATCGACTCGCTCGGGATGCGGAACGGCTTGACGAGGAAGGCCTGGATCCCGAGCGCGAGCCCGAGCGCGACCGCGACGATGATGACCAACTCGACGAGCGAGTTGTGCCCGCCCTTCTTGCTTTTCGCCACTCGGGCCGTCCCGGCCTCCGGCCCCGCCTAGGACGCCTGATCGTCGGCGGGCTTGGCCTCGACGTCAGCGTCGCCCTGCTCGTCGCCCGGCTGCTCAGCCGGCTCCTGCGCCGGCTCGTCGCCCTCGGCCTGGGAGTCGGCCGGCACGTCGGTCTCGGCGGCCACCTGGTCGCCGAGCTCGTCCTCGCCCGGGCGCGGGGCGTCGTCCGCCGGCATCGCGCCGGCCTCCACGAGGCCCGGCTCGATGACCTCCTCGGCGCCGGTCCAGCGGCGCTCGCGGACACGCGAGGCGCGTCCCACCCGCTCACGCAGGTAGTAGAGCTTGGCGCGCCGCACGTCTCCGCGGGCCGCCACCTCGATGCGCTCGATCTTGGGCGAGTGGACCGGGAACGTCCGCTCAACCCCCACGCCGAACGACTGCTTCCGGACGGTGAAGGTCTCGCGTACTCCGCTGCCCTGGCGCTTGAGCACGATGCCTTCGAAGACCTGGGTGCGGCGGCGGGTTCCCTCGACTACCTGGAAGTGCACACGCACTCGGTCCCCGGCCTGAAAGGACGGGACACGGCGCAGCTGCGCGCGCTCGATGCTGTCGATTACTCCGGACATGTGCACAAAAAACGCGACCGAGGAATCCGTCGCGCGTGGACGGGCAATGGTAGCGAAGCAATCGGGGGCTGCCGTGGGCCAAGCCGCGGGCGCTGCCCGCGGCGCAGGCATGCAATCACTGTCCGCGCTCGCGGCTCTGCTCGAGCCGCCACTCGCGGATGCGGCCGTGATCGCCCGACAGCAGCACGTCCGGCACGGTGTGGCCGCGCCAGTCGAAGGGGCGGGTGTAGTGCGGGTATTCGGGAGCGCCGTCGAGGGCCTCGCTGAACGACTCCTCGACCACGCTGTCCTCGTGCCCGAGCGCTCCCGGCAGCTTCCGCATCACCGCGTCCATCACCACCATGGCGGCCAGCTCGCCCCCGGACAGCACGTACCGACCGATCGAGATGACGTCCGTGGCGAGATGCTCGTGCACGCGTTCGTCGAAGCCCTCGTAGCGGCCGCACAGGAGCGTGAGCGCCGGCTCGGCGGACAGCTCGCTCGCGAGCGCGTCGTCGAACCGCCGGCCGCCGGGCGAGAGCGCGATCGTGCGATGCGGCGGAGGCGCCTCGCCGTAGCGCTCGCGCAGCGCGGCCTCCACCACGTCCACTCGGATCACCATGCCGGCGCCGCCGCCGTACGGCGTGTCGTCCACCTGGCCCGCGCCCAGCGGCGTCGAGGCGCGCAGGTCCACGAAACCGAGCTCGTGGCCCAGGGTGAGCGCGTTCGCCACGTGTCGCTGCTGCGTGAACCACTCGAACCAGGCCGGGAAGAGCGTCACGACGTCGATCCTCATCCGAGGAAGTCCCTGTTCACGTGGATCTCGCGAGCCTCGAGATCCACGCGCTCGATGGCATCGGAGATCAGCGGGATGAGCGTGCCGTCCTCGAGCTCAAGCACCGAGCACGAGGGCTCGTCGAGGATGCGCGCCACGACGCCGCCCAGCTCCGGGACCCGGCAACCGACGAGGTCAGCGGCGAGCCACTCCCCCTCTCCAAGCTCGTCCTCGACGAGCAGGAGCTCACCGCCCAGGCCCCGAGGATCGCTGACGCCGGTGAGGCGGATGAGCGGCCGGTCGTCAGTGCCCGCGCGACGCTCGATGGTGCGGGCCTCGGACTTCACGAATACCGTGCATCCTTCGGGCAGCGCGTGGCGCGGCCCCTCCACGTAGAAGCTTCCGTCCAGGCCGTGAGGCTTCCCCACGCGGCCGGCGGTCACGAGGGTCAATCCACGACGTCGACGAGTACCCGCTGCCCGTCCCGGACGGCGGTGGCCTTGATCACGGTGCGGAGCGCGGCGACGGTCCGTCCGCCGCGGCCGATCACCTTGCCGGTGTCGTCATCGGCCACCTGCAGCTCCAGCACGATCGTGCCGTCGTCCTCCTCGAACGACTCCACGCTCACCTCGTCCGGACGGTCGACGAGCGACCGGGCGAGGTACTCGAGGAGCTCCTCCACTTACTCCGCCGGTGCGTCGGGCTCTGGCTCGGCGGCCGCGGCCGCCTCGGGCTCCGGCTCCGGCTCGGCAACCGCCACCGCGGACGCGCTCTTCGCCTGCGCCCTCACCAGCTGCTTCACGGTGTTGGTCGGCTGGGCTCCGCGGGACACCCAATGCTGGAAGCGCTCCTCATCGATCATGATCGTCGAGGGCTCCGTCTGCGGGTTGTAGTGGCCGATCGTCTCGATGAAGCGGCCATCGCGCGGCGCGCGCTGGTCGGAGACGACCACGCGCCAGATCGGATTCTTCTTGCTCCCCACGCGGGTGAGGCGGACTCGAACGGACATAGAGGCGGGGAGGCTAGCGGAAGCAGCGGGCTTTGCCCGCTGCACACCGATGGTGCTTGGCGGAAGCAGCGGGCGTTGCCCGCTGCGCACCGATGGTACTTACCGTCCGCCGGCCAACTGCTGCAGCGATGGCATCTTGCCGCCGGCGATCTGCTTCATGACCTTCTTCATCTGCGCGAACTGCTTCACGAGCTGCGACACGGCCTGGACGGTGGTCCCCGAGCCGCGCGCGATCCGGCGCCGGCGCGACCCGTTGATGATCTTTGGGTTCGCCCGCTCCTCCGGCGTCATCGAGCGGATGATGGCCTCGAGCCGGTCGAGCTCCTTCTCGTCCACGTTCAGGTTGCCGAGCTGGCTGCCCACCCCGGGCATCATCTTGAGCAGCGAGCCGAGCGGGCCCATGTTGCGGACCTGCTGCATCTGGTCGAGGAAGTCGTCGAGTGTGAAGGTCTCCTTGCGGATCTTCTTCTCGAGCTCCTGGGCCTGGCGCTCGTCCATCTGGCGCTCGGCCTTCTCGACCAGGGTCATCACGTCGCCCATGCCGAGGATCCGCTGCGCCATCCGGTCCGGGTGGAAGCGCTCGAAGTCCCCGAGCTTCTCGCCCGTCGAGGCGTAGAGGATCGGCTTGCCGGTGACCGCCTTGACCGAGAGCGCGGCGCCACCGCGGGAGTCGCCGTCGAGCTTCGTGAGGATCACGCCGTCGAAGTTGGCGGTCTCGGCGAACTGCTCGGCCACGTTCACCGCGTCCTGGCCGGTCATGGCGTCGACCACCAGCAGCACGTCGTGCGGTTTGGTGCGCTTCTTGATCTGGGCGAGCTCCTTCATGAGCTCCTCGTCGACGTGAAGCCGCCCGCTCGTGTCGACGATCAGCGCATCGCGCCGGTCCTGCTTCGCCTGGTCGAGCGCCCACTCGGCGATGTCCACAGGGTCGCGGCCGGTGCCCTGCTCGTACACGTGCGCGCCCGCCTGAGCGCCCACCTTGATCAGCTGGTCCACGGCCGCGGGCCTGTACACGTCGCAGGCCGCCACGCCCACGTCCATCCCGTGCTCCTCGCGCAGGTGGCGCGCCAGCTTGCCGGCGGCCGTCGTCTTACCCGAGCCCTGAAGCCCGGCAAGGAGGATGACCGTCGGGCCGGGATTGGCGAATGCCAGGTCTCGGCCGCTGCCGCCCATCAGAGCAGTGAGCTCGTCGGAGACGATCTTCACGACCTGCTGACCCGGGTTGAGCGACGAGAGCACGTCCTGCCCGAGCGCCCGCTCCTTCACCGCGGCCGTGAACTCCTTCACGACCTTGAAGTTCACGTCGGCTTCGAGCAGGGCGAGGCGCACCTGGCGCATCGCCTTGTTGATGTCGTCCTCGGTCAGCTTGCCGCGCGAGCGGACATCGCCGAGCGCGGCCTGAAGCCGGTCTGAGAGGGCGTCGAACACACTGGAGAGGCTAGCTGTACGGTGGCGAGTCGTGGATAAGCGCCGCGTCTCGACGTTCGCCTCGGCGAAGCTCCTGAACCCCCTGGTGAGAGCGGCGGCACGTGCGGGCATTCCCCTTCCCGGCTACGTCCTCCTCGAAACGACCGGGCGCCGGAGCGGACAGCCGCGTCAGGTGCCGGTCGGAAAGGCGCTCGAGGGCGACACGCTCTGGGTCGTGGCCGAGCACGGCCTGCGGGCGGCCTACGTGCGCAACATCCAGGCGAACCCGCGCGTACGCGTCCGCCTCGGGCGCCGCTGGCGGACCGGTACGGCGCACGTCCTGCCAGACGACGACTGGCGTGAGCGTCAGCTCCGGATGTCGAACCGTCTCAACTCAGCGGTTGTCAGGGCGATGGGCACGGACCCCGTCACTGTGCGGGTGGATCTCGATCCGGCTTCGGGAGCGCCGCACTCAGCTGGCCCAACGCCGCCGTGACCTCGCTCGGGATGATCCAGACCTTGTTCGACTCACCCTGGGCGATCTGCGGGAGCACCTGCAGGTACTGGTAGGCGAGCAGCTTCGGGTCGGCGTCGCCCCGGTGGATCGCCTCGAACACAGTCTCAATCGCCTTCGACTGGCCCTCGGCCTCGAGGATCTGCGCCTCGCGGCGTCCCTCGGCCCGCAGGATCGCGCTCTGCTTCTCGCCCTCGGCGGTGAGGATCTGCGACTGCTTCACGCCCTCCGCGGTCAGGATCGCCGCGCGGCGGTCGCGCTCGGCGCGCATCTGCTTCTCCATCGCCTCCTGGATCGAGGCGGGCGGGTCCACGGCCTTGAGCTCCACGCGATTCACGCGAATGCCCCACTTGCCAGTGGCCTCGTCCAGAACGTGGCGAAGCGCGGCGCTGATGTTGTCCCGCGACGTGAGCGTGTCCTCCAGCGTCATCCCGCCGATCACGTTTCGCAGCGTGGTGACGGTGAGCTGCTCGATCGCGCCGATGTAGCTCGCGATCTCGTAGGTCGCGGCCTTGGGGTCGGTCACCTGGAAGTAGATGACCGTGTCGATGTTGATGACCAGGTTGTCCTCGGTGATCACCGGCTGCGGCGGGAACGAGACCACCGTCTCACGCAGGTCGATCAGCGGCTTCACCCGGTCGACGTACGGGATGATCAGCGCCAGGCCCGCGTCCAGCGTGCGGTTATAGCGGCCAAGCCGCTCGACGATTCCGGCGCGCGCCTGCGGCACGATCCGGATCGCGCGCGCAAGCGTGATCAGCACCACCAGTGCGACTACTCCGAGCACGATCAGCGAGGCCATAGGCAGTCCATCCCTCTCATTCGGCGACGAGCGCCGTGGCGCCGTCGATCTTCATGACCTCCACCCGCGCGCCTGGCTCGAACGACTCGCTCTCGTCGTAAGCCCGCGCGGTCCAGAGCTCTCCGCCGATCTTCACGCAGCCACCGGTCATGTCCACCCGCTCGACGACCGTGGCGGGGCCCCCCACCAGCGCCGCCGTGCCTGTCCGGATCCGCGGCGGCGTTCGTAGATGGCGCTTCGCGATCGGCCGCAGCACCGCCAGGGAGCCGAGCGACGCCGCGATGAACACAATCCACTGGACGGGAAGGTCGAGCCCGATCGCAGCGACGACGGCCGCCAGCACGGCCGCGACCGCGATCGGGCCGAGGAAGAACCCCATCGTGAAGATCTCGCCCACGGCGAGCACCCCTGCGGCGATCATCCACAAGACCCAGTCGTCCATCCGCTTCCGATCCTAGGGATGGCCGCGTCGGGCCGCCAACCTTGCTAGCGCGAAACGGACTCCGGCCCCGCTCTGTCCAGGGCGCGCTCGATGTCGCCGAGCAGATCCGCCGACTCCTCGCAGCCCGCTGACAGCCGGATGAACCCTTCCGAGACGGCATCGCCGCCCCAGCGGGCACGCCGCTCCGCGCATGTGTGCACGCTGCCGAAGCTGGTGGCGTCGGTGACCAGCTCGGCGCTCGCGAGAAAGCTCTCCGCGCGCTCGGCCGTGCCCAGGTCGAAGGAGACGACCATTCCATAGCCGCGCATCTGGCGCTTAGCCACCTCGTGTCCGGGGTCCGTGGCGAGCCCGGGATAGCGCACAGCCTCCACGTCGTCGCGGGCGGCGAGCAGCCGGGCGATGGCGAGGGCGTTGTCGCAACCGCGCTCCAGCCGCAGCGCGAGCGTGGGCAGCGAGCGGTGTGCGAGCCAGGTCTCGAACGGGCCGGGGATGGCGCCGGCGTAGGTGCGCCAGTTGCGCAGCGACTGCGCGGCATCTGCGTCGCGCGTGGTCACGTAGCCGAGCATGACGTCGGCGTGCCCGCTCATCTGCTTGGTCGCGCTCGTGAGGGTGAAGTGAGCGCCGAGGTCGAGTGGGCGCTGGAGCAACGGGCCCGCGGTGGTGTTGTCGACCACGGTCGGCACGCCCACCTCGGTCAGGGCCGCGATGTCGTAGACCTCGAGGTTGGGGTTCGACGGCGTCTCGAGCCAGAGCAGGTCGGCCCCCTGCGCCGCCTCCGCCAGTCGGGCGGGCGCTGCCAGCCGCAGCTCGACCCCGCGTGGTTCCAGATGGGTCTCTGCGAACTTGCGGACCCCGTGATAGGAGCCGGCGTCCGCGGCCAGGACCGAGCCTGGCCCGAGCCGCGTCAGGAGCAGCGCCGTTGCGGCTGCCATGCCCGAGGGGAAGAGCACGGCCTCGGCGTCCTCGAGGCCGCCGACCGCTTCCTCGTAGCGCGTCCAGGTCGGATTGCCGTAGCGGTTGTAGACGTTCGGCGAATCCGCCGGATCGCCGGTGAAGTGGAACGGCGCAGCGAACACCGGTCCGGGCAGGAACGGCTCGCCCTGCTCGGGTTCCGGTAGCCCGGCTCGTATCACGCGCGTGCCGTCTTGCGCGAGCCGCGGGCTCTGCCCGCGGCGCTGCGATGACTTCCGGTGGTCGCTCATGGCTCGAGGATCGCCCGGGCGAAGTCGTCGGGGTCGAATGGCCGCAGGTCCTCGAGCGCCTCGCCGATGCCGATCAGCTTCACCGGCACGCCCAGCTCCTCGGCGATCGCGAGCGCGATCCCGCCCTTGGCAGTGCCGTCGAGCTTGGTCAGCACGATCCCCGTCACCTCCACAGCCTCCCGGAACAGAAGCGCCTGACGCAGCCCGTTCTGCCCGGTGGTGGCATCGATCGTGAGGAGCGTCTCGTGCGGGGCGCCCGGCGCCTGGCGCTCGATCACCTTGCGCACCTTGCGCAGCTCGTCCATGAGGTGCTGCTGGGTGTGAAGGCGCCCGGCGGTGTCCACGATCACCACGTCGTGCCCCCGCGCCCGCGCCGCCTCGATGGCGTCGTAGACGACGGCGCCTGGATCCGAGCCCGCATCGCCGCGCACGATCTCGCAGCCGGCGCGCTCCGCCCAGAGCGTGAGCTGCTCGGCCGCGGCCGCGCGGAAGGTATCGCCGGCGGCGAGGAGAACGGACTTCCCGAGCTCCTTCTGGAGGTGCCAGGCCATCTTCCCGATCGTCGTGGTCTTGCCGCTGCCGTTGACCCCCGTCATAAGGATCACGGTCGGGTGCTCGGTCAGAGGGATGGTGTCGCCCTCGACCCGCGCCGTCTCCGCGAGCAGCTCCCGCAGCCGGCGTGACAGTCCCTCGCCGCCGCTGAGCTCGCCGCTCTCGGCCTCGGTCTCGAGGCGCTCCACGATCTTCGCGGTGGTGGGCGCGCCCACGTCGGCGTAGATCAAGGTCTCCTCGAGCCGCTCGAAGGCCTCGTCGTCGAGCGACTGGAAGACCGTGGTCTGGAGCTCCGCCCCGAACGCCTGCCGCGTCTTCGACATGTTGTCGCGCAGGCGCCTGAAGAAGCCGCCGCGCTGGGCCTCGCCGTCGTCCGGAGCAGAGGCAGCCTGGGGCGCCTCCTCGCCGGTGTCGAACAGCTCTTGCCAGGTGCGGGCCACGAGGACGCTGAGGATAGGGGCGGTCTGGCGCGGGCGCCCCTACCAGCGGGTCCTAGTACTCGCCCGGCTCGTCCGGCGCCTGCTCTTCGACCGGCTCGTCCGGCTCGTCCGGCTCGGGCATGACGACCAGTCGTCCTCGCCGAGGACCTCGTCGCCCCTGCCGTGGACTGCCACGTCGAACCCGTCGCCGCAGACGACCTCGTCGCTGTCACGGCCGTCGCCGCGACCGTTGATGTAGTCGCCGCCGCCGCCGCCGTCGACGCTGTCGTCCCCGCCGCGTGAGAACACGCGGTCGTTGCCGTCCGACATCCCCAGCTCATCGGTCTCCTTGGTGCCCGGCAGCCATCTCCCAACTTGAGGAGTCGGCCCGGAGCGGCGTTCCCTCTACGCGGCGGCCTCTTCTGTGGACGCGAGCGCGTGATCTTCGGCTGGCCTGCCGGCGAGCTTTCGCGACACCACGCGGGAGATTCCGTCGCCGCCCATGCTCACTCCGTAGAGCGTGTCGGCGGCGTCCATCGTGCGCTTCTGGTGCGTGACGACGATGAACTGCGCGCGGTCGGAGTAGCGCTTAACGAGCTGGAGAAAGCGGTCGATGTTGATGTCATCGAGCGCGGCCTCGACCTCGTCGAGGATGTAGAACGGGCACGGCCGGGCGAGGAAGACGGCGAACATGAAGGCGAGCGCGACGAGCGACTTCTCGCCGCCCGAGAGCAGCGAGAGGCGCTTCGTGGACTTGCCGGGCGGCGTGACCTCGATCTCGACGCCAGCCTCCGGCTGCTCGTCCTCCTCGCTCTCCGGCTCCGGCACCTCGCCGTCGGGGAGCGGCTCGCCGCCCACCACCGGGCGCGGGCCCATCTCCTCCTGGACGAGCCGCAGTTGACCGCGACCGCCTGGGAACAGGTGCTGCACGACCTCCTCGAAGTTCTTCGCGGCCGCCTCGAAAGTCTGCTCGAACGCCTCACGGATCCGGCGGTCGGTCTCCTTGATCAGGCCCTCGAGCTCCGCCAGCGCCGTCTCGAGGTCGCCGCGCTGGGTCTCGAGCTCGTCCACGTGAGCAACGGCCTCGTCGTACTCCTGCTTGGCGAGCGGGTTCACCGGCCCGAGCTGCTCGCGCCGGCGCATGAGGCGCTCGACCCTCGCCAGGAGCGACTCGCGCTCCTCGTCGGGCAGCGCCTCGGAGGCGGGCACGGGCTCGAGCCCCAGGCGGCCCGCCAGCTCGTTCAGGTCGCGCTCGGCGTCCGCGGCCGAGTCGCGCACCTGCTGCGCCGACACCTCGGCGGCGGTCACGGCCTCGCTCGCGCGCTTCAGGCGTCCCTGCAGCTCCGCCTCCTCCTGTGCGCAGGACTTGAGCGCGGCGGCGGTCTCATCGCCAGCGGCGGCGCCGGCCTCGAGCTCGCGGCCGAGCGCGTCACGCCGCGCGGCAACCGCCTCGCATGCGCTCTCGAGTGCGTTGGCAGCGCGGTCGGCGTCGGCGGCGAGGGCGAGGTCGCGCTCGGCGCCGGTCTGGAGGGCGGCGAGCGAGCGCGCGCGCTGCTCGCGTTCGCGCTCGATGCGCTCGGCGAGCCGCTGCTCGGCGCGCAGGTCTCCGAGCAGCTCAGCCCGGCGCACCGCCTCGGGACCGTCGTCCGGCGTCTCGCGGCGGCGCGCGATCACCCACTCGGAGCGGCTCACGATCTCCTCGGCCTCGACCGCCGCCCGCAGCGCGATGCGTAGGGCGCTCTCGGCGCTCTCACGTGCCGAGTCGGCTTCGGCCACGGCAGCGCCGTGGCGCTCCAGTGCGGCGCGAGCCTCCGCCTCCTCGGCGACGGCGCGCTCGGAGGCGGTGACGAGCTCGTCGCGCCTGCCCAGCTCCTCGAGCAGCCGCTCGGCGCCGCCGGCGGGCGCCTGCGCCAGCTCGCCCGTGCGGGCGTCGAACAGGCGTCCTGTCTTCGTGACGGCGATGCCGCTGAAGCTCTCGGGAAGCGTGTCGAGCGACTCGACGACCCAAACGCCGTGCAGCAGCCGCTCCGCAAGCGCCGCGACGTCCTGCTCGGGACGCACGAGGTGCGCAAGAAGTTGCCCGCGGGGCATCGAAGGAGAGGCCGGAACGCCCGCGGAACCCGGACCGTCCTGACTAGGGCTTGCTGAGCAAGCCGAAAGCAGGACACTTGCGCCGTTCTCGCCGGCGGCGTCCAGGACGCGCTCCCCCTCAGTGCGGTCGTTCACCACGGTGGCGGTGAGGCGCGGGCCGAGGACCGCCGCGAGCGCAAGCTCGTACCCACTCTCGACGTGAAGGCGCTCGGCCAGGGGCTGCGCGGCGGACCCACCCACGGCCGCTCCGCGCACGAACTGGTTCACAGCCGCAAGCTCGGCGCCCACCTCGGCCGCCCGGGCGCGTGCGGCCTCGGCGGCGCGCTCTGCGTCGCGGCGGGCCGTGCGGGCTTCATCCGCCGCCCGCTCGGCGGCCTCCAGGGCACTGCGGTGCTCAGCAGCCGCCTGCGCCAGCTCGGAAACACGAGCGCGCGCGGGCTCCAGCTCCTGCTCCAGGCCCGCCAGCTCGCCCTCCAGGCGCTGCTCGCGCCCGGCGTCGAGGGCGGCCAGCTCGCGCTCGATCGCGGCGATCCGGTCCTGCGGCCGCTCCTCCTCGGACGACATGTCGGCATCGGCGGCGGACTGCTGCTCGAGCACCTCGACCTGGCGCAACCGCCGCTCGCGCCGCTCGCGCGCCGCCACGGCCTGCTCGCGCACCCGTTCGAGGCGCATGGCGATCCGGTCGCTCGCCGACCGCGCTGCGTACAGGCGCGCCTGCAGACGCTCGCGGTCGCGCGTCTGGGCGGCGAAGGCCTCCTCCGCCTGCTCGCGGCGCCTCGCCACCTCTCCGAGCAGGCGCTCGGCGTCGTCGCGTTCGCCGCGCACGCCGCGGGCCCGCTCCTCCGCCTCGGCCAGAGCCAGCCGCGCGCTGCGGGCGGCGTCGCATGACAGCGTGTAGCGGGCCTCGAGCGTCTGGCGCTCGAGCCGCTCGTGCAGCTCGGCCGCCTCGGCCTGGCGCTTCAGTGGCCGCAGCCGCGAGCGCGCCTCGCGCTCCACGTCGAGCGCGCGCGACAGGTTCTCCTCGGTGCGCTCCAGCTTCAGCTGCGCGCGCCGGCGGCGCTTGCGGTGCTTGCCGAGCCCGGCGGCCTCCTCGATCAGGAGGCGGCGCTCGCGCGGCCGCGACATCACGATCTGCTCGACCTTGCCCTGGGAGACCACCGAGTGCATCTCCTTGCCGAGGCCCGAGTCGGACAGGACCTCGACCACGTCCACGAGCCGGCAGCGCGCGCCGTTCAGGCGGTACTCGCCCTCGCCGTCGCGCCCGAGGCGGCGCACGATCGATATCTCGGAGAAGTCGATATCGAGGGCGCCGTCCCCGTTGTCGATCACGACCTCGACCTCGGCCGCGTTTGAGCCCTGGACCCCGTGCGCGCCCGCGAAGATCACGTCCTTCATCGACTGCCCGCGCACCGCAAGCGGCGACTGCTCGCCGAGCGCCCACAGGACGGCGTCGGTGATGTTGGACTTGCCGGAGCCGTTCGGGCCGACGATCACGGACACGCCGGTGCCGAACTCGAGCTTGGTCCGGCTTGGGAAGGACTTGAAGCCCTTCATGGAGATCGAGCGCAGGTGCATTACGAGGCCGCCTGATCGTCGAGGGCGTCGAGGGCATGCAGGGCCGCCTCCTGCTCAGCGGCCTTCTTCGTCTTTCCCTCTCCGCGCCCGAGCTCCTCTCCGGCCACCTCGGCAACCGCCACGAAGCTGCGGTCGTGCGCCGGGCCCTCCTCGGACACGGTCTTGTAGGCCACGAGCTCGGCCCGCCGGGCGAGCCGCTCCTGGAGGACCGACTTGTAGTCGACCGGATGCTCGAGCGCGTCCTCGATCTCCTCGGCGAACGACGCGACCACCGCCGGGGCCGTGCGCTCGAGGCCAAAGGCGAGGTAGGAGGCGCCGATGATCGCCTCGCAGACCGACGCGAGCACGCGCTCGGACTCCACGAGCATGTCGGCGCTCCGCCCGGTGCTGCCCTTTGGCGCCGTGGCGCGCAGCTCCTCCGGCACCCCGAGCTCGCGCGCGACGCGCGCGCACGAGGAGCCGCTCACGGCCTGAGCGCGCACCTTGGTGAGCCGCCCGGCGCCGTAGCGCTCGAAGCGCGGAAACAGGTGGTCCGAGACGGCGAGGCTCAGCACCACGTCTCCGAGGAAGGCGAGCCGCTCGTACGCGTCGGAGCGATGCTCAACCCACGACGCGTGCGTGAACGCCTGCCGCCGCAGATCGTCGGGCAGCTCGGCGAGCAGCTCTTCGAGCGACTCAGTGCTCAAGCTCCGCTGCATGGGCGGCGACGAAGTCAGCGGCCTGGCCGACCGTCAGAATCTTGGCCGCCTCCTCGTCCGGGATGCGAACCCCGTAGCTGTCCTCGAGCTCCACGACCAGCTCCACCAGGTCGAGCGAGTCCGCCTCCAGGTCCTCCCGGAAGCGGGTGGAGCCGTCGATGCGCCCAGGTTCCACCTCCAACTCGGTGGCCAGGTGCTCGCGGATGCGGTCGAGAACCTCCTCTCGGGTCATCGCGGAGCGACGCTAGCAGTGGTCGCGGACCGCAAAGCCCCCGCAGCCCCGAGTGCCGCAGTGGTGCGCCCGACCATGTCCTCGTCCACCGCGCGCTGGGCCAGTTTCACCGCGTGCTCGATGCCGACGGGACCGAAGCTCCCGTGCCCCACCACCACCGGCTTGCGCAGGCCCAGCAGGATGGCGCCGCCCACCTTCTCCGGGTCGAGGTCGTCGCGCAGCTCGCCGAGCTTGCCGCGGATCAGGAGCCCGCCGAGACTCGAGACGAAGCCGGAGCGGATGCGGCTCCGGATCTCGCCCGAGATCGCCTTCACCGTCCCCTCGAGCACCTTCAGGGCGACGTTGCCGGTGAAGCCGTCCGCCACGATCACGTCCGCACGAGCGTTCGGCAGGTCGAAGCCCTCCAGGTTCCCCACGAAGTTGAGCCCGCCCTCGGAGATGCGCTCGTGCGCGGTGAGCACGTCGGGGGTGCCCTTCCCGGACTCCTCGCCAACCGACAGGAGCCCCACCGAGGGGCGCTCGATCCCCACCACGGCCTCCATGAAGCCCGCGCCCATGTAGGCGAACTGGACGAGGTGCTCGGGGCGCACCTCCACGCTTGCGCCGGCGTCGAGCAGCAGCACGGGGCCGCCGGGGATCGGCATCAGCACCGCGAGCGCCGGGCGGTAGACGCCCTTGATGCGCTTGATCGAGAGTGTGGCCGCGGCCAGCGTGGGGCCGGTGCTGCCGGCTGAGACGAGGGCGTCCGCCCGCCCGTCGCCTACGGCGGCTGCCGCCTGGACGATCGAGGCATCGCGTTTGGAGCGGACGGCCGCCACGGCCTCCTCGCCCGCCTTCACGCTCTCGGGAGCGTCGATGACCTCGGCGTGCGGACCGGCGGGTCCGGCGATCTCGCCCGCGGGACCGAACAGCAGGACGGGCAGCCCGGAGCGGGCGACCCCTTCAGCGACTGCGCGCGGCCCCTGGTCGGCGCCGTTCGCGTCGACCGCGATCACTCGTCGTCGGAGTCGACCCCGGCCTGCTGCACGACGACCTCGCGGCCGGCATAGGTGCCGCAGTTCGGGCAGACGCGGTGCGGGAGGCGCGGCGCATTGCAGCGCGGGCAGTGCCTCAGACCCGGCGTCTCGATCTTGTGCTGCGAGCGGCGCTTGTTCGTCCGCGAGTGGGACTGTCTCTGCTTGGGGACGGCCATGAGGGCCGGAAGGATAGCTTGCCCGCGCCGCTCAGCCGCAGTAGCGTCGCGGTATGTACGACTACGTGATCGTCGGGGCCGGCTCCGCCGGCTGCGTGCTTGCCAACCGCCTGTCCGAGGATCCGGACGTGAACGTGCTTCTGCTCGAGGCCGGCGGACCGGACACGAACGACCTCGTCCACCTGCCCGCCGCATTCTCGGCCCTCTACCGGACCGCGCAGGACTGGGATCACTCGACGATCTACGAGCCGTTCGTGAACGACCGCCGCATCTATCTCCCGCGCGGGAAGGTGCTCGGCGGCTCGTCGTCGATCAACGCGATGATCTACATCCGCGGCAACCCGATCGACTACGACGAGTGGGGCCCGGGCTGGACCTGGGACGAGATGCTCCCCTACTTCAAGCTCGCCGAGGACAACGAGCGCGGCGAGGACGAGTACCACGGGGCAGGCGGGCCGCTCCCGGTGTCGGAGGGGCGCTCGCGGAACCCGCTCGGGCAGGCCTTCCTCGACTCGGCCGCGGCGCACGGGCTGCCCGCGAACGAGGACTTCAACGGCCAGGAGCAGGACGGGGTCGGCTGGTACCAGGTGACCCACCGGAACGGCGCCCGAGCGAGCACGGCGGTGGCGTACCTGCACCCGGTGATGGACCGTCCCAACCTCACCGTCGAGACGCACGTGCATGCGCTATCGCTGCTGTTCGAGGGCGAGCGCGCGGTCGGCGTCGTCGGCATGCGGCTGTCGGAGATGCTCGTGCACCGCGCCGAGCGCGAGGTGATCGTGTGCGGCGGGGCGTACAACTCGCCGCAGCTCCTGATGCTCTCGGGCATCGGCCGCCCCGCTGAGCTCGAGGAGCTTCAGATCGAGGTGGTCGCCGAGGTGCCTGAGATCGGGCTGAACCTCCACGACCACCCGAACGCCGGCGCGGTCTACTCGATCGACGAGGAGATCTCGCTGTTCGGCGCGCTGAACGAGGAGAACCTGGCGCTGTTCGAGGCCGAGGGGCGCGGGCCGCTCACCTCGAACGTGGCGGAGGCGGGCGGGTTCATGCGCACCAGCGATGGGCTGGCCGCGCCGGACATCCAGTTCCACTTCGCCCCGGCGCGCTTCCAGTCCGAGGGGCTCGTGCCGGGCGACGGCCACGGGTTCGCGCTGGGCGCATGCGTGCTCAAGCCGAAGAGCCGCGGGTTCGTGGCGCTCGGCTCGCCTGACCCGACGGCCAAGCCGCTGATCGTGCACAACTACATGGAGCACCCGGACGACGTGGCCTCGATGGTCGCCGGCGTGCGGACCTGCCTGGAGATCTGCGAGACCGGACCGCTCGGCGAGCTCTCCACCGGGATGCTGATCGGCCCGGAGTCGCACTCGGACGAGGACATCCTCGACCACGTGCGGGCGCGCGTGCAGACGCTCTACCACCCGGTCGGCACCTGCCGCATGGGCGACGACCCCGGCGCCGTGGTGGACCGCCAGCTGCGCGTGAACGGCATCGAGGGCCTGCGCGTGGTGGACGCGTCGGTGATGCCAAGCGTGCCGCGGGGCAACACCAACGGCCCGGTGATCGCCCTGGCCGAGCGAGCCGCCGACCTGATCCGCGGCCGAACCCCGCTGGCGTCGCAGCAGACGGAGCTCCCGGAGGCCGCGCCCGCGCAATAATCGACTGTCACAGGGCTCTCATCTCCCTCGTCTCATATGTAGACAAGCAACGAGAGGAGTAGCCATGAAGGTCCTGGTTGCAGGTGCCACGGGAGCGCTCGGGAAGCAGCTCGTTCCGAGGCTGGTCGCGCGCGGCCACGAGGTGGTCGGCACGACGCGCAGCGAGTCGAAGCGTGAGGCCATCTTCGAGCTCGGCGCCACGCCTGCGGTCGCCGATGCGCTGGATGCCGAGCAGGTGGCCCGCGTGGTGGCGGAGGCCGAGCCCGAGGTGATCGTGCACGAGCTCACGGCGCTGTCGGGCGACTTCGATCTGCGCCACTTCGAGCGCACCTTCGCCGAGACGAACCGGCTTCGTACCGAGGCCACGGACCACCTGCTCGCCGCGGGCCGCGCGGTCGGGGTGAAGCGCTTCGTCGCCCAGAGCTACGCGGGCTGGCCGGCCGAGCGCACCGGCGGGCCCGTGAAGAACGAGGACGACCCACTCGACCACACGCCCCCGGAGTCGGTGCGCTCTACGCTCGAGGCCATCCTCTACCTGGAGAGCGCCGTGACCGGCGCCGGCTGGACCGAGGGCGTGGTGCTCCGCTACGGCGGCTTCTACGGCCCGGGCACGAGCCTCGGCCCGGAGGGCGGCGAGATGACGGAGGCGGTCCGTAAGCGGAAGTTCCCGGTGGTCGGCAACGGCGCCGGGGTCTGGTCCTTCATCCACATCGAGGACGCGGCGGACGCCACGGTGGCCGCGATCGAGCACGGCCGCCGCGGGATCTACAACATCGTCGACGACGAGCCCGCCCCGGTTTCGGAGTGGCTGCCGGCGGTGGCGAACGCGGTGGGCGCGCGAGCGCCGCGGCACGTGCCACGCTGGCTCGGCCGGATGCTCGCCGGCGAGGCCGCGACCGTCATGATGACCGAGGTGCGCGGAGCCTCGAATGCCAAGGCGAAGCGGGAGCTCGGCTGGGAGCCGAAGCACCGGAGCTGGCGCGACGGCTTCACCCAGGTGGCCGCGTGAACGGGACGCACGACGAGCTGCTCGAGGAGCTCCGCCCGACCGCCTTCGCGATCAGCTACCGGATGCTCGGCAGCGTCGCGGAGGCGGAGGATGTGGTCCAGGAGGCGCTCCTCCGCCTCCACCATGCGCTCGAGGGCGACGAGCGAATCGAGTCGCCCCGCGCGTACCTGGCGACGGTCGCCACGCGCCTTTCGATCGACCAGCTGCGCTCCGCCCGCGTGCGCCGCGAGGCGTACGTGGGCGAGTGGCTGCCGGAGCCGCTCGTCGCGGACAGCGCCGCTGACCCGGCGCGCCAGGCCGAGCTCGCTGACTCGCTCTCGCTTGCGTTCCTCGTGCTGCTGGAGAGCCTGTCGCCGGAGCAGCGAGCGGCGCTCCTGCTGCGCGACGTGTTCGACTACGACTACGCGCAGATCGCCGACATCGTCGGCAAGAGCGAGGACAACGCGCGCCAGCTGGCCGCACGCGCGCGCCGCCACGTGGAGGAGCGCAGACCGCGCTTCGAGGCCTCGCGCGAGCAGCGCAACGAGTTGGCGCAGCGTTTCTTCGACGCCGCACGCGAGGGCGAGCTGGACGCCCTCGAGAACCTGCTCGCACACGACGTGGTCCTCCACGGCGACGGCGGCGGCAAGGTCCCCGCCCTCGCGCGCGCGGTGCACGGCCGCGAGCGGGTCGCGCGCACCCTGCGGGCGTGGATGCGGCAGGGCGATCGGATCCTTGGAGCGGCGCTACGGCCGATTGACGTGAACGGGCAGCCCGGCGCGCTGCTACTCGCCGGCGAAGACGTGGTGATCGGGGTAATGGCGCTCGACATCGCCGACGGTCAGATCCAGGAGGTCAGGTCGATCGTGAACCCGGACAAGCTCCGGCACATCGGCGAGGTGGGCGACATGACGGCTCTGCTCAAGGGACCGGGCGCTTAGCGCACCAGGCGAAAGAAGGCGCGCAGCTCGTCCACGAACAGCTCCGGCTGCTCGAACGCCGCGAAGTGGCCGCCACGGTCGAGCTCGTTCCAGTGGCGGATGTCGCGGAAGCGCCTCTCGGCCCAGCGACGCGAGGGGCGCTGGAGCTCCTTGGGAAAGATCGAGCAGCCGGTGGGCACGTCCACGACGTCGTGCACCGCGCCCGAGATCAGCTCGTTCACCTGTCTGATGCTCTCCCAGTACAGCCGCGCCGACGATGCCCCCGTACGCGGCAGCCAATAGAGCATGAGGTTGTCGAGGAGCTCGTCGCGCGTGAGGATGTTCTCGGGGTGGCCGTCGCAGTCGGTCCAGGCCTGGAACTTCTCGATGATCCAGGCGCAGAGAGCCACGGGCGATTCTGCGAGCGCGTAGCCGATGGTCTGCGGCCGCGTGGCCTGCTCGGTGGAATAGCCGGACTCCCATTCGGCCGCATGCTCGAGCGAGTCGAGCGCCGCGCGCTCTGCGCTTGTGAGATCGTCGAAGGTCGCCGGGTCCGGCGGCGCGAGCGGCGGTATGAGGTGGATGCCGACCACGTGATCGGGGTCCTTCTGGCCGATGGAAGCGCTGATGCTCGTTCCCCAGTCGCTGCCCTGCGCGCCGTAGCGGTCGTACCCGAGCCGCCCCATCAGTTCGATCCAGGCGGCCGCGATTCGGTCGACGCCCCAACCGGGTCGCTCCGGCTTGTCGCTGAAGCCATAGCCGGGGAGCGACGGGCATACGAGGTGAAATGACTCGGAGAGCGGGCCGATCACCTTGAGGAACTCCACGATCGATCCAGGCCAGCCGTGCGTCATCACCAGCGGCAGCGCGTCGGGGTCCGGCGAGCGGACATGGAGGAAGTGGATACGCAGCCCGTCGATCTCGGTGCGGAACTGCGGGAGCGCGTTCAGTCGCGCCTCGGTGGCCCGCCAGTCGTACGCGCTCGCCCAGTAGCCACAGAGCTCCTTCATGTAGTCCAGCGGTACGCCCTGCGACCAGTCCTCGACCGTCTCGTGCTCGGGCCAGCGAACCGCGCTCAGGCGCTCGCGGAGGTCATCGAGCTCCGCCTCCGGAACCTCGATCCGAAACGGTTCCACCCGCTAGTCGAGCTTCAGCTCGCGCAGCGCGGCCCAGCGCGGGTCGGGCTCGCGCTCATGCTCGTGGTCGGGCGCTCGGTTCAGGTTCTCGCCGCACACCGAGCACAGGCCCGCGCAGTCCTCGCGGCAGACGATCGAGGTCGGCAGCGCGAGCGCCAGCGCGTCGCGCGCCCACGAGCGCACGTCGAGCCAGCCCTCGTCGTAGTAGGGCGAGTCGAGGTCCTCGCCGCCGCCGGGCTGGTCGATCTCGCGCGCGTCCACGTCCACGCCCTGGTCGGCGATCTCGAGACAGCGCACGCACGGTCCTTCGAGGCCGGCGTCGAAGCGCAGCCGGAACGCGTACCCGCTCACCGTGTGCGAGATGTCGAGGCGCGCGTCCACCGCGCCGTCCCTCAGCTCGTAGCGCTGCCCGCCGAACTCGAAGGGATCGACGGCCACCTCGACGTCGAGGCTCCGTCCCTCTCCGGACGAGAGCCCGAGCTTCCCTACGTTGAAGATGTCCGTGCGCTGCGCCATGCCATCGAGGCTAGCGCCCGCTCTGCCGCTAGGCGCCGCGCCCGATGAGCTCGATCCGGTAGCCGTCCGGATCGCGCACGAAGGCGATCATCGGACCCTCCGTGCGGCCCCCCGGTCGGTAGGGCGGCTTCTCCGGCTCGATGCCGTCCCCGGCCAGCTCCTCGAGCGTGCCGTCGAGGTCGTCGACCAGGATCGCGATGTGGTTGTAGCCCGTGCCGAGGTCGTACGAGTCCACGCCGTGGTTGTAGGTCAACTCGAGAACGGGATCCTCGTCGGGCAGGCCCATGAACACGTTGACCGCCTCGGTCCCGATGTCCATCCGGCGGCGCTCCTCGAAGCCGAGCTTCTCGTAGAAGGAGACGGAGCGGTCGATGTCGCCGATGCGGTAGCAGGTGTGGAGGTAGCTAGCCATGGCCCGAATCTACTCCGCCTCGCGCTCGTGGCTCGGGACGCGCTCGTCAAGCTCGTAGTAGTCGCCCGCGCTCGCCGTCCAGATCTGGCCCATCGTCCGAATACCCGTCGGCTCATCGAGACAGCCGGGCGCAATGCTGATCCGCTCCCTGCCGGGCGCGTGCCAGAACAGCGACGACCCGCACTCACCACAGAACCCCCGGCGCGCATCGTGAGCGCTGTCCGGACTATCGATCCAGCGAAGCCCGCGATCCTCGACGAAGCGCACCGCTTCGAAGGGCGCCGCCGTGGCCGCCCAAACGTGCCCGGCCCACCTGCGGCACTCGGTGCAGTGACAAAGAAGCACGTCCCGCAGCGGCCCATTCACCTCAAAGCGAACAGCACCGCAGATGCATTGACCCGTGGCCGCCATGCACTGCCGCAGGTTATTCATCACTGTGATGAAGAAGGTGCGGCACCGCGTGCGGCCGGACGCAGCAGAGACGTAACACCCGCGGGTGGTGACGGCGGCGATGCCGCGGGGCGAGGCGCTGTGCGCCTTGCCCGCGGGAGCGCTGCCGGAGACAGGACCCGCGGCCACCCACGCCGGAGGGGCGAGGTGAACTAGCTGCCGCTGCCGCTGCCGACTTCGGCTTCTTCGCGGCCCTGCAGCCGGTCGCGGCCGCGCTGCACGGCTGCGATGAACTTCGTGAGGTTGACCTCGAGGGTGTTGAGGATGTCGTCCGCGTAGTCCTCGGCGCCCAGGCGGATCTCGCGCTCGCGAGCGCGGGCGTCCTCGATGATCTCGTCGGCCTGGCGCTCTGCCTGCTTCACGATCTCCTCCTCGGAGATCAGGCGGATCTGCTCCTCGCGCGCCTCGCGGATGATGCGCTCGGCCTCGCGCTTCGCCTCGGCCAGCATCTCCTGGCGTTCCTTCACGATCCAGCGCGCCTGCTTGATCTCCTCGGGGATCGTCGCGCGCATCTGGTCGAGGATGTCGTAGACCTCCTCTTTGTCGACACGCACCTGGTCCGTCAACGGCACGGGCTTAGCGTTGTGAATCGTGTCGTCCAGCTTGTCGATCAGGACCAGTACATCCATCCGCGCCTCAGTTCTTCACCGCTTAAGTTCTTCCTTCAAGCGCGAGGCCACCCGATCGGGCACCAAGCCGCTCATATCGCCGCCGAACATCGCCATTTCCTTCACTCCGCTGGAGCTCAGGAAGCTGAACTCCGGCGCCGCCATCATGAACATGCTCTCGATGTCGGGTGCCATCTTCCGGTTCAGCTGGTTCATCTCGAACTCGTATTCGAAGTCAGAGATGGCCCTCAGTCCCTTGACGATCGCCTTCGCACCGTTGTCCCGGGCGAAGTCGACGAGGAGAGTATCAAAGGGTTTTACCTGCACATTGGGGTATTCCGCCACCTCTGACTCGATAAATGCAACACGCTCCTCGGCGCTGAACACCGTCTTGCCCTTCCGCACCGCCTGGTTCACAACGCCAACTATGACGGTGTCGAACACGTTGGCGACGCGGGTGATGATGTCGATGTGGCCGAACGTGACCGGGTCGTAGGACCCCGGCACCACCGCCGTTCCGCCGTTCCGGGGTGCGTTCACGTCGAGTGAATCGCTATCCGGGTGTCGCCATAGGTCCGCTCGACCACGAGCGGCAGCGGGAGGATCAGCGGGTTGCGCTTGTCTGATTCGGTCACGATTCGAGCGTCGGCTTCGAGCATCGCCGGGAGCGCCTCGGAGAGCGGGGCGGCCACACGGGACGCCTCATCATATGGGGGGTCGCAGAAAACAAGGTCGAATACCCCCTCCGGATGCGCGATGAAACGCAGGACGTCCTGGCTGCGGACCTCGGCTTCGGCACCGACGGCATCCAAGTTGCGGCGCAGTGCGGCGAGCGCGCGCCGGTCGCGTTCGACGAAGAGCGCCGACTCCGCACCGCGCGACAGAGCCTCGATCCCGAGCGCGCCGGAGCCCGCGTAGAGGTCGAGCACTCGTGCGCCGGACACGTCTCCGAGGATCGAGAACAGCGCCTCGCGGACGCGGTCCGCGGTGGGACGCGTGGCGGCGCCACGGGGCACGTGCAGCCGCCGGCCCTTGAACTCGCCGGCGACGATCCTCACGATTCGGCCTCGGCCGCGCGCCGACCCCTTTCGGGATTTGGATAGAGCACCATCTGCACCGGCTCTCCGTCGCGAAACCTCCAGACCTGCGCAAAGGTCATCTCGACCGGGACGCCGCTGGCCCGTCCGCGACCGCGCGTCGTGACGAGCGCGAGCACGGTGTGCGGTCGCGTTACCTCGAACATCCAGTCCGTGTCCGGCTCCTCCCACTGCTCGATCCAGTCGCGGAAGAAATCCGTGACGGCGTGCGGCCCGTGGCGGACGGCGCCGTCGGGGTGACCCGGCACGACCCACTCGAAGGCGTCGGGCAGATCCGCGAACGCGGCATCCAGATCGCCGTCGCGCCAGACGAGCGCGTACATGCGATCGAGTCTCTCGATCATGCGAGCCCCGCGGCGTGGCGCGCCTCGTCCACGTCGTAGTACATGACCATGCGGACAAAGCGGCCGTCGCGGTAGGTCCAGAGCTGCCCGAAGGCCATCTCGGCCGGGACGCCGCTCTCGCGTCCCACGCCGCGCATGTGGATGATCGCGAGTGCGAGGTCCGGAGCGACCTCCTGGAGCTCCCAATCGAGGTGGAAGTCCTCCCAGGGCTCGATCCACTCGTGGAAAAACTCGATCACGCCCTCGGCCCCGCGTCGGACCCCTCCCTCGGGGTGCCGGGGCACGACCCACTCGAAGTCGTCGCCGAGACCGATCAGCGCGTCCTCCACCCGCCCCTCGCGCCACATCATCGTGTAGCCGCGGTCTAGGAGCCGGAGGATGCCGCTCATGCCGGAATCGGGTCGAGCTCGGACCCGAAGCGTGCCACCACCGCCTCCCGAAGGAGCGCGTGCTCAGGCTGCTCGAGCCGCGGGTCGTCGATCAGGATCTGATCCGCCCGGTCACGCGCGCGCACCAGCAGCTCCACGTCCTCCGGCAGCCGCGCTACGCGAAACTCGGGCAGACCGTGCTGGCGCGTGCCGAGAACGTCTCCGGCGCCACGCAGCTCGAGGTCAACCTCGGCCAGGCGGAAGCCGTCGCGCTCCCGGGCGATGGCCTCGAGGCGAGGCAGCGTCGGGTCGCCGAAGACGATGCAGAGCGAGGCATGCTCCCCCCGCCCCACTCGGCCGCGCAGCTGATGGAGCTGTGAGAGCCCGTAGCGCTCGGCGGCCTCGATCAGCATCACGGTGGCGTTCGGAACGTCGATGCCCACCTCGATCACGCTGGTGGCCACCAGCACGTCGGCCTCCCCCGCCGCGAACTTCTTCATCGCCGCCGCCTTCTGCTTCGACGGCATCTGGCCGTGGATCAGCTCCACGCGAAGGTCGGCGAACTCGGTCGTGCGCAGACGCTCGAACTCTGCGGTGGCCGCCTTCGCCTGGAGCAGTTCGGACTCCTCGACCAGCGGACAGACGACGAAGCACTGCCGCCCCTGCGCGATCTCCTCGCGAATGCGCTCGTAGGCCCGCGCCCGCGCACGGGCGCCGTCGACCACATGGGTCTCGACCGGCTGGCGCCCGCGCGGCAGCTCGCGCAGGACCGTTGCGTCGAGGTCGCCGTACGCGCTCAACGAGAGCGTGCGGGGAATCGGCGTGGCGGTCATGTGGAGCGCGTGCGGCACGAGGCCCTCGGGCGCCTTCGCGTCGAGAGCCGCGCGCTGGCGCACGCCGAAGCGGTGCTGCTCGTCCACCACGACGACAGCGAGGTCGCGGAACTCCACCGGCTCCTCGATCAGCGCGTGCGTGCCCACGACCATCTGAAGCTGTCCGCTCGCCAGCCGGTCGAGCAGCTCGCGACGCCGCGCCGCGCTCGTGGAGCCGGTCAGGAGCTCCACCGGCAGGGGGCCGCCGAGGAGCGAGTCGAGCGTGCGGTGGTGCTGCTCGGCAAGCGTCTCCGTGGGAGCCATGAGGGCCGCCTGGGCGCCGTTCTCGACGGCGCGCAGCATGGCGGCCAGAGCCACGACGGTCTTGCCTGATCCCACTTCTCCCATCAGCAGCCGCTGCATCGGCCGCTCCTGGGCGATGTCCGTGTCGATCTCCTCGATGGCGCGCTGTTGGTCGCCCGTGAGCTCGAACGGGAGCGACCATCGCCAGCGATCCACCACCACGCCGCGTGCCTCGAGCGGCCGGGCGCGCCGCCCCTCGCGCCGGGCGCGCCTGCGTCCCGCCACGGCGAGCTGCAACAGGAACAGCTCCTCGAAGGCGAGCCGACGGCGCGCGTCGCGCTCGTCCTCCTCGCTGACCGGGAAGTGCACCGCCTCGATCGCGGCCGGCCGCTCGGCGAGCTGCTCCTCGACGCGCAGCCGGGCCGGCAGCGGCTCGATCACCGCGAGCATTCGTGAGCGGGCCTCGCTCACGAGCTGCCTCAGGCGCGCGGGACTGACGCCCTGCGTGGCCGGGTGCACGGGCACGAGCCCGAGCGTGTGGACCGGCGCCTCGCCGTTCCCGATCAGCTCGTGCTCTGTGACCCAGAACTGATTGCGCTGACGGAGCTTGCCGTGCAGCAGCACCATCGCGCCCGCGCCGAGCTGACGCGCCACCCAGGGCTGGTTGAACCACACCGCAACCAGCGGACCGGTCTCGTCGAACACGCGCGCCTCCACGCGCTTCTGGCGGCGGTTCCGCATCGGCTTGACCGACGTGGTCCGGACCGCGACCGCGACCGTAGCCTCCTCGCCCACCATCAGCTCCGCGACTCGCCGCACCTCGCGGCGGTCCCGGTGCGAGTGCGGGAAGTGCTCCATCAGTTCGCCCCAGGTTGTGATGGCGAGCGGCTCGAGCCCGTCAACCGCCTCGGCGAGGACGCTCGTGCGCGGGTAGGACCGAACGGCGTCGGAGCGCAGCTCCTCCGCGGTCAGGGTTTGGTTGGATGCAAAGCGAACAGGCAAGTGATCCACATGATTGCCGTCACGGCGGGCGGCAGAGGAGGAACGCATGGCTGTAGCTATCAGCACGACCGACTTCCCGGAGGGCGTCGGCACTGACATGTACGACGGCGTCCAGAGGGAGATGGATATCGCGAACAGTCCTCCCGACGGGCTGATCTTCCACTGGGCGGGCGAGGTCGACGGCAAGTGGACGATCACAAATCTGTGGGAGTCGAAGGACGCCTACCTGCGCTTTCGGGACGAGCGGCTGTTCCCGGCGATCCGGAAGGTCTCCGGCATGGATCCCGCCACCGGGCCGCAGCCGACGGTCACCGAGTCCGAGGTCCACGACTACATGAAGCCGTAGGGCGTCACTCCGCGCAGAGGAGCCACCACCAGGCGGGCTGGCCGCCCTCGTGGTACTCGACCTCCACACCGTCCGGCACACGCGCCTCCACGTCGTGCTGGCCGAGCGGCGGCTTCTCGCCCGCTATGCAGGTGAGCAGCTCGGCGCCGTCCACGATGCGGTCGAGCGTCGCCGCAAGCGTGGCCGCGGGATCTCCCCAGGCCACCAGCTCGCCACCGGCGTAGCCCACGGCGTCCCCGGCTATGAAGCGTCCCTGCGCGTCGTCGCGGGCCGCGGGCGCCACGCCGCCGATGCGCAGCGCATCCGCGGCGTTTCGCACTGCGAGGGCGTTCTCGGCCGAGGGCCGGGCTGGATCGAACGCCAGCAGAGCCGCCAGGCCCTCCTGCGGTGCCGTGGTCGGCACCACGCTGGCCGGCTTCTCCGACAGCTCGGCGGCGCGCTCGGCGGCGAGGATCACGTTCGGGCTGTTCGGCAGCACGACCACCTCCACGCCCGGCGCCGCGTGGATGCCCGCGAGCAGCTCGTAGGTCGAGGGGTTCATCGTCGGGCCCCCGTCCACCACCAGCACGCCGAGCTCGCTGAAGAGCCGCTTCACGCCCTCGCCGGTCGCAACCGCCACCACAGCGCACGTGGTCTGCTCGGTCTCGGTCTCGGCGGCGAGCCGCGCGTTGCGCTCGGCCACCTGCTCGTGCATGTCCGCCACGTCGAAGCGCGACACCTCGTACTTGGATTCGAACAGCGCCACCGCGCTGTCGGGATCATCCGTGTGCACGTGCACGCGCAGGGTGCGGTCGTCGCCCACCACGAGCACCGAGTCACCGAGCTGCTCGAGCAGCGGCGTGAAGCGTCCGGCGTCGAGCCTCTCACCCGTGACGGCGAAGTTCGTGCAGTAGCGGAAGCTCGACGACTCGTGCTCGGGGCGGTGGAGCGCCGCCGGCGCGTACTGGTGCTCGAGCTTCGGCGCGTCCAGGCCGCGCAGCCCCGCCAGGCATCCCGCGATCATCACGGTGAGCCCGTAGGCGCCGGCGTCGACCACTCCGGACTCGCGCAGGATCGCGAGCTGCTCGGGCCCGCGCTCCACGGCCTCCTTGCCAGCTTCGAGCGCGTTCTCGAGCACCTCGGCAAGCAGCTCGTCCTGCTCCGCGGCGGTGGCCTCCGGGCCGAGCCGCTGAGTGTCCATGTGCGCGAGGTCGTGCGCCACGCGGCTGGCCATCGCGCGCACCGCGGAGAGCATCGTGCCCTCGGCCGGGTCGCGCACCGACGCGTAGGCGGCGTCGGCGGCTCGTGCCAGGGCGGCAGACATCAACACCGGGTCCACGAGCTCGCCCGGGCGGGACGCCAGCTCCTCGGCGGCGCCGCGAACGATCTGCGACAGGATCACCCCGCTGTTGCCGCGCGCGCCCAGGAGAGCGGCGCGCGCCACGGCGCTCACGATCTCGTCACGGCTCACGTCTTCGATCGATGCGCCGTCGAGAGCGTCCAGCTCGTCGACCACCGCGCGCATCGTCAGCGCCATGTTGTCCCCCGTATCACCATCGGCGACCGGGAAGACGTTCAGGTCATTGACCTCCTGGCGGCGGTTCTCCAGCTCGTTGAGCGCTGATTCCACGACACGCTTGAAGCGGTCGAGGCTCTCGTCGGGGGACACGTGCGGGTTGTACACGATCTCGAGTCTCGCACTTGCGTGACGGCCCAGCGTCCGCCGGGCGCCCCCACGGCGCCCGGCGGCACTGGATGCGTTCAACAGGGACTAGTTGAACGCATACTCCTCGTACTCGTCGACGTTGTCCTTTGAAGATCGTCGCCTCCCAGCCGGGTGACTTCAACCCCG
>CAWDLE010000004.1:0-27223 GCA_963803085.1 uncultured Thermoleophilaceae bacterium | reverse complement strand
CGGTGGCGCCGCCGGAGGGTCACGCCGCCGTCGTGGTGGACGACTGGGACGCAGTCGTCGCCCGGCTCCAGGACGAGGGCTACGAGGTGAACGAGCGACCACGCCACTGGGGCGCGGCCCGCTGCTTCGTACGCGCCCCGGGTGGGCATCGCGTGGAGCTGATGGCCGCGGCGCCCAACTAGCCACGCGCGACGCCGACGGGGCGAACTTCCGCCACCCCGGCCTCCTCCAGGCATGCTGTCGCACCCCGCATCGCCGGACGACACACGTCACACCGCTTCAAGAAATTCGTTGGCCAACCAATTGGTCAGCCAATGAATTGCTGTGGATGGTGTGACGTGTGCCCTGCCCGGGCCCCGTCGCCGTGAGCCCGACTCAGGGGCTTTGGTTGCCCCCTCACCCAGCCCTGGCGCGCCACACGGCGTACCTCGCGATCGAGGTGGCGGCCGCGTTGCGGAAGGCGGTGGATGCAGAGCTTCGGGAGCTCGGGCTCACCTGGGCCGACTTCATGGTGCTCGCTGTGGTCAGCGCGCTCGACGGCCCTTCCCAGGAGGCGATTCACAACCGTGTGGCCGTGGACCGCGGCTCGCTGTCGCGGTTGGTCAGGGACCTCGAGTACGAGGGCCTGATCGAGCGCTATCGCGGGCGGCCGGATGGTCGCAGGGTCCACTGTTCGTCAACGCCCGCAGGAGTGACCGTCGCGTCCCAGGCGGCGCGGGCCGTCGACGACGCGGCCCAGAGGGCGCTGCGCCTCCTGCATGCCAAGGAGCGCAGCCGGCTCCACGTGCTGCTTGGGCGCGCGCTAGACCGGCGTGACCGCGTTGTTCTTCGCCGGCCACGTGCGGTCGCGTGAGCCGTACGCGGCGAAGCGCTTCACGAGCTCGCGGCGCAGGTCGGCCGGCTGCACGACCGCGTCGATCACGAGCTCCGAGGCGAGGTGGAGGATGTCGATCTCCTCGCTGTACTCGGCGCGCAGCTCCTCGGTGCGGCGTGCGCGCTCGTCGTCGTCCTCGATCGCCTGGAGCTGGTTGTAGAAGACCGCATTGATGGCGGCCTGCGCTCCCATCACCGCGATCTTCGCGTTCGGCAGGGCGATGCAGGCGTCGGGGTCGAACGCCGGGCCGGCCATCGCGTACAGCCCCGCGCCGTAGGCCTTGCGGACGATCACCGAGATCTTCGGCACGGTGGCCTCGGATACGGCGGAGATCATCTTCGCGCCGGCGCGGATGATGCCCTGGCGCTCGACCTGGGTGCCGATCATGAAGCCGGGCACGTCCGCGAGGAAGAGCAGCGGAACGTTGAAGGCGTTGCAGGTCCAGATGAAGCGCGCGGCCTTGTCGGCGGAGTCGACGAACAGGACGCCGCCCCTCTGCTTGGGCTGGTTCGCCACGATGCCGATGACCCGGCCGTCGAGCCGGGCGTAGCCCACCACGAGCTCCTTGGCCCAGCGCTTCTGGACCTCGAGGAACGAGTCTGCGTCCACGAGCGCGTCCACCAGCTCGAGGATGTCGAAGGGCTTGTTCTCGTCGGCCGGAATGTCCGGGAAGGGCACATCCGCCTCTGCCGGCGCGGCCATCGGCGGCCCTTCGCGCCAGTTCGAGGGGAAGTACGCGAGATAGGCCTTTGCCAGGTCAATCCCTTCCTCATCGGACTTGACCAAAAAGTGACCGCACCCGGACACACCGGTGTGCATGCGCGCCCCACCCATCTCCTCCAAGGACACCTTCTCGCCGATCACCATCTCCGCCATGCGCGGCGAGCCGAGGTACATGGAGGCGTTGCCGTCGCGCATGATCACGACGTCGCAGAAGGCGGGGATGTAGGCGCCGCCCGCAGCGCTCGGCCCGAACAGCACGCACACCTGCGGCACCACCCCGGAGAGCTTCACCTCCGTGTGGAAGATGCGCCCGGCGCCGCGGCGTCCAGGGAACATCTGCACCTGATCGGTGATCCTGGCCCCGGCCGAGTCGACCAGGTAGATCATCGGCACCAGGTGCTCGAGCGCCTGCTCCTGGATCCGGATGATCTTCTCGACGGTCTTGGGTCCCCACGAGCCGGCCTTCACCGTCGGGTCGTTGGCCATCAGGGCGACCGGGCGGCCGCCGACCGTTGCCATGCCGGTGACCACGCCGTCCGCGCCGAAGCCGTCCTGTTCCCAGTTCGCCAGCAGAGCGTCCTCGACGAAGGAGTCCGCGTCGACGAGGCGCGCGACGCGCTCACGGACCGGCAGCTTGCCCTGGTCCTTCGACTTCTCGTGGTGTCGCTCCGGCCCGCCACCGCGGGCGCGATCGAGCGCGTCCTTCAGGTCCGACATGAGCGGAACTTAGCGGGCCGCGCGAAGCTGCGAACGCAGTGCCCGCCGGATCAGCTCCAGCCGGGCGCGCCGAATGCCGAAGCCGGCGGCGGCGCCCAAGAGGCCCACGCCGAGCGGCGCGAGCAGGGTCGTGCCCACGGCGAGTAGGCCGATGACCAGCCCCACCTGGAGGCCGATCAAGATCGCGGCGATGTCGCGCGGTTCCATGCGGGGGGCGTTCGTCCTCACAGCCAGGGCTCCTTCCCGCTGCAATACGCTGCTCAAACCATGGCTCTCGTAATGACAGAAGACCGCGGCGCCGTCCGCCACATCGTGATCAACCGTCCCGAGAAGCGAAACGCGCTGAATGGAGACACGATCCGTGAGCTTGGCAGCGCGATCGAGGGCGCCGCGGCTGACGACTCGGTTCGAGTGGTGATCGTGCGCGGCGAGGGCGCGATGTTCTCATCCGGGATGGACCTGAACGACCTGCGCGAGCTGTCCGAGAGCCCGGAGAACCTGCGCGCCTTCCGGCGCCCGATCCTCAGCTGGTGGAACCTGCTCGAGGAGATGCCGAAGCCGACCATCTGCCAGATCCACGGGGCGGCGCTCGGCGGCGCGTTCGAGCTCGCGCTCGCGTGCGACTTCCGGACGATGGCCGAGGACGCCGTGGCCGGGATTATGGAGGTGCGCGTGGGGCTGCTCCCGGACGTGGGTGGCTGCTCGCGGCTGCCGGCCGTGGTGGGCCTCGGCAACGCCAAGGAGCTGATCATGACCGGCAAGGTCATCGACGGGCGCGAGGCGCACCGGATCGGATTCGCCAACCGGATCGCCCCGGCGGACGAGCTGTCCGCGGCCACCGACGCCTTCGCGAACGAGCTGCTGGCGTGCGCTCCACGCGCGGTCGGCCTGGCGAAGCGCGTGATGGACGCGGCCGCGAAGCCGGCACTCGCGCTGACGCTCGAGCAGGAGGTGGCGGCGCAGGAGACGCTGGCGGCATCCGAGGACTTCGCCGAGGGCGCACGCGCCTTCTTCGAGAAGCGCGACCCGGATTTCGCCGGGCGCTGAGCGCGGCGTACGCGTACGGGGGTCAGACCCAGAGAGGCGTCTGAGCCCCGGAACGGTTTCTGGGGGTCTGACCCCTAGAACCCTGAGCCACGCAGGGGTCAGACCCAGAGGGGCGTCTGAGCCCCGGAACGAATTCTGGGGGTCTGACCCCAGAAATGCGACGGGCCCGGATGCCGTGGTCCGGGCCCGTATCGCTAATTGCCGGGGCAGGGTCGGGGGAACCCATATGTGCCGAAAACCGGCCCCGGCGGCTGAGTTTGGGTTATACCCGGACCAGAAAGGCCAAACCCCCCAATCCGGCTAGATGGCGCGGATTCGGGCGTCAGCGCGGGCGGCGAGCGACATGACACCCGCGGCGACCAGGGTGATGGCGGCCACCGCGAGCCAGGCGACCTCATGGCCAGCCTGGGCATAGAGCAGGCCGAACGCCGCCGGCCCGGCCCCCGCACCGACGTAGATGCCCGTCTGGCTCACGCCGGTGGCGCTTCCGGGGGTCTCCCGGTTGCTGTCCACGACGGCGAGGTTGAACAGACCAGGCCAGCCCCACCCGAGCGTGAATGCGAGCACGGACCCGGCAACGAACGAGGGGACCGCGTCCGTGGCCATCAGCGCGAAGCCGACTGACCCCGCCGCGAGAAGGACCACCACGGTGCTGAGCCCATAGTCACCGCGCCGGTCCGCCCGCGCGCCGAGCATCACGCGCACCGCGAGACTCAGCCCGCTGCTCACCGCCGCGAGCAGGCCGGCCGTGCCCTCGCCGATCCCCACGTCCACTGCCGACGCGACGAGATACGCGCCGAGCGCGCTTGGGCCCGCGGTGGCCAGCGCCGCTCCGACCGCGGTGAGCACGAGCACGCGAGACGGTCGCCGTGACGCCGGCCGCTTGGATACGTGGACCGCCTGATCGCCGCGCAGCGCCACCCACACCGCCAGCGGGCCGAGCGCGCAGAGCGCGAACGTGACGCGCCAGCCGAGCGGGATCGCCAGAACCGGGAGCGCGAGCCCGCTCACGAGGATCGCGGCAGGGATGCCCGATTGCTTGATGCCGAAGCCGAGTCCCTGCCGGTCCGGCGCGATCTCCTCGGATACGAACAGATTGATCGCCGGCTGGCAGACGGCATTGGCTACGCCGGCCACGGCGAGCAGAATCAGCAGCACAGCGAGCGACTCCGGCACCAGCGCTCCCGCGAGCAGGCACGCCGCGGTGATCAGCACGCAGCTGCGCATCGCACGGACGGCACCCACGTGGTCGGCAAGCCGGCCGCCCCAGCCCGCCGCGACCGCTCCCGCCAGGAAGAACACCGAGACCCCCGCGGCCACCGCCTCCACGCGCACGTCGAGGTCGGAGCGGATCTGAAGCGCCAGGGCGCCCACGAGGAAGCCCGGCAGGACGCTCGCCGCGCCTGTCGCGACCGCGAGCGCTAGCCGTGCTGCCACTCGACCGGGCCAGCCGTGAGCACGTGGCTTCCGAGCGGGCGCCCTAGAACAGTTTCAACCTCTCGCGCAGCCTCAATCACCCGCTCCAACTCGACCCCAGTCTCGAAATTCATTTCATGCAGCATCGACACGAGGTCCTCGGTCGCGATGTTCCCGGTGGCACCCGGCGGGACCGGACACCCTCCCAACTCCCCAAACGAGCTCTCAAACGACCGCACACCCGCCCTCAACGCCCCAACAACATTCGCAAGCCCCTGACCCCTCGTGTTGTGGAAGTGCCCGGTCAACTCAGCCCCAAGATCGAGCCCGTCGAAGAACCGCTCCACCTGCACAGGATTCGCCATCCCGGTCGTATCGCCAAACGCAATCTCCTCACACCCGGCGGCCACGAGCCGCCGCGCGATCTCCAACACGCGCTCGCGCGGCACCTCGCCCTCGTACGGGCACCCAAAGGCCACCGAGATCACGCCCTCGCAGCGGAGGCCCTCGTCACGCGCGCGCGCCACGACGCGCTCCAGTCCCGAGAGCGACTCCTCGATCGAGCGGTTCACGTTCTTCTGGTTGTGGGTCTCCGAGGCGGAGAGGAAGAGGTTGACCTCGTCGAAGTGCTCGCGCAGCTCGAGGGCGTTGTCGAGGCCGCGCTCGTTCGGGACGAGGACCGTCACGGCCACGTCGTCCGGAATCTCAGCGCGGCGCAGCACCTCGGCGCCGTCGGCGAGCTGCGGGATCACGTCGGCCCGCACGAAGCTCGTGACCTCGAGCCGCGGGACCCCCGTCCGGGCGAGCATCTCCACGAGCCGGACCTTGTCGTCGGTCGAGATGACCTCGGGCTCGTTCTGGAAGCCGTCCCGCGGGCCGACCTCGCGAATCCGGACGTGTTCGGCCACGCCTAGATTCTGGCAAGGCCGCCGCTCACCCCGAGCGACTGGCCGGTCACGTACGACGCATCGTCCGAGGCGAGGAATGCGATCGCGGCGGCCACCTCGTCCGGATGGCCGAGCCTGCGGAGGTTCGTCGAGCCGATCATGGTGTCGACGATGCGGCGGCCGACGTCGCCAAGCTGCTCGGGCGCGGCCATCAGTAGTGGTGTCTCGATCGGCCCCGGCGCGACGGCGTTCGAGGTGATCCCGTAGCGGCCGTTCTCGATCGCGATCGCTTTCGTGAAGCCGAGCACTCCCCCCTTCGCGGCCGAGTAGACGGCGGAGCCGCTCGACCCGACCCGGCCAGCCTCCGACGACACGTTCACGATCCGGCCGCGGCGGCGCTCCTGCATCCCGGGCAGCAGCGCATGGGTGCACGCGATCACGCCGACGAGGTTCACCTCGAGCACGCGCCGCCATAGCTCCTCGTCGGTGTCCGTGAACCAGGCCCACTCGTCGTAGCCGGCGTTGTTCACGAGGACGTCCACCGGCCCCACCTCCCGCTCGGCGCCCGCGACCGCCGCGCGCACCGATTCGGTCGAGCGCACGTCGAGCTCGAAAGCCGCGCCGTCGACCTCGTCGGCGATGGAGCGGGCACCGTCCAGGTTCACGTCCGTGACCGCCACGCGGGCGCCCTCTGCGGCGAGCCTGCGGCAGGTGGCGGCGCCGATCCCGGACGCGCCTCCGGTGACCAGAGCTGTTCGTTCAGCGAGTCGCATCGAGCCGGCTCGGCAGACTACTCGCAATGGATTCCGTGGTGGTGCTGTCGGGAGGAAGCGGCGGGGCGAAGCTGGCCCGCGGCCTGGCCGACGCCTGCGAGCAGCTCACCGTCGTGGCCAACACCGCGGACGACGTGGACATCTACGGCGTTCACGTGTCCCCCGACCCGGACCTCGTGACCTACTGGCTGGCCGACGAGATCGACGAGCGCGGCTGGGGCCTGAGGGACGACACCTGGCAGGTGATGGAGGCGCTCGAGCGCGCCGGGCAGCCGCACTGGTTCCGGCTCGGTGACCGCGACCTGGCGATGTGTCTGCTGCGCACCGAGCACCTGCGCGCCGGCCGCAGCCTCACCGAGGCGCACCAGCGGGTGGTGGACGCGATGGGAGTGACCACACGTGTGCTGCCGATGAGCGACCACAGGGTCTCCACCTGGGTAGGCGCGGGCGGACGGACGCTGCCCTTCCAGGAGTTCATGATCCTCGAGCGCGGCGAAGGGCCGGTGGAGAGCGTGGAGCTGCGCGGCCTCGACCGGGCGCGGCCCTCCGACGCGGTGCTCCAGGCGGTGGCCGAGGCCGACGCGATCGTGATCGGCCCGTCCAACCCCGTGATCTCGGTCGGGCCGATCCTCGCGCTGCCGGGAATGCGGGAGGCGCTGCACGCGGCACCGGCAGCGGTGGTGGCGGTGAGCCCGTTCGTTGCGGGCAGATCGGTGAAGGGACCGACGGAGGCCTTCTGCGAGCAGGCCGGCATCGAGCTGAGCGGCGCCGGCGTGGCGCGCGCGTATGCCGACGTGCTCGACGGAATCGTGTCCGACGAGGCGCTTGACGGAGACCGCGGCGGGCTGCCGCTGGCGCTCGTCACGGACACGCTCATGGACAGCGCCGAGGACCGGGCGCGGCTGGCGCGCGAGGTGCTCGACTTCGCCGGCTCCCTCGGGCACTGAAGCTGTACGCTGGCGGCACGGCACGTACGATCGCCATCCTGCCGGTGAAGAGCTTCGGGGCTGCGAAGCAGCGCCTTGCCGACGTGCTCGGCGGGGGCGCTCGCAACGCGCTGGCCCAGGCGATGTTCAGCGACGTGCTCACCTCACTCCGCCGCGTGCCCGAACTCGACGAGATCGCCGTGGTGACGGCCGACCGAACCGCCGAGTCCGCCGCAGCCGGCAAGCGCGTGACCGTGCTGCACGACAGCGCTCAGTCCGGCCAGTCGGACGCCGCGCTGATCGGGATCCGCCACGCGCTCGCGGACGGGTACGAGCGCGTGCTGCTCGTGCCGGGCGACACGCCGCTGCTCCAGCCGCGCGAGGTGGCCGCTCTCGTGAACGGCGCGGGGGAACTCGTGATCGTCGCGGACCGGCACGGCACCGGCACGAACGCGCTCTTGCTCTCGCCACCGGATGCGATCGAGCCCGCGTTCGGGCCGGGCAGCTTCGCGCGCCACGTTGCCGCAGCCGAGGCGGAGCAGCTGCCATATCGCGCCGAGGACGTGGCCGGCCTGAGCCTCGACGTGGACACACCGGACGACCTCGCCGAGCTCGCCGTGGCGCTCGAGACCCGCCGTGGCCAGGCGCCCTCCACGCGCGGGGCGCTCCGCCAGCTCGAGCGCGCCGGGGCGTGGACCGCGCCCGTGGCGCAGGCCTCGGCCTGACCGCGCTCAGCGTCAGCTCGCTCGCGCCGCTGCCGGCGATACGGCCCGGCGACGACCTCGCGGGACTGATCGCCGCGGTCGCGCCCGAGGACCTCGCGGACGGAGACGTGCTGGTGGTCGCCCACAAGGTCGTCTCGAAGGCCGAGGGACAGGTGCTACGGCTGGAGGAGATCGAGCCCGGCGAGCGAGCCCTCGCGCTGGCCGAGGAGCACCGCAAGGACGCGCGCCTCGTCCAGGCCGTGCTCGACGAGTCGGCCGAGCTACTGAGGGCGGTGGACGGGACGCTGATCTGCGTGACGCACCACGGCTTCGTGTGCGCCAACGCCGGCGTCGACCAGTCGAACGCCTCGGCCGAGGGAGGCGAACTGGTGCTGCTGCCAGAGGATCCGGACGCCTCGGCGGCGCGCCTGCGGTCGGGCCTCGCCGAGGCTCTCGGGGTGCGGCCGGCGCTCGTGATCGCCGACTCCTTCGGCCGCGCTTGGAGGCTCGGGCAGACGGACGTGGCGATCGGCGCGGCGGGACTCGTTTCCCTCGACCAGTGGATCGGGCGCCCCGACGCGTTCGGCCGCGACCTGCGAGTCACGTCGATCGCCGTGGCGGACGCCGTGGCCGCAGCGGCCGACCTCGCGCGCGCCAAGGACTCGCTCGAGCCCGTGGTGATGGTGCGCGGCCTCGAGCGCTACGTGACGCACGAGGACGGACCCGGCGCGGCGGCGCTGCGGCGTCCGCCCGCCGAGGACCTGTTCCGCTAGCCAGCCCGTTACGGGCAGCCCGAAGACACCACCACTCGCCACCAGCGCATCAACATGCCGAGTAGCCCGAAGCGTGGGCGTACGTGCCAGTGGGTGCAGCCCGGCTCGCCGATGTCCTCGGTCGAGACGTGTACCCAGCGGTGGCTCTCCGGATCCAGCAGCATCTTCTCGACGAGCCGGCGCTTCTGCTCCTCGGCGAGACCGCGCTCATCGAGGGCCCCGCGGGCGCGACGGACATGCTCCACGAGGTCGTCTCGCAGCTCTTCCAGTTCGCCCATGGTCAGCAGCCGCGGGCCCGCGCTCCTGGGCGCCCGGCCGGGGAGCATGTCGAGCCCTTGGCGCGGCCAGGCCGAGCAGAAGAGGCCGACCGCGTCATCCTCCAAGCGCCGCACCTGGTCGAGCAGCGTGCGGCGCGCGGCGCGCTCGTCAGGGCTCGTGCTGGGACGGGGCGGGGCGAAGCGCTGAGTGAGCGTGCTAGCCACCAATTGGAGCCCGCGGGTTTGATCCCCAGAAGATCTGCGTTCCGACCATGCCGACCAGGTGCACCATCACGGTGTTGAGGACCATCGACTTCGCGGTGGCTGTTCCCACCCCGACCGGCCCCCCTGCGGCCGTGTATCCGTAGTAGCACCCCACCAGCACGATCACCGTCGCCATCGCCATGCCCTTGATCAGGCTGTAGAAGAGGTCGGGTGGGTTCTGGAACATCCAGAAGATCAGGAAGAACCCGCCGGACGACACCTCGCCGATCTGCTGCACCACCGCCAGGTAGCTGGCGAAGAACCCCGCCCCGATCGCGCCGATGTACATGAACGGCAGCACCATCCAGGCGGCCAGCAGGCGCGTCGAGCAGAGGAAGACGAGCGAGTTGATGCCCATCACCTCGAGCGCGTCGATCTCGTCGGAGATGCGCATCGCGCCGATCTCAGCCACGAGGCCGGTGCCCACCTTCGCGGACATCATGTAGCCGAAGGCGTAGGGCATGATCTCGCGCAGGTCGCACCAGGCGCTGAACACCCCGGCGTAGGCGGGCGCTCCTGTGGAGCGGCTGAAATAGGCGCCCTCGATCCCGCACTGGAGGCCGAGGATGAAGGCGAGGCCCCAGATCACCAGCGCGGAGCCGAGGATCAGGATGCCGGCCTGGCGCAGCGCCTCGCCGAAGAAGTGGAAGACCCTGCCGTTGAACACGGCGCCCATCACCCGCGCGCAGAACTGCGTCAGCTCCCCGAACGACACGACCCAGGTCGCGTTCGGGACGGCGAGCACGCGGCGCGTGCGAGCGTTCGTCATTTGATGACCGAGACCTCGGGGTGGGTGGCCAGCAGCGTCTGAGTGAAGACGTAGTTGAACGCGAAGATGCCGAGGAAGGCGACCACGACGCCCTGGTTGACCGCGCGCCCGACGCCCTCGGCACCGCCCGAGGCCGTCATGCCCTTGTAACAGGCGACGATCGCGATGATCGCGCCGAACAACGTGGTCTTAACGACCGATCCCCAGAGGTCCGTTGTCGAGGCGTTGTTGAGCAGCGTGGCAAAGAACGGCCCGAGCGGCGCGTCGAAGGTGAGTGTGGCCAGGACGCCGCCGAAAATTCCGAAGATCAGCGCGTAGATGTTGAACAGGCCGCACACGACCATCAGCGCGAGGAAGCGCGGTACGACGAGGTTTTTGATCGGGTCGACGCCGAGCACCTGAAGGGCGTCCAGCTCCTCGCGGATCTTGCGCGCGCCCAGGTCGGCCGTGATGGCGGTGCCGCCCACTCCGGCGAGGATGATGGCCGTAACGGTGGGTGCGAACTCGCGGATCGACGCGAGCACGAAGAAGCCGCCGAGCCGGTCTATCGCTCCAAACAGGACCAGGAAGTTGCCCGCCTGAAGCCCCGGAGCGCCATAGCCGAACGCGATTGTGGAGATCGTGAGCGGCAGCCAGCAGAGCCGCAGCATGAACAGAAACTGCTGCACGAACTCGGTGCCGTACGGATACGGCGCCCGGATGGCCGACACGAGCGTCTTGCCGGTCAGGATCATCATGTCGCCGACCTGCTCGAGCAGGTTCTTGGCCGGCAGGAACACCCGATCAGCGCTGGCTCGGACCACTGGGCTAAGTGTGCTATCACAGTACTGGCACTTTCGCAACACAGTGCGCTACCATGCCCGCATGCAGGTTGAGCTCGATCTCAGCGTCGACCGCGGGACTCGTACCCCGCTGGGTGCGCAGCTGGCCGGCCGCATCCGGACGGCGGTCGAGGACGGCACCCTCGTCCCTGGGGACCGACTCCCAAGCGTCCGGGAGCTTGCCGACATCGCGGGCGTGAACGTCAACACGGTCCGCGCGGTCTACGCCCGGCTCGAGTCCGAGGGGCGCGTGAGCAGCGAGCAGGGCCGGGGTACGTTCGTCGCGGCGCAGACCGCCGCCGGCGGTGCGGCCACCCGACAGGAGCTGCACCGCCAGATCGCAGCGCTGGAGGCGGCGCTCGTCCGTCTACCACCCCCGCCCCTCGGTCCGGACGACTCCAGGGCGGTATCGCCTCCAGGGCGCGCAGCCCTGCTCTCAACAGAGGACCTCGAGGCTGTACGCGACGGCCTGGTGGTCCGCCTCCACGAGCTCGACGCGCAGCGCGCCGAGGTGCTCCAGCGGCTAGGCGAACTTGGAGCCGAGGAGGAGACGATCGAGGCCACGCCGCCCCGCCGAGCTACACCCAGCCTCGCCGGCGCCCGTATTCGCTGGGTGGGGGCATAGGCGAGGCGCTGCACTGTGCTGGCACGGATACACGAAGAGCGCGGCTCCCTGGCGGACGCCATGACTGCGGTGCTGGCCGTCGCGGTCGTGCTTGGCAGCGCCGCCCTGTGGATCGGAATCCCATTCGGAGGGCTGTGGCTCGCGGGTGAGCTGACCAGCACGGCGCAGGGCTTCCTGTTCGCGACCCTCGGCGGCATTCCGCTCGCCATGACGGCCTCAGCCTGGCTGCTCTACCGGGTGAACGACCTCTACGAGCGCAGCCGCGGCACCGAAGACGGCGGCGGGCGGCGCCGCTCGGCCTGGCTCGTCAGCTCGAGCGACGAGCGCAACCGCCTCCGTCGCGCCCGGGCGCCTCGCCCGCTCATCGACGTGGCGATGACGGTCTCCGCGTCGACGGCCCTCGTGTTAATGGCGATCTGGTTCTTCTTCTACAGCCAGATGTGGCTCGTCAACCCGATGTAGAACCGACGTGATGCAACCGTCTCGAAGAAACGTGCTGCGAGGCATCCTTGCGTTCAGCATCCTGTCCACCGCGAGCCACTACTCGCACAACTTCGTGGAGATGGACAGCTACCCCGGCGGCGGACCCGTCATCCAGGTGCTGATCGTCCTGTCCTGGCCCATCCTCACCGCCATCGGCCTGTACGGCTACAGGCTGTACGTGCAGGGCCGCTACCGCGACGCGCACGTGCACCTGCTGATCTACTCGCTCACGGGACTGATCACGCCGCTGCACTTCGTGTACGGCTCGCCCGACATCCCGCCGTTCTGGTACGCGACGATCTTCACCGACTTCCTCGCCGGCAGCGCGATCGTCGCGTTCGTGGCCTGGTCTGCTAGCCGACCGGCTCCGCGCCGCCTACGCCCTTCTTCCCCGGCGTGAGCAATAGATTCAGGTAGGCGAAGCCGGAGATCACGGCTCCGATCACCGGGGCGACGACGTAGACCAGCACGAAGTCGGCGGCGCCGTTGAACTCGCCGGACACGATGGCGGGGCCGAAGCTGCGCGCGGGGTTGAAGCCGGCCCCGGTGAGAGGCGCGAGGACCATCACCAACATGCCGAGCGTGGCTCCGATCGCAAGCGCGGCCCACTCCTTCGTTGCGCGCGGGTTCACGGCCACGCCGAGGATCACCCAGACCAGGAAGAAGGTGCCGATCCCCTCGACGACCATGCCGGGCAGGATCGCCTCGTTGATGCGCGCCGACACGGAAGTGATCCCGTAGTCCACAGACCTGCCCTCGTCCAGAAGAAGCGCCTTGGTGAGCAGCGCGCCCGCCACGCCGCCGGCGAACTGCGCCACGATGTAGACGGCCGCGTCCGGGGGCTTGATCTGGCGCACCACGGTCATCACAGCCGTGACCGCGGGGTTGAAGTGCGCGCCTGAGATGAGCGCGAGCGTCTGGACCAGCCCGAACAGCAGGAAGGCGTGCACGATCCCGATTACGGAGAAGTCGGTGAACGGAGTCGGGTTTACCTTGGTCGGAACGGCCACATACAGCGTGACCACGGACGTGATGAAGAAGACGAGCAACAGCGTGCCGAAGAACTCGGCGATATAGGCCGCGGGTCCACGGTCCTGCACTTCGGTCACCTCCGGAGAGAAATTCATGCCGTTCCAGGCCTACTGTTCGCCGCCGTGCAGAGATTCCTTTCCATGTTCGTGCTGCTCGCGTGCCTTGCGGGCTGCGGTGGAGACGACGGCAGCAGCGGCGGCGAGCGCGGGACGCTGGCGCTCGACTTCCAGCCGAACCCCGTGCATGCCGGCATCTACGCGGCCGAAGAACCTCCGCATACGGGTGCCGTCCGCGAGCACGGACTCCCTGAAGCTGCTCGCCGCCGGCCGCGCGGACATGTCGGTGGTGGACATCCATGACCTGGGCCTCGCGCGCGAGCGCGGAAGCGACATCGTGGGCGTCGGGGCGCTTGTGCAGCGACCGCTGGCGGCCGTGATCGCGAGCGGCTCGGAGGTGCGCCGCCCGCGCGACCTCGAGGGTCGCCGCGTGGGCGTGACGGGGCTGCCGTCGGACGAGGCGGTCCTGCGTGCGGTGGTCGAGAACGACGGCGGCGAGTTCGAGCGCGTCCGCCGGGTTACGATCGGCTTCTCGGCCGTGCCGAGCCTGATCGCCGGGCGCGTCGATGCCGTCGTGTCGTTCTGGAACGCCGAGGGCGTGGCGCTGCGCGAGCGCGGCGTCGACACCCGCGAGTTCCGAGTGGACGAGTACGGGGCGCCGCGCTACCCGGAGCTGGTGCTCGCGGTCACGCGCGAGACGCTGGACGAGCGCTCTGAGTTGGTGGACTCGATGCTCGCCGAGCTCAGAAAGGGAACTCGCGCCGCCCTTCGCAATCGGGCCGCGACAATCGAGGAGCTCGTGCGCGTGTCGGGCGCTGACGAGCCACTGGTCCGCGCCCAGTTCGCGGCCGTGGCGCCCGCGCTGACGCCGCCGCTGCGCCTCGACCGCGACGCCCTCGAGGGCTGGGCGCGCTTCGACGCTCGCTTCGGGATCCTGCGCGAGCCGCCGGACGTGGAGCAGGTGTTCCGGCTGCCTTAGAGCATCGATTCGACGAGCGCCGCGGCCTCGCGCGCCATTCGCGAACGCGGCACGACGCGTTCGAAGCCGGCGGCCTCGGCGCGCTGGCGCACGTCCTGCTCGACGTGCGAGTAGAAGGCCAGCCGCGGCAGGCCCGCGCTCTTCGATGCCTCGATGCGGGCGTCGACGTCGTCGGTGAGGTCCACGACCAGGAGCTCGGCGTCGTCGCCGGGCGCGACGGGCTCATGGCCGGCCGCTCGAAGCGCGCCCTGGAGCTTCGAGCCGAACAGCAGGTCCGGGCAGAGCAGCGCTACTCGCGCCATCCGCAGTTCACTGAGAGCGGCGGCGGTTGAACTCCTGGCGCACAGACTCGGTGCGGCCCCACATCTGGACAACCTCCACGCGCCCCGAGCGAGCCTCGCGCAGCGCGAGCTCGCCCTCGATGCCCTCGACGTCGAGCAGCGCGAGCGTCCCGCGCACGGTCTCGGGCGCGGCCGCGTGGCCGAACGTGTGTGCAGAGCGCAGGCGCCAGTGCCAGTCGTGCTCCGAGTAGGGCATCGCGTTGATCTGCACCAGCAGCGTGGCGGCATCGATGTAGCGGTCCTCGTCGGCGATCCGGAGGTCCATCTCCAGCTGGGTCCAGTCCGGCGGGAGCGAGTCGATCACTCCCTGGAAGTCGTCGGCGAGCGCCACGCCCGGAACGTTACTGCGCGCGCTCTATGCGCATTGCGCGCGCGAGCTGGTCGCCAAGCGCGTGCTCGCGTCCGTTCGCGCGGACGGTGAGCGGGCCGCCGAAGGGCTCACGGCCGGCCAGCTCCAGCTCGTCGCCCGGGGCGATGCCGCGCTCGGACAGGTAGCGCAGCATCTCGGGGTTCGAGTCCGACACTCGCGAGAACACGCCGTGCTCGCCTGGGCGAAGGTCGGCCAGCGATCGCGTAGGCGCCTCGTCGATCTCGCCGTCGCGCGTGGGGATCGGGTCGCCGTGAGGGTCGTGCGTCGGGTTCCCGAGCTTCGCCGCGATCAGCTCCGACAGCTCAGGGGAGATCGCGTGCTCGAGCTTCTCGGCCTCCTCGTGCACCCGGTCCCAGGGCATGCCGAGCGCCTCGGCGAGGTAGAGCTCCAGCAGCCGGTGGTGGCGCAGCACCTCAAGCGCCACGCGCTGGCCCGCGCGCGTGAGCTGCACGCCGTGGTACGGCTCGCGGGACACCAGGCCGAGCGACTCGAGCCGCTTGACCATCGCCGAAGCGGACGCTGGCGACACGTCCAGGCGCTCGGCGATCGCGGAGGTCGACACAGGTGCATCGGTCCGCTGGCCGATCGACCAGATCGCCTTCGCGTAGTCCTGGACGGCGTTCGAGATCTCGCTGGCCTCGGCGCGCGTGGCGGCCATCAGAGCGACACCATCAGTCCGGTCACGTACATCACTGCAAGGCCGGTGAGAAGCCCGGCCACCGCGAGCGGATGCAGCAGGCGGCCGCTGCGGTCGCGGATGGCAGGCGCGATCTGGACCACCACCTGCGCGATCGCTCCCGCCCCCACGCCGAACATGAGCGCGGCGAGGCTCGGGTTGTAGGCCGACGCGCCGATCCACGCGCCGAGCACCGCGGGCGCGCCCGCGAGCAGCCCGAGCAGCGCAAGCCGGCGGACGCTCGCCCGCCGCTCCTGCGCAACCGGCGCGACGATCGCCAGCCCCTCGGTGGTGTTGTGAAGCGCGAAGCCGACCACCAGCGTGGCACCGAGCGCCAGCGACCCGACGGCGTAGGCCGAGCCGATCGCCAGGCCCTCCCCCAGGTTGTGCAGGCCGATCCCGAGCGCCACGAGGAACGCGGCGCGGTAGCCGATGGCCGCCGCGCGCCCGGCCCCGCCGTCGCCGTCGCCGCCGCTCCGGCGCCCGCGCAGCCATGCATCCACGCCGGCGAGCGCGAGGAACGCGCCCGCCGCGCCCAGCCACACCAGCGCCGCGCCGCCGAAGGACTCGGCACCGGTCCCGGCGATCTCGGTGCCCTCGAGCAGGGCCTCCACGCCGAGGAAGCCGAGCAGGCCCACCGTGAACGCGAGCAGGAAGCCAATCCAGCGACGGTCAACTCCGCGGAGCCAGGGCAGCCAGAGCATCCCTATCGCCACCGGGATCACGCCGACGTAGACGCCGATCAACGCCATCAGGCCGTAGAAGTCGAGACCCGCGTCCGGCGTCTCGACGGCGGCCTCGATCGTGTGGTCGATCGTGGCCCCCGTGTCGGTGAGCAGGGTGACGTCGTAGTTCTCGCCCTCGATCCACGGGTAGTCCACGTCGATCTCCGAGCCGCCGAGCCGACCGATGTCGTCATCCGACTGGGTGAACGCCGCGAACGCGTCGTTCACGATCACCTGCCGCACCTTCACGGGGTCCGCGCCGTCGTTGCGCACGTGCAGCTGGATCTCGTCCGGCTTCAGCACGGTGCGCTCGATCGCGAGCTTCTCCTGCGGTACGCCGATCCGGTCAAGCCCCGGAGCGTCGAGCAGCACGAACAGCCCGATCGCAACCGCGAGCACGGCCAGCGGAGCAAGGCCCACGAGCCAGGCCGGCCGACGGGTCGCCTGTGCGCTCGCCGGCTCCATCACTCGGATACTTCGAAAAAGCCCATCCAGCCGAGCTCTGCGAACTCGCTCACGTGTGCGTGGAACATGTACTTGCCGGGGTGCGGAAAGCGCAGCTCGAGGATGCCGCGCTCGCCCTGGCCCTGGATCACCGTGTCCGTGAAGTCGCGCGGCTCGAGCTTTGTGCCGGTCGGGTAGTAGTCGAAGAAGTTGGCGTGGACGTGGAACGAGTTCAGGAGATCGAACTCGAGGGTGTTCACGAGGTAGATCCGCACGAGTTCGCCGCGCTTGACCTTGACCGGCCGGTGCATGTACTCGAAGGCGACGGTGTTGACGGCGTAGATCTCGTTCGAGCGGTCGAAGTTGGTGTCGAACCCGTTCATCACCATCACGAGCTCGTCGGCCGGCGGGCGCCCCTGCTTCGGGTCGATGATGAACGCGCCGTAGAGGCCCTTCGCGATGTGCTCGGCGAGCGGCATCGTGTGGCAGTGGTAGAGGTGCAGGCCGAACGGCTCCGCGTCGAACTCGTAGGTGGTGGATCTGCCGGGCGCGATATTGCCTGCGCCGATGCCCGTCACCCCGTCCATAGCCGCCGTGTGGATGCCGTGGAAATGCACGGTGTGCGGATGGTGCGACCCGTTCGTGAAGCGGATGCGCAGCCGTTCGCCCTCGCGGGCGCGGAGCGTCGGCCCCGGCACCCGCCCGTTGTAGGCCCAGGCCGCGTACTTCACGCCCGGCGCCACCTCGATCACCTTCTCCTCGGCGACCAGGTCCCACTCGCGGACGCCGCCGACCACGCGCCCCTCGTCGAAGTCCCGCAGGATCGCCTGCGGGTCGAAGCCGTTCACGCTCGGATCGACGGTGCCCACGCCGCCGGCGTGCGCCGCCCCCATGTGCCCTCCGCCGCCTGCCATAGCACCGTGCGCGTGCTCGGCCGCGGACGCCTCCAGAGCGTGATGCAGGCCCCTGTGCGGGACCAGCTCGTGCAGCACGGGCAGCGCCGCCGACGCCGCCGCCGCGCCACCCAGCAGACGCCGCCGAGAAAGTTTGCCTTGCCCGAACTTCATAGTTAGCCTTGCCTAAAAGTACACTAGTGACGTGATCGCCACCAGCGACTACGAACTCGTGACCGAATCGGTCGGCCTGCTGGACCGGTCGGACCGCGCGAAGTTCCTCGTGCGCGGCTCTGAGGCGGCGGATTTTCTCCAGGGCCAGGTGTCGAATGACGTCGAGGCGCTCGAGCCGGGCAGCGGGTGCTACGCCACCGTCCTCACGCACAAGGGCAAGCTGCGCACGGACCTCCGCGTCCTCCGCGGCGACGATTGGTTCTGGCTCGACACCGAGACCATCGGCCACGCGGTGCTAGAGCACATGCTGCGGACCTACTCGCTCGGTCGGGACGTCCAGTACGAGGACGTGACCACCTCGCGGGCGCTGCTGTCCCTGGTCGGCCCGGCGGCACGCCAGCCACTCGATGCGGCGCCGCCCGGAGAGGAGCACGCCTTTGTCGAGGGCGAGCACGGGATCTACGTGTCGACACTGCTCGGCGTCGACGTGATCTGCGAGCCCGGCACCACGCTCGAGGTCGAGCCCGTCTCGGAGGAGGCGGTTGAGTGCGTGCGTATCGAGGCGGGCCGGCCACGGCTCGGCTACGACATGGACGCCGACACGATCCCGCAGGAAGCCGGCATCAACGAGCGCGCGGTGAGCTTCACCAAGGGCTGCTACGTCGGGCAGGAGACGGTCGCTCGACTGCACTACCGAGGCAAGCCGAACCGCCACCTGCGCGGCCTGCGTCTCTCGGAGCCGGCCGAGCGTGGCAGCGAGATCCTGCTCGGCGAGCGGGTCGTCGGCAAGGTCGGCTCCACGTGCGTCTCCCCCAGGCTCGGCCCGATCGCGCTCGCGCTCGTCCGCCGCGAGGCGGAGCCGGGCGCCACGGTCGAGGTGCTGGGCGCCGGGGCCGAGGTGGTTGACGTACCCTTCTCGCTTGGCTGAGCGCCGGACCCCCACGAGCCGGAGTGGCCTTTCTCGCGAGAGCCCGCTGCTCGGCTACGACGCTCAGAGCGGTGTGCTCGACCTTCCGAGCGAGGGCGAGCCCCCGCCCCCACTTGACCTGCGCGAGCTGCGTGAGCTCGTGCCCGCGGCCGAGCCCGGGCGCGAGATCGACGACTGGGGCCGCTCGCAGCGGGTCTTCGATCTGGTGGAGCCGCTGCTCGACTTCTACTACCGGTACTGGTTCCGCGTGGAGGTGGAGGGCGTGGAGAACGTGCCGTCGAGCGGCGGCGCCCTGATCGTGTCGAACCACTCCGGCGCGCTGCCGCCCGACGCACCGATGATCATGCAGGCGATCCGTCACGAGCATCCGAGCCCGAGGCCGCTGTACATGCTGGGTGAGGACTGGTTCAAGGGATACCCGGGCGTCGGCATGCTCGCCAACAAGATCGGGCTGGTGGGCGCCCATCCCGCGAACGCGCAGCGTCTGCTCGGCGACGAGGGCCGGCTCGTGCTCGTCTTCCCCGAGGGTCAGAAGGGCAGCCGCAAGCTGTTCTGGCAGCGCTACAGGCTGCGCCGCTTCGGCCGCGGCGGCTTCGTGCGCACCGCGATGCGCGCAGGGGTGCCGATCGTGCCGACCGCGGTGATCGGCGCCGAGGAGGCCATGCCGATCTTCGCCCACGTGCCGCTGCTCCAGCGCCTCACCGGGCTCATCTACTTCCCGATCAACCACGCCTTCCCGCATTTCGGAGCGGCCGCCGGACTCATGTACCTGCCCGCGAAGTTCCGGATTCGCTTCCTCGAGCCGATCGACCTGTCGCAGTACGACCCGGAGGACGCCGACGACATCGCGCTGGTCGGCCGGCTCTCAGAGCGCATCAGACTGCGGATTCAGGAGGAGCTCGACGACCTGGTACTGGCGCGCAGGTCCGTCTGGTTCGGGTAAGTTGCGCTGTTGTGGGGACGAGGGTTCGAGCCTGCATCGGGCTGGCGGTTGCGGCAGCACTGATCGCCGGCTGTGGTGAAGACGACTTCAAGAACGAGGCACGCGCCCCGGTGCGGCTCGCGCTCACGGGCGTGATCAAGGACGACAAGGTCACGGTCTCGCCCGCGAAGATCGGCGCCGGACCGGTGCAGATCACGATCGCGAACCAGACCGAGAGCGTGCGCACGATCACCCTGGAAGGTGAGTCGATCAGGGAGCGGCAGGGACCGGTCCAGCCGGGCGAGACCACGACGATCCAGAAGACCCTCGAGCCGGGCAGCTATGAGGTGCGCGCCGGTTCCGAGAAGGCGGTCCGCAAGGAAATCCGGCCGGCGGTGCTCGAGATCGGCAAGGAGCGCGCGAACTCGAACAACGAGCTCTTGCTGCCTTAGAGCTCCATCTGGTCCACGGCGGGATTCGCCGGGGCCTCGTCCGCAGGCCGCACAAGTGCGTCGATCTCCTGAAGCAGCGCCCGAACGCGCGCGGACATCTCCTCGACCAGCGCGTACGCCTTGTCGATCCCCGTCTTCGCGCCGGTGAGCTGGTTCTTGATCTTGCGCTCGTCGCTCAGGGCGGCGAGCGCGCGCTCGCCGGCGGCACGCACGGCCTGAGCGTCGATGCCGTCGGCGTCCGAGCGCTTCATCAGCACCCGCGCTCGCGCGATCCGGTAGGCGTACTCGAGCGGAAGCGACCCCGCGTCGGGGTCGAGCGCGACGACCATCTTGTCGCCGTTGTACTCGCGCAGCGGCTCCAGCTTTGCGGGTAGCTCCTCGTCCGTCGGCACGACGAGCACCGCGAAGTCGGCGCTCCGTTCGGCCATGGCGCGGTCGAGCTCCTCGAGCGCCCTTGGCTTCGAAAGGCGGCTGTCCTTGGCCTCGATCACGATCCGGCCGCGCGCGGGGCCGTTGCAGGCGTCGACCGCCACCACGACATCGCCGACCTTGCCGGTGGCCTCCTTCTGGTCGCCGACCGCCTCGGCCACATCACCCTGCGTGAGGGCGATCGCGTCGACCGCCTCGGCCACCGCCTCCTCGAAGGTCCGTCCCTTCGCGGTTCCGCGCTCGCGCTCGGCCTCGACGTCCTCGAGCTTCTCCTTCTCGAGGCGCAGCGCCTGCAGCTGCTTCTCGAGCTCGGCCATCTGACGCAGCATCTGCTGCTGCGTCTCGTGCTGGCGCTCCTCAGCCGCCTTGAGGACGCGAATGGTCCCAGCCTTGAAATCGGCGAGTGGGTTGGCGCCGTCCGCCGAGGAGAACTGCTTCATGAGGTCCTCGCGGGAGCGCGTCATCGTCTCCTGCACCAGCTCGCGGACGCGGTTCTGAACGGACGCCGTGCTGCCGTCCGAGAACAGCTTCTCGAGCTCGCGTGAGAGGTGGCCGTTCTCGGGGCCGAACACCTGCTCCACGCGCTCGTTGAAGTATTCGGCCACCTCCCGCGCGCGGGTGGTGAACTGGGAATTGAGGTCGGTGGCCGCCTTCTCGAACTCCGTCTTCACGAACTCCGCGTTCGCGCCTGCCTGCTCGCGGTCGAGCACGCGCGTGCCGATCTCGACCGCGTCGCGCACCGTCTTCGCCGGATCGGCGCCGTTCTGCTCGCGCTCGCGAACGACGCGAACAGCGGCCTCGTCGTCGATGACGAGGCCGTCGATCGCTACGACATCGCCGAGTACGCGGACGTGCGGCTGCCTGAGTGGGGTGGCTGCTTCCATGTGGACTGACGAGCGTACGCCCAGGGTCCGACGGAACGGTGGCGATCGTGCGTCAGACCGCGAACACGTGCGGCAGGTGGCCCGGCTGGTGCTGCACGATGTCGCGCGCGAGCCGCTCGGCGGACCGACCCTCGATCATCGGGCGCAGGTCGTCCATCGTCAGGAGGAAGCTGATGCTCGTGGCGATCTGGTAGTCGGCGGCGTTGCGCTCGGCGCCGCCGATCACGCCGCGCGCGATCAGCTCGTCGACGCGGTCGATCATGCCCGGCAGCGCGGCCAGGTCGCGCCTCACGTTCTCGTCGGTCGCATTGTTCAGGCGGCGTGCCAGCATCGCGATCGGCGGGGCCACGCGGGCCGCGACTGGGACCGGGATCCCGAGCCTGGCGCCCTCGAGGTAGGTCGCCAGCTCCGACCGGTCATGACCCAGCCCATTCCACACGAGCCGGCGCGGGACCGGCTGGAGCACCTCGTTGCCCCAGGCCTCGGCCTCCTCGACCTCGCGGCGCCGGTCCGGGTCGCGCGGGAACAGCGGCTTCTCGGGGATCAGAGCGTCGAGCGCAAGGGCGATCTGCGTGGTGCCCTGGACCTTCGCCCCGTCGACCTTGATCGCCGGAACCGTCTTCCCCGTGAACCCGAGCGCCCTCAGGATCGTGCGGTGCGCGCCCGCGACGAGGTCTATGCGGCGGTACTCCACCCCCTTGTGCTCGAGCATCAGCTGCCCGGCAAGCGTCGGGTGCGAGGACGGAATGCCGAACAGCGTGGCGCGCATCAGCCCTTGGTGGTCGGAGTCATCGACTGGCGCCTCAGGGCCGGCGGCAGCGGAACCTTCACCACCGTCCACCCGTCGTCTTCCTCGCGCGCGAACCACTGGTTCTCCGCGCGCTCGGGATGCTCGCGCGCAAGCTGTGCGCAGAGATCGCGTGCCTCGGATTCGGTCATGCGATGACCGTACCGCGATCTCGGTCGCGCGTCTGCTTTACTTGCATGCGTGCAAGCAATCATCAAGACGACCGTCGGCCGCGACCTCGGCCTGCTCCTGAAGCATCTGCTCGCCTCCACCAACCGCGAGTTTTTCGCAGAGCTTCAGGACGCCGGCATCTCCTTCTCTCAGCTGAAGTGCATCGGCGTGCTCTCGAACGCCGAGGCTCCCCTGTCGCTCGGCGCTCTCTCGGAGGAGCTCGGGCTCTCACTCCCCGCGGTGAGCCGCGCCGTGGACGGCCTCGTTCAGCGCGGGGCGGTCAAGCGCCAGGAGGACCCGAGCGACCGCCGCTCCAAGCTCGTCAGCGTGAGCGCTCGCGGCCGCGCCATCTACGAGCGCGTGGTCCGGGTGCGCGTGGCGGGCGTCGAGCGCTTCGTCGAGGAGCTCGAGCCGAACCAGCGCGACGCGCTCGGAGCCGCGCTCGAGCCGATCGTCGAGGGGCTGGGCCGATGACCCGCCGCATACGCCTCAACGAGGGCAACCGCCGCTGGTGGACGCTGGCCGCGATGTGCTTCGCCCTCTTCATGATCATGCTCGACAACACGGTCGTGAACGTCGCGCTGCCCTCGATCCAGAAGGAGCTGGGCGCGTCACTTCCGGCGCTCGAGTGGACGGTCAACATCTACACGCTGACCTTCGCCGTCCTGCTGGTGACCGGCGGGCGGCTCGGGGACATCCTGGGCCGCCGGCGGATGTTCCTATTCGGCGTCGTCGTGTTCGCCGTGTCAAGCGCGGCGATCGGGCTCGCGCCCGACCAGGGCTGGCTGATCGCCGGCCGCGCCATCCAGGGCGTCGGCGCCGCGTTCATGATGCCGGCCACGCTCTCGATCATCACCGTGACCTTCCCGCCGCACGAGCGCGGCAAGGCCATCGGGACGTGGGCCGGCGTGTCCGCGCTCGCGCTGGCGATCGGGCCGGTTGTGGGCGGTGCTCTGACCCAGTACGTGTCCTGGCGAGCGATCTTCTTCCTGAATCTGCCGGTGGCCGTCGGCGCCGTGGCCGTGACCCTGTTCGCGGCGCACGAGTCGCGCGACGAGAGCACCGAGCACTCCATCGACTGGCCCGGCATCGTGACCCTCTCGTTCGGGCTCACCGCCCTCGTCCTCGCGCTCATCGAGGGCAACTCGTGGGGCTGGGGCTCGCCTGAGCTGATCGGCCTGCTCATCACCGCGGCGGTCGGCCTCGTGAGCTTCCTGTTCATCGAGCCGCGCGTCCGCGAGCCGATGGTCGACTTCTCGCTGTTCCGCTCGCGGACCTTCCTCGGCGCGAACATGGTCGGCTTCATCGTCTCGTTCGCGATGCTGGCGATGTTCTTCTTCACCGCGCTCTACATGCAGAACATCCTGGGCTACTCCGCGATCGAGGCGGGCGTCCGCTTCCTTCCCTCCACCCTGATGATCGTGCTGATCGCGCCGCTGGCCGGGCGCCTGGCCGACCGGATCGGCCCGCGCCCACCGATGGTGGCTGGGCTCACGCTCACCACGATCGCGCTGTTCCTCCAGACGCGCATCGACCTCCACACGGGCTATGGCCTACTGCTGCCCGCCTTCGTGATCATGGGCATCGGCATGGCGCTCGTGATGTCTCCCATGTCCACCGCGGCGATGAACGCCGTGCCGGCGCAGAAGGCCGGGGTCGGCTCCGGGATCCTCTCGATGAGCCGCATGGTCGGCGGCACGTTCGGCGTCGCGGCACTCGGCGCGCTCTTCCAGCACATCGCCCGCGGCGACATCGCGGACGCGCTGGCCGGCAGCGGCGTGAGCGCCGCCCAGCAGGAGCACCTGGTCGAGGGCCTCGGGACGGCCTCCGACGGAGGCGGCCTGCCCCCCGTCGCCGCCGATGCTGCGCACAACGCCTTCATCCATGCGCTCTCGAGCGGCATGTGGCTCTCGGCCAGCGTTGCGGCGGCAGGCGTGGTGATCGCGCTCACGCTGATCGGCACCAAGGAGTCGCAGCCGCATCACGCTCCCGCGCAGGCGGAGGTCGGCGTGGCGGAGGCTGTTCCGGTCGCTCGGTAATCTCCCGGCCCGCATGGCCGTGGACGTGACAAAGGTGTCGGAGCTGGACGTCGAGCCGGGCGAGCTGCCGGCGACGATGGCCGCCTGGGTGATCCGCGAGGAGCGCGAGGGCGAGCCGAAGGACGCCTTCCAGCTCGAGGAGATCGAGGTGCCGGAGCCGGGCGCCTTCGAGGTGATCGTGCGGGTGATGGCCGCCGGCGTGAACTACAACAACGTCTGGGCCGCGCTCGGCAAGCCCGTGGGGGTCTGGCGCTACGGCGACCACCCCGAGTACGGCCACCACATCGGCGGCTCGGACGCGTCCGGCGTCGTCTGGAAGGTCGGGGAGGGTGTCACGCGCTGGAAGCCCGGCGACGAGGTGGTCATCCACTGCAACATGGCCTCGTACGAGGACCCCGAGGTTCACGGCCTGGATCCGCTGGCCGCGCCGAGCCAGAAGATCTGGGGCTACGAGACCACCTGGGGCTCCTTCGCCCAGTTCACCAAGGTTCAGGCGCAGCAGCTGCTGCCGAAGCCGCAGGGCCTCAGCTGGGACGAGGCGTCCTCGTACGGGCTCGTCTACTTCACGGCCTTCCGCATGCTGATCACCCGTTGCAACATCCAGGCGGGCGACCGCGTGCTGATCTGGGGCGCCGCCGGCGGGCTCGGCGTGTTCGCGACGCAGATCTGCGCGCTGGCCGGCGCCCACGCTGTCGGCGTGGTCTCGAGCTCCGACAAGGGAGAGCTCGTGAAGCAACTCGGCGCGGTGGACTACATCGACCGCAACGAGTTCAAGGGGATGATGCGCACCGGCGACGAGACGGCCGACGAGGAGAAGGCGCGCTTCAAGGTCTCGCGCGAGTTCTCGAAGCGAGCGAAGGAGATCCTCGGCGACGCGCCCGACATCGTCTTCGAGCACGTCGGCAAGGCCACCTTCCCCACCTCGGTGTTCATCGTCAAGCCGTTCGGCAAGGTCGTGATCTGCGCGGGCACGACTGGGTTCAACCTCGACTTCGACGTTCGCTACCTGTGGATGCGGCAGAAGGAGATTCTCGGCTCCCACTTCGCCAACGCATACGAGTGCAACAAGGCGAACGAGCTGATCGAGTCGGGCCAGATCCGCCCGGTTCTGTGGCGGACGCTCGGCTTCGACGGCGTCCCGGAGGCACACCAGCTGATGCTGGAGAACAAGCACCTCGGCAAGATCTCGATCCTCGTTGGGGCCGATGAGGAGGGCCAGGGCAAGACCGCGGACGGCGCGGGCGCGATCCGCGCGGAGGTGGGCGCATGATCCAGGTTGAGATTCGCTGGCCGATCAACCCGTTCCGCGGCGACAAGTTCGCCGAGGGCTGGCTCCCCGCCGCCGAGGCCGCGCTCGACTTCGGGGCGACGGAGTGGTCGTTCACGCGCGCGCTCGACGGCCGCCTCGACTTCAGGCAGACGGCCCTGTTCCCCTCGAAGGCGCACTTCGAGCGCTACTGGTATTCGGAGCGGCTGGCCGAGCTCCGGATCGAGCTCTCGGGCTGCTACCAGGTGCCGATCCTGCCGACGTTCTGGGAAGTCCTCGGTGCCGGCGAGACGGTCAGCCCTGCTCAAGCGGCGCCATCGTGAGCCCGGCGTCCTTCAGCTGCTCCCAGTAGTGCTCGGCGGGCTCACGCGCGCCGGTCCAGACGATCGCCCGCCCCTTGCTGTGGATCGTGTTCGCAAGCGACATGCCGGCGTCGTAGCTCACGCCCGGCAGCGTGGACGAGAGCGCGAAGGCCACGCCCTCGAAGGTGTTGTGGTTGTCGTTCAGGACGATCACCCGCCAGTTGTCCTCGAGGCCGCTGCCGGGCCCGCCCACGCGCGGCAGCTCGACGGTCTGACTCATTCGGCTCGCTTGCGCCAGTAGCGCTCGAGGCCCATGTACAGCTGGTCCGGCGGCGCGGCCTGCTCGAAGGCCTCCATCGTGGCCGGATCGGTGGCGTCCCCGATCTCCTCCTCGAGCTGGGCGATGAAGCGCTCCTCGCCGCGGAGCCGGGCGCGGTCGGCGGACGCAACCAGCGCGGAGCGCATTCGGTGCAGGTGCTCGGTCACGTCGGTGACCTGCCCGAAGTGCGTGAGCCCCAGCGACTGCGCGTTCCAGCACGCGAGCGTGTGGAGGGAATCGAGCCACAGCTCCACGTCGATGTCCGGAGGCGGTGTGGGCGCGATCGTGTGGTCGTAGGGCGGGATGCGGACTCCGGCCACGTCGCCCACGAAGGCCTCGTGGGTCTCCTCGTGGAGGTAGGAGACGTGGTGCGACGCGTGCCCGGGCGTGTAGGCCACGCGGAAGCCCTCCACGGTCTCGCCGCCCTTCAGGGTGGTGATGCGCTCCTCGGGCACCGGCGAAACCTCTCCCCAGAGCTCCCACATGTCATCACCGTAGAGCCGGCCTGCGCTCCTCAGGAGCTTCGACGGGTCCACGAGATGCGGGGCACCCAGCTCGTGCACGTAGACCTTCAGGTTGGGATAGCGGCGGCAGAGCACGCCGGTCGCCCCCGCGTGGTCGAGGTGGATGTGCGTGAGGAGCAGCGCGCGCGGCTCGGTCGCGCCGAGGCGCTCGATCAGGGTCTCCACCGAGGACGACGGCCCCGGATCGACGATCACACCGTCGATCTCGTAGGCGCATATCACCCGGTCGCGCCCTAGGTGCAGCACGTCAATTGGGCGGCTCACAGGGGTCCGGACCATACAATCACTGGGGTGAGCGAGCATCGGCTGCCCGAGCGCGATCACCCATGGGTGATGCGCACCTACGCGGGCCACAGCACCGCGAAGGAGTCAAACGAGCTGTACCGGCGGAACCTCGCCAAGGGCCAAACGGGTCTCTCGGTGGCCTTCGACCTACCCACCCAGACCGGA
>CAWDLE010000003.1:0-33305 GCA_963803085.1 uncultured Thermoleophilaceae bacterium | reverse complement strand
ATCAGTAGCGGATCTGCCCCGTCACATTCGCCCAGATGTCGCTCCAGTCGCGGTCGCCCTTGGCGGCGATGACGGTGTCCAGGAACCGCTGCGCATTGTCCTTCGTGAGCAGCGTGGTGCCGAAGTAGAACTCGCGGTGCTCGCGCGGCAGCAAGGCCACGTCGAGCTCCCCGGACCTGGCCTGCCAGGCGATCGCTAGGCCACGGCCGCCCTGCTCGACGGCGTCGATGCCGGCCGTGCCGACCATGTCGCCGGCGAGCACCGCGCGCACGGCCTCCTCGACGCCGGCGATGCCGACCACACCGATCTTCCCGGCCTGGCCCTTGGCCTTGACCGCCTCGAGCGCGCCGAGGGCCATGCCGTCGTCCGCCGCCCAGATCCCTTTGAGGTCGGGGTGGGAGGCGAGCATCGACTCGGCGACGCTCTGCGCCTTCGTCGGCTTCCAGTCGGCGTTGTCCTGCTCGACGAGCTCGACCCCCGGGTTGTCGGCGAGGACCTGCTTGAGTCCGCGCAGGCGGCCCTGCGAGGACGTGTTGCCGAGCAGGCCGAGGATGGCGCCGATCTTGCCCTGCCCGTTCATCGACTGCACGAGGGCGTCGCCCACCTGCTTGCCCATCGCCACGTCGTCGGCCGACATGTGCGAGACCCAGTACTTGAAGTCCCAGGGATGCAGGTCGTCGGCCTTGTTCCAGCTGGTGACGAAATAGCACCGCGAGCGCTCGCACAGGCGCGCGATCGGCAGCGCGTCCCTGGCCTCGTTGGGGTCGACGTTGAAGACGACCTTGCCGTTCCCAGCGCGCGCGATGAGCGCGCGCATGTCGCTCAGCTGCTTGGCGCTGTCGCCTTCGCTGAGCAAGGTCTGGAGGCGGTCCGCGGCGTCGACCGACGCCGCGAAGTCCTCGCCGCCCTGCTTCCACAGAGCGTGGTACGGGTTCGAGAGGCTGCGGATCGACGTGCCGAGCCACACGTCGGCCACCGCGTTCGCGCCGGTCTCGACCGTTGGCTGGGCCTCACCCCCGCCGCATGCGCCGAACACCGTCGGCACCGCGCCGAGCATGCCGACGCCGAGTGCACCACGACCGACGCGCTGCAGGAAGCGCCGGCGGTCGACGCCGCCCGACGACCTCCTCACGTTCCCGGTGTCGCTCATCCCACTCTTCCTGTGACCTCCATCGCTGCGTCAAGCTCGGTGCGTCGATGTCCACGCCGAGTGCGGCCGGGATCCGGGAGGTCGACTCGACGGTCGGTCGGTTCTCGATGTACATCACGCGCGAGAGGCGGACGACCTCGTCCCCGACCGAGGTGGCGAGGGCGAAGCGCGAGGCCTTCCGGCCGCACCTGGCGCACCTCCTCGGAGAAGCCGCGCAGCCCCATCAGCGTCTCGGCGTACGACATGAACATCTTGGTACGGACAGTAGGACGTTCGCACGTACGTTGTCAGTGACGTCCGACGTAGCTTGACACCGCGGAATAGCCGCCCCGGGACGGCCGGGGGACAGGATTGTCAGAGACCGAGGGTTCGGTGGGGTCCGTCGGCGTCGGACCAGCCGAAGCGATTCCGCGAAATGCCTGCTTGAGGACAGAACCGGCCAACTGCGAGGATGCCGGAGGAGGGACTCGAACCAGTTCGACATCCTTGTGCACGACGAAGCCGCCGGGTCTGCCCGGCGTCTTCTACGTCGGCATTCCCGAGTACCAGGACGTCGCCGACCGGTGCACCGAACAGCTCTCCTCGGTCATCGCTCGCGAACTGCCAGAACATGGCGTCCCGCGTCGAGCAGTAGCGCGCCGTCGGTCATGGAGCCAGCGCCTTGCCGCGGGTATCGTCACGGAGGACAATCACCCGCATCCTCTCAGGTTTGGCCGTACGGCCGCGACATATCACACGTGTCGTGCTGTGCCTGGGGCTGATCGTTGTGGCTTTCATCGTCGCCCGGGTGCTCGCCGAGCGCGATGTGCGACGCGACTCCGACCGTCGCGCCGAGGTCGCCGCGGTGCAGATCCGTGGCCGCATCGCCCAGGCCGCATCCCTTACCGAGAGCCTGCGCCGGTTCATGCTGGATGCCAGCGGTACCCGCGTCACGAGCGACGAGTTCGCGAGAAACGCGTTGAGATGGCTCGGCCCGCCGCGCTTCTCGGCCGCCGCATGGGTCGAGCAGGTTCCCGATTCACGGCGTGCGGCTTACGAGCAGCGTATCGGGCAGCCCATCGTGACGCCCGATGAGCGCCGTGGGGTGGTGCCACTCGGATCGCGCTCTTCCTATCTGCCGGCGACGCTCGTGTCTGGCTTCCCTCCCATGGCCGTGCCCGGCATCGATTTGAGTGGCACACCTGGAATTGCCACGGCCCTCACTCGTGCGACCCGCCTTAATGGCGTAGCCGCCACCCCGGTGGCCCGCCAGCGAACCGGCAGGAGCGGACTCTTCATGGTCGCGCCGGCGCCGAGTCTCGTCGGGGAGGTCCCGCGCCCGGGCTACGTGGCGGTCTTCGTATCGGACCTGAGTCTGCGTGCGGCGGCTACCGACGAGCCGGCGGTGCATATCAGGAGCGCCGGCGCAGCCACGGAAACCGGTGAGCGCGCAGAAACCGCCAGCAAGACGTTCACTGCGGCAGGCCAGCGATTCGACGTCGTCGTGCCGCGGGAATCGGTTCAGGGTGCTGCGGCGGTTCTGCCTTGGCTCATCCTTGCCGGCGGCCTCGTGGTGGCCGCTCTCGGCGGTGCGCTAGGGCTGAATGCGGCGCGGCGCGGCAGGGCTCAGGCGGAGCTCGACCGCATCTTCAGCATGTCTCAGGATCTGATCGCGGTTGCCGACTTCGACGGACGATTCACCCGTGTCAACCCGGCCGCCTCGGAGATTCTCGGCTACACGGAGGAAGAGCTGCTCGCGCGCCCGTATGTCGACCTCGTCCATCCGGCCGACCGGGACAGCACCGCGGCGGAGGCGGACGCGATCGCCCATGGAAAGCCGACGCTGTCGTTCGAGAACCGGTACGTCCGCAAGGACGGCTCCCTCAAGGTGCTCGACTGGACGACGACGCCAGACGTCGAGAACAGGCTCATGTATGCCGTGGCACGCGACGTGACGGAGCGCCGCCAGGCCGAGGCCGAGGTGGAGCGGCTCGCAGACGAGCAGGCGGCGCTGCGGCGTGTGGCGACGCTCGTTGCCGAGGGGGCCGAGCCAACTGCCGTGTTCGACGCGGTGGCCGGGGAGATGGAGGGTCTGCTCGACGCCGACCAGGTCGCACTGAACCGCTACGAGCCCGGCGCCGAGATAGCCGTGCTCGCCCACCGAGGGCTGGACGTGGCGCGAACACCCGTCGGCTCGCGGTTGAGCCATGCGGGCGAGAGCGTCACGGCAACGGTCCGGCGCACCGGGCGGCCGACCCGGATGGAGAACTACGAGGGAGTTCCCGGCCCGATTGCGGAGCTCGCCCGGGACACGGGTCTGGAGGTGAGCGTCGGGGCACCGATAGTCGTGGACGGCCGGCTCTGGGGGATCGTCACGGCGAGCTGGAAGGGTGAGAAGTCGCCGCCAGCCGGCACCGAGGACCGGATGGCTCGCTTCGCCGAGCTACTCGACACCGCCATCGCCAACGCCGACAGCCGCGACCAGCTCACCGCGTCGCGGGCCCGTCTGCTCAGCGCCAGCGACGACGCGCGCCGCCGCGTGGTGCGCGACCTCCACGACGGCGCCCAGCAGCGGCTAGTGCACACGATCGTGACGCTGAAGCTCGCCCAACGGGCGTTCCGAGAGGACCACGAGAAGGCCGAGTCCCTGATCGACGAGGCGCTCGGGCACGCTGAGCGGAGCAACGCAGAGCTGCGTGAGCTGGCCAGCGGAATCCTTCCATCGGTGCTCTCACACGGCGGCCTGCGCGCCGGCCTCAACGCGTTCGCGGCGCGGCTCGACCTCCCGGTTCAGGTGGACGTCCCGGCGGAGCGGCTCCCGCCGAAGGTCGAGGCGAGCGCCTACTTCATCGCGGCCGAGGCCCTGACGAACGTCGTCAAGCACTCCCAAGCTCAGCGCGCCGCCGTCACCGCCTTCCTGGAGGATGGGATGCTCCGCCTTGAGGTTCAAGACGACGGCATCGGAGGTGCCGACCCGGGCGGTCACGGCCTGGTGGGGCTGGGCGACAGGGCAACCGCCCTCGGAGGACGCCTCGGGATCGAGAGCCCGGCCGGCGGCGGCACGTGCGTGTCCGCCGCCCTCCCGCTCATAGCCGGCTAGGGCGCCGTCGCCCCGGCTGCGAGATCACGCCGCTTCGCGCAGGTTGCAAGCGGCCAGCTCGTGCAGGTCGTACGGGACCGGCGCGAAGTTCGCGGGCAGGTCGTCGCGCCGGACCAGAGCGATCGGCTCGGTCTCACCGAGAGCGGGCGGATCCATGTGAACGATCACGCCGCGGCTCTCCGATGCGAGAACGACGACGCGATCGCCAAGCGTGGGCTTCGTGGCGTGGCCAGGTCGTACGTCAGCACCGTCCTACGTCGGATCCGCGTCCAATCCAACCTATCCCCGGGCCGAGCGCCGTTCGAAAACAGGCGCCTATCGCTGGTGAGGCGGTTCCGCTCAGTTGGTGCGGGCCAGCGCCCGGACCTCCTTGGTCAGCTCCAGGATCTGTCTGGACAGGTCGAGCAGCTCCTTGTTCTGTGGTCCTCGTCCTGGACGGTCTTCCACTGCTCGTCGGCGATCACCTGCCGCTTCGCGTCGGCGCGGTTCTGGCTGATCATCACGAAGGTCGAGAGGAAGATCGCCTCGAGCGAGACGATCATCGTCAGCAGGCCGAACGGGTATTCCTCGACGCCGAAGCCGATCCAGCACCCGAACCAAATGATGTGGAGGTAGACGAACAGCATCGAGCCCGAGAAGGCGGTGATCTTGTCGGCGACGCGGTTCTGCCGCGCCTCGGGTCGCTCCTGTTCGTGCTTCAAGAGGGCCGGATTGGTGCTCGGAGACCCCGAGGTCGGCGCGCTCGCCTCCTGACAGGCGCCGGCTGCCTCGCCTGCGCGTTTCCTAAGTCGGGGCGACTGGATTTGAACCAGCGACCTTTCGGCCCCCAGCCCAATGCGCTGCAGCAGCGGCCGCGCTCAATCACCATGGGCAGACGGGGAATGCGCGAGGTTGCGGGCCTTGTGGTCCGTTTGGACCGTGGGAGTTCGAATCTCCCTGGGCGCATGAGAAAGTCCCGCAAATGCGGGGTTTCTACCTCTCTAGGGACCCCTGTCGCCCTTGCCGCTGGGAACACGTTGCTGACAACATGGGAACACGGCTGGGAACTCTTTCGCCGCCGGACCGAGCAGTGAGCGTCCACCGCCGGTCGTGCCCTACCGTGCCGCTCCGCGATTACCAGCGCTGGATCAGTCTGGCGATCAGGGCGGCGCGCTCGACCAGCGAGTCGACATGGAGGCGCTCATCGAGCGCGTGAGCGCCAGCGCCCTCCGGCCCGAGGCCGTCGAGCAGCGCGACTCCGAGGGGGGCGACCAGGTTCCCGTCGCTCGCACCTCCCGCCGCACCCTCGGCTAGCTCTAGGCCCAGACCGGCGGCAATCTCCCGCGCGCGCGCGAACGCCGTGGCGATCGCTGGCGTGCGCTCCATCGGCGGCCGCATGACCCTGGTGTCAAGAGAGACCGATGTGTGTGCGCGCGCGGCGGTGAGGCCGGCCAACGCGTCGTGCACTCGCTCCTGCTCCGCGACCGTCGTTGCGCGGACATCGACCTCCGCCCACGCCGAATCCGCGACCACGTTCGGCGCGGACCCGCCGCCGATCACGCCGACGTTGATCGTCGTGCCCCGGTGGGGTTGGGTGAGCGCCCGGACGTCCAGCAGCCGGTCGACCAGCTCGTCGACCGCGCTCGCGCCCGCCTCGGGCTCGAGGCCGGCGTGCGCTGCGCGGCCGGCGACCCTCAGCGTGTAGCTGGCCCAGCCCTTCCTCGACGTCTTGAGAGCGCCGCCCGGAAGCGGCGGCTCGGGCACCAGCACGAGCGCTGCGCCGCGCGCCCGCTCGGTGATCAGCCCGGACGAGCCCGTGCTCCCGGTCTCCTCGTCCGGAGTGAGCAGGATCTGCACCGGACGCTCGAGCGGCGCCGCCCGCCCCACGGCCGCGAGCACGGCGACGATGCCGCCGCGCATGTCGAAGACGCCAGGGCCGTGGATCAGACCGCCGTCCTGACCAGCGGGGCGGTCGGCCGCCGTTCCGGCAGGCCAGACCGTGTCGTAGTGACAGAGGATCAGGACCGGCGGGCCGCCGTCCGGCCCGATGCGGCCGTCCAGGACGACCCCGGTCGTGCTCTCGTGGCGGACGACGCGTGCCCCGAGCTCGTCCAGCCGCGCCGCGAGCCAGTCGAGGGCCCCGGCACTCGCGGCCGGATCCCCGCTCGGCGCGTCGTGCGCGCTCAGCCCGAGGAGGTCCGCGACAAGCCGGGCAGCCTCGCCCGTCAAGCGCCGCGCGCTCGCTCCACCGCGCTGCGCGCGCAGCGGGCTACCAGGACCCGGACGAGCTGGCGCTTGTACTCGATGGAGCCGTTCGCGTCCTCGACCGGGTCGGCCGCCTCCGCCGCGGCCTCGGCGGCGGTCGCCACCCGACCGTCGAGCCCGTCTGCGGCCGCTCCCACCAACGCCGCCTCGGCGTCCAGAGCCCTCTGCGGCCGGTTGCCCACCGAGCCCACGGCCACGCGCGCCGAGTTCACCTGGCCGTCCTCCACGCGCGCGAGGCAGGTGACCGTGACCGCGGGCCGTTCGTGCAGCGACATCTTCTCGTGCGCGATGCCCACACCCGCGCCCGGCTCGGGCAGCCGCACGGCCGTGAGTAGCTCGCCGGGCTGCAGGGCCGTCTGGTAGGGGCCCTCCACGAAGGCCTCCACCGGCAGTTCGCGCGGCGAGCCGTCGGCTCCGCGGCACACCAGCGACCCCCCCGTGGCGAGCAGGAACGTGGCCGGATCGGAGTGCGGGTCGGCGAAGCAGAGGTTCCCCCCGAAGGTCCCCATGCTGCGAACCCGCAGGTTTCCGACCCCGCGCTCCATCGAGGCGAGCGCTGGCCAGCGCTCGCGCACGACGGGCGAGCGCTCGACCTCCCGGTGCGTCACCGCGGCGCCCACCTCGAGCATGCCGTTCGACACCTCGAGGCCCCGCAGCTCGGCGATTCGCTTCACGTCCACCAGATGCGGGTAGTCCGCGAACCCGAGCTTCATCACTAGCAGGAGCTCCGTGCCGCCCGAGTAGACGACCGCGTCGTCGCCGAACTGCGCGAGCAGCTCGCTCGCCTCCTCGACGGAACCCGGCCTGTGGACCTCGAACGGCGGAAGCGTGGTCACGCGGGAGCAACCGCCCTGTCGGCGGCCTCGCCGATCGCCTCGAGCGTGGCCTCAACGCCGGCTCCGATGTGCACGTCGGCGCCCAGGTCCTTCAGCCCGCGGCCGAGCGCGGCGACCGCCACCACCGGATTCAGCGAGTCCGCCGCCGGGCCCATGTGGCCGATGCGGAAGAGCTTGTCCGCCAGCTCGCCGTAGCCCCCGGACAGCATCACGCCGTAGCGGTCGCGAATGTGCTCGAGCGTGGCGGCGCGCGAGATGCCCTCCGGCACGCGGATGGCGGTGACGCAACCCGCGGCGTACTCCTCGCGCCGCGGCCAGAGCTCGAGCCCCATCGCCTGCACGCCTGCGCGCACTGCGCGCGCCGCGGCCTGGTGGCGGGCGATGCACTGCTCGAGACCCTCGTCGAGGACCTGATCCACCACCGAGTCGACGCCGTTCACGTCGACAACCGACGGCGTGTAGAGGAACTTCGTCCTGTCGGTGTCGACCCAGCGTTCCTTCCAGTCGAGTAGCGACAGGAATGAGCCGCGTGGCGCGTTCGGGTTGCGCTCCATCGCCTCCCAAGCCGCGGACGAGATCGACATCAGCGACATGCCGGGAGGTCCGGCGAGGCACTTCTGGGGACCGGCGACGCAGACGTCAATGCCCCATTCGTCGACAAGCACCTCCTCACATCCGAGCGCCGAGACGGCGTCCACGAGCAACAGCGCGCCCGCGTCGTTCACGGCCGGAGCGATCTCGCCGACGGGGTTGTGGATCCCCGACGGGGTCTCCGACTGCACAACTGCCACGAGCTCGACATCAGGGTTGTCCTCGAGCGCCTGGCGGACATCGGCGGCCTCGACCGCCTCGTCGTAAGGCACGCGCACCTCGACGACCTCGGCGCCGTACTCGCGCAGCCAATCACCGAACCATGCCGCGTAGACGCCCGACACCAGGTTGAGTGCCTTCATTCCGGGCCGGGTGAGCGCGCGGGCGGCCGCCTCGAGGCCGAGCACCGCCTCGCCTTGCATCAGGACGATGTCATCGGAGCTCCGCATCAGCTCCCCGACCTTGCGCTCGAGCTGGCGGAACTTCTCGAGGAAGACGGGGTCGTAGTCGAAGATGATCGGCTGGCCGAGAGCCTGGAGCGTTCGCGGCGTTGCCGCGGTCGGGCCCGCGGTGAGTGTGAAGCTTGGATCGCGCATGCCTATCTCCTCCTCTTGAACAGCTTTCCCCAGAGCACCCGCAGCATTAGGCGCAGCCCGCCGAGCGGCTGTTGCGGCGCCGCGGCGGCCGCGGGCTGTGGCTGCGAGCCGAGCCGCTGCGTCACGCAGGCCGCCATGTCGTCCACCATCCGCGCCGCCACGTCGTCGATGACCCCGCGGCCCATCGAAGCCGCGCGGCCAGTCATCTGGACCTCCGTGCGCGTGACCACACGAGCTCCATTGTCCTCGCCCTCGACGCTCATCTCCATCCGAGCCTTCGCCGACCCCTGACCGCGAGCCTCGCGCACGTCCGCCATCAGCGTGGCCTTCCGCTCCGGCTCCACGCGATCCTCGAGCCGCACACTGCCGCGATAGTTGAACCGCATCGGGCCGAGCTTCACCACGATCTCGGCCGGGTACGCGCCGTCGTCGCCGGCGGGGCCGACCCGAGCGCCGGGAATGCACTGCCCCACCTGCTCGAGCGCGAGCAGGTAGTCGTACACCGTCCCGGGGTCCGCCGGCACGCTGAACTCGTTCCTGACCTCGATCACCTCAGCGTTCCCCGCGGACGTACGGCAGCGCAAGCGCCGAGGGCAGATACGAGCGCCGCGCGAACAGTACGAGAACCACGATCACTGCGATGAACGGAAGCATCTGCACGTAGTCCGTGGAGATCGAGATGCCTATGAGCTGGAGCGCGGTGGCCACCGACAGCGACATGCCGAACAGGAGCGAGCCGACGATCGTCCACGGGGCGGTGCCGCGCGCGAGCATTGCGATCACGATCGCGATGAAGCCCTGGCCCTGGGTCATGAAGGGTGTGAACGTGCCCGCGGCGATGATCGACAGGTAGCCGCCGCCGAGCCCCGCGCCAAGGCCGGCCGCGATCGTGGCCCAGGTCCGCGTCCGGTCGACGTTCACGCCGGCCGCGTCGAGCGCGGCGGGCTTCTCCCCCGCCGCGCGTAGGCTGAGCCCCACCGAGGTGCGCCGCAGCATGTAGTGCGTGGCTATGACGAGCCCGACGCCGACGTAGACCACCGGGTGCTGCTGGAAAAGGCTCTTGCCGAGCACCGGCAGCTCGCTGAGCCCGGGGACCGACCACTCGGACGCGGCGTCGAGCCGCGGCCGGGACGTGGCGTAGCGCGCGTCGAACAGCAGGCTCGTGAGCCCCTCTGCCACCAGCACGATCCCGATCCCGATCACGATCTGGTCGAGCTTCATGCGCACACAGAGGAGGACCATCAGAAGCGACACGACCCCGCCGACCAACATGCCCGCACCCAGCCCGAGCCAGGTTGAGCCCGTCTCGAGCGCCACAATGAAGCCGCCGTAGGCGCCCGCGAGCATCATGCCCTCAAGCCCGACGTTCAGCACACCGGCCTGCTCCGAGATCGTCTCGCCGAGGCTCGCGAACAGGAGCGGCATCGCGGCGAGCACGCCGCCGGCCACGAGCGCCGTGAGGAACGTCTCTGTGAACAGGTCTTCCATCGCCTAGCCCGCGCTCACTCCCGGCTGGACCGGGCGCGTCTCGTCGGATGGCCCGGGGCCGGCGCCGACCGTCTCCGCAAGGCCGGGCGTCAGGAAGCGCGGCCGCGCGCTGCGTCGCGCGCGCAGCCACTCGGTCACGGCCATGAACAGGAGCATCAGGCCGACCAGCGCAAGCAGGATGTCGCTCGAGACGTCGGACTTCCTCGCGGCCGACTCACCCCCGATCTGGATGACCGAGAACGCCGCGACGAAGAATGCGGCGCCCAGCGCGTTCAGGCGCGCGAGGAAAACCAACGGGATCACGATCAGCCCGAAGGCCGGGTTGAAGTCCGCCCGGAACGATCCCCAGATGCCGAGGATCTCCACCGCGCCACCGAGCGCGATCAGCCCGCCGCTCGCCATGAAGGCGCCGACGATGAGCCGCTTCGAGTGCAGCCCCGCGTGCTCGGCGGCGCGCGGGTTCGCGCCGAGCACGCGCAGGCGCAGCCCGAGCGAGGTCCGCGTCATCAGCAGGTGCACTGCCACGATCGCGACCAGGGCGATGATGATCCCCGCGTTGATCTGCGTGTCGCCCAGCAGCGGCAGCCGGTCGTCGAGCGGGAGGGTGTCGGTCCGGGCGACGCCGCCCGTGTCGGTGCGGAACGGCCCCTTCACCAGCACGTTGGCGACGGCGATGCCGATGAACGACATCATCAGCGTCGTGATGATCTCGTTGACTCCGTACCAGGCGCGGAGGACCGCCGGCACGACGGTCCAGAGCGCGCCCACGGCGGCGGCGATGGCCATCACGACGATGAGCGTGAGCGTCGCCCCCATCGAGTCGACGAACGCGGGCGCGAGGCCGGCCGCGAACGCCGCGCCGAGCAGGAACTGGCCGTCGGCGCCGAGGTTCCAGAGGTTCGCCCGGAACGCGATGATCAGGCCCGCCGCGATCAGCATCAGCGGCGCCATGCGGATGATGCTCTCCTGGAAGCCGGGCCACTCGAGCAGGCCCCTGTTCAGCATGTCGCTGTAGAACTCGATCGGGTCGCGGCCGAGGATCACCAGCAGAAGGCCGGTCGCCACCAGCGCCAGGATCGCGGGGATGAGCGAGGCGACCACGGCCTCGCTCGCGCGTGCGGCGTGCGCCCTCACCGCGACACCATCAGCTCTCCCACGCGCTCCTCCGCGCCCGTCTCGTTCTCGACCACTCCCGTGATCGTGCCGCGCGACATCACCGCGATCCGGTCACAGAGGGCGATCAGCTCGTCGATCTCGGTCGAGATCACGAGCGCGGCGACGCCCTCCTTGGCGAGCTCCGTGATCTTGGTGCGCACGAACTCGGCCGTGCGCACGTCGAGGCCGTGAGTGGGCTTGTTGAAGATCACGACCTTCGGCGCGAACGCGAGCTCGCGGGCAAGGACGAGCTTCTGGACGTTGCCGCCCGAGAGCGTCGCAACCCGCGCGCTCACGTCGCGCGGGCGCACGTCGTAGTCCTCGACGAGCTGCTTCGCGTAGCGGTCGATCTCGCCCTGGTTCACGCGCCCGCGCGACCAGAAGGGCGACTCGCCGATCCGCTTCAGCACGCTGTTCATCGCCACGTCGAAGTCCGCGATCGTGCCCTCGCCCATGCGGTCGTCGGTCACGTAGCGCAGCCCGCGGCCCTGGCGCTCGGCCACCCCCAGCCGCGTCACGTCGTCGTCGCCGAGCATGACGGCGCCGCTGTCGGGGCGCCGCTGGCCCGCCATCACCTCGGCGAGCTCGCGCTGGCCGTTCCCGTCCACGCCCGCCACGCCCGTCACCTCGCCGGCGCGCAGCTCGAGCGAGACGCCGCGGAGGCCGACCTCCTGGGGCTCGCCCTCGAGCTCGGCGTCCCTGACCGACAGCACCACGGGGCCCCCAGCGCGGGACTCGCGCGGAGCCTCGGCCCCTGAGATCTCGACCGCCGACTCCACCTCGAGAGTCTCGTCTCCGAACATCATGCGGACGATCTCGCCGCGCAGCTCCTCCTCGCCTCGCCCGCGCAGGTCGCCCGGGTCGATGGACCCCACCTTGCGCCCGTTGCGGAGGATGGACACGCGGTCGCCCATCTCGATCGCCTCGTGGAGCTTGTGGGTGATCAGCACGATCGCGAGGCCCTCCGCCTTCAGCCGCTCGAGGTAGTGCCGCAGCTCGTCGTAGTCCTGAGGAGTGAGCATGGACGTGGGCTCGTCTAGGACGAGCACGCGCGAGCGCCGCCAGAGCGCCTTCATGATCTCCACCTGCTGGCGCTGCCCGAGCGCCAGCCCGCCGACGATCCCGTCGGCGCCGAAGCTCACGCCCAGCACCTTGGCCAGCTCGTCGAAGCGCGCCCGGGCGGCCCCCACGTCGAGCCGGCCGCCGCGGGACCCGATCCCGAGCATGAGGTTCTCGAGCACGCTGAGCGTCGGCACGAGCGTCAGGTGCTGGTAGACGGTGCCGACCCCGAGCTCGATCGCCGTCCGCGGCGAGTCGATCTCGCGCGGCTCGCCCTCGAAGCGGATCTCGCCCGCGTCGGGCCGGTACATCCCGGCGAGGATGCTGATCAGGGTCGACTTGCCGGCCCCGTTCTCGCCCAGCAGCGCGTGAACCTCGCCCGCGTGGATGTCGAGATCGATGTCGTCGTTCGCGACGACGCCGGGGAAGGCCTTGGTGATGCCTCGAAGCGCGACGAGGCAGTGGTCGGTGCTCTGCTGCAAGTGCCGTCCTTCTACTACTGCGGCCGGCTCGGGGAGCGTGCGGGTCCCCGAGCCGTCAGCCGCGTCTATCCGGGTCAGCCGCCGATGGCGTCCTCCACCTGCGACTTCTTGGTCATCTCCGGCACCTGCACGTCACCGGCCACGATCGCCTCCTGAGCCTTCTCCACCTCCGCCCAGGCCTTGTCGTCGATCTGGTCCGTCTGGAGCAGCGAGATGCCCTTGTTGTCGAGGTCGAGGGCGTAGTTCTTCTCGCCGAACGTGCCGGCGTCGATGTCATCGATCGCCTGGTTGAAGAGGACGTCGAAGTTCCAGAGCACCGAGGACAGCAGCACTCCCTTCTTGTCGATCGTCGTCTTATCGCCGATGACGTCGATGAACTTCACGCCGTCCGCGCCCTCGACGGCCTGGATCATCCCGAACGAGCTGCCGTCGCCCATTCCGAAGATGACGTCCGCGCCGTCGGCGATGACCTGCTCGGTCACGCGCTTGCCGCCGGCGGTGTCGGCGTAGCCGGCCTGCCCGATCTGGGCAAGCCTGATCTTGATGTCGGGCTTCACCGACTGCGCGCCCTTCACGAACCCGCCCGCCATGCGGTTCCAGTTCGTGTCGTCAGCCGAGATGACGATGCCGACCGTGCCCGACTTCGTCGTGTTCGCGGCCAGCACGCCGGCCAGGTAGCCGCCGCCCTGTCCCTGGGCCTCGGCGTTCGCCACGAGCCCGGGCTGAGCAGCCTCGGGGTTGTCCCAGATCAGGCTCGGAACCTCGGTCTGGGTCGAGACGTCAGGCGCCGCCGTGTTGTAGCCGCTCGCCTGGGCGATGATGAAGTTCGAGCCGCCGGTCGAAAGCTCGCGCAGGATCGGCGTCACGTCCTCGTAGCCCGAGTTGTCCGCCACCTCGACCTCGACGCCGCGATCGGCGGCGATCTTCTTCGCGGCCTCGATCGACTGCTGGTTCCAGCCGTAGTCCGTTCCCTTCTCGGGCGTCACGATCGCGAAGTTCGCGACCTTGGTCTTCGACGCCTCGGTCTCGGTTCCACCACCGTTGCCGCTGCTGCCGCTCGAGTCGTCGTCGTCGCCACAACCCGCGACGACGAAGGCCGTGAGCACGACGATCAGCACCGGCAGCAGGAGTCGCGCGAGCGCCCCCGGGTGCAGCCTCCTACGCTCCATCTGGTCCCTCCTCTTTGACTGTGTCGACGGGCCCCGCGGAAACCGGCGCGTCGTCGCTTCCCCAGAACAGCCGCCGGGCGTTCGTTCCCAGCACCCTGCGCTGCTGCTCGATCCCCAGCCCACTCGCCTCCACCTTCCGGATCTCGACACCGGGGTCGTGGAAGGGCGCGTCCGATCCGTACATGACCTTGTCCTCACCCACGCGCTCCACCGCGGTCCGGATTTTCGTGTGCATCGGCATGCCCGAGGTCTCGAGCCAGACGTTCGGGTTGCGCGCGGCAATGTCGATCGCCGCGTTGATGTACACGATGTTGCCGTGGCCCATGTGGCCCAGCACGACCTTGAGCTCGGGAAATTCGACGACCAGCTCCTCGATGCTCCACGGAAGCGTGAAGATGGGGTGGCCGGAGTGGATCAGGACGGGCATGTCCAGGTCAACCAGAAGCCGGGCGACCGGATGCACCATCGGATCGTTCGGGTGATAAGAGTCGAGTAGTGGGTGCATCTTCACCCCCCGGAACTTCGGGTGCGCGAGGAACTCGCGCGCCTCGTCCGCACACCCCTCGACGCGCGGATTCGCCCAGTACAGAGCCCAGGCGTTCGGGATCCCCTCGACGAGGTCGCGCACCAGCGCGTTGTCGGGATGGAAGACGATGCCGGCCGCGTAGCCCCACTCCGCGAACAGCTCCACCAGCCCGTCCGCGTCCATGCCGACGTCGAAGAGCGGGAAGTCGCCCACGTGCATGTGCGGGTCGACGATCTCCGGAGGCGAGACCTTGTCGATCACTGGGGCGTACGATACGGTCGCTGCCGACTGTTGACAACCCACAGTTGACTAAGGCGCGATGAACTTTCAGCCCGAGGCCGGAGCGGGGACCGCAAGACCCCTGGACAACCGAACGCTGTGGGAGCAGGTTCGGGACCGCCTCCGCGAGGACATCCTCGCCGGCAGGCTCGAGCCGGGCACGGAGCTGTCCGAGGTCGCGCTCGCCCGCGAGTTCGGGACGAGCCGCGGGCCGCTCCGCGAGGCGCTCGGCCGGCTCGCCTCCGAGGGCCTGGTCACGATCACGCCGCGCCGCGGAGCCGTCGTCGCCCAGCTGTCACGCGACGAGTTCATCGACGCCTACCAGGTGCGCGAGGCACTCGAGACGCTGGCCGTCCGGCTCGCCGTGCCGCTGATGAGCGATGCCGAGATCTCCCACCTCCGCGAGCTCTGCGAGCTGATGGACCGCGCCGCCCGCGCGAACGAGGTGCACGTCTTCTTCGAGACCAACAACAGCTTCCACGAGGCGCTCGTGCGCGGGTCGCGGAACCGGAAGCTCCACGACGTCCACCGGATGCTCGTGGGGCAGATGGTCCCCTACCTCCCGCGCTCGCTCGAGCTGCGCGGGAACCTCCAGCAGTCGGTCGCCGAGCATCACGCGATCCTCGCGGCGATCGAGGAGCGCGACTCCGAGCGGGCGGCGAGGCTGCTCGCCGAGCACATCGAGGTGCCTCAGCGCGTGCTCGAGTCGGAGGCTGGAGCCGGACTGTTTCGCGAAGACGTGACGGACATCGATGAGTAGGAGGGATCCCATCCAGTTCGGAGTCAACCTCAACAACCGGGAGCCGCTGATCGCGCCGGACTATGACCTCCAGGCGCTGCTGGACCTGTCCGAGGTCGTCGAAGCGCGCGGCTTCGACTCGGTCTGGGTGGGCGACAGCCTGTTCTCGAAGCCGCGCTACGAGGCCATGACGCTGCTGGCGGCCATGTCGCAGCGGACGAAGCACGTGAAGCTCGGCACAGCGTGCGTCGTCGTGACCACGCGCAACCCGCTCTACCTGGCGCTCGAGTGGGCGACGCTCGACCACATCTCGGGCGGTCGCACGATCTTCGGTGCCTGCATGGGCAATCCCGAGAAGGGCGTGCGGCGCGAGTTCGAAGCGGTCGGCCTGCCCTACAAGGACCGCGCCACGATCTTCGAGGAGATCCTCGAGATCGTCCTCCAGCTCTGGACGGACAAGAAGACCTCGTTCAAGGGCAAGTACTTCAGCTACGACGAGGTCGAGTTCAGCTCCGGCACCGAGATGGAGCCGCTCGCGCCGATCCAGCAGCCGCCGCCGCGGTGGATCGTCTCGAACCCCAGGCTGGTCGGGGACCCCGGGCAGGAGAAGGCGCGCCGCATCATGGAGCGCGCCGCAGACCGCATCATCCGCTTCGGCGACGGCTGGATGACGTGCTGCCGGGCCGAGCATCCCGAGGAGCTCACCGAGCAGATCGGCTACCTCGAGGAGGCGGCGGAGCGCCACGGCGCGGACTTCTCCGACTACACGGTCTCCTACCAGGTCACGATGAACATCGGCGACACGAAGGAGGAGGCCCAGGCGTCCTTCAGCGACTACATCTCGAAGTACTACCGCGAGCTGTCGCAGATGATGGACCTCTCGAACTGGGGGCCGGTCGGGACTCCGGACGACATCGCGGCCTGGATCCGGGAGTTCGCCGACCGGGGCGTGGACCACTTCATCTGTCGCTTCGGCGCGATCGACCAGTTCGCCCAGGTCGAGCGCTTCGCGAGCGAGGTACTGCCGCAGTTCGACGCGGAAAGGGTTGGGTGAGGCTGATGGCGGACGAGAACGGCCTGCGCAAGGAGGCCGAGCTCATCATCGACACGTGCTTCTCGGTCGAGGAGGACGACGTCGTGACGATCATCCACGACGACTCGCGGGTCGAGGAGGCGCGGATGCTGGCCGAGGTCGCCGTGGACCGCGGCGCCTGGCCGGTGCTGATGAACAACGAGATCCAGGTGCGTCGCGGCCTGGCCGACACGCTCTTCCCGATGATCCCGCCGCGGAACCTCCACAACGCGATGACGAACTCGGACGAGATCATCATCGTCACGAACCTGGAGTGGGCGAACCGCTTCGCGCACGTGCCGGCCGTCAAGGAGTCATGCGCCAACAACGCGAAGATCGCCTCCGTCGAGCCTGGGATGGGCGAGTGGGGCCTGACGCTCGACCAGATCGACGCCGCGACGCAGCGGGCACTCGACGCGATGGCCGCGCTCGAGGGCGCCACGAAGGTGCGCATGACCTCCGCCAAGGGCACGGACGTGACGATCACCATCGAGGGCAGGCCCGCGCTCGAGATCACCCCGATCAAGCGTCGCGGCCAGATGATGGGGCCGCTGCCGCTGTGGTCCGAGGTGGCGTTCGCGGCGGTCGAGGACCAGACCCAGGGCACGGTCGTCGTCGACGGCGTGATGCTCGGGATCGGCCTTCCCGGCCAGGTGGAGAACGAGATCACCTGGACCGTCGAGGGCGGCAAGGCCGTGAAGATCGAGGGCGGCGAGGAGGCCGAGAAGCTCCGCAACCTGATCGAGGGGGTGGAGAACTCGACGGTGATCGGCGAGTTCGCGTTCGGCGTGAGCGACATCGCGCCGTTCGGGACCCCGTCCGAGAAGGGGCGTGTGGGCACGGCGCACCTCGCGCTCGGGGACAACCACCTCGCGTACCCGGGCGGCCAGAACGTCTGCAAGCTCCACCTCGACGGCGTGATCCTCGACGCGAGCCTCGAGATCCTCGACAACGGCCGGTACATCGTCAAGGACGGCGAGTGGGCGCTGTGAGCGCCGTCTCGGTCGTCCCGCTCGACACCGTGCCCGACATCGAGCTGCCGAACGGCAGCTTCAGCCGGATGCTTGTCACGGGCGAGCGCGCGAGCGGCGCCACTGCGTCGCTCGGCTACTCGGTGTTCCGGCCCGGAACGGAGCTCGGGAGCGTGTCCCACGAGACCGAGGAGTTCGCGTACGTGGCATCCGGCCGCGGCGTCCTCCGCCTAGACGGCGAGGAAGTGCGCTTCGGCGCCGGGGACGCGCTGCACATCCCGGCCCGTGTCTGGCACGCGGTCGTGAACGACGGCGACGAGGACGTCGTGATGGTCTTCGGCTTCCCCCACCCCGACTACCCGCCGACGGAGCGTCGGTGAGCGCCGACTCGCTCGCCACGCAGGTCGCGTGGGCCTGCCGCATCCTGGCCGCGCACGGATACGAGGACCTCACGCTCGGGCACGTGAGCGCCCGCGACAGCGAGCCTGAGGCGATGTGGATCAAGCGCAAGGGCGTCTCGCTCGCGGAGGTCACGCCGGGCGACGTGCTGCGCACGTCGATCAACGGCGACATCGAGAACGCGAGCGACATGCACCTCGAGGCCGTGCTCCACACCGAGGTGTACCGCGCCCGGCCCGACGTCCGCTGCGTGGTCCATGGGCATCCGCTGCATGCCACTGCCTTCGGCGCGGCGCACGCCGACCTCGCGTTCATCTCCCACGACGCCGTGCTCTTCAAGGAGGGCATCGCCTCGCTCGACGAGGTGCCGGAGCTGATCGTGGGCCGCGACCAGGGTGAGGTGGTGGCACACGCGCTCGGCGAGCGCTCCGCGCTCCTGATGCGCAACCACGGCGTGGTGGTCGTGGGCAAGGACGTGCCGTGGGCCGTGCTCACCGCGCTCACGCTCGAGCGGGCCGTCCATCTTCAGGCCACCGCGGCCAGCCTCGGCGAGCTCCGCCACGTGGCCGACGAGGCGGTGGAGCCGCTGCACGAGATGAAGTACCAGGACGCGTTCCTGTCCGAGTACTGGGATGCGTGGGTGCGCGAGCTGCGGCGCGACGGGCGCGACTTCGACATGCCCGAGGCGGACTCCTGATGCAGCGGATGCTCCTCCAGGTGAACGGCGAGAGCGTCGAGGCCGTCGTCGAGCCGCAGGAGCTGCTGCTCGACTTCCTCCGCGACCGGCTCGGGCTAAAGGGGCCGAAGCGCTCCTGCGAGGTCCAGGTCTGCGGCACCTGCACCGTGCTCGTGGACGGCCTCCCGGTGAGCGCCTGCTGCATGCTCGCCTGCGAGGCCGAGGGCCGCGAGGTCCTCACGATCGAGGGCTTCGCCCGGCAGGAGGAGTTCGGCGAGTTCCAGGAGGCCTTCACACGCCACGCCGCGCTCCAGTGCGGCTTCTGCACGGGCGGGTTCGTCCTGACGCTGAAGGCGCTGCGCGACAGCGGCGAGCTCGGGAGCGAGGCGGAGATCCGCCATGCGCTCGACTCGAACGTGTGCCGCTGCACCGGCTACCAGTCGATCCTGGCCGCGGCGCGCGACATCGCGGGAGCCCCGTGAGCGCGACCGTCGATCAGCTCTTCACCGAGGTCGGCCGCTCGGTCGACCGCCGCGACGCCGGCGTGAAGATGCGCGGCGAGGCGGCGTTCGCGGGCGACGTCGAGGTGCCGCGGATGCTGCACGGCAAGGTGCTCCGCTCCGAGCTGGCGCACGCCCGCATCCTCCGGATCGACACGGCGGAGGCGGAGGCGATGCCCGGGGTCGCGTGCGTCATGACCGGCGCCGACCTTCACGGGATAGGCAACTACGGGCACGCGCTGAAGGACCGGCCCGTGCTCGCGCTCGACCGCGTTCGCTTCGCCGGTGAGCCCGTCGCGGCGGTGGCCGCCGAGACGGAGCCCGAGGCCGAGGCGGCGTTGCGCTCGATCGTGGTGGAATACGACGAGCTGCCGGTCGTCGCGACGATCGAGGACGCGCTTGCCGATGACGCGGTGCTCCTGCACGAGGAGCCGCTCCAGGCGGGCCTCTTCCACGGGCTCGGGCAGCTCGAGGAGGAGCCCGGAAACGTTTGCTACCGCTACCGGCTCGACGCCGGCAGCGCGGAGGGCGCCGGCGCCGAGGCGGCCATCGAGGTCGAGGGCGAGTACACCTTCCCCGCCGTGTACCAGTACGCGATGGAGACGCACACGGTGGTGTGCGACTTCCGGGCCGACGGGATGACGCTGTGGGCGTCCTGCCAGCACCCGTTCCTCGTCCGCGCGGAGATCGCCGACCTGTTCGGCGTGGCGCTCAACTCCGTGCGCGTGATCGTCCCCTACCTCGGCGGCGGATTCGGGTCGAAGTCGTACACGAAGATGGAGCCGATCACCGCCGCGCTCGCCCGCCACGCGGGGCGGCCGGTGCGGATCCAGAACAGCGTCGCGGAGTCGATGGTCACGACGCGCCGCCACGGCATGCGAGCGTGGATGCGCACGCGGGCGCGGGCGGACGGCACGCTGCTGTCGCGCGAGGTGAGCTTCGACCTCGACACGGGTGCGTACGCCGACAACGGCCCGCGCGTCTGCGCCACCGCTGGCGACGCCGCGCCGGGCCCCTACCGCTGGCAGGCCGTGCGCGTGGACGGCAACTGCGTGTACACCTGCACCTCCCCCGCCGGCTCCTACCGCGCCTTCGGCGCGTGCCACCTCCAGTGGATCGGCGAGTCGCAGGTGGACGAGGTGGCGCGCCGCGCGGGGATCGACCCGCTCGAGCTCCGGCGGCGCAACCTGCTCGTCCCGGGCGAGCTCGTCCGCCCCACGGGCGGCAAGCCGCTCGACGCCGACCTCGTGGGCGACGTCGAGAAGGTCGCGGAGGCGATCGGCTGGGACGAGCCGGCTCCGGAGGGCGTGGGCCGCGGCGTGTCGGTCGGCCTGCTTGCGGCGGGGGCGCACCCCGTCTCGCGCGCGTCGGTGCGGCTCGCCCCGGACGGGGCGGTCGAGGTGAACGTGGGCACCACCGAGGTCGGTCAGGGCGCGCGCACGGTGATGGCGCAGATCGCGGCCCAGGAGCTCGCGATCGACACAGCGCGCGTCGTCGTCCAGGGCGCGGACACGGCGTTCACCCCCTACGACCGCTCCACCGGCGCCAGCCGCTCGACCACACTCGCGGGGCTGGCCGTGCAGCGCGCGGCCGCGGACGTGCGCCGCCAGTTGCTCGAGACCGCGAGCGCCGTGCTCGGCACGGAGCCGGGCGACCTCGTGGTAAGCGACGGCTCGGTCCGGGACGGCGGACGCGAGCTCGACTACCCCAGCATCGTGGAGGCGCGCTTCGGCTTCTCCGGCGGCGAGATCATCGGCGCCGGCGAGGTGCGGCCTGAGAAGGGCACGGGCTCCTACGCCGAGGGCCCCGTCTTCTGGGAGGTATGCGTGGCCGCCGCGGAGGTCGAGGTCGAGCGCGACACCGGCGAGGTGCGCGTGCGCAAGGTCGCCACCTGCGCCGACGTGGGCAAGGCGATCAACCCGCAGCTCGTGCACCGCCAGGACGAGGGCGGCGCCATCCAGGGCCTCGGCAACGCGCTCTTCGAGGAGATGATCTTTACGGACGGCGTGCTCGCGAACGACACGCTGCTCGACTACCGCGTGCCACGCATGAAGGACCTGCCCGACGAGATGCACACCGTGGTCGTCGAGAACGCCGACGGGCCCGGACCGTACGGGGCGAAGGGCTGCGGCGAGGGCGCCCAGGCCGCGGTGCCGGCGGCAATCGTCACCGCGCTGGCGGACGCCGGCGTCCCGGTTCGCGAGCTTCCACTCACACCCGAGCGCGTCTGGCGACGCATGCGAGAGATCGAAAGAGACGAGGAGGGTCAATGACCGTTGTTAAGAAGGCCGCCGTCATCGGGACCGGCACGATGGGACCGGGGATGGGAGCCGTGCTGGAGCGCGCCGGCGTCGAGGTCGTCCTGTACGACGTGAGCGAGGAGCAGCTCGAGAAGGCGCGCCCCGGCGTGGACCTCGCGCGCTCCGTGCTCGACCGGCTTGGAGGTGAAGGGAACGGCTCGGGCGGCGCGGAGCTCCGCTTCGAGTCCGACCTCGCAGCGGCACTCGACGGCGTAGACATGGTCGTCGAGGCCGTGCCGGAGAAGCTCGAGCTGAAGCAGCAGGTGTTCGCTGACTTCGAGCGCCATGTCTCGCCCGAGACGATCCTCGCGTCGAACACCTCCGGCATCCCGATCACGAAGATCGCGGAGAACTTGGAGCACCCCGAGCGGGCGATCGGGACGCACTGGTCGAACCCGCCGCACCTGATCCCGATGATCGAGATCATCCCGGGCGAGCGGACCTCCAAGGAGGTCACCGCCGCGACCCAGGAGCTGGTCCGGCAGATCGGCTACTTCCCGTGCACGCTCAAGAAGGAGGTGCCGGGCTTCGTCGAGAACCGCGTGCTGTACGCGATCATGCGCGAGTGCCTCGCCCTGGTGGACGAGGGCGTCGTCGACGCCGAGGAGCTCGACCTCAACGTCAAGTGGGGCATCGGCTACAAGCTCGCCGTCGTCCCCCCCATGGCGCTGCTCGACATGGCCGGGCTCGACATCTACAACGCGGTCGCGAGCTACCTGAACCCGGACCTCTCGAACGAGAAGGGCGTGTCCAGCACGATCACCGAGCGCGTCGACCAGGGCAAGCTCGGGATTAAGACCGGCGGTGGCCTGTTCGACTACGACGCCGGGCGCGCGGCCGAGCTCCAGAAGGAGCGCGCCGCGGCCCTCGTGGCGGTGCGGAAGGCGCTGAGCTGAGATGGCCACCAAGGTCTACCTGCTCGACAGCGGCACGCTGGTGATAGACCAGTCGCACATCACCTGGAACCTCGGCGCGGGCAACCCGGTCCGCTTCCCCGTCTACAGCGTCCTGATCGAGCACGACGACGGGCTGTTCTTGTTCGACACGGGCTACGACCTCGAGCACGTGAAGGCGGTCCTGCCGTTCGAGCTGCCCGAGCAGACGGAGGAGCAGACGATCCCGGCGCAACTCGACAAGGCCGGCTTCAAGCCCGAGGACGTGACGGGCATCATCAACTCGCACCTCCACTTCGACCACGTCGGCGGCAACAAGCTCCTGCCGAACGCGACGACGTACCTGCACGAGGCCGAGCTCCGGCAGGCCCGATCGCCGGAGCCGTTCGAGCGGCTCGGCTACTCGGACAAGGGGTTCGACTGGGAGGGCGCGAAGTTCGAGCTCCTCCACGGCGACGTGGAGCTGTTTCAAGCGGCCTGCACCTGTTCTATACGCCGGGACACACGATCGGCCACTACTCCCTGATGGTCGACATGGAGGGCGGCCGGCCGCTGATGTTCATGGCGGACGTCTCGTACACGCCAGCCGCGTACGAGAACGACCAGCAGGCGGGCTTCCACAACGACCCGGTCGCCGGCGTGCGCTCGATCCGGCGCGTCAAGCGCCTGGTGAGGCAGCACGACGCGGAGCTGTTCTTCACGCACGACATGGAGTCGTTCCGCAACTACAAGCTCGCCCCGGACCACTACGGGGCTAGGAGGAACGCATGAAGCTGAAGGACCGGGTGGCGATCGTGACCGGCGGGGCGCAGGGCATCGGCAAGGCAATCGCCGAGAAGCTCTCGGAGGAAGGCGCGTCCGTCGTGATCGCCGACATCAACGAGGAGGGCGCCAACGCCGCCGCCGAGGGCCTCTCCGGTGAGGGACTCGGCATTCGCGCCGACCTCTCGAACCCTGATGACGTACAGGCGATGGTCGACGCGACGCTCGACAGGTTCGGCCGGGTGGACGTGCTCGTGAACAACGCCGCGATCGTGCCGTTCATCGCCTGGGACGACGTCGACCTCGACCACTGGCGGAAGATCATGTCCGTGAACCTCGACGGTCCGTTCATGGCCGTCAAGGCGGTCGAGAAGCCGATGCGGGAGGCTGGCTACGGCCGTATCGTCAACATCGCCTCGAACACGATTCTCGCGGGCACCCCGAACATGGCGGCCTACGTGGCGGCGAAGGGCGGCATCCTCGGGATGACGCGCTCGCTGGCCACCGAGCTCGGCAAGCACGGGATCACGGTGAACGCCGTGGCGCCGGGACTGACGGAGTCCGAGGGCGTGAAGGCCAGCCCGCACAACGAGGCGTTCGGGTTCGTCGAGCAGCTCCAGGCCATCCCGGGGAAGGGCCAGCCGCGGCAGATCGCGCCCGCCGTGGCGTTCCTCGCCTCCGAGGAGGCGGAGTGGGTCACCGGCACGATGCTCGTCGTCGATGGCGGCCACACGCGCCACTGATGGCCATGACGCGCTTCGGAACCATCCTCGCCGTCGCGGACGTCGAACGCTCGCTGGGCTGGTACCAGCAGCTCGGGTTCGCGGTCGAGGCCACCTACGACGACCCGCCATACGCAACGCTCACGCAGGCGGGCGCCAGGCTGTCGCTCGCCGAGCAGGGCCATCTGGCGGAGGATCGACCGGGCGTGTTCCTGGAGGCGCCCGCCGACCGCTCGCGAATGAACGCGCTGCTGGTGCTCGAGGTGGACGACTGCATGGCGGTCCACCGGTCGCTGGGCGAAGCCGGAGTTGAGTTCCTGGCGGAGCCCTACTCCCCGCCCTGGGGCGGGCACCGCTGCTTCGCGATCGACCCCGACGGGTACCTGGTCGAACTGGAGCAGCCGGCATGAGGGCCGTGGTGCTCGCAGCGCCGGAGGACCTGCGCGTGGAGAGCGTTCCGGAGCCGGCGCTCGTGGACCCTGGCGACGCGATCGTCCGTGTGACCGGCACGGCGATCTGCGGCGCGGACCTGTTCCCGTACCACGGCTTCACGCCCGGGTTCGAGAACGGCACGATCCTCGGGCACGAGTTCGTGGGCGTGGTCGAGGAGGTGGGCTCGGGCGTGACGCGCCTGCGCACCGGACAGCGGGTGGTGAACACGAGCATGACCTCGGACGGGAGCTGCGCGCACTGCCGTGCAGGACGGCGCACCCAGTGTGAGTCGCGCGCGCTATTCGGCTACTCGGGCGTGTACCCGCGGCTCGAGGGCGGCCAGGCGGAGCTGGTGCGGATCCCGTTCGCCGACCGCTGCCTGTGGCCCATCCCGGACGAGGTGTCGGACCAGGACGCCGTGTTCCTCGCGGACATGCTGCCGACCGGACACGGCGCGGTGCGCCGCGGCGGGGTCGGGATCGGCGATGTCGTGGTAGTCCTCGGCCTCGGCTGCGTGGGCCTGATGGCCACGATGGTCGCGGCCGGAACGGCGCGGACGGTGATTGCCGTCGACGGGATTGCCGAGCGGCGCGAGCTGGCTGCGTCCTTCGGAGCGGACGTGGTCGATCCGGCCGGCGCGGCGGACGCTGTGGCCACGGCCACGGGCGGGCTCGGCGCAGACGTGGTGATCGAGGCCGCGGGCGCGGCGGCTGCACTCGATGCCTCGCTGTCGCTGGTGCGCGGGCGCGGCACCGTGTCGGTCGTGGGTGCGCACTTCGAGCCCGACTATCCGCTGAACAACGCTCTCATGTTCGAGCGCGAGATCACCCTTCGGTTCACGGTCGGGGACCCCGGCGCGGACCGCGAGATGTTGCTCGGGGCGATCGCAGCGGGCACGCTCGAGCCAAGCCGCGTGATCACGCACCGCATGCCGCTCGACGAGGCGCCGGACGCGTACCGGATCTTCGACGCGCGCGAGGCAGTGAAGGTTCTGCTGGAGCCGTGAGGCGGCGCGCCGCTGCGCTGGCGCTCGCATGGGCGACGGTGGCGCTCGCGCTCGCCTTGGCCGTCAGCCTCATGGCGTGCGGGGAGAAGGCGGAGCACGTGCCGGGCACGTCGGGTGCCGAGGTCCGCGCGCTCGTCGCAGCGGGGCTGGCCGCCGTAGGCTCAGACGCCGCCCCGTCCGCGATCGCCTATAGCGCCGACGGACGGGTGCTCCGCATCAGGCTCGCGGCGCCCCCCGCCGGGGGCGCCCTCCTCGGACTGCTCTCGTCGTTTCGCGCGCTGCACGCCGACATCGAGCAGTTCTGCCCCAAGCCGGCGCTGCTCCGCTGCCGGCCGTCCCTGCGCGCGTGGGCGTCGCCGCGCTCTCGCCGCGCCGTGGCACGCAGCGTGGCCGCGCTGCGCCGCCTTGTGGCGCGGATCTACGACCAGCCGCCCCTCGTTCGGCGTCGCGGCCGGGTCACGCGCATCCTCACCGCGAACGGCGAGCTGCTCGCGGCCGTGCGGACGGCCGGCGGGACCGTGATGCTGTCGTTCGGAGGGCTTGACCCACCGCGCCACCCAGCGGACACCGTCGCGGGAGGCCTCGAGCTCGAGGCGGGCGCCGAGGCGCTGTCGGCGATTCGCCGCGACCTACCACCAGCCGCGCGCCGGGCGCTGGCCGGCGTGCGGCGGCTGGTCGTCTCGGCACCGCTGCCGTAGACGAGAGCAGACCTGTTGTCGCGCCACCTCGGACAAGGGTGCGCGCGACAACACCGTGACAACAAACGCCGCGTCCAGCCTGTCCAGATCGTCCAGCCGCCCGGATCAGATGTGAGTATCTATGGCATTCGGACGGATCGGGCAGCCCGCGCGCAAGGTTGAGGACCTTGGTGACCTTTCGCGTCTCCGCTTCCGACCGCCCCCAAAAAAAGATTCGTACCAAATTGGTAACACGGCGCGAGAGCAGCACTAACCCTCGAAGAAGAAAGGCCAGCGTTTGCAGGGTCTTCTTCAGGGTGAGCGACGGGACTCGAACCCGCGACCGCCTGGACCACAACCAGGAGCTCTACCTACTGAGCTACGCCCACCACGCTGCCGCCCTGTCGGGCGACGTTCGGAATCTAGCAGTGGGTTCGTACCCCGATGGGTTCAGTCGTAGCGCTCGATCGTGCGCACGTTGAGTACGAGCATCACAACACCGAGTGCGAGGACCACACCGAACCCCGGCAGGATCGCCCCCCAGTCCAGGTCATCGAGGATCAGCGACCGGAGCGCCTCCATCAGGTAGGTGACCGGGTTCACCGTGGCGGCGATCTCCATCGGCTCCGTCAGGAGGTCGCGCGGCACGAAGTTCGGCGTGAGGAACAGCAGCGGGAAGAAGATGAGCCCGCCGGAGTTGGTCGCCGCCGCGCTGCGGGTCTTCAGCGCGATCAACTGCATGAAGCCGGCGTAGACGACCCCCCACAGCGCGCTGAGCAGCACCAGGAGCACGAATCCCGCGACCCCGCTCGCGATCGAGATGCCGAACGGAAGCGCGAGCAGCACGATCACCGTCGAGAGGACGATGCACTTGCCGCCCTCGGCGACCAGCCGGCCGAGCACGATCGAGTAGCGGGGAACCGGGATCGCACGCAGCTTGTCGAAGTAGCCGCCCTCGATCTCCTCGACGAGGAAGAGCGCGGCCATGCCGAACGACGCGGCCAGCAGGAGCGTGATCGGAAGCTGGAATGCGCCGTATCCCTGCCCCTTGAGGAAGTCAGTCGACTCCGAGGGGAACAGCTCCGCCGCCTGGCCGGTGTTCACCACGAGGAAGAAGATCGGGATGAACATGGTCATGAACAGCGCGTCGGGCTGGCGCAGCGCCTCGCGCAGCGAGCGCCTCCCGAGTGCGATCGTGGCACTCATGCCGTCACCTCCTGAACCTCGCCGGCGGCGCGGGCGCGCGTGCGACCGGTCGCGTCGAGGAACACGTCGTCAAGTGTCGGCTCGCCGTCCGCGCCCCAGCGCTCCCGGAGGTCGTCCTTGAGCTGCTTAGGGGTTCCCTCGCGCACGATGCGGCCGCTGTCGATGATTGCGATGCGGTCGCAGAGCTGGTCGGCCTCCTCGAGATACTGAGTAGTGAGGAAGACCGTCGTTCCGTGCCCGTTGATGCGGCGCAGCTCCTCCCAGATCGTCAGCCGGCTCGCCGGGTCGAGTCCCGTCGTGGGCTCGTCCAGGAAGAGCACCTCCGGCTCGTGGACGAGCGACGCGGCGAGGTCGAGCCGGCGCTCCATGCCGCCGGAATACCCCTTGATCACGCGGTCCGCCGCATCACCGAGCTCGACGAGCGAGAGCAGCTCCTCTGCACGCTCCTTCGCGCGCGCCGCGCTGAGGCCGAACAGCTCTCCGTGCAGGACCAGCAGCTCGCGCCCGGTCTGGCGCGGGTCGAGCCCCGCCTCCTGAAGCGCGACGCCGATGCGGCGACGGGCCTCGTCCGGGTCCGAGGCGACGTCGACGCCCATCACCTCGGCGCGACCGTCGGTGATCGTGAGCAGCGTCGTGAGCATGCGCACGGTCGTCGACTTGCCGGCTCCGTTCGGACCGAGAAAGCCGAAGATCTCACCTGCGCGGACCGTGAGGTCGACGCCGCGCACGGCGTCGACGTCACCCTCCCGGCCCGTGAATCGCTTGACGAGTCCTTCGGCCAGCACGGCCGGTCGTCCGTTCTCGTACATCCGTTCTCCCGCTTCGTGAAATAGGGGTGGTGCGCATTCAGACCGGCCGACCGGCCGGAACTCATCGCACGGCGGCGTCGCTGCTCTCCTCGAGGTCCTTGTTCTCGGGGACGAACTTTGCCGCGGTGAAGGTAGCGCCCTGCGGGTCGCGGATGATCGTCATCCGCACCCACGGTGCGTCGAAGGGCGGAACGAGCAGCTCGCCGCCCAGCTCGACGGCCCGAGCGGCGATGGTGTCGGCATCGTCGACGGCGAACGTAACGTCCCAGTGCGCCGGCACGTCGGGCTGGTCATCCGGGATGGAGCTCGCGCTCGCCACAACCTCCTGGAATCGCTCAGGGGCACCCATGCTCGCCATGTTCTCGCGCGCCCCCGGGGTGCGCGCCTCGAGAAAGTCACCGTAGGCCGGGAGCGCCCACATGGGAGCCCCGCCGACATCGATCATCTCCCAGCCGAAGACCGCACCGTAGAACGAGCGTGCGCGCTCGAGGTCCCGGGTGGCCAGGTTGTTGAAGTTCAGCGAGCCGTGCTCGTTGACGACGGTGGCGCCGCGATGCGTCTTCGGCTGCCAGACGGAGAACGCAGCGCCCTCCGAGTCGGCGAACACGGCCATCCGGCCCGAGTCGCCGACATCGCCCGGCTCCATCAGCACGGTGCCGCCGGCGGCGCGAACCCTGTCCGCCGTCTCGTCGGCATCCTCCACCCAGATGTACGTGTTCCAGACCGCCTGCTCCGGGCCGCCCTCCGGCTGCGAACCCACGGCGCCCACATCTCCGCCTGGGAGCCGGCCCATGAAGTACCGCATTGGCGAGTCCGCGGGCATCACGTCCTCCATCTCCCACCCGAACAAGTCGCCGTAGAACGCGGCGGCTGCGGCGGGGTCGGGCTGCGTGGTGTCGATCCAGCACGGGACGCCCGGGATGTAGCGGTCCTGCTCGCTCATGGTTCTCCCTTCATCGTTTGACTCGGGGTACGGTAGGACCTATTTAGGTCAGTATCTGTCCTCAATCTGGCCGATGATGGGATTTACAAATGAGCGAGACCTCAAGCCGGCTGCTCGACCTGCTCTCGTTGCTCCAGGCGCGTCGCGACTGGCCCGGCGCTGAGCTCGCCGAGCGGCTGGAGGTCTCGGGACGCACGGTCCGACGCGACGTCGGCCGCCTGCGAGCGCTGGGTTACCCCGTGGAGTCCTTGACCGGGCCGGCGGGCGGCTACCGGCTCCGCGCAGGGACGGCGATGCCGCCGCTGCTACTCGACGAGGACGAGGCGATCGCAATCGTGGTGGGCCTGCGCACGGCCGCCCGGGCATCGGTCGCGGGTATCGAGGACACGTCGGTTCGAGCACTGGTCAAGCTCGAGCAGGTGCTCCCGGCCCACCTGCGCCGCCGCGTCGCAGCACTCGGGTCGGCGATGATCGCGCCGCCGGTCGCAGGACCGACCGTCGATCCACAGCATCTGACCACCCTTGCGTCGGGCTGCCGCGACTCCGAGTGCGTTCGGTTCGAGTACCGCAGCCGCGAGGGAACTGCGACACGTCGTGAGGTGGAGCCGCACTCGCTCGTCAACCTTGGGCGCCGCTGGTACCTCGTCGCCTGGGACCGGCGCCGCGACGACTGGCGGACATTCCGGGTCGACCGGCTCCGCCGACCCGCCGCGACAGGAGTCAGGTTCACCCAGCGGACCCTTCCCGGGAGGGACGCTGCCGCCTACGTCGAGGAGAGCATCGCCGGGGCCTGGAGCCGCTACGAAGCGCGCGTCACCGTGCATGCGCCGGCGGACGAGCTCACGAAGCGCCTCCCGTACGTCGCGGGAGCGCTCGAGCCGATTGATGCGCACAGCTGCGAATACCGAACCTCCGACGTCGACCTGCAATGGCTTGCGCTCCGCGTCGCAATGCTCGGGGTCGAGGTCGAGGTGCACGAGCCGCCGGAGCTGATCGCGGAGTTGGAGGCGATGGCGCAACGCCTCGGCCGTGCCGCCAGCCGTTGACCTGACGGGCCTAGCCGAGCGTGATGCGGCGAGTGGCGCGGCGGGTTGTGGTGCCAGCGCCGTGCACGCTGATCTCGAGCGTCACGAGGGCGCCGCGTGCGCGTGAGACCTTCGCGCGGGCCGAGCCCGACAGGCGGACGCTGATCGCCTTGGTCTGGCCCGCTGCGGCGGCGGCGGTGCCGGCTCCTATCGCGACGCTGCGGCTGCCGAGCCTGAGCCGCCGTGCGGTTGCGGCGCTCACGAGCAGCCGTGCGTTGATGGTGCAGGCCGAGGAGCACCTACCGGCGAGCTTCAGCCCGCGGCGAGCGATGCGCGACGGTGCGAGCGACGGGCGCAGGCTGACCGCCTTGGAGAGCGAGACGCTGCCGGCCACGGCCTGGACCGTTGCGGTGGCACCGCGGCTGCGACGGAGCGCCGCGCGCGCGGCGCGCGTGACCTTCACTGCCACTCCACCGGCGCCCGAGCGCTTCGTGCCTGAGCCGAGCCGCACGCTGCGGCGCGGCAGGCCTAGCCGCGCAGCGGTCTTCGAGGAGACCACGAGAGTGGTGCTTCTGCGGCAGTCGCCCTCGCAGCTACTGAGCGCGGCGAGCCGGCCGGCGGACGCGTCCGCGAGCGAGTCCTCCGTGGAGACGACCGCGAAGTCGGGCGGCGGGTCACCCGCGACGGCGAAGGTCACCGGCGCGCTCGAGCCACCGTTGCCAGCGGCGTCCTTCTGATGTGCGCGCACGCTGTAGGTGCCGGCGGCCACCCGGGCGAAGTCCGCGCTGAAGGAGCCCGACTCGGCGCGCGAGGCCACCACCGACTGCACGGGTGCGCCGCTCGCTGTTGAGCCGGAATAGAGGTCGACGGTGACGCTGGCGTCATCTCCGGACGCCGTGCCGGCGTTCCCCTGGACGTGTGGCGCCGCGCCCGCCACGTTCGCGATGTGAGGCGCCGGCGCCGTCACGTCGACCGTCCAGGTGTAGACGGCGGGGCTGCCGTCCACGTTGCCCTTCGAGTCGAACGCCCTGACCTCGAAGGTGTGGCTGCCCTCGGGCAGGTTGCCGAACTCCTGCGGGGAGGAGCACGGGCTGAAGTCCCCGCCGTCGAGGCGGCACTGGAACTGTGTGCCCGCCTTGGAGGAGGTGAACTCGAAGCTGGCGGTGCGGGAGCCGGCACGCGACGGGGGCGCCACCTGGATCGCCGTGTCCGGAGCGTTCACGTCCGGATCGCACTGGGCGGTGCGGATCGTGAGGCCCCACGAGAGCAGCGAGCCGGTGTCGTTCTCGAAGCGGTCACTGACGCGGAGCTTCCAGGTACCCTGCTGCTCCTTGCCGTTGAAGCGCCCGAGCTGGTCACCCTGCGGGCGGAAGCTGCCCGTGTACGGCGCGGCGCTCCCGCCGCTGCCGATGGTGGTGGGCGCGTCGTCGTCGAAGACGGTGTTAACGAGGTCATCGCCGCCATTGTTCGGGCCGCCCACATGCTCGATCAGGCGCACCGTAGTGGCGTTGTCCGGGCTCACGAGCTCGACCTTGAGGTCGCCCACGAAGCTGTGGTCGATGCTGTTGATGCGAACGTCGAGGTCCTTGATCCGTCCGCTGATCGGCACGAACAGCGTGGACACCACGCCGCCGGCATCGTCGTCAGGGATGGCGAGCGTCTGCGTGCGCGAGTGCGTCGTGGCGGGGCCCGCGCGCCCCGTGGGAATGGTTACCGGCACCGACTGCGTCCCGCCCTCGACGCTCGTCACATCGAGCAGGCCCGTGGCGTCCACGCCGCAGGCCGCCGTGCCGCCCAGCGTGCCCTCGAAGGCGGTGTCGTTCTCCTCGTCCGAGTCGGCCGTGATGTCCGGATAGGTCGAGCTCGCCTGGGTGAGGCTCAGCGCGCCGCTGCCGGCGAGCGTGGCCGAAACGCCGGTGGCCACGTCGGTGCCCGTGTTCCGCACCCGCTGGCGCAGCGTGAAGGACTCGCTGGGCTCGAGGTAGCCGTCGCCGTTCTGGTCGTCCACCGTGTCGTCGACCGTGGCCGCGCCCTGCACGAGCACCGGCGATGAGAGCTGCTCCTGCGCGTTCGAGACCACCAGCGCGAAGTCCTGGTCGAGCAGCTTGTCGTTGCCGGGCACACCGTTGCCGGGCACGCCGTCGCCGCCGAGCGACTTCGCCACGACCTTCACCGACATGCGCCCGCTCGTGCTGGCCGGGAGCACCACGTTCTCCACGTTGTTGCGGAAGTCGGCCTGGCCGCCGGGCAGCGACAGCCCACCGGCCAGCCAGTTGCCGCGGTATGTGCGGCCGCCCACGCTGACCTCGAGGTCGAGGTCATTCACGAAGGCGTTACCGGTGACCAGGGCGGGCGGCGGGTCGGTCCACGCGAGCGTCACGCGCACCGGCTTCGCCGTGTCGTCCACCTCGTATGAGCGCAGCACGCTCTGGCCGGTCGCCTCGAGGGTCGTCGTGGCGCCCTGGTCGAGGTACTCGCGCTGGGTCGCGTCGAGAGCGGCTCCTATGCTCACGCGGCCCCAGCCCTCGTCGCTGTTCGGCGCGGCCGGGATCGAGCTGTTCTTGCCGCTGTCGCCCCCAGCCACGTCCACGGCCGTGTTCACGAGGATCGCCTTGGTGAGGGCAGGCGACGGCGGCGTCGGATCCACTTGGCGCACGTACCAGTCGCGCAGCAGCGCGGCCGCGCCGGCCACCTGCGGAGCAGCCTGCGAGGTTCCCGAGACGAGTGAGTAGAAGGTGCTTCCGGTGAAGGTCTTGTTGCACACGCCGGCGCCGGTGTAGCCGGCGTGCTGGGGCGATGCGCCCGTGATGTGCGTGCCCGGGGCCACGAGGTCCGGCTTCATGCGCCCGTCCTGCGTGGGCCCGCGGCCCGAGAAGTTGATGATGTCGCTGGCGCTGTCCGCGCCGCCGTTCGAGACGCCGCAGCCGTCCGTGCCCGATCCGCGCACACTCTCCGTCGCGCCGACCGTGATCACGTTCTTGGCCGTGCCCGGCGCGGTGATGCTGCCGTAGCCCTCGTCGCCCTTCGGGTCAAGCGGGTTACCCTTTCCGTCGCCGTCGTTGCCGGCGGAGAAGACCTCGACCATCTGCTGATTGCCGTGCTCGTCGCCTCGTCCGGACAGCGTCGCGGACCAGGGCGTCGTAGGTCTGCGAGGCGGAGTTGTAGCCGCCGAAGGTCGAGATCCCCCACGAGTTGTTCGAGATCCGCGCGCCGCCGGTCGTAGGCGGCCGGGGTCATCTGGGGTAGTCGTACTGTCAGCGCGGCCCCACCGTTGCAGCGGAAGACCTTCGACGCCCCGACCTGTGCGAAGGGCGCGACCCCGAGGCCGTGCTTGTCCCGGAGCGTCCTGGCCGGCGGCGGTGCCGATGCCCGCAGCGATGGAGGTGACGTTCGTGCCGTGACCGCCGCAGTCGGTGGCGTCGGGATCGAGCGTGTAGTCGTTGGCGTAGCTGACGCGACCGAGCAGATCCGGGTGAACGACCGCCGTGCTGCCTCTGTCGAGGCCAGAATCCGTCACGT
>CAWDLE010000002.1:0-86467 GCA_963803085.1 uncultured Thermoleophilaceae bacterium | reverse complement strand
CTGCCCGGCGGCCTGACACGAGTCGCTCTCGTGCGCGACTCGCTGATCGTCAACTCAAGCCAGGGCGGCGGCAGCAAGGACACCTGGGTGCTGCGGTGACGGGAACGAACAGATGCTGAGTCGCATGGCGGAATCGCTCTACTGGATCGGCCGCTACGTCGAGCGTGCCGAGCAGACGGCTCGTCTCACCGAGGCGACCTTCAGCCACACCCTCGCACTGGGCTCGACCAAGGATGCCCAGTCTCGCCGTGACCGCCACTGGGCGGCGCTGCTCGACATCGTCGGCGAACACCCGGCCTTTCCGCCAGACGGCCCGCCAGCGGACGAGGAGACCGTGCCCCTGCATCTGATCTTCTCGACCGAGGACGCGAACTCGATCGTGGAATGCATCACCCGTGCGCGCGATAACGCGCGCACGATGCGCCACCAGTTGGCGACCGAGATGTGGGAGGCGCTCAACCGCTACCACCTCGAGGTCCAACGACCAGCTCAGCGGCGCCGTGCGGCGTCCGGCGCGGAGAGCGCCACACGCTTCTGCCGCTCGGTCGTCGATTTCAGCCAGCTGCTGCAGGGGATCACCGACTCGACGATGCCGCGTGAGGAGGGCTGGTACTTCCTCCAGTCAGGCAAGTTCCTGGAGCGGGCGGAGTGGACGGCTCGCACCCTCGACGTGAACTACCGGCTCCTCGTCGGCGACGACGCCGAGCGCGGCGACCGCTTCGCCCTGGCCGCGGCGGCTCACGACCTGGAGCCGTGGGTCACACTCCTGCGCTCGCTGTCGGCGTACGAGTCGTATCACCGCATCGAGAGCAGAGGCATCCAGCCGAGCGCGGTGATCGAGCTGCTCATCCTCTCGGCCGTCCTGCCGCGTTCGATCCGGTTCTCGATCGGGCAGGTCGACGCCGCCCTTTCGCACATCGTCGAGCAGGCTCCCGCCTACAACGGCTCCGAGCCGATGCCGGGCTCGGCCACCGGGAGCGAGGCACGCCGGGAGGTGGGCCGGCTGCAGGCGGAGTTCGCCTATCACCGGCTCGACGACCTGCTCGAACACGGCCTGCACACTTCCCTGCTCGACATCCAACGCCGCTGTTATCGCATCGGCGACCGTGTCGAGGACGAGTTCTTCGCACACCGGCCTCTGACCGCGCAGGAAATGATGGCGTGAGGTACCGGATCCGCCACCGGACGAGCTACCGCTACGCGGGGGAGGTCTTCGAGAGCTTCAACGAGGTGCGGCTGCAGCCGCTTGCCTGCGCGAGCCAGACCCTGCTCGACTTCGACCTCCAGATCGAGCCGCCCGCGACCACGATGTCGTTCCGGGACTATTACGGCAATGCCGTCCACGACTTCGGCGTCGCCTACCTGCACGACCGCCTCGTGATCGAGGCGACGAGCGACATCGTCACCCACGCGGGCGCCGACGACCCGCTCGCCGGCCCGGCCGAGGGCGAGCCGGACGCGTCGCCCGCGCTCCGGGCGCTCGTGGGAAACGAGGCGCTGGCGGACGAACACGCCGAGTTCCTCGGCCCGAGCGCGTATATCCCGCTCGGAGACGACTCGGCCGCGCTCGCCGAGGCGCTGCTCGCCGAGGATCGGGAGACGAGCGCGCTCGCCTTCCTCACTCGCGCAGCCGACCATGTGCGCGGACGCCTCGAGTACCGGATCGGCGCCACGACCGTGAACAGCTCCGTCGCCGAGGTGCTCGCCGGAGGCAGCGGCGTCTGTCAGGACTTCGCGCACGTGCTGATCTCGCTGTGCCGCCACGTCGGCCTCCCCGCTCGCTACGTCAGCGGGTACCTCGGCAGCGTCGGCGCGGCGACGGCCTCGCACGCCTGGACCGAGGCGTACATCCCGCCCTATGGGTGGCTCGGTATCGACGCGACGCTCGGCACACTCTGCACGGGGCAGCACGTCAAGGCCGGCGTGGGCCGCGACTACGTCGACGTCGCGGTGTTGCGCGGCACTTACCAGGGCGGCGGCCAGGCCGAGCTCGACGTGCAGGTGAGCTGCGAGGCGCTTGGCGGCGTCGATCGTGCCACACAGCTGCGCGGCAACGACGACGAGCCGATCGCCCGACTGGTAGCGATCCAGAACCTCGGCGCGACACGGCAGTTCCGGCGCGGGGTGATGACGCAGGCGATGGGCGGGACGACGGAGACGCTCGCGGTCGAGGAGCTGCCGCCGCCGCGGGTGCAGGCACGGCTCGAGGACGGGCCGCCGAGCCAGCAGCCGCAGCAGCAGCAGCAGCGCGCTCGGAGCGGGACGCATGAGGCTACGCGTCGGCTGCCGCTTCGAGCACGAGGCGACGGCGCCCACTGCGGCGGTCGTCCTCGTCGAGCCGCAGCTCGAAGCGCTGCTCGACGAGCGCTGGAGCAGCGAGCCGGTGCTCGGGGCCACCAGCTTCACCGACATCTATGGCAATCGCTGCCGGCGGCTCGTGCTTCCGCAGGGAGGCTCGACGCTCTCCTACGACGCGCTCGCGACAGTCTCGTCCGACCCAGAGCCGGTGCCAGGGCCCAGCGAGGTGCAGCACCGCATCGAGGCGCTCCCCGACGAACTGCTCCACTGGCTGCTCGCGAGCCGCTTTTGCGAGTCCGACCTGCTCTCGGACCAGGCGTGGGAGCTGTTCGGCGGCTTTGAGCCGGGGGTGGAGCGCGTGCAGGCGGTCTGCGACTGGATCCACGCCAACATCGAGTACGGCGTCACGAGCATGCCGACCACGGCAACCGTCGAGATCTTCGAGCGGCGCGGGGGCATGTGCCGGGACTTCGCCCACCTGGGCGTGACGTTCTGCCGTGCGCTCGGCATCCCGGCCCGCTACGTGTTCGGCTACATGCCCGACATCGGCATCCCCGGTCCTTACCCGACCATGGACTTCCACGCCTGGATGGAGGTCTGGCTCGGCTCAAGCTGGTGGACGTTCGATGCGCGCTTCAACACTCCCCGCATCGGCAGGTTGGCGATCGGCCGCGGCCGCGACGCCGTCGACGTAGCCATGGTCACGACCTACGGCGCCGCTAGCCTGCGGCGCATGATCGTGTGGGCGGACGAGGTGTCCGACGATGCCGAGCTGACGGGGTCGCTTGCGCTGGAGGCGCCGGGTGGCCGGTGAGACGCTCGGCGACCTGATCGCCACGCTGGGCAGCATCGACGACGATGAGATCGACTGGCAGAACGTCCAGCAGACGACCGTCCTGATCCAACAGACCTTCTCCTACGAGTATCCGGGCCCGATCGCGGCGCTGCGCCACCGGCTCATGGTCGTACCGCCCGACTACCACGACAACCAGCGCCTGCTCACGCACAAGATCCGCGTCTCGGGCTGCGACGTCGATACCGAGCGCTCGTACGACACGTTCGGGAACGTCGTCCTCGACCTCAGCCTCGAGCACGTGGAGCGCGACGTCGAGTTCACCACCTGGGCCGTCGTCGAGCGCGAGGCCGCGGTCGACGGCACGGACACTCCCGACGCCATCGCCTTCGACCAGCGCTTCGCCGCGCCCTCGCGGCTGACCCACACCGATGACGCTCTGCGCGCAGTGGCCGACGAGCTCCGCGGAACGGGCTTGGAGAGCGTCGAGCTGGCCGACCAGATCAGCCACCGTGTCTTCGAGCACTTCGAGTACCGCTTGGGTGTGACCGAGGTCACGACCCCCGCTGCGGAGGCGTGGGCGGCAGGTATCGGGGTCTGCCAGGACTACGCACACTGCATGTTGGCTCTCTGCCGGCTGTGCGGATTGCCCGCCCGCTACGTGTCCGGTCACGTGCTCGGCGAAGGGGGCACGCACGCGTGGGTGGAGGTGCTCGTCCGGCATCCGCAGGACGAGGACGCGCTGCGCGCCGTTCCCATCGATCCCACCCACGACCGCCGCGCGGGCCTGCGTTACATCACGGTCGCGGTCGGCCGCGACTATTTCGACGTGCCGCCGACATCGGGCACCTTCGACGCGCCCTACAGCGGGGTACTGACGACGCACAGGCGGGCGGCAGTGACCCGTGTCGAGTACCTCCGCCCCCGACGCCGCCGCCGTCCTGGCCCGGTCAGGACGGCCTGAGCCCGGCGGCCTGACACGAGTCGCTCTCGTGCGCGACTCGCTGATCGTCAACTCAAGCCAGGGCGGCGGCAGCAAGGACACCTGGGTGCTGCGGTGACGGGAACGAACAGATGCTGAGTCGCATGGCGGAATCGCTCTACTGGATCGGCCGCTACGTCGAGCGTGCCGAGCAGACGGCTCGTCTCACCGAGGCGACCTTCAGCCACACCCTCGCACTGGGCTCGACCAAGGATGCCCAGTCTCGCCGTGACCGCCACTGGGCGGCGCTGCTCGACATCGTCGGCGAACACCCGGCCTTTCCGCCAGACGGCCCGCCAGCGGACGAGGAGACCGTGCCCCTGCATCTGATCTTCTCGACCGAGGACGCGAACTCGATCGTGGAATGCATCACCCGTGCGCGCGATAACGCGCGCACGATGCGCCACCAGTTGGCGACCGAGATGTGGGAGGCGCTCAACCGCTACCACCTCGAGGTCCAACGACCAGCTCAGCGGCGCCGTGCGGCGTCCGGCGCGGAGAGCGCCACACGCTTCTGCCGCTCGGTCGTCGATTTCAGCCAGCTGCTGCAGGGGATCACCGACTCGACGATGCCGCGTGAGGAGGGCTGGTACTTCCTCCAGTCAGGCAAGTTCCTGGAGCGGGCGGAGTGGACGGCTCGCACCCTCGACGTGAACTACCGGCTCCTCGTCGGCGACGACGCCGAGCGCGGCGACCGCTTCGCCCTGGCCGCGGCGGCTCACGACCTGGAGCCGTGGGTCACACTCCTGCGCTCGCTGTCGGCGTACGAGTCGTATCACCGCATCGAGAGCAGAGGCATCCAGCCGAGCGCGGTGATCGAGCTGCTCATCCTCTCGGCCGTCCTGCCACGTTCGATCCGGTTCTCGATCGGGCAGGTCGACGCCGCCCTTTCGCACATCGTCGAGCAGGCCCCCGCCTACAACGGCTCCGAGCCGATGCCGGGCTCGGCCACCGGGAGCGAGGCACGCCGGGAGGTGGGCCGGCTGCAGGCGGAGTTCGCCTATCACCGGCTCGACGACCTGCTCGAACACGGCCTGCACACTTCCCTGCTCGACATCCAACGCCGCTGTTATCGCATCGGCGACCGTGTCGAGGACGAGTTCTTCGCACACCGGCCCCTGACCGCGCAGGAAATGATGGCGTGAGGTACCGGATCCGCCACCGGACGAGCTACCGCTACGCGGGGGAGGTCTTCGAGAGCTTCAACGAGGTGCGGCTGCAGCCGCTTGCCTGCGCGAGCCAGACCCTGCTCGACTTCGACCTCCAGATCGAGCCGCCCGCGACCACGATGTCGTTCCGGGACTATTACGGCAATGCCGTCCACGACTTCGGCGTCGCCTACCTGCACGACCGCCTCGTGATCGAGGCGACGAGCGACATCGTCACCCACGCGGGCGCCGACGACCCGCTCGCCGGCCCGGCCGAGGGCGAGCCGGACGCGTCACCCGCGCTCCGGGCGCTCGTGGGAAACGAGGCGCTGGCGGACGAACACGCCGAGTTCCTCGGCCCGAGCGCGTATATCCCGCTCGGAGACGACTCGGCCGCGCTCGCCGAGGCGCTGCTCGCCGAGGATCGGGAGACAAGCGCGCTCGCCTTCCTCACTCGCGCAGCCGACCATGTGCGCGGACGCCTCGAGTACCGGATCGGCGCCACGACCGTGAACAGCTCCGTCGCCGAGGTGCTCGCCGGAGGCAGCGGCGTCTGTCAGGACTTCGCGCACGTGCTGATCTCGCTGTGCCGCCACGTCGGCCTCCCCGCTCGCTACGTCAGCGGGTACCTCGGCAGCGTCGGCGCGGCGACGGCCTCGCACGCCTGGACCGAGGCGTATATCCCGCCCTATGGGTGGCTCGGTATCGACGCGACGCTCGGCACACTTTGCACGGGGCAGCACGTCAAGGCCGGCGTGGGCCGCGACTACGTCGACGTCGCGGTGTTGCGCGGCACCTACCAGGGCGGCGGCCAGGCCGAGCTCGACGTGCAGGTGAGCTGCGAGGCGCTTGGCGGCGTCGATCGTGCCACACAGCTGCGCGGCAACGACGACGAGCCGATCGCCCGACTGGTAGCGATCCAGAACCTCGGCGCGACGCGGCAGTTCCGGCGCGGGGTGATGACGCAGGCGATGGGCGGGACGACGGAGACGCTCGCGGTCGAGGAGCTGCCGCCGCCGCGGGTGCAGGCACGGCTCGAGGACGGGCCGCCAAGTCAGCAGCCGCAGCAGCAGCAGCAGCAGCGCTCGGAGCGGGACGCATGAGGCTACGCGTCGGCTGTCGCTTCGAGCACGAGGCGACGGCGCCCACTGCGGCGGTCGTCCTCGTCGAGCCGCAGCTCGAAGCGCTGCTCGACGAGCGCTGGAGCAGCGAGCCGGTGCTCGGGGCCACCAGCTTCACCGACATCTATGGCAATCGCTGCCGGCGGCTCGTGCTTCCGCAGGGAGGCTCGACGCTCTCCTACGACGCGCTCGCGACGGTCTCGTCCGACCCAGAGCCGGTGCCAGGGCCTAGCGAGGTGCAGCACCGCATCGAGGCGCTCCCCGACGAACTGCTCCACTGGCTGCTCGCGAGCCGCTTTTGCGAGTCCGACCTGCTCTCGGACCAGGCGTGGGAGCTGTTCGGCGGCTTTGAGCCGGGGGTGGAGCGCGTGCAGGCGGTCTGCGACTGGATCCACGCCAACATCGAGTACGGGGTCACGAGCATGCCGACCACGGCAACCGTCGAGATCTTCGAGCGGCGCGGGGGCATGTGCCGGGACTTCGCCCACCTGGGCGTGACGTTCTGCCGTGCGCTCGGCATCCCGGCCCGCTACGTGTTCGGCTACATGCCCGACATCGGCATCCCCGGTCCTTACCCGACCATGGACTTCCACGCCTGGATGGAGGTCTGGCTCGGCTCAAGCTGGTGGACGTTCGATGCGCGCTTCAACACACCCCGCATCGGCCGGTTGGCGATCGGCCGCGGCCGCGACGCCGTCGACGTAGCCATGGTCACGACCTACGGCGCCGCTAGCCTGCGGCGCATGATCGTGTGGGCGGACGAGGTGTCCGACGATGCCGAGCTGACGGGGTCGCTCGCGCTGGAGGCGCCGGGTGGCCGGTGAGACGCTCGGCGACCTGATCGCCACGCTGGGCAGCATCGACGACGATGAGATCGACTGGCAGAACGTCCAGCAGACGACCGTCCTGATCCAACAGACCTTCTCCTACGAGTATCCGGGCCCGATCGCGGCGCTGCGCCACCGGCTCATGGTCGTACCGCCCGACTACCACGACAACCAGCGCCTGCTCACGCACAAGATCCGCGTCTCGGGCTGCGACGTCGATACCGAGCGCTCGTACGACACGTTCGGGAACGTCGTCCTCGACCTCAGCCTCGAGCACGTGGAGCGCGACGTCGAGTTCACCACCTGGGCCGTCGTCGAGCGCGAGGCCGCGGTCGACGGCACGGACACTCCCGACGCCATCGCCTTCGACCAGCGCTTCGCCGCGCCCTCGCGGCTGACCCACACCGATGACGCTCTGCGCGCAGTGGCCGACGAGCTCCGCGGAACGGGCTTGGAGAGCGTCGAGCTGGCCGACCAGATCAGCCACCGTGTCTTCGAGCACTTCGAGTACCGCTTGGGTGTGACCGAGGTCACGACCCCCGCTGCGGAGGCGTGGGCGGCAGGTATCGGGGTCTGCCAGGACTACGCACACTGCATGCTGGCTCTCTGCCGGCTGTGCGGATTGCCCGCCCGCTACGTGTCCGGTCACGTGCTCGGCGAAGGGGGCACGCACGCGTGGGTGGAGGTCCTCGTCCGGCATCCGCAGGACGAGGACGCGCTGCGCGCCGTTCCCATCGATCCCACCCACGACCGCCGCGCGGGCCTGCGTTACATCACGGTCGCGGTGGGCCGCGACTATTTCGACGTGCCGCCGACATCGGGCACCTTCGACGCGCCCTACAGCGGGGTACTGACGACGCACAGGCGGGCGGCAGTGACCCGTGTCGAGTACCTCCGCCCACGACGCCGCCGCCGTCCTGGCCCGGTCAGGACGGCCTGACCGCGCCGTTCGCGGGGCGGCCCAGCCCGCCCGCCCGCAACGGCGATCCTGGCCGTTGCGAGCGGACGAGGTCCGACGGGCTAGCAGACAGCGGTGATGTCGAACGCGCGATCGGCGAGCTCCGGCTCCGGCACCAGGGCGAGCGTGGTGACCGTCACCGTCTTGTTGTCCGGGCCCACCTGGGTGCCTACGGTTCCCACGTCGGTGCCCGACGCTGAGGCGTGAGGTCCAGCACCATCCCAGGGCCAGACGACCGCCCAGCGAAGTCGTGCCCCCCGCTCCGCACCGCGACCCGATACCCGCGCGACGCGCAAACGCGATCGCCTCGACCACGTCCTCGGGCGTTCGGCACAGCACCACGGCCTGCGGACGCACGTCATGAAAGCGCGGGATCTGCGGCCTCACCTCGTCATATCGCGAGGAGCCGGGGAGAACGACGTTCCCCTCCAGAGCCGCCGTCAGGTCCGCCAAGCGGTCTCGATCGTGGCCACATCACGCCCCCTCATCTCGTCTCCTCTCTGTCGTTTACGGAGAAGCAGTTGAGCCGGTCGTGGGGTTGCCCTTCCGGCTGCAGTGTGCCACCCCAGGAGTGAACTGCCGTGGATAGGCGAGCATGTTGATGTGGGCCGTCAGAGCCAGTTCCCGTGGCGCATCAGCTGTCGGTTCTCAAGCTCGTTCGCCTCGCGCCATGCCTGGATGTTGTGTGGCGTCACCCGAAGGTAGACGTACTCCTCGGCGAGCGTCCGCGGGTCGAACCCGGTCGCCTGCGCGTGCGCGCCCTCGAGCGTGGTGTCGGCGCCGATCGGGATCGCCTGGACGGGGCCTTCCACGATCACGACATCCCGCGTCGGACCGAGCGCGACTCGAGCCCAGCCGGCGCGCACGAGGTTCGTGGCCGTGCGGCTGGCGCGCGGAGTCGCGATCGTCAGCGCCTCACCATCCCAGTAGTAGGAGAGCGGCACGAGGTAGGCGGCGCCGGCGTCATCGGCCGACGCCACCCACAGGTCAACCTCGCGGTTCAGCTTCGCCAGCGTGTCGACCCTGCGCTGCGACCTCGTTCGTGCCGACTGCATCACTGACATGTGTTACTACGCCCTCTACATCGTCTGTGGGTAGTCCAGATGAGGAGGCTAAGCATGACCCAGGACAAGGTCGGGACGCAGGGGGAGTGGCAGGCCGCCCGCGACGAGCTGCTCGTGGAGGAGAAGGAGCTCACCCGCCGCAACGATGAGCTGGCGCGCAAACGCCGGGAGCTTCCCTGGGTGCCGGTCGAGAAGGAATACAGCTTCGAGACCGCCGACGGGACCAAGTCCCTGGCAGAGCTGTTCGACGGTCACTCGCAGCTGCTCATCTACCACTTCATGTTCGGCCCGGACTACGCGGCCGGCTGTCCGGTCTGCTCATCGATCGCGGACAACCTCGATCCGAACGCGATCCACCTGGCGGCGCGGGACGTGAAGCTGATGCTCGTCTCGCGGGCCCCGCTGGACAAGCTCGAGGGGTATAGGAAGCGAATGGGCTGGAACCTCGACTGGGCCTCGACGGGGGGCAGCGAATTCAACCGCGAGCTTGGCTTCCTGCACACCGAGGAGGAGCTGAAGCCGTTCCTCGAGGGCGAGGTGCCGCCGGCGGTCGAGCAGAACGCCGAGGCGTGCGGCGTCAATGCGGCGACGTACGTGTCAGAGGGGCCCGGCTTGAGCGCCTACATCCTCTCGGATGGCACCGTCTACCGGACTTACGTGACGACCACCCGCGGTCTCGAACCCACGATGGGCTACTACGGTCTCCTGGACCGCACACCGATCGGCCGCAACGAGGAGGGTGAGCAGGTCTTCTGGCTGCGCCGCCACGACGAGTACTAGGCCATGGGCGCGCCGCGGCGGGGGCCCGCGGCGCGCGAGCGGTATCAGACGTCAGGCCTTGATCAAACCGTTCGGGTTGAACACGAACTTCTTAGCGGCTCCGTGGTCGAAGTCCCTGTATCCCTCTGGGGCCTCGTCCAGCGTGATGATCGTGGCGTTCACCGCCTTGGCGATCTGTGCGCGATCGTTCAGGATCATCTGCATCAGGCCGTGGTGGTACTTCATCACCGGGCACTGACCGGTGGCGAAGCTGTGCGACTTCGCCCAGCCGAGGCCGATCCGGATCGACAGCGAGCCCTCCTTGGCCGCCTCATCGACGCCGCCCGGATCGCCGGTCACGTACAGGCCCGGGATGCCGAGCTTGCCGGCCGCGCGGGTGAGGTCCATCAGTGAGTTGAGGACCGTCGCCGGCGCCTCGTGATCGGAATCCGCGCCGTGCCCCTTCGCCTCGAAGCCCACGGCGTCGACGGCGGCGTCCACCTCGGGCACGCCGAGGATCTGCTCGATCTGGTCCTTCGGCTCGCCCTTTGAGACGTCGATGGCCTCGCAGCCGAAGCTGCGTGCCTGCTCGAGCCGCTCGGGGATCATGTCGCCGACGATCACGACAGCCGCCCCCAACAGCTGGGCCGAGTGGGCCGCGGCGAGGCCAACGGGTCCGCCGCCGGCGATGTAGACCGTCGAGCCGGACGTCACCCCGGCGGTGTAACAGCCGTGGTACCCGGTCGGGAAGATGTCCGACAGCATCGTCAGGTCGAGGATCTTCTCCAACGCCTGATCCTTGTCGGGGAACTTCAAGAGGTTCCAGTCGGCGTAGGGCACAAGCACGAACTCCGCCTGGCCGCCGACCCAGCCGCCCATGTCGACGTAGCCGTACGCCGAGCCGGGACGGTCGGGGTTCACGTTCAGGCACACGCCCGTATTGCCCGTCTTGCACATGCGGCAGCGGCCACAGGCGATGTTGAAGGGCACCGAGCAGAGATCGCCCTCCTTGATGAACTCGACCCCTGGTCCCGTCTCGATCACCTCGCCGGTGATCTCGTGACCGAGGATCAGCCCCTCGGGCGCGGTCGTGCGGCCGCGCACCATGTGCTGGTCGGAGCCGCAGATGTTCGTGGAGACGATCCTGAGGATCGCCCCGTGCGGGAGCTTGCGTCCCACGTTGGCCGGGTTGACGCCCGGGCCGTCCTTCAGCTCGAACGACGGGAAATCGATGTCCTGCACCTCGACGGTGCCCGGGCCCATGTAGGCGACGCCTCTGTTCTCAGCCATATCGTCACTCCTCAGTTCGTTTGGAAAGCCGGTTCTTCATGTGCGCGTGGTTGCACGGTCGCGCTGGCCTTCGATGTCTCCCTGCGTCCCCTGCGCCGGCTCGACCTCGTCGAACATGCGCGGGCGCGCGACGGCGTCGTATGCCACCGCGGCCACCACACCTCCCAGCAGCGGCCCGATGATGTACGCCGGCAGGTCGCCCCAGAAGGTGTCCCCGCCTCCGATCGTGCTGACGACGAGGGGCCCGAACGTGCGCGCGGGGTTGAGCGAGCCGCCCGTGAGAGGGCCGATCAACAGGATCGCCGCCGCCACGGCGAGGCCGATCATGAGCCCCGCCCAGCCGCCGGGCGCCCGCCTGTCGACGGCAAGCGCCATGATCGCGGTGACCAGCAGGAACGTGCCGATCGCCTCCGCGACTATCGCCTGGATGTAATTCGTACCGTCGGCGATGCTCGTCTGGCCGGTGCCGAGATCAATCGCGTTGTCGCCGAAGGCGGCAACGATCAGGGCCGCTCCGACCACGCCGCCAGCCAGCTGCGCGCCGATGTATGCCGGAACCTCCGACCACGGGAACCGGCCAACCGCTGCGAGCGACACGGTTACGGCCGGGTTGAGGTGCGCGCCCGAGGTGTTGCCGAACGCGTAGATCGCGACCGCGATCACCAGCGCGAAGGTGATCGCCACCATCCCGAGGCCTGCATAGTCCAACTCGCCGCCGCCGACCGTCAGTGCCGCAACCACCGACCCGGCGCCGAAAAGCACAAGCATCCCGGTTCCTATCGCCTCCGCCAAAAGGCGCCGGGCTGGATCCGCGCTCATGGTGAGGCTCCCATGAACTCGCTCTCCCTCCTGCGCGAGGCGGTCCGCTCACCTCGGGCGCTCCACCTAGCGCGCTCGGATTGCGGACGATCGTAGCGCGTCTGCAAGGACGACGCGGCCGCGCGAAGCGGGGGCTAGAGCTGGTGCTCGGCGAGCCGAGCGCGCAGGTCACGACAGCGAGCCACGAGCTCCTCCGAGCGGGCCTGCGTGGCCCAATGCACGGGATGGTCGCGCCCGCCGTGACAGCCTCCGGCCATCGCGAACGCGTACTCCCATGTCGCCATGAAGGCCTTCAGCTCGGCCGTCGCGCGAGCCAGTTCTGCCTCCAAGCGTTCTCGCATGCCTCGTTCCATGGCGCGTTCTCGTGCATTGAATCGGCAGCGCCGGACTGCACCATGAGTTACGAGACCATCCGCTAGTCTGCGCTACAGTGTACTTTGCAATGTAAAGCGAGCGTCGGGAGTATCGATCATGGAGCGCGACGATGCGGCGGTCGAAAGGCCGCGGTCGGTATAGAGCGAGTCGAAGCTCTCGAAGCTCGTCAGCAGCCAGAGCACGTGCTCAGCGGCTTTCGACGCTGAGATCGTCACGCAGTGCGCCCTGCTCGGCACGCGTCCCGCCGCTGCTTCATCCCGCTCTGGTTCTCCAATCGTTTCGGGCTCTTCTTCATCGGCACGGCCTCCTCGTCGTGCAGTGCCATCGAGTGGAGGGCGCGTGATGTCGCGGTTCGCCGCCAGCATCTGGGTCGCCGCGCGGTACTGCGCGCGGTGGTCGCGCGCATCGGGCTGATGCTTGCCTCGATCCAGGTCGCGTAGCCCGAGCGTGCGGCGAGCTCGCGGCCGACGGCTCGAGAGCCCCGAGCGTGAGCCGAAGATCACGTACACGGTCGATCGCGCCACCCCCGCCATGCCTGCGACCCGGTCGATCGCGACAGGTTCTGTCGGCGCCTCACGCAAGCGCGTGAAGACCGCCTCGATGATTCGCATGCGCGTGCGCTCGGCCTCCTCGGCGTCGTGCGCGACTGCTCGTAGGTCGCGTCGCCATTGGGGGCATTGTAGCTTCGTTAGACATAGCGTCCGATGAATGCTACATTCACCCGGACACAGTGTCTGATGAAAGGTGAAGCTGGATGTCTGGAGCAGGCCAGGAGTTCGAGGTCGCGATCGTCGGTGCCGGTCCTGGCGGTCTCGCGAGCGCCATAACGCTCGGCTCATACGGCTTCGAGACGCTCGTCGTCGAGCGGCGGCACTCGCCCTCGACCCTGCCGCGGGCGAACACGGCAAGCACGGGGACGATGGAGCTGCTCCGCCGCTGGGGGCTCGAGGAGGCGGCCCGGGAGCGCTCCATCGATGTCGAGATGCAACCGCTCGCCCTCCCGACGCTCGCCGCCGCAGGCGATGGGCAGACGGTCGAAGCGGGGTTTCCGACGCGCGCGCAGGCGGCCCTCATAAGCCCGACCGCGCCCGCGAGCCTGGGGCAGGCCGAGCTCGAACCGCTGCTCGGGAGCGCCTCGGCTCGTTCGCGAGCACTCGTGTCGAACGCGGGGTCGAGCTCACCGCCCTTGAACCGGGAAGTGACGGCGGCCACGTGCTCACGCTTGCCGGTCCGGGCGAGTGCCGTCGCCAGGTGCGCGCGCGGTACTTAATCGGCGCCGACGGCATGCACAGCAAGGTCCGCGAGGAGCTCGGGATCGCAAGCGAGGGCGTCGGAGACGCTCGAGGAGCGCCTGGCTATCCACTTCCGCGCGCCGCTCTGGGATCTCGTCGGCGGGCGCCGGCACGTCATCTACTTCATCACCACGGAGCCTGAGGATCGCGTCTTCCTGCCGATCGGCAAGCCGGACCGCTGGGCGTTCGGCAGGCGGTGGGACAGCGCGGTCGACGACATCGGCTCACTCACCTCTGAGCAGATCGAGGATTGGATCCGCGACGCAGCCGGCGCTCCGGACTGGACGACATCGTCCATGCGAGCGTGTCAGCTCGGCATCGGGCTCGCGGAGAGATTCCAGATGGGCGACGCGTTCCTCATTGGCGACGCCGCGCACCGGGTGACACCCCGCGGCGCTACCGGGCTCAACACCGCGATCCGCGACGGCTTCGACATCGGCTGGAAGCTGGGATGGGTTTTGCGGGGCTGGGCGGACGCGCGCCTGCTCGAGAGCTACGAGCGCGAGCGCCGGCCCGTGGCCGAGTTCAACACGGAGGCTCGACTCGGGCCGACGGTTCGATCCTCGGCGACTCGCTCGGGCTCACCGCCGACATCGGTCGTCGCATGCCCATGTCTGGGTGCCGAGCGGCGAAGGCCTCGTGCGACGTCGACCTACTGGGCGACGGACTGACGCTTTTCGACGGGCGAACTGCGACGGTGCCGTGCCCACCGCCAGTCCGGGTCACCACCGGTAGCTGGGAGCGAGTGGAGGATGCCGCCCGCGGCGTCGACCTGACGCCGCGCGCTCGCTGCTAGCGAGGCCCGACGGCTAGCGGTAGCGCTCTCGCACGACGACGGGCCGGCCCCGGCCCGACCGAGCGCGGTCGTGCGATCCGATAACCCGGGCTCAGGCGATCGCGGCGAGCAGCTCTTGGCACGCCTGCTCGCAGCGACGGCACTCCTCGGCGCACACCTTGCAGTGCTCCATCCCGTGCGCGGCGTGGATCTCGCACTCGTCCGCGCAACTGCGGCACGCCTCGATGCACGCTCTCAGCATGGCGCCGGTTACGTCTGCGTCAAAACCTGTTTGGCGGCCGACGACGCGTCCCGTTGTCACACAGATGTCGGCACAGTCGAGGTTCAGCCGAACGCAGGTTGTGAGCTCCTGGACGCTTTCCTCGGCGAGGCAGGCGTCCGCACATTGGGTACAGGACTCGGCGCAGTCGTAGCACGCTTCGATACAGCGGACCAATACACTTCGATCGACGTTGAACTCGCGCGGGTAGGCATCGAGCATTCGGCGGGCAACTTCGGCTAGGGCCAGCGCACCTCCTGGGTCGACGCGTGGTCGGGAGCCTTTGCACCTCAGTCCTTGGGTCATCGCGCGATCCCGAACGCGGTGTCGAGCTGTCGGATTTCGTCAGGACCGAGCTGGTCGACGTATGCCTGGATGCCCTCGCGGTGCGCCGCGTCCAGCCTGGCGACGAGCTCTTCCCCCTCCTCGGTGAGCGAGTATTGACGCCGTTCCTCACGGAGGTAACCGCGACCCCGGAGCCTGTGGATGGCGGGGTAGGCCACGTCGGGCGAGAAGCCGGCGATGTCGGCCAGCTCGCTTACCGCGGCGGGACCGTCGTCATCCATCTTGACCGCGAGCGCGAGCAATAAACGTAGATCCGCGAACGAGAGTTCGGACTGCTCGGCCCACGCCGCTATCCGTTTCCAGCCGACGAGGTCCATCCGACGCATTCGGGCGGCGAGCGCTTCTACGAGTGGATCGGTCGAAGTCGTGGGAGTGATCATCTCAGCCTTTCGTTCGTCTAGGCGCTGTCGAGCGCCTCGCGCAGGACTGCGATCGCCTGCGCGACGGCGCCACGCGTCGCGTGCGTTCCGCTCAGCGGCGTGAGCATCATGAAGTCATGCGTGATGCCGTCGTAGCGGACAGTCGTGACGGGGACGCCCGCGGCCCGGAGGCGCGCCGCGTAGGTCTCGCCCTCGTCGCGCAGCACGTCGGCCTCGTCGACGATCACGAACGCTGGCGGCAGCCCTTCGAGCCGCTCGTCGGACGCGCGTAGCGGCGAGGCGAACGGCTCCGAGCGCCGCTCGCGGTCGGGCAGGTAGGCGTCCCAGAACCACGCCATCGCCTTCGCGGTCAGGAAGTAGCCCTCCGCGAACTGCTCGTATGACGCAGTGTCCATGCGGGCGTCGGTGACCGGGTAGTACATCGACTGCTGGACGAAGCGCACGTCGCCGCGCTCTTTCGCCATGAGCGCCAGCGCCGCGGTCATGCCGCCGCCGACCGAGTCGCCGGCCACCGCGATGCGCTCAGGGTCGAGCTTGTTGGCGGCGCCTTCGCGGACGATCCACTGGGCGGTCGCGTATCCCTGTTCGATCGCGACGGGGTAATGCGCCTCCGGCGAGCGGTCGTATTCGACGAAGGCGACGGCTGCGCCGGTGCCAACCGCCAGTTCGCGCACGAGCCGGTCGTGCGTGTCGGCGTTGCCGAGCACCCAGCCGCCGCCGTGCATGTAGAGGATCACCGGGAGTGTCCCCTCGGCGTCGGGCGGCCGGACGATCCGGACGCGTACGTCGCCGACCTCGGCGGGGACGGTGATCCAGCGGTCCTCGACCGGCAGCTTGTCGATCGGGGCGGCCTGGACGTCATCAAGCACCTTGCGGGCGTCGGCGGGCGTGAGCTCGTAGAGGAAGGGTGGCGTTGAGGTCGCCTCGACGAATGCCTGCGATTCCGGCTCGAGCACGACCGACGCGTGTGTTGGTGGACATGTGCAGGTTGCTCCTCTTGGTCGTTGTGGTGGCGTGCCGCCGGGGTCAGGCGGCTGCGTGGACCGCCGCGGCCTCCAGGATCTGGTGGGCGACGGTTAATTGGGGGGGGGGGGGGGGGGTCGAGGAGGCGAGGGGTTGGGGGGGGGGCGCATGAAGGGAGCAGTCCATGGAGGACCGCGAAGGCGCCGGACGAGAACGATGGTGGGCTTCACGAGAAGCTCCTTTCGGGCTGGTTGACGGGGTCGCGGGTGTCGGTCGTGCCGGAGGCGAAGCGCTTGACGAACGCGAGCGCTCGTTCGGCGACCTCGCGCCAACCGCTGTCGATGGTGAGCGAGTGACCGCGGTTGGGGATCTTTTCGATCTCGGTGACCGCCGGGTTCTGTCGCTGGCGCTTGAACGATGCGTTTGCGATCGCCCACGGCACCGTGTGGTCCTTCTCTCCGTCGATGATCAGCAGCGGCCCGCGATCCGGATTCTTTGGGTCCAGCTTTGCTTCGGTCCTCGGGTTCAAGTTGGCATTGGCCATCTGCATCAGAGCCACGCCCGGCGCCGCCACGTGGTAGCTCTCGTACAGCCGCTCCGCCTCCTCGTCGTCGAGGGCGTTCGCCCAGCCGTACTTGAACTGGTCCAGGGTGAGAGCGACGGCACGGCTCCGGTTCAAGGGGTTTCGAAGCACCGGGCTCGCCGACCGCAACGCTGCGATCGGCAGCGGCAGCACACCGCGGAACGGTCCGGGATCGATCGCCACCGTTGCCACCGACAGACCCCGGTCGGCGATGATCTGCGCCAGGAGTCCGCCGGTCGAGTGGCCCATGACCGCGGGCTTCTTCTCCAGCCTCCCGATCACTTCGGCGGTGTGATCGGCGACCTGGCCGAGCGTCTTCCTCGCGAGGACCTCGGGGTGCGCCCTGGCCTCTGCGACCGTCTCGGGATCGTCAGGCCAGCTCGGGGTCACCGCGGCATAGCCCGCCTCCTCGAAAAGGTCGGCCCAGTTGTCCCAGCTGCTCGGAAGCACCCAGAGACCGTGGATGAAAACGACCGGCGTCCGCCCGCTTGCGTTCGCCTGCTCGACCTGCCGCGTTTCTCGCTCAGTCATGTGAAGCTCCCTTCGGGTTGGGCTAGTTGGCGGACTGGCTGAGCCAGTCCTCAAAGCGGGTCGGGGCGATGCGTGCGTCGTCGCCGGGGGTGAGGGACCGGTCGTCCAACTCGGCGCCGAAGTAGCGGGCGTGAACGTCGGCCGTGACCTGTCGCTGGTCGTCCCTTGCCTTCAGGACACGCCGGGCGAGCTCGTCGAGGCGGAACGCTTCCGGACCCGCCAGCTCGACCGTGTCGTTCAGTGGTGCGCCGACCGCGACATCGGCCAGGGTGCTGGCCACGTCATCGGCTGACTCGGGCTGAATGAGGGCGGGCGACAGCCGAACGGTGTCGCCGTCGGTGCCCGAATCGGCGATCCGGCCGATGAACTCGAAGAACTGCGTTGCGCGGACGATCGTGTAGGGCACAGGCCCGGCCTTGACCAACTCCTCCTGCGCGATCTTCGCGCGCATGTAGCCGCTCTCGGGAAGCCGGTCGGCGCCGACGACCGACAACGTGACGTGGTGCCCCACGCCGGCGGCCGTCTCTGCGGTGAGCAGGTTGCTCGATGCGGTCTGGAAGAAGTCGAGCACGGCCGCGTCGTCCCAGGCTGGTGCGTTCGCCACGTCGACGACGACCTGCGCGCCCGCGAGTGCTTCGGCTAGCCCCTCGCCCGTGAGCACGTTGACGCCCGAGTCGGGCGACGCCGCGAGCGGCTCGTGACCGCCCTTCCGCAACTTGTCGACGAGCTTCGACCCGATGAGGCCGGTTCCGCCGATGACAACGATCTTCATCTCATGCCTTTCGTTCGTGTTGTGTATCAAGTAGGTCACCTGCAGCGAGGGTCCAGCACGCGGGGCCGCGCGCCCGCCATTCGCAGGGTAAGGTGAACATCTCGGGGGCCGCTCCGCGTACCACAGACCAATGCCCGACGAGGCCGACGCATAGGACGTGCTCGACGAGGCGCACGCATTCTGGCTGGACGGCCCCGAGCGCGGGGAGATCCGGCCCGTCCCGCTGCCCGAGCCGGGGAGTGGCGACGTAGTGGTCCGCACGCTGCGGTCCGGCGTCAGCCGCGGCACCGAGACGCTGGTGTTTCGGGGCCGTGTGCCGCCGAGCCAGTACGTGGCGATGCGCGCGCCGTTCCAGGAAGGGGACTTCCCGGGACCGGTCAAGTACGGCTATCTCAACGTCGGCACGGTCGAGCAGGGGCCGCCCAACCTGCGCGGCCGCATGGTCTTTTGCCTGTACCCCCACCAGACGGCCTATGTGGTGCCCGCCGGCGCGGTGACCGTCGTGCCCGACGACATGCCGCCCGCGCGCGCCGTGCTCGCCGGCACCGTCGAAACCGCCGTCAACGCCCTTTGGGACGCGGCTCCGCTGGTCGGGGACCGCGTCGCCGTCGTCGGCGCCGGGATGGTTGGCTGCTGCGTCGCCCGCCTGCTCGCCCGGTTCCCGGGAGTCGAGGTCACGCTCGTCGACGTTGACGAGTCACGGGCTGAGGTCGCGGCCGCGCTCGGGGCCGGCTTCGCGCGGCCGGACGACGCCGCTGGTGGTTGCGACCTGGTCGTCCACTCGAGTGCGACGTCCGCGGGCCTCCAGCGCTCGCTCGACCTCCTCGCGCCCGAGGGCACGGTGCTCGACCTCAGCTGGTATGGCGACGCCGAGGTGCGCCTCTCGCTGGGCGGCGCGTTCCACGCAGGCCGCCTTGGGCTGCGGGCCAGCCAGGTCGGGACCGTGTCCCCGGCCCGGAGCGCGCGCCGCACGACGGCGGACCGGCTGGCCCTCGCGCTCGACCTGCTGCGCGATCCCGCCTTCGATGTCGTCGTGACCGGCGAGTCGCGCTTTGACGAGCTGCCCGGCGTCATGGCGCGCCTGGCCGCGGGGAGCCTGCCGGCGCTCTGCCACACCATCACCTACGACGGGGCGTAGCGCATGTTCAGCGTGACCATCCGCGACCACTTGATGATCGCCCACAGCTTCAAGGGCGAGGTGTTCGGGCCCGCGCAGCGCCTGCACGGCGCGACGTACGTCGTCGACGCCACCTTCCGGCGCGCGACCCTCGACGCGGACGGCATCGTCGTCGACATCGGCCGCGCAGCCGAGGTGCTGCGCGCGGTGCTGGGCGAGCTCGGCTATCGCAACCTCGACGACGAGGCGGAGTTCGCGGGCATGAACACCACCACCGAGGCGCTCGCCCGGGTCGTCGCGGACCGACTCGCTGACCGCGCGCGGGCCGGCGCCCTGGGCGACGGCGGGCGGGAGCTCGATGGGCTGGTGGTAACGCTGCACGAGTCCCACATCGCGTGGGCGAGCTACGAGCGGCCGCTGTGACAGCGGTCCATGTCGTCGTCCCGGAGGGCATCGACGATCCGGCGCGGCCGAGCGGCGGCAACACCTACGACCGTCGGGTCTGCCGAGGGCTCGCCGCGCTCGGGTGGGCGGTGCACGAGCACGCCGTGCCCGGGCGCCTGGCCGCGGCCCGGCGAGGCGGGGCACACCGCCCTTGCACGCGCCGTCCGACAAATTCCGGATGACGCCGTGGTGCTGCTCGATGGGCTGATCGCGTCCAGCGCCCCCGAAGTGCTCGTGCCGCAGGCGCGCCGGCTGCGGCAGGTTGTGCTCCTGCACATGCCGCTCGGCCACCGCCCGCCGGACGACGAGGCCGGGGCGGTGCGAGCGCGCGAGCGTGAGGTCCTCGCGGCGGCGGCCGCCGTCGTCACTACAAGTGCATGGACTCGGCGCCGACTGGGGGAGCTGTACGGGCTGCCGGCCGACCGGGTGCACGTGACCGAGCCCGGCGTCGACGCCGCCTGCCTCGCGCCGGGGACCGCGGCCGGCAACTCGCTGCTCTGCGTCGCGGCGTTGACGCCCGACAAGGGGCACGACGTGCTGCTCGACGGGCTCGCGATGGTCACGGACCTGTCCTGGCGCTGCGAGTGTGTGGGCAGCCTCGCCCGCGCCCCGGCCTTCTCCGACGGCGTTCGCCGCGTGACTCAAATCAAGGGGCTGGGCGACCGGGTGCGCTTCCCGGGACCGCTCTTCGGCCCGGAGCTGGACCGCGCGTACGCCGCCGCGGACCTGCTCGTGCTCGCCTCACGCGCCGAGACGTACGGCATGGTCGTTACCGAGGCCCTGGCCCGCGGCACGCCGGTCCTCGCCACCGAGGTCGGCGGAGTGACCGAGGCCCTCGGGCACGGGGAGGACGGCACCCGGCCGGGGATGCTGATCCCGCCCGGCGATCCGGCGGCCCTCGGCGCCGCGCTGCGCGCCTGGCTCGAGGATGCCGAGCTGCGCGACCGTCTACGCCTCGCGGCGCGTGAGCGGCGGGCGAAGCTGCGCCCATGGGCGGCCACCGCGTCCGCCGTCGCCGACGTCCTCGCGGGAGTTGCGGTGAGCGCGGAGGGCGTCGCCGGGTCCGCGGGAGCGGCGCGATGATCGCGGAGGCCGCTCGGGTCAGCCCGGAGTGGCTCCTCCTGCGCGAGCCGGCCGACGCGGTGGCGCGGTCGCCCGAGCTCGCCCACCGCCTCGGGTGGCATCTCGCTGCGGCCGGCCGCCTCGTGATCCACGACCTCGGCGGCGGCAGCGGCGCGATGGGCCGCTGGCTTGCGCCGCGGCTGCCCGGCCCGCAGCACTGGGTCGTGCACGACCGCGACGCGGACCTCCTGAAGCTTGCAGTTGCCGGCGCCCCGGGCCCGGCTGCCGATGGGGTCGCGGTCACCGTCGAGACGAGGCGATCCGACATCACCCGGCTCGCACCGGAGGATGTCGCCGGCGCGAGCCTCGTCACCGCCTCGGCGCTGCTCGACCTGCTGACGGCGGACGGGCTGGCGCGGATACTCGGGGCCTGCGCTGGATGCCCGATGCTGCTCGCGCTGACCGTCGTCGGTCGCGTGACCCTGACCCCGGAGGAGCCGCTGGACGATCTGATGGGCGCAGCCTTCAATGCGCACCAGCGCGGTGGCCGCAAGCTCGGTCCGGACGCCGTGGCGGTCGCCGTCGATGAGCTCCGCGGCACGGGCGCCGAGGTGCTGGTCCGGCCGAGCCCCTGGCGACTCGATGTGGCCGACGCCGACCTGGCGGCCGAGTGGCTCGGCGGGTGGGTCGCCGCCGCCTGCGAGCAGGAGCCCGCGCTGGCCGGCCGAGGCGGGCGCCTACCGCGACCGCCGTCTGGCGCAGGCCGCCGCCGGGGAGCTCGCCGTCACCGTCGACCACGCCGACCTGCTGGTGCTGCCGTGACGTGGCGGTGGGTCAACCTCAGCCTCGCTGGCGCGACGCTCGCCGTCCTGGTCTGGCGCCTGGGAGCCGGCCCGTTCCTCGACGGCCTGCGCGCGGTCGACGGCTGGGCGCTTGCCGCCGCGTCAGGCCTGGCCGTGCTCACCACCGTGTGCTGCGCCTGGCGCTGGAGGATCGTGGCCCGCGGCCTCGGCGTCGACCTGCCGCTGGGTACTGCGGTGGCCGCGTACTACCGCTCGCTCTTCCTCAACGTCACCCTGCCTGGCGGGGTGGTGGGCGACGTCCACCGCGGGTTCAGCCACGGCCGTGACACGAGCGACGTCGGTCGCGGGCTGCGTGTCGTGGCGTGGGAGCGCTCGGCCGGGCAGATCGTGCAGGTCGTCATCACGGTCGCCGTACTACTCGTCGTGCCGTCGCCCGTGCGGGCGGTCATGCCGCTCGTCGCGCTCGCGCTGATCGCGGTGGCAGCAGGCCTCGCTCTGGCGGTGCGCATGCGGCCCGCCGTCGGCCGGTCCTGGTGGGTACGGCTGCGCCGCGCCGCGGCCCGCGACCTGCGCGAGGCGCTACTCGCCCGGCGGGCGTGGCCGGCCATCGCGCTCGCGTCGGCGCTCGTCGTTGCGGGCCACGCAGCCACGTTCCTGATCGCCGCGCGGAGTGCGGGGGTAACCGCGCCGCCGTCCCAAATGTTGCCGCTGGCGCTGCTCGTGATTCAGGCCGCGGCGCTGCCCAACGTCGGCGGCTGGGGGCCGCGCGAGGGCGTGACGGCTTGGGCGTTTGCCGCCGTCGGGCTGGGCGCGTCGCTCGGGGTCACCACCGCGGTCGTGTACGGCGTGATGGTGTTCGTGGCCAGCCTGCCGGGCGCCGTCGTCCTCGTGGCGGCCGAGCTTACAACGGGTGCTCGCGCGCCCCGCGCGCTCGCGGGTCAGGTCCCCGCGCGCCTGCACGGAGTCCCGGATGTCTGAGCGCCCATACACCCTGCTGAGCTGCAGCGTGTCGCTCGACGGCTACCTGGGCGACCACACGCCCCGCCTGGCGCTGTCCAACGAGGCTGACTTCGACCGGGTCGACGAGGTGCGCGCCTCCTGCGACGCGATCATGGTCGGCGCGGTCACCGTGCGCACCGACAACCCGCGGCTGCTCGTGCGCTCGGACGCCCGCCGCGAGGAGCGCACCGCGCGCGGGCTTCCATCGTCTCCGAAGAAGATCACCGTGACAAACCGGGTGGACCTCGACGCGCGCTCGAACTTCTTCACCGCCGGCGAGGCCGAGAAGCTCGTCTACACCCCAAGCCCGCGCGTGGCCGACGCCCGTGCACGGCTCGGGCGGGCGGCGACGATCGTGGACGGCGGCCGGCGCGTGCGCATGCGCCGGCTCACCGAGGACCTCGGTGACCGCGGCGTGGAGCGCCTCTTGGTCGAGGGCGGCGGCATCGTGCACACGCAGTTCCTGTCCGACGACCTCGTCGACGAGCTGCATCTCGTGGTTGCGCCCTTCTTCGTCGGCGACTCGAGCGCCCCGCGCTTCGTGAGCGACGCGCGCTTCCCGTGGAACGCGAAGCGGCGCGCGACGCTCGCCGAGGTGCGCCAGATCGGCGACGTCGTGCTGTTGCGCTACGCGCTCTCACCCCGGTTCCGGGACGAATGACCAAGACGCGAGCGACTCAGACGGGTCCTGTCACCGGACTGATCGCCCAGGTGGTGCTGCTGACCGTCCTGACGGCGACCGCCGGGCTCGGCACCGCGGGCTGGACCGTCGGCATCGCCAGCGCCGTGACCATGGCGGCAGCGCTGGCACGCGGCCTCGCGCGCGCTCCCCGTGAGCGACTGGCGCCGGCGTCCTGGGTGACGCTCGCCCGGGCCACGCTCGCCGTCGGCGTGGCCGCGCTGGCCGCGGACTCGTTCACGCACGGAACGCCGGTCGCGCTGGTCGTGACGCTCGCGGGCGTCGCGCTCGTGCTGGACGCGGTCGATGGATGGGTGGCGCGGCGAACCGGGATGGCGACCGAGCTTGGGGGGCGCTTCGACGGCGAGGTCGACGCGTTCCTGATCCTCGCGCTCAGCGTCTACGTCGCCCCCGAGTGCGGCTGGTGGGTGCTCGCGATCGGGGCCGCGCGCTACCTGTTCCTCGCCGGCGAGTGGTTACTGCCGTGGATGCGCACGCCGCTGCCGCCGCGCGGCTGGCGCAAGCTCGTCGCGGCGACACAGGGGATCGTGCTCACGGTCGCGGCCGCCGCGGTCCTGCCCCGAGCGCTCACGCAGGCCCTCCTCCTTGCTGCCCTCGCCCTGCTCGCGGCGTCGATGGCCGAATGCACGTGGTGGCTGTGGCGGCGCCGGGATGCCGCCCAGCGCGGGCAGCCGCACACGGGCATTGCCGTTGCGGTCACGGTGCTCGCCCTGCTGCTCGTCTGGGCTGCCCTCGTCGCGCCACACCAGCCGGCCGACCTCAACGTCACCGCGTTCCTACGGCTCCCGCTCGAGCTCCTCGTCGTCGTGGCCGTGGCCGCCCTGCTGCCCGCCACCCCGCGCCGCGCGCTGATCGTGGTCCTCGGAGTGGTCCTGAGCGTGCTGGTGCTCGTGAAGATCCTGGACATCGGGTTCTTCACGGCGTTCGACCGGCCGTTCAGGCCCCTGGACGACTCGAGCTACCTGGGGATCGGCATCGAGACGCTGGGCGAGGCGATCGGCACGGCGACCGCGAACCTCGTCGTCGCGGCCGCGGCCGTCCTCATCCTCGCGATCCTGGCCATTCCGGTCCTGGCGCTCCTGCGAGTAACGCGGGTCGCGGCCGGCCACCGCGACTGGGCGCTCCGCGCGGCGGCAGTGCTCGGCGTGGCATGGGTGGTTCTCCGCGTCGTAGGCGCGCCGGTCGCATCCTCGAGCGCTGCCGCCCTGGCCGTCGACGAGGTGCAGGGTGTGCGCACCGCCCTGGCAAGTCGCGCGGCGTTCACCCGCCTGATAGCCCACGACCGCTTCGGCACCACACCGGGCAACAGGCTGCTGACGGGCCTGCGAGGCAAGGACGTCCTGGTCGTGTTCGTCGAGAGCTACGGGAGAGTCGCCGTCCAGGACTCGTCCGTCTCGCCCCGCATCAACGCCGTGCTCGAGCGGGGCGACGCACAGCTGCGGGCCGCCGGTTTCTCCTCACGCAGCGCCTTCCTCACATCGCCCACGTTCGGCGGCCTGAGCTGGCTCGCGCATTCCACCCTGCAGTCGGGGGTCACGGTCAACGGCGAGTGGCGATACGACCAGGTCGCAGGGAAGCACCGCGTCACGCTCACCCGGGCGTTCAAGCGCGCCGGATGGCGGGCGGTCGGGGCCATGCCGGGGAACCGCCGGGCGTGGCCGGAGGGCTCGACCTTCTACCACTACGACGCGGTCTACGACCGCCGCAACTTCGGCTACCGCGGCCCGGACTTCGGCCTGCCGCCCATGCCCGACCAGTACACCCTTCTGGCCCTCCAACGTCGCGAGCTCGCCAAGCGTCACCGGCCGCCGCTCTTCGCCGAGGTCGACCTCATCTCGAGCCACGCGCCGTGGACCCGTATTCCGCAGCTCATCCCCTGGGACGACGTGGGTGACGGCTCGATCTTCGACCGTATCCCCGTGGAGGAGTCGACACAGGCGGCGCTCTTCGGCGATGCCGAGCGGGCCCGAGCCGCCTACGGGCACTCGATCGAGTACTCGCTGCGCACCATCTTCTCGTTCGTGCGGCGGTACGGCGACGACGACCTCGTGCTCGTCGTGCTGGGCGACCATCAGCCCGCGACGCTCGTGACCGGCCACGACGACCCCAGCCACGACGTGCCCATCTCGGTCATCGCCCACGACCCCAAGGTGATCGACCAGATCGCCGGATGGAGCTGGCAGGACGGCATGTTGCCGAGCCCCCAGGCGCCGGTCTGGCCCATGTCCGCGTTCCGTGACCGCTTCCTCACCGCGTTCGGCTCGTCGCCGTGAGGCAGGACGACCGCGCGGCGTTCGACCGGGCGCTGCACCGCGCGCGCGTGTCGGCGTACGCCCCCGGCGAGTTCGTCGGGCAGGAGAGCTTCATGGCCGCCGGCGAGATCCGGGCCCTGGCGCTGCAGGCCGGCATCGGCTCCGGGGTCACGGTGCTGGACCTGTGCTGCGGCGTCGGCGGGCCCGGGCGTTTCCTCGCGCGGGAGCTGGGCTGCGTCTACCTGGGCGTGGACGCCAGCGCGAGCGCCGTCGCCCTCGCCCGCGAGCGCGCGGGCGAGCTGCCGTGCCGCTTTGCGACCGCGCACGTACCGCCCCTCCCCGCCGGCTCCTTCGACGTGGTGCTCCTGCTCGAGACGATGCTCGCAGTCGAGGACAAGGACGCGCTGGTGTGCGAGATCGCCGCGGCGCTCCGGCCCGGCGGGCGCCTCGCCTTCACGCTCGAGGAGGGGTCGCCGCTCACGACGGCCGAGCGGGAGGCGATGCCCGACGCCGACACGGTCTGGCCCACCACGCTCGGCGCGATGGTCGCGTCCCTGGAGCGGGCCGGGCTCGTCGTCACGTGGCAGGAGGACCACAGCCACGCGCACCGCGCGACGGCGCAGGCGCTGGCGGACGCGTTCGCCGCGGACGCCGAGCACATCGCCGCGCGGATCGGCCGCCGGGCGCTGGATGAGCTGCTCGCCGCCCATCGGCTGTGGATCGAGTGGCTGGATGAGGCGCGGGTCCGGAAACTCGCGCTGGTGGCCGAGCGCGCCTGAGCAGCTATTGAGGACGGATCCTGACCTCAATGCCTCCTAGAGTGCCGCGCTCCTACGGCGAGCGAGAAAGGAGCTCGATCTGCATGGCCGGCTACGTCCATGGCTATGCCACGCCCGAGCAGCAACGGTTAATCGAGCAGGCCGAGCACTGGCGGGATCGGCTGATCCGCGACGGAACGACGCTCGAGCCGGGCACGCGGCTGCTCGAAGTCGGCTGCGGCGTGGGCGCCGTGCTGGCGGTCCTTGGCCAGGAGTATCCGGGCCTGCGGCTCTTCGGTCTCGACATTGAGCCGCAGCAGCTGGAGTTCGCCCGCACGCACCTCGAGCGCTCAGGGGTCGAGGCAACCCTGGCGGAGGGCGACGCAATCAAGCTCCCTTTCCCGGACGAAGCCTTCGACCACGTGTGGATGATGTGGTTCCTCGAGCACATCGCGGACCCGCCTGCCGTGCTGCGCGAGGCCCGGCGTGTGCTTGGCACGGGCGGTGCGATCACGGCGATCGAAGTCGACTATTCGACGTGCAGCGCGGAGCCGTCGAGTCCTGCGATCGAAGCGCTGTTCCGGGCAATGGTCGTGGGAATGGCCGCATCGGGGTGGAGCGACGCCGGCACAAGGCTGCCGGGCTGGCTCGCTGAAGCTGGCTTCCGGGACGTGGACCCAGGGGAGCGCGAGTTCTCGTGGCGGGGAGGCGACCTGGCCCGACAGGCCAACTACGCCGCCGATGTAATCGAGAGCGCGCTCGACACGCTCGTGCAACTCCCGGGCACCGCAGAGGACGAGCTGCGAACGGGCCTGGCCGATCTGCGCGGCTTGCCACACCGGCACGGCGCGAGCCTGGGCTGGGTCATGCACAAGTCGACCGCTGTGCGCTGACGCGGATCACCGAACGACGCTAGGACTCGCCGGAGCGCAGGAACGTGAGCACGGCAAGCACCCGCCGATGGTCCTCTGGCGACTCGCGCAGGTCGAGCTTGAGGAAGATCTGCGAGATGTGTGAGTCGACGGTCCTTCGCGACAGGAAGAGCTGCTCGGCGATCGCGCCATTGGAGCGCCCCTCGGCGACGAGCGCGAGGACCTCGCGCTCGCGCTCGGTCAGGACGCCGAGGGGGCCGCGCTCACGCTTGCGTGCGACCAGGCGCGAGACGATCGTCGGATCGATCACGCACTCGCCCTCGTCGATACGGCGGAGCGCGTCGGTTAGCACCCCTACCTCGGAGACGCGTTCCTTGAGCAGATATCCCGCGCCCTCCGGGACCTCCTCGAGAAGCCGGGCCGCGTAGCGCGAGTCCAGGAAGTGCGAAAGCACGAGTACACCGACATCCGGGTGGCGGCGCCGGATCTCCTGTGCGGCGACCAGCCCGTCGTCGCCCAGGTTGGGAGGCATACGTATGTCCACGATGGCGACGTCCGGCTTTCGGGCCTCAACCATGCGCAACAGCGCGTCGGCATCACCACAGCGGCCCGCAACTTCGAATCCCGCGTCCTGAAGCAGCCGGGCGAGGCCCTCACGCAGCAGCGCCTCGTCGTCGGCGATTACGACTCGCACGGTATCTCCAGGCGGAGCTCGGCACCCTCGACCGCCACCGTTCCGCCGACGGCCCCCACGCGGTCACTGATCTGCGTCATCGCTTCATCGATCGCGGTGCCCGCGCCGATCACCAGCCGCAGACAGCCGTTCTCCGCTACAGCGTCCACCGTCACCTCGCGCTCGGCAAGGCGCAGCGACTCGAGGGTGGCGAAGTAGGCCGCCGCTTCGACTCCGCCGGGAAAGCGCCCCGCGGGAAGGGCGCGCGGGACGAGCCGAGGCGATGCTCGGACAGCTCCTCAAGGGCTGCGCGCAGCCCTTCGTCGGCGAGGACTGCCGGGAACAGGCCATGGGCAACGTCGCGCAGCTCTACGACGGCGGCGCGCACCCCGTCTTCGGCCACGCTGAGTCGGGCGTCCAGCTCTTCGTCGCCGGGAGCGATCTGACGCCGCGCCAGCCGGATGGCAAGAGCGACAGCGACCAGGCGCTGCTGCGCCCCGTCGTGCAGGTCGTGCTCGAGTGCGCGCCGTTCCGCGTCGGCGGTAGCCACGATGCGGGCGCGCGAGGCCCGAAGCTCCTCGAGGCGGGCTCTCAGAGCCGCGTGCAGGCGCTCGTGTTCCAGCGCAAGGCTGGCCGTCGTAACGAGCTCTGACAGGAGAGCAGGGTCGTCGAGCAGACCGGGCCGGTGCACGACTGCGAGGACTTCCTTTCCGCGGGCCCGCACTCGAGTCGCTTCGCGCCCGCTCGCCGCTGGGCAGAGTCGTCCGGCGACCTTCGGCATCGATCCACTCGCCGCTGTCGAGGCGGTGCAGCAGCTCCAGCGACGGGTCGCGGAGTGAGTCCGCGAGCCACGCGCGCAGCTCGCCGGGCGCCGGCGCGGCGCCGATGTCGAGTACGAGTCGCGTCAGCGCGGCGCGGGTTCGCCGGGTGCGCAACCGTGCGAGTGCCACGCCGGCGGCGACCAGCGCGAGGGCACCGGCCTCGGCGAGGCGCAGGGCGCGGTCCGTTGGGTCGGTTGAGACGAAGCCGCGATCCAGGCCGTGAAGCGCATCGGCGCCGAACAGCACAATCGCTGCGACCGCCGGGACCAGGACCGGGGCGGACCAGCGTCTCCGGGATGGCGAGGCGCGGACGAGCCGCACCGTCGCGAGCATCGCGAAGGCCGCCGTCCAGGCCGCGGTCAGCGCGAGACCCGCCTGGCCGAGCGAGTGCCCCAAATTTGGGGCGTCCTCGATAAGCAGCAGGTTGGCGGGGCACTGCACGCAGCCCTGGGCATCGGGATCGAAGACGGCGGCGGACGCGAGGCCCAGTAGCCCGACGGCTGTGCCGAACGACACCGCGAGCAGTACGGCGGCGGGCCGGTCGAACCGCCGCTCGTCCAGTCCGCGTAATGCCGCCGCCGCCAGCAGCGGCGGCCACGCGGCATATAGGAGAAGCCCCGCCGTGAACGCGGGACCGGCGCCGGGGGTGTTCCACTCGGCGGCCAGCCAGGCGAGCGCCGCGGCGGCGAGCAGAACGGGGAACATGACGCCCGCGCGCCACGTGGCGATTGCTGCCGCGACCACGAGCACCGAGGCCACGAGCTCGGCCGCGAGCGCCGCGCCGGAGTCACCGGTCAGCGAGAGGTCGGGCGCCCCGCGTACGATCGCCACCGTCACGGCGGCCACGACAAGGAGCGCGGCTGCTGGCAGCACAGGGTGCATCTGCGCGCGGGGGCCGGCGATCACCCTGCCGCCTCCGCTCCGATCGGCAGCTCCGCCTCGAGACGCGTGCCGGCCCCAAGCGGGCTCGAAACCGACAGCGTTCCCGCCGAGTGCCTCCACGCGGTCCGCCAGTCCGCGCAGGCCGGAGCCGCGGGCGGGGTCAGCCCCGCCGAGGCCGTCGTCGGCGACGTGCACGATCAGCCTAGGGCCGACCGGCGCAACCCCGATTCGTGCGCCTGACGCCCGTGCGTACTTGGCGACGTTGGCCAAGCCCTCCGAGCACACGAAGTACGCCGCTGCCTCCTGCGGCCCGGGGAAGCGCCGGCGCGGCACGTCGAGTACGACGGGGACAGCCGCCTGGCTCGCGAGCTCGCCCAGCGCGGCAGAGAGGCCATGCTCGGTCAGAGCCCGAGGATGCACGCCCTGTGCAAACCGCTCAAGATCGGCGCGCGCGGCGTCGAGCTCGGACGCGAGCGCGTGCAGCGTCGCGCCCGTCTCGCCCTGCCGGCCGGGGGCCATTGCGGAAAGATCCGCCGATACCTCGCTGAGAGCCTGTTCCGCGCCGCCCCGCAATTGCTCGCGGAGGCGCCGGCGCTGCTCGTCGCCGGTCTCGACGAGCCGTCGTCGAGAGGCCGCAACTTCGCGCACGCGGGCCGCGACCTCGGCTTGAAGCCTCACATTGGCCAGGGCCAACCGCACGGCAGCGGCAACGGAAGATGCCAGCGTCTCGTCGCGCAGCGATGCCGGGTCGTGCACGAGCGCTGCCACCGGCGTGCCGCCCTCCTCGACGACCGTGACCACTCGTGTTTCGCTCTCCTCGCCGGGCAATCGCAATGGTTGTCCGGCTTCGTCGACCCACCCGTCGCGGACCCGGTAGGCGATCTGAAGGGCCGGATCGCCGACGGTCCGGGCCAGTGCGCCGCGCAGGGCCCGAGGCTCCTGGCGATCGGCGAGATCCACCACCAGCCCGGTGGCGGCGGCGCGCGCTGTGCGGCCCGAGAGGAGATCTCCGGCGAGTGCGACCGCCGTCATCACGATCGCAGCGTCGTACGCCCACGTGGCGACTCCGCCCGTGTCAAGCTCGGCGAGGCGACCGACCGCCGCGAGGACGAGGGCGCCGGCGAGAGCGACCGCGCAGGCCAGCGGGACCGCGCGGGTGCGCCGCTCGAGTCCGCGAGCGTCCGCCCATCGCCACGCCGCCGCGCCCACTACGGCGGCCATCAGCGCGATCGTCGCCCATGGCGAACGCGCGACCTCGGGGACCAGCCCGTCGAAGTAAGCGACGGCGATAACCGCCACGATCAGCGGTGACCGCGTCCGCCCGCTCGGATAGGTGAGGAGGGCATGCACGAGCGGGCCGCGATGGGCGTACACGAGCGCGCTCCAGGCGTCGCCCGCGAGCCACGCAGCCCCGGCGAGCGTAAGCAGCGGCCCGGTACCGCTCCGCGGCGCCCGGGCCCACGTCGCGGCGCCCGCCACCAGCAGGGCGAGCCCCGCGGCGAGATCCGCGGCCGCCTCGGGAAGCGTCACGCCAGCAGCGAGCTCAAGCACTCCCCGGAGAACTCCGCTTTCGTGATGAATCCGCGCGCCGGCGTCGCCTGCAGCCGGCTGCGGTATGCGCCTTGCCCGCGACTCGAAATCAGTACCACCGCCGGCGCGGAGGGCTCCGCGGCAAGCCGTTCGGCCACCGCGAAGCCGTCCATGCCCGGCAGTTGGACATCGAGCAGCACGACCTGGGGGCGGAGACGGCGAACCTGCTTCACAGCCGATTCGCCGTCGGCGGCCTCCCCGAGGACATCGAAGCCATCGGCCTCGAGGAGCGCCCGCGCACCCGCCCGGAACCCCGCGTGGTCATCCACGATCAGGATGGTCCAGGCCACGATGCCCATCGTCCCACGCTTGCGGGTTCCCTACTACGCCAGCGCCGCGCACACGCCGTCGAGGACGGACATGTCGCCATCGATGAACGCGTCCAGGAACCACTGCGGTCCCGCCCGGAAGTCGAGTTCGCCATCGGCTCCGAACACCACGCGTCCGGTGCTCTGCAACACCTTCCTATGCGTAGCCGGGTCCGTGTAGACGTTCTCGCCCACCATCGTCTCCGTGGCCGAGTCGAAGTCGCCCGGCACAGCGAGCACCGTCGTGAGCTTCTGGTTCTGTGTGTACGGGACCGTCTTGCCGCTGAGCGGGTTGCTCCACCACGCCGGCTTCCAGACCTCATGGATGACGCGCCGGGTAAGGTCGCCATCGGCGTTGTACCAGCGGGTCACGCGCTGGTAGACGGTTCCCTGGTCGTAGATGATGAACGTGTCTGCGCCTGAGCCGCAAACGAGCTCGGGCTGCGGCTCCGACACCTTGACCTCCTGGGATGACCCGGTGCAGATCGTGCCGGCACCGAGCGCCTTGCAGGTCAGGAAGTCCGGAGGCGGCGGGTTGAGCTCCTCTGCCGCGGGCGGCGCGGCGAGGGCACCCGGCGCAATCGCCAGGGCACCGATCGCACATGCGACGACGGCGGGGATGGTAAAGCGGAACATGGGGACTCCTTCCGTCCGGTTGTGTGGTGTGACCAGCCAACCGCGGCGCCGGACGCGGCGAAACAGGACCAGCACCCGTCCACCCCCGTGTTGACCCCCGTCCTGGCGGCAGCATCGAGGGAACGTTCCCGATGCGGGGCGCAGCGGCCGGGCGTAGGCTCGCCCAATGAGTCGCGCAGCCCTCCTCGCCACCGTCGCACTGACCGCCGCCGCGTCGATCACCGGCTGCTTGGGCGGTGGATCCGACCGGGTCGGCGGCGAGCGTCCGGCCGACGCGCGCGTCCTCACCATGCTCGACCCGTTCAGCAGCGGGCAGGAGGTCGCGGCCTTCAACAACGAGGTGGCGCGGCTGTCGCATGGCGCACTCCGTATCCGCGTTGTCCACGGCCGCGACGAGGGGCCCGACTACGAGGCTTCGACGATCCGCGAGATGCGTCGCGGCCGGGCCGACCTCGCGTTTGCGGGGAGCCGGGCGTGGGACGAATTCGGCGCTGACAGCCTGCGTGCCCTTCACGCGCCGCTTCTGATCGACAGCTACGAGCTCCAGGAGCGCGTTCTCGAGAGCGAGCTCGTCGGTCCGCATGCTCGAGGAGCTGCAACCGCTGGGCCTGGTGGGGATCGGCATCCTCCCGGGGCCCATTCGGCGGCCGCTCGGTGCCGCTCACCGCTTGGCTGCGCCGCGCGACTTCAGAGGGCTGACGATCGGCACCCAGCAGTCGCGCGTGGCCGACGCTACCGTGCGCGCGCTCGGCGCGCGCTCGCGACGGCTCCCTGCCGCGGTACCGGGCCTGGCCGGGCTCGACGGCATCGAGCGCCAAGTCGGCTCAATCGAGTCCGACCGCCTTGATGTCGAGGGCTCGCATCTGATGGCCAACGTCAACCTCTGGCCGCGCCCCCTGGTCGTGTTCGCCAATTGGCGGTCGTACCGCAAGCTGACAGGCGATCAGCGCCGGATTCTGCGCACGGCTGCCGCCAACGTCGTGCCGAAGACGGCGGACGAGATGAATTTCGACGCGGAGAGCACCGGCAACATCTGCCGAAAGGGTCGCGCGACCTTTGACTCTGCCACCCCGTCCGAGCTAAGTGAGCTGCAGCGCGCGGTTGAGCCGGTGTACCGCGAGCTAGAGCGCGACCCGTCGACGCGGGCCGCCATCGAGGCGATCGAGCGCCTCAAGAACGAGCTCGGGGAGCCACCGACCGAGCTCCCGACGTGCGAGCGTGCGGCAGAGGCGCCAACGTCGGCCGCCACCAAGATCGACGGCGCCTGGAGAATGGACACTGATCGGAGCGCGGCACGCCCTGAGTACTTCCCCGAGAACTGGGGGCACTGGATCTACGTGTTCGATCGCGGCAGGTTCGCGATTACCCAGGAGAACCAGGACGCCTGCACGTGGGGATATGGGAAATTTGACGTCGACGGGAACCGAATGTCATGGACCTTCACGGACGGCGGCGGCATCGCGCCCAGCGGGGCTGCGGACCGGCCGGGCGAGTTCTTCGTCTTCGACTTCAGCGCGTACCGCGACACCCTGACGGTCACGCCGGTCGAGGGCGAGATCTCTCCACGCAACTTCAGGGACAAGCCGTGGCGCCAGCTCTCCGACACGCCGTCGCGACGGTACTTCAGCAAGCGCTGCCCGCCACCGCCCGCCGCGCTGCGCGACTAGCGCGCGTGCGAGCGCTTTGTGCCCCCAGCGCAGCGGGAACTGCCCGGGCGTGCACCGTGATCCGAGGGGCTGCCGAGGCTTACAACCACCTCGCGGTCCCAATCGCGGTCAGGACGCCGGGAGGTATGGCTGGAGAACTCGCTCAGCTGACCCGCTCGGCCCCCGTGTAGACGTTCACGTTCCCCGCGCGGGCGAAGCCGGCAAGCGTCATGTTGCGGTCGGCCGCCAGCTCGACGGCCAGTGAGGTGGGGGCGCCCACTCCGACCAGGATCGGCGCGCCGGCGACGGCAGCCTTCTGCACGAGCTCGAACGAGAGCCGGCCGCTCACGCACAGCACGGACCCGCCCAGCGGCAGCAGGCCGTCGAGCAGCGCGCGGCCGATCACCTTGTCCATCGCGTTGTGGCGCCCGACGTCCTCGCGGAAGTGGACCGGCTCGCCCTTGGGGGTGAAGAGCCCGGTCGCGTGGAGGCCGCCGGTGCGCGCGAAGGTCGGCTGGCGCAGCCGCTCGGGCAGGTCGGCGAGCAGGCCGCGATCGACCGTGGGACCGGGAGGGAGGGCATCGGCATGCACCGCCACCTCCTCCAGCGCGCCTCGCCCGCAGACGCCGCATGACGAGGTCGTGTAGAAGCGGCGTGCCGCCACCTCGCGCAGCAGCGGCCCCTCGACCTCGACGATGTTCGCGGCGAAATCCTCGGTGGGCCCGGCTTGGCGCGGCTCGTCGATCAGGCCCTCGCCGTAGAGGAACCCGAGGGCCAGTTCCTCGTCGTGGCCGGGCGTGCGCATCGTCACCGCCAGGGCGGCGCCGTCCACGCGGATCTCGAGCGGCTCCTCGACCGCCACCTCGTCGCGGACGCCGTCGTGCTCCACCGAGCGGATCATCCGCCCGGGCGCGTTCACGTCGCGGCTGTCTCCAGCTGCGGCACCCCGGCCGCCCGCCCGATGGGCGTCACGGCGACCGCGACCACCTTGTACTCGGGGCACGAGGTGTTCACGTCGGCGGAGGCGCCGATCAGGAGGTTGGTCCGGATCTCCGGGAAGTGGAACGCGGTGAAGATGTGGCCGGGCTCGATTCGCTCGGTGACCAGGACCTCGATCTCGATCGCGCCCACCACGCTTCGCACCTCGGCGCGGTCGCCGCTGACGATGCCGAGCTCCGCCGCGTCGGCCGGGTGCATCTCGAGCCAGTCGCTTGACACGAGGTCCAGGTTGCCCGTGCGGCGCGTCATCGTGCCGGCGTTGTAGTGCTGGAGCCGGCGGCCCGTGACCAGGATGAGCGGGAACTCGTCGCTGGCGGCGCTGCCCGGAGGCTTGTATGGGAGTGCCGCGAGCTGCGCGCGGCCACCGGGAAGCGTGAACTCGTCCGCGTAGAGGATCGGCGAGTCCGTCCCGTCCGGCGCGACCGGCCACAGCTGGCCTCGCCTTCCGATCCGCTCGTACGTCACACCGGCGAAGTCGGGCGTCATCTCGGCGATCTCCCGCATCACGTCCTCGGGCGTCTCGAAGCCCATGTCGTGGCCCAGCTCGCGCGAGAGCGTGGTGATGATGTCGAAGTCGGTCCGCGCCGCCCCGGGCGGGTCGATCGCCGGCTCGACGAGCTGGATCCGGCGCTCGGCGTTCGTGAACGTGCCGGTCTTCTCGAGGAACGAGGAGGCGGGCAGGATCACGTCGGCGTACTTCGTCGTCTCGTTCTCGAAGATGTCCTGGCAGACCAGGAACTCGAGCGACTCGAGCGCCGCCTCGACGTGCTTCGTGTTCGGGTCGGTTTGGGCGACGTCCTCGCCGAAGATGTACATCGCCTTGAGGTCGCCCGCCACGGCCGCGTCGAACATCTCCGGGATCTTCAGCCCGCGCTCGCGCTTCATCGTCACGCCCCAGCGCTCCTCGAAGCTGCGCGCGACCTCCTCGTCGCCGACCGACCGGTAGGCGGTGAACGTGTCCGGCAGCGCGCCCATGTCGGACGAGCCCTGGACGTTGTTCTGCCCCCGGAAGGGCAGCAGCGCCGATCCGCGCCTCCCGACCTTGCCGGTCATCAGCGCGAGGTTGCAGATCAGCCTGACGACCTCGGAGCCGTACAGGTGCTCGGTCACCCCGAGGCCCCAGATGATGCAGGCGTCGCCGGCCTCGGCGTAGATGTGGGCGGCCCGCTCCAGGTCGTGGGCGGGCACGCCGGTGATGCGCGAGACCTCCTCGGGCGTGTAGTCGCCCAGGAGATCCTCGACCTCGGCGTAGCCCTCGGTGCGGGCGCTCAGGAAGTCGTGGTTCACCAGGCCGTCGCGAGCCACCACGTGCGCGAGGCCGAGCATCACCGCCGCGTTCGTGCCGGGGCGGGGGCTCAGGTGCAGCACCGCGTAGTCGGCCAGCTCGATGCGGCGCGGGTCGATCGTCACGAGCTGCATCCCGCGCAGGGTCGCCTGCTTGATCCGCGCGCCGGCCACCGGATGGCCCTCGGTCGGGTTCGCGCCGATGATGATCGCGGCGTCAGCGGCGTCGATGTCCTCGAACGATCCCGTGGCGCCGGAGAGCCCGAACGACTTGCGCAGCGCGAACGACGTGGGGGAGTGGCAGACGCGCGAGCAGTTGTCGATGTTGTGGGTGCCGATCGCGGCGCGCATCAGGCGCTGCATCACGTAGCAGTCCTCGTTCGTCGCGCGCGAGGAGGCGAGGCCGGCGATCGCGTCGGCGCCGTGGTCGTCGCGGATCCGGCTGAGCTCGGAGACGACGCGGTGGAGCGCCTCCTCCCAGGTCGCGATCCTGAAGCCGCCGTGCTCGCGGATCAGCGGGGCGGTCAGGCGGTTGCGATGGCGTGAGAACTGGTGCGCGAAGCGGCCCTTCAGGCAGGTGTGGCCGTTGTTCGCGGGTCCGTCGAGCGCGGGGCTGATCGACGCGATGCGCCCGTCGCGGGCGTGGGCCTCCAGGCGGCAGCCGACCCCGCAGTAGCCGCAGGTGGTGGTGACGGTGGAGTCGAAGCGGTCGGACATGAGGTTCACCTCACGAGTTCTGGGTCGGCCAACTGGAGCAGCGACATCTCCGTGATCGCGTCAGTCGGGCACGTGTCCGCGCACGCCCCACAGGATACGCAGGCGGATTCACGAAAGCCCTCGTCCAGCCCAGCCGCGACGTTCGCGCCGAAGCCGCGCCCGGTGGCGGTCAGGGCGAAGGTGCCCTGCACCTCGTCGCACGCGCGCACGCAGCGCCCGCACGAGATGCAGAGCTCGTGGTGGAAGGCTAGGTAGGGATGGCTCTCGTCGTGCTTCCCGTCGTGCTGCTCGCCGGGCCAGCGCGGCGTGCCGACGTCGAGCATGCGGCTGATCTGCGCCAGCTCGGTGTGCTCGGCCGGAGGCTGCGGGAGCTCGGACAGCACCAGCTCGACGACGGCGGTGGCCACGCGACGCGACGCCGGGTCGAGCGTGTCCACCTTCATGCCGTCGCGGACCGGCGTCGTGCAGGACGCCTGCGGCCCGGGCGCGCCCTCGATGCCGACCAGGCAGACGCGGCAGGCGCCGAAGGCGTCCTGACGCTCGTCGAAGCAGAGCGTCGGGATCTCGCGGCCGAGGCCGCGGGCCGCCTCGAGCACGGTCGTGCCGGCCTCGACCATCGTCTCCTCGCCGTCGATCTCGATCCGTATCACGCGAGCCCCAGCTCCTCCGGGAAGTGCGAGAGCAGGCTGCGGATCGGCGCCGGCATGCCGCCGCCGTGCGCGCAGAGGCTGCCGAGCTCGAGCGCCTCGAGCAGCTCCTCGAGGCGCGCCCGCTCGACCGGCTTGTCGGAGACGAACATCTCGTGCGCGCGGCGCAGCCCGATCCGGCACGGGAAGCACTTGCCGCAGCTCTCGTCGGCGCCGAAGTGGAGCAGGTGCCTCGCGACGTCGCGCATGTCGGTGCGGTCGTCGAACCCGACGATCCCGCCGTGGCCCACCATGCAGCCCTCCGCGACCAGCGGCTCGAAGTCGAAGACGGCGTCGAGCCGAGAGGCGGGGAGGATCCCGCCGAGCGGGCCGCCGATCTGCACCGCCTTCACCGAGCGGCCGTCGCGCATGCCGCCCGCCACGTCCTCGCACAGCTCGCGCACGGTCATCCCGAACGGGACCTCGAAGACGCCGGGGCGCTCGAAGCGCTCGTTGAAGCAGACGAGTTTCGTCCCGGCCGTGGCGCCGGGGCTCAGCGCGCGGTAGGCCTCCGCGCCGTTGCTGGCGATGAACGGGATGTTGGCGAGCGTCTCGATGTTGTTGACGACGGTGGGGAGGCCGTGCAGCCCGCGCTGCGCGGGGAACGGCGGCCGCGCGGAGACCGTGCCGCGCAGGCCCTGGAGGCAGGCGAGCAGAGCGGTCTCCTCGCCTACGACGTAGGAGCCCGCGCCCTCGATCACGGTGATGTCGAAGCTGAAGCCCGAGCCGAGGATGTCCTCGCCGAGGAGGCCCTCCGCGTGCGCGTGGAAAATGGCGTCCTCCAGCTCGGGCTTGGAGCGCGGGTACTCCGAGCGCACGAGCACGAAGCCGTGGCTCGCGCCGACGGCGAAGCCGGCGAGCGCCATGCCCTCGAGGAACAGGTGCGGGTTGTCCTCCATCAGCACCTTGTCGATGTAGGAGCCCGGATCGCCCTCGTCGCCGTTCGCCACGATGAACTTCGGCTCGCCCTCTGCGTTGCGCGCAAACTCCCACTTGACGCCGGCGAGGAAGCCGGCGCCGCCGCGGCCGCGAACCTCCGCCGCCTTCACCTCATCGAGCAGCAGCTCGGGCGTCGTCTCGGCCAGCGCCTTGCGGAGCCCGGACCAGTCGCCGGTGCGGATCAGGACGGGCTCGTCGAGCAGGCTCTCGACGAGCGGCTCCGGGGCGGGCTTCGCCGCGTCCGCCAGGACGCGGTCGATCGCGTCCGGGCCGGCGTCGATCACGTCGCCGTCGCGAACGGCGGGCGAGGCGTGGCAGTAGCCGAGGCAGACGGTCTCCGCCAGTGACAGCGAGCCGTCGTCGGAGCGCTCCCCGAGCGAGAGGCCCAGGCCGCCGGCGAGCTCGTCGACATGGGCGTCGCCCGTCGCCGCGAAGCAGGCCGTGCCGGTGCACACGCGCACGTGGCGGCGCCCGCGCGGCACGAGCAGGTCCTCGTAGAAGGTCGAGACCCCGTGGACGGTCGCCTCGGGCAGTCCGGAACGCTCCGCGGCAAGGCGCCGGTCGTCGTCGGTGATCTCACCGTTCTGATCCATCGCCTCTTTGAGCACGTCCAGCGCCGTCGGCGCTCCCTGCTCGTGGTGGCGGCGGACTAGCTCAACCAGGTTCCGCGACACAACGACTCAATCGTCCTCTCTGGCCGGTTGCTTGTCCAACTGGTCTGGCCGAGCTATTGATAGAGCGCATCTATCAAAGTACGATCATGATGCCGTGTTCATACGTCAGCTCGAGTACCTGGCGGCCCTCGACCGCGAGCGCCATTTCGGCCGCGCCTCGGCGGCCTGCCACGTCGCGCAGCCGACCCTCTCGGCGGGCATCAGGAGCCTCGAGCGCGAGCTCGGCGTCCCGCTGGTGCGGCGCGGGCGCCAGTTCGAGGGCCTGACGCCGGAGGGCGAGCGCATGATCGTCTGGGCGCAGCGCGCGCTCGCGGACCTCGACAGCCTCCGGCAGGAGGCCACCCGCGCCCGGGGCGGGCTCGAGGGCATCCTGCGGATCGGGGCCATCCCCACGTCGCTCCCGATCTCCCCGCGGGTCACCGCGCGCTTCCGCGGGCGCCATCCGCGCATGCGCGTGCGGCTTACGTCGATGAGCTCACGCCAGATCGCGCACGGGCTCGAGCACGGGGAGATCGACGCCGGCCTCACCTACCTCGACAACGAACCTCTCGAGCACGTGGACACGATCGGGCTCTGGCACGAGCACTACCTGCTGGTCACGGCGGCCGGAGGCGAGCTCGGGTCCAAGTCGACCGTCCCCTGGAGCGTCGCGGCGGAGCTGCCGCTCTGCCTGCTCACGCCGGACATGCAGCACCGCCGCATCGTCGACGGGGCGTTCGCGACCGCGGGCGCCACGCCCGAGCCGGCCGTGGAGACGAACTCGGTGTCCACCCTTGTGGCGCACGCCCGCGCCGGCCTACCCGGGATCACCGCGCAGACCTGGCTCGAGACCAACCCGCTGCCGGACGACCTGCGCGCGATCCCGCTCGTCGAGCCGGAGATCGAGCACACGATCGGGCTGGTGACCGCCACGGGCGTCGAGCGCACGCCCGTGATCGCGGAGCTGCTGGCCCTGTTCGCCCCTCTCGAGTTCGACCGGCCCGCCGCCGAGTAGCGCGCAGCCGCGGTCAGGACGCCGGGAGGTAGGTGAGGAGGACCACTCCGGAGTCGAACCGCTTCACGTCGTCGAGCTTCATCCGGACGGTTCCCCTGTCGCCGAGCACGTGGACGTTTCCCTCGCCCCAGACGAGCGGGTTCAGGTAGACCTCGTACTCGTCGATCAGGCCCTTCTCGGCGAGGGCGTACGCGAACTCGCCGCTCCCGTGCATGAACAGATCGCCGTCAACCTCGTCCTTCAGCTTCGGGATCGAGTCCTCGAGGTCCCCCTGGAGCAGGGTCGCGTTCCACTCGAGATCTCCGGACAGGGTGTTGGACCCGACGTACTTCGGCATCTGGTTGACCATGTCCGCCCACTTGCCCGTCTGGCTCGGCCAATATCCCGCCAGCCCCTCGTAGGTCTTGCGGCCCAGCACCAGCCCGCTGGATCTTGCCTGACGCTCGAACGAGTATTCGCCGTGGTCTCCGTCCGGCTGCACCCACTCGCCGACCGGGTCTATGACGCCGTCGATGGTGGCCTGCGTGGTCGCGATCAGCGTTCCCATCTCGATTCTCCTTTGGTCACGTGTCAGTCCATCCTCCGGTAGCGCCACACGCATAGCGGAACGAAGATCACGAGCAGCCCGATGATCCAGGCGGCCGCCCCGCCGAGCGATCCGGGCACGCCGCCGACGAGCGCGTAGCTGCGCGCGGTATTCGCGGTCAGCGTGACGGGGCTCACCTCCGCGAACGCCTGTAGCCAGTCGGGCATGCTCGAGACCGGCACGAAAACGGAGCTCGCGAAGACCAGCGGGAAGATCACCACGAAGCCCGCCGACTGCGCCGCTTCCGCGCCGCGCACCGTCAGCGCGACGAAGGCGAAGATCCAGCTGAGGGCCAAACCGAACGCGCTGACCACGGCCACGCATGCAAGCGCGTTCAGGAACCCGGCCTGGAAGCGGAAGCCGATCACGTAGCCGACCGCGATCATCAGCCCGATGATCAGGACGTTGCGCACGAGGTCGGCCACGGTGCGGCCGATCAGTACCGCCGAGCGCGCCATCGGCATCGAGCGGAAGCGGTCGATCACGCCGCGCTCGAGGTCCTCGGACAGCCCGACGGCGGTCTGCGTCGCGCGGAACGCCACCGACTGCACGAAGATGCCGGGCAGCAGGAAGTTGATGTACTCAACCCCGGGCGGGAGCGAGCCCTCCACCGCGCCGCCGAAGACGTACGAGAACAACAGCACGAACATGATCGGCTGGATCGTCGAAAAGATCAGCAGCTGCGGCTGACGTGTGAAGTGGCGCAGGTTGCGGCCCGTGACAACGCGGGTGTCGGTCAGCGCCTTGCGCAGCTCTGCCGGCTTGGGGAGGTGGAGTCGAAGCAGCCGGCGCGCCGGGCGCTGGCGCTCATGCTCCGGGCTCGGCGTCGGCGGGACGGGTTCGGTCTTCGCGGGAGCCGCGGTGGTGGACGCCTGCGCCTGGTCGCCGTTCTCGCTTGCGGGCGCGCCCGTGAGCTGTAGGAAGACGTCGTCGAGCGTAGGACCCCGGAGGGCAAGGTTGCTCACGCCGATGTCGGCGTGGCGCAGCGCTGCAGCGGCGTCCTCGACCAGCTCGAGACCGTTTCGCGGCGCCGGCAGCGTGAGTCTGTCGGCCCGCTCCTCCGGCTCCGGCTCGCCGCAACCCACGCCGCGAAGTACGGCCAGGGCCTCGCCGCGGCTCGCGGCGCTCGCAAGCTCGACCTCGAGGAGCTGGCCGCCGATCCTCTCCTTCAGCTCGTTCCCGGTGCCCTCGGCAATCACCCGGCCGTGGTCGATCACCGCGATCCGATCCGCGAGCTCGTCCGCTTCCTCCAGGTACTGGGTGGTCAGCAGCAGCGTCGTTCCATCGCGGACGAGCTCGCGCATGATCGTCCAGATCTGGTTACGGCTGCGCGGGTCGAGCCCGGTGGTGGGCTCGTCGAGGAAGAGGATCCGCGGCCGCGTCAGGAGGCTCGATGCGAGGTCGAGCCGGCGGCGCATCCCGCCGGAGTACGTGCGCGCGGGGCGGTCGCCGGCGTCGGCGAGGTCGAAGCGCACGAGCAGCTCGTCCGCACGCTGCCGCGCCTCGGCCGGCGAGAGGTCGAACAAGCGGCCGAACATCACCAGGTTCTCGCGGCCCGAGAGGATCTCGTCGACCGCCGCGAACTGCCCTGTCAGCCCGAGCAGTTCGCGGACGGGTGGCGCGTGTTCGACCACGTCGAGACCGAAGAGCTCAGCCCGTCCGGCGTCGGGGGTCAGCAACGTCGCCAGCACGCGCACGAGGGTGGTCTTGCCCGCTCCGTTCGGCCCGAGTAGCCCGAACACGGTGCTCTCCGGAACGATCAGGTCGACCCCTACAAGCGCGGCGGTCGGGCCGAAGCTCTTCGTCACGCCCTCGACACGGACGGCCGGACGCGAGTCGGTAGCCGACGACATTACGGGCGACGATACCCGGCTGATCTCTGGACCCCGCTGCGCGCAGATCGAAACCCTGACTTACTCGTCAACGACGTCGATCACCTCGTAGACGCCCTCGACCGGCGAGCTCTCGACGAACGCCGACAGGTGGTCGACCCGCTGCATCTCCTCGGCGTCGGCCTCGGCGCGCCAGCGGCGATAGTCGTCCTCGCTCATGTCGAACAGGCCGAACGAGATGACCTCGTCCTCGTCGCGGATGTTGCGGGCGTGGTACGCGCGCTGGAAGCCCGGCGGCTTCGAGCCACCCGGATCCCACGCACGCCGGAACTGGTCCCACGCGCCCGGCTTCAGGCGGCGTGCAGAGAACATGACGATCATCGTGCGACCTCCTTGGTTCGTTGTGCATAGGGGAGTGGAAGACTCCTGGTGGGAGGGAGACGAGAATAAGGCGAGATGCCCGACTACGGCCACGACCTCGAGTTCGGCTACTTCCTCGTTCCCGACGCCGACGACCACGAAGGCGTGCTCGAGACGGCACGCCTGGCCGACGGGCTCGGCTATGACCTGCTCGCCATCCAGGACCATCCGTACCAGCCGGCGCACCTCGACGCGCTCGTGCTGGCCGGGGTGATCCTCGCTCAAACCGAGCGGATCCGCGTCTTCCACGACGTCGCCAACCTGCCATTGCGCCCGCCGGCGGTGTTCGCCAAGGCGGCGGCGACGCTCGACGTGCTCAGCGGCGGGCGCTTCGAGGTCGGCCTCGGCGGTGGCGGCTTCCTTGACGCGGCGCGTGCGATGGGCGCCCCCGCGCGTACCCCTGGCGAAAGCCTCGAGGCGCTGGAGGAAGCCGTCGCGATCCTGCGTGCGAGCTGGACCGACGAACGCACGGTCGACTTCGATGGCCGCCACTACCGGCTCGAACGCGCGCGAGTCGGCCCCAAGCCGGCGCATGAGATCGGCATCTGGCTGGGGGCAGCGAAGCCGCGTGCGCTCGCGCTCACCGGGCGCGTGGCCGACGGCTGGGCCGCCCCGCTGATGAACTACATGCCTCCGGCGGCGACCGTCGAGGCACAGGCGATCATCGATCGCGCCGCGCGCGAAGCCGGCCGTGATCCCAGCGAGATCCGGCGTATCTACAACATGTCCGGCGCATTCACCGCGACAGCCCCCACGCCGGCCAGCGACACCGACCAGGCGATCGTCGGCCCGCCCGACCACTGGGCGGCGGTGCTCACGCACTTCGCGCTCGACATGGGGTTCGCCACGTTCCTCCTCATCGCGCCGCCCGATCCCGACACACTGCGAACGTTCATCGAAGACGTCGCCCCTCAGGTGCGCGAGCAGGTGGCGTCTGCGCGCGCCAACCCCAGCTCGTTGTCAGTCGGGTAGGGCCCGCACTCCGCGTGGGACACGCCGCGAAAATCGCGAAGCGACGCGCGGCCGGGCCGTCTGGAGCATCCGCAGCATCTCCAGCTCGAATCGGAGTTGTCGGACGAGCGCGTCCCGCTCGCCGAGTCGCTGCTCGAGCATCACGAGGCTGGCTTCATAGTGGTCGACCTTGTGGTCCGCCTCTTCCGCCGAGAGGCCGTAGCTGAGTCGTGCTCGCAGTTCACGGACCTTCGAGACCTTGTCGGCTGCGAAGATGGCTGCAGCCTGCGCAGAGCTCCGCGCAACCTGTGCTCGGAGCGCCGACTTGCGGGCCTGATCGTGAGTGATGGAAACGTCCTCGCTCACCGCCTCCACTAGCGCGGCCACGTTTTTCCCGAACAGACCTTCGAGCTCGCCGACGTCCGTGTAGGTGTTCTCGAGAACGTCGTGGAGGACGCCGCTTGCCACCACGGCATCCTCGTAGCCGGCGAGACTCAGAAGTGACGCGACCTCGAGCGGGTGTTGCACGAACGGCGTGTATTGGTCGCCGCGGAGCTGGCCGGCATGCCGTTCGAGGGCGAACTCCTGCGCGGCCCTCGTCACCGGGAGCCCCTGGGTGAATGACGGATTGACCTCGCTCAGCTGGGCGATTGTCACGAGAGGAAGTGTCCCGGACCAGTCCGAGTCCTGAACACTCGATCCCCGCAATTTGCGGGTTTCTTGATCGCAACCAGCGGCTTTTCACGATCGGGCCTGAGCGCTCTCGCCGCCGACTGGCGCGACCAGGAGTAGCGTGAGGCTGACTTCGCGATCGTGAAGGAGTTCGGCGTCGGCCTCGCCGTTGCGATAGCGATCGACGCGACGATCGTACGCTGCCTCGCGGTACCGGCGGCGATGGCGTTGTTCGGGAGGTCGGCGTGGTGGCTCCCACGGTGGCTCGACCGCGTGCTGCCACCGATAAGTATCGAGGGCGGCGACTACTTCGAGGAACGCGACAAGCCACCGCCCGCGCCCGAGAAGCCGCCCGTCCCGGCCGGGGCCTGACGCTACGCCGCCTCGGCATACGCCGGCTCGGACCCCGACGGGAACGCGATCGCGTTCGCCGAGCCGCCCGACGCCTAGCCCGCCGGAGTCAGCCCGACGGTCACAGCTCCAGCTGACGTTTCATCGCCTCGGCGAGCGCCATCAGGCCGGTGGCCGGCCTGACCATGACGTAGAGCTCGTCGATCATTCCCTGGTCATTGAGGTGGATGAAGTCGCATCCCTCGACCTCGCGGTCACCGACGCGAGCGCGGAAGACGAGCGCGCTGTCGGCCGCTCCGGGAGCCCCGATCTCGCGCGTGTACCTGAAGTCCTCGAATACCTGACTGACCGCCGCGAGCAGGACCTTCGCCTGGTCGGGCCCTCGGTAGGGCGCGTGGACCACGGGACTGCGGAAGACGATGTCGTCGGAGAAGAGGGTGACCAGGCCGTCTAGGTCGCGGGCCTCGATTGCGCTACGGAACTCCTGCACGTTGCACTCCACCTTCGTTCGATGAGCCGCATCAGCGGCGGATACACGATCAGGTGCCGGAATGGTCTGATCGCGGCCATGTAGGCCGTCCCGAAGCGGCCATTCGGTTTCACCAGTACGGCCATCTGGCCGCGGTAGCCGCCGTGCCCGTCCGGGACCCAGCCGACATGCATCACGCCGTGCATCGTCCGGTTCGCGATCTCCGCGGCCCACTCGTCCTCGAGCAGGTAGAGCGAGCTGAAGGGGAGGGAGTCGGAGTCCGGCCCGGTCGGGGCGTCGCGCAGGTCCGCGGGCAGGCGGCTGCGCAGCGTCGCCACTCTGGAGCCGAGGCCGTCGTTCTCGTCGTCCCAGCCGAACAGCTCCCCGAGCTTCCAGCGCAGCGCCCAGAGCATGCGGGCCGGGGCGGGCAGGCTCCGCGACGGATCGGCCGAGGAGAACTGCTGAACGAGCCTGGGAAAGTCGTTCGGGCCGCCTGGCGTAGGGAGTGCCCACACGTCCTCGAGCCGGAAGTCGGAGGCGATCTCGTGGATGCGCCAGGGCCGGGAGGTGTGGGCGGTGTCAGGGAGTGGGCGCCTCATCCATACGGTAGCGTATCGAACATGGCCGCCCCCACGCGAACCCCTCGCACCACCTGGATCCAGGAGGGCCTACGGGCCCTGGGCGTCGGCGGGCCGGACGCCGTCCGAATCGAGAAGCTCGCGCAGGCGCTCGGCGTGACGAAGGGCGGCTTCTACTGGCACTTCGAGGACAGGCCCGCGCTCCTCGAGGAGATGCTCGCCGCGTGGGAGCGGCTGGTTGTGGACGAGGTGATCGTCCGCGTCGAGAGCGAGGGCGGCGACGCGCGGGCCAGGCTGCGTCGCCTTTCAGCACTCGCCGGGTCGAACCCCGACCTGATGCAGATCGAGCTCGCGGTTCGCGACTGGGCCCGTCGCGACACGGCGGTGGCGAAGCGTCTCAAGCGCGTCGACAACCGGCGCATGGAGTACATGCGCTCGCTGTTCGGTGAGTTCTGCCCGGACGAGCACGAGGTCGAGGCGCGCTGCATGGTCTTCTACTCGCTCTGGATCGGCAGCCACTTCATCGCCGCCGACCACGGCTCCCGCAGCCGCGCCGACGTCCTGAAGCTGGCCCTCACACGGCTCGAGGCCTAACGCGCCGTCCAGCCCAGGTCCATCGTGACCGGTACCCCGGTGAAGCCCCGGCCGTCCGGACCGACGAGGAACGACACGGTGGCCGCCACCTCCTCCGGCTCGAGCAGCCGCTTGACCGCGTGCGGCTCGAGGATCACGTCCTCGAGCACGCGTTCTTCCGGAATGCCGCGTGCCTTCGCCTGGTCGGCGAGCTGCGACTCCACGAGCGGTGTGCGCACAAAGCCGGGGGCCACGGCCGTGGCGAGAATCCCTCGCTCGGCCCCCTCGAGCGCAAGCGTCTTCACCAGACCGAGGACGCCGTGCTTGGCCGCCACATAGGCCGACTTGAACGGTGACGCCGCGAGCGCGTGCGCCGAGGCGATCGCGACAAAGCGCCCGTCCCCGCTCGCCGCAAGCGCCTCCCATCCGTAGTGAGCCAGTAGGAACGGACTCGTGAGGAGAAGCGAGATCATCGCCTCCCAGCGCTCCTCGGGGAACTCGGAGATCGGCGCCACGTGCTGCACGCCGGCGTTGGCGACGATCACGTCGAGCCGGCCGAAACGGTCGACGGCCGCCTCGATGGCGCCCCTGTTCCCGTCGCGCGTGGTCAGATCGGCGGCGTAGCCAGCTCCCGGTCCATCCTCCTCGGGATCGAGGTCAACAGCCAGCACGTCGAGCCCGTCATCCTCGAGGCGCTCCGCGATCGCTCGGCCGATCCCGCTCGCCGCGCCGGTCACGACGGCGGCCCGCCTCTGGCTCGAGTCCTCCATCACTCACGGTTGTACCGAAACCGTGAGTACGTCAGCATCGACGGCATGGGCAGCGCGGGGTCAACGACGACCGTCGACAACGATCGGATTCGGATCACGACGTGGACGTTCGAAGTCGAGGGCGCCAACACCGGACACCACGTCCATGAGTACGACTACATCGTCGTGCCCGTCACGGGCGGAACGTTCACGATCACCGACGCTGAAGGCGGCACACACGCCATGACGCAACCGGCCGGCGTGCCGTATCTCGGTACGGCGGGAACGTCGCACGACGTCGTCGCCAACGCTCCCGCCGTCTTCGTCGAGATCGAGCTCAAGCGATAGTGATTTAGTCGCGTCCTGACGGCAGCTGCATGAGGGTCCAGATCGCACTCTCGTCCCTCAGTGCTCGCCAGAACGGGGCCGCCGCCGTGGCCTGAAGCGGCGACGCGGTTCCGCAGGCCGCCGCGGCGACGGCGCGGCGGTTGGCCTGGCGGCCGTGCTGGCTGTGCGTCCCCCGCATCAGTCCGGCGCTCCGGCGATCATGAAGAAGACGACGGACAGGACCGCGAGCGTCGCTATGGCAACGGCGACGGTGGCCATCAGTGCGCCCTTTTGCCCGGCGAGCCGCGAACGGGCCTGCAGGCCGACGACGATCGCGGCGATGCCCACGGCCGTGCCGGCGAAGCCGGCGGCTCCCGAGAGGTCCCAGGTGATCGTGACTCCCGGGACCGAGAGCAGCGCGAGAGCGAGGGCAAGTCTGGGGCGCGCCGGAGCGCTGGGGGCGACGTCTACTGCGGGTCGGGCGGCGTGCGTGGACATGCTTCCTCCTGTTGGTTGGCTTCCTTTCCGCCAACCTAAGCTCGGCCGCGCCGCGCCACATCGGGGCAGGCACTCGTTCTCGCTAAGCGCTAGTACTGGATCTGCGCCGCGGTGAGGTGGGCGAGCACGGCGAGCACCCGCCGGTGAGCATCGCCACTCTCGGGAATCGAGAGCTTCATCAGCACGCTGCGCACATGCGCCTCGACCGTGCGCTCGCTCAGGACCAACCGCTTCGCGATTCCCGCGTTGGTGAGGCCCTCGGCCATCAGCTCGAGCACCTCGCGCTCGCGTCCGGAGAGTGCCGCGAGCGGGTCGTCCGCCGCACTTCCTGGGGACACGAGGCTCGCCACCACCTGAGGATCGAGCGCTGAGCCGCCCTCGGCCACGCGCTCCGCGGCCGCGAGGAACGCTCCGACGTCGAGCACGCGGTTCTTGAGGAGATAGCCGAACCCGCCCTGGCTCACGAGCTCGACCGCATGGGCTGTCTCGACGTGCTGGGAGAGGACGAGCACCCCGAGCTCAGGATGCTCCTCCTTGATCTGCTTGGCGGCGCGCGCCCCCTCGTCCGTGAACGTGGGCGGCATGCGCACGTCCAGGACCACGAGATCGGGGCGATGCCCCGCCACCGCCGCCGGAAGGTGCTCGGCGTCCGCAAGCGAGGCGACCACCTCGTGCCCGCCGTCCTCGAAGAGGCGCGCCAGGCCCTCCCTCAGGAGCACCTGGTCCTCGGCGATCACTACTCGCACGGCAGCTCCACGGTGAGGACGGTGCCTTGGTCTCGCTCGCTCTTAATCGCGAGCGTGCCCCCGTGGGCTGCCGCTCGGTCAGCCAGTCCTCGCAGCCCGCTGCCCCCGTTTGGTGCGGCCCCACCGATCCCGTCGTCCGAGATCGAGATCGCGAGCGTTCCGTTCAGCCGCTCCGCGCTCAGCGTGACCTGCCGAGCCGCTGAATGCTTCACCGCGTTGGTCAGCCCCTCGCTTGCGATGAAGTACGCCGCGGCCTCGAGCTCCTGCGGAAAGCGCTCTCCGTTCGCCCTCACCTGAACCGGCAGAGGAGCGCGGGCGGCCAGCTCCCTGAGAGCCGGGGTGAGCCCCGTGTCGAGCTGCGCCGGCCGGACTCCGCGGGCGAGCTCCTGGAGCTCGCCCGCGGCGATGTCGATCTCCCTAACAGCGCCGTCAATCGACTCGACGGCCTTCTCGGGCGAGTCGCCCAGCTCGTGTTGCGCGTGGCGCAGCGCGAGGCCGATCGAGATCAGCCGCTGCTGGGCCCCGTCGTGCAGGTCGCGCTCGAGCCGCCGCCGCTCCTCATAGCCGGCGGACACGATCCGCGCGCGCGAGGCCTCCACCTCGTCGAGCTGGCGGCGCAGCTCCACGCGGAGCCTTGCGATCTCGATCGCGAGTCCGGCCGCCTCGACGACGTCCTCGAGCAATCCCGGCCGCCCCTCGTCGACGGGGCTGTGGAGCACCATCCCAAGCGGGAGCCCCGCGCGTGTGATTGGCGTTCGTATCCGACCGTCCTGCGCCTGGTCGCCGATGGAACGGCCACGCGAGTCGACGTAGAGCTCGCTCTCGGGCAGGAAAAAGCGCAGCTCGAGCCGGGGATCGGAGAGCACCTCGCGGAGCAGCTGCTCGACCGCCTCGGGAGCGGCGCGTCCGGCGCGCAGGTCCTCGAGGAAGCCCACGATGCGCGTGCGCGCGTCGTAGCGAGCGCGGCTGAAGCGGCGGTCGACCGCGTCCTGCACCCGCGCGCGCAGCGGCCGGAACGCGACCGCCACGAGCAGCGTTGCCACGGCCGTCGGCCACGCCGAGCCGCTGCCGAGCCCTGTGCCGAGCAGCAGGGTGGTCGCCGCATAGGTCCCCGCGAGCAGCAGGGTGAGCACGCCGTAGACGAGCGTGCGGTTGATGACCCGGTCGATCTCGTAGAGCCGGTAGCGAAGCACCGCCACGCCGACCGACGTCGGGATGGCCCCGAGCATGAAGAAGAAGAGGGCGGTGAAGACGGCCCCGTCGTCGCCGTTGCCGGTCGCGAGCGCCCCCGCCACGCAGACGAGCAGCGTCGCCGGAACCAGCACGGCGGTGTAGGCCAGCCACTTGAGCTGAAGGCGCTCGATCCCGGTGGCGCGCCGGAAGCGCACGCGCACGGCCTGGACCCCTGCAAGCAGGCCGGCGAGCATGCCGAGGAAGGCGAGCGGCCAGAGCACTCCGAACACGCCGGGGAGCCCTGGCAGTGGCCTGTCGACGTCCTCGTAGGGCGATTCGAAGGGCTCGCTGTCGAAGAAGCTCAGGACGAGAAAGGCCGCTACGGACGCGGTGGCGGCGAACGCAACGCGCCGCCACTTCGGCGAGGGCAGTCGGCCATCGGGAAAGACGAACGCGATCGCGATCAGCACCGCGAAGAGGAGCGGCCAGGCCGACTGATCCCACAGCACCGCCCACTCGGGGCCAGGGAGAGCGCCGGGCTGCTCCTGCAGGGCATACGCCGCGTAGGCCTCCGCGACGCCGAAACTGGCCATTAGCAACGCGTTCCCGATCAGCAGCCAGGCGATCGGATGACCTGGTCGCCGCACCGCCACCAGCAGCCCGACCCCGCACGACGCGAGCGTCACGACGGCCCCGAGCGCCCACTGCCACGCCGGCTCTCCGTGCGAGCCCGCCAGCGCGTTCAGCACCGTCCCGAGCACGCCTAACCCCACGGCCGCAGCCGCGAGGACCCAGGGCCAAGGGGAGGACCTGTCCACGAGCCCATCGTCTCATGAGGTGGGCCCACCGCAACCGCGCTGCCACTTAAGCGGGTTCGGTGGTGGCCCCGATGCCTTATGGCTGTAGCGTCGTCGTCCGGATAGCGTCCGGCGCGTGAACGAGCGCATCGCCCTGGTCCGCCGCCCCAGCAGTCGAATGGCCGACGGCATCGTCACCTACGGCGATCGCGCGCCAGTCGATGCCACGCTCGCCGCGGAGCAGCACGCCGGCTACGTCTCAGCGGTTGCAGACGCGGGCTGGGACATCCGCGAGGTTCCCCCTGCCGACGACATGCCCGACTCCGCGTTCGTCGAGGACACCGTGGTCGTGTGCGGCGAGCTGGCCGTCATCACGAGGCCGGGGGCGGCCGAGCGGCGCGCTGAGGTCGAGGGCACCGAGAAGGCCGTCCGGCTGCTCGGACTGGACATCGCGCGGATCGAGGAGCCCGGCACGCTCGACGGCGGGGACGTGCTCCGGGTCGGCACGACGCTCTACGTCGGTCGTGGCGGGCGCACGAACGGCGAGGGCATTCGCCAGTTGCGCGGGCTCGTGGCGGCCCACGGCTTCACCGTGGTCCCCGTGCCGCTCCAGCGGGTCCTGCACCTGAAGTCCGCGGTCACCGCCCTGCCTGACGGCACGGTCATCGCCGCGGATCCGTCGCTGCTCGACACCTCGCCGTTCCCGACGATGCGGATCGTGCCCGAGGAGGCGGGATCGCACGTGATCCTGCTAGGCGACGGCACCGTCCTGATGGCAGCGTCCGCGCCCCGGTCGGCCGAGCTGTTCGACGACTGGGGCTTTGACGTGATCGCCGTCGAGATCGGCGAGTTCGAGAAGATGGAGGGCTGCGTGACCTGCCTCTCCGTCCTCGTTCAGCGCACGTAATCCACGGCCAGGAGCGGGAGGTGGTCCGCCGGCGCCGCATCCGCCTTGTCGGGGAAGTCGAACACGGCCACCATCATCTGCATCGGATAGTCGGGCGCCTGGTGGACGGTCCTCACCTGCTCGCCATCCACGAGGAAGTCCACGCGGCCGGGGCGCCAGTCGGCGGCGTAGACGTGGAACTCGCTCACGTCGATGGCGAGTCGCGGTGCCGCGAAGTCGTCCGTGATCGCTGGATCGCGGAAGGGATGCACGCCCATGCCGACCGCAGCCGTCGGCACACCGTCCTCGCTCGAGATCGCATCGCCGAAGACCTCGAAGATGCAGATCTCGCCGGAGCGCGAGGCTTGGTCCTCCAGGCCGACCATCCACACCGCCGCCATCGAGCGCGGGCTCAGCTCCATCCGGGCTCTCACCTCGAGCAGCCCGTACTCCGGCGTCCAGCCCCAGTGCGCCGGCTGGAACTCGCGCACGACCACGCCGTCGCGGTACGGCTGCTGCCCGGTCGTGCTCCCGACCTCGCCCGAGAAGACTCCCGACTGAATCCCCGAGACCCTCAGCGGGGGCTGGTGGTCCTCGGCGCACCAGAGTCCGTGGTCCGCCGGAATGGTGAGACGCAGCTCCGACCCGGCGACCTCGTACGTCGCCGCGCTGTCCGCCCTGGAGCTCCACTGAGGCAGGTAGTGCGGGATCCATACCTCGTCGTCGAGGTTGCTTCCGTCGAAATGGTCGCGCATCGTCGTCTCTAGAATTGATAGCCGAATATGGCTAAGAAGACATGGGTTCTGGATACCGAAACGAAGGGCACGGGCGCGAACATGGTGCCGCTCGAGAAGGTGCTCAAAAAGCCCGAGCAGGCGCCCGCTCCGCCGCGACGGCGACCCGCCCCCGCAGCTGAGCCGAAGCGGGCGGAACGCCGCGAGGGCGGGCGCTCGACGCCGCGTCCCGTGGAGCGGTCGTCCACGCCACTCCCTGCAGGGCATGTGCGCAAGAAAGCCACCGGGGAGATCGGCAAGGTCCAGGCGGTGGACGCCAAGGCCGGAACCGTGACGGTTCGCTGGCTCAAGCGTGGCGGGACCTCCACGGTGCCGCTGGCGTCGGTATCGCGCCGCTGATGGATCAGCCCACCGCACAGGAAGCCCTCAAGCGGCTCGAGCCACTGGTGGGTGAGTGGAAGCTCGAAGCGAGGTCGGCGGACGGCGAGCCGTGGCCCGGCGAGGGGCGGGCGACGTTCGAGTGGCACGACTCCGGCGCGCATCTCGTCGAGCGCTCGACCGTGGACCAGCCCGAGGCGCCCGACGGCATCTCGATCATCGGTTGCGACGCGGCCAACGGCACCTACTTCCAGCTCTACTCCGACGAGCGCGGGGTGTGCCGGATCTACGAGATGAGCATCGGCGACGGGGAGTGGAGGCTGTGGCGGAACGGCGCGCCGTTCCCGCAGCGCTTCACCGGGAAGATCAGCGAGGACGGGAACACGATCGCCGGCCGCTGGGAGCTGGCTGACGACGCGGGCAACTTCACGACCGACTTCGAGCTGATCTACCGGCGGGTCCAGTCGGGCTGACTCGCACATCCTCCGGCATGGCCGCGTTCGAGTAGTAGGCCGCATCGAACGGGAACTCCTCGGCGAGCCAGTGCCGCAAAGCGGCATGGAGCTTGGTGTAGTAGCCGCGCTCGTAGGCGTCCGGCGTGACCCACCAGCTCACGTCGACGTCGTGCTTCAGAAGCTCTTCGCTCAGCTCCGTGCGCCGGCCCATCGGGTAGAGGTACGCGCAACCGAGATATCCGCCGTCCGCGTCGTAGACCGCGTAGGCGAACGAGGTCCCTTCGCGGAACTCGAGCTCGTGCCAGACGAGGTCCACGAAGTTCTCCTCCTCGGTTACCGGCTCGGTCGGCCAGCCGCCGCCGCGCGTCTTCTGGATCAGCTCGACGCTGGCGTTGATGCCACGAACGTCGTCGTGAAGGTCCGAGCGCGTGAGCACCGTGGCCACGAGGTCCTCATAGGTGAGCCTCTCGGGTGCGGTGAATCCGGGCGGCAATTCGAGCTTCTTGACGAAGCGTGAGTAGTCCATCGGGGGTCGGGAGGCTAGCTCTCGGCCGGCGGTGGGTGGAGCACGACCACAGGAACCGGGCTGTTGTGTAGGACGGCGGTGGAGACCGATCCCAGCAGAGCTCCGGTCACACGGCCGCGCCCCCGGGCGCCCAGGCAGAGCAGGTCGAACGGCTGCTCGTCCAGGAGCGCGAGGATCTCCTCCGCCGGGTCGCCGTGGCGAAGCAACGTCGTGACCGACAGGTTTTCGGGAAGCGATGCCGCCACCTCTCGCAGGTGTGTGGCCGCCTCGCGGTCGATCTGATCGGCGAGCTGTTGCGGCGAGATGCCCGCGGCGGCCGCGAAGGAGGGCGGGTTCGCTGCGACGCTCACCACCGTGAGGTGAGAGTTCTGGTCGAGGGCATATGGGACCACGTGGCGCAGCGCGAACGCCGCCGCCGGAGTCTCATCGATCGCTACCAGGATCCGGGGATAGCGCGGCCGCTCGTACATGCACCTCTCACCTTGGCACGCTCGGCACCGCGTCGAACAGCGACGCGTAGGTGTCGACCAGCATGTGCTGACCCTTCAGCTCGGAGATCGTGGCGGAGTCGGCCACGCCGTCGCCGATGAACCCGGCTCCGCCCTCGGGCCCGAGCGGGATCGCGATCAGCGGCGGGAACGTCTCCCAGCTGGTCAGCTCGCCCTCGCCCGCGATCAGCGCCCCGACGTTGGCCGCGACCACGCCGGCCTGCTTGGTGGCGATCCCGGCCATGTCACGGTCGGCGTCAGAGACGTCGCCGACGGCGAAGACGTTGGTCTCGCCCAGCACGCGCAGGTGCTCGTCCACGCGGAGGTAGCCGCGCTCGTCGCGCCGCTCCTCAAGCGATCCGCCTCCGAGGTACTCGCTGTGTGGCCGCACGCCGAAGGCGCGGAACCAGATGTCTGCCACGAGCTCGCCGCCGTCCTCGGTCCCGATGCGGATCGGGGCGAGCGTGGCCGGCGGAGCGCTCGGCAGCTCGGTCAGCGCACTGCCGAGGCGCAGCTCGATGCCTAGCCCGTCGAGCTGGCGGCGCAGCTCGTCGCGCAGCGGCTTGTCGTAGGGGCCGGTGAGGATGTCCTCGGACACGTCGGCCAGCGTCACGTGCTTGTCGGGATAGAACGCCTTGATCTCCCCGGAGAGTTCGAGGCCGGCGGGTCCGGCGCCGATGATCAGCGCGCGGTCGGCGGCCAGCAGCGCCTCGTGCGCCGCGCGGAAGCGCGACCGGGCCGTCTCGACGTCTGGCTCCTCGGTCTTGGCCGGGAACGGATAGGACGAGCCTGTGGCGAGCACGAGGTAGTCCGGCTCGAGCACGTCGCCCGAGGCCAGCGTCACGCGGCGCCCGTCGACCCCAACCGCGCGATCACGGACGAAGCGTCCGTTCGCGAGCAGGTGCTCGTACGGCAGGAAGATGCGATCGAGCCACTCGGGCTCGACGAGGGCTCGCCACGCGGCGACGTTGTGAACGAACGCCTCGGTGGGGTCCACGAGCGTCACGTCCGCGACGTCGTCGAGCGCCTTGGCGGCGTTGATGCCGCCGTATCCGCCGCCGAGGACGACGACGGAGGGGAGGTCTGTCGAGGCTGCGGTCATTGGGCGGGCTCCTTGCTCGGATTCAAGTATTGACATCGCGAATACAAGCGACTAGGAAAAGACTAGCAACCAGCGAGACGCTAGCATTCGGGTGTGGCCACGACCCCCAAGCCGAGCCCCGAAGTCGCGAGCGAGGAGTGCGTCCGCGGCGACGCCGCGCTGGCACGCGCGTTCGAGTTCCTCGGCAAGCGCTGGAACGGCGTGGTCCTCGGCAACCTCCGCGAAGGGCCGGCGGGATTCCGCGAGCTCTCGCGGGCGATCGGGGGGATCTCGGACTCGGTCCTGTCCGACCGCCTGTCCGACCTCGCCGAGGCGGGGCTGATTGCAAGGACCGTCGACGAGGGCCCGCCGCTGGCGGTGTCCTACGCCCTCACCGATCGAGGCAACGCGCTCATACCGGCGCTCGCCGAGATCTCGCTCTGGGCGCAGGAGCATCTGCCCGAAGAGCGCGCCTGAGCCGGCACCGTTGACCAAGGGAGATTCCGATGGGACTGAGTGACGGGAGCGTCGAGACACTGCTGGCGGTATCCGACCTCGACCGGGCAAGGCAGTTCTACGAGCAGCAGCTCGGGCTTGTGCCGCGCGAGGAGGCGGACGAGGACCAGGGCGTGCACTATCCGTGCGCGGACGGAACCCGGATCTTCGTCTACCTGTCGCCGGCCCACGCGGGCATGTCGGAGGGAACGGTGGCCGGCTGGCTCGTCGACGACCTCGACCAGACGATGGACGAGCTGGCATCGCGCGGGGTCGAGTTCGAGCGGTACGACCAGCCCGGGCTGAAGACCGACGAGCGCGGCGTCTTCGATGCGGGCCGCTTCAGGGCGGCCTGGATCAAGGATCCGGACGGCAACATCATGGCGCTCACCGAGAGCTCGGGTTAGCGCTCGTCAGAGCAGTTCGGCGATCAGCGCCGCCGCTCGCGCCGCGCCGTTCGTCTCGACCGGCCGGTAGTCCACATCGCGCCCGATCTCCTTGGCGATCGCCGCAGCGATCTCGGCTGGGCCGTCGCTGTCGAAGTCCATGCGGCGCCCGGCCCCGTAGCGCTCCAGCCGGTGGCGCACGTGGAAGTTCTGCTCGAAGTGGTGGCGTAGCGGGAAGTAGAGGAACGGCCGCCGGCTCGCGGTCAGCTCCATCGAGGTCGTGAGCCCGCCCTGGACGATGGCGAGGTCGCACGCCGCGAGGTGGCGGTACAGGTCGTGGACGTATGGGCGGACCTCGAGGCCGTCGTGCCGCGGCAGGCTGTCCGGATCGATCCGGGGACCTGCCACCACGACCATCCGCAGGTCCGGCACGCGCTCCCTCGCCTCGGGGAACGCGTCGATCACACGCCTGAGGAGGTGCGCTCCCACGCCCGAGCCGCCTACGGTGACGATGCAGACGCGCTCGTCGTCGCGGTAGCCCAGCGCCCCGCGATCGCCCAGCCGGCTCGGGTCGAAGCCGGTTACGTAGCCGGCGAAGTCGTAGTGCTCCTCGGTCCACTCGCGGATCGGTGGCAGGTCGGGGCCGAAGTCCTCCGGGACGATGTCGTCGGCATTGCCGACGAACACCGCGCGGTCGCGCAGGCGCGGGAAGCGCGCGATGTGCTCGATCATCTCTGCGTTGTAGTCGGCGGTGAGGAACGACTCGTGCTCGCCGCCGTCGTCCATCGGCAGCCAGCCGACGAAGTCGGTGAGCCACACGTAGGCGGCGCGCTTCTGCTCGGGGTTCTCGTGCAGGTAGTAGTCGAGCTCCCACGCCTCGTCGCCGATCCAGAGGTCGTAGTGCTCATCGCGGACGAGGTCGTCGAAGACCATGTAGTTCGCAAGCAGGATCTCGTCCATCCGCCGGACCGCCTGGAAGCAGTGCAGATCGTGCTCGGCGGATTCGCTCTCGATGTGGCCGGACTCGTTCGCCAGGTGCCTGCTCGCCGGATGGATGCGCTCGCCGCTCGCCTCCAGCACGCGCGTGACGGGGTCCTGGGCGAGCCAGTCGATCTCGAGGTCAGGGTGCAGGGTCCGCAGCTCCTCCGCTATCGCCACGTCGCGCCGCGCGTGCCCGAGCCCGATCGGGGATGAGATGTAGAGCGCCCGCTTGCGGCGCGACTTCCCGCGCACCCAGCGCGCGGGCGGACGCGCGGGGGCGAGGAACTCGCGCAGGAGCAGGTTGACCTTGACCGGGTCGCGCACGTGCGGGCCGTGGCCGGAGCCCTCGAGCATGACCAGGTCGCCGCCCGTGGCCTCCGCGAGCGCGACGCCGCGGTCGGGGCCGGTGATCGCGTCTTGCGAGCCCTGTATCACCAGGACCGGGCAGCGAAGGCGGCCGGCCAGCTCGCGTGTGGTCTCCGCGTCGAGGTCCTTGCCGAACGCCTCCGTGGCCACGAGCGTCTCCGCGCTCGTCTCGAGACCCCAGCCGACGCAGTCCTCGATCGGCTTCGTCGAGTGCGGCTCGTTGAACATCTGGGAGAAGAAGAACTCGAGGAAGCTCTTGTGGTCCTTCAGCCAGTAGTAGCGGTTGTACTTGGCCCAGCCCTCGTCGCTGTCGAGCTCCTTGTCCCACGCCCCGACGATCGCCCTGGCCTCAGGCCGCTCGCCGAGCGGCACGGATGGGCCAATGAAGACTGCGCCCTCGATCCGTTCCGGCTGCTCGGCCGCCAGGAGCAGCGCGCGCTGCGCACCGAGCGAGAGCGATACGAGCGCCGCCCGCTCTGTCTCCGTGGCGTCCATCACGGCGAGCGCGTCGGCGGCGAACTCGCGCTCCGAGTAGCCGCTCTCGGGGCGGTCGGAACGGCCGTTGCCGCGCCCGTCGAACGTCAGCACGCGGCAGTGCCGGGCCAGGTAGGGGATCTGCATCTTCCAGTGGCGCGAGTGGATGATCGACCAGGTCGGCAGGAGGAACACGGTCTGCTCCCCCGAGCCGTAGACCTCCCAGTAGAGCTTCACGCCGTCGCGCTCGACGTAGCCCGACTCGTCGGGGTAGCGGGCGCGCGTCTGCTCTGCTCGCATCGGCTGACGGGTGTGCGCTTCCGTGGTTGTCATCACCGTTTCGCCTCCTCGAGCGATTCGAGCCAGCGGCCGACCATGTCCATCAGCTCCACGTGGCCGGTTGAGATCCCGGACAGGCGCTCGACCATGATCCCCTCGTTGAACGTCATCACGAGGCTCACCACCGCCGCGAGCGGGAAGCGCTCACGGTCGAGCGCGTACTCGTCCATCATCCCGTCGAAGGCGTCGGTGAGCACCTCCCGCCACTCGCCGTTCACCTTGGCGACGCGCTCGGCGATGTCCGGCCGGTTCCAGCCCAGCGCCTGAAGCTCGAGCCAGATCTTGGGATAGCCGGCCGCGAGGTCGGCCTCGAGGAAGCTCATCGCCGCCTTCCACTTCTCGGCGCCGGAGATGTCGGTGCGGGCGTACATCGCGCGCTGCCTGGCCACGAGCCGCTCGGTGAACCGTTCGAGCACGCGCACGAAGAGGTTCTCCATCGAGCCGAAGTAGTAGTGCACGAGGCCATGATTGGCGCCGGCCTCCTCGGCCAGGCGCCGGGTCGTGATCCCCGAGTACCCGACCCCGATGAGCAGCCGCTCCGCGGCGTCCAGGAAGGCATCCTCGTTTTCCGCCCTCGACGAAGGTTGAGACGCCGCTCTCAACGGCGTCTCCACCCCCGCCGACGCGCGAGCTGCACGAACCCGGCGCGGACGAAGAGCAGCGAACCCGATAGCCCCGTGCCGAGCGCCGCGCTCAGGATGAGGTGCTCGCCGGCATGGTGCGCGATCGGGATCACTGGAAGATCTCCGTCGTGCAGTCGCCGCCCTCGAGTCGCACCTCGTGCGCCCGCGCGGGACCGTCGGGCCGGTCGTGGAAGTCCACGAAGAAGTCCGGGTCCACCTTCATCCCGCCGTCCGGGTCGCAGTCCACCTTGAGGAGCCACGAGCGCAGCTCCGGGTAGAACTGGTTGTCCCAGGTCGAGTAGAGCGAGTTCGTCACGTACAGCCGCCGGCCGTCCAGCGAGAGCTGGATCATCTGGGGCCCGCCGTTCAGCTCCCGTCCCGCGTCGCTCTCCTTGCCGAGCAGGCCGCCGAGCCAGAGCTGGCCGGTCAGCTTTGGGTTGGCGGGGTCCGAGACGTCGTACTGGCGCAGGTCGCCATGGAGCCAGTTCGAGAAGTAGAGGAAGCGGTCGTCCATCGAGAGGACCAGGTCCGTGATGAGCCCCGGCACACCGCCGGGGAGCGGCCAGCCATCGAGCTCCTCGTTCTCGACGTCGATGATCGGCTTGGCCGCGTAGCCGCCGTTGGAGCGCGAGAAGTGGAACATGTTGCTCGCGAGCGCCGCCCCCACGAAGCCCTCCTCGGCCTCGGGGTTGTGCAGCCAGCGCACCTCGAGCGGGATGAGGCCCGCGTCGCCCAGGTCGACGGTCTGCTCGAGCCGGCGCTCCTCCAGGTCCCAGAAGTGGAGCCGCCGCCCGTAACGGCCGTTGGCGACGTCCTCGATGTCGAAGCCGGACTCGTACGCGTTGGGCTCGCCGAACTCAGACGAGATCAGCACGTTCTTGCGCGGCTGGTACCAGAAGTCGTAATTCAACTCGGGCGTCTCGCCGCCGTTCTCCCAACGGCCCTTGACCTCGAACGTGCGCGCGTCGAGGCAGGCGAATCCGCCCGCGCCGCCGCCCTCGCGATCGCCGAGCATGCTGATCACCACGTTGTCGCCCGGCATGCAGTGGACGGTGTGGGGGCGGCTGTAGCCGGTCTTCTCGGCAAGCTCCGCCGGTTCGATCACCTTCTCCACGAACGGGCGGCGCGGGTCGTCGTCCACGTTCACGATGTGAAGGCGCGAGGAACGGAAGCCGGGCACGATCAGGTGAGAGCGATCCGGTCCGTGGCAGGCCGAGCTGCAGCGGTTCCAGCCGAAGTGGTGGAGCTCGTCCCCTGAGCCAGGCATTGGCGTCTCGTGGACGATCTCGCCGTAGGTATCCGAGTCGGGATCGGCGTCCACCACGGCGATGAAGTCGGGCTTGTCCACGCCCGTGCCCTCATGGAGGCAGGCGAGGTAGAGGAGGCTCTCGGGAGGCGCCTGGGTCGCTTCCGTGGGCGAGGCGTGGAAGGAGCGGGGCTTGTCTGCTTCGGCCATTGGACGAGTCCTTTCCCGGGGTCAGAATGATCGTCTAAGTCGTATGTATTAGTCATATGACCAAACACCAGCGGAAAAGTCAACCCCAAGTTCGAGGCGCCCGCGAGCCGGCCAGGTGGTTGATCTGTCTGCCGGAACTGAGAGGGTCGCTGCCATGCGTCGGACGATTGCGCTCGGCTTCGCGATTGGGCTCTGCCTTGCCCCGGCGTCGGCGCAGGCCTTCGACACCGGTCCGCACGCCGACATGACCCGCGACGCGCTCACCGCCGAGGGGTTCGGGGCGGCCGGCGCGAACGTCGGCATGGTCAACAACTGGTTCGTCGACTACTACACGAACCCCGACGACAACCCGTACTCGGGGCACGCCAACGCCCTCGTCGGCTTCCTCCGGTTCAAGCTCAACCACGAGAACTGGCTCCACCAGTGGGTTGAGGGAGCGCGTCGAATGCACTTCGACGCCGAGAAGCGCCAGGTCCCGATGCCCGACCTGTCGAGCACCGCCGGCGTCGACAAGGAGTGGCAGCGGCTGATGTTCCTCACGCGGAAGTGGGTCCAGTACGCGGGACGCCAGAACAACCCCTACCAAGTGATGGCGGTGCTCGGAATCTCGCTGCACTCGGTGCAGGACTTCTACGCGCACAGCAACTGGGTCGAAGATCGGGCCCCGGAGGACGGGCGCGGCGGTCCCGGGGTGGCCTCGCTTGGCTATGGCGAGACGCCGACGTGGTTCGACGTGCCCCCGGAGGTCCGTACGCAGCTGACCGGCAATCGCGCGGTCTACACGGGGGTGAAGGGCATCCCGCGCGGGCACGGCCACTGGCAGTCGAACAAGAACAGGAACCTCAAGGAGGGGCTCAACAAGGACTGGAACGGCCGCCCGAAGTACCAAGAGGCCTACGTGACCGCGTACTTCGCCACGCGGCAGTGGATCCGCGCGGTGCGAACCTGGCTCGGCAACGAGCCCCTCTGGAAGCGCGCGCAGTCGCTGCCGAACACGCCCGGGCTCCGGCACGACGTGACCGGCGCCGAGGAGATCTCGATTTTCAGCGGGCACTGGCAGGGCGCCGGCGAGCCGTGCCTCCCGTTCAAGTGCGGGGACCGGAGCGGGAACGCGGGCAGCGTCACGAGCCTGCGCCTGGCGCTCGGCGACTTCCACGACATCGGGCCGACCGTCTACCGGAGGGCCTTCAACCAGTACATCCCGGCATTCCGGGACTATCCGACCGAGCCGATCAGCATGCCGGACCTGCCCTCGAGCCGGACCGATCAGGTGTTCACACGCTTCGTGAAGCTCGAGGTCCTCAACTACAGGGGCATCGACCTGGGCGACATTCCCGGCTCGGCCGACATCTACGCCAATGCCCGCATGGACGGGCAGCCGTACACGTCGACGGTCATAAACGGCGAGGACTCGTTCAGCTTCGGCGGTTCCTACGCGCCGTTCACGTGGATCCGCTCCGTGCCGACCTTCCAGCGCGAGAGCACGCCGGTGGAGTCGATGACCGTTCGCATCGAGACCGGCAACAAGAGCGGAGCCGGCACGGACGACGACGTCTACCTGAACATCGGGCGCCACCGCTTCTCGCTCGACAAGCGCCTCTACGACGACTTCGAGCGTCGCGACGACGACACCTACGCAGTGGCGCTCGGAGATGCCACTCGCAACGGCCTGACGATCGGGGACATCAGCCGCGTCTCGATCGAGAAGAGCAGGGACGGCATCGCCGGCGGGTGGTACCTGCATGGTGTGACGCTGGTCGTCAACGGCCGGACGTTCATGCGCAACCGGAGCATTGACCGTTGGCTCGAGGACTCGAAGCGCGTGTGGACGGCGCCCAACCTGACCAGGGACCACCGGACGGGAGACGTGATCCCGGTCTGGCTCCAGTTGCGTGAGGACGACTTCGGCCCGCAGGACACGGGCGACATCAACATCTTCGACCGCAACACCTCGCTGCCGATCGCGTTCCGGCTCGGCACGACGGTCCGGCAGACGGTTACCGGTGCCGCGCGGCTGAGAGGCCGGCTCTCGATGGACAACGGCGACAAGGCGAGGGTCACCTACCGGATCAGCTCGTTCGACGTGGACCCACCACCGCCGCCTCCGCCGCCCAAGAACGAGCCACCCCCGCCGCCCGCCGCCGGGCCCGTCGGGCGACGCGGATCTCATCGTCACCGAGCTGCTCAGCAACGAGGTCACGGTCAAGAACCAGGGCACCGCCGCCGCTGGGCCGTTCACTCACCGTGTACGAAGGGTCGACGGTCCGGGATTCGGTGCAGTTCGCCGGATTGGCGCGCGGGCGCGTCGGCGGCCGTGGCCTACAACAGCGGCGGGTGTGACGGCATTCTGGACCACCGTGGCGGACTCACCAACGTGGTCCCGGAGTCCAACGAGACCAACAACACGAGGAAGCATGTCGAGCCGCATCTGCTGAGGGCGCCGGCAACCGGCGCATCGCCATTCGGGGCGGGGCGCTACCTGGCGGTCGCAAAGCTCGGCTGAGCCTCGACCTCGCCCGCGTGGCTAGGCCGCAGCAGCGAGACGCCCGCGCCGACCAAGGACGTGGCGGCGAGCACCCAGAGCGCGGTGTGCAAGTTGTGCACGAACGGCGCCAATGTCTGGTTCGAGAGCCCTGTGGTGACGCCCGAGAAGATCTTGAACAGCAAGTCCTTGGGGACGGCCGCCGTGATGATCGCCAGCACGAACGCGATCGAGATCACCGCGCCGGTGTTCTGCAGCATCGTCCGAGTACCCGCCGCGATGCCACGGCGGTTCGGCGCCACCGTTCCCATCATCGCCGCGGTGTTGGGGCTGTTGAACATCCCCGACCCGACGCCCACGATGAACAGCCATAGCGTGCTCAGCCAGTAGCTGCTGTCCACGCCGAGCGTCGTCATCCCGGCGAGCGCCCCGGCGCTCACGACCATGCCGGCCGCAGACAACATCCTCGAGCCGTGGCGGTCGGCCCAGACCCCCGCCAGCGGGGAGGCGATCAGCATGCCGATCGCCAAGGGCGCCAGCTTGATGCCGGCGATGATCGGGTCGTCGCCCTTCACGCCCTGGAAGTAGAAGACGAACACGAACGTCAGCGCGAAGCGTGAGAGCCCGTTGATGAACGCCGCGCCCGTGGCGGCCGCGAACATGCGATTGCGGAAGATCGAGAGGTCGAGCATCGGCGCCTGCTGCCGGCGCTCGAGTATCACGAACAGGGGCAGCAGCAGAGCACCGGCCACGAGTGCCCCAATGGTGACGGGGTCGTTCCAGCCGGAGATGCCGCCGCGTGAGATGCCGAGCACGAGGCCGGTGAGCCCGACCACGAATGTAAGAGTGCCGAGCGGGTCGAGGCCGCGGACCTCGTCGGGCTTCGCAAGCTCGCGTAGGACGAGCGCGGCCCACAGCGCGCCGATGGCGGTTAGCGGCACGTTGAACCAGAAGACCCAGGGCCAGGAGATCGACACGAGCGCTCCGCCGAGCACGGGTCCGAGCACCAGCCCGACCGCCGCGACCATCGTGTTCGTGCCCATGGCCAACCCGAGCTGCTCGCGCGGAAACGCGTCGGTCACGAGCGCAGACGAGTTGGCGAACAGAAACGCTCCCGCGATGCCCTGGAACACTCGCCACAGGATCAGGACCGTGACGTCGGAGGCAAAGCCCGCCCCCAGCGACGCGAGTCCGAAGAGCACGAAGCCGCCGACGTAGGCACGCTTGCGGCCGAACACGTCTGAGAGACGGCCGGCCGTGAGCACAAGAACGGTCGACGCGATCATGTAGGCGAGGATCACCCAGACCAGCGAGAGGATGCTCGTATGCAGGGCGCGTTCCAGGTCGGGCAGCGCGATGATCAGCGTCCCCGAGTTCACGGTGGCGAGCAGCATTCCCAGGCTCGTGCAGGACAGCGCCCACCACTTGTAGTGCTCGTGGCCGGCGTGTACGCCGAGCCGCGGTTTCTGTCGCTGGAATGCCGCCACCCTTGCTAGTCTATCGATCTAGTTGCTTGCAGCAAGCACCTTCTATGGCCACCACATCCCCACACACCACTCACGGCAGGGCCCTCCTCGACGAGCTGCGTGAGCTCGGCGCACTGCGCCGTGACCTCCAGAGGCGGGCCGCCCTCGGCGGCGTGGCCGGTGGACTCGTGGCCCTCGCGGCGCTCGACCGGCTCGGCCCCGCGCGGGTGAGCCAGGTGGCGGACGAGCTCCAGGTCGATCTCTCCGTGGCGAGCAGGCAGGTGGCGGCGCTTCACACCGCCGGCTACGTCACACGAGTCCCGGATCCGCAGGACGGGCGGTCGCAGAAACTCAGGCTAACCGGCGCTGGGAAGCGCGCTCTGCGCAAGGCACAGGAGCGCAGCGTGGAGGTACTCGACCGGGCCACCCGCGGTTGGACGGACGCGGAGGTCGACAGCCTCGTGACCGGTCTCCGCCGCCTGCGCCACGACTACCTGCTCGGCTCCCTCGAGGAGGGCTAATGCACGTCCGCTGGTACGGACAGTCGGAGTCGAACTGCGCGCAAGCCGTACGCCACCGCTTCGGGGGCAAAGTCGGCGTTGAGCGCAGTTAGGCTGGGCCTTCCCACAAGGACCGCTGCGAGCATGCGCTCTCGCGACGACCGCTGATGCTTCCCATGCATCTCGACGGCGTCGGATTGTCCCGTCGCGCGCACCGCGCGCTAGCGCATTCGCCTGCTTGCACAAGTCGAGGTGGCGGTGAGCCGAGTGCTGGTTTCCATGCAAAGCAGTAGCCCAGTGCCAGGCCACGCAGGAGTTCGCGGGTTTCGCTCAGGTGGCGCTAGCGCTGCCGACGATCACGGTGCCGGTCTAGGGGTTGCCCGTGCTGCGCCTGCGGCTGCGGGGAGCTACTGGTCGGCAAGCGCCGCCACGCGCGCTACGTCGATGCCACCCACCGCAAGCGTTGCGACCCGCCGCGCTCTTTAGCTCTGGTAATCTACAACCAAATGGTTGTAGAAACGAAGAGCAAGACCGACGACGTCTTCCACGCGCTCGCCGACTCGACGCGGCGCGACATCCTGCGCCGCGCGGGGATGGACGCATCGTCCGTCTCGAGACTCGCCGACGCGTACCCGATGTCGTTCGCGGCCGTGCAGAAGCACGTCGTCGTCCTCGAGCGCGCCGGGCTCGTCACGAAGCGCCGGCGTGGCCGCGAGCAGCTCGTCGAGGCCTCGCCCGAGACGCTCGCCGAGGCACGGCGAGCGCTCGACGACCTCGAAGAGGTCTGGCGTGGCCGGGTCGAGCGGATGTCCGAGCTCCTCGAATCCGACTGACAACACCCAACGAAAGGAAGCCTCCATGTCCGTCACCACCGTCGAACCCGACCTCGACAACCTGACCCTCACGGTCGTCGCCGACTTCGAGGCGTCGGTCGAAGAGGTGTGGGAGCTTTGGGCTAACTCGGAGAAGCTCGGACGCTGGTGGGGACCGCCGGAGTATCTGACGACCTTCGAGCCCTACGACTTGAGCGCCGGCGCCGAGATGGCCCACGTGATGACGGGTCCCGACGGCGACAAGCACGAGGGCGTGTGGCGGATCGAAGCAGTTGATCCGCCGCGCTCACTCGAGCTGAGCGACGCCGACGTTGACGAAGATGGCCAACCAAACGACGGCCTCGCGCTCACGGGAATGGCGATGGAACTCTCGGAGCACAACGGCGGCACCCGGATGACAGTGCGCTCCACATTCTTCTCGCGCGAGGGGATGGAGGCCATGGCAGAGGGCTTCGCCGAAGGCCTCCGGTTGTCGCTCAGCCGGATGGAGACGCTCCTCGCGGAGTAGGGCTCGCGGCCCAAGAGGTCCCGGAGCGCGGGTTCCAGCTCCGGATACCGGAACGTGTAGCCCTTGCACTCGGCTTCCGTCTCGACCTCCGAGGTAGGCTCCACTGTGGGCAGCGCGTGGGGCACGAGGCGTTACGTGTTACGACGATTCGTAATGCTACGACTCCGGAGTTCGCGGGTTTCGCTCAGGTGGCGCTGGCGCTGCCGACGATCACGGTGCCGGTCTAGGGGTTGCCCGTAGGCCGCTACTGCTTTTCGTCCAAAGCAGCAGTCGTCGGCGGTTCATGCTCGTGGCCCGCGTCGCCGATGTTTCCGTGGATGGCTGACGCGCTAGAGACCGAGGACGCCGAGGACCGCAAGCTGCGCGAGTAGCTCGCCCGCAGGGTCGGCCGCCATGTCGAGGGCGTCGCATCTGTCCGTCCGGCATGGTGACGGCTGAGTCTCTTGGGCCGCCGGAATGGGGTATTGGGGGTCGAGCGACTAGCGACGATCCTGACGGGGACCGTAGCCATTGCTTCGACGGCAAGCGGCCAAGAGCGTCGACGTGCCCGGGCAACGGGCCTTGCGACCCGAATGGCGCTCGCGGTGACCGAGCATGAAGCGCACCTGTTCCGCACGCGCGCGATGGGCCGAATCGTCGGGGACCACGTCATGGTGGTGCCCTACGGAATGGTCACCAAGGTCACGATTCGCAAGAAGGAGCTCGCACGGATCAAGGTCACGATCGAGCTCACGGACGGCTCGAAGATCAAGCTCGCCGGCGACGCCGAGCATCGCCGGGTGTTCGAGCAGCTTCGTGCCCGGGCGGCTGTGGTCCCGATCGGCACCGTCCCACCGGCACCGGAACAGCGACCGGAACTCAGCGTCGTCCGCACACTCGCCCAGGCGGCTGGGCACGTCGGCAAGGGCGCCGTCGGCGTCAGCAGGCACGACTAAGCTCGACGCCGGGCAGGCCCGCTCATTGACTCGAACGCTACTCGGCCGGAAGCCGGGGAAGGGCCTACCCGGCAGCGGCCAAGCGTCGCCGTCGCTTTCCATGCAAAGCAACAGTCCCCGACTAGCGCTGCCCTTTGATACGGCCTGGACTGTTCGGCCTAGGATTTGCCAATGGTGAGCGTCGTGCTGAGCCGCCGCGTCGGGAAGGTCGTCGGCTACCCACCACTCTCAGAGCTGGGCGATCTTCAGCGCCGCGAGTTCCACGAGGCGCTGCTCGAGGCCGCCAACTTCGAGGATCTGCTGGGAAGTCGCAGGCGGCGATCCTGAAGGCAGAGCAGCAGAGGCCCGACCTTCGGTCGTCAAGGGCGCTGATGCGGACCGTGGGGACGTCGTGGTGGTCGAGGCCGGTGGCGGCATCCCACGGGACGGAACGATCATCGAGGGCGTGGCGATGGTGGACGAGTCGGCGGTTACGGGCGAGTCGGATCCCGTGATACGGGAGGCGCGCAGCGACCGCTCCGCCGTGATCGGCGGGACGAGGGTCCTGTCGGGTCGCATCGTGATAGAGACCCTGTGACAGGGCACATGCGCCCGCTGTGGCCAGAGCAGGTCTGCCGCATTCTTGAAAGCCCCGCCACCGGCGGGGCCTTCTGCGCCCATAGTTGCCGCGCGCCCACGGAGGACTTACAACCCACGCGGGGGGCCGGTTTCCCGGACGCGACCTCTGCGGTTAAGTCCTGTGGGTTTCCGGTCCCCCGCTTACAAGTGGGTTGCGTGACCACAGTAAGGCCGAGGCCGCCCTGCCGCTAGGGCCAACTCGGGATCGGCGGCTTGTCCGAATCGGAAGCAAGTCGCTTCGGCACCCGTTATTCGAACGGGGCGGCGTGCGTCCGCAACGGCATCGAATCTGCACGGGGTGGGGCTATCCCGGCGGTCGGACTGTCAAGCGCCGCCCCTCCGTTCATCACTAGGGCCTTGTCCGGGGAAACCCGATGAGGACCGAGACCCCCGTATCGCTGGCTAACAGCGCGCAACGGTGCGGCCTCTTGCGTGCGCGCTCGCGCGTAGGGACACGCCCAACCGGACGCTGTTGGGCGGTGCGTGGCTATGGGTGCTGAGGTCCGGGACAACGGCCGTGAAATGCAAGGCCCTGTCCACGGTGGCCCCACGGTGGCCCCAGACCTTGTGAGCCCGCATGTCGAGCGGGCTAGCCAGCCGACACGCGGATTGGTAATCCGACAGTCCGAATCCCCTTCCGCCTCCTACTCCATCGTCAGGGCTGGACGTGAGTGGGTGAGGCGGCCGGCCGATCCCGATATCCCTTCTGCCCTAGACCGCCATGCCGACCACGGCACCCCCCATTAGGGGAGCGGGGGACGGTTCGCCCCTCGTGGACTCAGATCCTTACTTCAAGCCCGCTCAGCACATCCGAGCTGACCAAAGGAGAGAAAGACCTTTCCCCTGAGGGGTCGGGGTCGCTTGGAGTCCCGGCCCCAGATTTTCTGAGCACCGGTAAAGGCCCGCCGCCTTCCGGCCAGCTTGCAGACGCGCCTCTCGCCGCTCCGGGTGTCACTCGCCACCTGCGGGCGGCTCCGCCTGATTGGCTACACGTTCGAATCCCTCGTGGGCGATCGTGAGCTTCTCCACAGGGACCTCGTTGTCGGATCCGGCGTGGAGTTCGGCCGCGACGTATTTCCTCGGCCACCCATTAACAAGGAGATACGTGGCAATTGTCGTGCCACCTCGGTCGAGAACCTCGATCGTGCAGTCCCGGCGTTCGCGGTACTTCCCTTCGACAATGAACCTTTCGCACCACTCCCACACCCCCTTGTCGCTGCTGACTGGGCGCGCCAGGGTCGGGGAACCGAACCTATGAACGTCTGCGGGGGTCTGCGTGATCCACGTCTTGCCGTTGGGCAGGCTCCTCTTCATCTCGGTGACCTCGGCTTCCACATCGAATCCGGTGGCCTCGTTAAACGAGGCGACAATCGCCGCTTCCGATCCGGTTTTGGCGATTTTCAAGCGGAAGCCGGCTTGCGGTGTCATCTGTTCGCCCTCCTCGTCGGTGTACATCAAGCATGACCTCAACCTCCACACCGAGCTGCGCGACCTCGAGCAAAGCGCGCAGGAGGCTTTTCAGCGATCACGTAAGGGCTGGCCGGGCGACGCGAGCTGACGAGCGCGAGAAGTCGCTCGGGAGGTAGCCCGGATTTTGATTTCACCGCCCAAAGGCGGCCAGCCTTAGAGCCAAGGCGCGGGATACTGGGCGGGCGATGTCGCAGGAAGTCCTGAAGATGGTGCGCGCGGGCTACGAGGCCTTCAACCGGGGCGATATCGAGGCGGCGCTCGCGCCGCTTCACCCCGACATCGAGTGGTGGCCCGCTGCAGACGAACCGATCACCGATCCGTACCGCGGGCACGATGGCTATCGCAGGCTGGTGGCCGGGATTCGCGAGGCTGTTCCGGATCTCCAGATCGAGGTTGAGGAACTGTTTGTCGCGGGCGGTCGCGTAGTGGCGTGCCTTCGCTTCTGGGGCCGCGGCCGCGACAGCGGCGCGCCCGTCGAGATCCGCGAAACGCACGTCACCCGGCTGCGCGACGGCAAGGTCATCGAGGTCCGTGAGTACCGCGAGAAGGACGAAGCCCTCGAAGCCGCCGGGCTGCGGGAGTAGGCGATGTCGCAGGAGAACGTCGCGCGCTACCGCCAAGGCATAGACGCCTTCAACCGACGCGATCTGGACGCGTTCCTGGCACTGGCTGACCCACGGGTGATCGGGATTTCGCGCGTCCTCGCCATTGAGGGCGGCACCTATGAAGGGCACGATGGCACCAGGGAGTGGTGGAATGGTCTGCTCGGCGTCTTCCCCGACTTCAGGATCGAGATCGTCTGGGTGCGCGACGCCGGGAACCTGACGGTCTCCGAGCTTCGCAATCAAGCCCACGGCGAGGGCAGCGCAGCATCCCTCGACGAACAGGTGTGGCAGGTCTCGGAGTGGCGCGACGGGCTTGTGGCGCGGTGGCAGATGTACGCAACCCAGCACGACGCCCTCGAAGCCGTGGGGCTGCGGGACTAGGCGCGACTCGGGGGACTCGCCTGGCTGGCGCTTTTCGTCCGTTGCAGGAGCCCCGCGCGTTCATTCTGGGGCAGGCAGGGGTCAGCCACGGCGGCTTGGTCAGTTCGTGAGGACGTCGTTGGCGGCGGCGATGCGCTCGATGTCAGCGGGTTCTCCCGCCATGATCGTGCGCGAATGCTCGGTCACCAGGCGTATTGGCCAGTCCCACCATGCTGCACGGAGCAAACGTGCGATGCCGTCGTCATCGAATCGACTGCGCACAACGCGGGCCGGGTTGCCCGCCACCACCGCGTAGGGGGGCACGTTGGCGGTTACGACGCTGGCGGCCGCGACCACCGCGCCGTGACCGATCGTCACACCGGGCAGGATCAGCGCCCCGTAGCCGAACCAGACGTCGTGGCCCACCACCGTGTCACCGCGACTGGGGGCGCCCATCACGAGATCCATCGTCCGCTCCGCCCACGGCGGCCCGAAGATCCCGAAGGGGAACGTCGACGGCCCCAGATCGGCATGGTTGGCGCCGGGAAGGAGAAATCGAACGCCCGACGCGATCGCGCAGAAGCGGCCGATGATCAGTCGCTCGGGCCCGAATCCGTACAGAACCGCGTCGCGCTCGAACGCCAGCGGATCATCGGGATCGTCGTAGTAGGTGTACTCGCCCACCTCGACGTTGGGATGACGCACCAACGGCTTGAGAAACACCACCCGCGACTGACCCGCTACGGGCTGCAACACCATCGGATCAGGAGCGTCGATCGGCACCCCTGGCAGCCTAGCCCCGCGACCGTCGGGAACGCTACCGATCACGAGCACGCTTCTGCTATCGCCTGGTAGCACTAGCGGGCCGCAAGCCCGCACCCAGTGCTGCTTCCCATGCAAAGCGGCAGCGTCGACCGGGGAACATTTCTGCACTCTCGTTTGATCCCGTCTCCGGTGTCGAGTAACCGATATACGGCGGCCCGGGGCGCCGAGGCTCTGGGGTACGATTGACACGTGGGCTTCCTTGTAGTGCTCGGCGTTCTGCTTCTGGTTGGAGTGGTAGCCGTTATCCGTCACAGCCGGAACTTCCGAGGCTCAGGTGAGCACTTTGCCTCGGAAGAGCGGCCCGACGTCTCGCTCTCGAAGGGCCTGCCTCGCAACGACGGCCTCGGGCTCTGAGGTCCAGACGCACCCCGCACCCCGGCCTACGTAGCGGCTGATAGACCGACGTCCTCGAGCGCCTGCTCGGGGTTCCGGTAGAGCTGGTTGCGGAGCAGCTTTCCGTCGCTGAGCGTCCAGATGTGAGCGGTGCGACCCGCCAGGGTCAGGCCGCTTCCCCGGCCGCGAGCGTGCATTGTCATGACGATCACCACGCGCCCGTCCGCCGCCTCGACCACGCGCTCCACCTCCACCGTCCAGTGCTCCCAGGCTGACGCGACGTCATCGAAATACTCGCGAATGCCATCGTGGCCGTGGTAGGCGCGTCCACTGAGGCCGAGCATCGAGTCGAGCTGGATCTCGGGGTGACAGACCGCCAGGGCGGAATCGCGATCCACGCTGGTTATTGCTTCGGCAAACCCGCGGGCTGCTTCCTCGCCGTCGGTGCTCATGCCCTCGGATCTTACGGCCGGTAGTTGCGGCGGTCACGCGTGTTCGTACCGGTGAGAACGATGCGCAACCTCCTGAAAACGGTGACTGTCCTGACCGCGGTGGCCACCGCGTGGACCGCGGCGCCGGCACTCGCCGTCCACGAGAGCCATCACGGCCCGTTCGTGGGCAGGACCGATCAGGGCGAGCGGATCGTGATGCGGGTGACCTCGCACACGCGGATCGGGATCCGCTTCCGCTGGCGCGGCAGCTGCGCCTCAGGCAGCGCGCTGAGGATCGCCCGCTTCAGGAACGTGCCCGTGAGCGAGCAGGGCAGGTTCTTCCGGCGCAACGCGGCGGGAGTGGGAGTGCGGGGCAAGATCGGCTTCGACCCACAGGGCAATCCGGTCTTCCCGGAGCCATTCAAGTTCGCCAACAACGAGGCGAAGGGAAGGCTGAGCGCGGTGGTCGACATCCCCGGGAAGGGGACCTGCCGCTCCGGCACGGTCAGCTGGGAAGCCCGCCGCTAGCCGCCTGGGCCTGCTGGCCGGAATCCCGAGCACACCACGCGCATCCAGCCGATCTGCCCGTCCCGGTTCGCCAGGTACGCCTGCTGCTCCACGAGGTGGCGGCCGTCAGCGTTGTTGACGCTGAAGCGGTAGCCCACCCGCTCGCGGTCGGCGATCGTGTCGCTCTCGAGTGACTCGAGCGCCTCGATCTCGTCGTCGTCTTCGAACCAGCTGCCGAGCAGGATCGAGATCAGCTCGTCGCGGTCCTTCGCCTCCCAGGTGCGGTTCGGAGTCAGTCCCCGAAAGTCGATCTCCGGGTGGATCAGCTCGCGGATTGCGGCGGAGTCCTTGGCGGCGAGCGCACGAGCAAAGTCGGCACCGAGCGTGGTGGTCTGTTGCATGCGGCCATGGTGGCGCTCAGCGGGCTGTGCGTCAATTGTCGCGTTCTAGAACCCCCTGACCACTCAGTAGGGTAAATCAGCTGCCCCCTGCGCCCTGCTCAATCTGGAAGGGATGCCGTTTTGAGTAATCAACGCAAGTCACTGTCACGGTCATGACGCCTCCTCCGCGGACCAACCACAACCGTACGAAGCGGCGCTCCGGAGTGGGCCCGCCCGACGCCCGGGTCATCAAGGCCATCGGGCACCCGTTGCGCTGGCAGATGCTCGAGGCTCTGAACGAGGGGGAGTCGAGTCCCGCGCAGCTCGCGCGCCGGTTCGGCGAGCCCGTGAACCTAGTCGCCTACCACATGGGGATCCTCGCGAAGGCCGGGGGTGTCGAGCTGGTGCGGACCGAACCTCGCCGTGGGTCGACCGAGCACTACTACCGGGCCACGATGCGCCCGTACTTCGCCGATCGCGAGTGGGCGCGGCTCCCCGCCGAGACGCGGCGGAAGGTGCTCGCCGTCGAGACCAAGCGGATCGTCAACGACATCCGCTCGGCTGCGGCCGGCACCGGTCTCGACCACCCGAAGGCACACGTGAGCTGGAGTCCGCTCGAGCTCGACCGCAAGGGCTACGACGAGGTCGCCGAGCTGCTTGGCGGGGTACTCGAGAAGCTGCACGACATCCAGGCCAAGTCGGCCGGCCGGCAGGCCGAGACGGGCGGGAAGGGCGGGAAGAAGTCCAAGCCCCTCTCGACCGAGGTCGCGATCGTGCACTTCGAGCGCCCGCGCCGTACCAGACGGCCACGGGCGCCCAAGTAGCACTGGCTCGAACTTAGGCCGGGCCTACTTCAGCTGCCCGATGCGGATGTGGTTGCCGAACGGGTCGCGCAGGCCGCAGTCGGTGCCGTAGTCGCGCTCGGTCGGCTCCTCGGTGAACTCGACGCCCTTCGCGAGCAGGTCCTCGTAGGTCTTGTGGATGTCGTCCACGGTGAAGATCGCCGCGGCGCCCATGGCACCCTTGGTCACAAGCTCGCGGACCTGCTCCGCGGTTGCGTCGTCGTGCGAGGGCGGCCCCGGCTTCTCGAGCAGGATCTGGCGCTCGGGGTCGCCCGGCACGTTCACGGTGAGCCAGCGCATGAAGCCGAGATCCGCGTCGGTGTTCACCTCCAGACCGAGCTTGCCGACGTAGAAGTCGAGCGCCTCGTCCTGATCGAGGACATAAACCTGAGAGTGGGTGAGCTTTGTAAGCATGCGCCTGACGCTAGCCCGCGGCGCGCTCACCGGCTTCTCCAAAACTGCTCGGTCTCGTCCACGCTTTCGCAAAGCACGCCGGCACCGCGCGCAGGTCGGCCGCCTCCAAGCGGTAGGTCGTAGGCGACTCGCCCACGATTTCCCGGAAGGTCCGCCCGAAGCTGCCGAGGCTCGCGAACCCGACCTCCAGGCAGATCTCGCTCACGCTGAGGTCGGTCTCCCTGAGCAGGAACATGGCTCGCTCCACTCGCCTCCGCTGCAGATAGCGGTGCGGTGTCTCGCCGAACGTGGCCCGGAAGGTGCGGATGAAGTGCGCCTCCGACACGTACGCGATGCGCGCGAGCGTCGGGATGTCGAGCGTCTTCGCGTAGTCGCGGTCCATCGCGTCGCGAGCGCGCAGCATGCGGCGATTGGTTTCCTCGACAGCCCGGCTCAATCCGCGGACTGCGTCAGTTGCCTGTGCTCGAGAAGTGAACCCGGTCGCTAGGCAGGTTGTTGAAGATGCGTGGAGAGTACGGGCACTGCCGCATGAGCTCGCCGAACTTGACGTAGTCGCTCACGTCGATGGCGCCCCCGGGCTTCACGCGGATGGAGTGATGCGAGCTGCGGCCGGCGCACCTTCCGGGGCAGCTCGGCGCCCCGCAGATGCCCCTGCACAGATGCTCCGAGTACTCCGGGGTTCGATATCCGCTGTTGAGCGTGCCCCGCCAGCCGTGTGCGCGCGCCCAGTCCAGATACGGCTTCATCCAGGCTGCCACGGGCTTACCGTCGAACTGGGCCACGCCGGCGGAGGTGGCGAGCGTCTTTGCCGCCAGCTTGTGCTGCTTGCGGCGGCGCGAGAGCGCGCGTGAGAGCTTCGCCGGGTTCGCGTGGCGAGGTGAGCGCGGGTGGTCCATGTGCTTGAGGAGCTCCGGCGTGTACGACGCCGAGCGCTGCTCGGCACCCCTGTATCCGAGGTAGTACTTCACACGGCGAAGCCGCTTCTTGGTCGAGGGACCCTCGATGCCGTCCACGATGAGCGGTGAGACGTTCTCGAGGTACTTCGATGTGAACCGGTTGAGCGCGCTCTGGAGGTCCTTGATGTGGGGTTCGACGCGCGGGCGGGGCTTTTTCGGCCCGGTCGGCCGGGGCCGCGGCCGCGGGGTCTGCTTCGGTTCGGCTGGGTCCGCATGCTTCTGCCGCGGCCGGTCCGCGTGCCTCGGGTCCGCGTGCCTCGGGTCCGCGTGCCTCGGTTCCGCGTGCTTCGGCTCCGGCTGCCCCGGCGTCGGCCGTCTCCTCGGCGTGACGATGCCCAGGGCCTTATCCGCCTCCACGTAGCGCCGCATCAGCAGCAGGCGCGACCTGGCGATCGCCCGATCCAACTTGTCGACCCGCTCGTGGAGCTGCTCGTCGGTGAGCTCGTCGAGCTTCACCGGTGGCGAGCCTGCGCCACCGAGCGCGGTCGCACCTCCGGCGCCGTTGTCACCCGCGGCGATCGTGGCAGTCATGGTCGCGGTGGGCTCGGCGGCGCCGGCGGGCTGCTCCTCGGTTCCGGCTGTTGGCTCCGCGAGCGTGGGGTGCTCAAGCGCGAGTTCGCGCTGCTCGATCGCCACGAGGGCCTCGAGCGTCTGCTCCATGCGCCGGAGAATCGCGGTGATCTCGGCGATGCTCGGGTCGCGGCCGACGCCCCCCTTCTCGGCCTGGCGTCGCCGGGCGGTGCCGTACGCCACCAGGCGCTGCCAGGCGCGATCGGTCTCCGCATCGAGGCGGCGGACCTCGTCCACGAGCTCGCGCAGTGTCGTTGCCGGCTTGCGCGGCTTGCCGTTCGTCTTCGCAGGCTCGTTCTTCGTGGCCGGCTGGCGTTCCGCGGGCGGCCGCCTCGGCCCGGCCCTCCGGCGCGCGCGCTCGAGCTGGATCGCGCGCGACAACGCGTGCTGGGTCGCGGGTCCGTACACGCCGTCCGCGTCGAGCCGGTGCTCGCGCTGGAAAGCCTTCAGCGCGGCCTCGGCCTCGGGTCCGAGGCTCCCGCGTGGCCCGTCGAGGTAGGGCTGGCCGGTTCCCTTCGATGGCACGAAGGACAGCCGCCGCGTGAGCTGCTGCACAGCCTTCCCTCTCGAACCGCGGTGCAGGAGCCGGGCGCCGGTCGCGGCCCTGCCCTTGTGACCCGGCTGGCGCTGGGCGCCCCCGGGAGGACTCGCCAGGCAGCCGACGTCCGCGACGTTGATGTCCACGTCCAGGCCGAGCACCTGGCAGGGCCGTTTGTCGAACTCCCCCGCGTACTGCCAGGCCCGTTCGCCCGGCTTGCCCCACAGGTCGTTGGGGAGCTGCGGGATCGCATGGGGGTCGTGGGGTGTCGGCCCGTGGTTCAGCCAGCTCGCGACCCAGACGAACTCAGCGGGCACCTTGCCCTGCGCCATCGCCTTGAGGGGCGCCGGGTTCGCGTACACGCCGGGGCGCGCCCCGGCGCTCTTGACGGTCGCGCACCAGGCCTTTGTGTAGGCGACGGTCTTCGAGGGGGAGCTGTTGAAGGTGCCGATCTCGACGTCGAGGCACAGCGGAAAGTCCTTCGTGTAGCCGTAGCTGTTCGCGATCTTGAGCGCGTCGATCGCGTCCGCCTTGCCCTGGGCGGTGGTGAGCGGCCCCTTGTGCTGCCGGCCGACGTACGTGAGCATGAAGTGGTTGATCCCGTGTCGGGCGTACTCCCTGACCACCTCCGGGCTCCAGCCGTGCCCGCCCGACTCAGGACCCCCGATGTAGACGTTCCACCAGCCGCCGTCGATCTGGTCCAGCATCCGCTTCGCCATGTCGGCCGCGGGTGCGGTTGCGCGGTCGAGTCCCTGGAGCGCCATGACCGTCAGACCCCGGCTGGCGCGGGCTCTTCGTCGGCGAACAGCTCGTCTTCGAGATCGTCGAAGTCGTCGAATTCGTCGAATTCGTCGAGCTCGAAGGAAGAGTCGAGGCCGTCGTCCTCGAAGCCTTCGTCGGTTTGGACGTCCACCTGTACGGTCGGCGGAGGGGCGGCTGCCTCAACGGTCGCGACCTGTACCGCCTGCTCCGTTTGAGCCTGCTGCTGCTCCCACTTCTGCCAGCCGTGGAGCCACTGGGCGGCGGGCGCAAGCGCGATGACCGCGCCTGCGATGAACACCTCCTCGAGCGCGGACTTCGGTAGCTCGAGACCGGGTAGTTCAGTCGCCGCCTGGGTGGCGATCCAACCTGCCAGCGGCGCCGCGAGGGGTGTGATCAACACAACGAGGCGGTTCGGCGACATGGTTGCTCCTACCGGGCCGAGAGGGGGGGTCGAGAGGATGTACCTCCCTATGGCGACACTAGGATCTTCAACGGGTCACGTCAAGATCCTTGGACGTTTGGCTAAGGATCCGCCCAGCTAACTGAGCGGAAGCTGCTCTTCAAGCGTGTCGAGCACGTGGTCGGCGCCCGCTTCGCGCAGGGCTTCGCGGTCGTATTTGCCAGTGGCCACGCCCACCGCCGTGCAGCCCACCGCATGTGCGGCGTCGATGTCGAGCGGGGTGTCGCCCACCACGTAGATGTCGCTGTTCGGAACGTCGGAGCCGAGCATCGCCTCGCCCCGTTCGACCGCAAGCCGCACGATGCCCGGTCGATCGACCCCGGCGGTCGCGTACGCCCCGAACGTGAACCAGCGGTTGAGATCCCCGCGCGCCAGCTTGATCGCCGCTGCCCCGTCGCCGTTGCCCGTGATGATCCCGAGCAGGTGTCCGTCGTGGCTCAGCTGCTTGAGCCGCTCCGGCACGCCGGGAAGCACCCGATATCCCTCGCTCTGGGCCACCGCCTCTGGCAGGTGCTCGAGCCTGCGCTGGACGAGCTGGGCAAGCTCGCGCGGCGTGGGCTTGCGGTGCAGCACGGCCTCGAAGGTCCTTGCGCCCACGTCGGGGTCGGTCATGCCGGCGTCGGTGAACTTCCCGATGTCGGCGGGGATGCCGTGCAGCTCCTGGAACGCCTGCTTCCAGGCCACCGCGCCGGCACCACCTGTCGCGACGAGCGTGCCATCGATGTCGAAAAGCAGGATCCGGGGCGTGTCGGTTGTCATCAGAACTCGCTCAGCAGCTCGCGGCCTCGCGCGTCGAGTAGTACCACGACCTTTCTCTGAGTGCCGTTCGGGTAGCCGACGAGGCAGTGACGGATCGCGTGCGCGGGGCGCGGCTCGCGGACGGCGCAGCGGACGGCGCAGCGGACGGCCGCGCTGTCGTCGTCGCCTGGCGATGTGCACCGCACCTCCAGGCGCCGCTCTGCCTCACGCGCGGAGAGCGGGTGCTCCGAGAGCAGCTCGGTGAGCACACGCGGGCGGTCCGGCGCGCGCCCCTTCTCGGCGTCGGCTGTCGGGCCGTCGTCTCCTCCCGGTATAACGATCACGGCCGCAGCCACCACTGCCGCTACGGCCGCGGCGGCGAGCAGCGTGCGCCCGGGGCGCCGGTCCTCGAGGAACCGGTACCCGCACGTGGCACACACGCGCGCACCCGGCTGCGCGGGCGCGTCGCAGTTCGGGCAGCTGGTCACGGCGCCTCCTCGTCGACCGAGAGCAGCTCGGGTTCGTACACGAGGCCCTGCGGCTCCTCACTGGGTGCGCGCGCCACGCACTGAAGCTACGCGATTCGGGCGCTCGGCCCAGATCGCGTTACAGAGGAGTCGCGGCCCACCCTCCGAACACTCCAGTGCCGCGGGCTTCGCGCGCGGTAGCCGGTCACCAGCGGTTCCGCTCGGGCTAGTCGCCGGCCTGCGGGCGAGGGTCACCGATCCAGTAGCGCGGCCCGGGGCCGCGTGCGCCTGCGCGGTCGCCCGGATTGGCCATCTGGCAGCGTCCCAAGGAGAGGCAGCCGCAGCCGATGCAGTCGGTCAGTCCCTCCTTCAGCCGCTCGAGCTCGGCGATGCGGGCATCGATCCGGCCGCTCCAGGAGCTGGACAGCTTCGCCCAGTCGCCGCGGTTGGGCGCGCGGTCGGCCGGCAGCTTCACGAGCTCGTCGCGGATCTCATCGAGGCTGAGCCCCACGCGCTGCGCGAACACGATGAATGCGACCCTCCTGATCACGGGTCGGGCGAAGCGCCGATGGCCCGACGACGCGCGCTCTGAGCTGATCAGCCCGCGCTCCTCGTAGAAGCGGAGGGCGGAGGACGCCACGCCGCTGCGGGCGGAAAGCTCGCCGATGGTGAGCAGGTCGGCCATGCCTCGATGGAAGCAGACTTCGGGCTTGACTTCAAGTGCGCTTGAAGTTGCATCATTGGCGCCATGAGCGTTCAAGCACTCGAGGACATGGAACTGAACGGAAGCGTGGCCGTCGGCGCGCTGGTGGGTGAGGTGGGCAACTGGGCCGATGTGGAGGTCGCACCGGAGCCCCGCTTCGGCGGTCCGGCGTTCCAGCTCGGGCGCCGCCAGCTGGGTCACCTCCATGACGCCGGCGAACGCGGCGCGTTCGCGGACATCCCGCTGCCGCGGTCGCTGCGCGACGAGCTGATCGCGGACGGCCGGGCGCGCCCGCACTCCGCGATGCCGGACTCCGGGCACGCCTTCAGGAGCGCACAGGCGGCTGGACGGTTCCCCAGATCCTGATCGACGACCGTCCGATCGGCGGCTACACCGAGCTCTGGCAGCTCGACCGCGCCGGCGCCCTCGACGACCTCGCCGCCTAGCCTCCACTGCCGCCGACGCCGGCCGGTAGGCTCGCGCGCCGTGGCGGACCACCACCTTCCTCCAGACGGGTTGCCACCTGGCGTCGACCGACCCGGTCTGCGGAGCCGGTTCGCGCGCCTCGCGGTCGATACGCGCCCTCTGCGCGAGTCCAGGAACCTCCGCCTGCTCTGGACGGGCCAGGCGGTGTCTTATGTCGGCAGCGAGATCACGCTGGTCGCGATTCCGTTCCAGGTCTACGAGCTCACGGGCTCGACCCTCGCCGTAGGCCTGATCAGCCTCTTCGAGCTCGTGCCTCTCCTCGCGTTTGCACTCGTCGGAGGAGCGATCGCAGATGCCACCGACCGGCGCCGCCTCATTCTTCTAACGGAGATCGGCTTCATGGCCGTCACGGGCGGGCTCGTCGTGAACGCGCTCCTGCCCGAACCGCGCGTCTGGATCCTCTACGTCCTCGCGGCGCTGAGCGTCGCCTGCTGGAGTCTCGGTGCTCCCGCGATGCGGTCCCTGGCCCCACTGATCGTCACGGAGGAGCAGATTCCGGCGGCGATGGCGCTCGAGGGGATCTACGGCAACCTCGGCGCTGTCGCGGGGCCGGCCATCGGCGGCATCTTGATCGCGACGATTGGGCTTCCGCTCACCTACGGGCTCGACTCCTGACGTTCGCCGCCTCGCTCGCGACCGTCTGGGCGCTTCCCAGCTTCCCGCCTGTTCCGACGCCGACCGGCCCGGGCTCAGGTCGACGCTCGAAGGGTTTCGCTTGTGCGAGACGCAAGGTGCTGCTCGGGATCTTCCTCGTCGACACGAACGCCATGATCTTCGGGATGCCGAGCGCTCTCTTCCCCGCCGTTGCCGACCGCCAGTTCGACGCCGGCGCCGAGGTGGTCGGCTTCTTGTACGCGGCTCCCTACGTGGGGCTCGGTCGCCTCGCTGTTGTCGGGCTGGATGGGTGAGATCCACCGCCAGGGTGTTGCCGTGGCGGTCGCGGCGGCGTGCTGGGGGCTGGCGTTGATCGGCTTCGGCCTGGCATCTGCGCTCTGGCTGGCGCTCTTCATGCTGGCCCTCGCCGGGCCGCAGACACGGTGAGCGCCATCTTCCGCAGCACGATCGTTTTCGGGGGACTCCGGAGGGAATGCGAGGCCGGATCCTCGGCATCGAGTTGGTGCAAGTGGCCGGCGCACCGACGCTCGGGAATCTCGAGGCGGGCGTCGTCGCGGCGCTCACGAGCATCCGCACTTCGATCGTCTGGGCGGGATTCTCTGCATCGCCGGAACCGCAGTCGCCTGCCTGGCCATCCCCCAACTCATTCGCTACGACTCGCGCGAGCCGGAGCGTTGATTCAGAGCGCCTGGCAGTTGCCGCAGAACCACGTCCCGCGCCCGCCGACACGGATCTTCTCGATCGGCGCTCCGCACCTGTCGCATGGTTTTCCGACGCGCCCGTAGACCTTGAAGGCGTGCTGCATCCGGCCCTTGCGCCCCTGTGAGTCGCGGTAGTCGGAGAGCGTCGCCCCCTGGCGCTCGATACCGCGGCGAAGGGCCTTGAGGACCGCCCCACGCAACTCAGAGACCTCCTCGGGCGCCAGCTCGCCGGCCGGCCGAAGCGGATGGATGCGCGCGAACCAGAGCGCTTCGTCCGCATAGATGTTCCCCACCCCCGCCACCGACCGCTGGTCGAGGAGCGCAGACTTGATGGGGGCGCGACGCCCGGCGAGCCCCTTCCCGAAAGCGGCCGTGGTGAAGGCTCGGTCGAGCGGCTCGCCTCCGATCCTGGCATCGAGGTACTCCTCGAGCTCCCCCGGCTCGAGCAGGAGCCGGTCCCGAACCGGCGCACGTCGCGGTACGAGACGCCGGAGCCGTCGTCCAGCGTGACCAAGGCCCGCCGGTGCCGCTCCCCGTTCGCCGTCGCGGGGTGCTGGAAGCCGCCGTCATCCGGAGATGGACGACGAGGTGGCGCCCGCTCTCGAACTCGAAGATCAGGTACTTGCCGCGCCGGCGGAGATCCCGAACGACTTCCCCTTCGAGCGCCGACGCGACCAGCTCGGGAGCCTCGGCCGGGTCAGCCGCGGGTCGTCGATGGAGACCGACTCGAAGCGGCGGCCGACGAGGCCCGGCGCCAGCCGCGATCGGATCGTCTCGACTTCGGGAAGCTCAGGCATGGGTGGCAGCCTAGCCCTGGAAGGGGGCCCTAGCGCAGCACCTCGAGGACGATCGGCACCAGCGGAGGCGCCTCGTCCGCAACCCGGTAGCAGGCCGCCACCTCCTTGACCCCCGCGGCCGCGCCGGCCTCGTCTGCGGCATGGACCTCCGCGACGGGGCCGCCCGTTTCAACTCTGTCCCCGCGCTTCGCACGGCAGACGACGCCCACCCGATGATCGATGACGTCGTCCTTCGCCGCGCGACCCGCGCCGAGATGGAGAGCGGCAACCCCGACGGCCGTCGTCGCGATCCGCTCCACGTAGCCGCTGGCCGGTGCGGGCACGGGCCAGACGACCGGCGCGACCGGAGGACCTCGACGCTCGGGTTGCCACCCTGGGCGCGGATCACGTGCCGTAGCGCTCGAGCGCGGCACCGGAGGAGATCGCCTCCTCGGCCAGCCGGCGACCCTCCTCCTCGCCGACGCCGAGGTCCGAAAGCGCCAAGAGGTGGCCGCAGGCGCCGAGCGTGAGCTCGGCCAGGTCAGGCGGCCCCTCGCCGCGCAGCGTCTCGACGGCCTCGCGGACCTCCAGAGAGTTACCGACCGCCCGGCCGAGGGGCTGGTCCATGTCCGTCAGCTCGCAGACCACCTCGCGCCCGGCCTGCCGGCCGAGCTGGATCATCGCCTGCGCGAGCTCGCGCGCACGGTCGAGGCTCTTCATGAACGCCCCGTCCCCAACCTTCACGTCCAGGACAATCGCGTCGGCGCCGGCCGCGATCTTCTTCGACATGATGCTGGACGCGATCAGCGGGATCGAGTCCACGGTCGCGGTCACGTCGCGGAGTGCGTAGAGGCGCTTGTCGGCAGGGACGAGGTCGGCTGTCTGGCCGATGATCGCGACCCCGATCTCCCGCACCTGCTGGAGGAACGCGTCTTGGTCGAGCTCGATCGCGAAACCCGGAATCGACTCGAGCTTGTCGAGTGTCCCTCCCGTGTGCCCCAGGCCCCTGCCGCTCATCTTTGCGAAGGGGACGCCGCAGGCGGCTACGATCGGCCCGATCACGATCGAGGCCTTGTCCCCGACCCCGCCGGTCGAGTGCTTGTCGACAACGCGGCGACCCAGCGAGCTGAGGTCGATCGTCTCCCCACTCGCCACCATCGCGTCGGTCAGAGCATGGGTCTCGACGTCGTCCAGTCCCCGGAAGAACACGGTCATCAGGAACGCGGACATCTGGTAGTCGGGACTTCGTCCCGCACGTAGGCGAGGACGAGCTCCCGGATGTCCTCCGCCGCCAGCGCCTCACCGTCGCGCTTGCGCGCGATCAGCTCCGCCGCGCGCATCAGGGAAGGTTCACGGCTCGACGATCGGGGCGCCCGGTATGCCGCGCGGAGGAGCCTTGCCCCCGAGCCACGCGTTCACGGTAGCGCCCACGTCCGCGAACTCGCCATTGTGCACCCGGCCCGCGGCGTTCTTGCCTTCCACATAGGCCACGAGCATCGCATGCTCGCGGGAATGGTCGGTGGAGGGCGTCGTGGATCGCACCCGTGGTCGGAGGTGATCACGAGGAGGTCGCCGGACGGAGCGCGTCGAGGAGATCTGCCAGGCGGCGGTCGAAGTCCTGCAGGCAGCGGTGGAAGTTGACGGGCTCGTTCCGGTGCCCCCAGAGCATGTCCGTCTCCACCAGGTTCGTGAAGATGATTCCGTCGTCGAGGCCGCGGAGGAGCTCTTCCGTGACCTTGATCCCCTCGCCGTTCGACTTGGTCGGGTTCGACTCGTCGATGTCGACCCCCGCGAAGATGTCGTGGATCTTCCCGACGCCGTGCACGGTCGCACCCGCGTCTCGCGCCAGCGTCAGGTAGTTCGGCTGCTTGGGCTTGAGCGACCAGTCGTGGCGATTCGGCGTGCGAGTGTAGTTCCCCGGCTCTCCGGTGAAAGGACGCGCGATCACGCGCCCGACCGCATGGGGGCCGGTGAGGATCTCGCGGGCCACCCCGCTGGCCTCGTACAGCTCCTCGAGCGGAATCGTTTCCTCGTGCGCCGCGATTTGGAAGACCGAGTCTGCCGACGTGTACACGATCCACTTGCCGGTCTTCTGGTGCTCCTCGCCGAGCTCCTGGATGATCTCGGTACCGGAAGAGGCTTGTTCCCGAGGACGCCCCGCCCCGTACGGTGCGCGAACTCTTCGAGATGGACGAGGGAAAGCCGTGCGGATAGGTCGGCATCGCCACCGGGGTGACGATTCCCATGAGCTCCCAGTGGCCCGTGGTCGTGTCCTTGCCCTTCGACCGCTCTACGAGGCGGCCGGCGACCGCCGGGGCCCCCGGCTGCGGCGGGCAGCCCTCGAGCTCCTCGACGTTCCCGAGCCCGAGCGCCTCGAGATTCGGGAGATCGAGCCCGCCCACCGCGCGCGCGACGTTTCCGAGGGTGTCGGAGCCCTCGTCCCCATAGTCCCCGGCGTCGGGCAGCGCTCCCGCGCCGACCGCATCGAGCACGATCACGCACGCCCGCGGCATGCGGCTATTCTAGAGCCGGATGGACATCGTTCTTGGCATGCTCGGGATCTCGTGTGGGTCGTGGTCGTGATCGCGCTCGCGATGGCGGTCACGTGGGTGACGGTGAAGCTCTTCCCGGAACGCAAGTCCGAGGACGCCGCGCTTCCCAAGTCCTCCTAGACCGGCTCGAGCGGAAGGAGCTCGGAAAGCGGGGAGTACTCGAGGCCATGAGCCTCGGCGACGGCCTCGTACGTGACCTTGCCGTCCAACACGTTCACTCCGCGTGCGAGCGCGGGATCTCGGGCGATCGCGTCGCGCACCCCGTAGTCGGCGAGCGCCTCGGCATAGGGAAGCGTCACGTTCGTCAGCGCCTTGGTCGAGGTGACCGGCACGGCGCCGGGCATGTTCGTGACGCAGTAGTGGACGATCCCGTCCACCTCGAAGTTCGGGTCCGAGTGCGTGGTCGGACGGGAGGTCTCGAAGCATCCACCCTGGTCGATCGCCACGTCCACGAGCACCGCGCCCGGCTTCATCGTCCCGAGCATCGGGCGCGAGATGAGCTTCGGAGCCACCGCCCCCGGAATCAGGACGGCACCCACGACCAGGTCGGCATCGAGGATGACCTCGTCGATCTGGAGCTGGTTCGACATCGCGAGCGTGATGCGACCGTCGAGCATCATCTCGAGGTCGCGCATGCGCTCCACGGACTTGTCGAGCACCCAGACGTCCGCCTGCATGCCAACTGCGATCAGCGCTGCGTTGTACCCGACGATGCCTCCCCCCAAGACAACCACCTTCGCGGGCGGCACGCCCGGCACTCCCCCGAGCAAGATCCCGCGGCCTCCTTGCGCCTTCTGAGTGCCCAGGAGCCCATCTGGGTCGCGAGCCGGCCGGCGACCTCGCTCATGGGTGCCAGGAGCGGAAGGCGGCGGTCCTGCGTCTCGACCGTTTCGTAGGCGATGCACGTTGCCCCGCTCTCGACGAGAGCCTCCGTGAGCGGGCGGTCGGCAGCCAGATGGAGGTAGGTGAAGAGCACGAGGCCTTCGCGGAGCCGACCGTACTCTTCGGGCAGCGGCTCCTTGACCTTCAGGACCATGTCAGAGGAATCCCAGACCTCGTCGACCGAGGTCATGCGGGCTCCCACACCCTCGTAGACGGCATTTGGGAAGGAGTCCCCAAGCCCGCGCCGGCCTCGATGATCACCTCGTGGCCGCGCTGTACGAGCTCGCGAGCTCCCGCCGGCGTGAGCGCGACGCGATGCTCGTCGGGTTTGATCTCCTTCGAGACGCCGACCCTCATTGGCGCGCGAACGATACCCGGCTCGCCGCTGGCCATGTGGGCCAACGGTGGCCGCTCCGTCTCGACGCTCGGGCGGATGCGATGCGGCTACCCTCCCCGCGTGCACGCTTCACGCTTCGACCACGACCGGTTCCTGATCGATCAGCTGATCCGGCCAATGGTGAACCTCTACACGGCCTCGACGCTCGCACCTGACGGCAAGAGCGCCGGCGAGGTGGTCGCGTTCGCGCGTCAGCGACGCATGGCACTGAAGGAGGACCTGCGCTTCTTTGCGGACGACTCCGAGTCGGAGGAGCTCTTCCGCCTCAAGGCGCGGCGCGTGGTCGAGCTAGGAGGGCGCTACGACGTGACGCACCCGACGGGCGAGAGGATCGGCGTCCTCGAGAAGCGCTTCAAACAGTCGTTGATCCGCTCGACGTGGTCGATCCTCGACGCGTCGGAAGATGAGATCGCCTGGGCGCGAGAGCGAAGCGCCCACATCGCGATCGTCCGGCGGATCAAGGATCTCATCCCCTACGGCGAGATGGTCCCAATCCCGTATCACTTCACCTTTCTCCGAGGAGAGCGCGAGATCGGCGAGCTCACGCGGGTGCTCGGTGTTCGGGACAAGTACATCCTCGACCTCTCCGCTGACGCGGAGCGCGCACTCGACCGCCGCCTTGCGATCGCCCTCTCGGTCGGGCTCGACGCCTTCCAGGCGCGCTAAGAAGGGTTGGCCAGCCGTTCGCGCGCGAGCCGTCCGGCGGCGAAAGCAGCGGCGAAGAACCAGGGATCCTCGGCGGGCCCACGCCCCA
>CAWDLE010000001.1:0-31430 GCA_963803085.1 uncultured Thermoleophilaceae bacterium | reverse complement strand
GCCGGGGGCGTCTGCGACTGAAGTCCGGTTGACGACGTCGCCCTAATGTCCTTGGGGTCGACGACCGACACAAGGGTGGGGGCCGGAAACCCAGGGACTTAACCGCAGAGGTCGCGTCCGGGAAACCGGCCCCCGACCTTGGGTTGTACTCCTCGTGGGGCCTCACGACCCGCGGCAGGCCCCAGGTGGGCCGTTTTTCCAACTTTTCGGGGTGTTACGTAGCCCGAACGGGGGCGGCGCTTGACAGTCCAACCGCTGCGACAGCCGAGGGATAGCCCTTCGTAAGACGATCCGAATCGCGTCGGCGGACGCACGCCGCCCCACTCGAACAACGTGGCCCGGCCGGCGGCTCTTGCCCCGCAAGCAGGGTGAATTTCGGGCCTTTTGTCAGTGGCCGAGCAACATCTCCAGCCGCTCGGTGCTCCGCTCCAAGGTCCGCGCGGTCCACCTCGGGGTTGCCGCGTGGGCTGGTCCTGCGCCATGTGGGCAGTTCCTCCTGCTTTTTCGCACGTTCCCGCTGGGGCGGGCTGTCGTGCCGTACAGCTCTCTTCTCCATCTGGTTCCGAGCCTCCTCGGAATCGAGTCCCTCTCACACTAGACCCTTCCGGGTCGGCGGCGGCCAAAACGTCCGGCGGCAGCCAAAACCTCTGGGGGATAGCGTTCACAGGGTGCTTGCGCTGCTCTACGACATCCACGGCAACCTGCCCGCCCTGGAGGCGGTCCTGGCGGATGCGAAGGACGCCGACGCGTTCCTGCTCGGCGGCGACTACGCCACCGCCGGCGCGTGGCCGAAGGAGACGGTCGAGCGGCTGAAGAAGCTCGAGAACGCAACCTGGATCCGCGGTAACGCGGACCGCTGGCTCGTGGACCGCCACGATGCGCCGGCGCCGATCGACGAGATCGCGGCGTGCACCGCTGAGACGCTCGGCGACGAGCTGGTGGCGGAGCTGAGCACGCTGCCTGAGTCCGCGGAGATCGACGGCACGCTGTACTGCCACGCCTCGCCGCGCTCGGACATGAAGCCGTTCCTGCCGAGGCCCGGCGAGGCCGACGAGGAGCTGCTCGCCGGAGTCCAGGCGCAGCGTGTGGTGGCCGGCCACATCCACATCGCCTTCCGGCGCGCCGGTCCCGGCGGCATCGAGCTGCTGAACCCGGGAAGCGTGGGCATGCCGTGGGACGGCGACCACCGTGCGGCGTACGCCGTGATCGCCGACGATCGCGTCGAGCAGCGCCGGGTCGAGTACGACTGGCAGAAGGCCGTGGCGGCCGTACGGGACTGGGTCGGAGAGCTGCCGGCGCGCCGGATGGAGCTTGCCCGGTTCCAGGTGGATTGACTGGTACCTTCCGGCCCAGTGCGCCTGTCGAACCTCCTCTCCTCCGGCGACCGCCAGTTCTTCGACCTGTTCGAGGAGGCCGGGGGCAACATCCAGCGGGCCGTTCGGCTGCTCGAAGAGCTGCTCTCCGAGTACCCCGAGCGCAACGAGCTCGCCCGCGAGATCCTGATCTGCGAGCAGGACGGCGACCGCATCACGCACGACATCATCCAGCGGCTCAACCAGAATTTCGTGACCCCGATCGACCGCGAGGACATCTACGCGCTGGCCTCCGCGCTAGACGACGTGGTCGACTACACCGAGGAGGTCGCGGACTACCTCGGGCTCTACAAGATCGAGGCGCCGATGACGCAGGCGCAGGACCTCGCGAAGGTCCTGCACGCCGCCGGCCGCCAGATCGCCGAGGCCATGCCCCGCCTGCGCGGGTTCAAGGACATCACCCACTACACGGTTGAGATCAACCGCCTGGAGAACGACGGCGACCGCATCGTGCGGGAAGCCATCGCCTCACTGTTCGACAACGGCATCGACCCCATGGTCGTGATTCGTTGGAAGGACATCTTCGAGCGCCTGGAGGAGGCGATCGACGCCACCGAGCACGTCGCAAACATCCTCGAAGGCATCGTCATCAAGAACTCCTAAGCGAGCGGCACCCGATTATGGGCAGCGAGATCATCGTCGTGATCGTCGTCGCGACGGCGCTGATCTTCGACTTCACGAACGGCTTTCACGACACGGCGAACGTCGTTGCGACCTCGATCTCCACGCGCGCGATGCCGCCGCGGATCGCGGTCGGCTATGCGGCGGTGCTGAACTTCGCGGGCGCGTTCATCTCGCTGGCTGTGGCCGCCACGGTCGCGCAGGACGTCGTGGAGATTGAGCCGAACTCGATCGGGCTGCTCGCGGTGTTCGCCGGACTCGTCGGTGCGATCGCATGGAACCTGATCACGTGGTACTTCGGCTTGCCGTCCAGCTCGTCGCACGCGCTGATCGGCGGGATGGTCGGCGCCGTTTTCGTCGCCGAGGGCGCCGATGCGATCTTCTTCAAGGAGGGCCTTCTCGGCGAGGTGGTGATCCCGGGGCTGGTGGCGCCACTGCTGGCGTTCATCGTCGGCGGCCTCACGATCCTCTTCCTCTACCGGATAGTGGGACGGCTCCGACCCGGGCCCGTCACGTCGGGATTCCGGTTCGGCCAGGTGATCTCCGGAGGGCTGCTCGCGCTCGCGCACGGAACGAATGACGCCCAGAAGACGATGGGGGTCATCACGCTGGCGCTCGTGGCCAATGGAACCATCGCCACGGACGATTTCCATGTGCCGGAGTGGGTGGTGGTCTCGTCGGCCACCGCGATCGCGCTCGGCACGTATATCGGCGGATGGCGCATCATCAAGACGATGGGGAGCCGCATCCACAAGATGGACTCCGCGCAGGGCTTCGCGGCCCAGGGCGCGGGCGCCACCGTGATTCTTGCGGCCTCACACGTCGGCTTTCCGCTCTCCACCACACAGACAATCTCGGGCGCGGTGATCGGATCCGGCGCGGCGAAGCGGCTGTCGGCCGTACGTTGGGGCGTTGCCGGGAACATCGTGATTGCCTGGATCCTCACTCTCCCGATGGCGGCGCTGTTCGGTGCGCTGACCTATCTGGTCACGCGCGTGTTCGGTACGGGAGCGCTTGGCCCGATCGTGGTTTCGACCGGCTGCATCGCGGCGGCCGTGATCCTTTACACCCGACGCTCGCAGCAGGCCGGGGTGCCGCCAGGGGTGCCGCCTGCGGTGGACGGGGCATGATCGCCTCGATCGTCGATACGGACGCGCTTCTCCAGGTGATCTGGGTATCTCTGATCGCCGGCGTCGGCGTGCCCGCGTGCTACGCCCTCGCGATCCTCGGTGCCTTGCGCGCCCTCGAGTTCGGTAGGAACGGCCGGACCGCGGAGGCCGTCACGTTCGGTGTGGTGGGAGCCCTCGGGCTCGCCGTCGTGGTCGCGTCGATCGTGTTCGGGATCCTGACGCTGGTCAACGACTAGCGCGCAGCGGCGGCAAGCTGCACTAGCCGCTCGATCTCGTCGCGGGTGTTCCAGGCGCCGACCGAGGCGCGCGCGAGCTGACGGCCCGGAAGGCCCCGGATCACGAGGCCCTCGGCGGCCGCCCGCTCCGTGAAGGCGGGCGGGTCGGGGACCTCGAAGGAGACCAGCGTGGTCGCACCTCGCGGCGCCACGTTCACGCCTTGGTTGAGCAGCAGCTCGGCGAGCCGGTCCGCCTGCGCTACGCCCTGCTCGTGAACGCGGTCGAAGCCCGCTGCATCGAGCACGTCCAGGGACGCATGCGACCACTCCACGTGGTGCGGCGCGGGGAAGCCCGTTCCGAGCCGGCGGGCGTCCGGCCACAGCGCCGCCTCGAGCGCGCGCTCCCCGTCCTCGAGCGAGTGGTAGCCGGCCCAGGGCGCGGGGAGGCTCGGCACCAGCTCGGGGTCGGCGTAGAGGTAGCCCATTCCGCCGGGGCCGCACAGCCACTTCTGGCCCGAGGTCGCATAGAAGTCACAGCCGAGCTCGGGGGCGTTGATCCGCACGGCGCCGAGTCCCTGTGCGCCGTCCAGCACGACGATCGCGCCGGCGGCCTTCAGAGGCTCGGTGTCCATCACGCGACCGGTTGCCCAGGAGACGTGCGAGCAGACCACGAATCGCGTGTCCGGGCCGACCTCGTCGGGCAGCTCATCGAAGGGCACCACGCGCACGCGCGCGCCGCGGACGTCGCGTGCCGTGGCGAGCGGCCCGAGCACGCCCGGGTGCTCCTCGTCGCTCGTGAGTATCTCGTCGCCGGGGCGGATGTCCACGGCGTGGAGGACGGCGTTGATGCCGTCGGTGGTCGAGCCGGTTAAGGCCACGTCGGCGGGCGTGGCGCCAAACAGCGTCGCCACGCGTCCGCGCAGCTCGGCGATGCGCTCCACCTGGTGGTCGAACCACGGCTTGCTGCTGCGCCCTTCCTCGAGCTGCTCACGCAGCGAGGCCTCCGCCGCCTCGAACGCGGCCCTCGGCACCGGCCCGTTCGTGCCGGCGTTCAGGTAGGCCACCCGCTCGAGGACCGGGAACTGGGCTCGGAGCTCCTCCACTCGGGCCGCATACTAGGCTGCGCCCGACCATGATCATCGAGCGCTCAATGCAGGCGGACTGGCTCTCAAATGCCTACCTGGTGGGGGACGAGGAGAACGGCAAGGCCGTGGTGATCGACTCCGGCGGGCCGTCCGGACCGCTGGTCGAGGCGGCCGAGCGGCACGGCCTCGACGTGCAGCTGCTCCTGCTCACTCACCACCACGGCGATCACGTGGCGGAGAACTCCGTCTGGAAGGAGCAGCACGGGGTGGAGATCCTGGCCCACCCGATCGAGGCGCAGCAGCTCGACGACGTGGACCGGACGATCGAGCCGGGGGAGACGCTCCAGGTCGGGGGGCTCACGATCGAGCCCGTCCTGACGCCCGGTCACACCGCGGGCATGCTCAACTTCATCGTGAACGGCACGGACGTGTTCACGGGTGACACGCTCTTCAAGGGCTCCGTCGGCGGCGTGCGCGCGCCCGGCTCCACGAGCTTCGAGGACCTCAGGCACTCGATCATGGAGGTCCTGATGAAGCTCCCGCACGAGACGGTCGTGCATCCCGGGCACACGGACCCCACCACGATCGGCGACGAGTGGGAGTCGAACGCGTTCGTGCGGCTCTGGCGCGGCCTCGACGAGGAGGGCACCGAGAGCTGCACGGTGGAGGGCCAGGACGCCACGCTGGTGCTGTGGGCGCCCGACTACGACGGTGGCAACAAGGCGTGGGTCCGCTGGCCCGACGGCAGCGACGACATCGTGCCCGGAAGCCGGGTGCGCCGCTAGCGGTCCCCCAGCAGCGTCGGCAGCCGTGCCGGAAGGGTGGGGATCGCGTTGACGGTACGCCCGGTCCGTAGATCGAGGACGTGCAGCATCCGATCTGGTCTCACCCACACGTAGGCGTACGCGCCATGGTCGCCTAGCACGGCGACATCCTTGCCGGCAAAGCGGTCGAATGCCGGCCGCCCGCTGAGGTCGAACGCGACCAAGCCGGTGCTCGTGCTCTTCTGAGCGCCGGCGCTCCAGGTCGTCCCGTTCGCGAGCAGGCGATCGCCGGCCGTGTCGACCACGTTGGTGCGGCGGTTCACCGTTCTAATCGACCAGTCGCGCGGGTCCACCAGCCGCAGCCCGTAAGGGATCGGACCCGCCGCCGGCCGTCCGTTGCGGAGGGGCCGCGGCATGCGGTCGCCGGTGATTGCGATGTGGCCGCCGGCTGTCCACTGCGCGTCGCGGAACCATGCTTCCTCGGCGCCCTTCGCTGCCGACGCCCCGAGTGGGTGGTACGCCACCGCGCCTGAAGCCAGGTCGACCTCGGCGACGAGCGGCTCGCGCGGCGCCACGACGTACGCACGGCCGCCGCTGGCGTCCACGGCAAGCGCCGGCCGCAGATACACCCTGCGGTTTCCCCCTGACTCGATCCGGTCGAGTCGGATGCGCCGAAGGTCGCCATCGCCGCCGACGAGCACCAGCGCGGCAGGGGCGACCTCGCGGCGTGGCTGCATCAGGAACGCAACGCCGTTCGGGATCGCCTCGCTGTCAATCCAGAACCGGTCGAGGTTGTGCCGCGCCACCACGCGCCCGCCCGGCACCGCCAGAACGCGGATATCGGTGCCGCCCGCCTCGACGAGGCGATCGTCGCGCGCCCACGTGAGCGTGCCGATGTCGCCGCGCGTCAGAACGCCCGCGGAACGCCACCGAGGCACGTCGATCAGGTGAATGCGCGCCGGCCGGGCGCTCGCCGCGTACGCGAGAAAGCGCCCGTCAGGCGAGAAGTCGATGGACCAGCCTCGGCGGAAGGTCTCGATCGGGCGGGAGACAGGCTCGAGCGTCCTCGGGTTCACGCGGACGATCCGGTCGCTCTCGCGCCCGTCGATAAGGCGGATCAGTGGCACCTCGGCGGCCGCGGGCGGCGCCGCCGCGCCGGCGCACACGGCAGACATAACCGCGGCGAGCTTGGCATGCATGCCATTGGTACGTCGCGGAGAGACGATCGGGTCCGCGCCTCGGATGGGATGATGCGGCGGTGCTCGCCGGGCTGATCGACCACGCCCCGCTCTTCCCGCCCGCTTCGATGGCTCTCGACGAGGCCCTGGCGGCGGATGCAGAAGCACGCTCGGGCGAGCACGGATGGGTGATCGGTCGCTTCGTCGTGCCCGTAGCGGCACTCGGGCAACTGGCGGACAAGGGGCTCCCGCTGAGCGTCGTTCTGAGCGGCCCCGCCGATGCCGCTCTCGTGACCGGGGTGGCGGGGGTCGAGGCCGTCGAGATTCCCATGGACAGCGCACGACCGCGCCCCGCGGAGCTCGTGACGGCCTATCGCGAGCTTCAGCCACTTGGCGTCGACGCCTACTTCGAGCTGGTGCTCGACGACGGCTGGCGAGACAGCGTGCCCGCAGCGGTGGGCGCGCTTGCCGCGCTCGGCGCGCGGGCCAAGCTGCGTTGCGGAGGCGCGGCAATCCCGTCGGTCGAGCAGGTGGCGCTCGTAATCGCGTGCTGCCGCGAGGCAGGCGTCCCCTTCAAGGCCACCGCGGGGCTTCACCACGCGATCCGCCGGGGCGAGGAGCACGGCTTCCTCAACCTGATGGCAGCGGTCACCGCCCCTCGCGATCGGCTCGCCGAGGTCCTGGCAGAGGAGGACCCTGCCTCGCTCGAGCTGGACGAAGCCAGTCGAGACCTCTTCGCCGGCTTCGGGAGCTGTTCCTGGCGCGAGCCGGTCGAGGACCTGGAAGCGCTCGGAATGCTTCCGTGACGCTGGCCTACGGGGTGCTGCGCGGCGGGGGCGTGTGCGCGCGCGTGGGTGACCATGTGGTGGACCTGAGCAACCTCGATCCCGTCTTCGATGCTCCCTCGCTGAACGCGTTCATGGCCGCGGGCTCCGAGGTCTGGCGCCAGGCGGCGTCACGGGTCGATGAGGGCCGCGAGCTCCCGGATGCCGAGCTCGGTTTGGCGATCGAAGTCGCGGACTACGTGGACTTCTATTCGTCCCTCGATCACGCAACGAATCTCGGCCGGATGTTCAGGCCGGACGCTGAGCCCCTGCTTCCGAACTGGCGGCATCTCCCCGTGGGTTACCACGGACGAGCCGGCACGATTGTCCCGAGTGGCACACCGGTGCGTAGGCCAATCGGCCAACGCCCGGAGTTCGGCCCCAGCGCACGCCTCGACATCGAGCTGGAGGCGGGCTATGTGATCGGCACACCGAGCACGATCGGCGAGCCCGTGCCGATCGAGCAAGCGCTCGACCACGTGTTCGGCATGGTGCTCGTGAACGATTGGTCCGCGCGCGACATCCAGGCCTGGGAGTACCAGCCGCTCGGCCCGTTCCTCGGCAAGTCGTTCGCCACGTCGGTGAGCCGCTGGGTCGTGCCGCTCGACCAGCTCGCCGACCGCCGTATCCCGCGCGAGCCGCAGGACCCGCAGCCGCTCGATTACCTGCGCGAGGAGCCCTGGGCGTTCGACATCCCGCTCGAGGTGGAGCTGAACGGCACGGTGGTGGCGCGCTCGAACACGAAGCACCTCTACTGGTCGATCGCACAGCAGGTGGCGCATCTCACGGTGAACGGGGCAAGCCTGCGCACCGGCGACCTCCTGGCCACGGGCACGATCTCGGGTCCCGAGCCCGAGCAGCGCGGCAGCCTGATCGAGCTGAGCTGGAACGGACAGGAGCCGATCGAGCTCTCAGACGGCTCCACCCGCACGTTCCTCGAGGACGGCGACGAGGTGGTCCTGCGCGGCGACCCGCTGGGCGAGGTGAGCGGCCGAATCGAGCCGGCGCTCGGCTGAGCCACCGCCACGGCCCGCATCGCCACGGCCCGCCCACCGCCGGACACGTCACACCGTCCAAAGAAATTCGTTGGCTAACCAATTGGTCAGCCAAGGAATTTCTCGAGGCGATGTGACGTGTTCGGCTCGAACGCCGTCGGCAGGGGGCTCCACGGGTCGCTCCCGCTCGCGGCCCGGGCGCTGCGCGGCTACGCTGCCAGCGCTCATGGCCGCCGCCGCCGACCTTCAGCCCATGGCGATCGCGCCGCGCGCGCCGGGCGATTACGCCCCCGCGGCGGGCGGGCGCGCGGTTGAGGAGCTTCAGGACGCCGCTGAGCCGCTGCGCGGTGCGCGCATCCTGCACGTGAGCGCTGCGGGGGCCGAGGGGAGGGTTCCCGAGTTCCTCGGCGGCCTGCTGCCGCTCGCCGCCGGCGCAGGGGTGGAGATCGAGTGGCGGGTGCTGTTCGGGTCGGCGGAGCTGCGAGCCACGTCGGCGGCGCTGATGTCGGGGTTGCGGGGCGGCGAGTCGGCCATCGAGGACGGCGCGTGGGAGGAGTACCTCGACGCCTGCGAGAGGACTGCTCGCTCTCTGCAGGACGGCTACGACGCGGTCGTGCTGCACGACGCCGCGCTCGGCCTCGCCGCGGGCTTGGACGTGGCGGCGGGGCGCGGCGGCCCGCCGGTCCTGTGGCGCCTCCACGAGGACGCCTCGCGCGCGGAGCCGGACTCGCTCGCCCGCGCGGCGGGCCTCGCCGAGCGCTGCGCCGCGGTGCTCGTCTCCGACGACTCCTTCGCTCCGCCCGCGCTTCAGGACGGCCGGCTCCAGGTGGCGGCGCCCGGAATCGACCCGCTCGACCCGCGCAACCTCGAGCTCGAGTCTCGCCTGCCGGGGCGGGTCGTGCGTCCGCTCGGCGTGGACCTGGAGCGGCCCTTCTGCCTCCAGGTGCTGGAGCTCGACCGCTGGGACGACCCTCACGCGGCCATCGACGCCTTCCGCGTGGCCAAGGCCGAGGAGCCCGAGCTGCAGCTGGTGCTCGCAGCGCTGCTCGACCGTGCCGCCACCGAGAGCTGGCAGGCCGCGAAGGAGATCTCCGACTACGCCGAGGACACAGGCGACGTGCTGCTGCTCACCACCTACGAGGGGCTCGGCAGCCTCGAGGTCGGCGCGCTCCTTCTGCTGGCGCGCACGGTCATCGAGCGCTCTCTCCGCGAGGGGTTCGAGCTCGCCCCGTTCGAGGCGCTCTGGAAGCGCACGCCCGTGGTGGGCGGGATCCCGCTGACCATCAGAGACGGCGTGGACGGCTTCCTTGCGCCGGATCCCGAGCAGGCCGCCGCGAGGATCCTCGAGCTGGTGCGCGACCCCGGGCTGGCGATCGAGATGGGTCGCGCCGGTCGCGAGCGTGTGCGCGAGCGCTTTCTGGTGACCTCGGCGCTCGAACGCGAGCTGCGCGTGTTCGGCGCTACCGTGCAGGCCGCATGAAGGCCCTGCTCCCGGACGGCACCGAACTCGACCTCGAAGAGGGCGCCACCGGCGCCGACGCCGCCCGCGCGATCGGCGAGGGCCTGGCCCGGGCGGCCCTTGGAATCCGCGTCGACGGCGAACTCAGGGACCTCGAGGCGCCGCTCGAGGACGGCGCGCGCATCGAGATCGTGACCGGCCGCGACGAGGACGGGCTCTGGCTGATCCGCCACGACGCCGCGCACGTGCTCGCCACCGCCGTGATGGAGCTCTACCCCGGCGTGAAGATCTCGATCGGGCCGCCGATCGAGGACGGCTTCTATTACGACTTCGAGTTCCCGGACGGCGTGAAGCTCTCCGAGGACGACTTCGATGCGATCGAGGCCAATATGCGCGAGCACATCAAGGCCGACGAGCACTTCGTGCGCGACGACCTTCCGGTGGCCGACGCCATCGAGCGCTTCCGCGACGAGGGCCAGGACTACAAGGTCGAGCTGATCGAGGACCTCGTGAAGGACCAGGGTGTTGAGACCGTCTCGCTCTACACGAACGGGCCGTTCACCGACCTCTGCCGCGGCCCGCACGGTCCTGGCACCAAGCGCATCAAGGCGTTCAAACTCACCAGCGTGGCGGGCGCGTACTGGCGCGGCGACGCCGAGCGGCAGATGCTCACGCGCGTATACGGGACCGCGTGGGCCTCGAAGGAGCAGCTCGAGGAGCACCTGAAGCGCCTCGAGGACGCCCGGGCGCGCGATCACCGCAAGCTCGGGCGCGAGCTCGACCTGTTCATGCTCTCCGATCTCTCGCCCGGCTCCCCGTTCTGGCTCCCGAAGGGGACCCACATCTGGAACGAGCTCACCACGCTCTGGCGCAACTCGAACGTAAACCGCGGCTACACCGAGGTCCGCACGCCGATCCTCTATGACGTGGAGCTCTGGAAGCAGTCGGGCCACTGGCACGTCTACCGCGACCACATGTACTTCACGGACGTGGAGGGCAAGCCCATGGGCCTCAAGCCCATGAACTGCCCGGCGCACGTGCAGATCTACAAGCGCGACCTGCACTCGTACCGCGACCTGCCGGTCCGTTACGCCGAGCAGGGCCTCGTACACCGGCACGAGCCGAGCGGCACGCTGCACGGCCTGCTGCGGGTCCGCAGCATCACCCAGGACGACGGCCACGTGTTCTGCCGCGAGGACCAGATCGAGGAGGAGGTGGTGCGCTGCCTCGACTTCGGCTTCTTCATCTACGACCAGTTCGGCTTCAAGCCCCGCCTCGAGCTCTCGACCCGCCCGGAGAAGCGGGTCGGCACGGAGGAGATGTGGGACAAGTCCGAGGCCGCGCTGAAGAAGGCGCTCGAGGACCAGGGCCTCGAATACGACCTGAACGAGGGCGACGGCGCCTTCTACGGCCCCAAGATCGACCTCCACACCACCGACACGATCGGCCGCTCGTGGCAGCTCGGGACCGTGCAGCTCGACTACTACATGCCCGAGCGGTTCGAGCTCACCTACATGGGCGAGGACAACCGGGAGCACCGGCCGGTGATGATCCACCGGGCGCTGATGGGCTCGTTCGAGCGCTTCATCGGCATCCTGATCGAGCACTACGGCGGCGAATTCCCGCTCTGGCTCGCTCCGGTTCAGGCTTCGGTGCTGCCGATCGCGGACCGCCACATCGATTACGCGCGCGAGGTGGCGGGCCGGCTGCACGAGGCCGGCATCCGCGCGGATGTGGACGAGCGCACCGAGTCGATCGGGAAGAAGATCCGCGACGGCGAGCTCCACAAGGTCCCGTACATGCTGATCGTGGGCGACGAGGAGCAGGCGCAGAGCGAGGTTGCGGTGCGCAGACACCGCGAGGGCGACCTCGGAAAAACCCCCGTCGACGACTTCATCGGTTCTCTAAGCGCCGCTATACTGGCCCGCGAATGACCCGAACCCCGCCACGGCCCGTTTGACGTCCGGCCATAGCCTTACTTAGTGCCGATCCCTCGTAAGTTCGATCGGCGGATGCCGGAGCGGGACGAGACCCGTATCAACGAGCGCATCCGGGTTCCTCAGGTTCGCCTCGTCGGCGAGGACGGCAACCAGATCGGTGTCGTCGACACCCAGCAGGCCCTCCGCTACGCGCAGGAGCGCGACCTCGATCTCGTCGAGGTGGCTCCCGACGCCCGCCCGCCGGTGTGCCGCGTGCTCGACTACTCGAAGTACAAGTACGAGCAGGAGCAGAAGGCCAAGGCCGCGCGCCGCCACCAGAAGCAGGTGAACGTGCGCGAGATCAAGCTGCGCCCGAAGATCGCCACGAACGACTACGAGACCAAGAAGAACCACGTGGTCCGCTTCCTGAAGGGCGACGACCGCGTGAAGGTCACGATCATGTTCCGCGGGCGCGAGCAGACCCATCCCGAGCGCGGCGAGCGGCTGCTGATGCGGCTCGCGGAGGACGTCGCCGACCTCGGCACGGTCGAGCAGTCGCCCCAGCAGGACGGCCGCAACATGACGATGCTGCTGGCTCCCTCGAAGAAGAAGCCGGACGAGGCGCCCGCCAACGGCGAGGCGCCAGTCGCTGAGGCTCCGCCTGCAGAGACTCCGCCTGCAGAGGCTCCCGCTGCTGAGGCTCCGGCCGCCGACGGCGAGGCAGCCGATCAGGCTTCTGCTTGAATACGGCGTTCGATGCCGAAGATGAAGACCCATTCGGGCGCTAAGAAGCGCTTCAAGAAGACGGCCAAGGGCAAGCTGCTCGCGCGCCACTCCTTCACGAGCCACAACCTCGGGAAGAAGAGCGCCAAGCGCAAGCGCCACCTCGGCCGGCCGGTCGTCGTCTCCAAGGCGGACCACCAGCGCGTCACGGAGTTGCTGCACAAGTGAGCCGGGTCAAGCGGTCAGTTCACGCGCGCAAGAAGCGCCGGGCCACGCTTGAGCGGACCAAGGGTTTCCGCGGGCAGGCGAAGTCGAGCTACAAGAGGGCCAAGGAGGCCCTCATCAAGGCCGACACCTACGCGTACCGCGATCGTCGCAACAAGAAGCGCGACTTCCGCCGGCTGTGGATCGTGCGCATCAACGCCGCCGCCCGCCAGGAGGGCATGTCCTACAGCCAGTTCATGCACGGCCTGAAGCTGGCTGAGATCGAGGTCGACCGCAAGGTGCTCGCGGACATCGCCGTCCGCGACCCAGAGACGTTCCGACGTTTTGCCGAGAAAGCCCGGGAGGCCGCGGCCGCTTAGGCGATTGCGGAAACCGATCCTCTCCCGGGCGCCTCTCACGAGGCGCCCTTTTTGTTTGTGATTACTTCAGCCGACAACGACAAGCTCAAGACCATCCGCAAGCTCCAGCAGAAGCGCTGGCGCAACAAGCTCGGGCTGTTCACGGCCGAGGGCGAGGACCTCGTGGGCCCCAATCCCGTCTTCCTCCTGCGAGCCGGCGAGAACGTGGAACCGGATCTGCTCGACGCGGTGAGCACCTTGGGCTCGGGCACGCGGGTGATCGGTGTGTACGAACAGAAGTGGGCTGAGCCCGAGGGCGACCTGCTGGTCTACCTCCACCGTGTGGAAGACCCCGGCAACGTGGGAGCGATCATCCGCTCCGCGCACGCGCTCGCCGACGCGACTGTGGTGCTCGGGCCGAGCTGCGCGGACCCGTACTCACCCAAGGCCGTGCGTGCGTCGATGGGATCGATCTTCACCCATCCGCCCGCCCGTGCGATGCTCGATGCCCTCGACGGCCACAAGATCGCCCTCGATGCAAACGCGCAGGCTGAGCTGCGTGACATGGGCGTGACGAGACCGGTTGTGCTTGTCCTGGGCTCGGAGCGGGGGGAGCTGCCGCAGGGGTTGCAATCGGTGCGCATTCCGGTGCACGCCGACTCGCTGAACGTGGCGATGGCCGCGAGCGTGGCGCTCTACGAGGTGGCAAATAGGATGGCCGCCGATGGCTGACCTGGACCAGCTGCGCAGCGAGGCCGAGGATGCCATCCGCGGAGCCGGGGACAGCGCGGAGCTCGAGGAGCTGCGGGTGCGCTACCTCGGGCGCAAGTCCGAGCTGACGTCGACGCTGCGCTCGATCGGCGAGCTCCCGGCCGACCAGCGCGGGCCGATCGGCAAGGCCGCGAACGAGGTGCGGGTGGCGCTCGAGCAGCTGCTCGGCCAGCGCACCGCCGAGCTCGAGGCCTCGGAGCTCGACCGTCGCCTGGCCGAGGACCGGATCGACGTGACCCTGCCAGGCGACCCGCCGCAGCCGGCCGGCCGCCTTCATCTGGTGTCCCAGATCCGGCGCAAGATGGAGGACATCTTCGTCGGGCTCGGCTTCGCGGTCGTCGAGGGCCCGGAGATCGAGTACGAGTACTACAACTTCACCGCGCTGAACCATCCGCCCGAGCACCCGGCGCGGGCGCCCCAGGACACGTTCTACCTCTCGGATCAGGTGCTGCTGCGCACGCACACCTCGCCGATGCAGGTACGGGCGATGGAGGCGCAGCCGCCGCCGATCTACATCGTGGTGCCAGGCCGCGTGTACCGCCCCGACACGCCGGACGCCACGCACGTGCCGATGTTCCACCAGCTCGAGGGGCTCGCCATCGACGAGGACATCACGCTGGCCGACCTCCAGGGTGTGCTGCTCGCGTTCGCCCGCCAGATGTTCGGCGAGCACACCGAGGTGCGTCTGCGTCCCGGCTACTTCCCGTTCACCGAGCCGAGCGTGGAGGTGGACGTGTCCTGCTTCCGCTGCGGCGGCACCGGCTACGAGGGCTCACAGCGCTGCTTCACCTGCAAGGGCGAGGGCTGGATCGAGATCCTCGGCTCGGGGATGGTCGATCCGAACGTGCTCGACTACGTAGCCGACAACGGCTACGACAAGGAGCGCGTGCAGGGCTTCGCGTTCGGCATGGGAATCGAGCGCATCGCGAGCGTCGTGCACGAGGTGCCGGACCTGCGCATGCTCTACGAGAACGATGCGCGGCTGTTGGAGCAGTTCGGCGCATGAGGGTCCCGATGGCATGGCTGCGCGAGTACTGCGATCCCGGCACGCCGGCCGACGAGATCGCCGACGTCCTGACGATGGCTGGGCTGAAGGTCGAGCGGCTGCACCGGGTGGGTGTTGGGGACACCACCGAGTTCGTGGTCGGACGGGTGCTCAGCGCCGAGCGCCATCCCGACGCCGACCGGCTGACGGTTTGCACGGTCGATACCGGTAGCGGCGACCCGAGCACGATCGTGTGCGGGGCGCCGAACGTGGCTGAGGGACAGACCGTCGCTGTGGCGCGTCCGGGGGCGGTGATGCCCGACGGGTCGAAGCTCGGGAAGGCGAAGCTCCGCGGGGTCGAGTCCCACGGGATGATCCTCGCCGAGGACGAGGTCGGGATTGGCGAGGACCACGAGGGCATCATGGTCCTCGCGGAGAACCTCCAGGTCGGCGCCCCGCTCGCGGAGCACCTGCCGATCGTCGACGAGGTGCTCGAGCTCGAGATCACGCCGAACCGGCCCGACGCGATGGGTGTCTACGGCGTGGCCCGGGACGTGCACGCGGTAACGGCGGCGCCCCTCTCCGAGGATCCCACGGACCGCGACGCCGAGCCCGCCGGCGATGACAGCGCCGAGGACCACGCCAGCGTCGAGATCGCCGACCCCGAGATCTGCCTCCGCTTCACCGCGCGCGTGTTCGAGGACGTGAAGATCGGGCCGTCCCCGCCGTGGCTGAAGCAGCGCCTGATGGCGGCGGGGCAGCGGCCGATTTCGAACGTCGTGGACATCACGAACTACGTGATGCTCACCACGGCGCAGCCGCTGCACGCGTTCGACCTCGACGAGGTGCGCGGCCGCAGGATCGTCGTGCGGCGCGCGCAGGACGGCGAGAAGATGACCACGCTCGACGGCGTGGAGCGGACCTTCAGCTCCGACATGGCGCTTGTGTGCGACGCCGAGGGCCCCAGCGGCATCGCCGGTGTGATGGGCGGGCAGATCTCCGAGATGTCCGACTCCACCACGCGCGTGCTGATGGAGGCCGCCACCTGGGTCGGCCCGAACATCATGCGCACCTCGAAGGCGCTCGGGCTGCGCAGCGAGGCCTCCGCGCGCTTCGAGAAGCAGCTCCACCCGGAGCAGGCCATCGCGGCGCAGCGGCTGGCGGCGCGGCTGATGGTCGACCTGTGCGGAGCGCGGATGGTGCCCGGGACGATCGACGTCTACCCGAGCCCCGCCGAGCCGCGCGTGGTGCCGCTACGGGCGGAGCGCATGGAGCGCGTGCTTGGCGAGCGCATCGATGAGGAGACGGCCAGCGCCATCCTCGAGCGCCTCGGGTTCAGGCACACCGATGACGGCTGGCTCGTCCCGCCCTGGCGCGATTCGGACGTCCAGCGAGAGGCCGACCTGATCGAGGAGGTCGCCCGCATCCACGGACTCGACAAGCTGCCGACCACTCTTCCCGCGCGCGAGCAGGCGATCGGCCGCCTGACCGGCAGCCAGCCGCTGCGCCGCCGCCTGGAGGACCTGCTGCGCGACCGCGGTCTCCTCGAGGCGATCTCGTACAGCTTCACCTCGCCGGATGCCCTGGCCCGCCTGCGCCTCACCGACGCGGAGCCGCTCAGGGTCCAGAACCCGCTGAGCGAGGACCTGAGCTTGATGCGCCCGCTGATCCTCCCTGGGCTGCTCGACGCGGCACAGCACAACGCCGCCCACGGGCGAGCCGGGTTGCGGCTGTTCGAATCCGCCCACGTGTACCTCCCGACGGGGACACTCGCCCCGCTTGGGGAAAGGGGTCAGACCCCTTCACAAGAGGACACTCACATTTGCGCCCTGCTGACCGAGGCCTCCCCGCCCGGCTGGCGCACCCCGGCGCGCCCGGCGGACTTCTACGCCATCAAGGCGCTGCTCGAGGCGCTCATGGAGGCGGCGGGCGTGGAGTGGCGTGCGCAGGAGGGCGGACCCCCGTTCCTGCACCCCGGCCGTGCGGCGACGATCGTGGCCGCCGACGGCTCTGAGCTCGGCTGGCTCGGCGAGCTGCACCCGCTGGTACTGCGCGAGTGGGAGCTCGACGGCCCGATTGCGGGCTTCGAGGTGGACGCGGACAGGCTGTTCGAGCTGGCGCCGCAGGCGTCCACCTACAGCGACGTGACGAGCTTCCCGGCCGTGCTGCAGGACATCGCGGTGATCGTCCCGGACGACGTATCCGCGGAGCGACTGGCCGAGGTGGTCAGGGAGGGCGCGGGCGAGCTGCTCCGCTCGCTGCGCGTGTTCGACCTCTACCACGGCGAGCAGGTGGGGGAGGGAAGCAAGTCGCTGGCCCTCCGCCTTGAGTTCCGCGCGCCCGACCGCACGCTCACCGACGAGGAGGTCGCGGAGCGGCGCGCGGCGATCGAGCAGGCGCTGGAATCGATCGGAGGCAAGCTCCGTGCCTGAGGGTGTCGCAGTGGTGGGCGCCGCCGGCTACGGCGGCGCGGTGGCCGCCGCGATCCTGCGCCGCCATCCGTCGCTCGAACTGACGGCGGTGACCGCTCGCTCGGATGCGGGCCGCCGCCACGACGACCTGTATCCGCGCTACCGCGTGGCGATGGAGCTCGAGCCCTTCGATCCCGACGCGATCGCCGAGCGTGCCGGGTCCGCCGTGGTTGGCTATCCGCACCGCGCGGCCGCGCCGGCCGTGAAGGCGCTGCGCGAGCGCGGGCTGAAGGTGGTGGACCTGTCCGCCGACTTTCGCCTCGACCGCGAGCGCTACGAGCGTTGGTACCAGCCGCACGAGGCGCCCGAGCTGCTCGACGAGGCCGTCTACGGCCTGACCGAGGCGCACCGCGACGAGATCCGCGGCGCCGACCTCGTGGCCGCTCCGGGCTGCTACTCGACCGCCGCGCTGCTGGCGCTCTGGCCGCTGCGCGAGCACATCGATGACGCGGTGGTGGACGCCAAGTCCGGCGTCTCGGGCGCCGGGCGCGAGGCCACTCAGACCACCCACTTCGTGTCGGTGACGGAGAACGTCCAGCCGTACAAGGTCGAGGGCCACCGGCACGCGGCCGAGCTGGAACAGGAGCTGCCGGACGGCGTCCACTTCACCTTCGTGCCGCACCTGGTCCCGATCGAGCAGGGCCTGCTCGCCAGCTGCTACGTGACCACCGGGCTCGAGCCCGATGCCGTGCTCGACCTGTACCGGAGTGCTTACGAGGACGAGCCCTTCATCGACCTGGTCGCGGACCCGCCGGGCACCGACGACGTGCGTGAGACCAACCGCTGCCGCGTCCATGTAACCGTTGTGGGCGGCCGTGTGATCGTGCTGGCCGCGATCGACAACCTCTGGAAGGGCGCCGCCGGCCAGGCCGTGCAGGACCTGAACCTGATGCTCGGCCTTCCGGAGACGGAGGGGCTCGAGTGACCTTCTTCAGATCCCGTTGGGTGGATGCTCCCGAGCACGTGAGCGAGCTCGAGCTCGCACGCACTGCCGGCGGGGTTCCGCGCGGCCGGGGTGGCCGCCGGCATCAAGCCCGAGGGGCTCGACGTGGGCGTTGTTGCATCGAGCGAGGACGCGACGGTCTCCGCCGCCCGCTTCACCAGCAACGCCCGCGTGGGGGCCCCCGTGATGGTCTCCCGCCAGGCCGAGCTGGGGCGCCTGCGCGCCGTGGTGGCCAACTCGGGCTGCTCGAACGTCGGCGACGGTCCCCGAGGCGTCGAGACAGCGCTCGCAATGCAGTCGGCCGCCGCCGAGGAGCTGGGCGTGGAGCCGGGTCGGGTGGCCGTGGCCTCGACGGGGGTGATCGGCACCGAGCTGCCCCGCGACCCCGCGGTCGCCGGCGTGCTCGCAGCCTGCGCCGCCCTCGGCGACGACGCCGACGACTTCTCGAACGCCATCCTCACGAGCGACGCCGCCCCCAAGCGCGCCTGCCTCGAGGTGAAGCTCGCGTCCGGGAGCATCCGGCTCGCCGCGCAGGCCAAGGGGGCCGGGATGATCTCGCCGCGCTACGCGACGATGTTCTGCTTCATCCAGACCGACGCCGCGCTCGAGCAGCAAACGCTTGACCTGCTCACCGGCGTGTGCGTGCAGCGCTCCTTCGACCGCATCAGCGTCGATGGCCAGCTCTCGACGAGCGACACCGTGGTGGCGCTTGCCAGCGGCGCGTCCGGCGTCCGGATCGAGCCCGAGTCGCCGGACGAGCTGGCGCTCGGCGAGGCGCTCGACGCCCTGCTGCGCCAGCTCGCCCTCGAGATCGTGCACGACGGCGAGGGCGCCCGGCGCGTCGGCCGCGTGGTGGTGAGCGGCCGCCCGGACGCGGTGGAAACGGTGGCGCGCTCGATCGCGAACTCCCCGCTCGTGAAGACGGCTCTCCACGGCGGCGACCCCAACTTCGGGCGCATCCTTCAGGCGGCCGGACAGGTGTGGCCGCCCGGCGAGCCGTTCGTGGCGGACCTCGAGATCGAGGGGCACCAGGTGGTGTCCGCCGGCGACGTGATCGAGCCCGCCCCGGCGGAGCTGGTGAGCGGTCGCGAGATCGAGTACGTCCTCACGATGCCCGGCGAGGGCGGCCAGACCGAGGTCTTCTTCAGCGACCTCAGCCCCGAATACGTCAACTACAACGCGGACTACACCTCATGAGAGATGTCGCAACGCTCCTCGAGGCGCTTCCGTACATCCGGGAGTTCCACGGTCAGACGGTCGTCATCAAGTACGGGGGCGCCGCCATGGTCGACCCTGAGCTGAAGGAGGAGTTCGCGCGTGACGTGGTGCTCCTCAAGTACGTCGGCATGAACCCCGTGGTCGTGCACGGAGGCGGGCCCGACATCACCGCGTACATGGAGCGGCTTGGGATGGAGGTGCGCTTCGTGGACGGCCTGCGCGTGTCGGACGAGGCCACCGTCGAGGTCGCGAAGATGGTGCTGGTCGGCAAGCAGAACAAGGACATCGTGCTCGGCATCAACCGCCACGGTCAGCCGGCGGTCGGCCTCTGCGGCGACGACGGCCGCCTGTTCACCGTCAGGAAGCGGCTGGCCGGCGGCGAGACGGACATCGGCTTCGTGGGCGACATCGAGACGGTGGACGTGGACGTGCTGCTGCACATCGCCGAGGACTACATCCCCGTGGTGGCCTCCGTGGGGGCGGACACCGAGGGCCGCTCGTACAACGTGAACGCGGATGCCGCGGCCGCGGCCGTGGCGGCGGCACTCGGCGCATTCAAGGTCGTGTTCCTCACCGACGTTGAGGGCTGGCGCGCGGACCCGGACGACCCGGGCAGCCGCATCTCGGAGGCCACGGCGCAGGAGGTGCGCGAGAAGCTGCCGGAGGTGAGCGGCGGCATGCGCCCGAAGCTCGAGGCCGCGGTGCATGCGCTCGAGTCAGGCGTGGGGAACGCCCACATCCTCGACGGCCGCCAAGCGCACTCGCTCCTGCTCGAGCTGTTCACCGACGAGGGAAGCGGCACCAAGCTGTGGCCCTAGCGGAGCTCCAGCAGCTCGAGCGCGACGCGCTCATGAACACCTACGCGCGCAACCCGGTGGAGTTCGTGCGCGGCGAGGGCACGCGGCTCTGGGACGACGAGGGCAACGAGTACCTCGACTTCCTCACGGGCATCTCGGTGGCGCAGCTCGGGCACTGCCACCCGCGCGTGGTCGAGGCCGTGCGCGACCAGGCGGGGCGGCTGATGCACGTGGGCAACCTCTTCTACACCGAACCCGGGATGCGCCTCGCGAAGCGGCTCGCCGACCTCTCGCTCGGCGGCCGCGTGTTCCTCTGCAACTCAGGCGCCGAGGCGATCGAGTGCGCGCTCAAGCTCGCACGCAAGCGGCGCACGGGCGGCGAGTTCGTGGTGATGGAGGGCGGCTTCCACGGGCGCACGATGGGCGCTCTCTCGGCGACGCCCCAGGAGTCGAAGCAGGCGCCGTTCGCGCCGCTCGTGCCCGGCTTCCGTGTGGTGCCGCGCAACGACGTCGACGCGCTCCGAGCCGCCGTGGGGGAGGGCACCGCCGCGGTCCTCCTCGAGCCGATCCAGGGCGAGTCGGGGATCCACCCGCTCGAGCCCGAGCTGCTGCACGCCGCGCGCGAGGCCTGCGATCAGCACGGCGCCCTGCTGATCTTCGACGAGATCCAGTGCGGCAACGGCCGCACCGGCACGCTCTGGGCGCACGAGCAGCTCGGCGTCGCGCCGGACGTGATGACCTTGGCGAAGGGTCTCGGCGGCGGGCTGCCGATCGGCGCATGCGTCGCGAACCCGGACGCCGCCGAGGTGCTCGAGCCCGGCGACCACGGCTCGACCTTCGCGGGTGGCCCCGTGATCGCCGCCGCCGCGAATGCGGTGCTCGACGTGCTCACCGAACCCGGCTTCCTGGGGACCGTGAGCGACCGCGGCCAGCAGCTGGCCGCCGGCCTGCGCGAGCTCGGCCTCGAGCCGCGCGGACTCGGCCTGATGATCGGCTTCGACCTGCCCGAGGCACCCGACGTGGCGCGGCGCCTGCTCCTCGACCAGCGGCTGGTGGTGCATGCCACCGGGCCCGAGACGATTCGCATGCTGCCCCCACTCACCGTGTCCGAGCAAGAGGTGGACGAGGCCGTGCGCCGGCTCGGCGCAGCGCTTCACTAGGGTGCGCGCGCGATGGCCGAAGACCGCCACACGCTGATCAAGACGGCCTCCTACGAGGCCGAGCCGGGCGAGGTCGGGCGCGTCCTCCTCCTCTACTCGGGCGGGCTCGACACCAGCGTGATGCTCAAGTGGATCCAGGACGAGTACGAGGCCGAGGTTGTCGCGCTCACGGTCAACCTTGGGCAGCCCGGCGAGGACTACGACGTGGTGAAGGGCAAGGCGCTCCAGCTCGGCGCGCTCGACTGCCACGTGGTGGACGCGCGCGAGGAGTTCGCCCGCGACTACGTGGCGCCGGCCATCAAGGCGAACGCGCTCTACGGCGGCGGCTATCCGCTGTTCACCGCGCTGGGCAGGCCGCTGATCGCGAAGCTCGCGGTCGAGTACGCCCAGAAGACGGGCTGCGACACGATCGCCCACGGCTGCACGGGCAAGGGCAACGACCAGGTCCGGATCGAGTCGACCGTGATCGCCCTCGACCCGAACATGAAGATCATCGCGCCGGTGCGCGGCTGGCAGATGGGCCGCGAGGAGGAGATCGCGTACGCGCGCGAGCACGGCATCCCGGTGAAGGGTGGGACGGAGACGCCGCCCTACTCGATCGACGACAACCTCTGGGGACGCTCATCGGAGGGTGGCCCGATCGAAGATCTCGAGGAGCCGCCGCGCGACGACGTCTTTCAGCTCGTCACTCGTCCCGAGGAGGCGCCGGACGAGCCCCAGGACGTGACGGTGGGTTTCGAGCGCGGCGTCCCGGTGTCGCTCGACGGCGAGCAGCTCGGGCTCGTGGACCTGCTGGAGCGGGCAGGCGAGATCGGCGCCGGGCACGGCGTGGGCATCGTGGACCACATCGAGGACCGGATCGTCGGCCTGAAGGTCCGCGACCTGTACGAGGTGCCGGCCGCCGCGATCATCCTCCCGGCGCACAAGGAGCTCGAGAAGCTCGTCGGCACGATCCATCAGAACAACTTCAAGCCGCATCTCGACGACCACTGGGCCTACCTCGTGTACGCCGGCCTCTGGTACGAGCCGCTCCTGTCGGACCTGAACGCGCTGATGGACGCGGTGAACAAGCAGGTCACCGGTGAGATCACGATGCGGCTCTATAAGGGCAGCGCCCGGCCGGTGGCGCGCCGCTCGCCCAACTCGCTCTACGACGCGGATCTCGCCGGCTTCGGCGAGTCCGGCGGGCTCTTCTCGCAGCAGGCCAGCCCGGGCTTCATCGAGCTCTGGTCGCTGCAGTCGAGAATGGCTTACAACGTACGCAACCGGGGAAAGGAGTCCGGATGACGACCAGGGCTTACGCGGTGCTCGGCCGGTTCGTGTGGCAGGTGCTCACGCGCGAGTTGAAGCGCGACCTGAGGGACAACAGGGTGAAGATCGGCGCAGCAGCGACCGTCGTTGCGGTGCTCGCCGCCGGCGTGCTCGCGGCAAGGGCATCCTCGAGCGACAGCTGACAGGGTGTGGGTCGGGCCGAAGCGCCGCTGATTCGGGTCCCCCGAATTTGCGGGAATGCCGATCCGCGGCGTCCGAATCCGTGCTTAGGATCGGTTGTCCCGGATGAGCTTCGCCCATCTCCACGTCCACTCCGAGTACTCGGTCCTCGACGGCGCCTGCCCAATCGATGCGCTTGCCGAGCGCGCCGCCTCGCTCGGCCAGCCCGCGCTCGGCCTGACCGACCACGGGGTGATGAACGGGGCGATCGAGCACTACAAGGCCTGTAAGAAGCACGGAATCAAGCCGATCCTCGGCCTCGAGGCCTATTTCGTCGACGATCTCGCCTCCACGGCCCTCAAGTACGAGCGCAACCACCTCACTCTGCTCGCCTCTAGCGACGCCGGCTTTCGCAACCTCGTAAAGCTCAGCTCCGCGGGCTACCTCGAGGGCTACAAGCGCGGCAAGGCGAACGTCGACCTCGACCTGCTGTCGCGCTACTCGGAGGGAGTCATCGCGCTCACCGGCTGCCTGCAATCTCGCTTCTGCCGGCGGATCGTCGACGACATCCCGCACGAGGCCCGCCAGCACGCAGACCAGCTGCTTCAGGTGTTCGGCAACGAGAACGTCTACTTCGAGGTCCAGAAGAACGGGATCGCGGATCAGGACAAGGCCAACGAGGGCATCGTGCGCGTGGCGAAGGAGGTCGGCCGGCCGCTCGTGGCCACCGGCGACGTGCACTATTTGCGCCGCGAGGACTACGACAACCACAAGGCGCTCCTGTGCGTGCAGACGAAGAGCACGCTGAGCGAGCCGAAGCTGTCCTTCGACACGAACGAGTTCTATTTGAAGGACTCGGCCGAGATGGCGGCCGAGTTCGGCGACTGGCCGGAGTCCGTGGCCACGACCCTGGAGATCGCTGAGCGCTGCGAGGTGGAGATCGAGCTCGGGAAGATGCTGATCCCGCGCTTCCCGGCCCCCGAGGGCGAGGAGCAGGAGGCTTACCTGCGCCGGCTGGCCCAGGAGGGTCTGCGCGAGCGCTACGGCGACCCGCCGCCCGCGGCCGCCCTCGAACGGCTCGAGATGGAGCTGGGCGTGATCGAGAAGATGGGCTTCTCGGCCTACTTCCTGATCGTCTGGGACTTCGTCAAGTTCGCGAAGGACAACGGGATCGCGGTCGGCCCGGGCCGAGGCTCGGCGGCTGGCTCGATCGTCTCGTACGCGCTGAGGATCACCGACGTCGATCCGCTCGAGTACGACCTGCTGTTCGAGCGCTTTCTCAACGCCGAGCGGATCTCCATGCCGGACATCGACATCGACTTCTCGGTGAAGGGTCGCGAGCGCGTTATCCAGTACGTGGCGGAGAAGTACGGCCGCGAGTCGGTCGCGCAGATCATCACCTTCGGCCGCATGTTCCCGCGCGCGGCCACGCGCGACGCCGCGCGTGTGCTCGGGATGGACTACGGCGCGGGCGACCGCGTTGCGAAGCTGATCCCGGAGCCGGTGATGGGCCGGTCGAAGAGCTTCGACCAGTACCTCGCCGAGGAGGACGACCTTCGGCGGCTCTACGACACCGACCCCGAGGTCCACCGGATCATCGACACCGCCAAGGGGCTCGAGGGGATCGTGCGCAACTCCTCGATCCACGCGGCGGCCGTGGTGATCGCGGACAGGCCGCTCACCGACATCGTGCCGCTCCAGCTCGCCGAGGACCGGACCGGGGGAGGGGAGAACGGGGAGCGCTCCTACCGCACGGTCACGCAGTACTCGATGAAGCCGATCGAGGAGATCGGCCTGCTGAAGATGGACTTCCTCGGGCTGCGAAACCTCGACGTGATCGAGGCTGCGCTCGACATCATCGAGCAGTCGAGCGGGGCCAGGCCGGACATGACGGCGCTGCCACTCGACGACCTGAAGACCTACGAGATGCTCCAGCGCGGCCACTCGGTCGGCGTGTTCCAGTTCGAGTCTGAGGGGATGCGGGAGGCGCTCAAGAAGGTGCGCCCGACCGAGTTCGAGGACCTCGTGGCGCTCAACGCGCTGTACCGCCCGGGCGCCATGCGGTACATCGACACCTACGCGCGCAACAAGCGCAACCCCGAGGCGATCACGTACATCGACGAGCGACTGCGGCCGATCACGGACTCGACGAACGGCGTGATCCTCTACCAGGAACAGTCGATGCGGATCGCCAAGGAGATCGCCGGCTTCTCAGGTCCCGAGGCCGACGACCTTCGCAAGGCGATCGGCAAGAAGCTGCGCGACAAGATGGCCGCCCTGAGGGACCGCTTCTTCGAGGGTGCCCGCGCGAGCGGCTCGGACGAGAGCGTGATCCATGAGCTGTGGTCCACGAACGAGGCGGCGGCGGACTACTCCTTCAATAAATCCCACGCCGCGTGTTACGGGCTCATCAGCTATCGCACCGCCTGGCTGAAGGCCAACTACCCGGCCGAGTACATGGCCGCCCTGATCTCCTCGGTGATGTCCACGAAGGACAAGGTGCCCTTCTTCGTGGCGAAGTGCGAGGACATGGGGATCGATGTGCTGCCCCCCGACGTGAACCAGTCGGGCCACGACTTCAAGGTGGTGGAGGGCAACATCCGCTTCGGGCTCGACGCGGTGAAGGGGCTCGGCTACCAGGCCGTCGAGGCGATCATCCAGGCGCGCGAGGAGGAGGGGCCGTTCAACTCGGTCTGGGACTTCTGCCGGCGCGTGGACTGCCAGGCCGTGAACAAGAAGGCGAGCGACTCGCTCGTGAAGTGCGGGGCCTTCGACTCCCTATCCGGTACGCGCACCGGCATGATGGACGCGCTTCCGCGCGCGCAGGCCGCCGGCCAGCAGGCGCAGGACGACGCACGCAGCGGACAGTCGTCGTTCTTCGACCTTGACAACGGCGGCACCGAGGACGCCGCGGCGCACCACGATCCGCCGATCGTTCCGCTGCCGGATGACCGCAAGCAGCTGAACGAGTGGGAGAAGGAGACGCTCGGCCTGTTCCTGTCGAGCCACCCCATCAAGGAGGTGCGGCCGGCGCTGCGGGCGCGGGTGGACTGCTCGCTCACGGAGCTGGCCGCGAAGAAGGACGGCGAGTGGGTCACCGTCGGCGGAATGATCGCCGAGTGCAAGCGGATCAGGACGAAGAAGGGCGACCCGATGATGTTCGCCACCCTCGACGACCTCGAGGGCCAGGTGGAGCTGCTCGTCTTCAACTCGGCATATGCCGCGAACGCCGACAAGGTCGACGTGGACAAGATCGTGATCGTGCGCGGCCGCGTGGACCACAAGGAAGAGGGCGAGACCAAGCTCGTCGCCCAGGAGGTCGAGGCCTTCGAGCCGAGCGCCGAGGAGGTCCTGAAGGCCGCCGAGCTGATACCCCAGGAGCCCGTGGTGCAGCGGTTGACGATCCACGTGTCGGCCGGGGTTTCGGAGGGCTTTCTCGAGGACCTGAAGGAAGTGGTCAGCCACCACCGCGGCGACCACGAGCTGCTGCTCGCGGTGGGCGAGCGGCGCCTGCTCCTCGGACCCGACTGGCGCGTGTCCGCCGACGGCGCATGCCGAGCGGAGCTCGCGGGCCTGACAGGCGCCTCGCGCCTGGTTGCTTAGCGCCCCGGCCGGTCTACACTGACCAGGTGCCATCCGTTCCAACACGCATCGCTCCGGAGCTCCACGAGTGCCGGCAGTGCTGCTCGTTCTGCGATCGCGTCGTTCACCCGTCGGGGTGCATCGCATCCGGCTGCCAGTTCCTCTACCTCTACGACGACGAGGCCACCGGCCGCCGCTTCATGGGCTGCATGAACAAGGTCTTCCGCGGCGAGATCGACCGCGAGATGTTCGACCAGGCCGAGCGCACCCGCCACGGCTTCGGCGGAGTGAAGATGACCGGCATGCCCCTCCCGCAGTGCCGCTCCTCAGTGGAGCGCGCCTACGACGGCTACACGGAGGCGTTCGACTGCGTGAACCCCGGCTTCTTCACGAAGCCGATGGCGGCGGACGCCGACGAGGCGTTCGACCTCCGCGACAACCTCTAGCCAGCGGCCATGGATTTCCGGCTCCTTGGCCCGGTCGAGGTGTTCGAGGACAACCAGCCGTTGGCGCTCGGCGGCGTCAAGCAGCGCTCCGTGCTGGCGGTCCTACTGATGCACGCGAACGAGCTCGTCACCATCGACCAGCTCATCGATGAGATCTGGGGCGGCACGCCGCCGGCGACGGCTGCGAAGAACATCCAGGTCCAGGTCTCGAGGCTGCGCAAGGTGCTCGACTCCGGACGAGTTACCACCGGTCCAGGCGGCTACGTGCTTCACCTCGCACCGCACGAGTCCGACGTGTCGCGTTTCGAGCGACTCGCGGCCGAGGCCGCCGGCGCTCCTTCGCAGCGCGCAGCGGACAAGCTGAGGGAAGCGCTCGGCCTGTGGCGCGGGCCCGCGCTCGCCGATCTCGCCTACGAGGGATTTGCCCAACCCGAGATCGCGCGTCTCGAGGAGTTGCGCCTCGCGGTGCTTGTGCAGCGAATCGACGCCGACCTGGCGCTCGGACATCACGCCGAGCTCGTCGGCGAGCTCGAGGCGCTGGTCGGACGGCACCCGCTCCAGGAGCGCCTGCGCTACCAGCTGATGCTCGCCCTCTACCGCTCGGCACGTCAGGCCGAGGCCCTTGAGGCCTACCGCGCGGCGCGAAGTGAGCTCTCGGAGCAGCTTGGTCTGGAGCCGAGCGAGCAGCTCAGGCAGCTCGAGCAGGCGATCCTGCGCCAGGACCCGAGCCTTGATCTGGCGGCGAGGGACCAGGAGCCGCTCAGGCGCGCGGCCACGGCCGACCTTGCGGTCCTCGTCGCCCCCAGTGCAATGGATGCGCTCGGCGACCTGATCGAGATGGCGAGGTCGCTGGCGGCGGCCGATCCCGTACACGAGCTGATCGTGGCCGCGGTCGTGGAGGGGGGCGAACTCCAGGGCGCGACGGCCGCGCTCGCACGGCACAGGGAGGAGCTCCTTGAGCGGGGTATCGCCGCCAGGACTGCAGCGTTCTCGTCGCCTACCCGAGGTGCGGACATCACTCGGCTCGCCGAGCAGGAGGGCGTCGACCTGCTGGTGACCGATTGTCAGGGCGCGGAGCTCGACCCGGAGACAGCGGTGGTGCTCGAGCGCGCGCCGTGCGACGTCGCCCTGCTGGTGCAGGCGGGGGGATCCGTACGCGAGGGGCCGGTGGTCGTGCCCTTCGGCGCCGGCGGCCACGACTGGGCGGCGCTTGCGCTCGGAGCCTGGGTCGCTCGCGCCAGGGACACTCCGCTTCGGCTGATCGGCATGGGATCCGACGAGGACGGGCGCGACGCGAGCCGCCTGCTCGCCGACGCATCGCTCATCGTGCAGCGCATCGCCGGAATCGGCGCCGAGCCCCTGCTCGGCGACCCCGGGCGGCGAGGGATCGTCGACCTCGCGGAAGGCGCCGGGCTACTGGTGGTCGGCATGTCCGACCGCTGGCGCAACGAGGGACTCGGGCGCCTGCGAGGCGAGCTGGCGGAGAAGCCGCCCGCTCCCACCGTGTTCGTCCGGCGGGGAGCCAGACCGGGTGGGCTCGCGCCGGCCGAGACGCGCACCCGCTTCAGGTGGTCGCTGACCGGAGCCACGCGCAGCTAGGCGCGTTTACCTGCTGTTACCGAGCCGTTCCCGTGCTGTAACCGCCGACCTCGAAGGTGATCGTCGACCCGGCCGCACCAGGCGGCCGCCGACAAGGAGGCGACATGCTTCGACTCAGCCACATTCTCACCACCGCGGCGCTCGTCGCGGTGTGCGCCGCGCCGGCTTCTGCCGCGACGTTCGAGGAGCTTCACTCGACCGCCCAGAGCGATGGCGCTTCCAAGGCGGCCGCCGACACCGGGTGGCGCAGCAGCTACCAGCCCGCTCCGCCGTCTCGCGGTGCGTATGTGCTCAACCGCGACTATGGCTCGCCCGACGCGCTCGACGCCGCGCAGCAGGCGGCCGGTCGCGATGAGTACGTCCTCAACCGCGACTACGGCTCGCCCGACGCGCTCGACGCCGCGCAGCAGGCGGCCGGTCGCGATGAGTACGTCCTCAACCGGGACTACGGCTCGCCCGACGCGCTCGACGCCGCGCGGAACCTGCCGCCGGTGCAGATCCCCGTCGTCGAGGCGCGCGATGTGCCCTCGAGCGGCTTCGACTGGCGCGACGCCGGAATCGGCGCGGCCGGGATGCTGGCCCTCTTCAGCATCGCCGGTGGGGCGGCGCTGCTCCTCACGGGCCGTAAGCGCGGCCACGGCATCGCATAGTCACGCTTGCGGGGGGCGGCGCCGCGGGCGCCGCCCCCCGTTTGCTGTCCGGCCAGCCAAACCAATGGTACGGTCGCCTCCAACCCCTCCGGAGCAACCATGAAGGCAGCGTTTACTCGTGGCACCACCTTCGCCGGGTACCGGATCGAAGAGCTGGTCGGCCGCGGCGGGATGGGTGTCGTCTACCGGGCGACGGACCTGTCGCTCGAGCGTCCCGTTGCGCTCAAGCTGATCGCGCCCGAACTGGCCGAGAACGAGCACTTCCGCGAGCGCTTCCTGAGGGAGCCGCGGCTGGCGGCGTCGCTCGACCACCCCAATGTCATCCCGATCTACGAGGCGGGCGAGCACGACGAGCAGCTGTACCTCGTCATGCGTTACGTCGAGGACAGCGACCTCCGCACTGTCCTCGATCGGGAGGGGAAGCTCTCGCCGGAGCGGACACTCGCCATTCTCGGTCAGGTAGCCAGCGCCCTCGACGCCGCCCACAGGCGCGCGCTGGTCCACCGCGACGTCAAGCCCGCCAACGTGCTCCTCGACCAGGACGGCCACGTCTACCTGACCGACTTCGGCATCACCAAGCAGCTCGGGGGGACGTCGACCGACACCGGCAGGATGGTTGGGACGCTCGACTACCTGGCGCCCGAGCAGATCCGCGGCGACCCGGTGGACGCTCGGACGGACTGCTATGCGCTCGCCTGCGTGCTGTACGAGTGCCTGGCCGGCAAGCCGCCGTTCCGGCGCGATACCGAGGCGGAGACGATGTGGGCGCACATGCAGGAGCAGCCGGCGCCGCTTCGGGGCCACCCGCGGCTCGGACCCGTGCTCGGCAAGGCGCTCGCCAAGGACCGGGAGGACCGCTACGCGAGCTGCGGCGAGCTGATCGACGCGGCCGCCAAGGCGCTCGGCCTCCGGACGCCGACAGCGGTGCGCCGCCCGCTCGTCCCGGGCGTGCTCCCTCGGCGCGCGCCCGCGATCCTGGCTGCGGGCGGCGTCGTACTGGTCGCGGCCGTCACGCTCGCGATCCTCGCCGTCACCGGCGGCGACGATGCGGGCGACGAGCCGCTCGGGAATGGTGTCGCGGCAATCGATGCGACGAGTGGCAAGGTCACGTCCTTCGTCGAGTCCCGCGAGATCCCCGGGAACGTGGCGGTGGGCGAGGGAGGGGTCTGGGTGCTCGACAACGAGCGCCAGACGGTCTCGCGCATCGATCCGAGGACGAGGAAGGTCACGAAAAGGTTCAAGACGGACGGCGTCCCGAGCGAGCTGGCCGTCGGCGAGGGCGCGATCTGGATCGGTAAGGCCGGCGGCGGGGGCGGCGAGGCCTCGAACGCGACGGTCAGCCTCTCGCGCCTCGACCCGGATTCGGGCCGGGTGACGCAAACGGTGCGGCTTCGTGGCGACACCGGGGTATTCCCTGTCGCGGGCGCGCCCCGGATCGCCGTCGGCGCGGGCGCCGTCTGGGCCGCGAATCCCGACGGCAGCGTGTCCCGCATCGACCCCGAGAGCGGCCGGCTCGAGGCGACGATCAAGACGGACCTCGACGCCTTTACGATTGCGGCCGGCGACGAGGGAGTCTGGTTCCTCGGCTCGGCAGAGGAAGGCGTATCGAGGATCGACCCGCGGACGAACAAGGTCACGCGGACAATTCCGATAGGCGCCGACGGGGCGCGCGGTGTGGCGGTCGGCGCGGGCTCGGTGTGGGTCGCGACGAGCGACCAGGGCCTCGTCTGGAGGATCGAGCCCGGGCGGCCGCCGAGGTGGAGGACGATCGACGTCGGAGTGGGCGTCAGCTTCGTTTCATTCGGGGAGGGAGCGCTCTGGACCGCGAACTACGCGGACGGCCTGGTCTCGCGGATAAATCCGCGGACGAACCGAGTCACGGCGAGGACCGCGATCGGCGCGCCGCAGGCGCTCGCCGCCGGCGCGGACGCGGCGTGGGTGAGCGTCGCAGGCGGCACGACCGACGGCGCCCTTACAGCGTCCACCTGCGGGCAGGTGGTTGCGCGGACGGAGAACCCAGACGTTCTGCTGGCGTCGGACCTGCCGCTCCAAGGGCCGGGCAGCGCGGACCCGCGGGCGCTCGAGAACGCGATCCGCGTAGCGCTCGAACGGCGCGACTTCCGTGCCGGCGAGTACACCGTCGGCTACCAGTCGTGTGACGTCTCCACCCCGCAGACCGGCGGCTTCGAGTTCAGGAAGTGCGCCTCGAACGCCACCGCCTTTGCCCATGCAACGAAGCTCGTCGGGGTCATCGGACCGTGGTCCTCGTACTGCGGCTCGGTCCAGATCCCAATTCTGAACCGCGCCCCGGATGGCCCGCTGGCGATGGTGAGCCCGATGAGCACCCACCCCGGGCTGACCCGCGGCGGCCGTCTCGTTGAGGCGGGCGGGCTCGGCAAGGAGGAGGAGCCGGGCGTCTACTACCCGACGGGAGTACGCAGCTTCGCGCGCCTCGCGCCGCGCGAGGACCTCCTGGGGATCGCGCAGGCCATGTTCGCGAGGGAGCTCGGGTTGAAGCGCGTCTACGC